>CAVPLT010000004.1:0-187500 GCA_963706325.1 uncultured Nitrospiraceae bacterium | reverse complement strand
GCCAGTGTGGCTGATCGTCCTCTCAGACCAGCTACCCGTCAAAGCCTTGGTAGGCCGTTACCCTACCAACAAGCTGATAGGACATGAGCCCATCAATGAGCGCCACACTCTCAGTGTAGCTTTCCCTCTGAATCCGAAGACTCGGAGGCGTACGCGGTATTAGCCAACCTTTCGGCTGGTTATTCCCCACTCGATGGTAGGTTACCCATGTGTTCCTCACCCGTTCGCCGCTTTACAAGTGTATTGCTACACCTTCTCGCTCGACTTGCATGTATTAGGCGCGCCGCCAGCGTTCGTTCTGAGCCAGGATCAAACTCTCATAAAGGTTCTACTTGAAATTGGACCCGAGGGCCACCTCTTCAATACACCTTACCTTACTCGTTTCTCGCTCTATTCAGTTGTCAAAGAACTGTTCGCGTTCATCACGCGAGCCGCGCACTTTACTCCGCGGCGTTGGTCTTGTCAAGAGGACCAGGAGATATTTTTTGATCAGGGTTCCCTGAGAATCCGTCGCGGGGCTTACGACCGCATCGGCCACTAGGCTGGATCAAACGTGCGCTTTTATATCAATCTGGCTTTCCAGAGTCAAGCCTTGCATTCATCTTTTTATTGTCGCAGAGTATTTCCATGGAAAATTGGCTCTCACTGAAACGCAGAAACCTTCTAAAGCTCACTGGAATTGCGGCTGCGGCAGGGCTTACCGGCGGGTGCGACGCAGTCGGATCATTATTCGGACGGATGTTCGCCATGCCCCCGCGCGAGACCAATTACTTCACACAAAACCAAAAATTCTATGTCGTGAACTATTCTGACTCCCCATTTAACCTCTCTCGCGACCTTCGCCAGGACCAGTGGCGACTATCAGTCAAAGGCGAAGTGAAGAAACCGCTGTCGCTGAACTGGCGTGAGTTGTTGAATCGCGACAATTTTGAGCAGGTTTCGACACTCATGTGCATCGACACATTACCCGGGGGGGACAGCCTTGGGAATGCCCGCTGGCGGGGCATTTCGCTTAAAAAGCTGTTGCAGGAAGCAGAAATCGATGAAGAAACCACGCGCGATATAGTCTTCCGCGGTGCGGACGCCTACGACGACAGCATTCCACTAACACGCGCCATGCAAGACGATGTGATGCTCGCATTTCTGATGAACGGCGAGAAGCTGCCGAAGGAACACGGCTTCCCGCTACGCCTGCTTGTACCGGGGCTTTACGGAATTAAGAACGTCAAATGGATTGTGGAAATCGAAGCCTATGCAGGGGACTATCGCGGCTATTGGCAGCGCAAAGGATGGACCGACGACGGCACGATCAAAACGTTCTCCCGCATCGACTCTCCCGGCCATTATCAGACATTGCGCGGTCCCGAGCAACGATTCCGCGGCATTGCTTTCGGCGGCCCAAACTCGATCAGCAAAGTGGAAATCAGTTTGGATGCAGCCAGAACGTGGGAGTCTTGCGAGCTCGAAACGCCCATGTCGCCATATTCATGGGTGATCTGGAACTATACCTGGCGACCGCCGAAACGCGGCAAGTACCAAGTCGCCGTCCGCGCCATCGATAGCAAGGGACAGCTTCAGATTGCTGATCTCATCCGCCCACAGCCCGCTGGTTCGAGTGGACTGCACACGATTATTGCGGATGTGGAGAATGTGTAACTGAACGCCTTGGTGATCTGCCCCCATGGTTTCAGATCGAGCTCAAGTTTGATACGTACTCGACTTCGCTCACCGTGCAGAAACATCTCAAGACCAGCTCCACCACAGGAGGAAGCATCCGTAAGGCGTCCATCGTCCTTAAGGCGAATCGCAGAGATCACCCACAAATGCGGGCTCAGGATTTCCGCCTACGCAATCAGCTATCTCGATACCGGCCCACCGTACCAGGGCGAGTATCGCAAGGATGCTGTTTTAGCCGCTCTGAGGCCGAACGACGATGGATTCCAAGCGCCCGCTTGGCCTGCCGCCATCACGCTCGTAAAAGCCGGCTCACGATCGAGATGCGGATGTTCACCTTCTCAGGGAGAGTGCGCTGTTTCGAATAACCGAGAACTAACCAATCATGGAGATAATTTCATCGGTGATAATTAGTGAGCCAGACTTCTTAGGTAGAATTATACATTGCACGCCATCATCGACGCGCAGCGACTACTCCTCAACGACGAAGTGCGCCTCAAGTTTCTGAAGACAAGTTACAGGCCCCGTCCCTATGCTGCCGGCGATGTTTGGTATCCACATTCACTCGGGGGAATTGGCGCACCAATAGCGGTGAGTGCTGCAACTCGGTGCGGACAAACGGTTCATCTAAGCACCGTTGTAATCGGCTATTCCATCTCTTTCGCCAAGAGACTATGTGTCCGGACGGACGTAGATAATGGTGCGATGGTTCCCATCTCGACGCATAGTTAGCGTCAGGGAAGGACGGATAGAAGCGCCATTGAGAATGGCTGAATATCGCCGCCCCCCAGGCCGCACGTCAAGACAGACGCGGAAGGGTAGCCGTCACTTGCGCTTGCAGGCCATTTGTTACCGGCCAGACGCATCCCCGCGGGCTGTCACGAAAGTGGCTGCAAAGAGCTCGACCATTGCGCGTACCCCTTTTCGGACTGCGTCAGACACTTCGTCTTTCGGCCCATACCCTAGGATCGCCTGGTTCCACAGACTACCCGGTGTTTTCTGTGGCGTATAGGAGCCTGCAGTGCAATCCACATGATAGGCAGCAATGTATTGTTCCCCAACCGTCCAAACTTCGCAGGTGAAAAATCCGAGCTGGTTAAGCCGCTCGGAGGCGTCGGGAGACGGGCCACTCGATCCTTCAAGCGCAATTCCCGGCACCTTATTGAGTAGTGTCATCCGGGTCACATCGGTCAGCTCGGCCCCGCTGATGCCTAACTTCTCGGCGGTTCCCTGGGTCTGCACTTCTACTGAGACAAATTTTTTGATGTGCCTCATGTCGGCCACGGGCACGGGCTCAGGCGTGGTTCCTAACGCGGACACCGCAGGCACGAAACCGGTGCCATAGAGCGCCACCAATACAAACCACCTGCTCACGTCTCTGGTCTGTGACCACATGGTCGATCTCCCGTCTCGTAGAAGCGATTCGGCAATACCACCCATTTCACTCCTCGTCTGATTTCCTGCCAAAGAGCTTCAGAATCCACGCGGCAGAAGCATCATGTTCGTGGGCTGGGAGCATTGTGCGGAAATTGTGGCCCATCTTAATCCTCTTCGTTTCTTTTTCCAACGCACGACTTATGAGGCCACGGCTACTCTACCGCGAGTTCAAGGAGTTTCCCCACCGGATCGAGCCGAGCCGCAGACTCCTCCGGTAGCCCATGTCGTACGTGCAACAAGCTAGGGGTGTTATACGACAGCCACACGCGCCCCGTCTGATCTTCCCAGGCCAAAGCCTTCATCGGTAGATCAATCCCCACTGTCGGCCTTTCTACCATAAGCGCCGTGCCGCCTTTTGGATTTCCGAAAATCAGCAATTCCATGGGCAGCATCGGCAATCCAGCTTTCCTCGCCTCTTCTGCATGGTTGATGCGAGCAAACAGCGTCATGCCATTGTCGGTAACCGCCTTCCCAATCCGATCAATTGTCTCAGAAACGGAATAACGGCTCGGTCCGGTAATCACCGTACTGTCCGCATGGGATAGGGAGACGGCAACCGATAAAGCTAACAGCAGGGCACCTAAACTGACTATGATTCGATCAATCGCATTCATTGGATGTTTTCCTCCAGGTTCGGCAGCAAATACCGGTCTCCTACATCGGGCGATACATCTCGTCGGTTTGTTTCGTTGTCAGCTCCCGCCACTGACCGGGCAGGAGATCCCCCAACGTGATCGGGCCGATCGCGACCCGCACTAATCGCAAGGTGGGATGGCCCACTGCGGCAGTCATACGGCGCACTTGCCGATTCATTCCTTCGCGCAATGTAAGTTCCAGCCAGGCGGTGGGGACCTGCTTCCGGAATCGAATCGGAACTGGCCGGTCCGGCAACTGCGGTGGCGCTTCCAATAGGCGAGCCTGCGCAGGCCTCGTGCATGTCCCGCTGACAACCACCCCCTTGCATAAGCGTTCCAAGGCGGCCGCATCAGGAATTCGTTCCACTTGAACCAAATATACTTTGGGGAGATGGTGTTGCGGGTCAGTTATCCGATGAGCCAGCGAACCGTCTGAGGTCAGCAGCACCAGCCCCTCGCTGTCACGATCAAGCCGACCGGCTGCATACACGCCGGGTACATTAATATAGTCGCCCAGCGTCGGACGCCCCTCCGGATCGGTAAAGCAAGGCAGCACATCATAGGGCTTGTGAAATGCAAGAGTGCGAAGCCTGGTATGGGCTGTCATAGGGAGATGCTCTGAGTATTTTCAATGCCAGAGGCAGTAGCACACTACCACCAGACGAGGTGCTGGAGTAAGGAGGCGGAAAAGAAATGAGGCATATGAGCAGGGGGAGTCATACGAGCAGGTCGAGAGCAAGTGGTCAATCGAGACGTCTGAATCGGGCCCCATACTCTTCCTGTGGCATCGGTGTGCTGAAGAAAGCAGATTTGCTCTGGTTCATGATGCGGGTTCTGACAAGGAGCGTACCATCCCCTTCCACTGTCAGATCCTGCGCGATGTTTGAAATGTTGCGGAGCGGCTCCGGGTCATCGCCCCCCTCGAACCGGGTTCGATAGATCGTAATGTGATTGCGGTTGCAGGTCACGCGATCCTCCGGCTGCAAGTCGAGCTGATGGGCCGTAATTGCGCCATCATGTCGATTGACCAATTCCAGCGTGTCGTCATGCAACAGCTCCACCCGTACCGCATCCTGCAAAATATCCGCAGGCGCCGCCACACCGAGCATGGCATTCAAAGTTAACTTGCTGTTCCGGTTCCGATAGAAATCCACCATGCCCGGTAACGCCTCGCCATTCAATTCATAGATGCCGCCGATCTTGGGGCATTCCGGCGCCGCCAAACTAGGCTTCAAGTTCACACTCGGCGGCAAGCCCGAGGGAGTCTGACATCCTTGAAGCAGGGCAAGCAGCCCGAGACTAGTGAATGTGGTCAGCGCGAATCGACGGAAAGGCACCATAGTAGTCATCATACGCTCAGTGTAACGAACCTATCCAAAGCATGTCTACTCCCGATATGGACCGGTCACAACATGCTATCGATGCCGTTTCAGTGGAATCATTATCGACATCCTTGCTCGATATGTCAGCTTGACTTGAGACTTCCCTTGAGTCAGTTTGCCGATAGGCACGCGCGGCACATCTCATTCAAGGAGTCCAACCATGCGATGGGGCGGCCAACGGGAAAGCCAAAACGTTGAAGATCGTCGGGGAATGGGTCCGGCCAGATCGGGCGTCGGCATTGGACTCGGGGGGATTGCGGTCATTCTTGCAGTGAGTTTTTTGACAGGGACTAATCCACTCACGCTCCTCAATATGCTCAACGGCGTGCAGGATATCACCACGTCCTCAGAACCAGACCGACCAGGACCGATCGGCGCCCCCACCGACAGCCTCGGCAAATTTGCCTCCGTCGTCCTTGCCGATACCGAGGATACCTGGCGAGAACTTCTGCCGACAATGGGCCGTGCTTATCAGAATCCTCAACTGGTGTTATTCACCGAGGCGGTTCGGTCCGCCTGCGGCACGGCCTCGTCTGCGGTCGGCCCCTTCTACTGCCCTAGTGACGGCAAGGTCTATTTGGACCTGTCTTTTTTTCAGGAAATGGCCGAACGGCTCGGCGCACCCGGCGACTTCGCCCAGGCCTACGTCATTGCCCATGAGATCGGACACCATGTCCAGAATCTGCTGGGTGTCGCCGAGAAGGTCACGCGGATGCAGCAACGGATTTCCACCTCGGAACGCAACGCGCTCTCGGTTCGCATGGAACTCCAGGCAGATTGTTTTGCCGGCGTCTGGGGTTACCAGGCCCAGCACAGGCGAAATCTCATCGAGCCCGGCGATTTCGAAGCAGGCCTGGCCGCAGCCGCGGCCATCGGAGATGATCGTCTACAAAAACTGTCCCAAGGAGAGGTGCAACCGGAACGTTGGACCCACGGCTCATCCGAACAACGCAAGACGTGGCTGCGACGAGGGCTCCAGTCTGGCGATCCTCATGCCTGCGATACCTTTTCCGGCGGGCGCTCCTAGCTCACTTCATTCCCCAAAAGGGTGTGCGTCAGTCCCCTCGCTCTGCTCGAATCAAAGGCCGCGTCCGACCGGCGTGATGCCTCGTCTCGGCACCACCTTGAAAGCAAAGACGGTCGTGCCAGCTAGCATTGCCATCCGAGCATTTCCGGCATCGCATCTTACTGTTCTGGCCCGATTCTAATGAAACAGTCCCTGATCGGCTATCTACCGTCGGCTAGCGTGGCAACTGAAGTCGCGTTCCTGGTGTTTTTAAAAAAATGAATAGGAAACCGTCGATCGCATCGTGCGCAAACCACAAGTGTCTCTGTCATAAACACTCCCGGCATTGACTTGACCACCGACCTAGAACCCGATGCTGATGCGGCCTCCACTGCGGCTGCCCCCGCCGATACCGACCCCGCCGAATACCCCCCACCAGGGTCCCTGCGCTTGTGGATCTTCAATCCGACGGGCCTCTCATCGGTGGAGATGTTGTATCTCCAAGGTCGGGTAACGATAGTCGGCCTCATCCATCTTGTCGAGCACCGCATCAGTTACCTCCCCGACAATAGTGACTCTGGTGCCGTCTGCAATTGTGGCGGATCGAGGAACTCCTTCTGCCATGCCAGAAATCGGCCTTTCGATGCCGTTCGCTCGGCCACCGGTCCCTGATCGACATCCAAGGGACGCTGCAATACCTCCAGCTGGGTGCCGCCGTCCATCGCTTCGCCTTTAGCACTTCCCCGCCCAAGACCAACACCTTGCCACGATACGAATCGGGTGACTCCAAAAGCTGACTGAATGTCACGGACTTGTCGATCTGTGGTTCCAGTGGCTCAGGAATAATCGAGGTGGACGAGCAGCCAGCCAGCAGCACCAGCATCGTCATGAAACTCGTTTGTATGTGCAGCGCAGCATATTCACAGCATAGCCCAGCCCCATATGCGATGCCATGGCAGCGAGCAGGCCTGCTACCGACCTCACGCCGGCAGTGAAGGACATTCCCTCAAGGATCAGCTCTAGATTATACTGAATGCCTGACGACATTCTCACGAAAGGAACGGTTTTCTATGTCGCTCGCATCAGCTCGCTCCCCACATCCTATCCTGCGTTGTACGGTACTCATGGTTGCCTGCGTCAGTCTTGTAACGGGACTTCTCTCCGAGGCTGAAGCCGCCGTCGATGCCGCGGCCCTCGACCGGGCAAAACTAGCCACCATCGGTGTGCTGGAAGACACGCAGGATCAACGCACCCCGGACAAACCAGGGAAGATTCTTGTTCGTGGCACCGGCTTTCATCTTCGCGACGGCTATATTGTCACCGCCCGGCACGCCGCGGAAAAACAGGATGTCACGACCGGCACCCTCCTTCAGAAACAGATCCGTATCCTGACCACCGATCTCCACGAAATTCCGGCTGATCTGATCGGCGACAGCGCCTTCATAGACGTCGTCGTCTATCGTGTCACCGAGGCACATCGTGCCAAACTGCTCGCGGGTGTCTCGTTCGCCTCTGGTGACGTGCAGCCGGGACAGGACGTCTTCACCGTTGGTTATCCCATGGGCTGGGGCCCAACCATGTCCTTCGGGCACCTGGGCAATACCAATACCTTCCTCCAAACGGTAGACACGCGGTTGATTCAAGCCGATGTGGCTGCCTGCAGTGGCAACTCCGGCGGCGGACTCTTCAACGACCAGGGCGACGTGGTCGGCATCATGCACGCCATCATCCAAACCGAACGCGACGACTCCACCGCTCGCTGTAGTCGTATGGCTTTTGCCATCCCCGCGAGACTTGCCGAACGAATTATCACCGCCGCGCTGGAAGGGAAACCCCTGGCCTTCTCCAGAATGGGCATTCATATGGTAGCGGTGAAGGACGGGACCAAGTGGAGGATGGCGGTCAAGGACGTGATGGAGCCAGCGAAATCAGCCGGCATCCAAAAACACGACATCATTATCGCGGTGGAGGACACCGAGATCGACGATGCCGCTCATCTGAAGAATTACCTCATCGAGAGGACCACACCGGGCCAGAAGGTTGCAGTGAAAGTCCGCCGGATCGATACGAATCTAACGTTCACCGTCACGCTGGGAGGGGGATAGAGGTGAGAGCAAGGAGACCGACCCCAGCACACCGTGCATAGCCGTATCCGTCAGAGACATCACCCCGGCAACGCTTGGTACCAGCCGTTGGCCTGGGCGAGAACGATACGGCGGTCGAAGAGGTTGCTGAGGTGGTCGTTGGTGAGTAGGGCGGATTTCAGTCCATCCGCATGAATTTGTCCGCCTTTCAGGAAGATCACGCGATCAATCTCAGGTGGAATTTCATGCAGATGGTGCGTGACGAGTACGACGGTCTTGCCCTTGCGGATCTGTGCCCGCACGAGATCCAGATACTGGAAGCAAGCTTTGAGATCAAGTCCGCTGGTCGGCTCATCAAGTACGAGTACCGGTGGATCGTGGACCAACGCTCGTCCGAACAGAAACCGGCGCTGCTCCCCTGTCGAGAGATGTCCGAATGAACGCGGCGCGAAGGACTCGATTCCCAGCTCGCGCATCACATCGTTTGCCCGACTCACCTGCGCCTGGGTAAACGTTTGATGGTCGTAGGTGTCGTTGCTGGCGTAGAACCCGGAGAGAACTACGTTGCGACCTTCGGCGCAAATCAGGTAATCCCGCTGCAGGTCGGACGAGACGATTCCCAGCTTCTTTCGCACATCCCAAACATTCCATCGCTCTTCGCCAAACAGTCGCAGGCGGGTATGCTCGAGCGCCATCGGATGGACTTCGCCGGTGAGTAACTTGAGAAAGGTCGACTTTCCGGCCCCGTTGGGCCCGAGGATGGCAACGTGTTCAGCTTCCTGAAGAGTCAACGAAAAGTCAGAAAACACACGCGTATCGCCGCGACAGACGGTGGCATGCTGAATGTCGATGATCGGAAGCCTGGCCATGTGGCCGCTAGGCTTCGATTGGATCGGAGTTGGCTTTTGCTGAGCCGGCGGATCTACGCGGCGCGGGTGATGTGTTGGCAGACGCCGCAATCTTCGGCGTGGAGGTCTTCACGTCGGCATTCTGCGCGCGATGCAGGAGGGCATGATCCATCAATACAAGGGCCATCATAGCTTCGGCGATGGGCGTCGCTCGGATCCCGACGCAAGGGTCGTGGCGGCCGTTGGTCTCCACCGTCACCGGATTCCCCAGCTTGTCGATTGATCGACGCGGGACACGAATGCTCGAGGTCGGCTTAATACCGATCGTCACGACCACATCTTGGCCGGTCGAGATGCCGCCAAGAATGCCACCGGCATGATTGGAAAGAAACCCCTCCGGCGTCAGTTCGTCGCCATGTTCGGAGCCGCGTTGAACGACCGACTCGAAACCCGATCCGATCTCAACCGCCTTCACGGCATTGATGCTCATCATGCCGGCTGCCAAGTCGGCGTCCAGCTTCGCATAGACCGGCGCTCCCCACCCGACCGGCACATGCTCCGCGACCGTCGTAATCCTCGCCCCGACGGAATCACCGGCCTTTCGCAGTTCATCCATAAAGGTCTCGCACGTCGCCACGCTGTCGGGATCTGCCGAGAAGAAGGCGTTGACGTCGACCGCATCCCACGTTCTGAACGGCAATTCTATCGGCCCAAGCTGACTGAGATACCCGCGAATCACCACGCCATATTTTTCTAAGAGCCATTTCTTGGCAATCGCCGCGGCGGCGACACGCACCGCGGTTTCACGCGCGGAAGATCGACCTCCACCACGGTGATCGCGGATCCCATATTTCTGCCAATAGGTGTAATCGGCGTGGCCGGGACGAAAGGTCTCCGCGAGATTGCCGTAGTCACGACTGCGGGCATCTTCATTTCTGATGAGGAGGGCGATTGGCGTGCCAGTGGTTTTGCCTTCGAACACACCGGAGAGAATCTCGACGGTATCAGACTCCTGCCGCTGAGTGACGTGGCGCGAGGTGCCGGGCTTGCGTCGGTCGAGATCCTGCTGGATATCTGCGGTGGAAAGGACGAGGCCGGGCGGACAGCCATCGACGACGCACCCGATCGCCGGCCCGTGGCTCTCGCCGAATGAGGTAACGGTGAAGACTCGGCCAAACGTATTGCCGGCCATGGGTCGAACCCCCTCCTACTCGACGAGATCCAGCTTGATCCGCAATTCCTTCAACTGGTCGGCACTCACCGAAGACGGCGCCTCGGTCAGCGGGCATTGCGCGCGCTGGGTCTTTGGGAAGGCGATGACATCACGAATGGAGTCGGCGCCGCCCAGCAGCATAATCAAGCGGTCGAGGCCGAAGGCGATTCCACCGTGTGGAGGCGCGCCATAGTCCAACGCCTCCAGCAGGAAGCCGAATTTGGCTTGAGCCTGTTCCTTGCCGATTCCCAACAGATCGAGAATCCGAAACTGGGTGTCGCTCCGGTGGTTTCGAATGCTGCCGCCACCGATTTCGCTCCCGTTCAGCACCATGTCATAGGCCTTGGCTCGCGCTTTCAAGGGCTCCGTATCCAGGTACGGCAGGTCTTCATCCATCGGTGCGGCAAAGGGGTTGTGCATAAAGATATAGCGTTTCTCTTCCGGCGAATAGTCCAGCAACGGAAACTCCGTCACCCAGAGAGGCTTCCAGGCCTGCTTGTCGATGAGATTGAGTTCCTCACCGAGCTGCAGCCTAATACGTCCCAACACATCATGCACCACCGCTGGCTTGTCGGCGCCGAATAGGACCAAATCGCCGGGCTTCGCTTCCGGCAGGGCTAGCCCGAACGCTTGGGCATCGAGAAACTTGGCAATCACCGATTCCAGCTGGCCTTCCGCCGTGATCTTCAACCAAGCCAGGCCCTTGGCGCCGAAGCTCTTCGCCGTCTCACCCAGCGCGTCGATTCGACTTCGCGCCATAGATGCCCCACCACACACGATCAAGGCCTTCACCAGCCCGCCCTTGGTCGCGGCTTCCTTGAACACTTTGAACTCGCTCTTCGCGGCAAACGCAGTGACATCGTGCAACGGCATCCCGAACCGAAGATCAGGCTTGTCCGACCCATAACGCCCCATAGCCTCGGCATACGTCATCCGCGGAAACGGCACGGGCAATTGCACTGCGCCGGCAGTCTTGAACACAGAGACGATCATCCGCTCCATGAGCGACATGACCTGGTCGCGATCTACGAACGACATTTCGAGGTCGATCTGGGTAAATTCCGGCTGGCGGTCGTTGCGCAAATCTTCATCGCGGAAACAGCGGGCGATTTGGTAATAGCGATCTACCCCGCTCACCATCAGCACCTGTTTGAAGAGCTGCGGCGACTGAGGCAGCGCGTAAAACATTCCTGGATTGACGCGGCTCGGCACGAGATAATCCCGCGCGCCTTCCGGCGTGCTCTTCGTCAACATTGGAGTTTCCACCTCAAGGAAACTCTCCGCATTCAAGAACGCTCGCACAGCCTGCATAACTCCATGGCGTAACTCAAGCAACCGTTGCATTTTTGGGCGTCGGAGATCGAGGTAACGGTATTTCAAACGTAGCGCCTCGGTGATCTCAAGGTCATCCTCGATCATGAAGGGGGGCGTCTTGGCTTCGTTGAGAATCTCAACGGCATCGACGAAGATCTCGATATCACCGGTCGGCAAATGCGAATTTCGCGATTCTTCCGGACGGGCCATAACCTGCCCGCTGATCGACACGACACATTCGCTGCGCAAGATATGGCCGGCTTGATGGACCGCCGCGTTACGCTCCGCATTAAAGACGACCTGGGTCAACCCGGTTCGATCACGGAGGTCGATAAACAGCACGGTGCCGTGATCGCGGCGACGTTGCACCCAACCGTTTAAGATAACCTGTCGTCCGACCTGGGCCTTGGTCAATTCTCCGCATCGATGGGTCCTGATCTTCATGCTCGTCTCCGCGTTGAGGGCCGCGACTTTCTGGCAGGACCCCGCTGGCGCGACGCGGATGGTCCCCCACGTCGGCCCTGCTGAGATTTCTGGCCCTGGCCAGAGCGGCGCACCGTCGCGCCACGACCTACCCCTTGAGTTTTTCCCCCGGATCGGGAACGCTGAAAACCTGGTCCCGCTTGGAAGCGCTGCGGCGGTTGCCCTGACCCCACGCGCGGTGTCGTGCTTCCGGCGGCACCTCGAGGGTTGGCTCCTGGCCGAGAACCTGATCCGGTTGATCGTGCCGTAGAACGAGCATATTGAGAGCGGGATCCCGTACGCCGCGCCGTACTACCTTGGCCAGGCCGTTGAGGCTTCCCGCCGTATTTGGACGGCTGAGAACCTGGCCGTGGCGCCGAGCTCTGATATTGCGATCCGGATCCCGTGCGCCGTGCCCCTCCTCCCCTGCTAGGTCGCTGAGGTGTGGCATTACGGGCGGATCGCTGGGACCGTGAGCTTCGCTCGGAACGTTGAGACTTCGGCCCTCGCCCTGAGCGCTCAGCCTTCGAGGGACGCGGCGGAGCCGGTTCCGTCGGCGGCTTCCAACGAGCAGGCTTTCCCGACGCATCCAATTCCGGACGTTCGACTCGCGCCACGCGATCTTCCACAAGTTCGCGCAGGCGATTCGCCTCACGATCGGTCAAAAACCTATATTCTCTTGATGCCAGATCCCCCAGGAGCAAGGGCCCCATACGTATGCGTGTCAATTTGATGACCGAATGGCCTACGGCCTCGATCATCCGCTTGACTTGATGCTTCCGGCCCTCATGGATAGTGACTTCGAGCCAGGAATTGCTCTCCGCCTTGCTGACCTTCATGACTTTCGCCGGTGCCGTAAACCCATCCTCGAGTTTCACGCCCCGTTCAAGGGCCTCGATCTTGGCATCGTCGAGCACGCCCTTGACCTTGATCAGATAAGTTTTCGGGATATGGTAGCGTGGATGAAGCAACGCCTGCGCGAGATCGCCATGATTGGTCAGCAGCATGAGCCCTTCACTATCGAAATCCAACCGCCCGACTGGAAAGACCCGCACCGTCACCCCGTGCAAGAGATCCTTCACGGTTGGACGCCCCTCGGGGTCGTCGAGGGTGGACATGACATTTTTGGGCTTGTTGAGGATGAGGTAGACGTAGGGCTGCGCGGCCCGCAGGTGCTTGCCGTCGACCTTGACGTGATCTCGGTCAGGATCCACCTTGGTGCCAAGTTCCTTCACCACATGGCCGTTGATGGTCACGCGACCGGAGGTGATTAACTCTTCAGACTTGCGTCGTGAAGCAAGCCCGGTCCCGGCGATGAGTTTTTGTAGTCTGACTTCCATGCGGTCCTTCCGTGAAGCATCGTTCGTCTCTCGTCGTTCGAAGTAATCAACTTACTTACATGGTTCACGCTTCTCGATGGCCTACTCCCACTCAATCGTTGACGGTGGCTTGGAACTGATGTCATAGACAACCCGATTCACACCTTGTACTTCGTTGATGATCCGACTCGACATCTTCCCCAGCACATCGCCTGGAATCTTAGCCCAGTCGGCGGTCATGCCGTCGAGGCTCGTCACCGCACGGATCGCAATCACGTACTCGTACGTCCGCTGATCACCCATCACCCCCACCGTTCGGATCGGCAATAGAACAGCAAAGGCCTGCCAAATTTCTCGATACAGTCCGGCGGCTCGAATTTCTTGATCGACGATCGTTTCTGCGCCGCGCAGGATTGCCAGACGCTCCTTCGTGACCGCGCCGAGCACGCGAATTGCCAATCCGGGACCAGGAAAGGGCTGTCGCCAGATGATCTCATCCGGCAAACCCAGTTCTTGGCCCAACACCCGCACTTCGTCTTTGAACAATTCCCGCAGGGGCTCAATGAGTTTCAGCTTCATTTTAGTCGGCAACCCGCCGACGTTGTGATGCGTCTTGATCGTCGCCGACGGACCCTTGAAACTCACGCTTTCAATCACGTCGGGATACAGCGTGCCTTGCACCAGATACTTGATCCCTTTGAGCTTCTTGGATTCAACTTCAAAATTCTTGATGAACAAGAGCCCGATGATTTTGCGCTTTCGTTCAGGATCGATGACGTTTTTCAGACTCGTCAGAAACTGACTCGTGCGATCGAGGATCCGCATGTTCAGATGGAGTTGCGAGGCAAACGTCTTCTGCACTTGATCGCGCTCACCGGCCCGCAACACCCCATTATCCACAAAAATGCAAGTCAGCTGATCACCGATCGCTCGGTGGGTGAGAGCCGCCGCCACCGACGAATCAACCCCGCCACTCAACGCACAGATTACTCGCTCTGTGCCGACTTTCTCCCGAATCTGTTCCACGGCCGTCTCGACATACGACCGCATAGTCCAGGTCGGCTTGCAGCCACAAATATCGTAGACAAAGTTTTTTAGAATTCCGGCACCTTCGGACGTGTGCGCCACTTCGGGATGAAACTGAAGGCAGTAGATGCGCTGCTTGGCATCGTGACGTTTCATGGCCGCAATGGGAGAATTCTCCGTGTGGGCGATTGAACGGAACCCTGGCGGCATGCGCGCGATCCGATCGCCGTGCGACATCCACACAGCGGTGGAACCGCCCGCCCCGATGCCCTTGAACAGATCCGATCGGTCATCGATTGTCAGCTCAGCCCGGCCAAATTCCCGGTGGGTCGCTCGCTCCACCTCGCCTCCTTGGAGATGCGTCACCAGCTGCATGCCATAACAAATCCCAAGGATGGGAATCCCTTGCTCGAACAATTGCATGGAAACCGAGGGCGCCTTTTTATCGTACACGCTCGACGGACCACCAGACAGCACGATGCCCTTCGGCCGGTAAGCGAGCACGGTGGCAAGAGATGCGGTACAGGGCAAAATCTGCGAATAGACCTGCGCCTCGCGAATGCGACGCGCAATCAATTGCGTATATTGGGACCCGTAATCGAGAATAAGAATTCTATCGTGCCAGAGTTCCATCAGAATCCGTTGGCGTGAGGGGTGAGCAGTGAGGAGTGTCCGATGACCGACCTGGACAGTGGTCGCGGCTAGTCGCCTAACCTGTTATGCCTGACGCTTCACAGGACTTACTCCCAATCGGTGCGATAATTAGGAGCTTCTTTGGTGATGATGACGTCATGCACATGCCCCTCGCGAAGGCCGGCTATAGTTTGGCGAATGAACGTCGCCTTCTGCTGCAGGTCCGGGATGGTCTTGCAGCCGCAATAACCCATACCGGATTTCACTCCTCCAACCATCTGATAAATATGCGGCGCCAACAGCCCCTTGTACGGCACTCGCCCTTCAATGCCTTCCGGCACCAGCTTGGGGGTGGGACGTCCGCTCTGCCCGTACCGATCACCGCCTCCTCGTTCCATGGCTCCGATTGATCCCATTCCGCGATACACTTTATACGTCCGGGCCTGGAACAATACGGTTTCACCAGGAGCTTCTTCAGTCCCGGCCAGCAGACTACCCAACATGACCGCCGAGGCGCCGGCCGCCAAGGCTTTCGTGATGTCGCCGGAATACTTGATCCCGCCATCGGCAATGACAGGAACTCCTGATCCAACCAATACTTTGGCGCAATCTGCAATCGCGGTCAGTTGTGGCATACCCGCACCGGACACCATCCGCGTCGTACAGATTGATCCTGGTCCCACGCCCACCTTGACTGCGTCCACCCCGGCCTTCACCAAATCCTTGGCCGCCTGCGCCGTCGCAATGTTACCTGCGATGATGTCCAACTGAGGATGGGCTTTACGCACCATCTTGACGGTATCCAACACAGCCTGCGAATGCCCATGCGCCGTATCCACCACGACGACGTCGACCCCGACCTTCACGAGCAAGGCGACCCGGTCTCCGGTCTCAGGCCCGACCCCTAAAGCCGCCCCCACCCGAAGACGGCCATGAGAATCTTTGCAAGCATGGGGATACTTGATGCGCTTTTCGATGTCTTTAATCGTAATCAGCCCTTTGAGCTCGAACTGTTTGTTCACGACCGGCAGTTTCTCAATCCGGTGTTCGTGCAGGATTTCACGCGCCTTTTCCAAACTGGTGCCTTCCGGTGCGGTAATGAGCTTGTCACGCTTCATCACCTGCGACACTTTCAGCTCCATTCTGGTCTCGAATCGCAAATCCCGATTGGTAAGAATTCCGACCAGCTTGCCACCCTTGGTCACCGGGATACCGGATATTCGGTACTTAGCCATGAGGTCGTGCGCATCCCGAATGGTTTGATCCGGCGAGATCGTAATGGGATCCAGGATCATCCCACTTTCAGATTTCTTTACCTTGTCAATTTCAGCCGCTTGGTCGGCGGGAGAAAGGACACGGTGCACGATGCCGATGCCGCCCTCCTGCGCCATCGCAATTGCGAGTCGCGCTTCTGTCACGGTGTCCATAGCGGCGCTGACAATAGGAATATTCAGCTGAATGTTTCGGGACAGGTGAGTTCGGGTATCGACCTCGCTGGGGATGACCTGCGACCTCGCGGGCACCAGGACGACGTCATCATACGTCAGCCCCACCCGAATTTCCTTCTCCAACATCAGACGCCACCCTCTCCCGGGCCTCTCGCCCGTTATGCCTATACCTTCGTCCTGTCGACCTGGCCCAATTCCGCAACCGCTTCAGCCTCTTCCTGCAAACGCTCACTGCCTTCTTCCGCCGGCATAAATTGCTGGACCCTCGTATTTCCGCTATCGACAGCGAACACACTCCCTCTCGAATCCACCACAATTCCGTAGGGGAAGTTGAATTGACCGTCACCGCCCCCAAATCCACCCCACTGAGAGATGAAATTCCCCTCGCGGTCGAATTTTTCCACACGATGGTTACCGGTATCCGTGACGTACACATCCCCTTGGCCGTCCACCGTAATCCCCCAAGGAGATCGAAGCTGTCCGGCTTCCTGCGCCAAGGGACTGCTGGCATGACCAGCCTCTGAACTGCCTCCCCACTTCGTGAGCAGCTGCGGCAACACGTTGGTGCTGGTATCAAATTTCTGAATGCGGTGATTGCCCATGTCGACGACATAGACCGTCCCGTCGGCCTGATCGACCGCGATCCCGCGAGGAAAATAGAACTGCCCGTCACCATTTCCGAAGCTGCCCCAGGACATGATGAATTCGCCGCTCATATCGAACTTCTGGACACGGAAGTTTGCGCTATCGACGACATAGATATAGCCGCGCACCCGATCGATCGCGATGCCCCAAGGCGCGTTAAACTGGCCTTCGCCGTTCCCGCGAGAGCCGAACTTCATGATGTAGCCACCCAGTTTCCCGTCGAACTTCTGCACGCGGTGATTGTTCGTATCGACCACGTAGACGTTACCTTTCGCATCACAGGCAATGCCCGTCGGATTGTGAAAGTTCGCATTGGCGGCTCCGAAATTCCCCCACAGGATAATGAAGTTCCCGGTGCGGTCGAACTTTTGGATACGATTGTTGCCGTTGTCGACAACAAAGACGGCTCCCTGTTGATCGATGGCCAGTCCATACATCGGCGCCATAAACTCGCCGCCGTGAAGCAACGACGCGCCACGGCCAGGCTTGCCCCACTTGGAAACACAGAGATACCCTGAAGTGTTGACCAAAATGGTGGCGCTCGCCGGCGTCGAGATATTGTTGCCGACGTCCTTGAACCAGACAATGACCGTTTTCTGCCCGTCGCCCGGAGAGAGAATGAAGGGAATCGTCGCACCGAACTTTATCGCGGGTTGAACTTCCACCCATCCCGGGGTTCCCGCCATCGGTGTCATTGGGTTTTCGGAAACATAATACGCGGCGACACCGGTATCGAGATCGGTGGCTGAGATCGTCACCACAATTTCAGGTGAGTTAGTCATGAATGCGCCATGGTTGATTACCGCATACGGAGTTTGCGGAGCCGTAATGTCGATCAGTACCGGCGTTGTCGACACTTCTTCGGAGAGTCCGCTCTCCGTCCCGTCCTCATACACCGCAGTCAGGGCATAGTGATAGGCCTGATCATTGGTGAGCCCGGAGTGGTTATAGGGGCTGGACACTCCCTCGATTTTCGTCCCGCCTTCCAGCGTCACATTCGCCGTCGTGTGGAAGTAAAGGTTGTACGAAACGGCCCCCGGCACGTCCATCCAACTGAGAAACGTTTCGGTGTCCCCCGGCTTGATGGCTAGGTTGCGCGGAATCGGATAATTGGTGACCTCTTGAGCCCGCTCGCGCTCTGCTTTTCCCCGATTCAGTTCTTCATCCGTGGGCACATACTTAATGACCCGATGATTGCCGCTATCGACGACATAGACCGCGCCCTCCTTGTCTACCGCAACGCCGGACGGGAAATTGAGCTGCCCCTCAGTTTTCCCGCGATTACCCCACGCGCAGAGAAATGTGCCGTTGCCGTCAAACTTTTGAATACGGTGATTGCCCTGATCGACTACGTAGACGTTGCCCAAGGCATCGCAGGTAACGCCCCACGGCGCCTTAAACTGGCCTGGCCCACTCCCTTCCCTCCCCCATTTCGTCAAAAAACTACCGCGTGTGTCGAACTTCTGGATACGGTTGTTGCCTTCATCGGCAACGTAGGTATTTCCCACAAAATCCACTGCGACGCCGCGCGGGAAGAAAAAGGCTCCGTCAAAACTGCCGTCGCGCCCCCACTTTAACAGTGGCGTCCCGTCGCCTTTGAACTTTTGAATACGGGCGTTATTGGTGTCGGTCACATAGATGTTACCCTCTTGGTCGGTCGTCACTCCCCAGGGGGCATCGAACTTGTTCATGTCTGCCCCACGCCAGGCAAATCCGAACTTGCCCCATGACTTCATGGGATTGCCGTCGGTGTCCAGACGCTGGACACGGTTGTTGCCGGTGTCGGCCACGTACACCTGTCCGTCCACATTGGTCGCCAAGCCGCGCGGATAGTAGTACCCGCCCTCGGCACTGCCCGCTTCACCGCCCCAGCGCCCAAGAAAGGTGCCCGCTTTGTCGAATTTTTGAATTGAATGATTGTCGGTATCCGCGACGTACAGATTGCCGTCCTTGTCGACTGCGATGCCGGTTGGGGAGCTGAACTCGCCGTCTTCTACACCTTCCTGCCCGATAATTTTGGCAATCAGGTAGGGAGCCGGAATCGCCATGACCTCCTGCGATTCAGGACTTTCGCCCTTTTGCGTCACCACGGTGACGACATAGTGATAACAGGTCCCATTCGCCAAATCGTCGTGGATGAAGGGCGATTGAGGGCCTTCGATACAAGTCCCTTTTTCCTTCGTTACACCGATGAGCGTCTTGAAATCTTCCGCACTCGCGATCGGCCGCGTTAATTCCGAAAACTTAATCTGTACTCCCTTTGTGGTCATGAAATATAAGTTGTAGTACATCGCATCCTGCACCGCATCCCAGGTGATCATCACCCGACCATTCCCAGCCTTGGCAGCCACTCCCGTCGGCGCAGGAGGCAGGTCTTCCTCCTCAGCAACGGAGTCTCCGGCTCCCCATTCACTCTGACTTCCATCCGCCGTGAGATGATGTCGGTCGAACCGAAACATTTCGTCCAGCAACCAGGCCTTGATCATGGTGTTCCTCGTGGTACGAGATTGGTGAAGATTAGCGGATGTTTCAATAACTTAGATCGGGCAGTCTAACAAAGCGAAAAGAATGGAGTCAAGGCACGAACCGCACGTCTGACTCGGCTCCTTGCTGCTCAACCTGATCGCCAGTAGGGTGACATGGATCGACCGCGCGGCCATGAGCCCACGATATTGAGTCCGGGTTGCGTCCATCCCCCCAAAGCTGGATGGACGCGATTCTTACGAATATCTTAGGCTCTGCAGTCTCGATACAAAAACTGACGGCATGTTCGAATAGGATGCAACCAATCGGAGGTGTATCATGTGGTCAACACGACTTGTGCTCGCTACCCTCGCCGCGAGTCTGATGCTCGCCCCAACAACTGTTCGAGCGACTGAATCATCAGCGGTGGACATGTGGGAATGCCCGAGCCCTGATGGTACAATTCTTTACACGAACAAAGAACGGCCGGGTTGCCAGCCCAAAATGCTTCAGGCACTTTCAATCGTATCCTCATTACCAGATTTACCGTTCCGGCCTTCAACCGGTGGTTCAATCTATCAGGCGGCACCTGGAATGCCTGATTTTGCTTATGACACCCCAATGGGAGCCGTGCGAAATATGACGCAGGTTCCTGATTTTGCGCGGGATTGGTATGCGGGTAATACGGCGGGCACTTCGGTCCAAGGTGAAGTCTGCGGTATGTATATGGAATGGATTCACCTCACGCAGAACAGTCGCGGAGGATTCTTCTTCGGAACCGACCCATCCTACGGTGGAAATCCAACGGCGCGCAACTGGCAGGCCCCAAGCTATGCGTTTTATGACAACGCCCGGTATGTGGCCCTTTCACGGATATTCGGAGCAGGCTTTATTCCCATTGGCTGCCACTAACTAGCCTACAAGAGCGAGTCGTGCCTCCGGGGACACTAGAGAAGATCTCCAGAAGCATCCTCCTGGCAGGCAACTTCCTGGAGACCTTTCACACGAACTAACACTGGGTAGAGTTCACCCATATCCCTTCCTGGGAGAGGGGGTTAGCCTCAGGGGGACAGGTTACGATTCTTCTGTTACATCGGCGGCCACGAAGTCATTCTCCGCATTAGCATTGATTTCACCCATCTCTATTGCTGTGCCATTCACTTCGATGGGGGTGACCTCACCTTGTGCCCCATCCGCCTGCTCCTGAGTTGAAGATGCTGGGGGTTGCGTCAACGACGCTCCCACCACCTCAACGGACTCATCAATCGGCAACATCGCCTGCTCGGACTCGCCCAACTCCCTGAACTCGCGCAGCGGTGGCAGCTGGGATAAATCTCGCAAACCAAAATGTTCAAGGAAGAATTTCGTCGTCCCATACATGATCGGACGCCCCGGTTCTTCCTTCCGGCCAACGATACGCACAAGTTTTCGCTCCAATAAAGTCCGGATCACTCCCGACGTTTCCACGCCGCGAATTTGCTCTACCTCGGCGCGCACGATCGGTTGCTTATAGGCAATGATCGCTAGTGATTCCAAGGCGGATCGGGAGAGTTTCGATGGGGCCTTCACCTTCTCCAGGCGCTTCAGCCAGGGCGCAAATTCTGCCTTGGTCATGATCCGATAGCCACCGGCTACCTCAGCCAATTGCAGCCCACGGCCTTCCTGTTCGTAGTCGTCACTGAGGCTGGCTAAGGCTTGTTCGATTTCATGCTTAGTAACTGCTCCGAGCAATGCCAAGAACCTGGTAACCGGGATGGGATCGGCCGTGACAAAGAGCAATGCCTCAAGGATTCCCTTCAAGGCCCGCAGGTCAGAATGAGCCAAATCAGAAGCTGACGCCGACATCTCAGTGGCAACAGATTCTCCCGCGTCGGGCTCCACCTCGGACTCACCAACGTGAGCAGTAGGCTCTTCGGCGCCCTCCCGCCCCTCGGCAGGCCCCTCGACCGCATCCCCCATGCTGAGACTCATAGGTTCTTCCATTCGGACTCCTCCACTAATTCCCCTTCTGCAACGGCTGAAAAAGCGCGTGAAACAAGGATCGCCCCAAAGGTTTCGCTTTGAAATACACGTACGACCCTGATGCGAATCAGCTCAAGCAGCGCTAGGAAGGTCACAATCACGACCAGCCGATGGCTGGAAGCCTCGAATAACTCGGTGAACGCCATGGACTCATGCTCTTCCAGCGCCTCAATAATAGCGCTCATACGGGTGCGAACGGTCAAGTTGTCAGGAATGATTTCGACCAGACGCTTCCCGGGATGGCGCGAAAGCACTCCCTGCAACGCATCGACCAGGTCGAACAAAGAAATCTCATCAAGCAGATTCTCATCCTTGGTGAGTTCCACCTCTGACCCAGATTCTCGCGAAAACACGTCCCGCCATAAACGCTCCTTGTAATCAAGTTGCGAGGCTGCCTCCTTGAACTGTTTGTATTCGAGCAACCGGCGCACGAGCTCCTCGCGTGGATCCGGGCCGTCATCCTCATCCACGGCTGCTTCCTCTACCGGCAATAACATTCGCGATTTGATATGGAGCAATGTAGCCGCCATCACGAGAAATTCGCCGGCCACGCCGAGATTCAGTTCCTTCATCACCGACAGATAGTCCAAATACTGCTGTGCAATCAGCGCAATGGGAATATCGTAGATGTTGATCTCGTTCTTCTTGATGAGGTGCAAGAGGAGATCGAGGGGGCCTTCGAAATTCTCGATCTTAACTTGGTAGGGCAGTTCAGGTTGGTCCATCAGGTACTAGATACTCCCTTGGACAAAGTTTCAACCTTATACCAAGTTATGTGGGGACCGGCAACATCAAAACTATATGTGGTGGGGTCGGGGAAACTCATTTGGCTCTAATGATATAGAACAACAGTGCACCTGCCATCAAAACGAGCACAATTGTTAGCGCCTGCGACGAGGGGGCTCCCTCAACTCGACCGGGCGTCGTGCCAGTGACCCGAGCAGTCCGAGTCAAAACCGGTGGGTGGGCGAAAACTGCCTGTGCAAGGTCGTCACCTTCTTTGAAAGCAGCATCGGAAAAGTCTGCCTGCGCCTCGAATCGCGCCGAGTCAAAGCTGGTGGAGCGCTCAAAGAGCGCAAAGAGGAAGAAGGCCTCTCGATCGAAGTGTGTGGACGAGAAATTGCATTTACCACGGCAATGCACGCCGGAAAATCCGGTCCCCATGTGAAACGACGCATGCGAGAAATTCGCATCCTGTTCAAAGACCACCTCTAAAAACTCCGTCAAGCCCTTGAATGCGGCACCGCGGAAAATGGCCGGACCGGCAAACCTCGAGCGATGAAACCGGGCATGCGGACCGAACCGAGTGTCCGAGAACATGGCGCCCTGCGTAAAGCGATCCTGCACAAAATAACTCTCCTGCTCGAAGGTCGCCTTCGATCCATCGACCAGACCGAGAAACACCGTACGCGACAGATCGACGGATCGTTTGAAATGTGTCTGCGCCAACACCACTGGTCCGGTGATCAGCAGAAAGCCTTCTTTGAGCCGATTGATGATCCGTCCCTCGACTCGCGCGTTCTTGATGACAAACGGCCCATGGATGACGTGGACGCCTTCATCCCTGAGTCCATCGAGTTCTCGACGGTCTTCGGGCGAGAGATCCCGCAACGCTGCCACTTTCTGTAGCGGCAGCTCATCGAGCAGCAGGTCGCCTTGGATCACAACACCCGCCAAGTCTATCCCTTTACCTGACGTAAGGGCGCGCAACAGGTCTTGCGCGGGAATCGCATGCGCCTCGCGCTCAGCCTCGGTACAGGCGCTGCTCAGTCGCAGGGTGAACGCCACGGTCGCGCTGCTCCCGCCCCTGTCCGCCGTACATTTCGCGCGAAGCATTTCGGGGGTGAGGACCGCTCCCAAGAACATGCCGAACGTCATCAGCCAAGCCGGGGCTAACCTTGTGACAAAGAGCCTCTTCGACACCTCCATACGCGGCCTTCTACAGAGGCAAGCGACCATTGGAAGATGGGGCAGGAAATCGAGTGAATACTTTACTGCAAAAACACTTTTGATAGACTCCCTTCATATGCCCCCCTCCACTGCCCCTGTCATCACGAGCACGGCTTTGCGCATCTTGTTGCTGTGTGCGACGGTACTGTTCAGTGAGTCTCGGCCGGCCACCGCGGAATCAGTCGTCGAAATCCCGGTGTTGGCCGCGATCCAAGCCAACGACCGAGGCGTCTTTGAAATCCTCTTACTGCGGTGGGATCGGCAGCCTAGCCCCTCGCCGATAGCCTTACGCTGGCAGGGCGGCAACATTCGGCCTGGACAAAGCAATCTCAGCTCGATGGCCCTGGCCTTCCAATACGCCCTCGACCACACGTCGAGCGTCGATCATACAGGCACCGTCAGCGCCATCGGCATCGCCTACACCTCGACCGGAAGCGACGGCCCCAGCGCTGGTGCCGTGATGACAGTGGGGTTTGCCGCGCTGCTGAAAGGGGATCGCATTCGGCGAGGCGTGGCCCTCACAGGCACCATTGCCAAAGACGGCACGATTGGGCCGGTGGGAGGCATCTCGGACAAGATTCGCGCCGCTGTCCGCGAGGGCTACCGCATCATCCTGATCCCTGAAGGCCAGCGTGACGATCCTCGCTGGAACATCAACCGGTTGGCGTGGGATCTCAACGTCGAGGTGAAGGAGGTCGGCACAATCGAGGCGGCTTACCATCTTATGACCGGAAGCACGCTCGACTAAACGAGCTTTCGTTGCGGAGGTCACGGCTCCGGTCACTCGCCAGGACCCAACCCTTCGAGAATTGCCTGGTACTCCGCGTGATCCAGTCGATGCATTCCCAGGCTCAGCCGCCGGGTTAGTTCCGTAGGCTCCTTGATATCCAACACTCGCTGCAACAAAACCTGGCATTCCTGAGCATGGCCGTGCCACCGTCGCACCGGCGTAATCCGCACAAACCCATATCGCGCTTCCGTCCGCACCTCGTCCTTCAGAAAGTCGTCCAAGGCCTGCACCGACAGCACCGGCGAGGCAATCGCAAACTCCGCGCAGATCCCCTCTTTCAAGACATAGACGAATCCATGAGATTCCGGCGTTAGAAACTTTTGAAGATTGTCGCGAATCAACGCGGTGCACAGTCCCCATATGCCGGCACCCAGCTGGAGTTGAGCGCTGTCCTGGGAACTCCGTTCGCGCAAGGCGCCGGCGATAAAGAGAAAATGACTCATGGGAAATACCAGAGATCTGATGAGCGGCAACCTCGGCACACGCCACCGAAGGTCTGGGAACTCCGACCACGGAGCGCACAGGCGGCTGGATTCGCGCATGCTGCGCCATACCGGCAGGCTGGTTGTCTTGTCACGCTCTCACTGGCGAGGAGAAGTCGAGCGCAGGGGACATCAACCGGGAACCGCGCGGCCGCCACGACTCCAATGTGAGCTAATTGTTACGATACTCGTCCGTGTCATCCAGGAGATCTTCAGACTTTTCTAGATAGTCGACATCGTCGTCTTGACTATCGAGGCCGAGTTCTTCTTCTACCTCTTCTACTTCCTCCTCCTCGATCTCTTCCGAGACATCGTCGATGTCTTCCACCAATTCTTCTTCGTCTTCCAACTCCGGTTGTGACGGTTCCACATCAAACTTTGTCGCCTTGCTCGAGCCTGTCCCGACAGACGTCACCGATTTTGCCTCTGGAACCTCCCCGGAAGGCTCAATCGACGGCTTCGCCTTTGGCAGCACAGGTTGAGTCGACTGAGGCTTAGGCTTCGCTGCAGGCTTTGCCGCGGGTCTAGCGGACAGGGTAGTCGGGTTCGCCTTTTTGACAGCGCGCTGGGGCTTCGTGGTCGTTTTCTTTTTGGTTATTTTGAGGGCCGGTTTTTTGACGGTCTTTTTCGCGATGGTCTTCCCTGGCGCCGCCTTCTTGGCTTTTTTTTGCGGCACAACCTTTTTGGCCGCTCCAGCCTTCTTTGCCGTCGCAGCTTTCTTAGGCTTCCCCGCCTTCTTTGTCGCGACTTTCTTCGGCCGCCTACGTTTCGCGGCGACGACTTTCTTTTTCACGCTCTTCTTTGCCATTCCACGCCCTCCTCTTAGGTCCTCACCTCGGCACGTCGGTGGTAAAGCGGCCTCCATCTAGCATGAACCGCCGGTTTCTTGCAACAGCTAGAGCTCAGCATGGGGCCGTATCAGGTTGAGACATCGAACCACGCTCTCAAACCTTGGGTTCACCACTACCTCAACTCCTTCACAACGACCTGAATTCCTCTGTACCTTGCCGGAATTGCCTAGCCCCCCTATTGCTCTAACCAGCACGTTGGCCTAATTTTTCGTCAAGCCGGCAGTCCTATTGAATCCTTCCGCATTGAGCTGTTCTCTATGTATAATATAAATAGAACCAGTCACCGGATTTTTGATCTCATGAGTTGGAGAATCATAATAGTAGCTCTTGTGCTAGGGGCTCTACCAGCTTGGCCCACCTCGGCCACTCCCCCGGCGGCCCAAATCCTCATGGATAGTGGTTCGCCTTATTACGTGCCCGCTGCCGTCACAGTAAGTGCCGGTGCGGCTATTCGATGGGATAATCCCACGCCGACCCAGCATACCGTCACGCACGATGGATGCTTTGACAGCGGCCGCTGCGCCTTTGATTCCGGCGCCGTCGACCCGGGAGGCACCTACACCATCCCGAACCTTCCGCCTGGCCGATATCCCTATCAATGTCGCATTCATCCGATTATGCGCGGCATCATCATTGTGACCGACTCCACCCTGCTCCCCGCCCAAACCTAAACAATCTTCCTCATCGAGTTCTTGCACGTCGGAGTCGCCCTCGTGTAGGCTGCGGCTTCTCTTGCGCAGGACCGAATCAGATGAAAGCTGCCGCAGCCATTCAAGAGCCGCTCAATCTGAGCGGCGATGTCCTCAGCCTGCTCGCCTGGCGCATTCCCGACCTTGTCGCGTACCAGCACGCCTTCGACGAATGGTGGTTGGCACCACTCGACGACGACTTCCCCCTCGTTCGGCTGAACGCAGTCGGGATCGAAATGCTCGCCTCCATGAACGGGCACATCACCGTCAGCGCGCTACTGGAGAAATACGGCAACAAGATTTGCGGACCGGACGGCCAGCCCGGCGCCTGGCATTTGGAGCGTTGGTCGACTCCCAATTATTCTCTTTGCTACTTCGGCACCGAACCGCCCGGCGGCCATCGGCACAAAGCCAAGTGGGATCTGCTGCTGCAACAGATTCGTGAGAGCTGGTCCGGCCAACAAGACTTCGAGGGCGAGGAACACCTCGAGGACTTCCATGTCCATGAGCTGAAAGAAAGCGACCTGGAAGACGGTCACTTCGACTTGATCGAGACCACGGTGTCCCATCTTTTTCGCGAGCCCTGCGAGGCACTGGGCGGCACCACTTATGGTCGCCTGCTCATGCGTCAACTACGCCGCTTGGGCTGGTTCAAACCGAAACCAAAAGTCATTCTTGAGATCGGAGGCGGGCTCGGCTATGTCGCCCGCGAACTGGGACAAGAACTGCTGCCGTTCGAGAAACAAGGGATCCAGTACATTTCGCTGGATATCACCCGTCCATTCCTGCAGCTCCAAACAAAACGCGCCAAGGCCGGAGGCTGGACCGGCACCGGCACCCATGCCAACGGCGAATGCCTGCCCTTCAAAGATAATTCGATCGACCTTATCCTCGATAACGAGAATATGGCGGACATGACACCCGTGAAACTGACGCGCAAGGAGCTCACAGAGGGCCGCGGAGAAACACCCCAACATCAAGAAGCCTTGGACTGGATCAGGCGACTCCGCTTACCACTCGAAAAAGAATTGCCCGAAGAAGTGATCTTTAACCTGGGGCCGATGCGCCTTGTCGCCGAAGTCTGGCGCGTCCTCAAGCCTGGCGGGCGCGCGTTTCTCACGGAATTTGGGATCGAAGAAGGCTGGCCAGCTGCCGTCAAACTCCCACACCACACGGAATATGAAGTGCAGTACAGCCACCTACGGCAAGCGGTTCGGTGGCTCGGTTTTCAGGAGCGGTACCTGTCGCTTCCGCAGTTTTTGCAGATCAAGCCGGACACCAAGGTCCTCTGCACTGGAGCGGCCTACACAATCCAACGCTTTTGTCTGGGTCTCGGCCAGAACTTCGCCGTGCGTGCTTATAGCGAAGGGGAACTCACGAAAACTTTGGGCGGCATGCTTCCCAAGCTGCAAGGCTGCCACTATCACGACATTGCCGACCCAGCCTGGTTCGGGCTCATCGACTTCAAAGTGCTGCTCCTGGAAAAACCAGGCGGCACCCCTCCTGCAAGCTTCACCGAACAGAAGAGCGGGCTCCGCTGGTATTCGCAGCGGTAACGCGCCCTATATCATTGAGTTTTAATCAGCGCTAGTAGGATTATCCGAACTTTGATCTACGCGTGGAAGCAAGTAAACCTGGAGGGGGTCACCTGAAATGACGGCATGAAAAAAATTACAGCCTGACGACGCGCGCGAGATGGATCAGCACGCCCTCACGTAGCCCCAGATCGCTGACCAGACACTCCGTCTGTTGGAGTGTCTCCATTACCGTACGCAAGATGATGGCGCCAGCGGCGATGACTTCCTCCCGGCCTCGTTCGAGACCGGGCAGGCCTTCTCGCTGCACCTTCGAGCGGCTCAGCAACTGCTGCTCTAACTGTTTAACCGTCTCCAGCTTCAACAAATAATTATGAATCCTAGTCGGTTCATAGGTCGGCAACTGCTGGGCCATTGCGGCCAGTGATGTGATTGCTCCCGCCGTGCCGACGAACGTGAGTCCGTTCGGACGAGGCATGCCAGCGATAGCGGCCACGGTTTCATTTCTCACCCACTCACGCGCTTGCTGAATTTCTTTAGTCGTCGGAGGATCGCCATGGAGAAACCTTTCGCTCAGCCGTACCACGCCGATATCAATTGACCGGGCCATCGTCGGCCGGCCGGGACGGTCCACAATACACTCCGTGCTCCCTCCACCGATATCTACCGCCAACAGCTCCGTCACGCCGGTCGGCAAGCCGGAACGAATACCGAGCATGGTCCGGCGCGCCTCTTCCTCACCAGAGATGATCTCAACTTCAAAACCGGTTTCAATCCTCACTCGGCGAAGAAATTCTTCTCGATTCTTCGCATCGCGCACCGCGCTCGTCGCCACCGCCGCTGAGCTTTCCACCTGACAGTCGTCGATCAGGTGACGCCACTCTTTCAGCGTGGCAACCACCCGCTCCATGGCATCAGTACGCAACACACCATCCCGATCGACGCCCTGCCCGAGCCGAAGGATGCGCCGATCGGATCGTAGTGCTCGAAGCCCACCGGACGGGGAAATTTCTGCAATGAGCAAGCGACAGGTCAACGTGCCGATATCGACACCGGCAAGAATTCGTACCGAAGCGCTCGGTGAGACGGTCATGCCCTCTGCCTCATTCCGCGTCTAACGCGATATCATTCATTTCGAGCAACAGTTTGGTCCGCTCGTCCTGAAAAGCCCGCACCTGTTGCATCATGCGGGTGACTTCCGAATCGGACAGAATGCGATCGGCTGTTTCACCACGATCATGCAACTCGATCGTTCGTTCGCCGATGTCACTGTGCAGGTCGTCGAGTTGCTGATCGACTTTGCGCAATTCCAAACGATAGTGAAGCAACTCCCCCTCTTCCAACGCGCGGGTGGCAGCCTTGGCTGTTCCATGCCGCAGGGTCACCCAGCCGGCGCGCAAATCATGACTCAGGCGTTGCAACATTCCCATGTGTCGGCCTCCACCAAATCGACAGCTTCCCTGCCGCTTAGCTCACATCCCCCAACGCGAGCTTAGCATGCCAACGTCGAAGCATTGCCCCTTTGAATGCGCGGTGCTGAGGCCATGTCAGAACGGGATCCTGTTCCAGTAACGTAGTGGCCTCTTGCCTGGCCTGTTCCAACAGGTCAACGTCACGCACGAGATTGGCTGCCCGAAACTCCGGCACTCCCCACTGCCGCAACCCCAAAAACTCACCGGGGCCCCGGATCCGGAGATCCTGCTCGGCAATCAGAAATCCGTCGTTCGAGTTGACCAGCGCCGCCAGCCGCTGTTGTGCGTGAGAAACAGCCTGCTCCGCCCCCCCATCACGACTAACCCGCGCTCGGGGCTCGCGCGCGAGATAAGAAGCCATGAGCAGACAAAGCGATTGATGAGCACCCCTGCCGACCCGTCCGCGCAATTGATGCAATTGTGCCAAGCCAAACCGTTCGGCGTGCTCGATCACCATCACTGCCGCATTTGGAACATCCACCCCGACCTCGATCACGGTGGTCGCCACGAGAATCTGAATCGACCCGGCCTTGAAGGCCGCCATAGTACGTTCTTTCTCAGCGCTCTTCATCCTTCCATGGAGCAATCCCACCCGTGCCTGCGGGAAGACGTCGCGCTGCAGATGTTCCGCCCCCTGGATCGCCGCCTTGAGATCGACCTTCTCAGACTCCTCCACCAAGGGATAGACGATATAGACCTGTCGGCCGGCCTTCAACTCATCCCTGACCAGCTGCCACGCCTTGTGCCGTTGACCTTCACTATAGAGCAACGTCCGCACCGGCATACGGCCCGGCGGCAGCATGTCAATCACTGACAGATCTAAATCCCCGTACACGGTCATGGCCAAAGTGCGCGGAATCGGCGTGGCGGTCATGACCAGAACATCCGGCCGATATCCCTTGTCGAGCAGCATTTTTCGCTGCAGTACGCCGAATTTATGCTGTTCATCCACGATCACAAGTCCAAGCTTGGAGAAGTGCACGTTCTTTTGAATCAACGCATGGGTTCCAATGGCTACGTGCGCCGTGCCTGACGCCACTTGCTTCAATTTCTCATTCCGCTCCTTGACCTTACCGCCACTCGTCAAAACCACCGTGTGCAGACCCACCGCCTCCAGCAGCGGTTTGAGATTCAGATAATGCTGCTCGGCCAAGATTTCTGTCGGGACCATGAGTGCCGTTTGGCAACCCGATCCACAGGCCATGACTAGAGCATGGAGCGCAACCACGGTCTTTCCGGAGCCAACATCACCCTGCACCAACCGATTCATCGGCCGCGACGTCACCATGTCGGCTTGAATCTCCCGATACACGCGTTCCTGTGCAGAGGTGAGGGTAAAAGGCAACAGTTGCACGAGCTGCTTCAACTGTGGAACATGGGGATCGAAACGGAATGGCTTAACTTCTTCTTTGGTCTCCCGCTGACGTAGCACCAAAGCCACCTGCAGCAGAAACAGCTCCTCGAAGGCCAAACGGCGGTGGGCGGCTGTCGTTCCTCGGTCAAGGGCGGCAAGATCTGTCTTCGGTGGTGGGAAATGCACCTGTCGAATCGCGGCGCTGATCGGCGACAGGCGGTGGCGCGCGCGAACTGAAAGTGGCAGCACTTCTTCCACCTTGGCCCCGTATTCCGTCAGCAGTCCATGGATGAGGACACGCATGTGACGAGACGTCCACCCTTTCGTTTCATGATAGATTGGAACGATCCGGCCCACATGCAGCAGCTCATCCTCTGCTCCGCTCAACACTTCAAATTGCGTCGGCTCTAGCCGCACGTCCATCCATCCGCGCCGACCGGCAGTCACACGCCCCGCCATCATGACTCGCGCGCCTTGTTTCAAGACCTCTTCCAAATAGGGCTGATTGAAAAATACGGCATGCACCATCCCTGTACTATCTTCAACCACCACATCCAGAATAGACAAACGGCGGGACCGCGCTCGAGTCTGCTCCGCTTGAACGATCACCCCGCAGATGGTGTGGGTGGCTCCCGGAACGAGTCTACCTATCGCAGTCACCACCGAACGGTCCTCATACCGCCAGGGCAGGGTCCAGAGCGCCTGCTCTATGGTGGAGATTCCCAGGCGCTCCAATAGGATCTTCCGTTTCGGACCGACTCCCTTCGCAAACTGAATCGGTATCTCCCACAACGGTCGTGCAGAATCTGAACGAACTGGGTCAGCTGCGGGCTGTTCCTCACCCAACAAGACATTCGGCGGATTGATCACACTTTGCCCTCGCTGCAGACGACGAAGGAGGTCCAGTGCCCGAGAGAGCCGACCCTGTTGTTCCTGAGATGACAGATGCGTGTGGAAACCAACGAACAGATTGCGGAGCAATAGTAATTCCGTCTCAAGCGCTCGCGGATATACTCGCTCGCCAAGCACCCCAATGACTTGTTCCGACACAAAGCCTTCGAGGTTTTTGACCGTCGAAAGATGGGCGTAGGCATCTCGGCAGGCAAACTCAATCGGTCTGGCCACACGTTGAAGGAAAGCGTTAAAGGGGTCGTGAGAGTCGCGCGAATCAGGACGTGGCATCCTGGGTTGGAATCGTACCACAGCAATGTCTGCTGCTCAACGAGGCACCTCCGTTGAGAAGGGAAAGACAACTATGGGTCGGCCGCTGGTTTTGTGACTTTCCTTGGTGCTTCCCCGGCTCAGTGCTAGAGTGATTTGCGTAGGACATGCAGAAGGAGACCCATGTATCGGCGCAATATTAAACACATCCTGGGCCCTCTTTTCATTATGATCACGCTCTTCATCGTCTATCAAGCCTGGCTGAAGCCTCACTATTTCCACGAAACACCGGCTCCTTCGCAGGTTATCATTGAACAGCAGCCCACTGCGTCCTCAGCTCCTCTGGCACCGCCGCAAGAACATGTCGCCGTGGAGATCCAACGGTCTCGGACCATCGATCCTGTCAGTATTCCGGTTCCGAGGCACTCGGAACTGCTCGGCGCGATTCATGAGGAGCTGGAGAAGCGCAACCTGGCCGTGGCTGAAACGAAACTGGAGGAGCTACCATCATCACTATTTACGGAATCGGCCACCAAACGACACGTGGCCATCTTGTGGAACAATCTAGGCATCCTTCAAGAAAAGATCAGTGGGACTGAAGTTTCCGTGAAGGCCTTTAAGAAAGCCGTCGCCCTCGACCCACAAAACCCGGTTGCCCATCTCAACCTCGCCAATGCCTACTGGGGCCTTCGGGATCCCGCACTCACGGAAGGTTTCCTAAGAAAGGTGTTGAGCTTGGCCCCGGACGAACCATTCCCACATGTTGCCATTGCGGACCTGTTACAAGAAAAAGGTCAGCTCGCAGAAGCTGATAAACACCTGGACAAGGCAAAGGAGCGAATCAAAAAAGACCCTGGCCTGCAATCTTACTTGAAGGCTGTTACAGCGAAAGTCCACCGCGCCGGGAAGATCGACGAAAAGTTTTCTACCCACAGCAGCGTTCATTTCACAGTGAAATACGATGGGAATGAAGATCCCTCGACATGGACCACCGTCCTTGATGTTCTCGAAGAGGCCTATCGAGAAATCGGCCAGAAATTTAACTTTTTCCCCTCAAGACCGATCATTGTGGTTCTCCACACGAAGAATCAGTTCCCCAGTGTTACGGGTAGCCCCAGTTGGGCAGACGGACTGTTCGACCCTGTCCTCGGACGCATTCAAATCCCCACTCAAGGAGCTGCAACGGATCGAGCGTGGCTGACTCGCGTACTGCGACATGAATTTGTCCATGCCCTCATCCAAGATGAATTAGGCGCAACCGGCGGGACAATTCCCACATGGCTCAATGAAGGCTTGGCGATGCAATTGGCCGGTGATCCCTGGCAGGAATTAAAGGGCATGGTTCCCGGAGAGTACAGCTTGATTCCATTGACTGCACTTGAGGGAAGCTGGGAAAGCCTACCGGCAGACAAGGCCAGCGCCGCTTACATGGAAGCCAATACCGCCACCCATTATCTGATTGAACGATTCGGCATGCCGAAGGTGCACGAGCTGCTCCTCCACCTGAAAACCCGTCAAACCATCGCCGCCGCCATGCAAGACAGGCTTCTACTGTCCTACGACCACTTCCAACAACAATGGGCCGACAGCCTGGGATCCACGCTGGCTCAGCCGAAGTCTTAACCTGTTATCGCAGCGCCGTCCGATGGCTTCTGGCCCCCTCGAATCCAATAGGGATCCAAGACGGGATCGCCTGAGGGTAGGCATGCATCTCTGGCTCACCCTCAGGTTCCTCAATGCGGTCCAGTTGCTCGAAGGAATCCTCCCATAGTAACGTTCCGGATGTGCGGTCGTAGGTTCGTACAACCAAATCAAATATATGCCCGATCGGTTCATGGATCGGCATCGTTCTCGGCATATCAAATAGCGCACCTTCCCCCTCTGTCCGACTTCGACTGCCAGGAGCAAACTGGTCCTGCCACACGAGCCCGCCAGTCCTGGAGTTCACGGCTCGGACGGAGAAGAGAGTTTGGAGAGGTTTTTGAACAATGGCGGCGTTTTGAACTATTACAGGGTTATTCGGGATGAGTACAGCGCTCGCCCGCGTCATTGCTCCTTCCCCAAATTTCAGCAAATTCAGTTGCCCTTCCCAGAGAAACCGTCCGGTTTCCGCGTCATATACCCGTAACATAAATTTTGATTTTCCCTCCGAGTTGGTCCCTATCCCACCGGCAAAAATCCGTCCTCTATTCTCATCGTGCTCCGCCACGCCCTCTTCTTTGACATTCACATCAAATGCATCTTCGGATAATATCGCTCCCGTGGGCCCATCATACGTTCGAACTGTGATGGTTGAAGATCCTACTGACTGAAACCCAAATGCAGCAGCCAATAAAGCGGAATGAGCTGCAGGCGATTGCGTTACTGTAACTCCATCCATTTCTATGATGGGCCAAGTTTCCATAGGGAAATGAATAGGAGTAGCAACGGAATATGTCGACGCGAACAGGATGACAGCCACCGGCGACGCCATGAAGGCCATTCGCCTCTGCGGTAATCCAAGACCTTTATCCTGCTGATTGCTGCCTTGTTTCCGTCGAATGATTCTAGCTACAACTGTTTTTAGAAATGGATATTGGGCCACGTGTGCCTCCCTAGTGTGAAACGGATTCTCACCCGCTTCACACCATGCAGTAAATGACACACGGGCTGTGGCCAACCCTGCTAAAGATGGGTTTTCGGTTGAACTATTGATGAGGTTGGGAAGAAAGGAGGTAAAGAGGCTGTTTATCGAGGGTTCCCGTCAACGGCACCGAACCAACGATAGCGATTACGAGCGACGAACCTGTATAGCCAAGAACCCATCGGCTTGAAAACAGGCATTGCAAGAAAGGCAGCGAGCAATCGACCACCGGGAATTCTTGGGAGTAAAGGCAAAATAGCATCTAGCCCTCGTCGAATCTGCCCGTCGGCGGCGACCCAGTAAGCAACCTCCGGTCGGCCAGGCCGATACTCAGAGCCAAGCACCAGTTCGGCCTCCAGGCTTTGATAGGGGATGTATCGGACCGTAGTTAATTGCTTTGAGCGAGACAGCCGTTCAATTCCTTCCTTACTTTTCACACAGAATCGACACTGCCCGTCATAAATGACTGTACAGGACTGGTGCTGGGATATTGGGCTGTCCCTTTTTGCCTTATCCATAAAAATTGCTATCACCAAGAAATTGGGAACAAGGCAGCTTGCAGTGGACTTAGGCGGTAGCTATAGTGCCGCTATGAGACCAGCCCGGCCGATAATTGGACTACTCGTTGTATTGATCATGGTGGAAGTCAGCCTATTTGTACTAGGCTCGAGTTCTCCCCCCTCAACCATTAAAAAGAGTGTCCTAGTGGGGTTTCTCTTCGGTTTCCCAACACTGCTGATAGGAGGGCTTCTTGTGATCCGTCAGCAGTGGATTGCCATGATCCTGGTGATGTACAGTACCATCGCACTCGCGCTAGACCTGGCAACTATTGTTCAAGAATCCAGCCAATCTTCACCGCACTTAGCAGTGTTGATACTCATTGCGTTGAGCAGCTTGATAAATTTTCTGATTATGGTCTTCGGGGGCCATTACGCCCTCAGGCTCAGGCCGGACATACAACCTCCAGAAGGCCGGCATCCCAGTCTTCAGTCGCCTGCTTCATCCTAATCCGTCTCATCTTACGTATCCGGCCGTTTTTAGCCACTTAGCAGTATTTCTCAATGAGTATTGCGAAATGCCGAAGCAGTGCCTGAGCTTCGTCGGGCACTAAGAGTGGAGCACATTGAAATACCGCAATAGGTCATACTGTCCCGAGAGGTAATAAGCGGCAGAGCGGCGCGAAAGGGTCCAGGGTCGTGATGGAGGCATCATGCAGATGCGAGGACGGCCCGATTTTCGCTATGCCCGATTTTCGAAGATGTTCTGGCACCAGCGTACGGCAGCAACAATCTCGTCGGGTCGCTGAAAATCAACGGTTTTATGAAAAATAATGGCAACAAAATCATCATTCATATCTGTCTGCTCCACAAAACCGGCATTGCGGAGAGTTGGACGCATTTTTGACACCGCAGGACCCAAAAAATACTTGGCTTGTTTCGCCACTTCATCGGTTCCCAAATCCTCTGGCGTCCCGTCACACATCAGACTCTTCACATCGTCCATATCGATTCCGTGTTGACAAAGGAACTGCCCATCCGACCTGACTTCCAACAACCAGTCGCCATTTCCTAGATCAAGCGCGAGGGCGCCTTTAGGCTCCAGCTCATAAAATTCTGGGACAGTGGCCAGCAAGTGTGACCGAACCTGATTCCATGATGGCAGGGCGACGATAGTCATGCGCGTGACTGCCGAGGTTGAGGAGTCGGATCTTCCGCGGCCAGGCGAGCGCGAAGCCGCTCAAGTCTGGTGGTATTCTCAGCCAATTTTGGCAGGTCGTATTTTCGATCCATGCGCACAACTTGCTCTAACAACTCCACGGCCACTTGCAACTGACCGAGATCCTCATAACATTGGGCTAAGACGTAACGAGCTCCGCCCGTACGCAACTCATCACGACTCCGCTCCGCTATTGATTGACTGGTATGGCAGCAGGCAATAGCATCTTCATACCGCTTCTGAATGGCAAAAGTACGTCCCATCATTCGCCAAGCATCGGCCACACCGCCTTGATTGTTTAACCGGCGCATGAGCACCAGCGACTGCTCATAGAATCGAAGGGCATCCTCGAACTGACCGGTCTCTCGCGCCACAAGACCAAGATCTGAAAACAACACGGCTTTTCCCAATTCATCATGCACGCGCGTCATGATGTCGAGCGCCTCGAGATAGTAGGCTCTTGCGCGGTCCCATTCCCCGGCATCGGCGCGCAAATTTCCCAGATTGGCCAAGGTTGTGCCGATACCCTTTTCATCACCCAAGACCTTCTGCAACTCCAGCACTTCCTGATAATAGCGCTGTGCCGATTCGCGACGACCACTAACCGCACAAATGTTTCCAAGATTGCCCAATGTCGCGCTTAGCGCTCGATGATCGCCCGTCAAGCGATCACATTCCAGCGCCTTCGCATAACAGGCATAGGCATCGGTATAGTGCCCGCGGGCAAAGTGCTCGTTGCCTTGGCGATTCAGTTCCTCTGAGAGTCCGTTTCGAAGGGCCATCGTTCCCTAAGCCTGCAGAGCTCGCTCCACTGCTTTTTTGGCTCCACCTACGATGCTAGCGCCATCCCCGACAAGAATCGAGTCGAAGTTGTATTTCAGCAGGCGCTGCAATCCCTCCTTTGCCTTCGCCGCATCACTGTATTTCTTCGGTTCTAATAGTCTCAAATCTCCCGATGGGTTCCCTATGAGTGCATCCCCGACGATGAGCACACCTTTTCCCTGCTGAATATATAATGCGGATTCACCTGGAGATTTCTGATGGTTCAGTTGAATTACCCAAATACCTCCAGGCAGGAGTTCGCCATCCTTAAAGGTCCTCGTAGGTTTTACATCCATGTGCGGTGCATCAAGGTCAGGCACTTGTAGTTGACAACGAAATTCAGCCTGATATGTCGCGGCGTCCCGAGCATGGTCCCGATTGGTGACAATAATGTAGTCGAGGCCTCCCTGGCGTCGAATAAAAGTACTGAGCTCTGCAGTCATGGGTGGAGGGTCAATCAGAATCTTATGCTCGCCAACATTGAGAAACAGTCCATTAAAATCAATCTGCTTCTCCTCGGAGAACCAAGACCATTGCCATATACCGGACAGAAGCTGTTTCACGTTGTCGCCTCGTGCTGTTGAATTACAACGCTGCAATCGCATCCTGCAAGGTCTTCGTGACGCGCGCACGGATGGTGACTTCGTCTGGAAGATCGATTATGTCGTCTTCTGATACGGTGATGAACTTACGATTTGGGCCTTTGGTCAAGGAGATGAGAAACATGCTGTTCGTCGGCTTCGTCGGGATCACAACCTCAACAGTTCCGTTAATTTCATGCACCAATTCGAGAAACTTCTGCTTACCTTCTTCCCATTCGTCCATTGATCCCTCTTCCACCTACATGGCTCCTGCACCTTCAGCTGGCACGGAAGCTAACAGTTTCTTTACTTCTTGCATAATCACCTCGTCCCCGGCTAACTCCATATTACCCACGCGTTGCCAACGGATCACACCCTGCTGATCAATCACATAGACATTGGGGATGAATTTGCCACCGCCATAGGATTTGTCAGTGGTTTTATTCGGATCGAGCAAATATGGAAATGTGACTTTGACCGGGAATGCGCTCAAAAATTCTCCCACATCTCGCTTGGAATTTCCGGATGAATTAATGCCGACGACGGCGACATTTTTGCCTAAGGTCGCTTCATGAACTTTTTGCAAATTCGTCCCTTGCATCATACAAGGGTCACAGATATGGAACAGTCCTAGCACGACTACCTTGCCCTTCAGAGTCTCAAGCGCGACAGCATCGCCCGTTACGGAAGTCAGGGCAAAGCCCGGTGCCTTTTCACCCACCTTAAAGAACCCAGCGGCCCAGATCACGTGGGTCACCCAAAAGGGTGCGAGTGCGAGTGCTATCGCTATCACAAAGCGCTTCATTAGTAGCTCCTTCCTGAAGGTGAACTTCCGAAGAATCGGACGCTCCCCCCGATTTGGCACTCACCAGCCAACATCGAATCTTGATTGAGACACGAGGCATCCTAGCACGCGAATTTTTTCTGGAGCAACCACTTAGGAAGGAGGGAAATTAGAGGTTGACGATGAAGGATCCTTTCATGGATGAAAAGTCGCTCTCAATGAGTGCTCTGGAGCCACCGGTCAACAGCTCGGCGCAGACGAACGGACGGGACACACTTTCTGGCCAACCAATGCAAGGGCTTGAGACATAAAAATAACCCTCGAAGCCTCCTCTGGAACCGAAACCAGGGCAATGGCTTGCTAATTGCTTCCGACTCAGCCCTGCACAGAGCGACACCAAGCTTCCACCGTTCCCACCAGGAATCTTTGAGAGTCACATATAAGGCTTCCGCGCAAGCCTCATCGATGCCCTCATCACAACTCTTCAACAGCTGTTTCGGCATGAGACGAACAAGAGTGGGGATGTCTGAGTCGGACTCTATATCGTGAAGAACGGCACGGGGCAGGACAATGCCGAAGAGATGCTTCGCCATACCCAAACCCAGCAGCACTATGCGTCGGCAGCCCCATTGATCCGCTTGAAATAGTATCCGACTCCAATCTAATGTCGGTCGGCGACGAACTAACTCGGCCACATCGCAAGTCCACTTCAACTGTTCCCAAGCATGTTTCGATCCGTGCACACAGAGCAGAATCAATAAATCCTCCGAACAGAGGCCCATTACCATTCTTGTCGGCAAATGAACCGGCTTGAGTCTGTCCAAGAATGCGCATCGATCCAATCGAAAGCCAAAATGGCGTCGGGCCATAATCCATTGAAGATCCACAGCGACCATGCCATTCTTCTTTTGGAAGAAGTGATACGGCTCATCAGACTCCTGTTTACCCCCCACATCTTGACCAGTGAGTTGATATCCCTGTGACCAAAGGGCTTGCCTGGCCTGTGGGATCGACGTTTGATCCACAATTAGATCCAAGTCTGCGCATTCACGCAAGCTGAGATCGCCATACGCAGTTTGAGCCAGCGTCACGCCTTTGAAGGGAATAGCGCGAACGCCCTTCGCCGCTAAAGCGTCGAGTACAGCGACCAGCTCTTTGGCAAGCACAGTATTTAGGAGCGCATTAACCTGGAGGTGCCGGCGAAACGCATCATGGATAGCAGAAGGCACTGCTGCCGGGCAGATTGTGGACAGTGTTCGATATACGAGAGGCGTCACGCCGTTGGTTCTCGTCAGTCTCCACAGCAGGTCCCAATCAAGACCTCCACCGACCAGATCCTCTATTTCCACTCGAATAGATTCGCTGGTCGTCAGTCGTGCGCAGAGTACGAGCAAGCGCCCTTCCGGATGCATCTGTGATACCACGGGGGAAGTTTTCACCCGATGTAAGAAGGACTTGTTTTGATGCACATGCTTCCATCTCGCGGCCTTAGGCTTCAGATTCTTTCTCATTTTAGGGCTCTCGACTTGCTTGTATTTTTTTCTGAGGGAGGCGTCACGAGCCAAGGCAAGTACATGACATTGCGACCAAAGTGAAGCCGGTAGCAGTCCGTCTACTCGACAAACTCAGGAGCATAAGCACCTTCTGATAAGACTTTTGATAAATCACGTCTCATTCCACTGAACAATCTTTCAGGCCACTCTGAGACGATTCATGACAGTTCGATCGACCAAGCCCCAGGTTCGAACGACGTCGGGTAGAGGCGAAGATACCTTCTCACTCCCACCTTCTCTATCCCATGGAGGCAGGAAGGATCTCTCTTTTGGGGGTCCGGGTCTGCAAAATTGCTCAAGACCAGACCGGCTGGGTGACGGAAAGCAATTTCCCCCCGAATCACTGGATAATGCTTATTTCGATGGAAAATTTTCGGAGAGGGATGATTGAGGTTAGGAAACAAAAGCATCTGCCCAGACGGAGAGAAAACCGCTTACTCGTATTCGATAGCGCAGGGTTCGGTGGGATGGCCATTGAGTGGACGCCTGACCGGCAGGCTGAAGGCACGCCACTGCGGAGATGGCTCCAAATACTCATCCCCCTCAAACATGAGCCACGCATGACCCTCAAGTGCCTCTTCGTCCTTCATTACTTGCTCGTGAGTTCCTGCTACAGGCTTGCAGGTCAACCAGACAGCAGCCGCGGAATACTGACCATCCACGGCCCTAATCGAAGCGCAACCACCACGAGTCCCAGGTCGGCAATCAAACGATATTTACTGACAATGGACATTTGACGAAGGTGAAGGCGGGAAGAAAAAGCCGGACGATCGTCTGTCCTCACAGGCGTAAAGAAGAAAGGATACTTAGCGAGAGGCTTCGAAAAGGCCTAACTGCAACTCTTCTGCGCGTGTAAAGGAAATGGGGTAGCGTTCTGTAAAGCATGCATTGCAATACTGCTCCGGAATGCCTGGAGACGCCTTCAGCATCCCATCCAAGCTCAGGTACGCCAGACTATCGGCCGTGATGTACTTGCGTATTTCTTCCGTTGTATGACTCGAGGCAATCAATTCCTTTTTGGTAGGCGTATCGATCCCGTAAAAGCAAGGCGAGATAATCGGCGGAGAGCTGATGCGCATGTGCACTTCTTTCGCCCCAGCCTGACGCAGCATCTTCACAATCTTTCGACTCGTCGTCCCCCGCACTAGCGAATCGTCCACGACGACGACTCTCTTGCCTTCGAGCACTTCGGGAACAGCATTGAGCTTTACCTTTACACCGAAGTGACGAATCGACTGTTCAGGCTCGATAAACGTACGGCCCACGTAATGATTCCGGATAAGTCCGGTCTCGAAGCGAATCCCTGATCCTTCGGAATAGCCTAACGCCGCCGGCACACCCGAATCCGGCACCGGAATAACAATGTCCGCTTCCACGATTGATTCTTCTGCCAGTTGCCGCCCGAACGCCTTGCGAATCGAGTAAACAGCGCGCCCTCCAAAAATCCGGCTGTCCGGTCGAGCGAAATAGACATACTCAAACACGCACATCGCCGGCTTGGTGGCTGCGAAGGGCTTGTAGCTTGTGACGCCCTGGTGATCCAGCACGACCAGTTCACCTGGTTCGATTTCCCGCACAAACTCAGCGTCCAATAAGTCAAACGCACAGCTCTCGGAAGCGACGATCCAGGCATCGCGAAGCCGTCCCAAACAGAGGGGACGGAACCCATGCGGATCGCGCGCTGCGATTACACCTTGATCCGTCATAAGGACCACTGAGAACGCCCCTCGAACCTGGGTCAGAGAATCAACCACGCGCTCAAGCAACGTATCTGCCCGCGAATGCGCGATGAGATGAATAATGACTTCCGTGTCAGAAGTCGATTGGAAGATCGCGCCATAGGCCTCCAGCTCGCTGCGAAGCATGGTGGCATTAATCAAATTACCATTGTGCGCCACGGCCAGATTGCCAAAGGCAAAATTGACATTTAACGGTTGCACGTTCTTAAGCCCGGCCCCGCCTGCCGTCGAATAGCGGTTGTGTCCGATTGCCATCGTCCCCGGCAAACGCGCCAGCGCTTGTTGGGAGAAGACATCGGCGACATGGCCCTGGCCTTTTTCGATATGAAATTGCTCGCCGTCATTGGACACCATTCCAGACGCTTCCTGTCCGCGATGTTGGAGCGCGTAGAGGCCAAGATAGGTAAGATTGGCGGCTTCTTTGTGGCCGTATATGCCGAAGACGGCACATTCGTCGTGAAATTTGTCGGGAGAAATAAGCGGTAACTCTTTGGACATCGCTTTGTAACCTAGTCTTGACCTAACGCTCTTGGAATAGCCATTGCCCAATGCTCATACAATGTCGTCAGTTCCAGATCAATTGGGCAGCCCACACCAGACTTATCGTCCTCTAGCTGCATCGCGAGTCGATTTCCTCCGACGGAACCGACCCGCACGGCAGGAACACCAGCATCACTTGCAAGGCTCAGAACTCGTTCCACGTGCTCCGGCTCCACAGAAAGCACGATGCGCGATTGGCTCTCCCCGAACAGCAATGCGTCGCGACGAAGACCATTGAGCGATAAGTGTACCACAGCCCCCAGTCGCTCGTCTGAGCCAGAGATGCAACACTCGGTGAGGGCAACAGCCAATCCGCCGTCGGAGCAATCGTGGGCCGACTGTACGAGCCTCTCGCGAATAAGTTGAATCGTGCAGGTCTGCACCGCCTTCTCAGCGTCAAGATTCAGCAACGGTGGGGAGCCTTGCTCGCGATGGTGGAGCACTTTTAAATATTCGGTACCTCCGAGATCCTCGCGCGTGCTTCCCAGCAAAATAATAACGTCGCCATTTTGCTTGAACCATTGGGTAACCGCGCAGTCGGCTGGCTCGATCAATCCGACCATCCCAATCACCGGTGTGGGATAAATCGACAAATCATTGGTCTCATTATACAAACTCACGTTACCGCTCACGATGGGCACGCTCAACGCCTCGCACGCATCTTTCAATCCTTCAATGGCGAGCACGAATTGCCACATAACCTCGGGGCGCTGCGGGTTCCCAAAATTCAAGCAGTCGGTGACTCCAATCGGTTCCGCTCCAGAGCAGGCCAGGTTGCGCGCACATTCCGCAATGGCGATCTTAGAGCCTTCATAGGGATTGAGCAGGCAATAGCGTGCATTGCAATCGACGGACAACGCGAGAGCCTTGTCCGTTCCTTTAATGCGCACAACCGCTGCATCTGAACCAGGGCGCACCATTGTATTGGTCCGTACCATGTGATCGTATTGTTCATAGACCCAGCGTTTGCTGGCGATCGTGGGTGAATCCAACAGCGCCAGCAACGCTGCATTTGCATCCTTCACATCCGGTAAGGCGTCGTAGTTCAACGCCTGCAGCATCTCCTGATAAGCCGGCGGCGCGCTGGGCCGGTCATAGCGCGGGCCTTCGTCAGCCAAAGCTTTTGCCGGAATCTCCGCCACAACCTGACCATCGTCCTTGAGAACCACCTTGCCCGTATCCGTCACCCGCCCGATGACTGCCACATCCAAGTCCCATTTCCGGCAAATCTTGATCACCTCGTCCTCACGGCCGGCCTTGACCACCATCAACATACGTTCCTGAGATTCGGAGAGCATGATTTCGTAGGGCTTCATGCCCGGCTCGCGTCGCGGCACATGCGCCAGTTCCAATTCCACGCCTGTCCCTTCTCGCGACGCCATTTCACAAGCCGAACTCGTCAACCCTGCGGCCCCCATGTCCTGAATCCCGACCAATAAATCGCCGGACATCAGTTCCAAGCATGCTTCAAGTAGGAGTTTTTCGGTAAACGGGTCGCCGACCTGCACGGTGGGCCGCTTCTGCGCGGCTTGGTCATCGAACGAATCCGAGGCCATCGTGGCGCCGTGAATCCCATCACGCCCGGTCTTCGAGCCGAAATAGATCACCGGATTGCCGACTCCCGCCGCCTTGCCCAGGAAAATCTTATCCTTCCTGGCAATCCCCAGACAGAACACATTCACCAAAGGATTGAGCGCATAGATATCGTTGAAGACGATCTCCCCGCCAACCGTCGGCACACCCATGCAATTTCCATAACCCGCAATACCGGACACCACGCCTTTGAGGAGGTGACGGGTATTCGCAACGTCCAATTCGCCGAATCGCAGGGAGTTCAACAATGCAATCGGCCGCGCGCCCATCGTGAAGATATCACGCAAGATTCCACCCACGCCCGTCGCCGCGCCTTGATAGGGCTCGATGAACGAGGGATGGTTGTGAGACTCCATCTTGAAGACCGCGCAAAGGCCATCGCCGATATCCACCGCCCCGGCATTCTCACCCGGTCCCTGCACCACCCGCGGGCCCGTCGTCGGTAACTTCTTGAGGTGAAGACGCGAACTCTTATAGGAACAATGTTCGCTCCACATGGCCGAGAACATTCCCAACTCTGTCCAATTCGGCTCGCGGCCCAGAATCTCAAGGATTTTCTTATATTCCTCATCACTCAACTTATGTTGATCGAGGACCGCTTTGGTAATCACTACAGTGTTCATGGATGACTCATTCCGAATCCCGTGTGACTCTCGACACGTCACACCACCGTTAACTGTGGTTTTTTCAGCGTCTCCAACATCGACAAGAAAATCAGGCGACCATCTTCGTTGCCCAACACCGCTTCTGCACTGCGCTCCGGATGCGGCATCATGCCCAGCACGTTGCCCTCGGCATTCATGATCCCGGCAATGTTGTCCAACGAACCGTTCGGGTTCAACTCCGGCGTCACGTGTCCCTCGGCCGTACAGTAGCGGAAAATCACCTGCGCATTAGCTTTGATGCCACCGAGCGTGACCGGATCGGTGTAATAATTGCCGTCTGCATGCGCGATGGGAATTTTCAGCACTTGACCGGATTCGCAGCGATTCGTAAAGCGGGTCGCGGCATTCTCTACCTTCACATAGACGTCTTTGCAGATAAAATTCAGCGAGGTGTTCCGCAACATCACCCCGGGCAAAAGACCAGCCTCCAGGAGAATCTGAAAACCATTACAAATGCCAATGACCAGCCCGCCTTTGCCGGCGAATTCCTTCACCGCACCCATGACGGGCGAGAAGCGCGCAATGGCGCCGGTCCGCAGATAGTCTCCGTAGGAAAACCCGCCAGGCAACACGATCATGTCGAGCCCCGTCGGCAAGGTTTGCTTATGCCAGATCATCTCCACATGCTGGCCCAGCACATCCTTAAAGATGTACTGGCAGTCGTGATCGCAATTGCTGCCGGGGAACACCACCACGCCAATTTTCATATCACTTACCTTCGCCTCTGTGTCGCGGGAGGCAGGATCTGGTTATATCGCGCGCGTTGAACGAAGGCCACTCGCGGGCGCGCGTGGCGCGAACATGAAACCCGGCCTGCCCTTATCCGTCTCACTGCAACTCGTACCGATAGTCCTCTATCACCGTATTCGCCAGCAGTTTCTCGCACATGGCTTTCACTTGTGAGTCGGCCTTAGCCTTGTCCGTTTCATTCAGATCCACTTCCATATACTTGCCCACCCGCAGATTCGTCGCGTTCTTAAATCCGAGCGAGTCCAGCGCATGCTCGATCGCCTTGCCCTGCGGATCGAGAATACCCTGCTTCAGGGTCACATAAATTTTGACTTTCATCCTGCCTTCCCCACTTCCTGCTGCCCTTTGGATACTCTGTTGATGTACGTGCGAATCCAAAAAATGACGCCGATCGTTCCCAGCCCTGCCAGCGACAACAGAATAAAGACCCAACGCCAGGGTGACTCCTTGAGGTGATAGGCCATCAACGCCACCGTCGCGGCCCACACCAAAATCGCCGCCACCAGGCCGTAGTTAAGGAATAACTGCAGAAACCGGTTCACTTTTCCCATGATTACCCTATCCAACCAGTGGGGATGACCAAGCGGAGAGTGGAGCCGATGACTCCTGCGCGCGTCAAATGAGGGCTTTCAAGGCCACGCGTTGCGCCAGCAAAGACGTCCGCCTCACTCTCCCTACCCGCACACCCGCTTCAACACCTCTTGATAAGCCTCCTCGATCTTCCCCATATCTTTTCGGAACCGATCTTTATCCATCGATTCATTGGTGGTCTGATCCCAAAACCGGCAGGTGTCAGGAGAGATCTCATCCGCCAGGATGAGTCGATTGTGGAAGATGCCAAACTCCAATTTGAAATCGACCAGCAACATCTGTCGATCTTTGAAGAACGGCAATAACACGGCATTGATCTTGTGACCCAGCTCACGCATCTCCCGTAACACGGCCGCCGTCGCTACATGCAGCAGGCGAAGGTGATCGTCATTCACGAGCGGGTCTCCCAATGCGTCGTCCTTGTAATAGAACTCGATGATTGCAGGATCGATGACTACCCCTTCTTTTAAGCCCAGCCGTTTGGCCAAACTTCCCGCGACAATATTCCGGACTACCACCTCGACCGGCACAATCGTCACTCTTTTGCTGAGCATCTCTCGGTCGCTCACCCGGTCGATAAAATGGGTGGGAATATTCTCTTGCTCCAACAAGCGGAACAGCCGTTCCGACACCTTGTTGTTGACGATCCCCTTGTCCACAATGGTGCCGCGTTTCTGCGCATTGAAAGCCGTCGCGTCGTCTTTGAAGTACTGCAACACCTGATCAGGCCGATCGGTCGTGAAAATCTTCTTGGCCTTCCCCTCGTAAATCATGGTGCCTGTAGGTTCGGCAGTCATTCTCTATCCTCCCCTACCGCGCGAACAATTCAAGAATGTCGTCGAGCGGTCTCACGGTCCCCAGCAATGTCGGATGTCCGAAGCGTCGATTGTGTCGATATTCCTTCACCTGCTCGAGCGCGCGGATCAGTGCGTGAAATTCTTCCAGCTTTTCCGTCTCAAAATAGGTGATGAAATCAAAGTCATCCAGTCCGCTGGAGTGATAGAGCTTTCGCTTCACTGCGCTCATATAGGGCAACGCGGCCTGAGTATGTTCTTGCATAAGCGTACGACGAGTGTCCTGGTCCAGAGCCCACCAATCCGCATCTTTTCTGATCGGAATCACGATCGCATAAGGTTTCGTCGGCACCTCGCTTGGCGATTGCAACTCCTTCTTCATCTGGTCGGAAAACCCCGCCACATAAGCGGCTTTTTTTGTGAGGCCATGCAAATAGCTGGTGGCGACGAGATGCCGACCAAACCGAGTTCCCAAGAGTGAGGTCAGAAACTGTTGGGTATCCGAGAGGCCATGAGCGTGCACTCTGAACATGAAATCGGCATGATCTGATAACCCGCGGAGAAGATAGGACTCGATAACCAGCTGACTCGAGAATTGCTCAATCAACTTCTTCGCTTCCGACACCGCGATGACACGGGCCTCTCCCGGAAGATCCCACCAGTCGTGATCCATTTGAAATGCGGCGAAAGTGCCGTACACACCAGGGTCGGTCAGTAGTTTGTCCCGATCGGCCGCATGCACCGGCCAAGCTGTCGCCGCCAGGAGCAGCGCCACCATCAACGTCATTCTTCCCATCGCCCACATGTTCATACCCGCCTCCTTTTGCGCCGCGACGAGGTCACCGCGCGGGCACCGAACACGCGACGGAACACTTGATCGAGGTGCCGCAAATAATACATGGGATCGAAACATGCCGTGATCTCGCTGGGCTTCAAATGGGTCGTAATGAACGCGTCCTGGCTGACCAGTTCCCGGAACCCGATCCCGCCTTTCCAAGCCGTCATGGCGTTGCGTTGGACCGCCTCGTAGGACTCTTTCCGCTGCGCCCCCTTCTCGATGAGCGCCAGCAGCAGCCGCTGAGAGAACACCAGCCCCCCGGTCAGTTCCATATTTCGCTTCATGCGCTCGGGATAGACGATCAGATTTTTCACCACATCGGTCACACGGGCCAGCATGTAATCGACCAGAATGGTGCTGTCCGGCATGATCACCCGCTCCACCGAGGAGTGGCTGATATCACGCTCGTGCCAGAGGGCCACATTTTCCATCGCCGCCAGACTGTTGCCGCGTACCAAGCGTGCCAAGCCGCAGAGGTTTTCCGAGGCGATCGGATTCCGTTTATGGGGCATGGCCGATGAGCCCTTCTGTCCCTCGGAAAAGTATTCCTCTACCTCCAACACTTCCGTCCGCTGCAGGTGGCGAATCTCCGTGGCGATTTTTTCGATGCTGGCCGCCAGCAGCGCCAAGGCCGAGGCATAGGCCGCATGCCTGTCGCGTTGCACGATTTGATTTGAGACCGGGTCCGACGCCAGCCCCATCTTGACGCAGACATACTCTTCGATGTCCGGACCTTGATGCGCGAAGGTTCCCATCGCTCCCGACAGTTTTCCCACCGCGATATCTTTTCGAGCCGCTTGGAGCCTGGTCCGATGCCGGCAAGCTTCCTCATACCAGATCGCCAACTTGAACCCGAACGACACTGGCTCGCCGTGGATGCCGTGCGAGCGTCCCACCATCACCGTATGGCGATGCTCAAGCGCACGCTGCTTCAAGACGACGATCAACTCGTCGAGATCTTCGAGGATCAGATCCAGCGCTTCGGTCATTTGCACCGCCAGCGAGGTATCGACAATGTCGGAGGAGGTCAACCCCATGTGGAGGAAGCGATGCTCCGGCCCCACGGAGTCCATGAGCGATTCCAGAAAGGCGATGACATCGTGCTTTGTGACCTTTTCAATCTCTGCAATGCGCGCCACATCGATGATGGCCTTCTTGCGGATGCGGGCGCTCGTTCCACGGGGAATTTGCCCTTCGCGCTCGAAGGCAGCACAGGCTTGCAGCTCCACTTCCAACCAGATTTCGTACTTGTGCTGAATGTCCCAAATGGCACTCATCCTGGGACGGGTATAGCGATCAATCATCGTAGTTTCTCGTCGTTCCTACTTCGTGAGGACGCACACACGAGCCATCCCTCAGAAGTCTTCACGCGTCACCCTTCACGTTGCGGTCATTCCCCACCACCGGCAGTTCGGGAAAGGCGCGCTTCCGTTCCAGACGGGTATCAGAACTGAGCACCTTATCAAGAATCCCATTCACGAACTTAGAAGCCTCCTCATCGCCGAAACTTTTGGCCAGCTCGATCGACTCATTCAACGTGACCTTGGCAGGCACCTCGGGTAGGTGCAGCAACTCAAAACAGCCCATACGCAAGATATTGCGGTCGATGATCGGCATACGGCCGATTTTCCAGTTGGTCGCATAACTACTGATCAGTGCGTCCAATTCTTTTCTATGGGTCCGGACGCCCTCGACCAGTCGTTCCGCAAAGACCCGTAACTCCTCGGCAAGGGGATACTGGATCCAGAAATCGTCCAGCCACGGGCCCGCCTGGCCATGAATGTCGTATTGAAAGAGAACCTGTACCGCCCGTTCACGGGCTTGATGTCGGGAGGCCATAGTGCAGCGCCGGTCAGCGCTTTTGCCTCGCGGCGGTTCGCGTGGCACGTCGCGGAGGAGTAGCCGTTGATGTTGACGCCTCCCCGCTCACTTCTTTACCAAGCAGCCGCATGACATTCACCATTTCGACCGCCGTTTTCGCTGCATCAGCCCCGCGATTCATTTTCATTGGATCCGCGCGCTCGATCGCCTGGGCCACGGTCTCGGTCGTCAAGACGCCGAACACCACCGGCACATTGGCCTCCATGGAAGCCTGCATGATCCCTCGGCTGACTTCGGTACTGATGTATTCAAAATGGGGCGTATCACCGCGAATGACGGCGCCAAGACAGATCACCGCATCAAATCGGCCGCATCGGGCGAGCTGGCGGGCCACCAACGGAATTTCAAACGCGCCCGGCACCCGCACGACCTCGATGGACTCATCTCTCGCTCCGGCCCTGGTCAGCGCCTTTACACATTCCGCCAGCAACCGGCTGGTTACAAACTTATTGAATTTGCTCGCAACAATGCCGAAGGTCAGACCCGTCGCGTCATGGGACCCTTTGCGGAGCTTCATTACATTGCGTGACGGTTTGGACGTCTCATGAATTGTGTGTGTCGAAGAAAGAACGGAGATCATACCTGGAATAGGCCTCAAATGGCTACACGTTTCCGGTCGCTTCGAACCACGATCCGCTCGGGAATGGCGATACAACGGTGACCCGAATGGGCGTGGCTAGACTTTTTTTAGCAGATGACCGAGCTTGGACTTCTTCGTGCGGAGATATCTTTCATTGTCGGCGCGGGGGGCGATCTCGATCGGCACCCGTTCGACAACTTTCAATCCGTATCCCTCAATACCGACGATCTTTCGCGGATTGTTGGTAATCAAGCGAATCCGATGCAGCCCGAGTTGCACCAGGATTTGCGCGCCGACGCCATAATCGCGCAGATCGGCCTTGAAGCCGAGCTGCAGATTCGCTTCGACAGTGTCGCTCCCCTGGTCCTGCAACCCATAGGCTCTGATCTTATTCAGCAGGCCAATCCCGCGTCCCTCTTGATTGAGATAAAGCAGGACGCCGCGACCGTCTTTCTGAATGATCTCCATCGCGCGGTGGAGTTGCTCGCGGCAATCGCAGCGTAACGACCCCAACACATCCGCCGTGAGACAGCCGGAATGGACCCGGACAAGCATCGGTGTGGGGGCATCCACCTGCCCCTTCAGCAATGCAATGTGTGTCGCCCCGTCGATTTCACTTTCGAACGCGATGGCCTCGAAGTCGCCGAACATCGTGGGCAAGAACGCGCTGGCAGCCCGCCGCACGAATGTTTCACGATGCATGCGGTGTTCGATCAACGACTTGATCGTCACCATCTTTAACTTGTGCTGCTTGGCGAACTTGGTCAACTCCGGGACACGAGCCATCGTGCCATCCTCGTTCATGATTTCGCAGATGACGCCTGCGGGATAGAGCCCGGCTAAACGGGCAAGATCCACCGACCCTTCGGTCTGCCCCGCGCGTCGAAGCACCCCGCCGACCTGTGATTTGAGCGGAAAAATGTGACCGGGTCGAGCAAGATCCACCGGTTTTGAGCGAGAGTCGATCGCCACCTGAATCGTCGCGGCGCGATCGGCAGCGGAAATGCCTGTCGTGATTCCCTTGCGAGCATCGATGGAAACGGTGAAGGCAGTCCCGAACGTCGCCGTGTTCTCCACCGCCTGCGGCGACAGCTGCAGTTCCTCAACACGTTCCGGAGTGAGTGCCAGGCAAATCAAGCCGCGCGCGTGTTTAGCCATAAAATTAATGGCGTGCGGCGTCACTTTGCCTGCCGCCATGACAAGATCACCCTCGTTTTCGCGATCCTCATCATCAACGAGGATGATGAACTTTCCTTTCTTAATATCCTTGATCGCGTCTTCGATCGAATTAAACGGTGTCGCCATAGCTCCTCAATCTTGCCTCGCTTGTCTCTTGATAATCGACCTCGACGGTCAACTCTCGCGTCTGTCCTCAGTCGCCCAGCTAACCCTTTTCCCGTCGCACCTGTCAACGGGAAAAGCCGCCGACGTCCGGCGCCTGCGCCATCCTGCGCAGCCGCCAGCGCAGTGCCGGATTCACCGATAGCGCCGCGGCGATACTGATCAGCGCGAGCCCGATAAACCCAGGCACGAAGGTCCCCGTGCTTTCGCGCAGCAACCCGAGCCAGATAGGAACGAGAAACCCTCCAACCCCGCCTGCCGCTCCCACCAAGCCAGACGCCAGACCAATATCCGCGGGAAACCATTCTGAGACAATCTGAAAGATGATCCCGTTGCCGAACCCCATCACGGCAATCGTCCCCGCAAACAATCCAATGGCCCATGCCAGGCTAGGAAGCAGCGCCGTAAGCGTGCTCATCAGGGCGAGGACTGCGAACACCGCCACCAGCACACGCAGCCCACCCCGCCGGTCGGCCACATATCCGCCCAACGGACGAATCAAGCTCCCCATCAATCCACAGAGCGCCGCGATGGAACCACCGACAATGGGATCGCTGCCATAGTGATCATGCAGGAGCAGGGGAAGAAAACTCGTCAGTCCGACAAAGCCGCCGAACGTAATGCCGTACATCAGGCAAAGCCAATACACCGAAGGAATACGCATCATCTCTATCGCCGCCCGCCACCAGGCGCCACCGGGAATTGAGCGAGCAAGAGGCTCGTGACGCACTACTGAGGCGAATAAAGCGATAGTGAGCAGCAGAGGGGGAAGCATGAGCCCACAGGCCCCATGCCACCCCAGGACAGATTCCCATCGGGGAGCCAAGAAGAGGATTAAGACTGTCCCGATATTGCCAGAGGCGACCAATCCCAAGACCAGGCCCTGATGCGCCGTGGGGTAAGCCCGACTGGCCACCGGCATGGCGACCGCAAAGCTCGCTCCCCCGGCGCCGAGCAAAACACCGATGCCGAGCACTTCGCCATAACTGTTTCCGCCGACGACCGCCCACGAGACCGCGATCAGCTGGAGCCCCAGCACCAGAAGGCCGGTCCGCTTCGCGCCATACCAATCGCAGGCCCATCCGGCTATGATCCGCAGCAGTGCGCCGCCCAGCAAGGGCAGCGCCACCAACACACTCCGTTCGGTCGCCGAGAGCTGAAGTTCCTCTCCGATGGCGACGGCCAATGCCCCGAACAGCAGCCACACCATGAAACTCACAGTGAGGTGCAGCCAGGCGCCGAGCAGCGTCGGCCAATGTCCCATGCGGAGCGCTCCACCTAGCTTGTTCACAGCCATCTACGACCTTCTATGACCTTATGCGACGGAGTTTAAGCTCCACGCGATGCCGACAGGATTTCGCGCACCAGGCGCAATATACGAGCCAGGATTTCAGAGACGCAAGGGATCGCACGTCGTCGCGACAAGTCTCGTGTTGTCCGGTACCTGACATCTGGTATAGTCACACCTTGGCAACCCACGGTTTCGATTTTCATGGCAGAGCGCAAGCAGACCCACGAATCCGACGAAGACCTAGCCGAAGAAGCCGTCGAGCCCGACCACTTCGAGCCGACTGACGAAGAGGTGACGGAAGCGCACGATGCGGCCGATCAGCAGGCGTCAAAAGAACCTGTGGAAGCTCCGCTCTCCACCTCTCTCGTTCCTGTCACCACAATCCAACAATACCTGACGGAAATCCGGCGGTATCCTTATCTCACCAAGGAAGAGGAGCTTCGCCTCTTCGAGGAATATCAGCAGCGCGGCAGTCGCGATGCGGCCATGAAGCTCATTCTCGCCAACCTGCGGGTGTCCATCTCCATCGCCTCCGAATATCTCCACACCGGGGCCGACCATATGGACTTGATCCAGGAGGGCAACATTGGACTCCTGCAGGCGATTAAAAAGTTCGACCCCACGAAAAACGTTCGATTTTATGCCTATGCCGCATGGTGGGCGAGAGCCTATATTCTCCGGTATCTGCTGAACACCTACCGCTTGATTAAAATAGGCACCACACAAGACCAACGGAAGCTCTTCTATAATTTAAAAAAAGAAAAAGCCAAGCTTGAACGTGAGGGCTTCGCACCGGACAGCAAGCTCTTGGCTGACCGCCTGAACGTCCGTGAGCGCGACGTGATTGAGATGGACCAGCGTCTGGGTAGCTGGGAACTCTCGCTCGATCAGCCGATCGGACAAGAAAATGACGGCACGTTGATGGACGTGCTGTCTGCTCATGAGCAGCCAGCGGACGAGAAATTGGCTGACACGCAACTTAAGGCGCTATTTCGACGGAAACTGGCAGAATTCACGAAAACCCTAGACGAGCGCGAGGAAGATATTCTGCGCAACCGCATTCTCTCTGAAACCCCATTGACACTCGAGGATATGGGCGCCAAATATGGCATCACCAAGGAACGCACGCGACAGCTGGAAGCGCGTATCATCAAGCGGCTTCGCGAGTACATCAAGAAAGACGTCAAGGACTTTGACCGGCTTCGGATGTAAAACGGCTCGCTCCATCCTTGGGGCGGTCTGGATACTGACCGCCTCCATCACAGCTCTGTACCCCCTCCCAGCACAAGCCGCCTCTCCGGTCGCCCTGGAAAATGCGCGACGGGGAACCTCCGACTGGGTCCTCACCGACCCGGCCGACCACGAGGTCGAGGGGTATGCCTCGGCTACTAGCATTCAGCGCGGCGATGCACTTCACCTGTACATCCACAGCAGCGACCCGAATGTGACGATCGCGCTGTACCGTATGGGCTGGTACGGAGGCACCGGTGCACGATTAGTACAGGGGGGCATAGACCTGCCCGGGGTGCAGCAACCCATGCCGGCACCAGACCCGGAGACCGGACTCATCGAGTGCAATTGGCACGTGTCCCATATATTGTCCACGCGGACAGACGATCCGCATGAATGGTTGAGTGGCGTCTATCTGGCCAAGTTGACTGGGACGACCAGCGGCAAACAGAGCTACATTATCTTCGTCGTCCGTGAAGACGAACGGAGTTCCGATTTTCTCTTTCAATCCAGCGTCACAACGTTCCAGGCCTACAACAACTGGGGGGGCAAATCGACGTACCCTTCCAACAGCCTCAATGAACAATGGGCTCGAATGGTGTCATTCAACCGCCCTTACGGCCACAGTCAACATCCCCGCGGGGGTAGCGGCAACGGCGCCGGGGAGTTTCTAACCGCAATGTCGATTCATCCCACTCGCTCACTCTCAACGGCAGGCTGGGAATACAATATGGTGCGTTGGCTTGAGCGCAATGGCTACGACGTCACTTACAGTACCGACATCGACACACATAGCCGCGCGGATTTCTGGAAGGGGCACAAGGCCTGGCTGTCGGTGGGCCACGATGAATACTGGTCTCATGCTATGCGGCGCCATGTGGAAGAGGCTCGTGACCAGGGGGTTGGGCTCGGCTTCTTCTCCGCCAATACCTGCTACTGGCAGATCCGGCTGGAGCCCAGCTCAGTCACCGGCGAGCCGAACCGAACCATGGTTGCGTACAAAGAGATGGCTCTGACGGAGGATCCCTATGCTCTGGATAGGGATGCATCAAATGATCATTTGATCACGGTGCAATGGCGCGACCAACCGGTGAACCGACCGGAACATAGGCTGATAGGCGTTATGTATGAGACGGTGCCAGTGGATGGGGATGTCCTCGTGACCCTGCCAACCCACCCCCTCTTCGCCGGCATAAAGTTTCCGGCGGACCATCGTCTACCAGGCCTACTCGGCTACGAAATTGACCGGGCGTTTCCCGACGGACCAGCCGGCTTGACCGTCCTTGCCCATTCTCCCTATCCAGGCGACGGAAGAACCCTGTACGGGGACATGACTGTTTATGAAACGCTCAGCGGAGCTCGTGTGTTTGCAACGGGGACCATTCAATGGAGTTGGGGCCTCGACGACTACAATGCTCCACAATTGCGAACCGCGCGGTCCAGCGAGGTTGCCCAGCAGATGACGCACCGAATCTTGAGGTATGTTGCCGGAATCACGCAGCCATTCGCCCCATAACATGCCAAACACCTCTGGCATTGGAGGCGTCGAACAGGCTGCAGGTATCGATGTCCGGTCGTTTTTTCTTCATGACAGACAGCGATGAAGATCCATATCGTATAGAATCAAGCGTTTGCGAATTATTATCCCATTGCATCTCGCCCTGAAATAATTTTATAGTTCCATCCATTGACTTGCCTCGTGCTAGCGCTATCTATGCATCGAGTTTACTGCAGGTAGCCCCTGCGGTAACACGTCAAAGCTGATTTACCAGCTTTACACAACTGTACATTGGGGCTCGACGCTCATCACCAGAAGGAGGATTGGGTATGGCTACGGAAGCGAAAGACAAGAAGTCCACGGCTGCGAAGAATTTTCAGCCGCTTGGTGACCGTTTGTTCGTCACCTACACTGAGGAAATGGAACGGACCTCAGGCGGGATCTATGTCCCTGACTCTGCAAAGGAAAAGCCGCAACGGGGCATCGTACAAGCCATCGGGAAGAAGGTCGAAAACGTCAAGGTCGGCGACCAGGTGCTGTTCGATAAGTATTCCGGTAGCAAGCTCCGCATCGAAGACGAAGATTGCTTGATCCTCAAGGAAGAGGACATCCTCGGCATCTTCACCAATTAATTCTGATTGACCCCCACAAACACCCGAATAACGATTACAAGACGCTTAACGGAGGAAGATTTATGGCAAAGCAACTGATGTACGGTGACACGGCACGAGCGGCCATCCTGCGAGGGGTGAACCAGCTCGCCGATGCCGTGAAAGCAACACTCGGTCCGAAGGGCCGAAACGCGATTCTGGATAAAAAGTTCGGCGCCCCGACGATCACCAAGGACGGCGTGACCGTCGCGAAGGAAGTCGAACTCAAGAACCCGTACGAGAACATGGGTGCTCAGCTCGTACGCGAAGTCGCCAGCAAGACCAGTGACACAGCAGGTGACGGAACCACCACCGCGACGGTGCTAGCGCAAGCAATCTACCGGGAAGGCGTGAAGAACATCACCGCCGGCGCGAACCCGATGGAAATCCAGCGCGGCATCAACAAGGCCGTGGAAGTGGTGATCGGCGAGCTGAAGAAGCTCAGCAAACCCTGCCAGAACAAGACGGAAATCTCCCAAGTCGGTACCATTTCAGCCAACAACGACAAGACCATCGGCGACCTCATCGCGGAAGCGATGGAGAAGGTCGGCAAGGATGGCGTGATCACGGTCGAGGAAGCCAAGTCGATGACCACCTCGCTGGACGTCGTCGAAGGCATGCAGTTCGACCGCGGTTACATCTCCCCCTACTTCGTCACCAACGCCGAGCGGATGGAAGCCGTCATGGAAGACCCGCTCATCCTGATCAACGAAAAGAAAGTCAGCAGCATGAAGGACCTCCTCCCGGTCCTCGAGCAGGTTGCCAAGCTGGGCAAGCCGCTCGTCATCATCGCTGAAGAAGTCGAAGGCGAAGCGCTCGCCACCTTGGTGGTCAATAAGCTCCGCGGTACCCTTAATGTGTCAGCGGTGAAGGCCCCGGGCTTCGGCGATCGCCGCAAGGCCATGCTGGAGGACATTGCGATCTTGACCGGTGGTCAGGTCATCTCTGAAGATCTCGGCCTGAAGCTCGAGAACGTCAAGCTGACGGACCTCGGCCGTGCCAAGCGCGTCACGATCGACAAGGACAACACCACGATCGTCGAAGGTCATGGCGATCCGAAGAAGATCGAAGGCCGCGTGAAGCAGATCAAGGCGCAGATCGATGAAACCACCTCCGACTACGATCGCGAGAAGCTGCAGGAGCGGCTGGCGAAGATCGTCGGCGGCGTGGCCGTCATCAACGTCGGCGCCGCGACCGAGACCGAAATGAAGGAAAAGAAGGCGCGCGTGGAAGACGCCTTGCACGCCACCAAGGCAGCCGTCGAAGAAGGCATCGTCCCTGGTGGAGGCACCGCCTATCTGCGCTGTCTGAAGGGTCTGGACTCCCTCAAGGACCTCCCTTTGGAGCAGAAGGTCGGCGTAGACATCGTGAAGCGGGCGCTCGAAGAGCCGATTCGCCAAATCGCGGGTAACGCAGGAGCCGAAGGCTCCGTGGTGGTTGATCGGGTTCGCGAGGACAAGAATCCAAACGGCGGCTACAATGCCGCGACCGACGAGTACGTGGACATGATCAAGCTGGGCATCATCGATCCGACCAAGGTGTCGCGTTGTGCCTTGCAGAACGCTGCCAGCGTCGCGGGCTTGATGCTCACGACCGAGGTCATGATCACCGAATTGCCGGAAGAGAAGAAAGAAGCTGCCGGTGGCGCGGGTGGTCACAACCACGGCGGCATGGAAGGCATGTACTAAGGTTTCCGTTTCTTCTTCGCTGTCGAAGACCGGTCCGGCGGTGGCCCCGCCGGACCGGTCTGTTTTTGTGGCCGAGACGGGCTGCGGCGGAAGTGGCCTTCTGCCGCAGCCACCACGGCGGCCAACAAAGCAGACGTTTCCGGGTGATAAAAGAGCGACCGGAAGGTCTGATGCACAATCGCCGTATGCCGCTGTCGATCCGATAAAAATTGGGCCAGTGCCTCTTGGCGCGATGGCGCGCTATACCCCATCCGAATCGCACAACGTTGGAGTTCTGCGTCGCTGTCGGGCAACGCGTGCGTCTGCAAATCATGCATCATCTGGAGTTTATGCTCGACATCCCGTAAGAACCAGTAGGCCTCGGTCAATCGACGCTGATCGTCTTCCTGGACAAACCGGTGCCGGCAAAACCGGAGCAGAGCTCCCACTGTACTGCGATCCAAAATCTCGGGTACCGCCTTACCGCTGAGCACCTGAATCGTTTGGACGAGGAATTCCAGCTCTCTGATCCCACCTGTACCCAGCTTCACATTCCGATGCTGATGTCCGCGCCCTGCGATCTTTTCGTCAATCATCTCCTTGACTGAACGGACATCGCGAATGACCGCCAGCGCTGCCTCTCTGGTCGGAGGCTTGGAATCAGGCTGGAACACGAATCCCTCCACCATCTGAACAAATGCCTGCCCGACTGTCGGAGAACCGGCAATTGGCCAAGCCTTCAGCAGCGCCAGCCGCTCCCACACTTGCCCGCGCTGGGCATAGTACTTTTCGTAGGCATCCACCGACCGCGCCAGTTGCCCGACGGTGCCCTCGGCGCGAAGCCGGAGATCGACCCGGAATACGGCGCCCTCACGAGTCTGTTCAGCCAAAGCCTTGGTCAATGAACGAGCCAGCAGTTCAAAGTATTCCTCATTGGACAGAGAATGAGCATGGGGTTGATGGGTTCCTTTCCCCTTCCTGGTTTGACCCTCCGCCGAGGCGTAGACATAAATCAAATCGACATCCGAGCTATAGTTCAGCTCATGGGCTCCCAGTTTGCCCATCCCGATGATTGAAAATTCCGTCTCACCCCACCGTCCGTTCGCATCCTGGTGCATTGGCGTGCCGTGCACAATCTTCAGCTCACGATCGACCATCTCATAAGCGGCATGGATCAGGACCGAGGCCAGGTCTGACAGAGAGCCAGTCGTCTCTTCCACTGTAGCCAGATGAAGAAGGTCACGAACACCGATCCGTAACATTTCACGACGTCGTACGCGTCGCAGCACATCCAGCTTCAATTCAATAGCTCTGAGGACACCCAGACTTTGCCGGAGAGCCGCGACCATTCCTTCGCGTGTCGGCGCCGTCGACAATACATCTTCCTCCGCCAGCCAATACACCAGCATCGGATCTCGGATGAGAGCGAACGCCAGGGAATCGCTGTTCCCGAATATTGTGCAGAGCAGTCCCAACATCCTGGGCGATGCGTGCAGATACTGCAGCAGCGAAGAGCGACTCACGCTTCCACCCAATAACCGTTCCCAATGATTCAACGCCTGATCAGGATCGGCCGTTCGCGCGATCTCCGCCAACAAGTTCGACAATATCGTGGCCAACAGCCGCCGGGTATGGGGCTCACCCGCCATGCTCTGAATATTGCTATCCGCTGCAGCCGGATTCTCAATGCCATAAGGCGTCAGAATACGCGCCACTTGATCGGCCTCAAGACCGGACGCCACCAGAAGCGGAGTCGGGTCGGGTAACTCACGGGCTGGAACGATGTCGCGCCGCTGTGCAGGAGAGGTGGGATGTTCTGAACGTCGTGCCATGGGGCCGCATTATACTGGCGCAATTCTTCCGGTACAACGAAACGAGCTTCGGGTATACTCCCGAGAAATCATGCCGCCAGCTGACGCCGACCGAGACCAGATCCTCGCCACCCTGACGCCGCTCTGCCATGGCGTGCCCAGCGACATTCTGCAAGACTTCGTCACGCGGATGGACCCGGACTATTTCACGGCATTCCCTCCGAAGACTCTCGCAGCCCACATCAAGCAGGCGGCCACGCTCTCGCCGGACCACCCCTGCGAACTGTCCATCGAGGATACCACCGGCGATCACTGCACCATCACCATCGTCGCCTATGACTACTTTTCAGAATTTGCCACGATCTGCGGCCTCCTCTCCGCCTTCGGGTTGAACATCGAAGAAGGTCAGATCTACACATTTATCGAGGGAACTTCCTCCGCTGCCGCGCGCCCCTCATGGACGGACAGCCCGCGCGCGCGCCCGAAAGATCCGCCCGGGCCTGAGCCGCAAAAAAATCGTCGATGTCTTTCGCGTGCAACCCGTGCGCGGTGCGACATTCGATTCAGACGATCGCAGCCGACTAGTCGCCGAACTCACGCAGATGATTACGCTCCTGGATGCCGAACCAGTTCGACGAAGCCCGTCAAGCCGTGAACCGGCAACTCGTCGAGTACCTCGGAAAACGCCGCAGTTCGTTCAGCGGACTCCTTCACACCGTTCAGATCACCTTCGACAATAGCCAATCTCCGACCGATACCGTCATGGATATCCAGTCGGATGATACTCCTGCGTTTCTCTACGCCTTCGCCAACGCCTTGGCGATGCGGAACATCTACATTGCCAAAGCACAATTCTCGATCGAGGGCGGCAAGCTGCATGACCGTTTCTATGTCCGCAATCGTCACGGCCAGAAGCTGACCGATCCCGTCGATCAACAACAGCTGCGCCTCACCGCTGTGCTCATCAAACAATTCACCCATGCCCTGACCTGGGCGCCGGACCCGGCCAAGGCGCTGGAGGCCTTCGACCAGTTTCTCGACCTGACCGTGCAGGACACGAAAGGCAAGGCCCAGCAACAGGCCCTTTCGTTTCTCAGCGACAAGAAAACCTTTCCCATCCTTGCTCGCCTACTCGGAACCAGCGACTTTCTGTGGGAAGACTTTCTTCGCCGCCAGCACGGCAATCTATTGCCGCTCCTGAAGGACTACCGCGACGCCCCGCTGATCAAGCCGCAAGCGGCGCTGCGCAAGGAGCTCGACCGCCTGATGGCCAAAGCAAAAACGGAGGAGGCGCGCAAAGAAACGTTGAATCGATTCAAGGACCAGGAACTCTTTCGGATCGATATGAAGCATATGGTCGACGCCGCAAGCCTCGCCGATTTCTCAGAAGCGTTGACGGAACTGGCAGAAGTCATCGTCGAGCGCAGCCTGCGAGACTGCCAGGCCAAGCTGAAAAAACAATACGGCGCACCGCAACTTGCAACCAAGAAACCCTGTCTCTTTGCAGTGCTCGGCATGGGCAAGTTCGGAGGCCGTGAGCTCGGGTATGCTTCGGACATCGAAGTGCTCTTCGTCTACGGCGGCATGGGGCGCACCAACGGGAAACAGGGCATAGAAAACAGCGAATATTTTGAGCGGCTCGCGCAAGAACTCCTGCAAGGCATCGAGGCCAAGCAGGAAGGCATCTTCCACCTCGACATTCGCCTGCGCCCCCATGGCGGCAAGGGTTCCCTCACCAATCCATTGGAGGAGATCGTCAGCTACTACAGCCCCACCGGTTTGGCCGCACCCTTCGAACGACAGGCCATGATCAAACTGCGCTCCGTCGCCGGAGACGCCGCGCTGGGGAAACAGGTCGAAGCTCACCGAGATCGATACGTGTACGGCGGCGGGCCTTGGGATCTCGATATCGCCCTCGACCTCCGGCGGCAACAATTGAAACAGCTTGTCGAACCAGGCACCGTGAATGTGAAACACAGCGCCGGCGGGCTCGTCGACATCGAGTATGCCATCCAGTACCTCCAAGTCATGCACGGTCACAAGCATCCAGTGCTTCGTACGCCCAACAGTATGCAGGCGCTCTCAGGGCTGGTTGAAGGCGGAATTGTGGCAAGGCAGGACGGCGAACACTTGCGGAAGGCCTATCTCTTCATTCGCAATTTGATCGATGGACTGCGCATGGTGCGGGGCAACGCCAAGGATCTTGTGCTTCCGCCGTCAGACTCAGACGAGTTCATCTTCCTCGCCCGCCGCGTCGGCTACACGACCGATGATTGGCAAGCAGGCGCCAGGCATCTGCAGACGGATATCGAGGAGCACATGAAGTTGACGAAAGAGTTTTTTGAGAGGACGTTTGGGAAGCTGTGATTTAGAGACTTCGATAGCTCACTTTATTACTTGTGTGGAGAACGTGATGGCGTCAAATGACAGAATCATTCTTGATGAAATCTTGAAACAAAGACAGGCAGAAATCGATCCTGGAACAACTCCCTCAGAATTCTTTGAACTCTTTACATCCGAACAAGTTTTAAAGGACTTTGATCTTTCTTATGACGAAATCGAGTCGGGGCTTGTGGGAGCCAATGGGGATGGTGGCATAGACGCAATCTATCTTTTCGTTAATGGGGAACTTGTCCAAGAGGAGCCCGATTACAATCGCTTAAAAAAGAATATAATTCTTGATGTCATTGTAATTCAGGCGAAGACGAGTTCCGGATTTCAAGAAACGCCTGTCGAACGATTTATTACAGCCAGCGACGACATATTCGACCTATCAAAGGCTACAAGCTCCTTCATGAAAGTGTATAACGAGTCGCTCGTTGAAGCGATTAGCGCCTTTCGCTTAGTCCACCAGCAATTAGCGGCAAAGTTCCCCACCTTGAGGGTTTCGTTCTTCTACGTCTGCAAAGGCGAGCGACCTGAGAACAATGTCCAACGAAAAGTCGAGAAGCTGGAAGCCATTATCCACAAGCATTTCCCTTCTGCCGAATTCGCTTTCAACTTTCTAGGCGCATCTGAACTTCTCTCGCTCGCACGGCGAGCTCCGCAGACGACTTACACCCTTCCTCTGGCCGAAAATCCTATTTCATCCGAAGGCCAAGTTGGTTTTGTATGCCTGGTTCGGGTCCGTGACTATTTCACATTCATAAGCGACACCACAGGGGCACTCCGACGCCAAATTTTTGAAGCGAATGTAAGAGACTACCAAGGACGAACTGAAGTAAATGATGAAATCCAGCAATCCCTCCAAGAGCGGCACTCTGAGGATTTTTGGTGGCTTAATAACGGCATCACCATAATCGCAATAAAAGCATCGCAAAGCGGCAAAGCTCTCACGATAGAGGATCCACAGGTAGTGAACGGTCTCCAGACTTCCACGGAGATTTTTAACTACTGCAAAAAGTGCAATACTGAGTCCGACAATAGAAAAATTCTTGTACGCATAATCGTTCCGACGGAACAAGAGAGTCGGGATCGGATCATTAAGGCCACTAATAGCCAAACGGCAGTTCAGCAGGCATCTCTCCGGGCTACCGATAAAATCCACCGAGATATTGAAGAGTTCTTCAGACCGAAAGGGCTGTTCTATGACAGACGCAAAAATTCCTATAAGAATGAGGGAAAGTCTCGCGATAAAATCGTCGGCATCCCGCATCTAGCACAGGCAGTAATGGCTATCCTGCTTCAGCGTCCTGATACTGCGCGAGCGCGCCCCTCTTCGCTTCTAAAGAAGAATGAGGACTACGATAAATTGTATAGCGATAACTATCCGATTCACTTGTATTACACATGCGCAGAGGCAATGAGACGCGTCGAGGAGTTTTTGAAGTCATCTTCAAGCGGCCTTGTCACAAAAGACCGGAATAATTTGAGGTTCTACGTGGCCATGCATGTGATTGCGAGCTTGGCTAGAAAAGCGGAACCAACGCGAGAGGATCTCGCTAAGCTGGACTTGTCGAAACTCGACAACGCTCGTATTGAACAAAGTCTCGCTCTCGTAAAGAAAGAGTACGATCAACTCGGCGGAACTGACCAAGTAGCGAAAGGACCTGCCCTGCTAGCTAGTACGATTGCAGCGCTTAAAACCACCTATCCTCACCACACCCAATGAAAACGCTTCTTGGCCCAATAGAAACAGTTCGGCGATATTTTGCTCCTTTTGCTGTGTAGCGCACTATCTTTCGGAACACCTACCGCTGCCAAATTTACAGCTCAAGCACCTTCTCATAGGCCCGCAATAAATCTCCCACGGACAGCACTCCAATAATGGTGCCGTCTTCCGTGACGGGCAGGTGCCGGATGCTCTCTTTTTTCATCAACGAAAGCGCTTCCATGAGCGGCTCGCTGTCTTCGATGGTGACCACCGCCTTGCTCATGCAAGACGTAACCGTCGCGCTATTCGGGTCGAGTCCCTTGGCGACGGCTTTCCGGCTGAGGTCGGTGTCGGTGATAATGCCGATATACCGCGACCCGTCATCCACCAGCAGCGACCCGATACGCCACTTTTGGAGCAACCGCCCGGCCTCCTTGATCGGAGCGCCTTTATGCACGCTCCGGACCTCCGAGGACATGAACTCCGCCACGGTTCGGCCGTCCAGCCGGTCACCGACGGTCTTTCGCCAATCCCGGCCCGCCCTGGCGGTCTTCTTTAACTCAAGTTGCGCCAGGCAACTTTCCAATACCTGCTTCCGCTGATGGAGGCTTTCGCGGTCTATATTGTGCGTCCCCGCCTCTTGCGCTTCCTCCGGCACAATGGCGGCTTCGCCGAGCTTGGCGTATTGATAGGCTTCGAGTTCCTCGGAGGCTCCGCCGAAGGTTTCGATAAGTACCTCCTCGGCTTGCTCATCGAACCCGTCCAACGAGGCCGTTACCTTTCGACGGGATAGGAACGGCTGGAACGCCACCAATGTCTCACGAATCTGTTCGATATGCCGAGTCAGAACTTCGGCGGGTTGCTCACTTGATTTCACTCTCTTGGCCATGCTGCCTCCTTGGTAAGCTCAAGAGAATAGCCTAACTGTCACAACGGCTCAAGCCTCTGTTTTTAGGCGGGAAACGGTTGAGGCGTTAGGTCCGGCATGATTCCGGCCGCCTCAGTACCGGATGCCGCCGGCTTACCCGACCCCGTCGCTTTGGACAGTGCCTTTCCACGCACACGATGCATCTTTTCTCGCGTATGGTAAGGCATGAGCGTCTCCAGCACGGACGGAAGCTTGTCGCAGGGAACATCTTCCATGATCTTGGTGGCAAGTTTGGGATCAGGCCCCGATCGGCCGCCGACGAATATATCGACCGCATCGATCACCTTGCCGCCCACCTTCGCCTTCTTTCCCAAAAGCCCGATGTCCGCCACCAGATGGTTGCCGCAGCCCGCCGGACAACCGGACCAATGCAGCGTGATCGGCTTCAGACCATCGCCCAGCTTACGCTCCAAGGCACGTGCCGTGTCGACAGCCCGGCTCTTGGTTTCTATAACTGCCAGATTGCAATAGTCGCTTCCCACACAGCTCACGAGCCCCTTGTACAGAGCGGATGGGTTGTAGGCGAATTGCTTGACGAGCGGCTCTTCTGCCAGTTCGCCCACCAACCGATCAGTGACATGCGGGATGACGAAAGCTTGCGCCGGCGACAGTCGCACTTCGCCCGTGCCGTACCGAGCCGCCAACGCGGCAATATTCCGAAGATCGGCCGCCTTGACGCGACCAACCAATACCTTGAGTCCGATATAATTCATGCCGCGTTGCTTTTGGCGGAAGATGCCGATGTGGTCACGCTCGGTTGCCGCCCTCGCATCGGTGCCTGCTCCCGGCAAGGTCCGTCCCATCCGAACCTCGACCTCTTGCCGCAACCGCGCCTCACCCCAGGCTTCCACGAGGAACGCCAGGCGCGCTTGCGTACGATTCTCGCGCGGCCCATGGTCGCGGTAAATGTGAAGGATGGTCCGACAGACGTCGAGGGCTTCGGCTGGATTCACGAACATATCCAGGGAACTGGCAATTCGGTAACCACCTGAACCCAACTTTCCGCCGACCAGCACGTTATACCCGTAGCACTTGTCATGCCCCAGATCGTGATAGGCCGGTACGAGCGCGATGTCTTGCGTCTCCGTATGGAGGCAATTGTCCGGGCAGCCGGTCACGGCAATATTGCACTTACGAGGAAGATTCGTATAGGCGGGATTGCCCAACACCTCTTCATTGATGGCGCGAACGATGTCGGTTCCATCCAGCAGTTCATTCGGATTCAAGCCCGCCACCGGGCAGGTCATGATGTTGCGAACCGTATCCATGCCGGTTTGTAGCGAGGTGAGTCCCGCGTCCGACAGCTTCGCGAACACGGCCGGGATATGCTCAATCGTCAGGTGGCGCAGTTGAACTTGTTGTCTCGTGGTGACATCCACCACACCATTGCCATACTGCAGTGCAATGCCTGCCAGCGATTCAAGCTGGGCCGACGTCGTTCGTCCGCCTGGAAGACGCACGCGCAACATGAAATGGCCGGGAGTGGGATTTCTCAGGAATAGCCCGCACCATTTCAACCGTTGAATATCGTCCTCGGGAATGGTCTCCCACCCGGTTAGCGCATAGTGCGCGATCATGTCGCGCACTGTTAACCCGTCCCGTTCCGTCTTGATCGCCTCGATCTTGTTCATCTCATGCCTCCCAGTGCGACGGAATAGTCCGGTCCGGTTTTCCTCAATACCACCGTGCCTTCCCGGCTTAATCGATCCACCACCAGCAACACCTGTGACGCGCTCAGACCGGAAAGGGCCATCAATTCTTCGAATGTTTGGGGAGCCTGTCTCTCCAGAAGTGTCAGTACAGCCGTTTCTGCATTCGTGTTCATGGTGTCCTCCCTTCGTCTGATTGCCGTCACAGCGTCACTATGGCCGTCTGTTTCAGAACGTCTTATACTCGAGCCACTTCCCGTTCAGTGTAATCTTGCAGCGGGCCTCCCCCTGACTTCCGGTGACCTTTTCCATATCCAGGGTGAAGTCGATCGCACTCATGATGCCGTCGCCGAACATCTCATTCGCCTGCTCACGCATCGAATCTCCGTAGACACCGATGATTTCCAATAACCGGTACTTGAATGGATCCGTCGCATTAGGAAAATCGGTGCGAACAGGAAAAGCGCTGAGGGCGCCGATGTGTTCCTTATCCAAGTCCAGCAACTTTCCGACCTTCATCGCTTCCTCGGGTGTGAGGCGGTGATTGCCGTTCAGTGCCGCCGCCACAAATGTAGGATTCTTTCCGACCGTCTTTGCGACCTCGGCGATCGTCACCTTCTTGCTCAACCGTTGCGCTTTGATCGCCTTGCGTATAGCTTCTTTTTCCATCTTGTTCTCCCTCAGAACGATTCGCCCGTGAATAAAAATCTCACTGTTATGACCCGACGACTGCCGCACTGACCGGCTGAGCGACAGGCTCCTCCGGCGTTTCCTTTACGCGATAGGGGCTCACCATCCAGTAGAGCCCGCCGACAAACAGCCCGCCACCGACGATATTGCCTAGCACCACAAAGATTTGGTTGTACCAAAAGCCCGCCCAGCTGACGGCCGCGTCATGCGGCAGGAACAGGGCCATGCCCAAGAACGATTGATTGGCGATACTGTGTTCGAAGCCGGTGCCAATGAATGCAAACAGGCACCAGAAAATCAGGAGGATCTTCGCCGTGTCATTGTTCGTCCGCGCCGCCATCCAGACCGCCAGACAGATCAGCCAGTTACAGAGAATTCCCCGCACAAACAGTTCCCAGGCTGGAAGCGACATTTTTACCGCGGCCACCTTCTCAATCAGATCCGTGGTCGGGCCCTTGGCAAACACACCTGATTGAATGACCAGCCACGCCAATGCCAACGACCCTACGAGGTTGCCAAGCCACGACCAGGCATTTAGCTGAACGACTTGCGGCCAAGAGAGGCTTTTCGACAGTCCTCCGATCGCGCCGATCATGTTGTTGCCGGTAAACAATTCAGAGCCCGCAAAGATCACGAGCGTCAACGCAATTCCGAACGAGACCCCCATGATGAGTTTCACTGCGGGAGACCCGGCAGCCGCCAAGGGGCCGCCAAGGCTGAAAATCAGCGCAATCCCAAATCCCAGATAAATCCCGGCGAGGACTGAAAGGATGAGATATCCGCTTGGTGATTGTTCGAGAAACGACCACTTCTTGGCTGCCACTCCTGCGATTCGCTCGTGATCTGCTGCATGCATAAGCTATCCCTCCTGTGATTGATGGACCGACGTGCAAAAAAAAACGCCCTCATCCCGCGGCTGGGAAGAGGACGTCGTTGTCCTGGGGCGAGGCTGTCATGCCTCACCAAGATTAACTTTACCGACTTCGCCGTCGGCTAAAAAATAAGACGTCCGCCACTCTTGTAAGAATGACGGACGCCTTTGTCCGTGTACATATTGTAGTACCGGTGTAAATTAGGCCTCGTTGCCTTCTCTCACCCGCAGGACCATGTATACCATCGCCCCTGTAGCATCGTCAAGGGATTGTTGATGCCGGGGTCGGCAGGCTACACGTCGTAATACAGGAAGAATTCATACGGATGCGGCCGCAACCGCATCGTATCCACTTCCTTACTACGCTTGTAGGCGATCCAAGACTCGATCAGGTCTTCGCTAAATACGCCGCCCTTCAGCAGGAATTGGTGATTCTTCTCGAGGTGATTGAGCGCCTCATCCAAACTCCCCGGCATGGTTCGAATCTTGGCGGCTTCCTTGGCTTCGAGATCGTACAGATCTTTCTCCGCCGGCTCGCCAGGATTGATTTTGTTTTCGATCCCGTCCAAGCCGGCCATGAGCATGGCGGCAAAGGCAAGGTAGGGGTTTGCAGCCGGATCAGGGAAACGCACTTCAATCCGCTTCGCCTTAGGGCTGGGTGAATACATGGGAATGCGAATGCCGGCAGACCGGTTGCGGCTTGAATAGGCCAGCAGCACCGGCGCTTCAAAGCCCGGCGTCAGTCGCTTGTAGGAATTGGTCGAGGGATTGGTGAAGGCGGCCAGCGCCGGCGCATGCTTCAGGATGCCCCCGATGTAGTGCAAACACATCTGCGACACGCCCGCATACTCTTTCCCGGCGAACAGGGGCTTGCCCTCTTTCCAGATGCTCTGGTGCGTATGCATGCCCGACCCATTGTCTCCGAAAATGGGTTTCGGCATGAAGGTGGCAGTCTTGCCATGCCGCCGCGCGACGTTCTTGACGATGTATTTGAACATCATCATTTTGTCCGCGGTTCTCACCAGGCTATCGAACCGAATGTCGATTTCCGCCTGACCCGCCGTGGCCACTTCATGGTGATGTTTCTCGGTGGCGATGCCGGCCTTTTCCATTTCCAGCACCATTTCGGTGCGGATGTCCTGCTGCGTGTCAGTCGGCGGCACAGGGAAGTATCCCTCCTTGTGGCGGATCTTGCCGCCCAGGTTCACGCCTTCCTGCCCCATATTCCACACGCCCTCATCGGAATCGATGAAGTAATACCCACTGTGATTCGTTTGGTCATAACGCGCATGATCGAAGATAAAAAATTCGGCTTCCGGGCCCCAATAGGAAATGTCGCCGATCTTGGTGCTTTGCAGATATTTCTCCGCCTTCTGCGCGATATATCGCGGATCCCGATCATAGGTTTCACGCGTGATCGGGTCGACCACATTGCCGACCAGGCTCAGGGTCGGTACGGAGCAGAAGGGGTCCAGACAGGCGGTTGACGGATCAGGCACGAGCAACATGTCGCTGTTATTGATCGCTCTCCAGCCTCGAATCGACGAGCCATCCAGCCCCGAGCCGTCCTTGAACAGGCCTTCCGTCAGTTCGCTGATCGGAATGGTGAAATGCTGCCAGGTTCCGATCAGGTCCACGAATTTCATGTCCACGACCTGGACCTTGTTTTTCTTAGCAAAATCTAAGACCTCACGAACGTTCATCCCCTCCTCCTTTCAACCGCCGATGAAAATGACTACCCACGCCCTGCGTCTTGCGCCGCATTGGCACCGAGAAACGTCTCGATCGCGCTGAGGATCGCCGTCCGGATCGATTCCAGCCGACCAGCCTCCTCCACCTTCTTGCCCTCCATACTCGTCACATAAAACACGTCCGCCACCTGATCGAGGCGGGTGGAAATTCGTGACGCATGGACGGACAATCCCAACTGAAAAATTGCATTGGTGATGACGTAGAGCAACCCTTGCCGATCGTCAGCAAACACGTCGAGGATGGTGAACCGGTCGGACGTTTCATTGTCGATCCGCACCTCAGCGGGTTGCCGATGCGCCGGAAATGACCGTCCCATGCTGAGCCTGGCCCCGCGACGCATCATCGCTTCGATGGTCTGGCGGCAGGTCAACACCTCCGTGATTCTCTGGCCGATCGACTCGCGTCGTTCCGCAGGAGGAGCGCCTTGATAGTCGGGGTCGGCGACTTGAAACGTATCGACGACGATGCCGTCTTTTCGCGTCACAATCTGGGCATCCAGAATCTGCAACCCCCCCGCCGCCATGACTCCGGCAATTTTAGAAAACAAACCGGGAATCAGATCGTTATGCGCGACCACCACATATTCACAGGTCCCTAGCTGGGGATTGAAATCGGTATCGACCATCACTCCGCCGACCTGCAGTCCATGTATCGCGGCGAGATGCGCGGCAATGCGCCGGGCAGGTGTCCCATACACATAGCGTAGTGGAAACTGTTCCAACTCAGATTGGATCCATACTCTGTCAGTTGGAATATCCGGATCCGAAGCCTGCTGCGATGCCACGTCAGCGACGACAAGCGCCAATCGTTGCGGTTCATCGACCGTCTCACGCTCGCCGGATACTTCCTGCATGGCCCGCAGATACAATTCGATCAACAGCGACTCTTTCCATTTCGTCAGCACGTCCGGACCGACCGCGGCAATATCAGCCGCCGTCAGAGCCAGCAACTTGCGGAGCACCTCGGGCGTGCCGACTTCACGGGCAAACGGCAGTAATACTTTTTCATCGTAAGGATCCCGGCGAAACGCCGTATGGGCCATCAGTAAGTGACGGTGGACGAGCATGACGAGCGTTCGGGTGTCCCGCTCATCGAATCCCAACAGGGCCGCCGTATCTTCAGCCAATCGTTTTCCGACTTCGCTATGGTCTTCCTCATGCCCCTTGCCCAGGTCGTGGAGCAACACGGCCAAATGCAGCAAGTCCTTCCGCTTGATCTCCCGATACACTTCACCCAACACACCCTGATGGTCAGCTAAGGCTTCCGCCTTGGCCACCGCCAGGAGACTATGCTCATCAACCGTGTACTTGTGGTACTGATTGAATTGCATCAGTCCGCGCACGCGCGCGAAGGCCGGCACCAGCTTTTCCAACAGATGCGCGCGATGCATGGCTTCCAATGTTCGCGCTGTTCCAGGCCCGGCCAAGATCGACAGGAAGGTACGCGCCGTCTCCGGCGTACGGAACCCCTCGACCGACAACATCTCCGCATGCCGGTGAATGTCTTCCAGCAGCGACGGATCGATGCTCATTTTTTTTGAGCGTGCCAGGTCAAAGAGCCTCAGAAGCGTGGCCGGCCGATCCAGCACCTGGGAACGTAACTCGACGGGCACCGTCAAGGCTTGGCCATCAACCACGAAGTACTGATCGAGCCGCGGTGACGGCAACCATCGGACGAGCCGCTGCCACAATGAGCGGCGACGGCAACGTTCCACGAATCGCATCGAAGCGGCATGAAGCCCCATGGTATGAAGATAATACTGCTGCATGAACTGCTCGACGGCGAGAAGATGCGGGCGATCGGTAAAACCGAGCTGTGTGGCCAACCAGACCTGTTCATCGAAGGTCAGAATTTCCTGCGCCATGCCGGCCCGAATATGGAGAAACGAACGAACGCGCAAGAGAAACTCCCGCGCCTCCTTGATGGCCTGGTAGTCGGCTTGGGACAAAATCCCGCGGTCGGACAATTCACGAATTGTGGGCGCCTGATACCGCGCCAACCCGACCCACTGTAGGAGGTGCAGGTCGCGCAACCCGCCTTGGCTTTTCTTGACGTTCGGTTCCAGCAAATACACGGTCTCGCCGAACTTCTGGTACTCGCGATGTCGCTCGGCAACCTTCTGCTCCACGTAGGCATCGGCCCGTCTCGACACCACCTTTCTGACATAGCGCGCATGGAATTGCTGAAAGAGTTCGGCGCTCCCGGCGAGAAACCGCGCTTCCATCATCGAGGTGCGAACCGTCAAATCAGCGAGCCCCAAATCCACGCAGTCTTGGATCGTACGCACGCTATGGCCCACCTGAAATCCACTGTCCCACAAGGGATGGAGCACCTGTTTCACCAGCTCTGGGATGACCTTCGCCGCATCGGGGTGAAACAGAAACATCAGGTCGATATCAGAGTGTGGCGCCATCTCCCGCCGGCCATAGCCGCCCAGCGCGACCAGACAGCAATGCTGAAATCCGGCGGTCGTGAATGCCTCTCCACCAGTTCGCGCCGCGGTGCGGTACTGTCCTACGATCAAGCCGTCGACCACATCCGTGGTCATCGCCACTACCTCGTCACCCGACGCACCGGTCAGCAGCCGTTGGTGAATCGCCTCGCGCTGATCCGCCAGCCGATGCGCCCCCGCTGCGGGGGCTGACTCCTGCAATATTTGCGAACCCGTATCCAGTGGCTGTGCCATACCTAGAGCGCGCTTTCCCCCGTCTCGCCCGTGCGAATCCTGACGGCCGCGCTGAGATCCCGCACAAAAATTTTCCCGTCACCGATGCTCCCGGTCTTCGCGGCACGCGTAATGGTTTCCAGCACACGCTGGACCTGGCTGTCGTTGACCGCTACCTCAATCTTTACCTTCGGGACGAATTCAATGGTGTACTCTTGGCCACGGTACGTTTCCTTATGGCCCTTCTGCCGGCCAAAACCTTTCACTTCCGTCACCGTCATGCCTTGAATTCCGATTTCAAGCAGCGCGTCTTTGACCTCGTCCAGCTTGAACGGTTTGACGATGGCCTCGATTAGTTTCATCCTTGCCTCCTAGGACCGGCGACCGCTCTCAGTCGACGGCGTCATTCACGAATAAGCCCGCTCGTTATGTTGACTCAAATCCAGCCCGTTCGCTTCCTCTTCAGGAGACACGCGCAACCCTGTCATGGAATCGACCAATTTGAGGATGACAAATGTGCCGACCATCGAGAAAATCGCCGTGACTACCACAACGAGCAGCTGGATGCCCAAGAGACCAGGATTGCCATAGAGCAGGCCATCGGCGCCGGCCGGATTGATAAGCTTGCTGGCACAGAGTCCGGTAGCGAGAATCCCGATCACTCCCCCGACTCCATGAATCCCCACGACGTCAAGCGAGTCATCATAGCCGAATCGCCCCTTCCAGACAATCGCTCCATAGCAGGCCATACCGGCCACGGTACCGATCGCCAGCGCGAAAAGCGGACTGATATAGCCTGCCGCGGGCGTCACGGTCGCGAGCCCGGCGACGGCTCCGCTTGCGACCCCCAATACGGTAGGCTTGCCGCGATGTGCCCACTCGACCCCACACCAGGCCATGGCACCCATAGCCGCCGCCGTATGGGTCGCGAGGATGGCCGACACGGCAATGCCATTCGCGCCCAGCGCGCTGCCGCCGTTGAAACCAAACCACCCGAACCACAAAAAGCCTGTCCCGAGCAACGTCATCGGAAGATTGTGGGGCGCCATATAATCAGTCCCATACCCTCGCCGCTTGCCCAACATAATCGCGCAGACCAGGGCCGATGCGCCGGAGTTGATGTGGATGACCGCGCCGCCGGCAAAATCCAAGGCGCCCAATTTGGCCAACCATCCCCCACCCCAGATCCAATGTACCAGCGGCACATAGACCACGAGCGACCAGATCCCCGCAAACAACACGACCGACGTAAAACGCTTCCGTTCGGCGAAGGCGCCCGTGATCAACGCCGGAGCGATCGCCGCAAACATCATCTGAAACAACACGAAGGCCTGGTGAGGAATCGTCGGTCCGTAGATTGGATGCGGTTCGGCGCCCACCCCGCTGAGCCCGACCCAGTCCAAGCCGCCAATCACACCGCCTTTATCCGGTCCGAAGGCCAGGCTGTACCCGAACAGGACCCACAGCACGCTGACCACGCTCAAGATCATGATGCTCTGCATGATAGTCGCGAGCACGTTTTTGGTGCGCACCAATCCTCCGTAAAACAGCGCGAGCCCGGGCATCAGCATCGCCAGCACGAATGCTGACGACACGAGCACCCAGGCCGTATCCCCGCTATCGGCTTTTAATGGCGCACTCTGGGCCCCGGCGTCAGAAATTCCAATCAGCAACGCCATGAGCAGTCCCAACCCTGAACAGAGTAGGATGCCGGAACGCTTCAATATGGTCACGATCGAGCCTCCTTCGCATCGGGAAACTCGGGACCAGAAGGACACCCCTTCTCGTCCTGAGCCTCACGCGGCTGGCCGGAATCAAAAGGCCTTGGTAAATTCAATTTGTAGAAATCCTGATTATCGGTCAGGTCTTTGCTTACCGTAAACCGGAAGGCCATGTTGCCCGGAAGTTCATTTCGACATAGGGCCCGATCCAGCGATAGTAGTCCTGTGCAGCTCCCGGTGCGCTGCTGTCACGGGTCGTCAGCAGATGTTCGTGATGCGCCCCCATCGACCACATGCTGTTCACGCGTACTCCGGCGCTCACCCAGAAGTGCAAGAAGTCTCAGGTACCCCTGCCACCCGCCTGAGCCGACCCCAGGCGATTCATATCGCCGGGATTGCCACAATTTGATTACTCCCCCGCTGTCGCTTCCGCCTTCGCTCCGAATCACCTTGTAGTACCCCAGATAGAACTCCCCTTCGAACCGATTGTCGAGGTAATTCATGGTTACATTCGGCATGGCGCGTTCAAACGCGGTGGTGCGTCTGTTCACACTGCCTCCGCCGTTTGGAAAGTATGCACCCGTGCCGACAAGAGCTGACCATGTGCGAACCCGATCATGGGTGTGATGGACAGCCGTTTCTCTAGGAAGGTCAAATTCAAGCCCACATCCCTTTCCAGTCATGGCGCATTGTCATGTATGCCGACTCTGCTGATCATGGTCCGATTGGAGAAGTTGAAGGCGAGCGCGACATTGTCGGTTAGTCCGTACGTTCCATAAATCGATGGGTTGGAGCCGGAAAAACTGTCCGCTTGCATCGTCACCGACACCGAGTGCTTGGTCCTTGTCCATCTAGCTGTTATTGCCTTGGGTGCGACGACCTCTACGTCCTGCGCCTGAGCATTCGAGCCGACCAACAACATTGGTGCCATCATGCATCTACGCATCCACCCTCGCACATACTGTCCTCCGAGCACCTGCATGGCACCTCCCAAAGAAATAACAACATTGTGTCGACGGCCTCCGTCTAAGGCCGCGTGTCTTATTCTCTGGCGCCATTGCCAGCCCCGCTGACCGGCGTCATTGTCGGTCATCATACCGCACGCTGCTATCGATACCCGTTTGTGATCGGCATGCGCCGATCCTTGCCGAATGCCCGATAGGTGATCTTGATCCCCAGCGGCGCTTGGCGCCGCTTATACTCGCTTCGGTCGACCATGGTCATGACCCGAGCCACCGTCGCTCTATCGAACCCCATGGCCACAATGTCTTCCAGCGTCCGGTCTTCCTCCACATAAGCCTTCAGAATAGGATCCAACAGCGGATACGGCGGCAAACTGTCCTCGTCCTTTTGATCGGGGCGCAGTTCCGCCGTGGGAGGGCGTTCCAGAATACGATTCGGGATCACCGGAGACGGCCCCAACGCATTCCTCAGATGCGCGAGTTCATAGACCATGGTTTTCGGCACATCTTTGATGACGGCAAACCCGCCCGCCATATCGCCGTAGAGCGTTGCATACCCCACGCTCATCTCACTCTTGTTGCCGGTCGTCAGTACGAGATGGCCGAACTTATTCGAATAGGCCATTAACAGGTTGCCCCTGATACGGGCTTGAAGATTTTCTTCGGTCGTATCGGGGCGCGAGCCTTTGAAGGAGGGGGTGAGCGTACGCAGATAACTCTTGAACGTCGACGTGATAGACAGCGTGTCCACCTGAATCTGGAGCCGACGGCCTAGATCGACGACATCCTCGCGGCTGACCTTTGAGGTGTAGGGCGAGGGCATGAAGACCCCGAGCACGTTCTCCGCGCCGAGGGCATCCACCGCAATGACTGCCGTGATGGCCGAGTCTACTCCGCCGCTCAAACCGATGACGACACGCTTAAAGCCGTTCTTCCGGACGTAATCTTGCACCCCAAGGACGAGCGCCCGATAGGCCTCCTCCAACGGCTCCAGTTGCGGGCTCAGCGCCGGAACAGCCAGCGACCGTGATTTTCTGGCGGGTAACCGAACGGCAATTCGGTCTACGAGAACTGCCACCCGAGGAGGTATCGACTTCTTACGCCCCCTCGCCAGCCGTGCCCGACCCACCGCCGCAACATCAAGATCGGCAATGATCAGATCTTCTTCAAACGCCTTCCCGCGCACGATGATCTCGCCAGTCTGATCGACAATCAAGCTGCTGCCGTCGAAGACCAGCTCATCCTGCCCCCCGACCGTATTGGTGTACGTCACAATGACCCGGTTATCCCGCGCCCTCGTTGCTAACACTTGCTCACGCATCCGGCATTTGCCTATATGAAATGGAGATGCGTTGATGTTGACGATGACTTCTGCTCCCGCTGCGGCCTGCATCCTTGTGGGTCCCTCAGGAAACCAAATGTCTTCGCAGATGTTGACCGCAATCCTGGTGCCATTCAGCACCAGGAGCGGGAGGCGACGCCCGGGCTGAAAATAGCGGCTCTCATCGAACACCCCGTAGTTCGGCAAATGTCGCTTACAGTAGCTGGCCAGCACGCGACGACCGAACAACAGAGCCGCTGCGTTGTACAAATCATGGCGACCGACGGAAGATAAAGAGGACGGATCGGGAAACGGCCCCGTCTTCGTTCCCCGACCGACATACCCCACCACCACAACCAGTCCGCGCGCCTCCGCCGCCACCATCTTCAATGCACGATACGTCTCATCAAGAAAGCGAGGATTGAACAGCAAATCTTCCGGCGGATACCCAGTGATCGCCAACTCCGGAAAAGCTACCAAATCTGCGCGTGCCCGACGAGCCTCTCGTATCCAGCCCGTAATGCGGCGAACATTGCCTGACAGGTCACCGACCGTCGTGTTCATTTGTGCCATCGCAATCCGTATCGATCGCATCAGTGCGCTTCCGTACCAGCAGGCTCAAATCCGTCATGCCACGAAGCCGCCAGGACCACGGCCACCCAGTTGCACAGTGGGCTACGCGTCGAGGTGCTTGAGCGGCGGATGAGAACAACGTAACGGGCCGATTTCAGCATGCTGAAAAAAAACGTCCTCAAACCCACGGGTGTGGATCGGAGGACGTCGTTGTCCTGTCTGCATTTGATAATCGACCGAAGCGCCCGTCGAAGACTCCGTTGTCTCCGGAAAATGGTGCCTGGTGTATATCACCGGCCAGAATGGACTGTCAACTACTAGATCCAGGCTTTTCTCAGGGAAACCATGCAGTTCGGCTTCCCCCCTGTGGTACAATCCGGCTCCATGCAGCTTGGGTTCCTACAGGGCGCGCCATTTCCTGCGGACATCCAGTCGCCACCGGATCGGTCCTTGCCGTCATCCTCTCCGGCCTACTGCTCTCTACCCGCAGCGGAACCGGCACCATCATTCGAATCGGGGATGGGCCTTGGGATCGGTCGTCCTTGAGCGGTTGGGAACCAGAGGCACCACTGCGGGTTCAGCGGCCCGCCGAACATCTTTCAAGCCTCGCATCCCGCAGAGATCTCGCCTGGGCAGACTGCGCAGCTCCTGACAGGATTGCTGATCTCAGGCGTCGAACGGGCCAAAACCACGGATGTACAGGGCGGCTATCCTCTCTTCTCGCACGAAGAAATCGCGTTCTTGGCTCCGCTCATCAGCAAAGCCCTCACCGAGGCTGAGCCGAATCAACGGGTGAAATTCTTAGTGAAAGATGATGGCATGGTGACGGGCGGCTCCCTTTACTAGTACCGCAATGTGTTCCAAATTACACTCGCGCATTACCGCAGTCAGCCAGGGCAAGTCGACGCACGACTTGGGTCATTCAGACTCGCGATCCATCCTGAAGAGGCTAAGGTAGAAGCCGATGCCCCGCAATCTTGGATGATCATCGACCCGGCGCAGCCTCGCATTGCTATTGCCGTCAAGGCGCTCACCCAACTTTCGCTCGCCGCTGCCCCGCAGGCAGTCGAGGCTAGCAGCGTTCAAGAGGCCCGGCTAGCCAAGCCCTCCGCTGCACCCGACCAGGCCCGCCTTCAGCAGGAGCTGCAAGCCACGAAAGATTTGGTCGTCAAACAAGCGGAAAAGTTGCAGCGAGTCAAAGAAGAGCTCGAATCGACGCGGCGCCAACTGGCCGAAAAAGAATCCGGAGCGGGCAAACCCAAACCGAAAAGGAGTCCACGAAACTCTCAGCCACAGCCCTAGCTCGACATTTAATACCGACGCAACTCGGGTCTCGATAGATCGAGCAGCCCGCTGCGGATAGCATGCCACAAGGCATCTTGAGCCGCAGCAAGACCTTGCGCCGATCGAGCCGCCAGCTTGACGACAAGCCCGGGAAGCGGTGGTTCAGTGACTCCACCCAACACATCGCCCGGCCAACCATCGAGGATTTCTTCCACCGTTCCGCGTAGCGCGCTCCACATGGCCGTATCGGTCGACTCACTGACAACGAAGAGTGACGCAACATAATTATAGGCGGAGACCAGACCGGCCTGCCCCGGCTGCGGCCTTGCCTCATATCGTTCGAGTAACCGCCCTCCCGATGACGTCGTAATCCGGATGTGATTCTGTAAGGATGCAAAGGCCCAGCGTTCTCCCCGTGCGACTCGACCACTAGCGACACTGTCCCAGATCAGCGCGGTCGCGCCCGTCGCGAGTCGTACATCCATCGTCTGGACGAAGCGCGACCCAGCGAAAGGAATCGTCATCTCAGGGAACCATTCAAGTATGCCACCGGATGCCACAGACAGGCGTACCGTATGCCTGGCCTCTTCACCCAGGGAGCGATAGACACGATTGGCCGACGGCGTTGAGAGCACGACATGCGCATCACGCTCGAGGGCCGCCTGGATTAAAAGGTGATCGCCTGCCACGAATCCGCCGGATGGATTCATGAGAGAGGTGAAGGCACAGCCGGATGAATCCAAATACATCGGCGGGAAGAGATGCCAGGGGCTGGAACAGCGGGACTGAGCCAAAATGGTCCGCTGGTTCTGCCGTGTGTACTGCAGGTCTAGCCGCCCGACACGCCCGACCTCGGAGAGGATCGACTGATTGGGGAGCAGAGTCGGCATGGACGCCTGACTACTTAGTGACGATGCACGCGCAATGGCACCGCCTTTTCGAGCCATTCGATCACCCGATCCAGGCCCTGGCCCGCATGAAGGTTGGTGAAGATGAACGGCAGCTCGCCACGCATCTTCCGGCTATCCCGATCCATCACCGCGAGATCGGCGCCGACATGCGGTGCTAAATCGATCTTATTGATGACCAGTAAGTCGGAGCGCGTGATTCCAGGCCCACCCTTGCGCGGAATCTTATCTCCCGCGGCCACGTCGATCACATAAATGACGCGATCGACCAATTCAGGACTGAAGGTCGCAGCCAAATTGTCACCGCCGCTTTCGACAAACATCAGGTCAACATCGGGATGGCGCTTGAGCAATTCGTCCAGCGCCGCCTGATTGTGGGAGGCATCTTCGCGAATCGCCGTATGCGGGCAGCCGCCGGTTTCTACTCCCAAAATGCGGTCCTGCGGGAGCGCCCCCCGCTTCGTCAGAAACTCCGCGTCTTCCTTCGTGAAAATATCATTAGTCACTACTGCCAAACTGTAGTGATTACGCAATTTCAGGCAGAGTGCTTCCACAAGCGCGGTCTTGCCCGATCCGACCGGCCCCCCAATCCCGATGATGGGAATGCCTTTCGCCCGCGCATTGGTTGGGGAACCGTTCCCACAGAAATGTTCTTCTTCACGGTGCATCAGTTCCTCACCCGCACATAGCACATGGCGTGCGGCCGATATAAAGAGCTGATTCGGATACTATCCACTTCTCGCTCTTTGCTGCCACCAGCTCTTACGACCGGAAGAGTCGCGACTCCAAGCGCCCGTGCCGCATGGCATAGATATCCTGGATTGGTGTCCAAGCGGTCATTGCCTGTGCCTCACTCGCACGGCTGACGCAATCATCGAGCATCGGCATCCAGCGCTCGAGCAGATGTTGCCCTTCACGCTGTCCGATCGGCAACAGTTTCAACCCCGCCGACACAAACCCAACAGCTGTTTGGTAACAAAAAGCGGCAATGGCTTCCATTTTGTCCCAACCGGCATTCGCCAGCGTCAAACCCAAAGAGACAGGAAGATGACCCGGCGTGCGTTCCGCCTCCATCGCCGCATAAAAATCTCTCAACACGATATGGGTGTCAGGCGGCTCGACCGCAATCTTCACCACCTGCCGTCCCATCTGCTGACTCGCGACGCGCGACTCCTGCCCGATTTTCATTGCATGCAGTTCATGATCGATCCACAACGCCGCCTGGATGTCATTGCGAGTAAGGGCTTCATGGGCTACCGCCACTGCCACAGCCTCGCGGTGCGTCACCCCCTGCCGAAACATATCCTCGACGTACAGAGAAAGATCGTCCCCGGAACGCACCGCGCCACCCTGTACCGCCGCTTCCAACCCCGAAGAATAGGCGTACCCGCCGGAAGGGAAAAAGCTATCGATGAAGCGGAGACCCGCCAGAAGAGAAATGGTATTCATATTCGGAACTCACTAACCACTGGCTATGTTCAATAGGCCGCTCAAAACGTGCCCAGCAAGGCCGCAGCCGACGAACGCACCGGAGGCGTACCCTTGGGGTACGTTGAGGATGCGTTCGAGGTGAGAACGCCGCTGGACGGCGTTTTCAGCGGCTGTCAGAACAAGAAGTAACGTTGCGCCATCGGCAATAGCGCCACCGGTTCACATGTGAGCAATTCCCCATCGGCGCGCACTTCATATGTTTCGGAATCAACCTCAATCCGTGGCAACGCATCATTCAATTTCAGATCCTGCTTACCGATATTTCGACAGCCTTTGACCGCCACGACGCGTTTCTGCAATCCCAACTGCTTCGGCACCTCCCGCTCCAAGGCCTTCTGAGAGAGAAACGTCAGACTCGTGGAGAAGGGCGCGCGGCCAAAGCTCCCGAACATGGGCCGCGTCAATACCGGCTGCGGCGTCGGGATTGAAGCGTTGGGATCGCCCATGGCCGCCGACATCGGGAACCCACCCTTTAGGACGATCTCAGGCTTGACCCCGAAGAAAGCCGGTTTCCATAACACGAGATCCGCCAATTTGCCGACTTCAATCGACCCTACCTCATGGGCCACCCCATGCGCGATGGCGGGATTGATGGTGTACTTTGCCACGTACCGCCGGGCACGCCAATTATCGTGTTGTCCATCTGAGTTGTCGGTGCCACGCTCCGACAAATGTCCTCGCTGTACTTTCATTTTATGCGCCGTTTGCCATGTGCGGATGATGACTTCGCCCACCCGTCCCATCGCCTGCGAATCGGATGACATGATGCTGATCGCGCCCATATCGTGCAAGATATCTTCGGCGGCGATCGTTTCACGGCGGATGCGCGATTCGGCAAAGGCGATATCTTCGGGTACACGCGGATTCAGATGGTGGCACACCATCAGCATGTCGAGATGCTCATCCATCGTATTGACCGTGAACGGCATGGTGGGATTCGTCGAGGAGGGCAACACGTTCGGCTCGCCGCAGACTTTAATGATATCCGGAGCATGACCTCCACCGGCCCCTTCCGTGTGGAACGAGTGGATCGTCCGACCCTTAAAAGCTTTAATCGTATCCTCCACGAACCCGGCTTCGTTGATCGTGTCGGTATGAATCGCCACCTGCACGTCGTAACGCTCCGCGACGCTCAGGCAAGTATCGATGGCGGCCGGCGTCGTTCCCCAATCTTCATGCAGCTTCAGTCCAATCGCGCCTGCCTCGACCTGCTCGTTCAATCCCTCCGGCAGCGACGAGTTGCCCTTGCCCAGAAAACCCAGATTGATCGGAAACCCATCCGCCGCCTCCAGCATGCGGTGAATGTTCCATGGTCCCGGCGTGCAGGTCGTCGCATTTGTCCCGGTAGCCGGGCCGGTGCCTCCGCCGATAAGCGTCGTCAGTCCGTTCGCCAGCGCCTCGGTGATGATCTGGGGGCAGATGAAATGGATATGCGTGTCGATCCCGCCGGCGGTGACGATTTTTCCCTCAGCCGACAACACCTCAGTACAAGGGCCGATCTCCATGCCCTTCGTCACGCCATCCATCACGTCGGAGCTTCCGGATTTGCCGATGCCCACGATACGTCCGTCACGAATTCCAATGTCGGCCTTCACGATGCCCCACCAATCGATGATGATCGCATTTGTAATGACGAGATCCAGCGCGCCCTTGGCCCTGGTGGCAGCTGGAGACTGTCCCATGCCGTCGCGAATCACCTTGCCGCCGCCGAACTTGGCCTCTTCACCAGGCACGGTCAGATCGCGCGTGATCTCGACCAGCAAGTCCGTATCGGCCAGGCGGATCCGGTCCCCTATGGTGGGCCCGTAGAGGTCGTTATATTGGCGTCTGGGAATCTTCATGCTAATCGGCTGCTGAAACCAGTCTCCAACTTCGTTCTCGGCTAGTCAGCGCCTCAACGTACCCCAAGGGTACGCCTCCGGCTCCGACTTCGCCTGCGTGCCTCGTTGGATGACCGTTTTGAGCAGCCGTTCTCCTTTCGTGACACACTCACTGCCCGTTTAAGATTTCTTCGCGATGAAACCCAGTTGTCGAGCGCAGTCGAGCGCCTGCTGCTTCACCGTGGCGTCATCCAAGCGTCCATTCACCAATCCATTGATGCCATAGGCCACGCGACTGCCGCCGAGAGCGACCAGCGTCACTCGCTTCGATTCACCTGGCTCAAAGCGCACCGCCGTCCCCGCTGGCACTCGAAGGCGAAACCCGTAGCTCTTCTCGCGATCAAACCTCAGTGCCCGATTGGCCTCGAAAAAATGGCAATGGGAGCCCACTTGAATCGGGCGATCGCCGGTGTTGGACACGGTTACATCCAGCGTCGGCCGACCATGCAACGCCAGGATGTCGCCTTCTCCGAGAATGATTTCTCCGGGAATAATGGGCTCCGGTTTTGGTTTCTTGCCCGCACCGGCTGAGGGGAGCATCTTCGAGAGTGACTTCTTCGAACCAATCTTGGAGGTCTTCTTCATTCCATTACCTATCGTATCGGCTCATGCACAGTCACCAGTTTCGTGCCATCCGGGAACGTGCCCTCGACCTGAAGTTCAGGAATCATCTCCGGTACGCCTGACATGACATCTTGTCGTGTGAGTAACGTGGCGCCATGACTCATCAGTTCCGACACCGACTTACCGTCGCGAATTCCCTCCAGAATCTCCGCCGTAATAAATGCGACCGCTTCAGGGTGGTTGAGCTTCAGCCCTCGCCCCTTGCGGTCTTTGGCCAGCTTGGCCGCCACGTAAATCAGTAGCTTTTCTTGCTCACGCGGTGTCAGATGCATATCCGGACCTCGTCACACGTCATTCGATAATCATTCTTAATGACCGCCGCCGACTCAGCTAAGACATGCTTCGCATCATAGAGATCACCCGCGCCAGCGGGCATCTGTCCCCTATACATCGTCACCGTCATCGAAGTGCGGCGCGAGAGTGCCAGGACATCGGCGCGCTGCGCAAGGTGAAAATAATCGTAGCCTTCCCGCAACGTCAATTCGGCGCAGCGGCGACGCAAATAGGCATCCAACTGTTTCTGCGACGTGAACGAGCTGACGCGATACTCGACACGGTAGACATTGTCCTTCAGCTGCTCGACCTGATCTTTATCAGCCTCCCCGAGCGGCGTGTAATTTCCTGTTGCACAAGCTGCCAAACTGAGGAAGCAGACCACAACTGGTATCTTGGGAAATGCCTTCAGGACCACTCCTCCGCAGGCGGGAAAAGGAAACAGCACGACATGCTGGACACATAGTAGCGACCGAGGTCGAGCAGATCAACCGTCTCCTTTCGACAGCTTAGCAAGAGGCTACGGCCTGGTGTCGTATCACACTTGGGGCTTTCCTTGGCGGTTATGGAATCAGCACGGTCTTCTTGTGCTCGGCTGCGAGGTGGCGGGGCGAGGAATGACAAGCATAGGGCGGCTGACGCCAACGAGTCAGCGGTGTCTCGTGAGACCTTTCCGCCTATACCGTCAAGTGCTGCTTTACCATCTCGGCGCTCAGCTCATCCTTTTTCCCCGCCGCCATCACCGCTCCTTTGGCCATCACGACATAACAGTCGGCCAGCCTGGCGGCAAAATGCAGGCCCTGCTCGACTAAGACAATCGCGAACCGGCGCGCCGTTTTGAAGCCAATGATCACATCCTCGATCTGATCCACGATGGACGGTTGAATGCCTTCGGTCGGTTCATCGAGCAGCAAGACTTTGGGATTCGACAGAATTGCGCGTCCGATGGCCAGTTGCTGCTGTTCCCCACCGCTCAACACACCACCCGGCCGCTCTCGAATCTGGGTGAGCTTGGGGAAAAGCGAATAGACCTCGTCGAAAGCGGCCTTTTCTGAATTTCCATTCCCGGTGCTCCCGCGTGCCCAATACCCCAGTTGGAGGTTTTCATGCACCGTCAAATGCGGAATAATCTCTCGCCCCTGCGGAACATAAGCAAGCCCGCCTTGGCCCGTCGGTCAGTCGACACCTTCGTAATATCCGTTCCATCGAAAGTGACTTGGCCGCTGCGCACCGGCAAAAGACCCATGATGGCCTTGAGCGTCGTCGACTTGCCGACACCATTACGACCCATCACGCACGCCACCTGGCCGGCTTCGATGTGAAACGAGACGTTCCGAAGAATGTGGCTTTCGCCGTAATAGACGTTGACCTTCTCTAGTCGCAACATAGTATTGCTTCGATTACTCCTCCAGGATGTTCAAAGGAGGTCAAAAGTGTTCCACAACGCCGCCGGCGAGAGAAGACCGGAGGCGTGCCCTCCGGGTACGTTGAGGACCTTGCCGAGCCGAGAACTACGCTGGGAGCGCTTTTCACCATCCTGTTAAGCATGTGCCACCTTTTGGCGTCCCAGATAAATCTCTCTCACTCTGTCATCAGCCTGGACCTTTTCTACCGGTCCTTCGCAAATGACGGTTCCCTCGTGCAGCACCGTCACGATACGCGCGATCTGCCGCACAAACTCCATGTCGTGCTCAATGACGATAATTGCGTGTTTTTCCGCCAGCGACTGAAGCAACCGTCCCGTTTGCGCGGTCTCTTCGTCTGTCATGCCCGCCACCGGTTCATCCACTAGCAATAACTCCGGATCCTGCAGAATCACCATGCCGATTTCTAGCCATTGCTTCTGGCCGTGAGACAGCGATCCCGCTCGCAGACGCGCCTGTGCGGTCAATCCAATAGTGTCCAAGGCCTCGTCGATCTGTTGCCGTTCTGCCGCTGTGGACTGGCCTCTCAACGTGAACAAAACGCCCTTGCTGGGACGGCTCAACGACAGGTCAAGATTTTCCCAGACGGTAAGATTGCCATAGATGGACGGAGCCTGAAATTTTCGGCCGATGCCGAGTTGCGTAATCTCGTACTCTCGCATGCCGATGAGATCGGTATCCTTGCCGAAGATGACACGCCCAGCTGCCGGCTTGGTCTTACCTGAGATGACGTCCAACAATGTCGTCTTCCCTGCGCCGTTCGGCCCGATCACCACTCGGAGTTCGCGATGGTTCACGATGAAATTCAAATTGTTCAAGGCTTTGAAACCATCATAATCGACGGTGACGCCTTCCAAGTAGATGATGGAGCCGTGTTCCGTCATGCCTGCTCCTCTTCCACGGCCGGAGCCTTTCGTATACGGTCGGCTCGCACCGTCATCTTCTCACTTGCCCTCTTGGCGATCCCCATGACGCCGTCGGGAAACAGCAGCACGACGACGACAAAGAGCCCGCCTAGAAAGAATGGCCACAGTTCCGGAAAATGGTTCGTGAGGATACTGCGGCCAAGGTTGACGCCCACTGCTCCGACGATGGCTCCCACAAGCGTCGCGCGGCCTCCCACCGCCACCCAGATCACCATTTCAAGCGAGGGAAGCACCCCCATTTGCGCCGGGGTGATGATGCCGACTTGAGGAACATAGAGAATGCCTGCGAGGCCGGCCAGCGCCGCCGACACCACGAAGACGAACAGTTTGTAGTTGGCCGGCGAGTAGCCGGAAAAGAGGACTCGCTGTTCGCTGTCACGAATGGCAATCAGGACTCGACCGGCCCGCGAGGCGATGATCCAGCGGCAGAATAGATAGGCTCCCCCGAGACACAATACCGTGACGACATAGAGGGCCAGTTGCGTCCCAGGCTCGGACAACCGAAATCCGAGGATGGTCTTGAAGTCAGTCAGGCCGTTGGTCCCGCCCAGATTCGTTTCGTTCCGATTGAAGACGAGCCAAGCCATGAGCGCCAGAGCCTGCGTGATGATGGCGAAATAGACGCCGCGGATTCGGCTGCGGAAGGCAAGAAACCCGAACAGGAGCGCGAAGCCGGCCGGCACCAGTACACCCGCCACAACGGCAGCGGTGAAGCTATAAAACGGCTTCCAGAAAAACGGCAATTCAGTGACCTGATTCCAGACCATGAAATCCGGCAGGGCGCTGCCGTAAACACTCTCATTCCCGATGGTGAGCATGAGGTGCATCCCCATACAGTAGGCGCCCAACCCAAAGAAGACGCCCTGTCCCAAACTGAGAATACCCGCATATCCCCAGATCAAATCGAGGCCGAGCGCTAGAATGGCAAAGGCGAGGAACTTTCCGAATCGGTTCAGAGCAAAATCGGAAAGGTGCAGCCAGGAATCCTCCTCCGGCAACACATTGAGGATGGGAAGCACAAATAGAAGCACGAAACCGACGACCCAAAAGAGGGTGCCTTCGTTCCGCTCCGCATTCGACTGTGGTGCCAATGGTTCTGCCATTCCTCCTGCTCTATCCTTACCCCTCGGCGTGACGCCCCTTAACCGCAAACAGCCCCGAGGGTCGTCGCTGCAGGAAGAGAATCACCAGCACAAGAATCAACACCTTGGCGTAGACCGCTCCGAGACTGGGCTCCATCAGTTTGTTCAATCCGCCGATGCCGAGCGAGGCAATAATGGTTCCGGCAAGTTTTCCGACTCCGCCGGTCACCACCACCATAAAGGAGTCCACGATGTAGTTCTGCCCCAGTCCCGGCTCGACATTGCCCACTAAGGTCAGGGCCCAGCCCGCTATACCAGCCAACCCCGAACCGAACGCAAACGTGTAGGCATCTACCTTCCTGGTGGGAATGCCCAGACAGGCGCTCATGTTCCGGTTCTGCGTGACCGCCCGCACTCGCAATCCTACGCTCGACCGGAACAGCAACACATAAATACCCGTGACACAGAGAATGGAGAGGCCGATGATGAACAGGCGATTGAAGGGCAGGAACACCCCGACCATGACCTGCGTCCCGCCGTTGAGCCAGGCCGGAGCGGAGACAGCCGTCAAATCACCGAAATAGATGCGCGCTCCCTGGATCAAAATCAGGCTGACTCCCCAGGTTGCCAACATCGTTTCGAGCGGGCGGCCGTACAGGAATCGAATGACCGTCGCTTCTAGCAACAATCCGAATAGTGCCGCGGCACAGAAACGAAGCCGGGAGGGCCGCGAGGTAATAGGCATCAAACCAGGTTGGAGGAAAATAGAGTTTAAAACATTCCTGCATCACAAAGGTGGCATAGGCGCCGATCATCATCAGCTCGCCGTGCGCCATGTTGATGACGCCCATCAACCCGAAGACGATCGCGAGCCCTACGGACATGATGAGGAGGATGGAACTTAAGCTGATGCCGCGAAACACCGTTTCGATTGCCGTCGACCACACGTTCCATGTTTCGATTTGATCGATGGCGGCAGCAGCCGCACGCGCGACAATCTTCTGCTGCTCGCTTCCATCTGCCTCAGCGGCCGCTTGGACCAGTTCCTTCAATGCCGGTACGGCATTCTGGCTGCGCATCTCTCCCAATTTCGTTGCAGCCTGAGTCTTCGCCGCCGGGTCCTCGGAAGCGAGCCGCAACATCTGGGCCGACTCATCCATCGCATACCGAACCCAACGATGGGATTCGGCCGCCGCCGCAGCTTCCAGCCAAGGAAGGGCCACTGTCCTTCCGCTGGCCCCCAAATCAGCCGCTGCCGACCGCCGCGTATCGACATCCGGACTGCTCAGATTGGCGCGGTGTCTCCAGGCATCCGCCACAGGCTTGATCGCCATGCGCAGACTTCGATCCGCGTTGGCCCGCAACTCATCCAGGCGTGGCAGCCAGGTCGCGTCCCCCTGTGCGATCAGTGCACGAATCGCTTGCTCTCGCGTCGCCTCCTCCTCACTGGACAGGTCTTTTAACGCCTGCTCAAGCTGAATCGGCGGGGAGCCACCCGTGAGCGCCTCCGCCGCCAACCCATCACTCACGCCCCATGCCACACAGCACCAGACCAACACCATCCCAACGACGAGATTCATTCGCAGCGTACCTTCATTCATTGCCGACGCCTGAGTGACGGTCTCCGTCAGGCTTTTTTATAGGTTCCTTGATGCTTGACCCAATCGCATCCCTTTTCGGGGTTGGTGTATTCGCTCCAGGGTTCTGGTTTGACCAAACCTCTTGACCGCCACACAACTTTGAATTGACCATCCTTGAGGATTTCCCCGATCAATACCGGCTTGTTTGTATGGTGGTTGGCCTCATCCATCATGATCTCGCCACCCGGCGCGAGGAATTTCTGTCCATACACCGCCGTGCGAACCGCGTCGACATCGGTGCTGCCCGCTTTCTCGACCGCCTGCTTCCAGACATGCACCCCAAAATAGGCCGCCTCGATGGGATCGTCGGTCACCCGCTTGTCTCCGTCCGGCAAGTTATTCTTTTTGCAATAGGCCTTAAAGCTTGCCACAAACTGCTTATTCTGAGGCGCGTCGACGCTCTGGTAATAATTCCATGCCGCCAAATGGCCGACCAAGGCTGTCTTGTCCATCCCACGTAGTTCGTCCTCGGCGACGCTGAAGGCCATGATCGGCGCATCTTCAGCGCGCAACCCCTGATTGGCGAATTCTTTGTAAAACGGCACATTGCTGTCGCCGTTGATCGTACTAATGACACAGGCGCCACCACCGGCCGAAAACTTTTTAATCTTGCCGACGATGGTTTGATAGTCTTGATGGTGGAATGGAGTATATTCCTCCATGATATTGGCTGCGGACACTTTCTTGGCCAGCAACATCGCGCGAAGAATCTTGTTCGTGGTCCTTGGATAGACGTAGTCCGTCCCCAAGAGATAGAACTTTTTAAACCCGCCGCCTTCTTTGCTCATCAGATATTCAACGGCCGGCACGGCCTGCTGATTCACCGCCGCCCCGGTGTAGAATACGTTTCGGGAGCACTCTTCTCCCTCGTACTGTACGGGATAAAAGAGCAAGCCGTTGTTCTTTTCAAACACCGGCAAGACGGATTTCCGGCTGACGGATGTCCAGCAGCCGAAGACCACGGCGACCTTATCTTGCACCAACAACTGCTTGGCCTTTTCCGCAAACAGGTCCCAATTGGAAGCCGGGTCGACAATGACCAGTTTCAGCTGGCGCCCCAGCAGTCCGCCCTTGGCATTGATCTCTTCAACTGCCATCGAGACGACATCCTTCAATGACACTTCGCTGATCGCCATCGTGCCGCTGAGCGAGTGCAGCACGCCGATCTTGATCGGTTCCTTGTCGGCCCCGTAGGAAAGGGCCCAGTGGCCGAGATTTCCCAGTAATGCCGCGACTCCAATGCCAACCGCGGTCCTCGAACTGTGGAGCAGAAACTCGCGCCGCGAGGAAGGCACCTCGGGCTTTGAACCGGATATCGCGTCATTTCCATCCTGTGGTTTTTGAGAACTCATCATGAGACTCCTTTCGCCATCATCGCTCGGCTAGAAGTTATACCAAGTTGAGAGCATGAAATTATCGCCGGCAAAATGTTCGCTGGTGGACCATTCAGTCATGAGGTGATTCCACTCGAAAGACGCGTACAAATCTCCCCAGATGTGGCGGACGGCGGTCAGATAGGTCCGATGATTGAGCACATACTGCGTATCTGGCCCGGCGGTGGTGCCACGCAGATCGGAATTCAGCGGGTTGTCGAACCCATATCCTGCAATTAGGGTGAGCTGCCGATCGTAGGCATAATCTAACTCTCCCCACCCGACAACGGTACGGATTGCCTTTCCGGTGCCGAGGTTCCGCTCCTGTCCAAAGCGGAAAAATTCCACTCCCAGCGCCTGGCCATAGCCCACCTCACCGGTAAACTTCAATCGGCTGGTCAAGGGGACCGCGAGTTCCGCGCCTACGAGGTATGAATTGATATCGTTTCCGGCAGGAATACCTCCAGGCGTGGGCGCAGAGCGGTAATGCCGAACGGCCGCACTCAGCGCCATCATGAAGCCCGCCTGATCACCAGTCCCCATGTAAGCGAATCGCGTCCCCACGTAGGGCATCTGGACCGGATCGTTGAAGGCGTTTTCGGAACAGGCAAAGCCGCTGGTCCCGCAACTGCCGGGAGCCGCCGCCCCCGCGCCCGCGCCTTGAAAAGGCCGCCGTTGTGTCTGGGGTTGAATGGCCGACAGTCCGCGTTCGAATCGCATGACCGTCAGGAGGCCGTTGACGCTTTCGGTGAATTGCTGCTTCACGGTGATCTGCGGAAGACGCTGCCACAGATTGCCGTTATAGCCCATGATTGAAAAATCGATTAGATTCGGATGGGACGACATGATCGGCGTCCAATCCATACCTGCCGTAATGGTCGTCCGACTATTGTTCGGTGAGTACTTGACGTTGGCCAATCGCAGGCGGGGCGAAATATTGCCGGCATTGTCCGTTTGGCTGTAAAAATCCGCTTCTACGACACCGGTGAGTGTGTGTTTCCCGTCAGTCCGGTCGGCTCGGAGGCCGAACACGCTATAACGAGGGTTGAGGGTGGAGGAGGCATTACTGCTTTTTCCGGCGGCGGTCGCGTAGCCGTTGAACTGACCGGGATCGAGTGGGTTGGTATTTCTATTGCTATAAATCGCATCCAATTCGATACGGCCATAGGGGACGATACTGCCCTTGCCCTGAGTTCGCGTCCAAAAGCTGGGATTCACACAGCCTCCGCAAATCACTGCCGGGGGCGTTTCCACTTCCCGGCTGAGACGTCCAGCTCCAGCCGCCTCTCCCGCACTCTGCTCTCCCGCACTCTGCTCTTCTGCTCTCACCGAAACCGTGGCGGCGACGATCATCATCATGACCGCCCCCCATATGAGTCCTCCTGACATTCGTGCCCTCATCCTGATCGCCCTCCTGGTTACATATGATTGGAATGAACCAGACCGGAGGAGCCAACGCGCCAAAAAAAAACGCCCTTCCGGTCCAGCCTTCGGACCAAAAGGACGTCATTGTCCTCTGCGTTATTGATGTCTGCGATGAGATGAGGACGTCATTGTCCAAACCGCCAACGCATACAGGTGGGGTGTATACGCTTTTGAACGCATCGCTGTCAAGCATAAGACGGGACGAGGTCTTCCTGTTTCGACGGTTGTCTATGTTACACTAGGCCCGTCCAGCCTGAACTTGAAACAGGAATCACCTCATGGACTGCCGTCGCTCTGTTGCATTCGCCTTGGCCTGCTGCCTCTTAGCTGCAGGATGTACGATCGGTTCGCGAGTCGACTGGCTCGTCGAGGAATCCGCGCAAGGCATGGTATTTCTTGATCGTCTTCCCGATCGCCAGTTTCAAGCAAGCCATCCTATTCGACTCGACCAAGCACTGATCGCCCGCAGCTTACAGGGCATGATCATTCGCGAACAAACCGGACTGTTACGGGCCTTGACCGCCAGCGAAACGCCGACCGTCCCCGTGTTTTCAGGAACCGAAATCGCTTTTCTGGCTCCTGCTATTGCAGAGGGTTTGAAACAGGCGGCGTCCGATCAACAGGTAGGGTTTCGCCTGATACAGACTAATGACGGGAGATATCGAGAACGCGTTGGTGCAGCGGTCGGCTCCTCGGAGCCTCCACTTGGGCATGCATTTCCAGAAATCACGAGCGGCCGGGTATTGGCGTACGGACGTTCACTCTATGTCTATTTGACCGAGTACCGTCAACGGCGAGATGATCCGGAAACCGTGAACATGCCCAATCGCCGCACGCCCACTTCCCATGGCCTCCTAAATCGCCGGGTATTGTTCGTGCCCGAGGAAGCCCTACGTTCCGATCAATTTGCACCAACATTTGCGGAAGACCCGGCAAATGTCCTGATCATCGATTATGACCTCCTCGCACGACTGCCCCCACCGTCGCCGACGATTGCCGTCACAAGTCCGCCCGCCGTGAAGACACAGGCATTGCCCGCGGGGCCGCTCGCTCACCCAACGGAGGCAGAGACCGACCTTCGGGACATTCGGGAAGATTTGAAGAAGAAGGATTCAGAGGTCGAGGAACTTCGAAAGGAACTTCAAGATATGAGACGGCAACTGAGGGAGCATCAAACCGAACCAAGCAGCGCGCCCGCCAAACCATCTCCTCCCGCGCGGCCAGCAGAACGCCCTCAATAACAGGCTAGCCTCTATTTCTGTCGGCCCGCTCTTCAATTTCACCTGCCAGCAAAATGGCTTCCGCAATTTCTCGCATGGACTTGCGAAGGTCCATGCTTTGTCGCTGAATCAGCTTGAATGCCTCCTCCTCCGACAACCTCTTCGCCCGCATGAGGTATCCTTTAGCCCGGTCGAGCAGCTTGCGGACTTGTAACGCCTCTTGCATCTCAAACGACTTCTCAAGCAACGTCGTATGCTCGATAGAAATTGCAGCCTGATTGGCGATGGCCTGCATGAGCTTGACGTCCTCGGCCGTAAAGGTATGCGGCTTAGAGGTGTAGGTATTGATGACCCCGATACCTTTCTCCCGAACCAGCATCGGCACACACAGGAGCGAACACAGCCCTTCTTTTGTCGCCATATCCGGGTACATATATGCGCTTTCTTTGGTGACGTCGGGCACGATGATCGGACGACGATCTTGAACGGCCCGCCCGCTGATACTTTGACCGATCTTGACATTGGGCTTGCGGCGATACTGCTCGCTTAAACTTTGCGTGGCGGCGATTCGCAGTTCGCCTGTCGCCTGATCCAACAAGATAATGGAACAAATCTTCGACCCCATCATTTGCGCCGTCATCGTGACGATGAGTTGCAACACATCCTCAATCAATCGGTTTGACGACACGGTTTCCGACACCTGTGAGAGTGTGTCGAGCTGGAGAGCCTTGCGTGTCATCTGATCATAGAGTCGGGCGTTTTCGATGGCCCCGCCCACCTGCGTGGCGATCGTCGAGAGTAATGCCAACTCGTCAGGCCGATACCGTCGCGACCGTTTGTGCTGCACATTGATGACTCCGACGACCTCCAGCTTGGTCGTGATAGGCACCGAGACAAAGGCCTGGTAGCGATCCTCCGGAAGGTTGTGAAAGAACTTGAACCGAGAATCATCGCTGGCGTTATTCGGGATCACCACACGAGTCCGTTCTCTGGCCACCCAGCCGGTGATCCCCTCGCCCAGCCCAATGGTGATGCGTCCGATCAATTTAGGATGGGGATTTTTCGAGGCTCGTAGCATGAGTTCGTCCCTGCCGTCGGAGATCAGATAAAGCAGGCAGGCATCGGCCTTGGTCACTTCTACGACCATATCGACGATATGCCGAAGCACCGACTCAAGGTCGAGGGTATTGTTGATCGACTCGCTGATACGATGCAGGACATCCACTTCGCGTGTTTTTTCGCGCAAGGCCTGTTCCAATTGAGTGACCGTCCGCTTGGCTGCCATACCCTCCTACCGTGCCCCTTGTGTGGAGGCGACGACTTTCTCGCTCTGCGCTTTACGCGCCCTCAGTGCATCAAACCATTCGCGGATTGTGTCCTTCTCCAAGGGAATGATGCGTACCGACCCGATTCGTTCGGGCACCACGCAGTAGATAGTCCCCGCAGACACTTTTTTGTCCTGTTGCATGGCGCGCCAGAGTGCGCTGAACGTGACGCGTGGCAGGCAGAACGGCAATCCAGCCGCCCTGACCAATGCCCTGATCCGGGCGACAACCGCTTCATCACACAGTCCGAGATGCCTCGCCATATCGGCTTCATATATCATCCCGATCGCCACGGCTTCACCGTGAATCAACCCACGGTATCCCCCCAACGATTCCAGCGCATGGCCGATCGTGTGACCAAAATTTAAAATTCGACGCCGATCCGCTTCACGCTCATCCTCGGAGACGACCTGGGCCTTGATTTCACACGACCGCTTTACAATTTGCGCGACTGGGGCATCATCCAGCTTAAGAATAGACTCAATGTGTCGTTCCACATATTCAAAGAACGTCTCGTCTGCGATCACCCCGTATTTGATCACCTCTCCAAGCCCCGCCTTCCATTCACGAACCGGAAGTGTCGTCAGCGTTGCCGGATCGATCAGAACGGCTCGGGGTTGATTGAATGCGCCGATGAGATTCTTTCCCTTTGGATGATCAACACCCGTCTTCCCGCCGACACTGGAATCGACCTGCGCCACCAAGCTGGTAGGAACCTGCACGAAGGGAATGCCACGCTGGTAAATCGCCGCCGCAAATCCCGTCAGATCACCGATGACACCACCGCCCAGCGCTAGCAACGTCGATGCGCGTTCGAACTTGGCGTCCACCAATGCATTCATGATCGTACTAATCGAATGAAGCGTTTTCGTCCGCTCCCCAGGAACTAGAACAATCGGGACGACCGTATATCCAGCCCTCTGCAGGACACGAGTCACCCGTTTGAGATACCGCGCGGCGAGATTTCTGTCGGTGACCACTCCAACCTTGCCTGAACATCCTAGTCGCGTCAGTTCTTCTCCGATGGAGTCCAACAGGTTGGAGCGAATGAGGATGGCGTAACTCCTGGTTCCAAGTTCTACCTGAATCGTTTGTTGAGACATGTCTGTAGAAGCGGCTGTCATACGGGATGCAAGAGAAGGTCGGCCATAGTCCGTCTTCACGCAAGGGAACAGGAAGAGTGTTCACGGCGCACATGTGGCCACCCATCACCCATGGAGGTGGCCTGAACCGGTCCGTGGGTCACCCGGCCGTCGCCCCCACTATCGACACAGGCCGCTCTGATGCGCTCAGAGGAGGGTGGTGCCTGAGTGCGTCGGCGCACAAACGTTCGCCACGTCTAGCCAGGCGGCTTTAAATCTAAATGTGGTCAACTCTAGGGAGTGAAAGCCCGGAAGGAGCGCCTTCTAACACGACGAGGAGACACGTTCCGCAGGATTCGCCCCCATTGAGACAGCGCACCATCGTCAATGGAGGCGATTATTAGCTGGTCGAGCGGGACCTGTCAAGTTGTGGATCGAACGATCGTCGGCGTCAGGAAGATCAACAGTTCCTGCTTCGAGACGTTCTCGGTCTTGTTCTTGAAGAGCCATCCCAGGACCGGGATGCGCGACAGATAAGGAATACCGGCCACGTTGTTCGATTGAGTATCGACGAAGACACCGCCGAGGACCATGGTTTCTCCGTCACGCACCAGCACCTGCGTCGTCGCTTCGCGGCGATCGATGCTCGGACCGGCAGGGTTGCTCCGCGCGCCGACTGCGTTTCTGGTTGCCCGCACTTTCATGAGAATCTGCTTCCCGATCTCCTTCGGATCGCGAGACGTGATTTGTGGTGTCACGTTCAACTCCAAGTTCGCATCCACAAACGTGGTCTGCGTTCCTTGTAAGGAAGTGGTCTGGAAGGGGATCGACTCTCCCTGCGCAATCTTGGCATCTCTTTTATCCAGGGTAGTTATTTTCGGCGCCGCAATGACCTTGGTTAATCCCAGCAATTCACCGGCCGACAGCCGGAGGTCCAACTGCGCGCCATCGGCTTTTCCAATCGAGAATCCGGCACCCGGTACTGAAGGCAATCCGGGATTGGCCGGTAGGTTGATCAGGAAGTCCGAGAGCTGCGCACCGAACGCCCCGGTGGTGCCGGTCCTGAAGGCGGCAGTTCCGTTCGACCCCATATTATTGACGTTTGCGATTCCCCACTGTACACCCAGCGAACGCGTATAGGTCGTATCCGCCTGGACGATGCGTGCTTCGATCTGCACCTGCGGGACCTCAAGATCCACGCCATCAAGCAACTGTCGCAGCACTTCCAGCTTCGACTCCGTATCGCTGATGATGAGGGCATTACTCGCCGCGCTGACCGTCATGGTCCCGCGCGGACTCAGATTTTGCCGAAGCGACGTTTGCACTTCCAGCGCGTTGAGATTGCGGATATAGAATACTCGCGTGACTATCGGCTCAGCCTTCGCCTTAGAGTCTTTGGCGCGCGCCTCTTCGTCTTGCTGCTTGGCGATGTTTTGCAGCGTATCCACCCAAACAATATTCCCTTGCCGAATCATGCCCAGCGCATTCATCTTGAGGAGCATTTCGAGCGCCTGGTCCCACGGCACATTGGCCAACTTCATGGTGACTTTGTTTTTGACACCTTCGCCGACCACAATATTGAACCCGCTGACCTCGGCGATCAACCGGAGCACGTTGCTGATGTCGGCTTGTTGGAAATCGAGTGAAATGCGCCGCCCGATAAACCGTGAGGGGCCGTTCACCACTTCATTGTTCGCATCCGTCTTCTTTTCCTCTTTCTGAAACGACTCAGCGTTTAGTTGAACCGGCTGGATATGCAACAAAGCCTTGGGTGACCTGTGAGCAACCAGCGTGAAGCGGGCCGCAGAGCGCCGCTCGTCCGGCGCCGTTACGTACGCCATCTGTGTCTCGGATGATGACGCCTCGCTGTCCGGAGCCTTCATCTCACTCATCGGGACCACGACCTTCGGCGCCAGAGTCAGAATCAGGCGGCCATCGATCGAATCGATGGTGTGGGCAACGGACTGCGTCAAATCAAGCACCAATCGAACCTTATCCGGGTGGTACCCAAAGCGAACTCGCGACAACAGCGGATGCTTGACGCTTAATTGAGACTGGTGCCCCTCCGACTGAATACGTGGCATGTCGAGGACCATGCGCCGATCACCTATCACTTTTACCGTATGCGAAATCACGCCGTTACCCGTCAACACCAATGCCATCCGGTCTCCTTCCGGCTTGGCTTCGACCTTCGTGAGCACGGTCGCCGCCGCACTAGTGACCGCCGCGCGCTCTGTGCCAAGTACAGTGCCTGTTGATGGATTCGTCGCTCCCTGGTCGACCGTCTGAGTGAATCCGGGAAGTCCAATTGTCTCACCTGGCGCGGCGGCCTGCCCATATCCGGCAACTCCCAACAAGCCGGCTATCACAGTCATACTCAGCAGCGGATGAACACCTACCTGTGTTTGTTTCATTCTGTGCCCTCTTTTGGGTGCAGGAGCTTGACATATTCCCGCTCCTGTTTGTTCCCATACACGTCCGTGAACCGCTCTTGAACGATGATGCCTCGTTCGGTGATTGAACTGACCACACCATTATTGGGCCCGATCCTAGTTCCACGGCGAATACTGTACCCTTTGCCGTCGGGAGTTTGGACCATGGCGGTATAACCATAGTTTCCCCAAAGCACACCGATTAAACTTAATTCCGTAAGACCGACACGTTGAAGGGGTGGAAGACTGGAATCCGGCTCAACTTGCTGACCAAGCTGAAACATGGGCAAGAAGGGATCTCGACGACCGGATGGGTCATACGACGCTCCGGAAAACTCGAGCGACAACGAATCCCCCGGTGGTGAAATCGAATTGCCGACGGGAGGTGCCGGGGATTCGACTACCGGCACTGACTTCTGTGCCTCAGGCAATGGCAGCACCTTCAGCGAATCTGCCGGGCGCATGGAGGCAACTTGCCGAAAATGGGGAAGGCTTCGTGATTCGCCGGGCAAGGCTGCTGCGCCAACCACAAGCACCACCACTCCAATGCTTGCCGCCCTCATCCACTTTTTGCTCCCTATTCGTATCTTCACGATGCATCCCCTCGCGTTGGACGTAAGCCGAACTCTGTGCTTCACTTCGGCTTCGCCGCTGGCACCGGCGTGACAAATTTCTTTTCCTGCGGGGCGGCATAGGCCACCAAGTCAAACACTGTTTGCGTGACGACGCGTCCTTGATCTACCCGGGGCGCCCCAATGCGCACATCCTGGACTGTGACGATGCGTGATAGCTTGCTGATCCTGTCGAAAAAGATGGCTGCCGTATGGTATCCGCCCGCCACCTCTACATTGATGGGCATTCGGATGAATAATTTCGAGGGATCCTCGGCCTGGGCACCCGGCTTCCATAGGCGAACATCCAATCCCAACCGAAGCCCCAGATCGGATACCTGCTTGAGCAACATCACGGCTTCCTCTTCCGGCGGGAGGCGCTCTTTCTTGGCCGCCAACTCGATCTCCAATTGTTTACTGGCCGCTACGAGCTCGTCGAGATGCTTCACCTTCAATGTCAGATTCTGAATCTCCGTATCTAATTGGGCCACTTGCCCTTGAACCGTCACCAATTCTGCGCTCTTAGGATCGACCACATAGAAATAAAATCCAACTAGAATCGCGGCCACCAGCAATCCGAGGAGTGCGATTTTTTGGCCCGTGGGCACATTACGTAGGCCGTCTAGACTGATGGCATTCAGGCTCATGTTAGCCTTTCATCGACAGGTCAAGTTTAAATTGGTAGGTATTCATCTTGTTGTCTTGTCCGGCTCGGCTTTCCATCAGTTTGATGGCGCCAAACTGCTCGGTACGCCGAAGGTTATTGATGAACTCGACGACATCGTCGTTCGTGACGGCTCGCCCTTCAAGTTCCACGTTGTTGCCCTTCAGAGACATTCGCACAAGCCAGACTTTGAGCGGATTCAGGCTCTGACTGACATGGTCGAGCACTTTCACCGGTCCGGTTCGGCTCTTCTCCAATTCATCGATGATGCGATTCTTGGCTTCGAGCTGTTTCTTCTTCGCTTCAAAGTCTTCGACCGACTTTACTTGCTCTTTCAGCTTCGCGACTTGTGCGTCCTTGCCCTGCTTCTCGTTTTGCTTCGCCTCGATTTCGTCATCGAGCGAGGATGCGTAATACCAGCATCCGGTGAGAGTGATGAGGAGTACGCCCACGCCCAACAACGCCTCCGCACGAACATCCCACTGCGGCTTAGCTTTTCTGGCCTTGGGTCCAGTTGCGAGTAAGTTGATTCTAATCATCGGTCCCCCACCGTGCGAAGCGCGAGGCCTACCCCCACCGCCGCAAGCGGCCCCATCTCTACCAGGACATCGGGGTCGACACCACATGAGGACGTGTCGATCTCGTTAAAGGGATTCGCAATCTCCACGTCCACGTGCATTCGATCGCGAAGCTGTTGAGCTAAGCCCCTGACCTTAGCCCCCCCCCCACACAGCAGCACCTTCGTAATCTCGCTTTCCGATGATGTCGTCTTGAAGTAATCGATGGTGCGCGCAATCTCCGACGCGACCTCCGCGTTGACGCTCTCCATCACGGCCGCAAGCGTATGATCGTCGTCTCGGTCGCTTTTCTTTAATTCTTCCGCTTCCTCGAAGGACACGCCCATCTCCCGTTGGACTGCTTCGGAGTACCGATTTCCTCCCAAGGGTATGTCGCGCGTAAACAAGGACACGCCCCCTCGAACGATATTCACATTCATCACGCTGGCGCCGATGTTCACCAAAGTCGTCGTGTCGTCTTGCGAGGTAGGAGAGGTCACACCGTACATATTTTCAACAGCGAAGGCATCGACATCCATCACGATGGGAATCAACCCAGCCGCCTTGACCAGCTCGGTTAATTCGTTCACCTTGTCCTTTTTTGCCGCGACCAACACGATAGACATTTCTTCCTGCTCGTCGGCACTTTCGTTCGGGGGCAATACGTGAAAGTCGAGGTTCACTTCATTGATGTCGAATGGAATATATTGCTCTGCCGAGAGCTTCACCTGCCCGTCGAGTTCCTCATCAGGCATGGGCGGGAGACTGATCTTTTTGACAATGACCGCATGACCGGAAATGGAAATAGCTGCCTGCTTCAATTTAACATTGTGTTCACTTAACAATTCCTTGATGGCTGAGACGACTCGTCCCTCGTCCATGACGGTGCCATCTACAATCACTTCAGGCTCCAATTCCTTTACGCCAAACTTCTGCAAGGTATACCGCCCTCGGTGTTCCTTGATCTGGACCAGCTTGATGCTGCTTGACCCGATATCAAGGCCCAACAGTTGCCGTTGCGGGGAAAACATGGAAAGCACGTCCAGATTGGTCAGATTCTTCAATGAAGCGAGCATGTCGTTCCCTCTCTACGCAACCTCTTTTCGACCTTCCATTGCCTGCCTGATTTGCTCGACATTTTCTGTGGTGTACCACCGCCAGTTCCGCCAATCCCGAGGCGGCCCGGAGATCAACCCCTCTCGCTCCCAACGAAACAGCGTGGCGCGCGAGATATCGAACATCTCGCAGACCTCGTTGGTCTTGTACAATTTCGTCTTGGAAACATCATTGACTTTTTTCACGCACCGCCTCAAACGCCGCTATTGATCGCGCAATTCGAGCCCACGAAATTAAGTATAGTTGATATAGTCCACCTGTCAAGAAAGTGGACCGGGGTGCGATGAGGGGTTCAAACAGTCCGAAGGAGATACGAATACTAGGATTTTTGCCGGTCTCGGTGGGTTATGGAGACGTCGTAGCCGAGCGTCGCGAATCGCTCCTGGAGGCGCAAGGCGATCGTGACAGACCGATGACGCCCTCCGGTACAACCGATGCCAATACTGAGGTAACTCCGTTGGTCGCGCTCGTACAACGGTATGAGAAACGCGAACAGCTTTTCCAAATGATCAAGAAATTGGCCCGCAGCAGGATCCCCGAATACATACTGTTGCACCCGAAGATCTTCACCGGTCAGTGCTTTCAACTCGGGTATAAAGAACGGATTTCTGATAAATCGGACATCGAAGAGAAGGTCGATGTCATAGGGCACGCCGAACTTATATCCAAAGGTGACCAGAGAAATGGTCATGCGACGGACGGCAGTCTCTTGACGGAATTGTCGAATCAGCAAATCGCGCAATTCGTGCACGGTGATGCTGGATGTATCGATCACCTGATCCGCGTGTTTCCGTAATTCGCTGAGTCGTTCGCGCTCAAACCGCACCCCCTCCACTACCGGCAGGTCAGGCAGCACAGGGTGCGGACGGCGGCTTTCTGAAAACCGGCGAACTAAGACTTCCTCTCGGGCTTCCAAGAAAACGAGCTGCAGCGCATGCCCCTGCGCCTTCAACTCGCCCAAGACCTTCGCTAAGTCTCCAAAAAATACCCGTTCACGAATATCGATGCCAAGAGCGACATTCTTAATCTCGCCGCCTTGCTGATGACACAATTCGACGAAGGTGGGTAGTAACGCCGGAGGAAGATTGTCGACGCAGAAATAACCCGCGTCTTCAAAGGCCTTTAAGGCATGGCTCTTTCCGGATCCGGAAAGACCGCTGATGACCACAAGATTAAGCGCGGCCATGGGAGGCACGAGCACGGCCACGGCTGGGCGCAGGATCGATGAGAGACACTTTCCCATTGGGCAACCGTTGGAGAACCTGGATGTCCCCCGACACAGCATTCATGAACATGAGGACACTCTGCTGCCGAGCATGAAGTGCGGCGACGGCGTCTTCGACTGTCATCGCCTCCAGCGTTGGATGGACAACCTCCACCTCGCTATGGTCCGGACTCACATTCTTGCGGACTAATGCACGCACAAGCGGCTGATCACCGAATTTGTGGTTCGTTTTCCGCTCTTTTAGTTTTCGCAGTTGGGCCCCGAGCTTATCCACGACCTCGTCGATTGAGGCATACATTTCTTCGGTAGACGTTTTAGCCTGTAGACGCCGGCCTTGGACCACTCCGACCACTTCGGCCACATGATGAAATTTCTCCAGACTCAGGAGAATCTGCAATGTTCCCAGCTTCAGTCCATAACGATCAAGTCGCTCCATGCGTGTTTCGACATACTCCCGCAAGGCGGGGGTTACCGCTACGTGCCGTCCCGTGATCATCAATCGCATACCATCCTCGTTTCTCGGGCTCCGTACGCCACTGGCGATCGAGCTCGTTGCGATGATTGTTGTGCCTTACGGAGAAACTTTCTCCGCAAGGCTGGTGTCCACGCTTAAAAAAACCGCTTTCGTTGCGTGGCAGAAGGAATATTATCCTCTGCACGATATTTGGCCACCGTACGGCGAGCAATCAACACTTGCTGGGTACGAAGTTTTGCAGCAATCTCCTCGTCCTTCAACGGCTTGCGCGCGTCTTCTGCGGCCACCATCTTCCGTATCATCTCGCGCACCGTCAGCGACGACAACATATCCAGCGGCTGATCAGCTCGCTGGAGGCCTGCGTTGAAGAAAAATTTCAACTCCAGCATGCCCTGCGGGCAATACATGTATTTGTTGGCAGTCACTCGGCTGATGGTTGATTCATGCATGCCGATATCTTCAGCAACCTGCTTGAGTACCAAAGGTTTCAAATATTGGATGCCGCGTTCGAAAAATCCTTCTTGAAACTTCACAATGCTCGAGACGACTTTTACAATCGTCTTGTTGCGTTGCTCGATACTTCGGATCACCCATTGTGCCGCACGCAACTTATCGTCCAAATACGCCTTGGTCTCTGCCGTTCCTGACTGCCCGGAGGACATCAGCTGCTTGTAGTAAGGGCTGATGCGCATACGAGGCAGTCCATCATCATTGAGCAAGACTTCCCACTCACCTTCGGTTTTGACAACGAACACGTCTGGAACGATCGCATAATTCTGCGTATTCGAGAAGGGCCGTCCCGGCTTCGGCTCTAGCCCTTCGATAATGCGGGTTGCCTGAAACACATCCTCCATCGGAATATTTAAGGCCTTGGCAATTCGGCTGTACTGCTTCTTTTCCAGGTCCTTCAGGTGGTGCAGCACGATGTCTTCCAGCACCGACCCCTTCAGCACCCCGGGCCGGGAGCCCAACGACCCGATCTGGCTACGACCGAGAAATTTGAGTTGGAGCAGCAAGCATTCGGGCAAGTCTCTCGCCGCCACCCCATTGGGATCGAAGCCTTGGACATCCTGCAAGACCGACTCCGCCTCTGAGACGGAATATACCGTTCCCGCCACCAGTTCCTCCAAGGTCATGCGAAGGTATCCGTCATCATCAAGATTGCCGATGATGAGTCGCCCGATGGCTTTCTCCCGATCGGAAAGGCCCGACAAGGACAGCTGCCAGACCAGATGATCTTCCAGTGAGGTGAATTTGGCGACGGTTTGTTCGTAGGAGGGAAACTCCTCTTTCGACGAGGAATTGTATTCCGTTTCACCGCGACGTAGGTCCGTATCAAAATAGTCTTCCCAGCTGGAGGCAGAAAACTCTTCGGCATTTTCTCCGCTCTCGGCCGGCTTGTCGTCGCCATCACTGGGCGTGTCGCTCGATGCGGAGATGGGCGTCTCCGACTGTTCCCGATCGGTCGCCGCGGCTTCCTCGTTCTCTTCGGTCTCCGTTACCAACTCATCCAATAACGGATTTTCCATCAGGTGCTGCTGCAGACTCTGCTGAAGCTCCAACCGAGACAGTTGCAACAACTTGATCGCCTGTTGCAACTGCGGCGTCATAATCAGTTTTTGACTGAGCCGCAAATCCAGTCGTAGCTTCATCGCACGCTCACTCCCCGCTCCCTAAAGACGGAAACCTTCGCCGAGATACACAGCTCTTGCCATTTCACTTTTTTCAATGACCCCCGGCGGCCCCGCTTCCAATATGGTTCCCTCGTTGATGATATAGGCCCGATCCGTGATCGAGAGCGTCTCTCGAACATTATGATCGGTAATCAACACGCCGATGTGCCGCTGCTTCAAGCGAATGATGATCTGCTGGATATCGGCGACGGCAATTGGATCGATGCCGGCGAACGGTTCATCGAGCAACATAAACAACGGACTGGTGGCCAACGCACGGGTAATCTCCAAACGCCGACGTTCTCCCCCCGACAAGGCGTATGCCTTACTTGTCCGAATATGCACCAGGTCCAGTTCCTTCAGCAATGTTTCGACACGGTCACTCCGCTCTCTTCTCGAATAGCCCAGCATCTCCAGAATCGCAAGGATATTGTGTTCCACCGACAAACGACGAAACACCGATGATTCCTGGGGCAAATAGCCGATGCCACGACGCGCTCGCTTATACATCGGTAAATCCGTGATGTCCTGGCCGCTCAATGTGATCTGCCCTTCATCTGGTTGGCAGAGCCCGACCATCATATCGAAGATTGTTGTTTTGCCGGCCCCGTTTGGCCCCAGTAACCCCACCACTTCACCAGCCCGGACATCAAGCGAAACGCCCTTCACCACTTTGCGGCTCCGGAAACTCTTTACCAGACCGGTTGCAGCCAGTCGATCCGCCACCTTCGGCGCGGTAGTCGTTCGGAGAAGGCGCGTCGGGACATCGGAAGGCGTCTCAATCACCGCTTCCCTCCGGCTTCACCTTCGATAATCACTTGAGAGTCGCCTTCCACCACACTTCGATCCTCATCGAGGAACATAATAATGCGCTTCCCGGAGACGCGCGTCCCCTTCTGCCAAGCAACCGGGTCACCAGTGAGAACAATTTTCTTTTCGGCCTCATAGTATACGGCCTTCTGGCATGTGGCTCGGCCGTCTTCCTTCTGAATTTTCACTCGCCCAGTGGCCTCAAGCATACGAATACCACGATCGGAAACCGTAGGCGTCGGTCCGCGGCCTCGAGAAGTCTGCTTATTGATGCCCAGATTGTTTTGAGGTTTGGGCGCGCCGGCGGGGTTCCGGGGCTCCGTACCATTGCCACTCCCATGAAACGTGACGACCATGTGGTCAGAATACACCACCAACGGGCCACGCGTTAAGACGACTGAACCGTCAAAAATAGCGGTATTTTCCTGATTGTTGACGGTCATGGTTCGGGACGTGATCGTCGTTGATACCTGACCGGCGCTCGCCTGGTTTGATACCGGCGGATCCGCAGCACGCGCAAGTGCACCTGTCAGCCAGCCCTCACCACTAAGAAGCAGGCACCACATCCACGCGAACATCGTCCAGAATCTGAAATTCCTCAATGTCCATTTTCCCAAGCAAACCGGTCCCTGTGACTTGCAACCCATGCCCATTGATCGTAACGTGCTCGCCGGTTTGAATTTCATGCCGAGCATCTGTCCACATGAGGTGATTGGTGTGAATCGTATATCCACTTTGTGTTTCCACTACGATGGGTGTCGTGCGGTTGGAAAGCTGAAAATTCTTCGTCTGAGTATCAAGCGTGCCCTCGTCACCCGATAATGTCAGTTCCTGACCTTGCGTGCCGTAGAGCGTGACCTGGACCTTGTTCAGAACGGCGCGGCTGTCCTTCTCAAACAGGCGAGCCTGTTCTGCCTGCACTTTCCATTGAACAATATCCCCTTTAGTCTGCGTGTAGGTGAAGTCTTGAATATGCGCGTCGGCAGATTCGGCACCCACTGCGGCGACCGATCGCGACGAAGAACCAGGATTGGATCGTGTAACGAGCAGATATCCAAGAAAACCCGCCAGAACCACACTCAGAGCCAGAAGACCTCGACGAATCCAACGTTCCCACATGCGCAAAGCTCCTAAGTTATAGAGCTTTCTCGTTTACATCCGGTGGCACGATAGTAGCATTCCACCTAGGCCATGTAAACCGACTGGAGAACAATGATAAACGAGAAGTGCGAAGAAATCTAACGGGGACGAGGTGTAGTGGCGATTCAGTGCCACGACAGCCTTACGGTCGTCGTGGCACTATCCGTTTAAGATTCGGCAGGAAGAGAGCTTTTTCCAGTAACATCCTTCGTCGGTGCAACTGTACTATCGGTTGCTGCGGTGACCGCTGGCACGGCGGGTCTGGCGACCAACTCCATCGCCACCATTTCCGCCGCGTCACCCACCCGGCGGCGAGTTCGGATAATGCGTGTGTATCCCCCCGGACGATCACGAAACCGTGCGGCGACATCGCTGAAGAGCTTCGAGACCACGGCCTTGCTCCGTAAGAAACTAAGCGCACGGCGACGAGCCGGCAGACTGCCGTCCTTCCCCAGGGAAATCATCCTGTCGGTAAAGCCACGAATTTCTTTCGCTTTGGCCTCCGTCGTTTCAATCCGTTCATGCTCCAGCAGCGAAGTCACGAGGCTCCGGAACAGCGCCCAGCGATGTTTTGTTTGACGTCCGAGCTGTCGGCCCTTCTTTTTGTGGCGCACAGTAGTCCTGTTCCTTTCTTACTCTGACCGCACGCCTGTGTCGCCTGACGGCAAGGCGTCGACCTTCATTCCAAGGCTCAGTCCCATTTCGGTCAGGATTTCCTTGATTTCGTTGAGCGATTTCTTGCCGAAATTCTTGGTCTTCAACATTTCGGCTTCAGTTTTCTGCACCAAATCGGCAATGGTCTTGATATTGGCGTTCTTCAGGCAGTTGGCTGCGCGAACCGACAATTCCAATTCATTCACGCTTCGATACAAATTCTTGTTGACCTCGTCCGAGAGATCTTCAGTGCCGACAGCCGGCTTCGCGTCGGAACGCTCCTCAGGATTGATGAAGATGTCCAGGTGCTCACGGAGAATCCCTGCGGCATTGGACAACGCGTCGCGAGGGGAAATCGTTCCGTCCGTCCAAATTTCTAGAGTCAGCTTGTCGTAGTCGGTCATGCGCCCGACGCGGGCATTTTCAACCTGAAAATTTACGCGCTTGATTGGTGAAAAGATGGAGTCCACGGCAATCACACCGATGGGCAATCCCTCTTCCTTATTTCGTTCAGCGGGAACAAACCCGCGTCCATGCTTGATGGTCATCTCTATATCAAGAGCGGCATCTTTATCCAGCGTCGCAATGTGTAAGTCTGGAGTCAGAATGGTCACGTCACCGTCATGCGTGATATCGGATCCCTTCGCTTCCCCAGGTCCCTTTTTCTTCAACCGAATGGTTTTTGGCTTGTCGCCCAGTAAAGCTAGTCGAAGACTTTTCACATTCAAAATGATGGATGTCACATCCTCTGTCACGCCAGGGATCGTTGAGAATTCGTGTAACACGCTTTCAATCTTGACGGTTGTCACCGCAGCCCCAGTCAAGGAAGACAACAACACACGGCGTAGCGAGTTCCCGACCGTGGTGCCGAACCCTCGCTCGAATGCCTCTGTCGTAAATCTGCCGAATGTCGGGGAAAGACTGTCCTTGTCGACTTCCACCCGCATGGGGATCTGAAAGTCTTTCATCGCTTTAATCATGACTCCCCCTTCATTATCTCGTGTAAGCCCATCTATCGTTCAGCCACGGTCGGGTCCTGCGCTTCCCCACCATGATCGCTTAGCGCGAGTACAATTCCACGACCATTTGCTCGTTCACCGGGAGGACAATATGCTCCTTCGTTGGCAACGAGCGAATCATCCCCTTGAATGCGCCCCTATCCAATTCGAGCCATTCCGGAATACCACGCCCGTCCACCGCCGCTAGGGCACCCTGAATCGGAAGCATCTCACGACTTTTCTGTCGAACTTCTATGGCGTCCCCTGCTTTTACGAGTGCGCCGGGAGCCTTCACTTTGCGTCCATTGATCAACATGTGACCGTGATTGACCAATTGCCGAGCCTCCTTGCGCGAAGCACCGAAGCCGAGCCGGTAAACCACATTGTCCAATCGACATTCCAACAAGCGGAGGAGCGTATCGCCCGTCACTCCAGTTTGGCGTTCCGCACGCTCAAAAATGCCTCTGAATTGGCATTCTTGCAACCCGTAAATTCTCTTCAGTTTCTGCTTCTCACGTAACTGCAGACTGTAATCTGAGGTTCGCTGGCGAGCCTGACCGTGCTGCCCGGGAGGATAACTCCGGCGCTCAATAGCGCACTTCTCGGTCATACAACGAGACCCTTTCAAAAAGAGCTTCTCGCCCTCCCTCCGACACAACCGGCAGACAGGTCCACTATATTTTGCCACGCTCCTACCCCTCCTCTACCTCAACGACTCAAATACGATTCGATCAGCGAGTACTTTGTTGCTCTCATCTCACCACCGCTGCTAGACGCGCCGGCGCTTCGGCGGTCGACACCCGTTATGTGGAATGGGCGTCACGTCACGGATGAGGTTGATGCGCAAGCCGGCACTTTGCAGCGAGCGAATGGCTGATTCACGCCCGGCGCCTGGACCATTCACATACACATCCACCTGGCGCATGCCGTTTTCCATCGCCTTCCTCGCAGCTGCCTCTCCTGCGCGCTGTGCCGCAAACGGCGTGCTCTTCCGTGACCCCTTAAAGCCCTGGTTGCCTGAGCTCGCCCATACGACAGTATTGCCGCTCATGTCAGTGATGGTCACGATCGTATTGTTGAACGATGCCTGAACGTGAGCCACACCACTCTGGACAATCTTGCGTTCTTTCTTTTTGCCCTTCTTCACACTCATAGAATCTCCCTCAGCGCATGGCGCCTGCTCGGTCTAGCCTCTTATGCTCTTGAACCAGCGGGCTTCTGCGGTTTGCTCCCTACACCCGAACGTCTCCCTTTGCGGGTACGCGCGTTTGTTTTGGTTCGCTGTCCGCGAACTGGCAATCCCTTGCGATGCCGGAGTCCACGAAATGTTCCGGTATCCACAAGACGCTTGATGTTCATCGACACTTCTTTTCGTAAATCACCTTCTACCCGATAGTCTCGCTCAATGACTTCACGCATCTTGACGATCTTATCTTCGCTCACGTCCTTGACCCGAATGGAGCCGTCGACCCCGGCCTTCTTTAGAATGGCCAGTGCCGCAGCACGACCGATCCCAAATACATAGGTCAACCCGATATCAATCCGCTTATCCTTTGGCAAATCCACACCAGCGATACGTGCCATATTTCCCCCTAATTCTGTCCCTTCATCGCAACGTGAGCGCGAGTGAAAAGATTCGACAATGCCCCGATATCAAAGAGGCCCAGCAATCGGTCAACCCTGCCGCTGCTTGTGACGGGGATTTGCGCACAACACCCGCACGACCCCTCGCCTGCGGACCACTTTACATTTTGCACAAATCGGCTTTACTGACGACTTGACCTTCATAGCAATTCCATTCTCCACTACTTGAAGCGATAGGTGATGCGACCCCTTGTCAGATCGTAGGGCGACAATTGGACTGTCACCTTATCGCCGGGGAGGATGCGAATGAAATGCATCCGCATTTTCCCCGAGATGTGCGCTAAAATTCTGTGCCCATGTTCCAATTCCACGCGAAACATTGCATTTGGGAGTGTTTCAGCCACCGTGCCGGTCACTTCTATGACATCTTCTTTTGGCACGTATCGGTACGCCTCCCGTCTTAATGTGATAACTGCGAGAGAATTTTCGCAGGACCATTCGGTTGAATGGCAATCGTGTGCTCAAAATGAGCCGACCAGGATCCATCTTGCGTCACGGCCGTCCAGCGATCTTCCAGAATCCGTATGGCGCTGGCTCCCATGTTCACCATGGGCTCGATGGCCAACACCATCCCAACCTGCAATCGTGGGCCCTGCCCAGGTCGTCCGTAGTTCGGAACCTGCGGCTCCTCATGCAGCTGCCGACCTATACCATGTCCGACAAATTCGGTCACTACAGCGAAGCCAGACTTTTCTACATGTGTTTGTACGGCATGCGACACGTCGGATAGTCTATTGCCCACCACGGCCTCGGCGATGCCCCTGTACATCGACTCTTCCGTGACTTGTATCAAACGCCTTGCCTCACTACTTGCTGTTCCCACGGGTACGGTGACAGCAGAATCTCCGTAGAATCCAGACACTACTGCACCAAGATCTAACCCGATGATATCCCCATCCTTGAGACGACGTTTCGATGGGATACCGTGCACAACCTGCTCGTTCACTGAGGCACAAAGCGTTTTAGGATAATTCCGATAGCCCTTGAATGCAGGGATCGCACCCCGCCCGCGAATTGCCTCTTCCGCCATGCGATCCAAATCGTCGGTGGTGATACCTGGGGACACCTTCTCCTTCAGCAGCTCCAGCACTTCCGCGACCACCTGAGACGCTTGGGCCATGAGCGCGACTTCGTCAGGCGTTTTAAACACAATCATGCGGCCCGAAGCCCGCGGAGAACGGTCACAAGCCTATCGTAAACAGCACCCATGTCGCCAGCCCCATCCAGTTCGCTCAAGATCTGTTTCGCCTGATAATGGGCGATCAATGGAGCCGTCTGGTCATCATAAACTTTCAAACGCGCTTCAATCGTTTCCGGCTTATCATCATTCCGCTGAACCAGCGCTTCACCACACCGGTCACAGCGACCGCTGATCTTAGGTTGCGCGAAGGTTAGGTGAAAAACACTTTGGCATTTGGGACAACTTCGTCGCCCACTGAGGCGTTCGACGATATCTCGACGAGACACCCGAAAATTAATGACCCGGTCAAGGGTAAGTCCGCTTTCATTAAGGATTTCGTGCAGCTCTTCTGCTTGAGGAACAGTTCTTGGAAACCCATCAAGAATAAAACCATTTCGGCAAAGGGCATCCACTAGCTTCGCGCGTACCATGTTGATGACAACCGAATCAGGTACAAGCTTGCCCGCGTCCATGCATTTCTTCGCTTCTACACCCAAGGACGTTTGGTTCCTGACGGCCTCTCGCAGGAGGTCGCCAGTAGAAATTTTCGGCCAACCAAACTGCGCGGTAATCCTATCAGCTTGAGTACCTTTTCCAACCCCGGGAGCTCCGAGAAATACGAGTCGCATCAAAGCGCCTTAGGTCGTTCGACCACGCAGCCGCCCCTTTTGGAGGAAGCCGTCATAATTGCGATTCAGGAGATGGGACTCAATTTGTTGCGCCGTATCCAATCCCACACCGATAACAATCAGGAGGGAGGTTCCGCCAAAGTAAAACGGCATATTCAACTTATAAATTAGAAATTCCGGAATCACGCAGACGATGGCCAGATAAATGGCCCCCGCAAAAGTAATTTTGGTTAAAACCGAATAGATATAGTCCGATGTGCGTTGACCAGGACGTATGCCTGGAACGAATCCACCATACTTCTTTAAATTATCCGCCATATCGACGGGATTCATGACGACGGCGGTATAAAAGAAACAGAAAAACACAATCAGGCCCACATACATTAGCGTGTAGAGGAGGGAGCCAGGGGCCAATTGCGAACCCATTTCCTTCACCCAGGGCGTTTCAAAAAACCCGGCAATGGTGGCCGGAAAGGCAATGATCGATGATGCGAAAATCGGCGGAATCACGCCCGCTGTATTAATTTTGAGTGGAATATGCGTACTCTGCCCACCGTACACCCGACGTCCGATGACACGCTTCGCGTATTGAACAGGAACTTTGCGTCGGCCACTTTCCAGAAAGACAATGGCCGCAACCACACCGAACATGACCAAGGTGAGGACTACTAACAGCGGAAAACTCAGCTGTCCCACCTTGTACAAATCGAACGTCTGAGCTACAGCTGCTGGCAAGCGTGCGACAATACCGGCAAAGATGATCAGAGAGATTCCGTTACCAATCCCTCGTTCGGTAATCTGTTCTCCCAACCACATGAGAAACCCGGTGCCCGCACAGAGCGTAATCACGGTCATTAACCGGAATCCCCACCCTGGGCTTAGCACAAAGGCGCCCTGATTCATCTGTTCGAGACCAACCGCGATCCCAAATCCCTGAATCAATGCGATGACGATCGTACCGAATCGAGTATATTGGATGATCTTCTTTCGTCCGCGCTCGCCTTCTTTCGCTAGCTTCGAAAGGTGGGGGATCACCACTGTCAGCAATTGCAGAATAATGGACGCGCTAATGTAGGGCATAATGCCCAGCGCAAATATCGTCAACCGCGAGAGCGAGCCACCTGAAAAAATATCCAAAAATCCCAGTAGCGCTCCACCCTGCTTCTGGAGAAATTCAGATAAGGCCTCTCCGTTGATCCCGGGAGTTGGAATGTGCGCGCCGACCCGGTAGACGACAAGCATCCCCAACGTAAAGAGCACGCGGGTCCGCAACTCCGGTATCTTGAAGATGTTCTGAAAACTAGTCAGGAGACGCTCAAACACTGGGAATGACCTCGGCCCTCCCCCCAGCTGCCTGAATCTTTGCCTCGGCAGACTTACTGAACTTGTGAGCCTGGACCACTAGGGGTCTTGTGACCTCTCCCTGGGCAAGGATCTTAATCAGTTGTCCTTTTCGTCGCACAAGGCCTTCATTCATCAAGAGTTGGGGCGTAATAGCTTCTGTCGTTTCCAGATCGGCCAGGCTTTTCAGATTGACGATGGTATATTCGGTCCGAAATTGGTTCACAAATCCATATTTAGGAATTCGTCTAACCAGCGGCATCTGTCCGCCTTCAAACCCTGGGCGCTTGCCACCGCCCGAGCGCGCCTTAAGTCCTTTGTGACCTTTGGTGGCAGTTTTCCCGTGCCCAGATCCAGGGCCGCGACCAATTCGCTTGCGCTTGTGCTTAGCCCCTTTTGAAGGAGTAAGATCATGTAACTTCATTGCGGACTCACTTCCAATAGATAACCCACCTTGGCAATCATGCCCTTGACTTGATCGCTGGCTGGCCGTAATACGGTCGCATGCATTTTTCGAAGACCTAATCCTCTGAGAACCAACCTGTGCTTATAAGGAGTCCCAATGGGGCTTCGTTTCAGAGTAATCTTAAAACCAGACGCCACAGTCGTCGTTCTTTTTTCAATAGCCATCAGATATGTACCTGCGCTTCGACCCCAGGGCTTCGCCGTAGCCGCATGACTTCCTGCGGATCACGCAGTTGCTGGAGTCCGTTAAGAGTTGCCCGCACCGTGTTGAACGGATTTCCACGACCCAATGTCTTGGCAATGATGTTATGGGCGCCAGCCAATTCCACAACCGCACGAACCGCCCCGCCCGCAATAATCCCCGTTCCGTCGGCCGCTGGTTTTAATAGGACGTGCTCCGCGCCAAACAGTCCGTGCACTTCGTGAGGGATGGTTCCACCTTTTATAGGTACCTTCACCAGATGTTTTTTGGCCTGCTCAACCGCTTTGGAAATCGCTACGGGAACCTCTGCGGCCTTCCCTTTTCCAATTCCCACATACCCTTGCCCATCCCCGACTACAACGAGGGCGCAAAAATTGAAACGCTTTCCGCCCTTGACAACCTTGGCGACGCGGTTGATGAACACCACCTTGTCTTTAAGACTCAATTCTTCGGGATTGACTCGCACAACGTCATTCTCCTTTAAGTCGTCTCGTTTGCCATACTACAAGTAGAGGGTGGGGAGCACAGACAAAGCTGCAACTAAAATTGCAGCCCCCCTTCACGTGACGCCTCGGCCAATGCTTTGACGCGACCATGATATTGGCGGCCACCGCGATCAAACACCACCATCGTTACTTTGGCTTCCTTTGCTCGCTCTGCGATGAGCTTACCAACAGCCTTCGCGCCTTCGATGCTACCGGTGGATTTTACAGATTTTTTCAAGGCTTCATCCAAAGTGGACGCCGCGGCAACCGTGTGCCCTCGGAGATCATCAATGATCTGGGCGTAGATATGCGAACGGCTTCGAAACACATTCAATCGTGGTCGGTCATTAGTCCCAATTACGGACTTCCGCACACGACGTTTACGACGGTCTAGCTTGCGATTTTTTTCTTGAGTATTCATGAGCAACCTCTACTTCCCGGTCTTGCCGGCCTTCTTCCGCAAGACTTCACCGGCGTAGCGAATTCCTTTTTGCTTATACACATCAGGGGGCTTGATTGAGCGGATATTTGCAGCAACTTGACCAACGAGCCGCTTATCCACACCTCGAATGGAAATAAGCGTTTGCTTATCGACTTTCACATCAATACCCTGAGGAACGGTAAAGATCACAGGATTAATGTAGCCGACGCTGAAACTCATTTCTCTACCCTGGAGCTGTGCCTTATAGCCTACCCCAGTAATTTCCATGGCCTTTTCGTAGCCCTTGGTCACTCCTTGAATTATGTTACTGAGCTCAGCGCGCACTAACCCGTGCATAGCCCGTAACTCTCTGGCATCGCTTGCCCTGGCCACAACAAGTTGACCGTCACTGACACCCACGCTCATGCCTTCGGTTAGATTCCAATCAAGCTTACCCATAGGCCCCTTGATGGAAACAACGCGCCCAGCAACCTTGACATCGACTCCGGTCGGAACTGGAATTGGTTTTCTGCCTATCCGCGACATACGAACCCCGTTACGTTACTACAATGCTAAATATTACTGCGTGTCTCAAGCGATGTTTACCAGACAGAACAGAGAACTTCACCGCCTAAACCGGACCGTCTGGATTCACTGTCGGTCATGAGACCTTTCGAGGTGGAAATGACGGCCACGCCGATGCCGTTACGCACTTTCGGTACATCATCTCGTCCAACATAGACTCGACGCCCCGGCTTGCTGATGCGGCGCATCCCCGTGATCATAGGCCGTGTCTCTTCAACATAGCGCAGTTGAACCGAGAAAAATGGGTGGCCATCAACTTGCATTTCGCCATACCCTTGAATGAATCCCTCTTTACCAAGAATATTGAGGATTTGGCGTTTGACCTTTGAAACGGGAACCTTCACCACATCCTGGCGGCGACTCGCAGCGTTACCCAGTCTCACCAACAAATCAGCAATTGGATCAGTAATCATGCAATCCTCTTCTGCGCTTGCACTAGCAAGCATGGGACCGAAACGTCTACCAACTTGACTTTCGAACTCCTGGAATTTCCCCCTTAAGACTAAGGGATCGAAAGCAGATGCGGCACATACGAAAGCGACGCAGAAACCCACGTACTCGACCGCAAAGGCCACATCGGTGGTATTCCCGACAGCTGAATTTTGGTTTTGCGGCGGCCTTATTCTTCAGTGCTAATCTTGACACACGATCCCCCTTGCTAAGACATGTCGAAAAACAACACCGAGCTCACTTTGGGCCGATCATTAAGCTCGGAATGGCATACCCAAATGTTTGAGCAATGCTTTACCTTCATCATTTGTTCGCGCGGTGGTGACAATGGTGATATCCATTCCGTGAATGGAGGCCACAGTGTCATATTCGATTTCAGGGAAGATCAATTGCTCTTTTAACCCAAGGGTATAGTTACCACGACCATCGAAGGCCTTGGGTGACACACCGCGAAAATCACGAATTCGTGGGAGTGCAAGGGAAATCAAACGATCAAGAAATTCCCACATGCGTCGACTGCGCAACGTAACCTTCGCCCCAATCGGCATCCCCTGGCGCAACTTAAATCCTGCGATCGCTTTTTTCGCCCGCGTAGTGATGGGCTTTTGCCCGGTGATGATACCCAATTCGGCGGACGCACTTTCAAGTAATTTCACATTCTGAATGGCTTCGCCCATTCCCACATTCAATACGATCCGCTCCAGCCGTGGCACCTGCATCAGATTACCGTATCCGAATTCTTTCATGAGAGCTGGAACAACCTGATCTCGGTAGGTATCTCTGAGCCGAGGCGCGAACTGATGCTCGCTCCCTGAATCCTGAGACAACTCAGGTGCAACAGCTTCCTTCTTTGCGGATGACCGAGGACTAGCCCCTTTGCCGCCCTTACCCTTCTCAACTTTTGCCATGAACGTCTTTCCTGTTCCGACTATTCAACGATTTCTTTTGATTTTTTACTCAGTCTGGCGCGGCCACCGTCGTCTTTGCGCCTGATCCCCAACCGAGTTGGTTTCTTCGTTATTGGACACAAAAACATGACATTTGAGATGGCCAGGGGTGCCTCCCGCTCAAGAATGCCACCCTGCCGAAGCTTTTGATTCGGCTTCGTGTGACGCTTGAGCATATTGAGCTTTTCCACGACGATCTTGGCATTCACGGTGTCAACCGACAAGACCTTACCGGACTTCCCACGCTCACGACCGGTGACCACCACAACGGTATCGCCCTTGCGAATTTTCGTTTTGATTCGCGCCATCCTTGCTAACACCTTTCCTTTTCCACCTACAACACTTCCGGAGCAAGCGAGATGATTTTCATGAATTTTTTCCAGCGCAGTTCCCGTGCGACGGGTCCAAAGATACGAGTTCCGACGGGCTCCCCCTGAGCATTGATCAAAACACAGGCGTTGCGATCAAATTTAATATAGGAACCATCGTCCCTTCGAACTTCCTTCGTCGTTCGCACAATAACGGCTCGGCTCACATCGCCCTTCTTGACCCCAGCCTGAGGAATTGCTTCCTTAACTGCAACGACCACAATGTCACCAAGAGATCCATATCGTCGCCGTGTTCCCCCAAGCACATGGAAACACATGACCTGCTTCGCGCCGGAATTATCGGCTACATCCATGTATGTGTAATTCTGAATCATGCCCCTGCCCTACTCACCCTGCCAAAAAGGAATAGTCCCTTGGCATTTCAAGTGTAATCCGGAGTTACTTTTCAGGCTGCCCCTTTACCATGACACGTACCACACGCCAGTGCTTGTCTTTGCTGATGGGACGGGTCTCGGCCAGTTGCACCCGATCTCCAACCTTGCACACATTCCCCTCATCGTGGGCCTTAAGCGTCGTGAGCCGTCGAAGAACCTTTTTATAAACCGGGTGAATCACCGATCGCTCAACGGCAACTACCACAGTCTTATTCATTTTGTTACTGACGACGCTACCGTACCACTCACGCCGATGTCGTTGGCCTTCCTTCATACGCCTCTTCTCTCTTACTTGCCGCCGAGGTGGCCGGCTTGTGTCTGGAGCAATTCCAATTGACGTTTCACCGTTTTGAGTCGGGCAATGTCACGCTTAGTATTCCGGACTTGCATCGGATTTTCGAGGCGGCCCGTACCAAGCTGAAATCGAAAGGTGAACAGCTCTTGACGGAGCTGCTTTTCCTTGTCGGATAATTCATCGATCGTGAGCCCGCTCATGTCTTTCACATCCATCACATCACCACTCAACACAGGCTACAGGTTACTGAAACTCGCCGCGCGCAACAAACTTGGTTGCGATGGGAAGCTTATAAGCAGCTAACTTTAATGCTTGCTTCGCAACATCGGGAGCCACCCCTCCCATTTCGTACATGATTCTCCCCGGCTTCACGACGGCTACCCAATACTCCGGATTCCCTTTGCCCTTACCCATGCGGGTTTCTGCCGGCTTTTTGGTGATAGGCTTGTCAGGAAAAATTCTAGTCCACACCTGCCCGCCTCGCTTGACGAATCGAGTGATGGCAATACGGGCGGCCTCGATTTGACGGCTGGTGACCCAACCAGGCTCCAGTGCCTTCAATCCGAATTCGCCGAGCGTAATGGCTCCTCCGCGGTAGGCCTTCCCCCGCATCCGACCCTTCTGCATTTTTCTAAATTTGACTTTCTTTGGCGCTAACACAAGGCCACCTTTTCCTTATCGAGTTCTTTAACCAAGTCGACCCAATGAAGAGTCTGGCTTTAGCTGGAGCGCAGGCAGAAGCTCACCCTTGTAGATCCAGGCTTTCACCCCGATCTGGCCCATGGTGGTGTGAGCCTCGGCAAAACCGTAATCTATCTCTGCGCGCAACGTATGTAGCGGCACGCGGCCTTCGCGGTACCACTCGGTCCTCGCAATCTCAGCTCCACCCAATCGCCCCGCAACCATGATTTTGATGCCCTGGGCACCCAAACGGAGCGCAGATTGCACACTGCGCTTCATCGCCCGACGGAACGCCACGCGCTTTTCCAACTGAGTGGCGACATTCTCACTGACCAACTGCGCATCCAGCTCAGGTTTCTTAATTTCCTTCACAGTGATATAGGCCTGGCCGGAGTACTCCTTCTCAAGTGCAGCTTTGAGCTTGTCAACTTCAGCTCCCTTGCGACCGATAATAATGCCCGGACGAGCGGTGTGGATAATCACCCTGGTCTGATCGCCTGATCGCTCGATCTCTACCTTGGAGACGCCAGCATGGTATAGCTTAGCCTTGACCATCTTTCGTATCTTGATATCTTGATGGAGAAGTCTGGCGTAGTCTTTGTCCGCATACCAGCGGGAGCTCCAGGTGTAGTTATACCCGATGCGATAACCAATTGGATGTGTCTTCTGACCCATTGAAAATCAACCTCAGTCTAAGTGTAAAACGCTAGTTATCCGGTCACGCCCCAGGGACGGCAACCGCAATCGTAATATGACTCGTACGCTTCTGAATAGAATTCGCCCGTCCCATGGATCTGGCACGAAAGCGCTTATAGATCGGCCCACAGTTGACGACTGCTTGACTAATCCACATTTCGTCAGTATCGCCCAACTCCTTTTGCTCAGCATTGGCCACCGCTGACTTAAGCAGCTTTTCGATCACCCGTGCTGCGTGCTTCGGAGTATGCCGGAGCATGGCAAGAGCCATCGGCACTTGTTGCCCTCGAATCATGTCGATCACGACGCGCGCCTTTCGAGGCGTAACCCGCACAAACCTTAAATTTGCTTTTGCTTCTGCCATAGCTGACCCCATCCGAACCTGCCGACTTCTCAAGAAGCCCGCAATTACTTAAGCGCCACTGCCTTTTCAGTCTTTGCCTGTCCGTGCCCCTTGAAGAAGCGCGTCGGAGCAAATTCCCCCAGCTTATGGCCGACCATATTTTCCGTGACGAACACGGGGATGAACTTCTTCCCATTATGAACCGCAAACGTATGCCCGATCATATCCGGAACCACAGTTGATCGCCGCGACCATGTCTTGATAAGTTTCCGGTCTTTATTTTGATTCATCAGCTCTACTTTCTTGAGCAGATGATCATCGACAAAGGGACCTTTTGTAACTGAACGAGGCATAAGTCCGCTCCTACTTCTTTCTGCGCGCGATTATGAATTTGTCGGTCGCCTTGTTCTTGCGCGTTTTGTAACCCTTGGCCGGAGTGCCCCACGGAGACACGGGATGGGGATTACCCTGACCAGACTTCCCCTCTCCACCGCCGTGCGGGTGATCGACCGGGTTCATGACGACGCCACGAACATGGGGACGCCTGCCCTTCCATCGCGTGCGTCCAGCCTTGCCAACTACCACATTTTCGTGGTCGACATTTCCTACCTGCCCAACAGTGGCCACACAGGTCGACAAGACCTTGCGCATTTCCCCTGAGTTGAGACGAATCTGTACATACAACCCATCACGACCCATCACCTGGGCCGATCCTCCGGCACTGCGTACGAGCTGACCACCTTTCCCTGGCTTTAATTCAATATTATGAATCGTGGTACCTAGAGGGATATTGAGCAGGGGAAGCGAATTCCCTGAACGAACCTCCGCACCGGCACCAGCTTCAACGCTATCGCCCACCGCAAGGCCAACCGGGGCCAAAATGTATCGCTTTTCACCATCCGCATAATGCAGCAACGCAATTCTCGCTGAACGGTTTGGATCATATTCAATCGCCGCCACCTTGGCCGGAACACCAACCTTGTCACGGCGGAAATCAATCTGACGGTACAATCGCTTATGCCCACCGCCACGAAAACGAATCGTTTGTCGACCATCGTTATTTCTTCCGCCAGTGCGAAGGTGGAATCCCGTCAGCGCCTTTTCAGGCTTCTTCTTCGTCAGCTGCTCGCCTTGTATGGCGGTCATTCCACGCCGCCCCGGAGATGTTGGCTTATAAACTTTTAATGCCATAGCTGATTCCCACTCTGTCGAGATGACCGCACGCTACACGCCTTCGTACAGCTCCAGCTTCTCGCCTTCCTTCAAGGTGACGAATGCCTTCTTCCAATCAGATCTTTTTCCAACAAACCGACCTAATCGCTTGACCTTGCCGCGAATATTGACCACATTCACGCGCGAAACCTTAACCTTGAGTAGCGATTCGACAGCCTGCTTAATCTGGATTTTATTCGCATCCGGATGCACTAAAAACCCGACCGTATTCGTTTGCTCCCGCAGTGCGGTAATTTTTTCAGTCAACAATGGCTGGATAAGCACCTGATGGAGGTCGCCCTTCATGACCACACCTCACGAACACGGTCCAACTCACGCTGAGGGATAACAATGGAGTTGCAGCGCACAATGTCATACACATTCAGCTCTTCAGGCCTGAGCACCGTGACGTGAGCGAGATTTTTTCCCGCCTGCACCACATTTGAACCTGCATCGCCGATGACAAGTAACGTACTGCCCGCAATCCCAAGCTGGGTTAATGCCTTGGCAAGCAGCTTCGTCTTAGCCTGCTCAATCGCTAAGTCGGACACCACAACCACACTTCCCTCAAGCAATTTTGCCGACAGCGCGCTTTGTAATGCCGCTCGGTATTTCTTTCTCGGCATTCCGAACGCGTAGCTCCTCGGCTTGGGACCGAACACAGTCCCTCCATGCCTCCATACCGGAGAACGGATCGATCCAGCACGTGCGCGCCCCGTATGCTTTTGCTTCCAAGGCTTCTTGCCTGACCCACTCACTTCGCCTCGACGCAATGTGGACGCGGTGCCCTGACGATCACAGGCTCGCTGCATCACAACGACTTCGTGAACGAGAGTGACATGGGGCTTGCAGCCGAATACTTCGTTCGGCAAATCTACCGTACCTACTTTTTTCTTTTTCGAATCAATAACGTCAACGGTCGGCATAGCTCAACTCTTCTTCGACTTCCGCACAATCAGCAGCCCATTCACACCACCTGGCACTGCTCCGCGGACAAACAACAGGTTTTCATCTGGACGAGCGTCAATCACCTTCAAGCGCTGTACAGTTACGCGCTCATCCCCCATATGCCCAGGGAGGGCCTTATTCTTCCAGACTCGCGATGGATATGAACTGGCACCAATTGAACCCGGTGCGCGGTGAAACATGGAACCGTGAGACTCCGGCCCACCGGAGTAGTTATGGCGCTTCATGACCCCCTGGAAGCCTTTACCCTTAGATACCCCAACCACATCCACCCAATCACCCTTCTTGAACATATCGACTTTTACGGTTGCACCGACAGTCACATCTCCAACCTTGGGAAATTCTCTGAGCCAACGACTAGCTGGAGCCTGATGCTTTTTAAGGTGACCGAGCTCGCCGCTGGATAACTTACGCTCCTTCACCTCCCCAAAAGAGAGTTGCACCGCCTCATAACCGTCTCGCTCCTTGGTCCTAATCGCCACGACTCGACAAGGACCGGCCTCAATCACTGTGACTGGCTCTAGCACGCTTTCGTCGTAAACCTGGGTCATTCCTAATTTTCTACCCAATAATCCGTTTGTCATCATCTTCCTGTCAGCTCAGTTACAGTTGGCTTAACCAACCATCAGAGCTTGATTTCCACATCCACACCCGCTGCCAAATTTAGCTTCATCAGGGAATCCATCGTCTCGGGCGTGGGCTCCATGATATCCAACAGCCGCTTGTGCGTACGGATCTCAAATTGTTCGCGGGACTTCTTGTCAACATGAGTCGACCGCAGAACTGTAAACTTCTCGATTCTTGTCGGTAAGGGAATTGGACCAACAACTCTCGCGCCACTTCTCCTAACCGTCTCAACAATTTCCACCACAGACTGATCAAGCACGCGATAGTCAAATCCGCGCAACCTGATACGAATTCTTTGATCGACTTTCACGCTCTACTCCTCACATGCCGGCCTAATGCCTGCGACATCGCTACGCTAGAATTTCAGTGACGACGCCTGAGCCGACGGTTTTCCCACCCTCGCGCACCGCAAAGCGCAGCCCCTGATCCATGGCGATCGGGCTGATCAACTCGCCGGTCACCGTCACATTGTCTCCGGGCATGACCATCTCCACCCCCGGCGTCAGCGTCACGATTCCCGTCACGTCCGTCGTCCGGAAGTAGAACTGCGGCCGGTACCCGTTGAAAAACGGCGTATGCCGCCCGCCCTCTTCCTTCGTCAACACATAGATCTCGGCCTTGAACTTCGTATGCGGCGTGATGCTCTTGGGCTTCGCCAGCACCATGCCCCGCTCCACATCTTCCTTCTTCGTCCCGCGCAGCAAGACGCCGATGTTATCGCCCGCCTGCCCTTCGTCGAGAACCTTGCGGAACATTTCCACGCCGGTCACGATGGTCGTCTGCGTCGGCTTCAACCCGACGATTTCGATTTCATCGCCCACCTTCACGATCCCCTTCTCGCAGCGCCCCGTCACGACCGTCCCGCGCCCGCTGATCGTGAAGACGTCTTCGATCGGCATCAGAAACGGCTTATCGATGGCGCGGGTCGGCGTCGGAATATAGGTGTCGACGGCCTCCAATAACTTCAGAATCGACGGTACGCCCAACGGCCCTTGATCCCCCTCGATCGCCTTCAACGCCGAGCCCTGCACGATGGGAATCTTGTCGCCCGGAAACTCGTACTTGGTCAGCAACTCCCGCACTTCCAGCTCCACCAGCTCCAGCAATTCCTTGTCATCCACCTTGTCGGCCTTGTTCAGAAACACCACGATGTACGGGACGCCGACTTGGCGCGCCAACAAAATGTGCTCTCGCGTCTGCGGCATGGGCCCGTCGGCCGCGCTCACCACCAGAATCGCGCCGTCCATTTGCGCGGCCCCGGTGATCATGTTCTTCACATAATCCGCGTGGCCCGGACAATCGACGTGCGCATAGTGCCGGTTGGCCGTCTCATACTCCACGTGGCTGATCGCGATGGTCATGATCTTGCTGGCATCGCGCCGCCCTTGGCTCTCCGAGGCCTTCGCCACTTCGTCATAGCTGATGAACTTCGCCATGCCCTTGTCCGAGCAGATCTTGGTCAGGGCACTCGTCAACGTCGTCTTGCCATGGTCCACGTGCCCGATCGTCCCGATGTTCACGTGGGGCTTTCGTCGCTCAAATTTCGCCTTCGCCATCCCCGATCCTCCCTAATTCACAGAATCGACAAACTTATTCGCCACGATGCTTGGCAGTGATCGCTTCCGCTATTTGCTTGGGCACTTGGTCGTAGCGGTCAAATTCCATGCTATACGTAGCACGCCCTTGCGTCCGTGACCGCAAATCCGTCGCATAACCAAACATTTCCATCAACGGGACAGTTGCTTCAATGGCCTGAGCCCCGGCACGCACCTTCATACCCTGCACCTTCCCGCGACGACCATTCAGATTCCCGATGACATCACCCATAAATTCCTGTGGCACCAGGACTTCAACCTTCATAATCGGCTCAAGAAGAACAGGATCGGCCCTTTTGCACGCATCGGCAAAACCCATGGAACCGGCAATTTTAAAAGCCATTTCATTAGAGTCAACGTCATGGTAGGAACCATCAATCACCGTCACCTTGACATCACGCAAGGGAAAGCCTGCCACGACCCCAGTCTCCATCCGCTCCTTCACACCCTTTTCAATCGCAGGAATATATTCCTTAGGAATTGACCCACCAACGGTCTTATTGATGAACTCCAAACCCTTACCCGACTCTGACGGTTCAACCGTCAACACAACGTGGCCATACTGTCCACGCCCACCCGTCTGCTTGATGTACTTCGATTCAGCCTCCGCCTTGCGGCGAATGGTTTCACGAAACGCCACCTCAGGCTTGCCGACATTGGCCTCGACCTTAAATTCGCGCAGCATGCGATCGACAATGATTTCGAGATGCAACTCTCCCATCCCGGCAATAATCGTCTGAGCAGTTTCCTCATCAGTCCGAACCCTGAACGAAGGATCCTCCTGCGCCAACTTCTGTAGCGCGAATCCCATCTTTTCCTGGTCTGGCTTGGTCTTTGGCTCAATAGCCATGGCAATGACCGGCTCTGGAAATTTCATGATCTCGAGAAGGACCGGCTGTTTCTCGTCAGCCAATGTGTCTCCGGTCGTCGCCCCCTTGAGTCCCACGGCGGCGGCAATATCCCCCGCGTAGACAATGTCGATTTCCTCGCGCTTATTCGCATGCATCTTCAAAAGGCGCCCGACGCGATCCTTCGTTCCCTTAGTCACGTTGAGAACCGGAGTTCCGGTCTTTAAGGTGCCTGAATACACTCGAAAAAACGTCAGCTGTCCAGCAAAGGGGTCAGTCATGATTTTAAATGCAAGCGCGGAAAATGGTTCAGAATCGGAGGGCGCACGCTGCACTTCTTTCCCGCCGTTAGGCTCCACCCCGATCACTGGCGGGATATCAACCGGCGAAGGAAGGAAATCAACAACGCCATCCAGCAACTGCTGTACACCCTTATTCTTAAAGGCAGAGCCGCAAAGCACAGGAACGATCTTCATAGAGATAGTGCCGGCACGAACGACACGCCGGACCTCGTCTTCACTCAACGACTGACCGTTGATATACTTCTCCATGACGTGATCATCGAATTCGGCAACCGCATCGAGCATTTTCTGCCGATACTCGCTTGCCTGGTCGACCATATCGGCAGGAATTTCACCGATTTTATATTTAGCCCCAAGCGTTTCGTCGTCGTAAAAGTATCCCTTCATCGTAATGAGATCGACAGAGCCACGAAACTCCGATTCGCGCCCGATCGGGATCTGAATGGGCACAGGATTGGCGCCCAAACGATCGATAATCGACTGAACACTGGCGTAAAAATCTGCCCCGATACGATCCATCTTATTCATAAAAGCGATGCGAGGGACCTCATACTTATCAGCTTGGCGCCACACGGTCTCAGACTGAGGCTCGACACCCTGCACCGAGTCAAATGCCGCAACGGCACCATCAAGAACCCGCAACGAACGCTCAACCTCAATGGTGAAATCTACGTGACCAGGCGTATCGATAATATTGATACGGTGCTCGCGCCAGAAGCAGGTCGTTGCGGCCGCGGTGATGGTAATGCCACGCTCACGCTCCTGCTCCATCCAATCCATCGTCGCAGCGCCCTCATGCACCTCTCCCATCTTATGCGTCATTCCCGTGTAATAGAGAATTCGCTCAGTGGTCGTCGTCTTTCCAGCATCAATATGCGCCATGATGCCGATATTTCGAGTACGCTCTAACGGTGTCTGCCTGGCCACAACTCCCCCAGAAAAAACGAACGTGCCGCCATCCGAGCCGTAAACCTTGCCCTGCGAGGCCGGAATTTATCCGGCAATTTCGCAGCCTGGCTCAACAGCAGCACGACACGAGACCAACTAATTACCAGCGGTAATGAGCAAAGGCCTTGTTGGCCTCAGCCATTCTATGGACATCCTCGCGCTTTTTCACCGATGCACCCGTGTTATTGGACGCATCGAGCAATTCAGCGGCAAGTCGATCCTGCATGCTTTTCCCGCCCCGCGAACGCGAGTATTCGGTAATCCATCGCAATGCCAATGAAACCCGACGTGACGGTCGTATCTCAACAGGCACCTGATAGGAAGCACCACCCACCCGACGCGACTTCACCTCTACAACCGGCTTCACGTTATCGACGGCCGACTTGAAGACCTTCATCGGATCACCGCCGCTAGTTTTCTCCTGGATCAAATCGAATGCCCCGTAACATACACGCTCTGCCGTGCTCTTCTTTCCGCCGCCCATTAGGACGTTCAGAAATTTGCCGACAAGCTTATCGCGATACTTCGAATCGGGCTGCGCCTCTCGATGACCGAAAAATTGTCCGCGTGGCATCGTTATCCTATAAGGTAAAATCGGTTTCCATTGCGCACAGACGCAATGACACAACAATTGCTACTTTGGGCGCTTCGCTCCGTACTTGGAACGGGACTGCTTACGATCAGCGACCCCCACCGCATCCAGAGAACCTCGCACAATGTGATATCGCACACCAGGCAAGTCCTTCACGCGACCACCACGAACCAATACAATGGAGTGCTCCTGCAGATTATGGCCGACACCAGGGATGTACGTGGTGACCTCCATCCCGTTCGTCAACCGAACACGAGCCACCTTCCGAAGAGCGGAGTTTGGTTTTTTGGGAGTCGTCGTGTAGACGCGGAGACAGACTCCGCGCTTCTGCGGACAACTTTTGAGCGCCGGGCTTTTCGTCTTAGGCTTTACAAGCGTGCGGCCTTTTCGCACGAGCTGATTAATCGTTGGCATGCACTATACTCTTTCGTGGTCAAGCAAACATTTACTTAAAATGCTCATGAGCAAAGCCGTCGGATTATAGAGATCCGCACTACTTATGTCAAGAAAGTTCTCTTCCTTTACTCATTATTTTCAGTTGCACTGGCCGGTGAGTCGATCGGATGTTGCCCGACGGCAACTGGTTGAGCCTGACCTCCCGGTAGATCTCCGGCACTCCTCGCACTCGCCACAAAGGTCTCGCGATATTCCTCAAAACCGCTTCCGGCTGGAATGAGACGGCCCACGATCACATTCTCCTTCAAGCCAAGGAGGTTATCCTCGCGACCGTTGATCGCGGCCTCGGTCAGCACGCGCGTGGTTTCCTGGAAGGATGCCGCCGAAATAAAGCTATCCGTGGTCAGCGCGGCCTTGGTAATACCGAGGAGGACCGGCTTTCCAAGCGCCGGCTTGCCGTCCTTGTCTAGGACCCGTTGATTCTCCACATCGAACAAGCCTTTGCTGACTTGGCTACCCGGCAAGAATGAGGTATCCCCAGGATCTTCGATCCGGACCTTCCGAAGCATTTGCCTGACAATGATCTCAATGTGCTTGTCATTGATGGACACGCCTTGCAACCGGTAGACATCCTGCACTTCGTCGACGAGATACTTTTGCAGTTCTTTCGGCCCCAACACATCCAAAATGTCGTGAGGATTGGCTGAACCATCCATGAGTGGCTCACCGGCCCGCACCCAGTCTCCCTCATGCACATTGACGTGCTTACCCTTGGGAATGAAATATTCCTTCACATCGCCCATCTTGTTGTCGACAAGCACCTTCCGCATACCCTTTACAAAGCCGCCATAAGAGACTTCGCCGTCGATCTCACTGATCACCGCCTGCTCCTTCGGCTTGCGGGCCTCGAACAACTCTGCGACTCGCGGAAGGCCGCCGGTGATGTCCTTGGTCTTGGTTGTTTCTCGCGGAATTTTGGCCAGCACGTCGCCGGGATGCACTTGAGCCCCCTTCTCGACGAAGATATGCGCACCCACCGGCAGGAGATACCGCGCCACAGGCGTGCCCGATCCAGACACTTTTGCCGTCTTGCCGCTGTCGTCCTTGATCGACACACGAGGGCGAAGCGTAGCCCCACTCTGCTCGATGATGACCTTCCGTGACAGACCGGTCACCTCGTCAAACTCTTCCTTCATGGTCACCCCTTCAAGAATGTCGCCGTAGGCAACTTTCCCGCCGGTCTCCGTCAGGATCGTCAACGAATAGGGGTCCCATTCGACCAACTTTTGCCCCACCTCAACCCGGTCTCCATCCTTGACCTTGATCTTGGCGCCATACACAACCGGGTACTTCTCCCGCTCTCGGCCGGTATCGTCCACAATCGCAATTTTCGCATTGCGATTCATGACGACCCATTCGCCATCTTTATTCCGTACCGCAATGCCACCATTGTGGACGTCGGCATTCTTCTTGGCATCCAAACTCATGAACTTCAGCTGGCCAGCGTGCTTGGCTTCCAACACCGTTTGCTCAACCACTTTGCTCGCGGTGCCTCCGATGTGAAAGGTCCGCATGGTCAACTGCGTGCCAGGCTCGCCGATCGATTGCGCGGCAATCACTCCAACCGGCTCTCCCTTTTCTACCAGTCGACCTCGCGACAAATCGCGGCCGTAGCAAAGACGGCATACCCCGCGTGGGGACTGGCATGTCAATACCGAACGGATTTTCACCCGATCCACACCGGCCTCAACGACCGCCTTCGCCTGTTCTTCGTCGATTTCTTCGTTGAAGGAGACGATGATCTCTCCGGTCACTGGGTCGCGGATATCTTCCCCGGCAAGACGCCCAAGGAGACGCTCTTCCAATGGCTGAATGATCTCTCCACCCTCGAGGAGGGCGCTGACCAAGATGCCGTCGGTCGTGCCGCAATCCTCCTCGGTCACGATGACATCCTGCGCAATATCAACCAACCTACGGGTGAGATATCCCGAATTGGCGGTTTTTAGTGCCGTGTCGGCCAAACCTTTTCGCGCACCGTGCGTTGAGATGAAGTACTGCAATACCGTCAAGCCCTCACGGAAGTTGGCCGTGATCGGCGTCTCGATAATTTCTCCGGACGGTTTCGCCATCAATCCGCGCATACCGCCCAGCTGACGGATCTGCTGCGAACTGCCTCGTGCACCCGAATCGGCCATCATGAAAATGGGATTGAACGATTCGATCTTTGCCGGATCACCGCCAGCGCCCAATTCCTTCATCATCTCGTTGGCCACCTGTTCGGTGACGTGCGCCCAAATGTCGATGACTTTGTTGTATCGCTCACCGTTGGTGATCAAACCTTCGGAATATTGTTTTTCGATTTCGTTGACTTCATGCTGAGCCTTCCCAATAAGGTCTTCCTTACGGGTAGGAATGTGCATGTTATCGATGCAAATGGACATCCCAGCCCTGGTGGCATAATGAAAGCCGAGGTCCTTGATCTTGTCCAGGAACGTCACGGTTTCACGATGTCCCGCCTGCCGATAGACCGCATCGATCAGCTTCGACATTTCCTTCTTGGTCATCAGTTTGTTGGCATCCGCAAACGGCATCATCGCAGGAAGAATTTCCGCGAGAATGACACGCCCAGCAGTGGTTTGAATCATCGCCCCGTTGGATCGCACCTTAATTCGCGCATGCTCATCCAACGCACCCGCATCATAGGCAATCCGCGCTTCCTCCTGCGATCCAAACAGTTTACCTTCACCCTTCGCGCCGACACGTTCCTTTGTAAGCCAATAACATCCAAGAACCATATCTTGGGATGGTACGGCGATCGGCTTTCCATTGGCAGGTGAAAGGATGTTATTGATCGACATCATCAGAACGCGCGCCTCGACCTGCGCCTCGACGGATAAGGGCACGTGGACGGCCATTTGATCGCCGTCAAAGTCGGCATTGAACGCAGCGCAGACAAGAGGATGAAGTCGAATCGCCTTGCCTTCCACTAACACAGGGTCGAAGGCCTGAATGCCAAGCCGGTGCAAGGTCGGTGCGCGATTGAGCAATACAGGATGCTCGCGGATGACTTCATCCAGCACATCCCACACCTCAGGCCGCTCTTTTTCGACTAATCGTTTGGCGCTCTTAATCGTCGTGGCCGCGCCCCGTTCCTCCAGCTTGTGGAAGATGAACGGCTTGAACAATTCCAAAGCCATTTTCTTGGGCAATCCACACTGATGCAGACGCAATTCCGGCCCAACGACGATAACGGTCCGACCTGAATAGTCGACGCGCTTACCCAGGAGATTCTGGCGGAACCGTCCTTGTTTTCCCTTGAGCATATCGCTCAACGACTTCAGTGGACGCTTGTTCGGTCCGCGAATGGCCCGACCCCGACGACCGTTATCGAACAGGGCGTCCACGGCCTCCTGCAACATACGCATTTCGTTGCGGATGATGACGCCGGGAGCCTTCAATTCGATCAGACGCTTCAAGCGATTGTTCCGGTTGATCACGCGGCGATAGAGGTCATTGAGATCCGAGGTCGCAAAACGACCTCCGTCCAAGGGCACCAATGGACGGAGTTCGGGCGGCAACACCGGGATAACATCCATAATCATCCACTCTGGCTTGTTACCCGAACGGCGAAACGCTTCAAGGACCTTCAGACGTTTCGCATATTTCTTTTTCAGCGCAGCAGACGCCGACGCTTTGGCCTTCACATGCAATTCGTCCCACTGGGTATTGATATCGACTTTGCGTAGCAACTCACGGATGGCCTCAGCGCCGATCCCAACCTTGAACGCGCCGTTACCATACTCAGATTGCAACTCCCGCAGCTTTTCCTCCGTCACCAACTCCTGCTCGCTCATGCTCGTAGATCCGGGATCCACCATGACGTAGCTTTCGAAGTAAAGAATCTTTTCGAGCTGCTTGAGGCTCATGTCCAGCAATGTCCCAATCCGACTGGGGACACCCTTGAGAAACCAGATATGCGCAACCGGGGCCGCCAGCTCGATGTGCCCCATCCGCTCGCGGCGCACCTTCGACTGAATCACTTCGACACCGCACTTGTCGCACACGATGCCGCGATGCTTCATCCGTTTGTATTTGCCGCAATTACACTCCCAGTCCTTGATCGGGCCAAAAATCTTGGCGCAGAACAATCCGTCTTTTTCGGGTTTGAAGGATCGGTAATTGATCGTTTCCGGTTTCTTGACTTCGCCATATGACCACGATCGGATTTTTTCGGGCGACGCAATGCGAATCCGCATCGAGTCGAACGACACCGAGTCACGCGGCTTTTCGAATAATGTGTATACACCTTCCAAGGTTGATCCCTCCTTAACGGTCGCCTGAGCGCATTCTCAGTGGTGAGCTAATTCTCTATGAACACTCAGCACTAAAATCAGTCCTTCGATTTAACCAGCTCGACATCGAGCCCCAGACTTTGCAGCTCTTTGACTAACACGTTGAACGATTCCGGCAGCCCTGGTTCCAGGAATGGTTCCCCTTTAACGATCGCTTCATACATGCGCGACCGTCCCGGCACATCGTCAGATTTCACAGTCAAGAATTCTTGTAGTATAGAAGCGGCTCCATACGCCTGAAGCGCCCACACTTCCATCTCTCCCAATCGTTGACCGCCGAATTGTGCTTTTCCTCCGAGGGGCTGCTGAGTCACCAGGGAATATGGGCCAATCGATCGGGCGTGAATCTTATCATCCACGAGGTGATGGAGCTTCAGCACATACATATATCCAACCGTCACATGGCTCGCGAATGATTCGCCCGTACGCCCGTCCATCAACTCTGTTTGACCGCTGGGGGAAAGCTTAGCCTTCTTGAGAAGGTCTTTGATTTCCTTTTCAGAGGCACCGTCGAAGACCGGGCTCGCCACCTTAATTCCCAGTGCCCGCGCCGCCCAACCCAGGTGCGTCTCCAGAATCTGACCCACGTTCATACGAGACGGCACACCCAACGGATTCAAGACGATCTCTACAGGCGTCCCGTCCGGCATATAGGGCATGTCTTCTTCCGGCAACACGCGCGACACCACGCCTTTGTTACCGTGACGCCCGGCCATCTTGTCGCCGACCTGAATCTTACGCTTCATCGCGATGTAGACCTTCACGAGCTTAATCACACCTGGCGGAAGCTCATCCCCTCGTCTCAGACGACCGACTTTTTCATCATATAGCGTCTGCAGAATTTCGATCTGCTCTTTGGCGCGACGCTCGACATCCTCCAGCTCTTTTTGCTCATCAGGATCGCTGAGAATGATATGGCGCACCATGTCATCCGGCAAGCGCTTCAAGATGTCAGCGGTCAACTTGCCCTTCTTCTTTAAAATCACGTCGCCGGTCTCAGGATCCATCAGATCCCGTCCGACCACTTTCCCCAGTAGCAGCTTGCGAACTTTTTTTGTTTTTTCGTCCTCAATGATTCGCAGCTCTTCCTGGTGGTCTCGCTGCAACTTCATGTGATCTTCGCTCTCGATGCTCTTCGAGCGTTCGTCCTTATCCAACCCTTTGCGGGAAAAGATCTTTACATCGACGACAATGCCTTCCACGCCAGGAGGAACCGTCAGTGAGGTGTCCTTGACGTCCCCTGCCTTCTCACCGAAGATCGCGCGCAACAACTTCTCCTCCGGTGTCAGCTGGGTTTCACCTTTCGGGGTGACCTTTCCGACGAGAATATCACCGGGCTTCACCTCCGCGCCGATCCGAATAATCCCGCTCTCGTCCAAATCACGAAGCGCTTCCTCACCGACGTTCGGAATATCGCGCGTAATATCTTCCTTGCCCAATTTCGTATCGCGGGCTTCTACCTCAAATTCTTCAATGTGAATGGAGGTGAACGCGTCTTCACGCACCAACTTTTCGCTCAACAGAATCGCATCTTCGAAGTTGTATCCCCCCCACGGCATGAATGCGACGAGGACATTTTTGCCGAGCGCCAGCTCTCCGTGATCAATTGCGGGACCATCCGCCAAGACCTGTCCTCTCTTCACAGGTTCCCCGACCCGGACCACGGGCGTCTGGGTGATGCAGGTATTTTGATTCGACCGCTGAAACTTGATCATTTCATAGACATCAAGGCCCGAATCGTTTCGCTTGCGTCCCTCTTTCGAATCGGCACGAACGACGATCCTGGTGGCATCGACACTCTCCACCACTCCTTCTCGCTTTGCCTGCACGACATACCCGGAATCGCGCGCCACCACAGCTTCCATCCCAGTTCCGACCAACGGGGACTCCGCCTTCAGCAAAGGCACCGCTTGCCGCTGCATGTTCGAGCCCATCAATGCACGGTTGGCGTCATCGTGCTCAAGAAACGGCACCAATGCCGTCGCCACGCTGACCACCTGCTTCGGGGAGACGTCCATGTATTCGATTTTGTCGGGCGTGGCCGTAATAAAATCTCCGCCGGAGCGGGCTGACACCGTTTCTGATACGAGCTTGCCCGATGTATCAACCTTTGAGTTGGCCTGGGCAATGATGTACTTGTCACCCTCGATGGCCGAGAGATACTCCAGCTCATCGCTCACTCGGCCCTTGAGCACCTTCCGGTACGGCGCCTCGATGAATCCAAACTCATTGATGCGCGCATAGGTGGCCAGGGATGTGATTAACCCGATGTTGGGGCCTTCCGGTGTTTCAATCGGGCAAATGCGACTGTAATGCGAAGGATGCACGTCGCGCACCTCAAAGCCGGCACGCTCACGCGTTAACCCGCCTGGGCCCAGGGCCGACAGGCGGCGCTTATGGGTGATTTCAGCCAGAGGATTCGTTTGATCCATAAACTGAGAGAGCTGGCTGCTGCTGAAAAACTCTTTGACCGCCGCAACAACGGGCTTAGCATTGATCAGGTCGTGTGGCAGCACGGTCTCCATGTCCAGGAGGTTCATGCGCTCCTTGATGCTCCGCTCCATTCGCACGAGACCTAATCGGAACTGGTTTTCCAAAAGCTCGCCCACAGACCGCACACGACGATTGCCCAAGTGGTCGATGTCATCGATCTCACCGCGACCAATCTTGAGATTCACGAGGTATCGCACCACTTCCACGATATCTTGCGCCGTTAAGGTACGCTGTTCGAGCGCAAAATCGAGCCCCAGCTTTTTGTTGAGCTTGAGCCGTCCCACCGGGGATAGATCATATCGCTTGGGACTTAAAAATAAGTTGTCAAATAACGCCCGCGCGGTCTCAACAGATGGCGTCTCGCCTGGCCGCAGGCGACGATAAATCTCGACCATTGCCTCTTCTTTTGACGCGGTGCGCTCCATATCAAGGGTGTCGAGGATCACCAGCGTGGCATTCGTCGTATCGAGATAAATGACCTTGAATTCCGCAATGTCGCTTTCCAAAACCTTCTCAAGGATTTCTTCAGTGAGACGCTGATTCTTCTCCGCCAACGACTGCTTCTTGCCGGCATCAACGAGTTCCGTCAGCACCGCGCGCCCGACCAACTCAGCCGGCGTCACAGGAATCTCCTTGATTCCTGCAGCCTTGAGCTTGGCAATCAAAACTTTCGTCAGTTTGGCGCCTTCGCGAACGAGAGGATCTTTCCCGCCCTTCTCCATCACTTCCGTCGAACACTTCAGGCCATGATGGATCTCCGCATCGAGCTTCCTGTAGAGCTTCCCTCTGGAAACACGAATCTCTTCCACGGGGTAATACATGCGCAGCAAATCGTCGGTGCTATACCCGAACGCCTTCAACAGTATAGTTGCCGGCATCTTCCGGCGGCGGTCGATCCGAACATACAAGATGTCCCGGGCATCGAACTCGAAATCGAGCCACGATCCGCGATACGGAATGATCCGAGCGGAAAATAGCACCTTCCCGCTGGCATGGGTTCGCCCCTTGTCGTGAGTAAAGGACGCGCCTGGCGAGCGGTGCAGCTGACTGACCACCACTCGCTCAGTTCCGTTAATCAGAAACGTCCCACGCTCCGTCATAAGCGGAAGTTCACCGACATACACTTCCTGCTCTCGCACGTCCAGGACTTTCTTCTTAGGACCCTTGTCTTCCTTGTCGAAGACAATCAGTCGCACCCGTAGTTTCAGCGGGACGGCATAGGTCATTCCCTGCTCAAGGCATTCCCGCTCATCGTATTTGGGTGTCCCCAAGGTGTAATTGGAGAACTCCAGCGCGGCGGTGTTGTTGTAGTCCGTGATGGGAAAGACACTGGCCAATGCCGCTTGCAACCCTTGATCCTTGCGACGATCCGGCTCGACCTCCATCTGGAGGAACTCCTCGTAGGACCGCTTTTGGATTTCAATGAGATCGGGAATGTCGATGCTCGTACGAATCCGAGAAAAATCCTTGCGTTCGACAAACTCCGAAAGAGTCGATTCCGACATTCGTTAGCCCTCCAAGCTCATAAGGAGATGAACGCCTCGCGCCATCCCACCGGACAACTCGCACCGCAGATCACCGAGCGATTACTTGATTTCGACTTTAGCCCCGCTCTCTTCAAGCTTTTTCTTCATAGTATCGGATTCTTCCTTGGTCACGCCGGCCTTGACGGGCTTCGGAGCGCCTTCAACCAAGTCCTTCGCTTCCTTAAGTCCGAGGCTGGTAAGTTCGCGCACGACTTTGATGACCTGGATTTTCTTGTCAGCCGGCGCGCTGACCAAAATGACGTCGAACGATGTCTTTTCCTCTGCCGGTGCCGCAGCCGCTCCGCCGCCGGCCGGTGCCATCATGGCCATCGGCGCCGCCGCGGTCACTCCAAAACGTGTCTCCAGTCCCTTCACGAGATCCGCCAATTCCAATACGCTCATGCTCTCGATTGCCTTGATCAATTCATCCTGTGACAACTTGGTTCCTTCTGCTGCTGACATGTCGCCCTCCCCTTTCTTTTTATCCTGAATGGCTGCAATGACTCGCACGAACTTGCTCAATACTCCGCTCAACGCGTACACCACGCCGCGAATCGGACCCTGCATGGCCGACAGCAGCATCGCAATCAACACTTCCTTTTTCGGCAGCTGCGCAATGGCGTTGAGATCCGCCGCTTGCACCAACCGGCCTTCCAGTACCCCGACAGTAACTTTGATCTTTTCCGAGCGTTTTTCAGCCTGAATAAAATCCCGCAAGATTTTCGCCGGGAGAACCGGATCGTCATAGCCGATCACCAACCCCGTTGGTCCCTTAAAATGCGGCTTCGCATCGGCAAGACTTGTCCCGGCCGACGCACGGACGGCTAGGGTATTCTTGATCACGCAATACTCGGCCTTGGCGCCACGTAACTGCCTGCGCAACTCGGTCATCTGATTGACGGGCATGCCGGCGCACTCCGTCAGAATAGCCAAGCGGGCGCGACCGAATTTTTCCGTCAATTCCGCGATCGCTGTTGCCTTCTCTTCTTTCTTCATGCCTTTCCCCTTACTGAGAACCTCTACGTTCTCAACTCCACAACTTCGACAAGGCCACGGGATCCAGCTTCACGCCCGGCCCCATGGTGCTCGACATCGTCACACTCTTGAGATAGCGGCCTTTACAGGAGGACGGCTTCGCTTTGACGACAGACTCCAACACCGCATGGGCATTGTCGTACAATTTTTGGGCATCAAATGAGACCTTCCCAACCGGCACTTGAACGATCCCGGCTTTTTCGACCTTGAACTCGACGCGGCCTTTACGAATCTCGCTCACAGCCTTGCCAACTTCGAAGGTCACCGTGCCGGTTTTCGGATTCGGCATCAGACCGCGGGGACCCAATACCTTTCCGAGCTTGCCGACGGAGGCCATCAGATCTGGGGTGGAAATCGCACAATCAAAATCCATCCACCCGCCCTTGATCTTTTCCATCAAGTCATCGGAGCCGACAAAATCGGCGCCGGCCTGCCGAGCCTCTTGTTCCTTCTCGCCCTTCGCAAAGACAAGCACACGGACTTTCTTCCCGGTTCCGTGCGGTAACGCGGTCGTACCGCGTACCATTTGATCCGATCGCTTCGGATCAATCCCCAAGCGAATCGCTAGATCCACGGATTCATCGTACTTGGCAAACGCTGCCTCTTTGACGGCCTCGACCGCCTCTTTCAACGCATAGAACCTGGGCTCGATCTTTTCTTGAGCCGCGGTCAACTTCTTTCCCATACTGCTACTCCTTCACGTCCGCCGGAGGTTCACTCTACCGAGACTTACTGGACGGTGATGCCCATACTGCGCGCTGTCCCTTGGATGATCTTAATGGCGCCTTCCAGATCAGCCGCATTCAGGTCGGACAATTTCTTTTGGGCGATCTCCCGGACTTGGGCCTGACTGATCTTCCCGACTTTATCCTTATGGGGCACCCCGGAGCCCTTGATAATACCGGCGGCTTTCTTCAGCAAGTCCGAAGCTGGAGGGGTCTTCATGATGAAGGTAAAGCTACGATCTTTGTAGACCGTTATGATCACCGGGATGATGCTATCCCCGTCCTTCTGCGTTTTCGCATTGAACTGCTTGCAGAACTCCATGATATTCACACCGTGCTGCCCCAACGAGGGGCCAACAGGCGGCGCAGGGTTGGCCTTGCCAGCCGGAATCTGCAACTTAATTTGTGCGGATACTTCCTTAGCCATGAGTTACTCCATGAGAACTGCGGATCGGGCGCACAGGCTGGGAGCGGGTCCCTGTCCAGCAACGCCAATCCAGTGACCTCAAATACGCTCGACCTGCAAGAATCCTAGCTCCACCGGCGTGGACCGGCCAAAAATACTCACGAAGACTTTCACCCGGCTATGGTCGGAATCCACGTCATCCACGGCGCCGTTAAAACCCAGGAACGGACCGTCCACAATGCGGACATTGTCACCCTTGATAAACCGAACCTGCTCGCGAGGACCTGCCGCACCGGCGTCCACCTGCTTCAACAACGAATCGACTTCCTCAGGCGAAAGCGGTGTCGGTTGGGCACCGCCGCCGACAAACCCCGTCACCTTTGGAGTTTCCTTGATCATCTGCAAGGTTTCGTCGGCCAAGGGCGATTCCAACTCAATCAGGACATAACCCGGGAAAAACTTGCGTCTGGAAGTCCGTCGCTTGCCATCCTTGATTTCAATCACATCTTCCGTCGGCACCAAGACCTGCCCAAGTCGCTCAGTGAGCCCCATTTGATTTGCGCGCTCAAGGAGACTGGTTTTTACGCGGCCTTCAAACCCCGCATAGGTATGGATGACGTACCAGTTCTTATTGTTCATCATCTCCTCTCAGCTGAACATCCAGCATCATATCGTCCGGACAATGCCGGACCTGTCCAGCCGCACGACGCATCTAGATAACCTTGCGCATCAGCCAGCCCAGCACGGAATCCATCATCGAAAGATACAGGGACATGAGGATGCAGAACACAATAACGACTGTGGTGGCTCCGATCGTTTCCGTCCTCGTCGGAAACGACACCTTTTTCAGTTCGCCGTGAACGCCTTCGATGAATTCCCGAATAGAAGCGGTCAATCGCTGAAACACGGTTACAATCCTCTCGTGGAACTTTCCAACAGTTCAGCTACCCGAACCGACGGCCTGATATCGCGTCACGCGCGAAGGCAATCTCAACAGCATAGAACGAGTGGTTCACAGAAACAATGCCACGACACCACCATGCACCAGGTCATACGCGTTGAGCTTGGCAGGGGCACTAGGATTTGAACCTAGACTCTCGGTTTTGGAGACCGATGTGCTGCCGTTGACACCATGCCCCTCCTTCGGAACATGCGCGCTGCCGAGCCAAGGTCAAAATCCCCACCCAGCACGAAAAACCCTACTTCACTTCCTTATGGGCAATGTGCTTCCGGCAAAACTTACAGAACTTATTCCGCTCCAAACGATCCGGGTCATTTTTCTTGTTCTTGCGGGTCGTATAATTCCGCTGCTTGCAGACCGTACAGGCCAAATCAATAATGTCTCGCATGTCGTAATCCCGCGAAGCGTGCGACGTGAAGGCGGGGAACAGTCACTCCCTCACTTAGAACGTCTAACGCCTCACGCCTCCCTCTCCTACGCTAGAATTTCAGTGACGACGCCTGAGCCGACGGTTTTCCCACCCTCGCGCACCGCAAAGCGCAGCCCCTGATCCATGGCGATCGGGCTGATCAACTCGCCGGTCACCGTCACATTGTCTCCGGGCATGACCATCTCCACCCCCGGCGTCAGCGTCACGATTCCCGTCACGTCCGTCGTCCGGAAGTAGAACTGCGGCCGGTACCCGTTGAAAAACGGCGTATGCCGCCCGCCCTCTTCCTTCGTCAACACATAGATCTCGGCCTTGAACTTCGTATGCGGCGTGATGCTCTTGGGCTTCGCCAGCACCATGCCCCGCTCCACATCTTCCTTCTTCGTCCCGCGCAGCAAGACGCCGATGTTATCGCCCGCCTGCCCTTCGTCGAGAACCTTGCGGAACATTTCCACGCCGGTCACGATGGTCGTCTGCGTCGGCTTCAACCCGACGATTTCGATTTCATCGCCCACCTTCACGATCCCCTTCTCGCAGCGCCCCGTCACGACCGTCCCGCGCCCGCTGATCGTGAAGACGTCTTCGATCGGCATCAGAAACGGCTTATCGATGGCGCGGGTCGGCGTCGGAATATAGGTGTCGACGGCCTCCAATAACTTCAGAATCGACGGTACGCCCAACGGCCCTTGATCCCCCTCGATCGCCTTCAACGCCGAGCCCTGCACGATGGGAATCTTGTCGCCCGGAAACTCGTACTTGGTCAGCAACTCCCGCACTTCCAGCTCCACCAGCTCCAGCAATTCCTTGTCATCCACCTTGTCGGCCTTGTTCAGAAACACCACGATGTACGGGACGCCGACTTGGCGCGCCAACAAAATGTGCTCTCGCGTCTGCGGCATGGGCCCGTCGGCCGCGCTCACCACCAGAATCGCGCCGTCCATTTGCGCGGCCCCGGTGATCATGTTCTTCACATAATCCGCGTGGCCCGGACAATCGACGTGCGCATAGTGCCGGTTGGCCGTCTCATACTCCACGTGGCTGATCGCGATGGTCATGATCTTGCTGGCATCGCGCCGCCCTTGGCTCTCCGAGGCCTTCGCCACTTCGTCATAGCTGATGAACTTCGCCATGCCCTTGTCCGAGCAGATCTTGGTCAGGGCACTCGTCAACGTCGTCTTGCCATGGTCCACGTGCCCGATCGTCCCGATGTTCACGTGGGGCTTTCGTCGCTCAAATTTCGCCTTCGCCATGATTTACTCCTTTTCTCACGACACTGTTTTCCCAAAACCCATAATCGAATGCTTCTCCCTCACGAGGAGAACGACCCCGCTCCGGCAAATTATGGGGTGGAGCCCACGACGCGAATCGAACGCGTGACCTCGTCCTTACCAAGGACGTGCTCTGCCAACTGAGCTACGTGGGCCATCAATTCAAATCTGTATCCGCTCGCCATATCCCTGTAGATGTACTCCTGCTCAAAGGCGCTCAATTGGAGCGGGCGATGGGATTTGAACCCACGACAGCCAGCTTGGAAGGCTGGAACTCTACCACTGAGCTACGCCCGCCCACGGGTGAACCTACCAACACTTCATGACTTGCCGGCCACCCTGCCTGGAACAAGTCCGCGCCCGCCACAGCACATCCTTCACGATCATTATTCTGACTAGGCAGATGCGATCCGGTTCAAATATGGTGGGCAGGCAAGGATTCGAACCTTGGAAGCCATAAGGCAGCAGATTTACAGTCTGCCCCCTTTGTCCACTTGGGTACCTGCCCGTCTCTCAAGCCCAATTCAAATCAAGACTTTCTCTTCCAGGCAAGTCTCTAACCGAAGCGGTTTCATTCTTTGAATCGGCGAATGAAGTAAGCCCCACCACGCACAGCTTCCCAGCAAAACGACAGGGCTGGGGTGCTGATGAAATGAAGATTGACCTGGCCTTGAAAGCAGCCGATTTTATTTGCCACACGTTCCATTGTCAAGGGGGTATGTTCTATGCAGGAAGAATTCTAGGGGGAGACCGGAGCAGGGCAAGTCGTTTGAGCACTGGAATTCACACTGCTATGTCTCAGCACCAGACTCGCCTGACGAATTAATTCCGCAGAACTGCCCAGCACATCCCGCATCAGAACAGTCAGCTCAGGCGCCGATAGCCGAAACTCAGGCGCCAAAAATCGCTTTCTCGCCATGAGCTTTTCATTTGGATCCTCAGGTTCATAATAACCCCTGAAGACCGCATCCCGCTCCGCCAGTTCCAACCGTTTGAGCCACGCAGGTATGTAGTGGGGCTTACTTCCCGACTGAACCTCTTTGGTCCGCTTCTTACCCAACTCCATCTGCGTCCACACCGCCCACCCCACAAACACGGCCCATGTCTCATTCAGAGCTTCCCAGGATTCTGCCTCACTAAGAAACCGCTCTTCTTTCAATTCTCTCTTTTGAAGCACCGGCGTGATGAGCACCTGCTGATACCGGCACAGTTGTTGTTCGCGAGCAAACACCATTAACAACGCATGCGCCTCGGGCGGCGCACTCTCTTGTTCAAGAAAATCCATGTAGGCATGAAACAGCTCGTGGTAGAGCGTTTCCAGCTCTTTATGCGTCAATCGCGCAAGTGGCCGTAGAGTCCCCCCCGCTGCATTCAGGGAAAGGGACCGATTCAGCACCATTCGATGGTCCTTCGGATGGTACTCCGCAGCAAATGCCTGCAAATCCTCAAACTCAAACGTGACAAACTGCGGAGGAATTTGCTGAAGAAACCGCGTCGGAAGTGCGAGGGATTTCGCTTCAGACACCACAGTCAACCACATTCGCGAGGCATCCGAAACAGCTGTCGGTGTATCAGCCTGCACCAGAGCCGACATCGACAATCCCAGCAACATTCCCGCCCCGATTAGGACGATCACTCCGCGCAGGCGACCGACAGATGTATGCACAATGTGCATCTTTTTACCAAGATGGAATCGGATCATAGAAGGCGGGCTGACCTATGCGGTGGGAGCGATCGTCCTACATAAAACGGTCACGCTCACCTCCCCATTCGTACGAACTGCCCTCTTCAACCAGTGCCAGGGTCTCAAACAGGCGTGGAGACACATGGTCCAGAAATCGAGACGGTTTGCACAACAACATGCCCGAGCTTTTGTCATAGACATTGATTGGATAGATCAAAAAGAGGTACCGCTTGGCCCGTGTTACCGCCACATATAACAACCGCCGTTCCTCCTCCAACTCCTCATCGGTATTGAACGAAAAGACCGATGGAAACTTCCCATCCACAACCCACAGAAGAAAGACGCACTGCCATTCCAGCCCTTTGGCAGAATGAATCGTCGAGAGCACTAACTGCTCATCGTCTCGGCCTGACGGCTCTACCCCCACCGCACTTCCGTCGGGAGGTGCCAGCGCCAGATCGGCGAGGAACTCAGTCAGGCCTGGATAACTCTCGGCGATGGTATGCAAATGGTCCAGATCCCTGATCCGTTTCGGATAGTCGTCATGGTGGTCCTTCAGGATCGGGAGATAGTATTCATAAATTCGGTTCACCTGTTCAGTCGGACTCAGATCGTCGCTCTTTGAAAGATTTTCGAGCACCAGCGCCAGCTCCTTTAATCCTTTGCCTGAACGGCCGCTGCTGTCCCGCAATACTTGATACGGATCGTTCGTCCGCACCATAGCTCCTACTAAGTCTTGCGCCTTCTTGGGGCCGACACCTTCAACCAGCATAAGGACACGATGCCAGCTGACTGCGTCCTGTGGATTCACCACTACGCGCAAATGCGCGAGAAGATCTTTGACATGCGCCGCCTCGACGAACTTGATTCCTCCCCGCTTCACAAACGGTAAACCGCAGCGAGACAGCTCGATTTCCAGATCAAAGGAGTGAAAGCTGGACCGAAAGAGCACCGCAATTTCATTCAGCGGCACGCCCTCTTCCCGCAACTCGAGTATTTTCTGCGCCACAAAACGAGACTGTGCATTTTCACCGGCTGCTTCTACCAGTGCAGGCAATGGCCCATCCAGCTTGCGTGTGAACAAATGCTTCGAATACTTCTCCGGCGCTTCTTGAATGATTTCGTTGGCCACACTGAGAATCGGCTGCGTGCTGCGATAATTCTCTTCAAGTTTATAGATGTGTGCGCCCGGGAACCAAGTCGGGAATTCCATAATGTTCCGGAAGGTCGCGCCCCGGAACGCATAAATGGATTGTGAGTCATCTCCAACCACCATGACATTGTCGTGAGTGGCCGCCAACTTTCGAATGAGTTCCGCTTGCAGCCGGTTGGTATCCTGATATTCGTCCACGAGGATATACCGGAATCGTTGAGAAATGGCCCGCTGAGTCGGTTCATCTTTGGTCAGCAGGTCCCGCAGTAGGACGAGTAAGTCATCATAGTCGAGCAGTTGCCGTTGACGCTTCGCCGCGTGATAGGCTCGCTGCAGTTTCCCAAGATCATCGAGGTGGTCGGCAAAATGCGAAAACTCTTCGAGAACAATATCCTCTAATCCGCGTAACGTATTTTCGCATTTGCTGTAGATTTCAGCGATAGTGCCCTTGCGAGGGAACCGCTTATCTTTTTCATTGAGTCCCATTTGGGCGCGTAACAGGGCGATAAGATCTTCTGCATCGCCACGATCCATGATGGTAAACGCCGGCTCGATCCCGAGCACGCGCCCATGGCGCCGGAGCAACATATTGGCAACCGAGTGAAACGTACCCCCGCAGACCCGCTGACTACGAGAACCAATCAAGGCCCCCACACGCTCCAACATCTCCTCGGAGGACTTCCGCGTAAAGGTCAGCAAAAGAATGTGAGATGGATCGACGCCGGAATCGATCAAATAGGCAACGCGATGGACCAGTGTGCGGGTCTTACCGCTGCCGGCTCCGGCGATCACGAGCGCAGGGCCGTCACCCGCCGTCACCGCCGCAAACTGCTGCGGGTTGAGCGCTCTGGCGTAATCAAGCGAGAGCTTGGGGGTAATGTCCTGATCCGCGGTCCGTTTCAGAATGTAAGGTATAACGTCTCGGTCCATGATAGCATCCGTCTTTGGAGTGACGCGCATGACGGGAGAGGCGCGCTGTATAACATACCACTGCATCCCTTGCAACGACAGAGGCTGTTCGCCGCTCCTCCTAACTGCGTCAGGAAAGATCAGCACTTGGACCTTGAAATCGAGTTGTATATAATGCCGGCACGTAGGGGACCTGTATGACAATCAGACACACTTCGTTCGCTCAACAGCTGCAAATTGTCGCGGAGCTCATGCTCGCGGTGGCAGGTGAATCCGTATCGGTGCTCAAACGTGCCGTGCCGGAACAGGCGCTAAAACTGAAACGCCAGGATGAGTGGACCATCTATCTGGAATTTTTACGCGTCATGTTCAACCTGGCGGATCGCGTGTCGACGCTGCACATTCCGCTCAAGGAACAGCCTCAGTTCATGGATGAACTGACAGACGCAGTGATCGATCTACTCAAGAAAGCGCTGGAACCAGCCTTCGGAGTCGGCAGCGACCAGACAGAGATCGTACTCACCATCGGGGCGGCGGTAGCGGAAAGCCGTCAGACCTATGAGCGCTACCGTTTCCTAGTCACTGAAGACAGTCCGGCCAAGAATGACATGTATCGCGATTTCAGCGATCGCATTGCCCGCTTAGTCGGAGCTACCGGCAATCCGGCCGTAACTGCCGCCGCCACGCTCTGTATCAGCGCCGTCATTCCGGCTCTTACCGGTATTTTTGAAGGGCAGGCGCCGCCGGCCGCGACTGACTCATCGGCGAGCCCTAGTGGAGCCTCCGCCAGCCAGGCCCCTCGGGGTGCGACCGGCACCGATATTAAACTCGTCAGTGTCATGTCGAGTGTCAAGGGAGAAGAGGTCGAGACGCGATGGGGACTTCATCCTCGGTTTCGTCAGGACCTTACGCAAGAGGAGGCGAAACAACTCACGACGACCATGAATCGTGTCGCCAAAATCCTCGGAGAACGCTACGCCGCCGTCGCTTTTTCTGACCAGTGGGTATCCTGGCATAAAGCCGGACATGCCTGACGCAACATTCGGAAGCACGACCCCCCAGTCTGCTTCTTCAGCCATCGACCATTTTCCACGGAGGCGTCGTGCAAGCACCCGATCAAGGACAGGCCGCTCATGATACGGTTCCACACAATTTACACCGACTGGATGAATTAGCCCGCAATTTGTGGTGGAGCTGGACCCCAACGGCAAGGCAGCTGTTTGAATCCATCGACCCCACGCTGTGGTTTCTCACTCACCACAATCCCGTTCAGCTACTTTCTAGTGTCAAACCAGAACGGCTCGCCACCTTGGCCGGTGATCCGAGTTTTGTGCGTCGGTATTCGGCCGTTTTGCGTACCTTCGACGAATATCTGAGCGATAAAAAAACATGGGCAGCGACGGAGTTTCCTGCGCTTCAAAATTCTCCCATCGCTTACTTCTCGGCAGAATTCGGATTGCATATCTCGATTCCGATCTACAGCGGAGGCCTTGGCATTCTGGCCGGAGACCATTGCAAAGAAGCCAGCGATCTAGGGATCCCCCTCATCGGCATTGGGTTCATGTACCCTCAGGGTTACTTTAAGCAACGTATCAACCCTGAGGGCTGGCAGGAAGCCACTTACGCACCCTTCAATCGCCATGATTCACCTATCCAGCATGCCATCACGCCGGCTGGCATGTCCTGCTCCTTTAAGGTCGAGATCGGTCATCGCCAAGTCACGGTACTCGTGTGGCAGGTTCGCGCTGGTCGCATGTCACTGTTCCTCATTGATACGGACGTGCCAGAAAATACGCCCGAGGATCGCGCTCTCTCCGCGCGGTTATACGGTGGGGACCAAGAGACGAGACTCTGTCAGGAGTTTCTGTTAGGCATCGGCGGCGTACGTGTTCTCCGCGCTCTCGGTATCAATCCGTCTGTCTGGCACTGCAATGAAGGCCATGCAGCCTTCCTGACGATGGAACGAATCCGCGAATTCGTCACCGCCGGTCATAGCCATGCCGAAGCAAGTGACCTGGTTCGACAGAGCACCGTCTTCACCACGCACACCCCGGTCCCCGCCGGACACGATATCTTTCCATTCCACCTCATGGACCGTTATTTCGCGAACTATTGGGGTCAAATCGGCTTGTCCAGGGAAGAATTTTTGCGTCTCGGCGAGACACCAGAAAGCACGGGTCACGGCTTCAACATGACAGCCCTTGCCATGCGTCTTTCTGCTCATGTCAATGGTGTCAGCCGGGAGCATGGACGAGTATCTCGCCATATGTGGCAACACTTATGGCCCGGCTTGGCGGAGGAGCTCGTTCCTATCAGGCACGTGACGAACGGCATTCATGCGCCGACGTGGATCTCCCCGGAGGCAAATTCCCTTTACGCCAAATATCTCAGCCCTGAATGGGCCGAACGAATCGACGATCCCACGATCTGGCAGCGCGTCACGGACCTGCCGGACCATGAATTGTGGGCTGTTCGCCAAACCAGCAGACGAAAACTCATGCGCTTTATCCGCGAGCGCGCGCGCGATGGATGGATTCGTGGCCAGCTTCAACCCATGCAGGCCATCGCCAGAGGAACCCTGCTGGACCCAGAAGCACTCACCATCGGTTTTGCCAGACGGTTTGCGACCTACAAGCGCGCAACCCTGTTGTTTCGCGACCTCGAACGGCTCAAACAGCTGCTCCATAATCGGTGGCGCCCAGTCCAAATTGTGTTTGCCGGGAAAGCGCACCCGGCCGATGAACCAGGCCGTTACTTTATCCACGAGGTCCTGAATTACTGCAATGATCACAAGATCGGAGGACATGTCGCGTTCCTCGAAGACTACGATATGCATATGGCCAAATACCTTGTCCAAGGTGTTGATATTTGGCTCAATACACCCAGGGCTCCACTTGAGGCCAGTGGAACCAGCGGTCAAAAAGCTGCGCTTAATGGGGTCATAAACCTCAGCGTCTTAGATGGATGGTGGCAAGAAGGGTATAACGGCGCTAATGGGTGGGGCATTCAGCCCCTCGCAGAGGAATCAGACACGCAGGCGCAGGACTCTCATGATGCGGAACAATTGTTCCGCCTATTAGAACAGGAAGTCGTGCCCTTGTTTTACCAACGCGACCTTGATGGCATTCCCCGCGGCTGGCTTCACATCGTCAAAGAAAGCATCAAGACTATCGCTCCCCGGTTCTGCACTAAGCGGATGGTCAAAGAATACATGAGGCAACTGTATGCACCGGCCACCACGCGTACCCCGAACAAATGGTAATGTGATCTACCGGGGATACGTAGCTTGGCGACACCCTCATTTCACTAAATGGACTGTTCCCATCGGGTTGCTTCTACTTTCGTGGATTCTTCCCGTTCCGGCAACTGGAGCCTCGAGTTCGCCGAAATCTTCCCACGTCCCATTCGAGCGACAGGCGTCGAAACGGTATCAGGCCGGAGAGTATGACGGCGTGTTACAGCTCCTCCAAAGCCTTCCAGCCGACGAAGAACCAAGCCGGGAGTTGGTTCGTTATGCCGTCATGAGCCTTTTGAAGCTGGGGAAACCTGAGGAAGCTTGGAAACTGTACTCTCGACACGTCGTGACCAACCGTCCAGACGACGTCAGACTGTTACGTGATCTCGCGCGGAGTTTTGTTGTCGCCCGCGTCCGCGATCCCCAGGAGCATATCCGCATTGCCGCCTATACAGCCCTGGCGGACATGGGCGCGAGCGACACGTTGCCGATTCTTGAGGACGGCCTGCTGGATTCATCAGCCTTGGTACGTGCCCGCGCCGGTGAGGCAATTGGGCGGAGCGGCATGGCAGCACAGTCCTCGGCCCTGAAGCGGGCACTGCGCGATGAAGCACCCGGCGTGCGTATTGCCGCAATTAATGCGCTCGGTGATGCCAAAGTATCCAGTATTGTTGATCAGCTCACTGAAATTGCGCGAGTCGATGAAGGGCCCGAATCCATTTTTGCCTTGGCCGGCCTATACAAACTCGGGCGCACGGATGTACTGACGGATATCTCCAACGCCGTCACGCTACCGGACCCTGAAGTGCGAATGGCAGCAGTAGGGATATTAGGTCGTCTGCGCCGCCCTCGAAGCATCTCGGTCCTCAGTCAAGCTGTATATGACCCTCATCCGGCTGTTCGCGCTTTCGCAGCCGGGGCGTTGGGAGAATTCGGCAGCGTCGACGGGATCGCTCCCTTAACACATTCCGTGGGTGATGATAATCCACGCGTTCGAGCGGTCGCAGCATCAAGTCTTGGGCGGCTGGGAGGTGCTGATACGCGCGCCGTCATCCAACCTTTGTTACGAGACCCAGACGAACATGTGCGTATCAGCGCAGTAGAAGCTCTGTTGCGCTTGGGTGACGCCGGCGCGATTCTACATGCAGCGGATCTTGCCCGACATCCTGACCCGTCAATTCGAGGAGGGACGGCGCAAGCCTTGGCAGCCGCCACGACCCCCAATGCACTGCCGATCCTTGAGAGCTTGCTCAAAGATCAACAACCACTTCCTCGCCTTCTGGCCGCCCGCGCGCTGGGCAGATCACGGCTGCCGTCAGTGATCGCTTCCCTCAAAACGGGGCTCCAGGATTCGGATGCCGCCGTGCGTATCGCTTCTGCCGGAAGCCTATTTCAGGTGCTGTCGCGAAATGATGCACAAGGGAGCGCCCGCTAGGGCTGACAACAGCAATGCTCAGGTTTATTGGCCTAGTGGTCCTCCTCGCCCTGGCATTTTGGTTCGGCTATCTCTGGGGCACATCGCCCACGAATAACCTTGAGCAAACAGTGAAGGATTTTTCTCGAAATATGGTGGACACCACCCTTGGGATCGAGCGGGACTTCCACCGACGTCAAAGCCTTGTAGAGGCAAAAGGTCGAGTCATACAGGCGAAAGCCGAACTGTTCAATAAAAATACGACCGAAGCTTCAACGGAATTAGGCGAGGCGGTGATCTCACTGGAGACGATTACGAGAGGAGCAAAACAGATCTATCCTGAGACTCAAATCAGAGAGCTGATGGGTAAAATAAGGGAACTTCGGCTTGAGCTCTCTCTCGGTAAGAAGGTATCTCCCACTAAACTAGATGAGATTCAAAGGGAACTGGATGGACTCCTACGTAAATGATGCTCGTTTTACACAGTGGCCGGTTGCTTTTTCCACTTGGCGAGAATCCGCTCAACTCTCATTTTGACCACCATATCGCTGTCTTTTAGGAGGGGCTTGATCGCCTCGCGACCCCGTTCATGGCCGATAGCCTCAAGTGCGGCAGCAGCCGTTAAGCGAGTAAACCAGTCCTTGTTTTGCAACATTTCAATCAACGGATCGATTGCTTCCGGTGACTTAATCCGACCCAGCGCAATCACTGCTTGTTTTCGAACCAACTCTTCCTTGTCCTTCAATGCCTTGATCAAACCTGGCAACGATGGTTCACCAAGATTGACTAACGCATCCGTGGCATCCTCCATGAATTCATCATTACGAAGCTGCTGCATCAACGGTTCCAGGACCCGTTCGTCACGAATCTTGCCTAATGCGATAATGGCAGATTTGCGCACATCCCAATCGCGAAGTAGCTTGAGCAATACATCAACCGCTGGAGAACCGATCTGCCCGAGGCCTTCAACCACGACCTCTCGAACCTGCCAATCACCATCTCGCAGCGCAGCGGCGAGTGGTTCCACACAACGCTCGTCACCCATTTCTCCCAGCGTAATCGCAGCCTCTCGCCTTACCACCCAGTCAGGATCCTTGAGAAGATCGATTTGGATATCGATCTCATCCTTCACTTGTTCTTCTTCAAGTGCTACTTCCTGAATAGGATCAGTGATGTCCTGCCCCTCATTCGTAGAATCCAACGAGGTGGCAAGTTGGTCTGAAAGCTGATCTGTCAGGGTCTCGTCCGTGACCTGGCCAGCAGGGGAAGCAGCCTGGGCCTGTTCTGTTTTTTCACCAGCTTGTTCCATAGCAATCTTCCTTGTTGCGCACAGAATGAAGGTAACGATCAGCCCCTCGTCAGAAGCCTGCTAAGATTTAGTTTCTGGTTGCTTTCCAGCTGCATGTTTCTTTCTTAACGAAAGAGCACGGCGTTTTCGTTGCACGCGCTTGAGTCGTTTGCGTAAAGAACGCGCCGCAGGATCTCCCGAAAGCTTCTTTTCCTCTTTCACTCGCACCGCGATTTTCTTTTTGAGCCTGGTTTCATCTGATTCATCGGTCGGTTTCTTTGCCATGCAGCCCTTAACCTCCAACAATTAAAATCGAGAATAGGAGTGACGATGCAAACCTACGTCACGTGCAGCAGGCAGTCTAATCAAGTGTATACGGGAGTGTCAACTGATGGAACGCAGTAGGCGAAGAGTTAGGAAACGATTAGCACTGGAACTGTATTGTGAGCCGTATGGTCGGCGGCAAGTATGCTACCAATACGGCGTTCACGTCGCACGTATAAAGCTTCACCTGGATTCATTCTCACAGGAAGAGAGGGCACCTCAAATCCTACTTGCTGCCGACCGCGCTGTCTCACCAGACTGGTATCACTAGTTAACAGTAGTCCTGCGACAGTAGAGGTTTTCCCTACCGGGACAGGCGCGACCGGACGATGGTTGCCGATCACCTCAATTTGTACGGCTGTTGTGCCGGCCTCTATCATACCAAGCTCACGAGCCGCTGCATGAGATAGATCCAACATTCGGCCGATCACGTAAGGGCCTCGATCGTTGATTCGAACTTGAACGAATTTCCCATTTTCTAGGTTAATTACACGGACTATACTGCCTAGCGGCAATTTGCGATGAGCAGCCGTAAACGCTGTCATATCGAAGACTTCCCCATTTGCGGCGAGTTTCCCATGAAATTCCTTTCCGTACCATGAGGCGACTCCGCGATCTTTTATGCCAAGATCAAGATGGAGTTCACCTTTAGGCAAGAAAGAACAGGCACTAAACAACAGGTACCCGGCCAATGGAACCGCGGCATACCCAGCTTTGCGATGCAAAGCATTCCGGAATGGCTTATCCATGGATGTACCTCATGTGAAACTTGAATCTCACAAGGTGCTTGTCACCCTCGCGCACCATGGCTTCAGACTACTGGGGATTCTTGTTCGCAACAATACCGTTAGGGTAGGAAGACTCCCCTACCAATGATTGAAAGTCCATTACTCCACGAATCTCACATCATTCACACCTGGTCGGTGAACCCGCAGACTCAAGCCAACTAGCGAAACCGTATGGCCCGACCCTCAACCTTGGTATTGCTGAGAAACCGTTCAAAATTCTTTTCCAGCACTTCAGCGAGGATCTGCTCGCCATCCTCCGGCTCAAACCACAACACGTTGTCATGGCTGCCTGAGTGCGCGTCTGTTCTTGTAAGCGAGCTGGTATCTTGACGGTTGCTTGCCTGAATAATAAGCTTACTTTTCGCTTCAATATCCGTGAGGAAAAAACCCTTCTTAGCATGAACGACTAAATCGAGAATTTTGCCGGTCAATACAATGTCCGGGCCGTTTTCAGATTCCGCTGGCTCGCTTTTCGCGTATTGAGCTTGCCAACCCTTACCCTTCAAATAGTCGGCAAATGCCTGAGCTGTAGCTTCTCCTGCGGTGCCATTCGACACACTGAAATGGCTTTCGCCGCCCCACATCGAACTCCGGCCCCCGACGTTGGTTCGGTCCCCCCGTTGATCGTCGAACGGGATCACCATCACTCGAGGGCCAGGCATCAACTTCGCTGCCCGGCTGGCAGCATTGCTCTCTGTCAGCGGCTTCGGATTCAGGTTCATCGGAATGACATCGCCCTTTCCCGAACAGCCCAGCAGTAGCAACAACCCGACGGTCACCGGCGCAGACATCCCCCGCACCCCATGCTGTCGAATCATAGAATTTCTCTTCCTCCTTATGAACGAGACACCGCCATCATGCCATGCATTTTCTTACTTACGGTGGAGCACTATCGAACGAACGGCGAGTCCCTCACGCGTTTTGACGTACTTTAATGTCACGTCATCTCCCACATGAATCTGATCGAGACCAATCTTTCTTTTCCCACGCAGAACGGTGGCACCTTGCTGAACCATCGCCCCAACGACGATTTCTTCCTTGTGCCCATGAAGCCCCCTTATCACAACGACAGGAGGCGTATCCCCGGGAGTGACGGATTGGACCGTCCCTCTAATTTCATGCACGGTGCTATTTGCGGCATAAACTGAATTCAAGAGGCTACCGAGGCCTGCGAATGCCACACAGAGTAATGCCCCAATCACCAACACACCTAACAAGCTCGGTCGCGGCTGCTTCATCCCTCACCTCGTCCGTCGTGCGGTGCAACGTCACATAAATTCGCGGAACTGTAGCAGTTACGACTCAGGCTGTAAAGCCAGATGACGCCTTTTTTACTCCGCTATCAAAAGGGATCTGCGTGCCTCCCTTGACTGCATCGAAGGCGGTCGTTAAGATCAGCCCCGATTTGCCACACCACGCTTTGTATCAGCAATCAACAGACAGCAGACCCATCCAGCCGCTTATGCCGACTGCATGATCGAAGTTCGCGATATTACAAAACGGTACGGAAACCTCACCGCAATCGACCGGGTGACCTTTCGCGTCGAAAAAGGTGAGGTGCTGGCATTCTTGGGCCCGAATGGCGCGGGAAAAACCACGACCATGCGCATTCTTACCTGCTTCATGCCGGCAACAGAAGGGTCGGCGCACGTCGCCGGCTTCGACTGTGCGGACCAAGCCGAAGAGGTCAAGAAACGAATCGGCTACTTGCCTGAAACACCGCCGGTGTATCAGGAGCTGACCGTCTGCGAATATCTCTCCTTCGTGGGCAAACTCCGCGGCCTCAGCGGTGTCGGCCTGACCACGGCAATGGATCGCGTGATGGAGCGACTGTCTTTGGGTTCGGTCCGACGCCGGCTCATCGCCAACCTGTCGCGTGGGTACCGGCAGCGCGTTGGTCTGGCGCAAGCGCTGATCCACGATCCACCGGTGTTGATTTTGGACGAGCCTACCGTCGGCCTCGATCCGAAACAAATCATTGAAATCAGAGAACTGATCAAGAGTCTGACCGGCTCACACTCGGTCATCTTGAGCACACACATTCTTCCAGAAGCGACCGCCGTCTGCCAACGCGTGGTCATCATCAATGGTGGTCGAATCGTCGCCGAAGATACCCCGAACCAGCTCTCGGCCAGATTACGACGTTCGGAAAAGATCAGCATCACCCTGAAGGCCCCGCCGCTCAACGCGCTCGAACGATTCCATGAGGTCACCGGAGTGGAGCATGTGCTGGCAACCCCCGATCCGCACACCATCCTCATCGAATGTGCGCTGGGCAAGGACATCCGAGAAGAGGTGGCGCGCTTCGCCGTCACAAACGAATGGGGGCTGCTTGAAATGAAACCGATCTCCATGACTTTGGAAGACGTGTTCCTGCAACTCACTCAACATGAAGACGGCATGCCGAGGCCGGATTCCAGCACCGAGATCAATCAACACTGATGACACCCGTTCAAGCAATTATCGCAAAGGAACTACGGACGTACTTCGTCTCGCCGATTGTCTACGTGGTCGGAGGGGTATTCCTATTGACCTTTGGCTTTCTGGCCTACCTATACATTGTCTTTACCGGAGCCCAAGCCATTCAGTTGATGCAAATGCAGGGCGGTACGGCACAGATCAATCTGAACGACTTGGTCTTTCGCAACCTTTTCACCAGCATGCGATTCGTCCTGCTGCTGATATTGCCTATCCTCACGATGCGACTGCTGGCCGAAGAACGCAAACTCCGCACCTTCGAGTTTTTGATGACGGCTCCAGTGCGAATCAGCGACATCATTGTGGGGAAATTCGTGAGCGTGGCTCTCGTATTTATCGGGATGCTACTCATGACCACGCTCGTCCCGCTGACTCTGGCGCTCTTTAGCGATTTCGACTGGTATCCTGTCCTGACTGGTTATCTCGGCTTGACGCTACTCGGAGGGTTGTTTCTTGCGGTGGGCCTCTTTGCGTCGTCCATTACCGAAAACCAAATCGTGGCGGCCTTTACGAGCTTCGGGCTGCTCCTAATGTGCTGGCTCCTCGCCGGGCTCGGATCGCTCCTGGGTGATACGTCAGTGGGCCATGTCGTCTCGTATCTCTCGTTCATGGAACACTTCGACCACCTGGTCCGTGGCTTGATCGACACCAAAGATCTCATTTATTACGTCAGCGGCACCGTCCTCATGCTGTTCTTAGCGCACCGGGTTGTGGATTCCTCACGATGGAAATAACGCGCCGCACCATTCCTGTGGGCGCCCTCGGTATCGGCTTGGCCGTGGCCGGCTTGATCGCCTATTCCTTGATGTCTGAAACGCTCTGGCTCGTCACCCTCCTTGAAGCGCTGGCCCTGGTCTGCCTTATCTGGTTTTTCGCGAACCATTTCGACCGCCTGAAGACCCTCATCGCCCAACGCTCCACCCGCATGGGGGTCAACAGCGCACTCATGGTGGCGCTCTTTATCGCCATTTTAGCCATTGTGAATTTCCTCGGAGCCCGGCATTCGATCCGGTGGGATTTCTCCGAAAATCAGAACTACACGCTCGCGCCGGAAACTTATCGCGTCCTTCGTGGCCTGACCAGAGATGTCAGCATCACGGTCTTTACCCGGGAAAAAGATCCCGGCTATCAGGCCTATAAAGAGCGGTTCGATAGTTACAGGCAAGCGAGTCCCAAATTGACCGTTCAATTCATCGATCCCGAACGTCAACCGAAGGTGGCCCAGAATTACGGCATCACCAGAACCGACATTGCGATCTTCGAAAGTGGTCCCCAGTCGGTTCGAATTACCTCTCCCGCTGAGGTCGAAATTACAGGCGCCCTGCTTCGTGTGTCCAAAGACACTAAGAAACGGCTCGTATTTCTTGAAGGTCATGGGGAGCGGAGCCTGGACGATCGAGACCGTGGCGGATTGGCGTTGACCAAAGAAGTATTGGAAAAACAGGGCTACGACATCGGCACCCTCTCTTTGCTGCAGGAAGCGGCGGTACCGGAAAATACCGCGGTGTTGATCATCGCGGGACCGCGTCGAGCGGTAACCAAGGAAGAGAAGGACCGCATTCGCGCGTATGTCGCCAAAGGTGGACGTCTCCTCGTGCTGGTCGATCCTGATACACAGGCCGACATGGATGACTTATTGAATACCTGGGGCATGGAGTTGGGACGCGGCGTGTTGGTCGACCTGCAAGACAGACTCGCCCAAGGCGATTTAACTGCCCTCCTGGTCCGCACGTTTACCGACCATGAAATTACCCATGAACTGACCGCCGCGGTCTTATTCCCCCTTACCCGCCATCTCATCTTCCATGAGGACAAGGGGAAAGACTGGGACTATGTCCCTCTGGCCAGAACATCGCCACGTAGTTGGGCCGAGACCGACATGAAGGGTCGGGTCGTGAGCTACGACGCAAAGGAGGACATCCAGGGTCCCCTGGCATTGGCAGCAGCCTTGACTCCAAAACAGGCTCCCGAGGAAGGCAAACCCCGTCCTGCTTTGATAGTCGTCGGCAACTCGTCGTTTGCCAGTAATGGATTTATCAACTTCGTCGGCAACAGCGATTTCTTTCAACGGACGATCGGATGGCTCACGGAGGAGGGCGATCTCATTTCCCTCACCCCCAAAGACTCCGCAATGCGACCATTTACTCCCAACCCGCTCCAGGAACGTATTCTGCTGTATCTCCAGGTCATTTTCCTCCCCGCCATGACCATCCTCTGCGGCATTCTGGTTTGGCGCAAAAGGCGGCGCTTATAACCACATGAGGCGCTACTGGCCGACCTTACTGATGGCGAGCGTCTTTGCAGCTCTTGGACTGTATCTCTATCTCATAGAACTTCCCGAACAACGCCATGAAGAAACGACCGCCACTCAGGCCAAGCGGATATTGCCCTTCAATGAGGCGGACATTACCACGTTGACAGTTCGGAGTCAGTCCGGAGAAGTGGCTCTCACTCAAGGTCCCGGGCAGTCGTGGACGATTTCCCAACCAATTCATACCGACGCTGATCAGAGGCAGGTGCAGGCGCTCCTCCGCGCTCTTGTGACAGGAAACGTTTCGAGGCTTGTCGAGGCGCATCCGGTTTCGCTCACCCCATTCGGTCTGGACCATGCTTCCACGGTCGTCACAGTGGGGACCGGGAGTCGGCAGGAAACACTATCCATCGGCGATGCAGGACCCCTATCTTCCAGTTTGTATGTGTTGCGGGCCTCGGACCAGGCAGTGCTCTTGACGGACCTGGCGCCCAAGGACTTCCTCAACAAAACCTTACTATCATTCCGCCGCAAGGAAGTGCTGCCATTCGCCCAACAAGATGTGGAGCGACTTCGCCTTACTTATCCCACAACGGAAATCGTGCTCAACGCAGTCGACGAAAGGCCCAAAAAGAAATGGAAGATTCGGTATCCCATCGAGGCCGAGGGCGACCGAACCCAAGTGCAAGCGCTGCTTTTCCGCCTGGAAGATCTTAAGGCGTTGGCCATCGTTGACCCAGGACCGGAACGGGATAAGCTTGCGCCACTGCTTACCAAGCCCAAAGTTAAAATCACTCTGCATGCCGCAGGCGCTGACCAAGTCGTGCGGCTCTTCCAGCCGGACCCGGCCAGCGGCGAGGCCTATGCCCAGACGATCCCCGACGGCCCGATATACAAAATTAGTCCCTCGGCCATCAAGGATCTCACTAGGGACCTTTTCACACTGCAGGATAAACGCTTACTCGGCGTGGACATTGGCGATATCGCCTTGTTGTCGATCAAGACACGCGATGAGCGCTACGTCCTCATTCATCAACATAACGAGTGGGTGCTCGAGGATCAGCCGACAGAGAAGGTCCGTCAGGACGTCGCGGATCTAGTCGTCAGCCGTATCGTCAACCTTCCGGCAGAGGAGCGTGTTCTAAAACAGGCAGGCCCCCTTGCGCCCTATGGGCTCGTGGCTCCTGTGGCCGAATTCGTGGCCACCGGCAAAGACGGACGCATCACCGGACGTTTGGCTCTGGGCAATCAAGTGGGCGGCCTCGTTTATGCCATCGGCCACCGTATACCTGGTGTATTCCAGGTTCGGCCAGATCTGCTGACCCAGATCCCCTCGCGACTGGCGCTCCTCGGGCCAGAAGCGCAGCCCACCCCCTAGTCAGGGATCGCAGAGGTGTTTCCAGAAGGTGGCGGTTTATGCTACTGTGCCCGCATTATGTTCTTGCTCAAGGAGGATCGTTCAATGATGTACTCGCAGTTACCTAGTGCTCTTGTCTTGTCCTTATCGCTCCTTTTACTCAGTGCCTGCGCTACAGAAGAGGCGATCACCAGTAGCGGATCGACACAGCCGTCAGCTCCAGCCGTTCCGGTGAAGAGCCCCAAGAAAGCCACGACTGCGGCTCCGGCCTCGTCCCCGAACTATGACACCGTGGAAGCCTGTCTCGCGCGCATTCCCTCTGACAGCACCGCAGGAACGCGTATGTTAGCCGAAGGAAGCTGTCGACGGGAAGGACAGGTCGGTTCTTCCCTGCTCACCAATGATACAAAAACACGCAACCGCGTCGCCTCCGGCAGTGTCGAAGACAATCTGAATGACTGCGTGGCGCGAATACCGCAAGATGCCTCCGCCGGACAACGAATGTTAGCCGCAGAGAGCTGCAAACGCGATCAGGCAAATCAACGCTAATCCGTCGCTCATCGCAACCACTTCGCCTGCGGAGATGTCACCCATCCCTTCCGGAGGCGAAGTACTTTTACCGCCAACTCTCATCTAAGGCGAGGGTTTCCTTGCCACTGCCTCCCGACTTGGTGCCCCACCGACCATTCGACAAAACCTTCCTTGCCGTTTCGTTACCACTCATACGTGTCTGCTGATACCCAAAGAGACATGCAAGCGGCGGCTAGCAGCGCGGAATTTCCCCGCATCAAAAATCCATTACTCTGGAACACGGATTCGACGACTGAACCAGACACTACCGCCTGCCAATACGAACATCACCCCGGCAATCCCCATCACACTCACGATCGACCCGAACGATTCCGCGACCCATCCGAAAAAGCTCATACCCAACATCGATGTGGCCGTAGCGATAGCCGTATAGACGGCCATCACGCGCCCCACCATGCCGGGAGGAGCCACTTCCTGAATGATGCCCCAGGCGATCGGAGTCCACGTCCCGAAGCCGATTCCGATACAGGCCACCAAAAAGGCAGCCACGTGCATGTCTCGAGTCCAAGTGAGTCCGACGACTGAGAAGGCTGCGAGAGCACACGACGCCGCGATGGCAGATAACCGCTGCTGAAGTTTCCATGTGCTGATCCGAATCAAGCCAAGTGAGGTAAGAAAGAGGCCGACCCCGAGCCAAGACCATAGATAGCCCACTTCGACTGGTCCGAGTCCAAGCATATGGCGTCCGAACACGGGGAACAGCGTCGTGAACGCACCCGTGCCGAACGTATAGACCGAAGCCAAGACGATGAGGATCAGGAGAGTCCGATGGGTGAGAAATGCGTATCGTATGCCTTCGATCAAATAACGACCAAACTGTCTAGCGCCTGCACTGTCGGTGTGATTCGGCTCAGTCGATCGCACCCGAATCGGTAAAAGACAAGCAGCTGATGCAAGATAAGTCACGGCATTCAAACACAGCACATCCTGCGAGCCGGAAAAGGCGATACCGACTCCACTCAAAGCCGGTCCGACGATGATGCCGAGGCTCGTCGTCGTTTGTAAAAGCGCATTCGCCGCGGTGAACTGCGGGCGTTGGACCATAAATGGCACGGCAGATGAAAGCGTGGGCACAAAAAGGGCTGTCGCGATACCATAGAGGAAAGTAATGAAGTAGAGGGATTCAACCGTAAAGTTCTCAACCGAGATCCAACAGGGTATCACCCCTATTAAGAACCCTCTTGCCACATCGCTGCCGATCAGAATCGCTTTCTTGGGATAACGATCAACAATGACACCGATGATTGGTCCGAAGAGAATCGGCGGGAGAGTCTGTAGCAGTCCCACGATGGTGGTCTTGAGGGGAGATCCGGTAATGGCGTAGACGAACCACAATAACGCAAGCTTGCTGACCCCATCAGCGATCTGGGACAGAACCTGGCTCCACCACAGCAGACTGAAGTCGCGAGTGAGGAGCCATCGAGGGGTTACGCTCTGAGCACGAACCATACTGTCAACATGGGTAGTTGCGGCATGATCAGCCCCTGCGCGAACAGATGGCGGCTGATCGTCTTCCACACATCATCCTTCCACTTATGCGCTGCGCGCAAGCCATCCGTTGGCACTAACCATAAGGTTATGCCTCCGAATTCTGTTCTCATCCACATAAAAATCGCTACGTGTTCCCAACCGGGAATGAATAACATCTGCGCACGGAGGGCACCGCGACCGCTGCAGTAAGTAACAGTACCAGACCCAATCCTACAAGGCTTGCTGCGGGACCGATTGCATCGGCCATCCAACCAAATCCCGTCATGCCTGCCATTGCGGAGGCCATGGATCCCACACTGAATGTGGTTAACACGCGCCCAATGAGATGTTGGGGCGTCACCTCTTGCAGGAGTGCCCACACGATCGGATTGAGCACGGCGGTGCTGCCGCCCACAATAATGATTACCCCTGCGGCGACTACGGCGGTTTTGAGGAGAGTCAAACTGCAGACGGCAAGACCACCGATTGTCATCCCGATGACGACAATGCGTAAGCGGCTCTGCACGTCGCTCTGCTTCCTCCAGGCCAACCACGTTGAAGCCGCCAGCATCCCTACCCCGAGCGCCGACCATAACCAGCCCAGCTGCACGGGGCCTACCAAGAGAAACTCCTTGGCATAGACCGGCAGAATGAAGACGAATGCGCTCACCCCTAAATTGTAGAGCGATGAAATAATCACCAAGGTAAACACCATGGATTGCTGTCCAAATACAAAACGAAATCCAACCTTGAGTTCCTCCCACATAGACGAAGCGTTCTCCGTCGACCTCACGTGGGGAACCGTGAATTGGATGGGTATTAGACACAGGGCTGAAATCAGAAATGTGGCGGAGTTAACAAACAACACATTCTCCGCATTGATGAGGGCAATCATGACTCCACTGATCGCCGGTCCCAGCAACATTCCGATATTATTCGTCCCTTGAATCAGCGCATTCGCAGACATGAGTTCCGAAGGCCGAACCAGCAAGGGGACGGACGAGACCAGCGCGGGGCCAAATATGGTCGACACCACAGACGTAAGAAAAATGAGGCCGAATAAACCTTCAATGGAAAGGACACCGATGGCATATAGGGTCGGGATAAGGAGCGTCAAAAGCGCTCGTAGGACGTCCACCCATACCATAACAGCCTTTTTAGGCCATCGATCAAGGTACACTCCAATAAAAGGACCAAATAGAAGTGGAGGGATGGTTTGCAAGAGTCCCACCACGGTCATCTTCATGGCCGAACCGGTGAGTTCATACACAAACCAAAGTAGAGCAACTCTATTTAAGCCTTCGCCGATCTGCGATGTGGCCTGGCCCCACCAGAGAAGCCCGAAATTTCTTGTGGTGATAAGGCGCCAGCCTCGGTTAAGGGTCAAGCCTGACCCATCACTGGGCATGATCGGAATCCTCCCTAGATGTCACCGCCCACCAAAGCGTCCGCCTACAGGCAATCCAAACCCGTGCTTTTCACATCGCTGCTGTATGCTAACCGGTCAGCATCCAGACCCCAGCTAGGGAAGGCCCTGGGCGAGTGTAAGCAAACGTCCTGCGTGGTCAGGAAGACCTGTTTAAATCAATCTCCTGATCAGCATTCTTCCGGCCGCCACAGAGAATTTCCCCAATGGGCAGTGCGAGCCCTTCATACCAAGGGCAGTGTGCGGTCAGCAGTATGAATGAAGTTGTGGCGCCACCTCGAGTGCCTACAGACGATCTTTCGGCATTATTCAGTCTTCGAAGAACTGCCAAAAAGGTGGCATTGGGGTCTGCGCTCTGTGGGGTCTGCGCTCTGGTAGATGCTTGAGCCCGCATTCAGACTGGTGTAAGGTATCCCGATTCTAGCCTGCCCCCGTAGCTCAGTTGGATAGAGCAGCGGTTTCCTAAGCCATTCTGATACTCCTATACAAACCGTTCTCAGTACAGCTGAAACTGGCTCCCACAGGCGCTTTGCGCTGATTATTCAGCTGCGTTCAGTTCAGGTGAAATGAGGTGGAATGAGGCAGTTTTTGCTGTAGACGTGACACGCCCGGAACACGTAGGGTAAATCGCTAGATCAGTTCTTCAATCAGGTTTCAGTGGAATGGTCAACCAGTGCCTGTCCTCCTTGACAGTGGTGTTCCGAGTGCCTACTCTGCGCTTTATGGACAAGGCATGTTCGAGGTGTGGCAAACGTTTTCACTGTAACGCACCGATTCCTGGGTGCTGGTGTGAGAAGGTGACGCTCGACCAAACACGATGGAAGGCAGCGAAGGAGAACTATCAGAATTGCGTGTGTCCCACCTGCCTCAACCTCTTTGCGGTCACCGAACCTTGTTGAAACCCTGAATTCATAGCTTGTCGAGGGCAACGCACTCGCCTGAAGGAAGTCGCCATGGCTGAGAAACTCACCCCCCGAGAGACCTTCACCGTCGATGAAGGTGTGCTCGCCAACATGTGGGTCATGGAAGCAATTGTCGAGTTGCTGGAACGCAAGGGTCTCTGTACCAAGCAGGAAGTGCACGACATGGTGGCAGAGTTGCGCAAACGGCACGGCGAACTGAACGGAAAGGTCATTGTGCCAGGACCTCCGCCCAACACCAAAGAGGAGCAGTTCCTCGTCGATCATGTGTTGAAGCTCGTCGACGCCGTGAACTTGAAGCCGGCAGTCACCATGTCGAATCTCCCCCAAAACAAGCCCAGTTCCGCCTTCCCCGAATCCTATCTTTCCACCGAAGTCTCCGACCGAGTGATCCAACAGATCCTCGACGCCTTCAATCGGGACGGATTGACCAGTGAGCAGTCTCGCCAAGTCTTAGACCGAGTCAAGCAGCTCCTTGCTCTCGGCGAGCTCCTCGCCAGGAAGACCTCCACTGATCCGATACGCTTCGCTCGGTACCAGGGTCTTTGGACTCCGCTTAGGCCATCAACCTCCTATCCTTTCAAAAAATAATGGAAAACTAATCTCTCGTCGCGCCCACCACTGCCGATGCTGACGCATAGCTCGATTGGGCAGTAATGTCGGAGGATCGTTGGAGGGATCATCGAGGGGTTCATGAAAGTCCTGAAACCTACGGAGGTCACCAAAGAGTTTGGGCTGTGACCAGTTTTTGGTTTTCTCGATGCCCCGAAGCCGCCATTCCCATAGGCACCTTTGTGCAGAAAAGCGGCCAAGGACAATGGCCATCTGCACGGCCATGAGCATGCCAAAGGAGCACAGAATGAGAATCAGCACAACACAGATGATGGTGCTTGGCTGACGTGCGAACAAAAAGCCAATTGCCGCCACAAAGATAGAATTGGCCGTGAGGTAGTCAGAGAACAAGCTGTTATAGACCGTACTGCGTCGGTCCACAAATTGATTAGGTTTTGATATGTCTGATCAAGGCTCTTCTGATAGCTACTACTAACCGATCCGTCCATGGTTGTCGCTCCTCTGGCATTGCGTTCAGACCTAGCGATTCAAACCGTCGTGCTGAGCCAAAAAAGGCAGAGGTCTTTAGGCTGAGTAATGTTACTTCTCTAACCGCTGCAAGGTCATCACATGCCCCTTCTTGGTGATAAAGGCTCTCACCATGTCGCCCTCCACGACCCGATCCAGCTTGGAGGTTTCGTCTACATGGACCCGGACTTGTTCTCCGTCATGACCTCTAATGACGAAGTATTGACCCTCTATCTTCAGCAGCGTCCCTTTCACTGACTCGCCGGTAGGCTGTTCCTCCGTAGATGAGGAAACTGCATTTTCCTTCTCTTTAGCTGCCGTGACTGTGGACCCTCCTCCGAGAGCCATTGAAACAATCACGGCCATTATTCCTGTCAATTTGCTCATATGTCCTCCGGGAATGGTGCCATGAAACAGTCGATTATGGTCGAGCTGCTCGGATATGCAGAGACTTCCAACCTTTGTATGCCGGGTGCTCGCGAATTTCGGCAAGCAGGGGAAACCTCAACAGAGCATTCCTAACGTTAGTCCAGAAATGCTCGCTGACATGATTGGGACAACGCGACCGGGGTCAATTTTTTCATGAAGGACAGGGAGACTCTGTAGAGCTAGTGTCTGGCATGTAACACGGAGTCACAAAGAAATTATCAATCGTACTGCCCTAATCGTTCAGACGCTGAAAGCTATTGTTCGTAATTCTCGACAATGTCCGGTGGGCGTAGTTCCGCTTCGTTCGGATCCTCCCCCACGTCACGTAATGCCCGACGCTGGCGCAGTAAGTCCCAACACTGATCCAATTCGACCTGGATGTTCGCCAACCGCTTCTGATCTGCCTTGGTGCGCACCCTCTGTGAAAAGAGCCGGTGCTCTTCTGATGCAGGCGCTGGATATGATTCAGGACCGGCTGATCTTCTGCCTGGTCGTCCACGATCAGTTCCTCCGGATTAGACAGGTTCCTGTTCTGGCCTTGCAATCGTCAGGGGGCACAATGGATCATTCTCCTTCCTGACCCGTGTACCCACCACCATGCGACATGTTAGGGTCCAAGATTGGTTTGGCTACTAGGATGTGCTGCTTCGCCACGCAGCCGATCAATCCCCTGTCGACAGAGGTCACGGGCCAACCACCGGCAACTGCCACAGATAGCCGGCAGATCAGCGCCACTCACCGATGCACGGATTCGGTCAAGAAGGTCTTGCCAGCGGATGCGACCTCCCACTTGCAGTCCCAGCCTTCGAAGCACGATGCGATCCTGGTCTCTTATCCCCTCCTCAGACCGATCCCCGTTCAACGTACATCCGGTGGAATAGTGATGCGGACACGCTCCACATACTGCATCGGGAGAATCCAGAACCTCGACCAGGGACTCGGGATGGGCAGAAAGGGTTCGGTGGACCACAGCCATGTTCTCAACAAACGCTGAACTGTATCCCTCTCCGCTGAACCCTTGCAAACACAGGAGCGTATGTCCTCTGAGTCGGATCGGAGGGAAAGAATCGTCGTACATTGCAAGGTCAGTCATGATGATCGTTTCTGTGGAATGCAGTTGAGTGACTACTGGACCCCCTGACTTCCTTTGAACTCCTGGGTGGCGTGGGAATCCTGGATGCCCTCGCGTCCGGGAGACGCAACGTCAGGATTCGTCGACATGCTTGGATCGAGGTTACGCGGTGCCCTGGAGGCGTGGGGATCATCGCGGCCTTCTTGCAGGTGTTGCATGCCCGGATCCATTTGGGATGGAGGGATAGCCGGAACGTCGGGCTCCGATCGCCTCTTGGCGGGCTGGTCAGTATCTCGCGCGCCAGGGCTCTCAGGCTGTTGGACGGGGGATAGTGGTTTCGCATGGACCGCAAACGGTGGCACGAAGGTCAGCGCGAGCACGGTCAACAGCGGAAGTAGAACTTTCACGGCTCACCTCCTGGCAAGGGGAAAGGCAATGGGAACCGCAATGTGACTCGTGATACGGTTCGGTGCGCCCTAATGGTGGTAACCTTGTATGGCGCCCACTGATGGTAGGCCTGCCATCACTGACCAGCACCCAGGAACTAGGCCATCGACAGGATGACGATCTGCGCTTCTGTGGCCTGCTGAGCTGACCTGCTTTCTGCAAATTCTCTGGGGGAACAGATTATCCAGTGAACGGTGCGGCTCCGCTCAGGCATGGCTTCGATCGTAATCTTTGAGCGACGGCCTGACTTCTTTCGGTTGCGTGACGAAGACCCGCTTCAGCATGATCCGTTCCTGCAGTTTTAAGATGCCGTCGAACAGTGCCTCCGGAGTCGGGGGACAGCCTGGAACGTAGATATCAACCGGGACGAACCGGTCGACACCCTGCACCACACTATAGCTGTCGTAAATGTTACCCGACGTTGCGCATGAGCCCATGGCGATCACATACTCGGGCTCCGGGATCTGGTCGTAGATTTTCCGGATGACCGGTGCCATCCGCCGACAGACCGTCCCTGCAACAATCATCAGATCTGCTTGCCGGGGTGACGCGCGAAAGACGCCGGCCCCATAGCGATCCATATCGTAGCGCGAAGACACCGCGGCAATCATTTCAATCGCGCAACAGGCCAACCCGAAGGTCATCGGCCAGAGGGAACTTTTTCTGGCCCAGTTGACCGCGATCTCTATCGTCGTCGTGATGATGTCAGTCGCCCCATCTTTCTTGCGTCGGCCAATCTGAATCAATCCCATTGCCACTCCTGCGATCCCCACGCTACGGAAGAACCTTTCCGTCATTGCCGACGACCTTTACCTCAGGCGTGAACCGGGCGCTACTGCTTGGGCATACGAGTCGCCTCCGTGACCGGCGGTTCAATTTTGATTTGAGGCCCTTGAACCGTGGGTAGTTGACCGGCTCCCTGCGGCTTCAGCAGCCTGGCATTGTTGGGATCCACCAGTTTCTGGCTCGTATGCGCATCCTCTGACGCGGCGGCGCTGCTGAGAGATTGCTCAACGGTCAGGCTCTTTTGCCCGGTATCGTTGGCATACTCTCCGCCTGATGGATACCCAGGATGCTTGGGCAGCATCGCGGGATTCGCGGAGGCGAGAGAGGCACCCCCTACCAAGACGAGCCCTATCATCACGATTGTATAGCATTTCATGGCCTGCACCCCTTTCGTTGAGAACACCACGACCTGCTTGACCAGGGACGAATCCGATACGGAACCGGAAAGTTTTCCCTGTCCGAGCTGCGACTCGCTGAAGCAAGAGCCGACATTCGTAATGGGCGACATCAAAGAATGCCGCGCTTCAGAAAGAGGTTGGCGTAGGAGCTGCGGGGACCGTGGGATCCATCGCGCAGGGGAGAATGCAACGCGCGTAGGAGAGAGCAGTCGACGTAACTGGTACGTCAAGGTCTTATGCTACGCGTGAAGAAAGAGCGGGTCAAGGGGGTAGTCATTGAGCCCAAGATAGCTCAACTATTTACGTACGGTGAGAGACGTCCACGATTTCACCCGACGCGGGGTCATGACATGCGCCTTTATTCAGAGAAGTAATGGGGTCCATGTTCAGCTTTACTCTGCACGTATGTGGGGGAGTCTCGCTGCTTCACATTTAGGCCAGAAACATCTGAGGAGCACGAGTGTCCCAGAATACAAGGTCAAGGTGAGGGCTGCGAGGATGTTCATGCTGGCATCTCCTTATTTCAGTTGCTGTGCCATATGATGAGCAATAGGCATACCAAGCGCCCCGATTCCGGCATCGCACCGCAGAACTATGACAATTAAGGGATTTCCACTCTCAGCACGGGCGCGGGCATCCTCCTTTCCTTAAAAGGCACGGTATGAAAAGCGATGCGATACGTATGTGATGCGATACCTGGAAGCCGCTGAGGTGCTGTCACGGAGATGGTAACCGCAAGGATGCCTACCACCGATGGGAAGGACCATTCGTGTTGGTAAGGGGCTGAGTGGTGGCCTTGCCTAAAGATGCACTCGTATTTGATCTATCAGAGCCGGTGATTTCTTCCTTGCGTCACCCATAGAATGGCCTATAAATAGGAGGCAGATTCTTGAAGGTGGCGCACCACATCACAAGATGCTTCTTGAGCCCAATGGCGTCAAAGCCGTTCTCTTGGCAAAATGGACAGACCCCACATCGTTTATCCATCGCTTCAACGTCCTTGAAGTCAGTCATCGCGGCACCTCGGCTTTCGTGTGGATCCGTGATTGAGCAAGCTTAGCAATATTAATGCACTCATCACTCGAATGCTTATCGCCATTACTCCGACCCCGATAAGACGGCCAGTCTAGAAGAGCGTACTGGTCGACTCCACGCGAATGCACCGCACCAAGGAAGATTGGGGAAAACTGCTTCTGTTGCTAAGCCGAAATCAGGTCGCCGACTAGCCGAACTCCATACGAACGGCAGCGTCAGAGCCGCGGGACGGCCCGTTCAAGAACTCTGCTTGCCGGCCCTGCCTAGGCCTCAGAAGTCCCAAGCTCGAGCTTCCGCACCATGTATTGAGCGTTCACCCGCGCTGCAATCCCTTTGATTAACGCGATGTCGGTTTGAACCCCAGAGAAGACTTCTTCGCCAACATCATCGTGCTTGAGGAATCGTACAAGGACGACGTTGAGAACACGCAGTTCCTCCAAGATGAAATCGAGCTGTATCGTAGCTGTCATGCGGCTCCCCCCGATTCATATTCCGTCTTCTCAGCCCATACAGAGTAATTGTTTTGAACTTTTCGGCTGGCCTTGAATCATGCCCCTGTCGCACCGTAGCCGGCCAGCTCGTGATCGTTCATGGCGAGCACATTGTCCCATTCCAGGTCGAAGCACCCGTCTTCGATTTCCTTGATCCGGGTCTCAAGCCCTGGCCCCTTTTCCGTTAGGCGAGCCCCTTGGACCCGGCTGACATAAAGCGCCACCAGATTGGGCGCAATGTCGGCAGGACAGACCGGGTTACACATCCCGCACATCACACAGTCCATAAACATCTCTGAGACTGTCTTGTACTCGCCGAACACAGCTTTCCAGACGCCGGCGCGCACGTCGATGTTCTGCGGGCACGCCTCGGTACAGGCATTACAGTTTTTGCAGAGCGGGGCTTCGGGATAGAGATCGAAGAGGTGTTTCTTCGGGTCCTTCAGCGTATGAATGTCGTACAGAGCCTTGCGGGCTGGGAACGGAGGCATGAAGCTAAAAGACATGCCGTCCTGGACGGCCAGTTGGCAGGCCAGACCCGACCGCACCTTCGGATCATCCTTCGTATGATAGTAGGTTGCACAGGCGCCGCAGAACCCGCCGAGGCAGCCCGCTCCCCTCACCACCTCTTGGCCCGCGTGCCACAAGGCCTTCAGCGCCGTCATGCCCTCTGGGACCTGATAGGTCGTGCCGGCGAAGTCGATAGTCGCCAGCGTCCCGAGGTGCCCTTCGGGCTGATCAATGATGTTGGCGTCTTCTTGTGTCATGGTGCACTCACGAATCGCAACAGACCTCCGCTCGGCCTTCCCCTACCAAGCGCACAGCCGCAGTCATCGGTCAGTATGTCACAGGAGAGTGGTATGGAGAAATCTCGATTCGGCCTTTGCAGTAGCGCAAAACTGGTCGCCCCCTGGATGCGTTTTATGCGGTCAATTAATGAATGGTGCGTGGTGCATGCAGTCTGTGACTTTATTTTTGGTCACCCATAGAATGGCCTCATCCAACCTCGATTTGGCCTGGAGACCTTGAGAAATTGGCTGTTCGAAGCAACGTCGGTGGTCCTGATCGAATCACCGGGGCGCCTAGAGAGGCTCTCACGAGGGACCTGTGCAGCTTGCAGGGCACTCCGCTCCATCCATGCTTTTGATCGCTGAGTCATCGATCACGATATAAAGGGACGTTCAATGGAAGCTGCCTTCGTTCGAGCACACATCGAGCGTCCCGCCCAGACGACCGTCCTCAACTTATCCACCCCTGCCGCCGTGTCGTTAAGGTTCCTTGAGTGTGCCGGAACACCCACGTAACACCACGCGATTAGACTCTCTCCATAATTCCCTTCATGGAGTGCTACATGCATGAACTCGTCGATTTTCTCCTTCATCTCGCCTTTGGAGGGTTTCTGTTTCTGTGCATTATCTATGTCTTGCGTGTCGTCTTCTTCCTGTCGCCGCGCGAGTGACCTCCCGTCAGCGGAGAACATGAGACGGTCGGTGGAAGAAGTGAGCGAGAGACCCTTCTGGAGAAGCCCACGCCTGGCACAAGGTCTGAAATCGTTGAAGCGGACGAGGTCGCTTTTCAAGTAGCATGAGGGCCAATTTTGACACTCTCCCGTCAAGAATTAAGCAGTCCAACTGACATGCTTTTGCCTTAAAACAGGGCTACCGAACCCCTTAGCCTGGGCGATTTGACCGCGTTATTTCCATTCGATTAAGTCCTTGTGAAGGATGAGTTACGTATACCGCAGCGAATCAGTGGCACCTCCATTGCACTGACAGCTGCTGTCAGACGGGCACCGGGACCGTCGTATTTATTGATCGGAGGACGAGATGGAAACGATGATCGGGTTGGTGACGATGACTGCGTTAGTATGGGTTCTCGTTAATAGCCTGGTGCGAGAGAGCGATGCGGAGAGGCGGCGGGTGGCAATTGAATCAGCTGCCGATGGTGATGAACCCGTTCAGGAAGCGGCCTAACGAAGTGAACATCTGTCTATAATGAACCAATGGCACGAAGCCCGTGTTATAAAATTGCTGATCACACGCTGCTTTCAAGATGGCAGCCGCCCATGGAGAGGGTCATAATCCTGCCTGGCCTTGCCGCTCATCCTGCGGGAAATTTAGGAAAGTCGTTTGCATTTGGCGCTCGACTACCTCGCCTTAAAAGGGCGGGAAACCACGAGGAATAACAACGACCCGGCGGACGACACGATGAAGCCCACGACCGTCAAGGAGGGCGATAGCTTCCACATTGAAGGCGTTGTGGTCGGCGTGATTCGGCATATGCGGCGATAGGATTACGCCGCCGAGCGACGTGGACAGGCTCTCACACACACTGGATTCGAAGCCTGGCCATTCAGGTGACATTATTGCTGACTCCTGACCGTCACGTCACACACTACATCGGCATCGGTCGCATCAGGCCTTTGGAGTTTCAGACGACCCAGGACAGTGCGCCTAACATAGGTCATGGCGGCCTCTGGGGAAATAAACTTCCGTCTGAGATATCCCAGCATAATGACCGGCTGCTCCTCCTGCGCGGAGTCTATGTGATACGCCACGATGTGCCAGGTGTTGCGTTTGACCTGAAGCGTGAGGCGAACAGTTACCATGTGGAAGGACCGCCCAAGCCGTCGTAGGCTGTTGAACGTGTAATTCCAAAAGAATGATCGTCAGGGCTGACGCTCAGGAAGATCGCGATGAGTGGCGCGGTCGCGTGTGGGCGTACTAAACGAGGCTGTGTCATGCTCGATCCCCACTCGTCGACCTTGATCACGGGTCCTCTAGCCGACGACGGAGGATTGTCGTTTTTCGCTTTCCCTTGTTCCGCCCAGATGCCCCTCGCCGGGACAGTTCCTGTTTCTTCCAGAGCGTCGTATAACGGTGGAGGTCGCTGATCGCGTCCGATAGGCTATTGATGTGTAGCCGCGACAACCGGTCATGTTTGTCGTCCATTGCTGAATCGTCAGGGGGAGAGTGAGGAACTCTGCGATAAGGCGGTCGGTGCCTCCTTTTCTCATGTCCCGCAGCGTAGACCAGCCTCTCGCCTGTGCCAAGGCAGCGAAAGTCCTAAACCGCCCTCTCTTGAGGTACCTCGTACCGGTGGTCGCCACTCACTGACGCTTCGCAGCCGTCTCCATCCTCTTTTCATGCAATCACTCGCCAAGCTCCCCTGTGGGCCGGTGGCCTGCACCCACCGCGGGACAAGAACTACCTGGTAGAAAGTACCGTGCTATTGAGCGTGGAAGGGATGACTCGGAGACGGGAACACCGTCGTTCCATCGTCATGATAGTTGATCTGGCAGGTCGAGGCGGTACTCCCCCCGCTCTCGAAGGACCCGCGCCAGTTGAAGCTGGTCAAACAGGCCAGGCAACTCCTCCACCGTGGGATGCGTCTGGTTCAGAAAGGTCTTCGCGATGTGGAGGCAATGGGTATCCTCAAGGGCCGGCGAGCAGACCGTCACGAGATAGTCCCCTCGGTGCCTCCGATGCGACACAATTGCCGCACCGGGAAGCGCCTTCAACAGGTAGTGTGTAATGGTGTCGAGTTTGTGCTCCGCCCGAACCTCGTCCGCCCGCTTCATACCGCCTCCTCGTTCGCCACATTCTCTCTCTTTGCACGCGGCTTGGCCGATGACGGGTTCCGTCGGTCGCGCAGCGTGAGGATATGGAAAAAATGGCCGAACTGATGCCCGAGATACGTCGCCTTGCGCGCTGAGCATCCGTGTTCGAGTAAATACTCCCGGAGGGACGAAGGCGTGCAGGGAATCGCCTGCTCATGGACGAATAAACAAATTTCATACAGGCCGGTCCAATCCTCTTCTTCCAAGGGGGCGTCTCCCGGGCAGAGGCGGACGAAATCCTCGAGCAGGATCGTGAGATGCGGGTCCAGATTGTCCATGGGCGTTTCCTTCCGATCGCGGCCTCGGGTGGGTGGTACCTCAAAGACTCGGCAAGTATGCCAGGGCCGATTCCTCTCGTCGTCCTTACATGGTGTAAGCATAGCGAGGGACAGTCCGCGTGCCATCACACGGAGGGCGTACCTCCGAAGGGGCATGGAGAGGAGGTCATACGAATATCCGACGAGGAGATCAAGACGGAAGGTGGAGATCCGCGAACCTGCTAGGGACCAGGATGAAGCATGGCTTCCAATTCGTATCAGACGAGAAGCGAGGGGACGTCTCTGTGTGCCAGATGGTCGGCGGCCAGCACGCTGCCGCTTCGGCGCTCACGTCGCACATACAACGCTTCTTGCGGCATGAGGCGGAGAGCGACCTTGGGTGGCTCCACGCCTTTCTGAGACCGCTTGCTGCTGGGGCGACTATCGGTACTGAACACCAGGCCGGTGATGGAAACCCACTGCCGATCGGGGACTGGTAATAGACCGCGATGCGCGCCGATCACTTCAACCTGGACGGCCGCCGTCCCCATGTCGACCATGTCCAGTGCTCGCGCCGCGGCTTGAGAAAGGTCCAACATGCGACCGATGACATAGGGACCACGATCAGTGATCCGGACGTGTACTGACTTGCCATTCTCCAAGTTAAGGACGCGCACGACGCTTCCCAACGGCAGCTTGCGGTGCGCCGCAGTGAACGCCGTCATATCAAAGACTTCCCCATTGGCCGCGAGCTTGCCATGAAACGCCTTTCCGTACCAGGAGGCGACGCCGCGGTCCTTGATACCAAGATCGAGTGCAAGCTCTCCTTTTGGCAGGGAGGAACAGCCGCTGACGAGCAGACAGGCGGCCAAGGGAAGTGCCACAATACCCGCCGTGCCATAAAAAACCTGTCCAAGATTCGTATCCATGACGCACCTCGTATGGAGCCTTAGGAGTATGGCAACCCGCTGCGACTGATTCAAGGCTAGCGGGTCCGCGCCTTGCGAACCATACCCTCAGGGTTGGGGCTGCTCCCCTACAAATGCCCGACGGTTCCACGGGTTTAATTAACGTAAGTGGACGGAATCACGATGAGCAGTCGCTCCTTTCGCGACACAAACAGTTTTGGAAAGATCACGGCCACAGCTGTAAGGGACTACTCGCTAGTTTGGCGAGCGCGCCTTCATCAGTCGTGAAGGCTTTTCCGGATACCTAACGAGTCAGCCATTCCTACTCCTCTTCGGCTGAGCCTGAGGCCATCGCTAGTCAATTCATTTGCCAACACCCCCACACATTGCGGAGCGTCCTACCTACATCCTTGAAACGACGGAGAGGCAACTCATGAAGAGACGCGAGTTGCGCTGTACGTCAGAAATTAAGTACATTCGGGCTCTTCGTTGGTATCAGGCATCCCAGACTACAGGATTCCTATGAAGACAACGACTGCGATCCTTGCATGTTGCTGTGCGCTCCCCCTGTCTGGGTGTCTCTCTCCCATCACGCTCAACCGAGCCGTGGTGGCCTACGATCAGGCCATCACGGACGCCGTTGCCAAACAACTTCTCGTCAACATCGCTCGTGCTGAACGCCACCAACCCATCCACTTCACCGGCGTGTCGAACGTCGCGGCGACATTCGATTTCCGAGTCAGTGCCGGCGCGACGCCGACGCTCACCGGAGACGCTGGGCGGTCGTTGGTGCCGATCTTCGGGGGCAGTGTGGCCGAAAATCCCACGATTAGCATTGTCCCGATCGAGGGAGAAGAATTTGCCAAGCGGCTGCTGACGCCCTTCAATGAGGCCAAACTCATCCTCCTGCTCCGGCAGCGGTTCGACATTGACCTCCTGCTGCGCTTGATGGCGCAGGAGGTGCGGCTGCAACAGAACGGTGAAGAGGTGGCCTTCCGTAACATGCCCGCCGATCGCCTCGGGTATGAGAGATTTCGACGTGTCGTCCTCCACCTCTCGGCCATGCAGGATGACAACCATCTCTACGTCGAACCGCGGAACAGCGAGCGAACCTGGGTGATCCCCGCGAATGCTGTGACGGCTGAGGGGTTCATCGCCTTGGAAAAGGAATATCTCGTCACCTACAACCAACGCGAGAACACCTATACCCTGCGGAAATCGGTGCCTGGACGCATCCGCATCACCAATTATGACCCTGCGACGCTGTCGGCTGAGGAACGGGCGCAGTTAAGCGAGGAACCGGACGTGGAGCGGCTCAACGATGTCTCCTTTGACATTCGCCCAGGCTACTTGGGAGGACAGTATCCCATGAGGGGATATTTTCGCCTCCGGTCCTTTCACGCCATGCTCCATTTTGTTGCACGGTCACTCGGCGAGGACCGGGAATACCACGTCGACAAAGCACCCCTCACGCCAGACGTGGCTGAAAATCCCGTGTACACCATGGAGATGGTGCGGTCCGATAGCAGTCCATCGGAGGCTGATCTCGCAATCCAGTCTCAGGGAACATACTACGCAGTACGGACCGACGGCCCGCTGGCGCGCTGGAACCGCGACGCCTTCCAGTTACTGTACCTGCTGTTTCAGATGACCATGACGGAAGTCCCTCGACTGGGTGTGCCGAGTATCACGATTGCCAAATAGCAGCGCGGCATGGCCCACCAACAGAAGTTCCCCTATAATTAGATTTTTCCCATACCCATCAGGCCGTCCCCTATTATCGGCGGATGTGCCGGCCTGGGTGAGCGGACGAGACGACGGCATCAATACAGAGCCGGGCCACATAGGTGGCACGAGAGAATCTGTCTAGGTTCCTTTACCGTCACGTCCATCAGTGGAAGGTATTCAGCATCGTCTCTCAAGACCCAGTGGAGGAGTCATGACCATCAGGCGTAGTGTGCTCGTAGCTGTTTTTTTGACGGCAGGAGGGTGTGCTGGATGGACGGCGCCGGTCAACAAGATGGATTCGCTTCCACGGGAAGAGCGCGAGGCTATCTTCGAGCTACCTATCTTGCAGGAAGGTGACCTGAGTGGAAAAGAGCATGTCGTGATTGACAGTGTGAAAGGGACGTCGTGCCAATATAAGAGGGGCGACCGTCCGGCGACCAAGACCGATGCTATGAACGAGGCGAAGTACTGGGCCAAGCAGCAGGGGGCCGAGGGCATCAAAAATTTGAAATGCGACCCTCCCCGCGGGAGGACCCTCTTCCAGGGTTGTTGGGAACGTATCACGTGCACCGGACAAGCCATTAAACTTGCCAAGTAGACGTTCTCGTTACCATCCCATGACCAAGAAAATGGCAACGCGGAACAGCAGGAGGGCAATCACGGATGCGGTCAATCCGATCACCGAGACCGACCCTTCCACATGAAACATTTCGGCGACGAACCGCCGCAATCGAAGGAACCCGATTTTGATGGGCTTCACGTTCAAAGCGTAGCCCGCTCGGTTGACGATGAATCCCAGATTTTCGCAGAGGAGGTGCGTGGTGTTGCCCCATTGCTGAAATTATGGACAGGTCGAGCCGATGGACTGGCTTGTGCTGGTGGTGCCGTCATCGCAGTCCTTCCTCGAATGGGAACCTGCCGCTCTGTCATCCTTCTTGCCATGGACGTTATCTGACCACGGCATGTGACCAGCGCCTTAACATTGGGATTGCAGGCCAACGTCGAGGACACCCTCTCCTGACTGCACCTCCTACCACCTGAAGCCTACCCATCCGAGCTTTGTCGGTGGCTAATGTGGAGAAACTCTTGATCGACCGGGATGCGGTACCCCCCGTCCTTTGTGGCAAAATGGGCCTGCACGTAGGCTTCGACCTCTTGCCTGGTCGGGGCGTACTTAATCTCCAACAAGTTGAGCATAAATTCGGCGACGGCGTAGGCTTTGTTCAGGTCTGCCGTCTGGACGTGGGCAGGGTCGATCGTCGTCACGACATCATAGCGGTCTCCATGCTTGGCCCGGAAAGCGTCGGCGGTCCGGCGCAATTCGAACCGGTGGCCGAAAAAGTGATGCACCATGTTCATGCATCCACTCTCCCGATGCTGCAACACCACAACGGTCACGCCCGTTGGCGCCATCCAGAATACCAGCCGTTCGAGATGAGCGACCCACTCCTCGGGAGGAATGTAATAGAACGTATGCGAGCAGAGGACCAAGTCCCCCTGCGCAGCAGGGTGAGCGGCTAGAATCGGTTGGCCAATGGCCTCTGCATTCGGGAGCCTCCGTTCGAGTTGTTCCCGAAGATAGACGTTTGGCTCGATGGCAATGGTGCGCGTAAAGGCACCAGCAAACGCCTGCGTGACCTCTCCATTTCCGGCCCCTGCGTCGATAAACACGTTGCGTGCTGGCAATCTCTCGACCACGGCTTGAAGCCACTGCTTGGCGTTGCGTTTTTGGTCGGTGTGGTCAAGGAAGATTTGAAAGGCCTGTTTATAGGCCTCACCCTGAGAGTCAAAAATACGGATGCGTTCTTGGTGCGTCATGCGGCGTCCTTCTAGCATTAACGGCCTAGGAGCGAGAGCCGAGTATACGCTTTCTGGGTCGGGACATGTGCGAACGGTTTGTTTGGATTCGAGGCTGTCAGGAAACAGTTATGGGGGAGCGAGTCTTCGCTGCGAAGTCTTCCGATTTTGCCGAGCCGCTAGAGGTCTTCCTAGGTCCGTTCGGCCCAGGAGTTCACTAGACTCTCCGCGATGCTCACACAGTAATTGAAAGGATGGCTCTTTCTCGCCGCTAGCTTGCTGCTGCTTCTCGCGATCTGCATGCTCGCGATGATGGGCGCCCTCACGAGACCCGTACGGTGGGTCGAGCGATCTTAGCTAGACCACTTGACAAAGATGTCTTCCAAGAAATGGGAGGAATGAATATGGGACTTCACGCGGGGTTGTAACCCAACATTTGTCGAACCGAGGAACACGTTTCGTGCGCAATCAAGACATGTCTCTTTTGACGAATGAGTTTCAGAAGAATGTGTTGAACATAGCCACCTGCTCCCAATGTCAGCAGAAATTCAGTCCAGATGTACAGGTCCCTAAAACTTTTAAACTAAGCCTTAAGGCACGGGCATTTTAATTGATTGAGAGGGTTTTGGTGTCAGCGGCAATCTCAGCGTCGCCGTGGTACCCATGCCAGGAGCCGACTGAATACTCAAGGAGCCACCCAGCGCTCTCATCCGTTCCCGGATGCTGAAGAGACCAAACTTGGAGGAGAGTTCTCCAGTGGGAGCATTTGCAGCCCTCTCAAAGCCAACCCCCTGATCGATCACCTTGATGCAAAGGAGATCGGCCTGTTTCTCAACCATGACAGACGCCTGTCCCGTTCCGGCGTGCTTCGAGCAGTTAATCAATAATTCTCGAACCGATTGGAATATCATCATGTCCTGATCAGCAGGTAACGCCGGCATCTGTTCAGCTGGAAGAAGCACGGTGACGGTTAGCTCATGTTTCTTCATATAGTTGCCGAGCCATCTCAATCCTGCCGCGAGGCCGTGATCCGTGAGCACCGGTGGACTTAATTCAGCGACCAGCGTTCGAGTATAGTTCAAGGCGTCAGAAAGCAGGTCATCGACCTTCGCCATCGCTTCCGCCGAATACGAGTCGGTCGTGCCTCGTCGCTTATGTTGGCCGATGGTCAACTTGCCTAATACCAGGAGCTGTTGCAGATGGTCGTGCAGTTCCTCCGCTAAACGTTGACGTTCGCGGTGTTCGGCAAGATTCAGCTCGGTACCCAACGCCCGTAGCTGGGCTTGTGACTGAAGCAGTTCTGCAGTACGGTGTGTGACTTGTGCTTCCAGTTCCTCCGTAAACTGTTCAAGTCGATCCTGGATCTCCTTCCGTTCCGTCGCATCGCTGGCTGCGCCGAACCATTCGCGAATTTCACCCTGCTCATCCAAAATCGGAATGGCTCGCGAGTACGCCCAGCCCACTTTGCCGTTCGTCTGAATGACACGATGCTCAAGCTCAAACACGCTTTTAGAATCGATGGCTCGTCGAATATTTTCGAGGACGTCCGGGTGATCCTCTGCGGGAATGATTCGATCCATCCATGAGCCACCAGGGTGGCCCTCATCGGGGTTGAACTGCCGTCCGGCCAGATGGCGCATCTCGGACCAGTCTGCATTCATGCGATACACGGAATCTTTTGTGGCGCTGGCTAAGGCGCGGAAGCGCGCTTCACTTTCGCGAATGTTCTGGTTGGCTTGCTGGAGACGTGTCGTATCGAAATAGTAACAGACGACACCGTATTGTCCGTCGGCGAGGGTAACGCGGATGGTCTGCCATTCATAGGACTCAATCGCGCCAATGTCTTTGCGCACGTTTGTGAGGCCTGGTGATAAATAGGGTTCCCCCGTCTCCAGGGTGCGGCGAAAGATCTGAATCGCTTCGTTTGCAAAGGAGTCTGGCCAGAGCGTATGCATCACCTCAGCAAAATCGCGACCGATGAGTGGCTGCACATTGCGGAACGCAGGCATGGCCCCCGCACTGACGTGCCGGATCCGGAACTGCGAATCGACTGAGTAAATACCGAGCGGTGATTGTTCAACCAGTGTTGCAAAGGTCTCAGCATTCCTTCGCAACGCTTGCTCGGCCTGTTTCTCGTGCGTGATGTCGTACACCATTGCGGTGGCGCCCACGAGGTTTCCTGTGTCGTCACGAAGAGGTGCGGCGCTCACTCGCGTCCATGTTTCCCCCGCTTCACCGACGTGACGCGTCTCCACCGCTGGGATGACCGTTTCGCCGCGCAACGCCCGACGACTAGGCCACTGCTCCGGCAATATCGGTATGCCGTGCTCGTCCCACGTTGGGTCCGTCACGCCCTCCGCTGTCTGCCCGGGGAGCGCTGAAGGGCTTAGTTTCTCCATCTGTGCGTTGGTCAGCAGCCAAGCGCCCGTCTTATCCATGATGCCGACCCCGGCAGGAAGTTGGTCCATGATGCTGCGGAGACGCCGTTCACTGGCCTGCAACGCTTGCTCCGTCTGTTTGTGTGCCGTAATGTCCGTAAACACGACCGCCACGTGATGATCTGCAGGCTTCCCGACGCGAAAGGCGAACACCTCGTACCGTCGCCCCGGCTGCACGGCATCGTTCTGGAACCGTTGAACTTCGCCCGTTAACGCGGCACGGCCGTAGGCATCAAACCAATGTTGTTCGTGCTGAGGGGACAGATCCCGCATGCGCTTGCCCCGAGGATGAGCGAGTCCTGTCTGTTCATTAAAGGATGGATTAGTCTCCAAAAATCGATAGTCGACTGGCTGCTCCTGTTCGAACAACACCTCGATCACACAGCAGCCCTGATCTAAGATCTCCATGAGTGAGCAATAAATCGCGCCACTTTCAGGTACGGCCTCCTCGGCGCGCTCCTGTCCGGTGATGTTCATCTAAACCACCCATCTTATAAAAGAATTGAAATTCCGAGTCGACCGACACGTGGCGATCAAACGTGCGCTCATTCTGTTTTTCAACGGGCTTGCCCAAGCACACATTGCATTAACATTCCAATCCCTCCCTCCCACCTACCACCCGTATTATCTGACAGGGTACGTGACAACAGTACACCATCCACCTGGGATAAGTCCTAGTGGCGTATGGCACCCCTCGCGATCTCCATGTCAGGAATATGGTGCTGGGCTCGGTGGCACTTCTTCGCATGCTTCGCTTAATCCGCCCTGACAGATATTCCTGGAACGATCGGTGGCCGGCCGCTGGGGATCCGGACAGAATGGGATTTTCAGCATGCGAAGGCGGGCGGGATCGTTAGCACAGGTCGTTTCGGTTGTCTGCTCCCTTGGCAGAATGTCCAGGAGAATGCTCGGCAAGCCGATAGCTGTACTCGGCTGGGGTCTCTCGTAATCAGCGCCTTAACTTCGCGAAGGCCCCGAGAGCCTGGAGGAGACTGGCGACCATCGGGGCATGTAATGGGATAAATACCCTTACTGTATGGATTGCGTGCGCTCAAGTCGCCGGATGCCCATTTGGCAGATTTGTTGGGTGAGAAATTTTTCTGCCATATGACCGTAGCAATGAAATTGGTCTCGCCAAAAACCTTGTCCATCAGCGCGCGCAAGTTGGCAACTTCATTGTCATCGATCGAAATGAAGATGGGCTCCATCATCGCGCAAAACCTATCTGAGCAATTGCAGCCTCGGAAGCATCATGCAGCACCACTTATCGTGCCGACTCGCTTCCTCTTCTTCCTTCCCAACAACCTTGCCAATCCATTCCTCGAACTGCGGCTGAGATAGGTTATAGACCCATTCTTCATTCACCGTGTTGTAGGGCGGATAGATAAACGCATTAGTGCCCAACGAGCAGTCGTGCCTAGTTGGTGGTGTTCCTGCCGACTTCTCCACGCTTTGCGTTGCACCGATTTTGCCTGCCGGTCCACTGGCTATTCCTGCCCACTGCCGAGACCTGCGGCCATCACAATGAATAGAGCCGTCAGGCCCTACTGACGAGTATTTCGACCCTAGGGCAGATTTTTGTAATATTCCGCCATAATTTTGATCGCGGCGGCACGCCCATTCGACTCACCCAAGTTCCATTCGCCCTATCTCATCTCCATCGCTGATTTAACCCTATGTCTGAATAACCGCTCCTAGAGCTGCTTTTGATCGCGTCCCCTTCACAACTGTCAGTTTAGACAACCTTTTTGCATACCCGCTTCCGACTTCTCTTCGTGTGCTGATGAACGCTCTGCATGCGATGACGTAGTGTCCCTTAGTGTCCCCTGTTGTCCCTTACTGTCCCCGAACCGGCCTCTTTAACCACCGCACGCCGATGCGTATGGTTCGGCCATACATCGTGCGTGCAACCTAAAGGAGACGTGATGGAACAGATATGGTTGACCGTCGATGAATTGGCCGCCGTCCTCAAAGTCAGCCCGAAGTCGATCCGCCGGGCCTACCGCAAAGGCGAGATTCCCGTCGATCGATTCTGCCGATTTGTGCGCTTCGACCTGGAGCGGGTGAAGGCAGCCCTGCAGACCAAGGGACATGGTCCGTCCTTTGTCGTCTCCAAGAGGAAGCCGGGACGGCGCAGCGCGACTGGCGGCGAAAGCCGGCGGCGCGCGCAGCCGACCAGCCCCCGACTTGGTAAGACGGGGGCGTAAGACGGGGGCGTCTATCGCACGGAAGCCAAGGGGGAAGAAATGACGGGTTCTGGAGGATTCACTCAAACGATCGATTGGCTGGCCTTCACGCTCCCGAAGGCTGAGGTGGACGACGTGATCAAGACTGATTGGTGGTGACTGGTTCCAGAGTGAGACCGGCTTTCGCGGGTATCCCGTCGCCCAGCTCATGACGCAGGGCAAGACCGGCGTCGGCAAACTGGGGACGGGTGCGCCTCGCAATCCGAAGGAAGTGCATGTGGATCTCTCGGCCGGGATTGTCTCCCAGTGGGATGAAACCAAGCTCAAGACGGTCCTGGCCTGGATCTTCGCGCAGAAGGGCCATGTGACACGGACCGATGTGGCCCTGGACGACCGGGAGGCCACTGTCGCAGTCGAGACGGTCCGGCAAGCCGTGGAGGCCGGACAGGTCGTGAGCCGGTCCAAGCAATTCAAGGTGATCCAAGCCTCGAATCATCGCGAAGGCGTCCGAACCGGAGAGTCGCTCTACTTCGGCAGTCGGGAAAGCCAAAGCATGCTGCGGGTCTATGACAAGCGGCTGGAACTGCAGGCCAAAGGCCGGGAGGACGCGGCCTCGTACGGAGTCCGGTGGGAAATGGAATTCAAACAGGATCGGGCCCAAGCCTGCGCCAAGGCCCTCCTCACGCTCGATGCCGAAGATTGGCGGGCCTTTCTCGTGGGCGTGCTCCGATCCTATGTGGATTTCCGAGAGACCACGCGAGAGGCCGAATCGTACGAAAAGTATCGGGCGCCATTGCTGTCCTGGTGGGAAGCCCTGACCGAAGGCTTTAAGCGGTGCCGACTCGTGGTCGAACGCATCCAGCAGCGGCTGGATGACGTGGCGTCCTGGCTCGCGCAATCCGTCGCGTCGATGCTCGCGGTCGTGGTGGCCTGTCGAGGCGATCAATTTTTGACGGAGTTGATCTATGCGGGGACCAAGAAATGGAAGCAGAAGCACTACGCCCTGCTGAAGGAACGGAGGAGAGGGACGCCCTATGTCCTTACAGTTTCATAACGGAGCCTGGCGACGCGGGTGTCCCGGGTGTGGCGCCCATGGGGCGACCTGCCGATGGGTCAAGGGCGCCCTGTTTGTCAGCTGCCAGGAATGCGACTCCGAATTTCAGTATCTCGCCAAAGCTCGGTCTGAAGGCCGGGGCGTGTGGGTCAGGCGCTTGGCTGACTCCGATTCAACTCACTCATGCAGGAGGTGCACGACGATGCAAGTCAAAGCGGAGGGGGCGGTACAGGGCTATGTGGAACGGAGGAGTCGGGAGGGCAAGGTGTTCAGATCGGTGGATCTCTATGTGAAGGGCAAAGATCCGGGGATTCTGCGGTTGGGGATTCCGGAGGATCAGATGCCGTTGATTGACGTCTGTAAGCAAGCCGAAGGCAAGCAAGCCCGGGCCTCGATCGAAGTGCGGAAGTTCGAACAAACCGGACGGGTCTTCTTCGATCTGTCTGGATTGGAAGTCTTGAAGTAACGGACCGAGGGAGGAAGGTCAGTGGATCTCACCATTATCCTTGTCGCGGTCTTGTTACTGGCCTTCCTCACCGGCCTCGGAGTCGGACGATTGTGAAACTGTTGTCTCTCACCGATTATCTCGGATTCATCTGGGCACTCTTGCGTCTCCTTCTGTCTTGCACCGGGCGAATCGCTCGCCCTAGAGACGACGCAGTACTCGCGGGTCGTCGCCCAAGCGGAACGCATCGCCTATCTGGCCGCGCAACGGTCGGCCTTGGCGTCCCAAGTCGCGACGGCTGCGCTCGCTCCTTCCGCCAGCTCCTTCGCCGTTCGATTAGTGGCTGGTCCAGTCGGACTGGGCGGCGCTCGGAGTCGGCGCCGGATTGGTTCTGGCCCAGATGTACTATTCGCAACCGGACCTCGCCGCGATCAAAACGGCGGCCTCACCCCGCCGACCGGCAAGTGGCAGTACAATGCTGGTACCCAGACCTTTCCAACTGGCCAGACCTCATACGATTACCCACGCAGTATTCAGTTCAGCCGGCAAGTCCCTGCGCGCGGCGATCGATATCTGCATGCCTGGGTCGTCGGCCTTTCAAGCATCGCACGGCTTTCCCGGCAACTTCTTCGTCACGGTCCTGGGTCGGTCGCCGGTCCACGTCTGCCATCGGATGGTGTCCCGGGCTGCTCCCGCCGCTACAAGAGCGCTCGATCCCGCCGACGCCCAGCAGGCGGTCCAACAGTATCTCGTGACCGTCCCGCACGGCTCCGCATGTCCATTGAGCAGCATACCAATCCCGTCGGCACGACCGGCACGACGCAACCGGCAGACAAGACCGTCTCGCAGCCTGTCGTCCCCGAGTGAGATGCCGACGACCGTCAAGCCGAAGCCCGTGCCTGCGGGAGACATCATCGTCGTCGATAGTGTCGCGCCTCCGGCAAGTACCCCGCAGCAGAACACGCAACAGCAAACCACCACGACGACCACAACAACTACCCAGAATCCCGACGGCTCCACGACGCAAGCAAGAAGAGACGGAAGCCACCACGTCATGCTACAGCAGGGACACATGAGAATCGAACCTTCGGAACCGTCCTCCAAGCGCATCAAACGATCTGGGCGACGCAGCGGATTGCTCAGCACCCTGAATCTCCTCAAATCCCTGACCTGGCCCTCGACGTTGCCGGTGATTGCGCTCCCCTCGGCCTTCTTCGGCAACCAGCAAGTGGACTTCAATCAGTGGGCCTGGTTCTTCACCGTGCTCCGCACGCTCGTGATCGCCATTGCCTCCTTCGCCGCCTATCGCATCATCTTCGTGGGAGGAGGACAGACCACATGACGGCCATTCTGACCCTCATCTATTGCTGGCTGCAGGAGTTCTTCTTCTCGCTCACCGATTGGGGCTTGGGCATCTGGGATTCCCTGCTTTCCGTGGCGGACAGCACCTTGAGCACCATGGGCACGGCAGGGCTCACCCTGCCGGTCATTCCTGATCAATATGCGTGGGTGCTGGGCGCGACGGGCATGAGTCAGGCGCTGGCCATCGTGGCGAGCGCCATGGGAACCCGGTTCATTCTGCAAACCATTCCGTTTGTGCGGTGGGGCTCATGAACATGACACCAGTCAGTGTGGCCTATGGATGGACGGCGATCTTGGCCGGGCACCATCTGGCTGCTCTGGAGGCGTAGTGCGATGATCGAACTGTATGAAGGCGTGCCAGGCTCCGGGAAGTCCTATCACGCGATCTGCGAAAAGTTCCTGCCGTGGGTCCGGCAAGGCCGACGACTCTATATCGCGGTGGATGGGATTTATCTGGATCGGCTGGCGTTGTTCACGGGCATTGAGCTCGAAGCCCTCGAACAACAGATCACGATCTGGAAAGACTCCGTCGAAGTCCTCCAGGCCTTTCCACATGTCGAGCCGGGCTCGGCGGTGATTATCGACGAAGCGCAAACCGTCTTTCGGTCGATGCAGAAGGTCGAGCCGGGTCTGCTGCGCTGGCTCGAAACCCATCGGCATTACGGCGTGGATATTCTGCTCATGAGTCAGGATTTTCGGCAGATGTCGCAAGGCGTCACGCGACTGATCGAAGCGACGGTGAAGTTTCGCAAGCTGGCCTTTGTCGGCCTGTCGAAAAAGTATCAGGGCAAGGTGCGGGGGAATCCCGAAGATCACGAGACCATTCGCGCCTTCGTCGGGACCTATTCACCGGCGATCTACGCCTACTATTCGAGCTATGCGTCGGCGGCGATCCAGGAAGAGAAGCGGAGCCATACCATCTTCAAATCGGCGCGAATCGCGATCGGCATTGCCGCGGGACTCTTTGCCATCGCCCTCATGGCCTGGCGGCCCTGGTCGTCGTTGAATCAGCACCAAGGGACACCCCTGCGACTGGAGTGACCGTGGCACCACGACGTCTGCCTCCGTCTGCCTCATCGGCGCCGGGCAGTCTGCTGAATCCATTGGGGCGTCTGTCTCCATCTGCGCCAGCAACTCCGCCACCACCGAAGCGAACCGTGCGCATCCTCGGCGGGGCAGGCTCATCAGCGAACCGTCAAGGCTGGCGCTATCTCTTGGACAGCGGCGAGATCCTGACGGCCGCGCAGATTACCGGACGCTATGGAATGATCGGTCTCGGAAGTCTACGAGGACGGATCGATGCGGGTGATTGGCGAAGGAGTGTTCTATGGACCTGCCGGCGATTGAAGCCATGACCTATTTCACGGCGATCTTCTGGCTCGGCGGCTTTGCCGTGGGGCTGATCATCAAACTGATTCTGCCTCAGAGTCACTGAGGCGCTCGTCCGTCGGCGAGGATTCCGGCGGCGCGGGTGGACGACTCCACCAGATAGCACAAGGAGGTGCTCTATGAAGGGTGTGGGATGGGTGAAGGGAGTCACCGGGTTCCTGATGGCGTTGGTCTTCGCATTGGGCGTACCGGCGTTGTCGTTCGCGCAGTTGTTTCCGGTCTCCGCAGATGTGGCCACGGTGCGGGCCGATCTGCTCTTGTGGGCGGCGGCCCTGATTGGGGTGGCGTTGGCCATCTATGCCTTTAAGCGCGTGAAGGCGATTGTGGGCGGGTAAGGCCCATCGAGGCAGGCTGGCAGCAGCCTGCCTCCTTTCTCGCATCACATCGACAGCATGAGTAGGGCAACGGCGAAGGAGATGCAAGGATGACGGCGCAACAAATTCACACCATCGGCAATGCGTTGGCGACCGACCTGGTCGCCTGGGGGACGGCGGCGATTGGACTCGCGCTAGTGGCCGCAGGAGCCGCCTGGGTGTTGCGGCTGCTCCGCTAAGCGCCGGGCCAGCCCTGGTCGGCGAAGCTGTAGTAGCGTTCTTCGGCGAGGATGAGATGATCGAGCAGCGGAATGCCGAACAGGTCTGCCAGCTTCGCGCAGCCGTTTGGTCAGGACACGATCTTCTGGGCTCGGCGTGATATCGCCGGAGGGGTGATTGTGGGCACAGATCCAGGCGCCGGCATTCATCAGGATCAGCGGCTTGAACACTTCGCGCGGATGGACGATGGCCAAGGTCAGCGACCCGGTGGAGACGACATTGATGCCGATGAGCCCATGTTTCGCATCCAGGCCGCAGATCAGGAACTGCTCCCGGTCCAAGCCGGCGAACAAGGGTCGGAGGATCGCGGCCGCGCCCTCCGATGTATGCACCGACTCAGCCGCCGGAATGGCACGGCCCTCCCGCACGAGCGTGACGCGGTACCGAGGTACACCGTATTTCCGAACCGGGTTCAATGGCCGTCCACCGTTCGAGGAACCGAGAGAACTATCAACGGACATGTCCGCCTCCTTCTTCAAGACTATGTAGCCCCACCCTTCACAAACCGAGGGTGGGGCGTAGAAGAAGAGGCGGCACGGGGCTCTCGCAGTGGGCAGGCCTGGAGGGGCGAGACCGGGAGGGGACCGGGAAGGCCTGTCCCCTGCTCTCCGGCCACGGGTCGCACCCGCTGTGGAATTCTCTTCAACCCGGGCCGTCTGGTAGGCGGCATGGATGTAGGGCGGGAATCGGACAGATCTCGGCGGGATACAGACAACAAAATTTTCCTGGAGTGATCATGAGCAGGCTTTTGACAATGGATGAGGCATCGGAGTATCTAGGCATATCAAAATTGACCCTCTACGGCTGGGTATCGGCACGGAAGCTTGGCTTCGTGAAGGTGGGACGCCTCGTAAAATTCAAGCAGCATGACCTCGACAAGTGGATCGATCAACACACGGTTAAGGCACGGGTCGAGACGCAGAAGCTTCTGGAAGGTCGCGCGACTCAGGGATAACAAGGACCATGCTCTAGCAGCTTCGGAGGAGTGAGAGGGCGAATAATGGGATTGACGAAACGACCTGATAGCTATTACGTCGCGTTCCGTGTCCTCACCTCTGAAGACGGCAAGACTCTTCGCCTGGCGTCGGGTGTGCCTGGTGCGAGGCTCAAACGGTGGAAGGTTGGCACTCTTAACAAGACGGCTGCGCGAGACATGGAAGCGGCCATCAAAACCAATCTCCTTCTTGGGAAAATACTCACTGAGGAAGCCAGGCCCATACTGTTCAGCGAGTGGGCAAAACAGTACCTCCGCCTGGAGGAAGTGAAAGGGCTTAGGACTTATCGCGACCGAGTGGAACGAGTCACCGGTCAGCTGATGCCCTTTTTCGGTCGGAAAATTGTTAGCGAGATCAGGCCGCAGGACATTGAGACCTACCGCGCTCAGCGATTGAGGAAGGATGGCCAACCAGCCAGCCTCCAAACCGTGAACAACGACCACACGGCACTAAAACATTGCCTCAATATCGCTGTGAGACGTGGACTGGTGGCCAGCAATCCAGCGGCAAAGGTAGCCATGCCCAACCCGCGAAACGAGCGGGACAGAGTCCTAAGTGAGGATGAATGGCCACGACTCTATCAGGCCGCCAAGCCTCACCTCCGCCCGATATTGTTGCTTGCTTATCACTTGGGACAGCGGTTCAGCGAGATTATAGAATTGACCTGGGACCGAGTAGACCTCAGGCGAGGGTTCATTCTGTTACGAGCAGTGGACACCAAGACCAATACGCGCCGGGAGGTTCCGTTGACCCCAGCAGTGAGAACCACACTTCAGCAACTCGCTAAAGTGCGAAGGCTTGAGACAAGCCGGGTATTCCTATACAAGGGCAAGCCTATTCAAAGGGTTTCTAGGGCCTTCAAGTCAGCGCTGAAAGCCGCAGGGCTTCAGGATTTCAGGTTTCACGATCTTCGGCACTGTGCCTCAACCAACCTTCGCCGGGCAGGTGTGGACACGGCCACTGCCATGAGGATCATAGGGCATAAATCTGAGAAGATGTGGAAGCGATACAATTCTATAGAAGAACGTGACTTGACGCTGGCCGCTGCAAAGTTAGATAAATACCTTCAGCAAGCGGACACGGTAATGACACTAGACAATTCATCAGCTGGCCAATAGAGTATCAAGCTATTGAAAAATAACGTTGCCCCCGTAGCTCAGTTGGATAGAGCAGCGGTTTCCTAAACCGAAGGTCGCCTGTTCAATTCAGGCCGGGGGCACCAATGAATCAAGCACTTACAGAGTTGGAAGATTGAGCGGAATCAGCAGGTGTTATTAGCGTGTTAGCTTCGAGGTAAGTGTTCAGTCTAGACGCTGCCTTGGTCAGGTCCTTCTCGTCGATCGCATTATACCGCTTCCACATCTTCTCGGACTTGTGACCCACAATCCGCATCGCCGTTGCTGTATCAACTCCAGCCCTTCTCAGGTTGGTTGCTGCACAATGTCGTAGGTCATGGAAGCGGAAGCCATTGACCCCCGAGACCCGTTTAGCTCTCCTGAATGCAGTCTTAATGCTCTTAATGGGTTGCCCATCATACACAAAGACATGGTTCGTATTCAGACGCCGCACCTTGGCTAACTCGCTCAAGGCTAACCGTACGGCGGGTGTGAGTGGAACCTGTCTCGCCTTTTTAGTCTTAGTATCAATGGAACGCAGGGTAATGAACCCCCGCTGAAGGTCCACGCGGTCCCACGTCAAATTAGTAATCTCTCCAAAGCGTTGCCCTAGATGGTAGGCCAGCAGGAGCATGGGCTTGAGGTGCGGAGCCGCTGCCTCGTGCAAGCGTTCCCACTCACCCTCTGTTAACACACGGTCTCGTTCATTATGAGGGTCCGGTAGGGGCACTTTGGAAGCGGGATTACTCACGAGCAATCCGCGTCGAATCGCTACGTTGAGGCAATGCTTCAGAATAATATGGTCATTGTTTACGGTCTGGAGTGTAGGCGCGTCACCATTTTGTTTACGCCGCTGGCTTCGATACTGCTCAACGTCGTCTGGCTTGATCTCAGACAAGGCCAAAGCGCCGAAATAGGGTATTAGGTGGTGCCTGAGAATCCTATCTCGGTCTCGAAAAGACCGTAAGCGCCGAACCTCTTCCAGCTCTAAGTAGCGAAATCCCCATTCCTTAAACCGAACAAGTTTGGCCTGGTCAGTTGTAATGCTGCCTTTCATCAAGTCCGTCTTAATGATCGACTCGTGTTGTTTAGCCAGGGTCTTATTGAGCGATCCAACTTTCCACCGCTTCAGCCTTCCCCCCGCACCTTCATGGGCTAGCCTCAGCGCCTTGCCATCGTCGAGCACTCGAAACTCGACATAATAGCTGTCCTTCCGTCTAGTCAGTCCCATCGGACTACCTACCTTTCCGTGGCTCAGTGGCCACGCCTAACAGTTGATCCACCGTAATGCCTAATGCCCTACACAGTCTGAGGACCGTTGAGAGGCGCGGGTCCAGCTTGCCTGATTCCATGCGCACGACAGTCACATGGGTAACACCTGCTAATTCCCCAAGCTTGCGCACGGAGAACCCCCGCTTTTCTCGCCATTTCTTCAACTGTGTGAGCATAATGGATGGTATATAAAGATACACCTCGCTGTCAATCTTAATCCGACCTTCGTGGGGTTTTTTTCATGCCACACTGTGCCGTAGAATGGCTCTCAAGGGAGTAATCAGATGAACGGACGCAATCGCTACACGGACACCTTCGACAAGACCGACTACAATAACCGCTGGTACCGCTGGCTCGCAGTGGCGAGTCTCGTTCTCGCCTTGGGTATATTGACCCTTAATCTTCTGCAATAGCCCGCTAACAAAGCTGGGCGGCGGCGGGGCCACGACTGGCACCCCGTCCGCCTCGTATCTCGCGATCTATGCGCGTCTTGGTGGCATAGGCATCACGGTGTTCTTCCGTATCCACGCATCCAGC
>CAVPLT010000003.1:0-80909 GCA_963706325.1 uncultured Nitrospiraceae bacterium | reverse complement strand
TCTACCTATGCTTCCTCCAAATGTATTGAGGGAAGATCCATGACGAAAAGACAGAAGGTCGTGAAGTGCGAGAATCCAGCATGCAGGTGGAAAATCGTGATTGGGCTCTCGAAGCTGAGTCCGCCACCTGAGACTCCAAAAGATCACATCCACGAACGCTATGACCCCGACTTTTATTTTTCCGTCCTGTGCAAACACTGCGCACATTACACAGTAACCTCGCCGAAACCTGTGTCATGAATGAGGCATCGCGATAGACTTTGCTTTTGAATGAATGACTTCACCGGGGTGTTATGAAGCCTTTCATTGCTATTTTACTGATTGCGTTAGTCATGGGCATAGGAGCTTGGGCGTTATGGGATCGAATCGCCGTTCTCGCTGCGCCGAAAAAACAGGCGATCTCCACCCGAGGAGAGGCTGCATCCAAGGCCGATGAGGTGTTCTGGGAGACATTCCATAACGGTCAGTACACTCATATCCAGGCCGCGCTCGAGGTGCTGACCGCAGCCTATCTTCGGACGCCGAACGACGCCAAAACCGCAGCACATATCGCCTGGTTGCATAATTGGCGAATGGCGGAACGAGTTCGGATGGACGCAATCCCTGCCACCATCACGGACGATATGATCCTCGCACGACGGTACTTTCGAGAGGCGGTCACATTGGACCCCTCGGATGCTCGCTACCTCGGGTTTCTCGCGGGTCAAACATTGGCCGAGGGCACTGTGCACAAGGATGAACGGCTGACTCGGGAGGGGTACTTCATGATGCTCGATGCCATTAAGGCGTGGCCGGAGTTCAATTTATTTACGGGCGGCTACGTGATGAGCAGGTTACCCGCGGACTCCCCGCAATTTCGGGACGGTCTAGAATGGCAGTGGGACACGCTGGACAGGTGCATTGATGGCACCCTTGATCGCGTGAATCCTGACTATACCCAGTACATGGTGAAGGAAACGGTAGAAGGCACGAAGCGAGTCTGTTGGAACTCGTGGATTGCGCCGCACAACTTCGAGGGATTCTTTCTCAATATGGGAGACATGCTCGTCAAGTCAGGAGATTGGCAGACCGGACAAAAGATTTATGCGAATGCCAAACTCTCACGAACCTACGCCTCCTGGAAGTATCAGGGCGTTCTCGAAGAGCGCGTCAACCACGCTCAGGCTAACGTCGCAGTGCTCAACTCGAATGATGGGACGCCAAGGTCAGGGATGATGATCAACTCGGAGTTCTCCTGCATGGGGTGCCATCAACAGTAAATGAAGAGACGTACATATGCGACGGTTGGTCTGTTAGGGTTCTGGCGATTTCCTTCGTTGACAAATTTCCGACCTGATATCTGCACGAACATCTAAGGATGCAAGGCGATGAGTGAACATCAAAGGCAGTCCCTTTTTGATTTTTCAGAAAAAAAGCTGCGACCCTAACACGTGGGTCCTATGTATGCCTGTTCGGCGAAGATGGAAGGCCGCGCCAGGCTACCCCCCTCCGACCCGGGATATTGACGAGTTCTCCATCCCTCTGAGTACCCTCGCTGAAAAGGCATAATATCGGACGCTGTTTGTCACTTGAGTGACGCCACTGTTTTGGACGGCGCATTTCAGAGGGTATTTCCTAGTCTCCTTAGTCGAGTGCTAAGCATGCGGCCGCAGAGGTCCGGGCATGCTGGCAAAGGAGTAAAAATGGCCAAAATGAGAACTTTCAGATGCTCTAGGCGGTCGCACCATCACCTACCTAAGCAATCGTTGGCTGATGCACCAGAAATCACTTTACGTAGTGGTGTGTTTCAAAAATTATTATTCTGCATCGGATAGCAGGGGGCTTCCTATTCGGAGCCTTGTATTGTTGAGTCTATAGAGCTCTTTTTAAGACTCCACTAACATGGTCAGCCACCGTTCTTCATCTAAGATCGGAGTGCCTAATGAACACGTCGATACAAGCTCAAGTCTTTATCAGCTATAGCCATAAGGACAGAAAGTTCCTAGAAGAATTTCGAGAGCATCTGGTCCACTTGGAAAGACACCGTCTGGTTAACTTTTGGAGTGATGAAAATATTCGGCCGGGACAAAAATGGAAAAAGGAGATCGAACAGGCTATCACCTCAGCAAAGGTTGCGGTGTTATTTGTAAGTCGTCATTTCCTTGCGTCAAACTTCATTGCACAGAATGAACTTCCGGTCTTGCTTTCAAAGAGTAAAGCAGAGGGCACATTGCTTCTTGCTATCATCACCTGGCCATGTAGGTACGATATAAGTCCGGGGCTTGCTGACCTACAGGCCCTTAATGACCCTAAAAAACCGCTGGGTAATATGCGACCGGCGGACCGTGAGGAGCTCTATGTTGAGGCAACAAAGGAGATTGAAAATGCGCTCAACTCTAACACTATCAGCGGAGGGTCATTGAAAAAAGTACCACACGATAAGGGCGCACAATCGGCAAGTTCAGCTCCTGGCCTGGCGTTTTTCGATGAAAAATCTGGCGGTATAAATGCGCTAATAGAAGAAAAACGAAACACGGTGGCAGACAACGAGCGTTTTAGAATGCTTATTTTAAGACAAAGGCTACAAAAATACTCCCGCTTATGGCAAATGACAGAAGTCCTTCCTAAATGGCCAAAAAACAAAAATGTAACATATAAAAAATTAGAGGAATTGAGTCTCGCTCTTCGGGACTGGTACTTTAAAGATCAAGGGGGGCTATACCTGACCAGGGAGTCCCACATTGCTTACAGTGCCTTGCAAGACCACCTCTCTGAATTGGAAAAATCCGAGGGCCGTCTTTCTGGTGATCATTATGACTTAATAAGAGGTTACTGTAGTAAATTACGGACACAATTAGCCGAAGACGTACAAACACGTCGACGGTTGGGCTGATCGTTCTATATGTGAATTCCTTCTGATTCCTTCGGATTGCTTCAAAAGTAGCTAGCCTCCTCTGTGCCGCTCGAGAGGTTCGTACAGTGGATTATGACTAGAGTTCTTGCACAAATTTGGGCCTCTTCTCTCGATGAGCGGATTGTCAGAGTTCAGGGTTTTTCTGAAAACTCGAAAGAGGAGAAGAGAAGAGAATCTTCGATTAAAAGCGGGAGCAGGGACGCGGCTCCTATGTAAGCCCGTTTCAGTGACAGGGCAAGCCGCGCAAAGCTATCCCCCCGGTGGCGTCGGCGTGTCTTGCGGATTGCGTATAGAATTTGTTCAGCGTGCCCGGCAGTGTGCCCCGTGTCAGCGAAGGACCGTCACGCGCAACGCAATTCGGCGCAATGTTGCCAAATCTAGCAAGAGCATTCTCGTATTGCCCGAAAGGGGGCCATCCTGACCATCACCTATTCCAGACAACGAAAAAGAGCAGAGCGTTATATGATAGCGAATCGGTCCTGATTCGATGCGCAGGAACCGACATCAAGTTCGACGCTTGATTCGCTGGTTTCCTCACACAACCGGCAGAGCCCATCAGCTCAGTTACTTTACAGGGAGCTTGACGCTGATCGCTCCTCCAAGATCCCCTTCTTTCGCACCCTCTTTTTTATAGCCTGAGACGTCCGTCTCGCCCTTCGGTACTCCGTGACAGCCCAAGCAGCCTTTTCCATAGTAGAGCGGCAACAGAAGGCGCACGGCCTTCCCGCCATCCACCGTCTCGCTCATGGCTTTGTCGCCCTGTCGAGGATAGGACGCATCGGCGAGTTTCGCTAGAAGGCCAGCTTCAAACTCATCGGCTTTGTTCTGGGGATTCCGCAAGAGCCCGTCTTGTGTGGTCTGTTTGAGGTAGACACCGGTCTTGGTGCTAAATTGCGCGGCGGCCTGCGTGCCAAAATGTGCCGGCGTGAAGCCTTTATACGCGAGGTCTTTCTGATTAATCTTCGCCTGATTGTCGGCCACGGTTTTCTTTGAGGCCGCCACGAGCTCCGACAGGAGGCTCTTCGCGGTTTCCGGGACAGCCGCCGCTTTGATATTGCGTAAATCGACGCCGGAACGTCCTTTGAATTTTTCAATCAACTCTTTTTCAAATACGTCTGGTGTGAAACCCTTGTCCCCCTTGCCGGCATCATTAATGAGCGGCTGATTGGCGGCGACGGTTCCTCGACCAGCATCTAGCAAAATCGCCAACAGACGTCCACTCTCTACCAACTCGGGATTGGCCAATGCGGGCATGGGCACAAGGCTGATGCCTATCGCCAGCAGGCTCAATGCGAACAACGCCGGCTTCTTCCTATACGAGATCATACAACCTCCTTGTTGTGAGACACGGATCATGACCATCTCCCAAGAAAGAATACTTGGGAACGCAGCACATCACGGGAGTATGGACTCCACTTGCCACATACACCAAGGGATAATTTGTCGTCGATCGGCCTGGCCTCGTGGGAGGAGGATTGTCAGAAGTAGAAGGGCAGCGCGAACATGCGGCTCATACGGGTGCTGTGTATAACTCTGTCAAGGAATTTTCGCAAATAGGCAGCCCTAGATGGATTACGTAGGCTCGGGCTTCCCCTAGTCTATTCGCCTTTGCCAGTAGTGCAGAAAAGAAGAAAAATCCTGTCAAGCCACAAGATATTGGGGTGCTTCTCTGACTGAGCTTCCTCTGCACATAAATTAGGCATCTTGCGAGCTGCCGCATCTCTGTGGGGTCGCCGAGGCCCTGTGGGTGATTGTCCCCAGAGTTATCCACAGAATTTGGGGACCCTCTCTAGATGCACGTTCCCTTGTGTCATTCCCCCTAAGAACTACGCAATGATCGGTCGTATTTACACACGATCTTCCTTCGATGGCCCAGGCGAACCATTGACTGGCTACGTCAAACCGCTTACTGTAGGCAAAACCATACACTGCAGCCTCGACTGCGTAGGTGCTCCTAGTTGGGCCTGCATTACGAAGTGGTCAAGATTGAAACTCTGAGGTGCATCCTGCCAAGAGCCTCGTCGAACTCTTCCACACGTTACCGATTCCCTGACCTTCCTGACCATGCATCCCATTGCCTACTGTAGGAAATGTTTAATCCTTGTGGCGATGGCACCAACACCCGAAGACACGAACGGCGAAGAAGTTGGACGCCACTCTTCAGATACGTTCACCGCACTCCTCGGCGGTCGAACTCCTGCAACAACCAAGGAACCTGCGCCAGGTGTGGTCTCTATGGAGCAGCTGTCCCGTACTATGACGCAGCAGAATAACAACGCTGATATGACGACGCATCACGAGCGAAGATCTTATCCGCTGACATCCTTGCGTACCGGTGGTCTACAGTGCCGCAACGCCGAGATCCTGGCCTTGAAGACGGATAGGTCATTGAGAAGAACGTCTGCCAGCGCGAGGTCTGTCTCAATGCCATTGTCAGATGGAATACCTTTTTCTATTGCGAGGAGATTCGCAAAAGCCGGCCGTACCTGCGGCGATCAGGTTTTTCCCACTCATTTCACAACTCGCAGTGCCTGGAATCCTCCTGCCATGCTTAAAGACGTTTTATCTAAACGCTTTTTCATCGCCGCATCCGTATTTGCGATCCCGCCGAATATTCGACGACCGCCTAAGAAGTCGGAGTTCTTCCGCCAATACCGCGCTCGGAAGCGGGCATCCCGAGGTCCCCTTCATTGAGGCTCCGAACAGGTTGGTGGAATGGCTGTCTGCAGGCATGTTAAAGAATCCTTTCTAGGGTTAGTACAAACAGAAGCCGTTTACCTTCAACAGAGCGGTAGAGAGTTACTGCGCCATTCAGTGGACATTACTCTTCGGGGGTACGACGATCATTATCCCTGGAAAGCAAACTGTTCATACTCAGCAATATTAGCCATCCCTTTATCACCACCATGGCCAGTCTGTCCCAATGGATTGGCGGGAATGTTTGCGAGTTGGAACTGGTCCCACGTACCATGGGATAAGCCGCAAGCTAATCCCTATCAATTCCCTAACGCTGAGATAGATGCGAACCTACAACTGTCCTTCCTGCATACATCAATTCTCTCTGAAGGCGACAGAGAGCGGAAGTCTGCCATTAGTTGGCCGAGGTAGGATTGCAGGAGGAAAAGGGTTTTAACTTTTCTCATACACTTCAAGCGTTGCTCCGTTAGCAGAAATCACGGTGTTCCCGCTTACAATAAATCTATTTGCCTCCAGGTGACATTCGATCTGCGTTCTCGCTAACGTCGACAGATTGATCGTGCACAGCATATTGCCAATCCCGAGAGTACCTGCCCGGTCCGGGTGCTGGCAGTGCTCGCCCACTGCTTCCTCAATTACGACAGGAGAAAGGGTGATTGGGGGCTGCGCATTTACATCGTAGCGATAGAGAATGGTTGGCCCTGTCCCTTTCTTTTTCGGTGTTGACAAACCGACGAAGACTCCTCGGCTATTGGTTCGAAACAAGAACCCCGTGTTGGTCAGCCTGGTCGTTCCTATCTCCACAAACCTTCGTTCCTGTTCCTGAAGATCCATAGAGTAGATAATTAGCTGGCCTCGCGAATCTGAATCGATTGATCGAGCTAGTCTCTGGGGTCAGCTTCCGATTCATTGAGACTCTCCTCGCTTCTGAGTCTTGATCCGATTTGTCTTTGACTGCTCTGGCTCACGCCACCTAGCCAAGCGTAAGTTTATCCACCTCATCCATCACAAGGAGGCCCGCCGGATTAAGTGTCTCCAGATCTTTGTCCGTCCCGTCAAAGTTATCTGGCATGCTCCCGAGATCATACCAACCAAGCCCAGTCCCAAAGCCATCACGCTCTCGTCGGCCTAGGCAGTACAGTCTATTAAGTGCCCTAGAATAAACCAAGAAGTGTGCGTATTTTATTAATGTCCCATTCTTTTTCTTGGCTGAGAAATTTCTGTGGTGTGTCGGATTAATGGGGGCAGGGGGTGGATGAAGAACAGGCTCAGTAAACCATGGATTCCATCGTTCGTTCGGATTATACGAATAGAGCACCCCATTGGGGTATCCAGCCATCCAGACAGTCCCGATCAACCATGAGCCTGGGGCCACTGACTAATCCCTCCGTCATCATACGGTCTTCCACCCCAGGGACCAAACCACGTAATGGGGTTGGGGACGCGTGTGTTTGGCCGGGGAATACCCTTAACATTGAACCTAAAAAAGCCCTGGTAATTCTTCACGTTGCCCAGTACGGTCCCGTCGGGGAGTTCAACTAAGGATTCGATTAGACAAGGTTCGAAGTGCGGAACCGGATGTTCACGGTAGTCCCTGCTTCGTGTGGATCGTTTTGGAGTTTTCGAGTGTTCACTCTGAAGGCCCCAAACGGCGGCCGATCATCAATCCATCGTGCGGTGAGGAGTGCAAGGCGATCTTTGAAAGGCTTCACGTCGTGTGCGAACGGTGGCGCATCAGCATCTCTGATCCAGTCCTTGTCGAGGGCGCCACCTTTTAGCCACTGATCAGGCACACCACGTTTTGCCTGCCCAAAGTGGGCGACAATACCCTTCGGATTACCTTCGGGGTGGAGTCCTAGCGAGATTCCTTTCGTCTTCTTCCGCTCTTCATCCTCTTCATCCACATTGACCCGGAGGACTTTCATTTCGGCCGTATGAACATTGAGTGCACACAGTTCCCAGGGATTCTGGCCCACAACGACATAGAGCCAGGGAAGATCGATCTGAAGTTCGTAGGCGTACGAAAAGCTGTTTCGTGTTGACCCAACGGGGCCAATCACCCGAGGCCGGATCTCACTCGGGTCAACCGTCGTGTCAATCTCACAGATGATGGGTAAGAAGTCGCGCTTGGTGGTTTCGGTGCCGCAGTACAGCTTGCGGCCATCATGGGAGAAGACGTGGGTGTAGAAGTTCTTATGCTTCGTCGGATCCCCAACCTGCGGGAGCTGGATCACTTTTTCAGTGCGGTGATCGTAGACGGCGATGTGAGTGAAAGCACCAGGGAAGAAGCAGTTCCCATTGGGGGCTAAAAGTTGATTATCGATGGAGAGCGCAACATGGGTCGCACGACTACTCTCGTCAGGCACGATGTCGATAGGCGGAAAACTGAGTACTTTGCCCAGTCTTGACGTCAGTGATGATCCAGTTAACGTGGTGAGCCGCAACCCGGCCCTCGATTGTCCGGTCATATGTCTCACTTTGAACGATATGATTGAACCCGCCACCTAGCTTTGGAACGAGGGCATTCGTCCACTTCCGGGCCGTCCTTACTGGCACGGAACTAAAGGTCTTAAGTAGCGTGGTATTAAGATGATCTTTCGTCTCCCCTCCCATCAGGGGTAACGCATTATCGGCGATCGCCGCAGCCACCACCCCGGCCGAGACCTTGAACAATTGTCGTCGTGACAAAGACATTCAGACACCTCTTCAGTGCTGGCTGTTCCAGCGTCTCGAATGGTAGCAAAAGACATACTATAGTGGGTCACGGATCGCGCTGTGGGCTGTTGCTCCACATTTTGTTGGCTTCAAGCCGCAAACAGACACCGCTGGTAGGATAAAGGTACCGGTCACCAGCTCTAGAGCCGTTTGGTCTCCCTTTGCCCTTTAGGAGCCGCCGACAGCTTGTAGTACTTCGTCTGGCATAATGAAAATCCCTTTCTGTTCATTGTTAGACAACGTCGCAACAGGATTGGGCGCTGATGTGAATGTCCCCTTGTAGCCCGTGTGTTGCAACTTTTTAACCAGATGAAAGCAACATGTGCCAATCGAGGGCCACTCGCTTACTGATAGTACTTTGATTGGGTCACTGTTCTTATTTATAGGCGGACATGTATCGAAATAGATAATTGACGTATCTAAATGGATACCAGGGATCAAGTGTGTTTGTAATCTATTCGGGGTATCTGATCCGATACTACTTCTTGGACAAAGCGACCCAGAAGTGCAGTGCACTACCTTGCTAACGTCGGATCGCTTCGTACCTCTCCACTGGTATATGACCCTTTTTGATTTTTTTCAGAAAAAAAAGAGCCCAACACGCGGGTCCCATGTATGCCTGTTCGCTGAGCGAGGTCCGCGCAAGGCTACCCCCGGGGGCGGCGCTGGACCCGGGCGCGAAGTCGTCACAGTGTGACCGGAAGTGTGCACCGCGTCATCGCAGAACCGTCACGCGCTACGCAATTCAGCGCAATGTTGCGGGAGGACTAACTGTCGCGCTGCTGTTCGCGTTCCAGTGGTGGAGTAGGCGGGTCTTCGGGATATGGGCATCCCCTTGTCCATTGGTTTTCGTAAACCGCAGGTCGGTGGTTCGATTCCACTCGCCGGCTCCAGTATTTTCAATCACTTCGCGGTCCTCCGCACGGACTCACCGTGGATAGGTCACGGTTTCACTCACGGTTGGAAACGAGCCCGTCCGCCCTGAATCATCCGTTTCGGTCCCCATCCTGGGTTCCTTCGCCGCCGCCGGGCCCTCCTTTGGCCCCTCGTGTTGAAACTTCGGCGGTGGCGTGCCTTTGCCAAAGGACGAGAGTTTTTCGATCTCCTGCTGCAGATGCGATGGGCTCAAGTGCGCGTACCGCTTCACCAGCGTCGTGCCGCTATGGCGTAGCAGAGCCGCGATCGTGCCTTCAGTCGCCCCCGACATCGCCAAGCGAGAAGCGAACGTATGCCGGAGTGCATGCCAGGTCACCCCTTGAAGCCCGAGTGCCAGGACTTTCGGCACGTAGACCCGCCGGTAAAAATTCCGGGGATCGACATGCGTGGTCGGATTCTTACTCGGAAACACCCATTCTGACCAGGGGCTTCCTCCCACTTTGTCCTGCGCGATCGCTTCGGCCTCGGCAACCGCCTGCGTCTTGAGCGCCTTCTCATGGAGCGTGCGGAAGATCAGGCTCGCTTCCTCGTTCAGCCGGACGTACTGCACCCCGCCGGTTTTCGTCTCCGGCAGAGTAATCAGCCCGCGCATCAGATCGACGTCCGTCCAGCGCAAGCTGAACTGCTCCAGTTGCCGCATGCCGGTTAGAAGGGCGATTCGGACCCAGACGGCATACTCTGGCCCCAACGCCTCGCAGACCCGCTGCTCTTCGTCAGGTGTCAGGAAACGTGTTTTCCCTGCGAACTCCCGTACCATCTTCAGGCGGCTCACCGGATTAGTGGCGATCTTCCCATCCCGAACCGCCTTGTTCAGCACTTGGCGGAGGAAGGCCATGTAGCGATTCACCGTTTGCGGCGTTCGACCTTCCTCGGTGAGCAACGTCCGAGCCCGTTCGAGTGTGGCTGTCGTCAGTGCGTTTAGTCCTGCGCCTGGAAAGAGGATGGTCCATTTGCGGCTGAAGCGTATTTCGTCCCGCTTCGTCTTCCCCCTAAAGCCTGCGAGATATTCCTTCAAGACCTCGTCCAGTTTGGCAAACCCGCACCGCTGGTACCGTTCGGGAAAGAAGAGTCCCAGCTGCTGCTCCTGTTTAGCCTTTTCATAAAACTCCCGCGCCTCGGTTTTGGAATTGAACGAGCCGAATTGCCGATCCTTCCGCTCGTGCCAGAGGCGGACAAACCACCGGAGTCGGCCCGCCGCATCCTTCTTCGCGAACAACCCGCGATCCTTTCGTCCCGCTCGAGCCATGGCTGCCCCTCCTGTCTGTGGTAATGTGAGCTAAATATCATATGATAGTCATGCCTGTCAAGTGACGTTTGACGCAGGGTCTGAACGGTGCTAGGCTCCGGCCACTATGGTACGCACCCCACCAGAAGGCACTGGCGCATGGAATTTTCGCGACATCCCCCGCGACCTGATGCGGATGGTCAAAATGGCGGCTGCTCACGAAGGCAAGACCGTGAAGGAATTTCTGATCGAGTTAGCGAGGATCAGGATTCAGGAGCTGGAGCGGAAGGGCATTCTGCCTAAGAGCAAGTAACGCTAGGACGCTGCACCATATGCCTGGTCGCTTCGCTGTCCTAGGCAGATTAGCGCCGCTTTACCTAGGTGATGGAATTAATTCCTTTCATAGCGGGAGTCCTCCTTGCGGTTGGGATTGCCGCTTTTGGCAGGGTCACACGATTTGAGCAGGACCGCAGTTTCTATCCAACCATTCTCATCATTATCGCGTCCTATTATATCCTCTTCGCTATTCTAGGAGATTCACGTCACGCGCTCTTCTGGGAATCGGCTGTTGCCGTTGCCTTCTCGGCGATTGGCGTTTTCGGATCTTCGCGTGTCCCACTGCTCGCCGGGGCCGTCATTGCTGCGCACGGCCTTTTTGACCTCGTCCACCCTGTGATCATTCCGAACCCAGGTGTCCCCTCCTGGTGGCCACTGTTTTGCGCCAGCGTTGACGTGCCGCTGGGGGTGTGGGTGATGAGCCTTTATCGTCCTAGCCGGAATGAGCTGCAAAAAACGTCCAGGGGAGGCTAGTCGATGGGTCAAGAGCATGGTGAGAGTCGCATCGGCGCGATTGGTGCGATCAGCGGGGCGCTCCTCCTAGCCGTCGCAACGTATCTTCACCCGTCGAAGGCAGATCCGAATGATGCCCCTGAGGCGTTTGCTGAATATGCCGCCAATTATTTTTGGGTAGGAACGCATTTCACACAATTCTTCGGTGTCGTATTCATGGTAGGCGCATTAGTCCTCCTATCTCGGACGATGGCCAATGGACCTGCTGCGCATTGGGCTTATCTGGGGATTGCCGGCGCGATCGGTAGTGTGGCTGTGACTTCAGCCCTTCGAGCGGTTGATGGAGTCGCGTTGAAGGTCATGGTCGATACCTGGGTGGCGGCACCGGAGAGTGAAAAGACGGTTGTGTTTCAAACAGCCTTTGCAGTGAGGCAGGTTGAGATAGGCTTGGCTGCCTTCGGGAGCATGCTGTTCGGCATCACGGTAGCAGTTTATGGGATCGCAATCATGGTTGACCGCCGCTATGCGATATGGCTCGGCGTCTTGGGGCTTGCGGGTGGACTCCCGCTGGTAGGGGCGGGTGTGCTGATGGCACATACGGGTTTCTCGGGAATGGCGATGGCGGTCAGTATGCCGTCGAGCATGCTCCTGCTTGTCTGGATGCTCAGCGTCGGGTTTTTCATGTGGACCAGGTCTCGCGCTATAGCAGGGGCAGTGGGAGCGCAATAGATGCCCGATCAAATGAAAATCGCGTGTCTGCCGTGGTGGCGAAGCTGCTTCTTCGCGGAAAAGTTAGTTAAGGTAGCTAGTTTAAGGACTAGTTCAGCCTCATTAGAAGAAGAGGCTAGTGGCTACTCGTCGAACTGACGATTTATTTATAAGCTGCTTTCATTGTCGGTCTTGTTTCGTGCACGCACTTTCTCCCATGAGTCTTCAGGTTCAACACCGGGATCGAACCAGAACTGCTTCGTCTCGTTTCTGTTAACGACAAAATGCTTGTCTGCCTGAAATCTAGTACGCCGGTTGAACTCATCCACAACTGCCGTACTGGCATCGCGGTATCCCGCTACTCTCATTCGATTAAGGCAAATAATTTGGCGAGGAGAAATGGGAAGGGTTACCTCTATCGTTTTGGACCCAAGCTCTGCAGAGCGATAAAGCGGAGGCCACCTGTATGCCGCTGAATCATACCAAACGCATGGATGGTCGGATGTTATAAAAGGTAGGTTTTCGTCGGAAGACCTAAAGACAGCCATGTCTAACATCGCCAACATCGGAGTCACCATTTCGACAACAGTCCCTATCATACTTTGCGTGGGATTCTTGTGGAGCGCTTTCACCTCTTCATAGCTTAGACCTTCGTCAGACATTGAAGACGGCAAGAAAACTGCTGCCTGACGTTTTTCTTCATCAGTGGCAGTCTCAGCCCACTCCATCATCTGTTCCATCTTGCGTAATGGCCTCTCCCACTGTTCGCGATGATGCTCACGCATCGCAGGCGTTCGAAAATTTAAGGCCGCAATAAAAGCACATAGCATGAAATGTTCGGTTTGGTCTAAAGGGCGGTCCTGTTCGAGCTTCTTCTTACGAATGCGCGAGAATTGAGCCTCAAGCTCTTGCAGTCCATGCTCAAGGGTTAGATTCCGTCTTCCATCCTTAGTCTGGATTGTATACATATCCCTTTCATGAAAAATATTTTCCGGTCCCTTCCGACGGGGATTACTGCCGTCTTTATCAAAAATCCAAACAAAAGGAGTATGGTGTCTAGGTGCATTAGGATCGCACCACGCCTTGAGATAACAAGCAGGGACAAAATGCTGTTTCTTATGTTGCGCCACAGTGAGTGATTCGAATCATACCTCCTCACGCTTATTCTCGACAACCGGCCGGTTTTGCCTAAGCCAGTTCCTGGTTTCCCAATGCACAATTAACGGGAATATCATCGAGTTGATAGACGTGGCGCTTGTCTAGTAGGAGCCCACTACGAGGGTAGGCCTCGCGTCACGAGGCCCGAGGGCTTGGCCTAATCCGTTTTGTGCTTCGTCTTCCATTGGTGATACGCCATGTGGAGCACCTGAAGATGATTGTCGATGAACAGAAATGGCACCAGCGAGAGAAGGGTCGTATAGACCAGACCGGCAGCCCGGGCGTCGAGCAAGCGGTGACGGAACTCCATTGCCACCGCAATCGCGAGCCCATGCATGCCGATGCGGCGGGGCAAAGAGAGGGCCGAGGAGTCGATTCGCCACAGGTCTTGCGATAGAAATTGCTGCATGCCTGCCAGGGTCGTCATGGTGTACCAACTTTGGAGAAGGACTCACGTCGTGGCCGATGCGTGACCGACCTGTTTGCCCCCTCTCGTCGAACGAGGTGCCCGAAGGTTCTGCCTATCAACCTTAGGCCCCAGTGCTATCGCATGACCTCTCGTTCCGCCTGGAGCCAATCCTGCAGATGGGAGCCATCGTGACGGCCGTCAGCCTCGTACAATTCATAGGCACGTCGTGCGACGGCGCCGTGATCGGCTCGGCGTGCGCGCACAGCGGGGTCCTGAAGGCACAACTGAACCGTGGATAGCAGCGGCCCCAGGTCGTACCGTCCGTTGATCATGATAGGGGCTTGCACAACACGATCCACGCCACTGGCGTATGTCTCACTGAGGACCGACATCATGGACTGCGTCGATAAGACAATGAATTTCCCCACATAGCCACGGGCACGAATCATTCCCAAATCCTCGGTTCCACTGGGCTCGGATACTTGGAGATCCAGGATGATAAGGCTGGGCTGAGCGTCCTCGAGCATGCTGAGCATGTTCTCTCGATGCGCAGGGATCGCGACCTGGTGGCCTCTGTGCTTGAGAGCCTCGCTTAGTTGTTCTCCGAGTTCATGGTGCTGAGTGATGAGCATAATCATGATAATGGCCTTTCGAGGACGTTAAAAAGTCAGTGCGACCACGGATGGTGGCAAATCTTTGTTTATGTCAGGTCCGCCAACAAGTGGCTGGAGCTGCTTGACGCAACGTGTGCACAGCCGGACAGGAACCGAACCACCCCACCGCTGTCAGCATAATGCTCCGCACAGAGCTCTGCCGCTGAGCAATAGTGACCAGTTTTGTCTCGGCCGCTGGTCGTACGATAACAATCGTTCGCCCTGAAATGTTCACAACATTTATGCGGTGGACGGGGCCGCACACGCAACCACCGAGGCAGCCGTTAGGTGACCGCCGAGAGACCTGCTCGGATTGGGCTTCACGCACTTGCGCCCACGCCTCAATATCAACGGGTCGCGGTACCTGGCGGAAAAAGGAAGCCTGGGCCGACTATCTGGACCGGCCCACCGCAGTTCCGTCCCCGTAACGAGGTAAGCTTAGATATGGATGAGCGAGAGATACGCCATGACCCTGAAACGCTCCCTCAGTGATGGCATCATTTCCCCCTTAACGTGATTGTTGATGGTCATGCGGCGCTTCCGGTCTTGCGCGACTTGTGGCGCCGATATCAGTCATCAGAGGACGAGTTCGATATATTGCTTTGAAAGTTCAACCTGTCGATCGACCGCCTGGCACCGTAAAAAAGCGGCAAAGAAAAAACTTGCGCGCCCCGGACAGCAATGAGTGCGCTGCTCTCACCGAGTTACAGAGCGCGATGACTGATGCACCTTCGGATCTTAAATTTTAGCGACGGCTAATCGGAGGAATATTTATAAAAAACGAAAGGCCAGAGCTGCGAAGACCGTCGGTGGCAGGGCGGCGAGAAATAATCGGGTGGGATGAATGGCCTCGTCCTCGAATTGTCCCCTGAGGATTGCCAAGCCGGCGGGATTCGGTGCATTCGCTATGACCGTAAGACCGCCACCCGTCACGGCACCGGCAACCAACGCATACTTAAATCCCTCCGAGAGTCCTTCGACCAGGGACCCCAAGTAGGTCAGCGCCGCATTGTCAGTAAATGCCGTCAGGATCGTGGCGCCGAAAAAGACTGCCTCCTGGCTCATTCCGATCAAGAAGGGTTGAAGCCACCACTGTTGCTGTCCACCCAAGACGACCAGACCGGCCAGAAAGAGTGCCACCAGCAGACCCGCTCGAATCATTAACTGATCCTGATGGCGCTCATAGGCCTGCGTCACACCAAGGAATAGCAGGAAAATCCCCACAAACATCCTCGGATGATGAGCAAACACGACGACCCCAATAAGCAGCAATATATGGAAAGCAATGATGCTGATTGGCGGCTTCACAGCATTCATGGACTCGACATCTGAGGGCAACGCGCGTAGTTCCTTTCGAAACAGCAAGGTGACGATCAATGCATTGACCAACACGGCAATCATCGCTTTCCAGCCAAACGCCCATATCATAAAGCTTAGGTCCCATCCCCATGTACCGGCCACCATCAGGACGGGCGGTGCAGCAAATGGCGTGAGTGTCCCACCGATCGAAATGTTAACCAGCAGCACACCCAGCGTCGCGTACTTCAGAGGGCTGGAAAGGCCCTGTCGAAAAAATCGGTCTCGCAAAAGAATCGCGGCCAGCGTCATCGCGGCAGGTTCCGTGATGAAGGAACCTAATAGAGGCACGAGGGTCAGGACCACAAAATAAAACGCGATTGGCCCAGCGAGAGGAAGAGCTCCGCTCAGGAGGTGAACCGAGAATCGCGCGATGTGCAGGATGGGACGCGTCCCCGCAATGACCATGACCACAAACACAAACATCGGCTCCGTGAAGTTGCGGGAGTCGAGATAGTGCGTGGCTGCCACCGGGCCATCAGTCACAAACATGGCCATCACGAGTATGAAGGCCCAGAAGCCGAAGACAACTTCGACTTCGCCCAAGAGATGCCAGATCGCTGCATGTGTAGGACGACGATGGGCGAGGTGTTCGAAGAATGAGGTGGCGAACGTGTGCAGGATCGCGACGGCAAACAGGACGGTTCCGATTACTTGTATACTCGTGGGCGGCACTGTTGCTCCTTAGGTTCACGTCGCGCACGGATGCGGACCTCTTATCCGTAAGGTTAATGCTCTGACCAAATAGGCAGTCTGTTTAGTACCTGCGGACGAGACCCTTTCAAAATGACACGAGAGCCTTTGAGAGGCTCGCCTGAAAGCAGCGCTTTCTACACCTCCAATAGCTTGGCGCAAAACCGTCGCTCGGGGCACGACCTATGGTCACTCCTATATGTCGAGTGACGAAAAGGCGGGAACACTCATGTGATTGGAATAACCACTGGAATCTTAGCACTGGCCGCAGGGCTGGTGACAGCGGCGAGATCCATCTGGCGGTATCTCCATTGCCCTCTCTCAATCCGGATGTCTTGTTCTACCTGATGATGCGAATCCTAGTGGGAAGTCTTAGGTGCAGATATCGGCCCAAAGCGCGTCACCCTGCCGTCCGAGGATGAATACGGAGAGTGAATGCTCTGTAGGTGGACCTGGCGTAGCCTGCTGCAACCATGGCTCAGTAACTACGGTTGTATGGAGGTGACGCATAAGAGCTCCATCATTACAGGTAGACTTGCTCGAACACTTGGACGGAACGACAAGAGATCGCCAAAAAACCAGGGCGGTGCGATAACTGAATACCAATCGTATGGTGCACTCTGTCGCCGAGTGCAATTTCAGACGTTACTCTCGCCAGATTCGTTGAATGAATGCGTTGACTTTCAGCACCACGAAGATGATCACAACGACCACGGCAAGAACGATCACGGGGCCCAGGACTGCTTGAGTGCTTGGGCTTAAATCTCCCATGTCACCTTTCTCTTTCGGCCCATCAGTGCGCTGACCGAGAATTGGTACTGGCTCTCCGCCATCCTTTGGCCGCTAAGCACCGATCGAGTTGATTGGAATCGGGCATGGGACGATCCATTCTTGCTCCCCGAGGAGAAATACATTCATACCGGTCCCAGTCAAGCTCCTCCTGCGTTGCCCCTTGTTTTGTGTACTGAACCTCTGGAGCGCAGCGCAAAAAACCGAGCACCGCAAGTGCAAGAAGAAGCTTTCTGCTCTGAGCAATCACCATCGGGTCACGCATAAACAGGAACAAATGTTGGGCCGTCGGTTGAGACGGGTCAGGGGTTACGGATCAATACCCTTTAATGGAATCAGTAAAAGCTGACCACGATCTAGGGCCAAATGCGAGAGATCAGGCAGATGGATGCGTGACGCCAAGCGTGGTGACACAATCACACCTGCATTTACTACCTCAGTCTCCCTATTTGTCTCCGTATCACTTGCCCAACACGAACCTGCAAAGAACGAGAGCAGGAATAATGTGAAAACGATAGAGTGCTTTAAGAAAGACCGCATTGATGCTCGTTTGAATCTAGAAACAAGCTGCAGGGTTGCTGCATCCCTTCAGGCGGTAACTAACATAAAAGTCTTGATTCAACAAATCCTGTGGTGATCCCCCCTAGCGTGGCTTCGATTTCGAACCTCACTTCTGGGAAATATCTGTTCTTCAATTGCTCGGTGCGGATCAGAATTGACTGGAGCCATATACGCTAGAGGCCTCCACTAACGCTACTCCGACATCCTGTCCTAGTAACTTTACTATGCATGTTATCGCCATTTACTAGTTCCATGGGAGCACGAATGACCTACATAATGCTCAGGTCGATTCCCATCACAGACTCGCCTTAGAATGATGCCCCTCCTGGGCTGGGATATATTCTCAGCCACAGAACGGATTCTGCGATACAAAAGCCAGTGTATGTCATGCATGATCGATCCGGAACGACACGCTAGAACGAGAGGCCGGAAATGCACAATGCCAACAAAGTTGCACTTTTGACGCTCTCTATCATCGTACTTGTATCGGTTCCCAGTACAATTCTGAGGGCAGACCAGGACATTGCTGGGAACCTACTGAGGGAAGCCGAACAAGAAGCCGACGAGATTGGGAACGAATATTTGCGAGTGAATACGCTGCGAGACATTGCTGTCGCCGAGGCAAAAACCAACAATCCAAAAAATGCGCTGGACATTGTGTTAGCAATGAAGAAACGTGATGATAGGAACCTCATACTGGTCGAGATCGCGGAAGTACAGGCGAAATCACATCATATTAAGGCGGCCTTTCAAACAGTCGACAAAATCGACGACGGAACCGATCGCGCGGCAGCCATGGTATCGATTGCGTTGGCACAACTGGCTGCCGGTGACCGCCAAGGCGCTCTTAACACGGCTCACCTCATTCCGACAGAAGTCAATCGAAGTACAATCTTAATGCGTATCGCTCTCACAGAAGCTGAATCTGGAAACATCACTCATGCCATTGAAATGGCGCAGCACATCCAAGCTCCATTCCGGAAAGATATAGCACTCCAAGGTATCGGTCTTGTACAGATGAAGCAGGGGATGATTCTGGATCGGTTGCTACAGCGCATCTTATTAGTCGTGAGCTCCCTCGGGCAAAAGCCTACAGAGAAATTGCGGCACAGCAGGCTTACGATGGAAAAGAGGATGCAAGTCGTCTCTGGATCACTAGACTTCGATCTCCGCTAGAACGTGCGTTCGCGCTGCTGGGTTTGGCGAATGGGATTTTAGACGCGAAGATGAGCTCGTCCGAAAGCGCCCTCTGAAGCAGTAATAGGCGGACCCACATTGCATGGAGCACACCTATCACACGGAGATCATCCCTTTTATTTTTGATTGTGACGTCCTCCTCTCTGCCATGAAACCGCAAGCCCCGCCGGAGTTGTATGCTTCTCTAAGTTTACCTCAGAAAGACGGACCCCCGAAAAGAATAGCTGGGCGCGGCATAGTCGTGACCCGTCAACGTTAAGACGAAATGCTGGCTTGCCCATCCTCTGCGAAGAGGGGATAATTGCTTCCCATGACTCTACCGTCCCACAGATGGCTCCTTCTTACGATAGTCATCCTAGGTATCGGCCTGTATGTCTTAGATCTCTATCTTCCTCTTGGCGTCGGCAATGGCGTGCTCTACGGCGGTCTGGTAGTCCTTTCCTTCTCCCTCCCCGGACGAAGAACCGCTGTGATTGCGGCGAGTATCTGTTCCGTTCTCGCCATATCCGATATTTTCCTGGGTCCCACCATCCCGAATGTGCCGCTCTGGATTGGCGTGAGCAATCGATTGCTTTGTCTCACCGCAATTTGGGGGCCGGTTGCCTATTTTTTGCAGCATCGGAAGAATGAGGAAGCGCTTCGGAGAGCCCATGGCGAATTGGAGACCCGGGTGCAGGAACGCACCAGTGAACTGGCCTTGGTCAATCAGGCCCTCCTTGAAGAGATCGGCGAACGGCGAGAGACCGAGCGATCGCTTCGCGATAGCGAGACCTCGCTCCGCGCCAGCCAGGAGGAACTGCGAGGGAGTCGCGAAGAACTGAGGGCACTGGCGGGACAACTGCTGACCGCTCAAGAAGAGGACCGCCGCCGGATTGCTCGTGACCTGCATGATGACGTGAATCAACGGTTGGCGATGCTGGCAATGGATCTCCGCCGGATTGAAAAGGACGAGATGACCGATTACAAGGCTATCTGGGATTTGACTCGGTCGATCACCGGACGTTTGAGCAAGGTTTCAGATGACGTGCGGCAACTGGCCTATCGATTCCACCCTTCTATTCTGGATGACCTTGGACTCACCAAGGCCGTGCGTCGTCTCGTGGATGATTTCTCCGCGAGTACAGGGTTGGAGGCATTGTATGTTCATGACGATTCCGTCAGTCCTGTACCCCCCGATCTCGCTACATGTGTCTATCGGATCGCACAGGAAAGTCTCAATAATGTAGCGCGTCATGCTCGGGCCACTGAAGTGGAGGTTGAACTGATTTGCGAGGAAGATTTGATCAGTCTCTCGATCCGCGACAACGGCATCGGGTTTGATCTCGAGCAGATGGCACAGACTTCCCCGCGCCTCGGATTGCTGAGCATGAAAGAACGGGCGCGGCTCGTACATGGCACGCTGGACGTCGTCACGGCACCGGGGCAGGGGACGCATATGCAAGTCCAAGTTCCTTGGGTAGGAGCGTCACATGCTTAGGCCGCGCGTCCTGTTGGCAGACGATCATTCGTTGGTGCTCGAAGGCTTCCGGCGCATTCTCGATGCGCAATGCGAGCTGGTCGGAATGGTCGAAGATGGGCGAGCGCTTATTGAAGCCGCTGAACGCGCGCAGCCCGACATTGTCATTCTCGATGTGTCGATGCCTTTACTGAACGGCATCGATGCCGCCACGGAGCTAAAGAAGCGGCAGCCCTCGATCAAGATTATTTTCGTGACCATGCATGCCGATGTTGATTATGTTCGATCGGCGTTCGAAGCAGGCGCGTCAGGTTATTTGCTGAAACGGTCAGCTGTCGATGAGCTGGAGCAGGCGATAAAAGTGGTATGGGGGGGGCACACCTACGTCACGCCGTTGATCGCCAAGGAGCTCATTGACACCTTACTTGCTCCTGGGGCTGAGCAGTTGCGACACAAAAAGCCACTCACCTTTCGTCAGCGAGAGGTCCTCCAACTACTGGCCGAGGGACGAGCGGTGAAGGACATTGCCGTGAGACTCAAAATTTCGACGCGGACTGTTGAATTTCATAAGGCACAAGCCATGGAGCAGCTTGGATTGCGGACCACTGCAGAACTTATCAAATATGCGCTGACGCATGGTCTGTTGACCCCTTAGTCATCGGCGTTGACGGTAGCTTATTCGTCTCCTCCCTTTATTCCTCCCCGTGCCTCGTAAACTTTCCGCAAAAACATTCACGTTTTCCGAGTTCCGAACTTCTGCAGGGTGCTCTATAGATGGGCCATGCATGAAACCCACGAAGAGGAGCATCCTTGGGACGACGGACACTGGGATGCGGCCGTTGATGAATCAGGCGAGTTCTTGGGTCGGGCACTCTGGTTTAACTGCAAGAGAAGCAGACGAGTACATATCTCAAGCAGACCTGCGAAATTCAAAGGAAGCTGGGAAGAGGCATCGGTCCCCCTCCGACGGCATAACTTGGATCCTCAGGAAGTCTGCTGGTTGGACACTCTTTGTGGGCACCGCGAAACCTCGATTTCCTTTCAGACGCGACCTGCTGGCCTTAAGATGCTCTTCGTGTCCTATGCAACGCAAGACGACAGTGGGAAGACTGAACGCATCGTTGTATACACAACCCATCTAATTAGGCTTCTCTCCTACAGACTTGGACAAGGCGCATGGTCCCAAAAGCCTTGATACTCTCATCTATTGAGCCAGAGACCACCGCCATCTCGTATGCGACGTTCGATCGCTCCATATTTCCAATTCGATACAGGGGAAGGGGGTATATCAACCAGAATCGCATTTTAGGAACTGCAGGGAAGTCGTACGAACAGGTGCATGAGGGACTCATGGGCCAACAAGGAGGTAGCTATCATGCTGGTTTCCGTTTCACGGAGACAGTTTCTCAAAATTTCAGCAGGAACCGTCGCGGCCGTGGCCGTGGCGGACAAAGTCCTCGCGTTGACCGCGCTGCAGCCGGTCATCGAGGTTGGGAACCCGCTGGGTGAGTACCCGGATCGGTCCTGGGAGCGTGTGTATCACGATCAATACCGGTATGACTCGTCCTTTACCTGGTGCTGCTCGCCGAACGATACCCACGGCTGTCGAGTCCGGGCGTTCGTCCGGAATGGCGTCGTCATGCGCGTCGAACAAAATTATGATCATCAAACTTACGAAGATCTCTATGGCAACCGCGGTACCTTCGCGCATAACCCGCGCATGTGCTTGAAGGGATTCACCTTCCATCGCCGCGTGTACGGTCCCTATCGCTTGAAGGGTCCCTTGATGCGGAAGGGCTGGAAACAATGGATGGACGACGGATCACCGGAACTCACGCCGGATGTCAAACACAAGTATAAATTCGACAGCCGCTTCCTCGACGACCTCAACCGGGTCTCGTGGGACACGGCGTTTACCTATGTGTCAAAAGCCTGCGTGCTCATCGCCACTCGCTACAGCGGCGAAGCCGGAGCGCGCCGTCTCCGCGAGCAGGGCTATGCGCCGGAAATGATCGAAATGATGAAGGGCGCGGGCGTGCGCTGCTTCAAGCATCGGGCAGGTATGCCGGTGCTCGGCATCGTGGGCAAAATGATGAACACCCGCTTTAATAATGGGTGTCTGCCTTTGCTGGACTCGTGGATTCGCAAAGTCGGTCCCGATAGGGCTCAAGGCGGAAAGTACTATTCAAACTATACTTGGCATGGCGACCAGGACCCGTCCCATCCTTTCTGGAACGGCACCCAGAATTGCGATCTGGATCTAGCCGATATGCGTTTTTCCAAAATGAACACCAGCTGGGGCAAGAACTTCGTCGAGAACAAGATGCCGGAAGCGCACTGGAAGCTCGAGTCGATCGAGCGCGGCGCGCGTATTGTCGTCATTACGCCGGAATATAATCCGACGGCCTACCGGGCCGATTACTGGATTCCTCTGCGGCCGGAAACTGACGGCGCCAACTTCCTCGGTGCCTGCAAAATCATTTTCGACGAGAATTTGCAGGATATTGATTACATCAAGGAATTTACCGACCTGCCCTTACTTGTACGGACCGATACTCTCCAGTATCTCGATCCGCGCGATGTGGTGGCCGATTACAAATTCCCGGATTTCTCGAAGAGCTATTCGGGGCGCATCCAATCCTTGAAGCCCGAGCAAATCGAACGACTCGGCGGCATGATGGTCTGGGACCTGGCAAAGGGGAAAGCGGTTCCTCTGCACCGGGAGCAGGTCGGCTTCCATTTCAAGGAGAGCGGCATCGATCCGGCCTTGACCGGGACGTTCCGGGTGAAGCTGGTCAATGGTCGCGAAATCGACGTCATGTCGATCTACCAAATGTATCAAGTCCACCTTCAGGACTATGATCTCGATACCACGCATCAAATCACCCGGGCGCCGAAAGACCTGCTGGTCCGTTGGGCGCGTGATTCGGGCACGATCAAGCCGGCCGCGATGCACAACGGCGAAGGCGTCTGTCACTATTTCCACATGACGGCAATGGGTCGGGCGGCGGCGCTGGTGATGACCATCACGGGCAACATCGGCAAATTCGGCACGGGCTGCCATACCTGGTCCGGCAACTACAAAGCCGGGATCTGGAACGCGGTGCCGTGGTCCGGCGGGGGACTCGCGGTCCACACCGGTGAGGATCCGTTCAACCTGACCTTGGATCCCAATGCCCATGGCAAAGAGATCAAGACCAAATCGTATTATTATGGTGAAGAGGTCGGGTACTGGAACCATGGGGATACGGCCTTGATCGTCAATACGCCGAAGTACGGGCGCAAGGTGTTCACCGGCAAGACCCATATGCCGAGCCCCAGCAAAGTGCGCTGGGTGACCAACGTGAACATTCTGAACAACGCCAAACACCACTATGACATGGTGAAGAACGTCGATCCGAACATCGAGATGATCGTCACGCAAGACATCGAGATGACCTCGGACGTCAACCATGCGGACGTGGCGTTTGCCTGTAACTCGTGGATGGAATTCACCTATCCGGAGATGACCGCTACGGTCTCCAATCCGTGGGTGCAGATCTGGAAAGGCGGAATCCGCCCGTTGTACGACACCCGGAACGATGCGGACACCTTCGCCGGCGTCGCCGCCAAGCTGGCGGAGGTGACCGGAGATGCCCGGTTCCGTGGCGTGTTCCACTTCGTCTACATGAACCGCGTCGATGTCTATCCGCAGCGGATGCTGGATGCTAGCGCCACCTGTTACGGATACAGCGCGGATGTCATGTTGAAGTCGGAAAAGGGCTGGATGGTCATGACCAGGACCTATCCGCGGCATCCGCTGTGGGAGGAGACGAACGAGTCGAAGCCCCAGTGGACGCGGTCAGGCCGCATCGAGACCTACCGGATTGAGCCGGAAGCCATCGAGTACGGGGAAAACTTCATCGTACACCGGGAAGGCCCAGAGTGTACGCCGTACTTGCCGAATGCGATTTTCTCGAACAATCCGTTCATTCGGCCGGACGATTACGGGATTCCGATCACCGCGCAGCACCATGATGACAAGCACGTGCGCAACATCAAGCTGCCGTGGCAGGAAATCAAGCGGCATCCGAACCCATTGTGGGAAAAGGGCTACCAGTTCTACTGTGTGACGCCCAAGACCCGGCACCGGGTGCACAGCCAATGGTCGGTCAACGACTGGGTGCAGATTTATGAGTCGAACTTCGGCGATCCGTACCGCATGGACAAACGGACGCCGGGTGTCGGCGAACACCAGTTGCACATTAATCCGCAAGCGGCGAAAGACCGCGGTATCAACGACGGCGACTACGTCTTTGTCGACGGCAACCCGGTGGACCGGCCCTATCGTGGCTGGAAACCTTCGGATCCGTTCTACAAAGTGTCCCGTTTGATGATCCGGGCTAAGTACAATCCAGCCTATCCGTATCACGTCACGATGGCGAAACATGCTCCGTACGTGTCGACGGCCAAGTCGGTGAAGGGCCACGAGACGCGGCCGGACGGACGTGCCATCGCGGTCGATACCGGCTATCAGTCCAACTTCCGGTACGGCGCCCAACAGTCGTTTACCAGAAGCTGGTTGATGCCGATGCACCAGACGGACTCATTGCCGGGCAAACATACGGTTGCTTGGAAGTTCAAGTGGGGCTATGCCATCGATCACCATGGAGTCAACACAACCCCGAAGGAATGCTTGATCCGCATCACGAAGGCGGAAGACGGCGGCATCGGAGCCCGTGGGCCCTGGGAACCAGTCCGGACCGGGTTCACGCCGGGTCAGGAAAACGAGTTCATGATCAAGTGGCTCAAAGGGGAACATATCAAGATCAAGGTCTAGGGTGTGGGTTCGTCTGTGACGCGCCGTCGGGCGGCGGGCGTCACGAACAACGATCGACCTATCGAGACTGAAAGGAGCGAGTCATGCCAGAAGTCTATAACTGGCAACTGGGACGGAAGATGCTGTATCCGTATGAGGAGCGGCATCCGAAGTGGCAGTTTGCCTTTGTGTTCAACATCAATCGCTGTTTGGCCTGTCAGACCTGTTCGATGGCCGACAAGTCGACCTGGCTCTTTTCGAAGGGGCAGGAGTACATGTGGTGGAACAACGTGGAGACCAAGCCCTACGGCGGGTATCCGCAGTTCTACGACGTGAAGATCACGCAGCTCGTCGAGCAAGTGAACCCGGGCGGGCAGGTGTGGAACGTGCGCGTGGGCCGCAAGCACCATGCGCCGTACGGGGTGTTCGAAGGGATGACCATTTTCGACGCCGGGGCCAAAGTGGGCCAGGCGGCGATCGGGTACATTCCGACCGACCAGGAATGGCGGTTCGTGAACATTTATGAAGACACGGCGACGTCGATGCGGGCCATTGTCGAGAACATCGACAAGTCGGGCTTTACGCGGGACGAACCGTGGCGGCTCTCCGGCTCAAGCTTGCCGGAACACGAGACGTATTTCTTCTATCTGCAGCGGATCTGCAACCACTGCACCTATCCGGGCTGCCTCGCGGCCTGCCCGCGGAAGGCGATCTACAAGCGGCCGGAAGACGGCATTGTGTTGATCGACCAGAACCGATGTCGCGGGTACAAGAAGTGCGTGGAGCAGTGTCCCTATAAGAAGCCGATGTACCGGGGCACGACCCGGGTGTCGGAGAAGTGTATCGCCTGTTATCCGCGGATCGAAGGCAAGGATCCGCTGACGGGCGGCGAGCCGATGGAAACGCGCTGCATGGCGGCCTGCGTGGGCAAGATCCGCATGCAGTCGTTGATGCGGATCGGCGAGGACGGCCTGTGGGCCGAAGACCGCTGGCATCCCCTGTACTACGCGATTCGCGTAGAGCAGGTGGCCTTGCCCCTGTATCCACAGTGGGGCACCGAGCCCAACGGCTTCTACATTCCGCCGCGACACAGCCCGCGTGGGTATGCGCGGCAGATGTTCGGCCCGGGCGTGGACAACGCCATCGAGAAGTATCTTGTGCCGAGTCGGGAACTGTTGGCCGTCCTCCAGCTCTGGAGAGCGAGCCAGCAGATCATCTTCCGGTACGACGTCATTCCGGGTCCGAAAGTGTTTGAAACCCAGATCCACGGGAAGCGGTTCGATATGTACAACGATACCGTGTTGGGCTTCAACAAGTCGGGCAAGGAAGTGGCGCGCATCCAGGTCGAAGAGCCGATCTACATTCGGCCGGCCGAACGCGTGAACTGGCTGTAAGACTCACACAGGGGAAAAAGGCCTCGCCTTTTTCTCCTGTGAAGAGAATGAGCAGGAATGAAGGCAGGAAGCTCGAAAGGGCCTCCTGCCTTCGTCTTAATGATCTCCTACTTATTCCACAGCCCGACGCGCTGACTCTTCTCATCGAGGAAGTATCCCTTCACTTACACTGACCTCATGGAGGAGCCCAATCCGCTGCGGATCACGCTAAGGCCATTCTCGGAGGTATGATCCCTATGTCTCTGGGAGAGAGGAATAGAAGAGTAGACCGACGGGCTAATAAGGCAGCAAATGCTTCATCGCGATTGGAAGATAGTAACCTGGTAGGAACTATTGTCAGGACCATTATCGGTTGAAGCGTATTGACAGAGCTTTTCTCAAATAAGTAGTCTGTACGAGCTTTAGCTGAGAGTACCCCCCCCATACCTGAGGGCGTGCAGACTTGCTGGTGCCGCACCCGGATCGTCTAATTTTGCTTCCCCCATTAAAAAGAAATCATGCAACATCGCATCCCCGATGAAGTTCGCAGATTCATTCTCGCCAACATTGATTCCGTTGCCCAACTCGAAGCCCTACTACTGTTTCGTACTCATCCACAGCACAAATGGACTTGCAACGGCGTTGCCGAACGGATTTACATGACTGAGAAGGAAACTGCAGCGGTTCTCGGGAAGCTGGTGGCGCGTGAGTTGATTGAAACCGAAACGCTGGAGCCCAGATTGTATTACTACCAGCCCAAGAATCAGGACCTTGCTGCATCCATCAATCAATTGGCAGACACTTATTCCAAATATCTCGTACCGGTAACCAACCTCATACATCAGAAGCCTCGACGGGATCTCGCGGAAATGGCGGATGCATTTAGATTGAAGAAGAAAGAATAGCCATGGCTGGTCTTATTTATACGCTCTGTGCGGCGACCGCATTGTTATGCGCGTGGCTCCTTCTCAGAGCCTATCGGAGTGGGAATAATAGACTCATCTTCTGGAGCGGCGTATTTTTTAGCATTCAGACCGTAAACAACGTCTTGCTTATTGCAGATAAACTCGTGGTTCCCCTGATAGATCTAAGTATCTGGCGACATATCATTGCACTCCTTGCCATCAGCCTACTCCTCTACGGGCTCATCATGCGGACTGAGGTGGACTAATGGAAATATTGGGGCTGAAAGAATGGCTGCTGGGGGCGGTTACGTTGGGAACTTCGATGGCAGGTGTATTCTTTTTGCGATTCTGGAGGACGAGCGGCGACCGTTTGTTTTTATTTTTCGCGCTCGCATTCTTTGTGGAAGTGGTGAGTCGTATTTGTATGGCACTTATGGCTGCGTCATCGGAGGAAGACCCCTTCATTTATATATTGCGATTCATTTCATATGGCCTAATAGCCTGGGCTATTGTCGATAAAAATCGTACAGCTCCTGTGTAAGTATGTGGATCTAGCCCTAGATTCAGTAGTTACTCAGACCCATGAGTCTGTATGCAAGGCAATCCCAAGTGCCCCCGTGGTAAGCGTCCCCCAGCCCCTGTAATGGCCCTGATGCATGGTCTGTTGCCCTTATAATCGGCGCTGATGGCCCTCATTCAGCTCTCCCTTACCCTATCACGTGCCTCGTAAACTTTCCGCAAAAACATTCACATTTTACGAGTTCCAGGTTTCAGCAGACTGCCCTATAAACGGGCAATGCATGATTACGAGCAAGAGCACGGCCCGGGCGACGAGACCGGAGACGCAGCCGTTAATGAATCAGGCCTGTTCTTGGGTCGGGCGGTCTGGTTTCACTGCAAAAAATGCGGCCGCAGACAGCTCCCACAGAGAACGGTGACATCCAGAGAAGCCTGGATGGAGGAATCCGTTGCCCGGCAGCTGTATGACTTGGATCCGCAGGAAGTCTGGTGGTTTGAGAGTCTTTGTCGGTACTGTGAATCTACGATGTCACTTCCCACCCGACCTCCCGGCCTTAAAGATGCGCTTCTTAACCGATGGGAGACAGGACGCCCCTGACAGAGTGAACGCATTGTTGTATGCAAGACACCTCTGATCAGGCTTCTCTCCTACAAATCCGCTGCACGGGTACCTAGGGCGAGGACGAGGGCGCCAGTCACCATAATGCTGGGGACGAACCATAGGCTCGTCCTGACACGGTCCCATATGGTGGCGGCTTACGTTGCGCTCCACGTACTCTGCTAACCGATGCCTTTCCTTCTCCGTGGGAGAGCCATCTTGGGCTTGACGTCCAAGACCGCTTGTTGGGACCGATTTACCTCTCACTGATGACGGCGATCTACGATGCACGATTCGGTGGAAGCCTTGGTGATCGCCAGTGTAAGCGTTTCACGCCGCATCTGATCGACTGGAGTGAGATTGCCGTCTCAATAGCTTTGCTTTTCAACGGTTGGAACAATCTCGCTCTGCACGTCTTCTGTAATCGTATAGCGATTATAGGCGTTCTCGACCATTTGGTTGGCGTATAGTCGCCCCGTTGGAGCTGCGACTTCAAATTGCACGTCCTGTAACGCCTTCGGAGTGACCGCGATTATTTGTTCATAGACGTCGCGCAGATATGGATGCCAGACAGATAATTTATAGGTCCCTGGCGGTATGTCCTCAATCTCGAATCGTCCCTCCGTATCAGTCACCGCAAAGTAAGGGTTCTCCACCGTCAGAGCCCAGCTCTCCATAAACGCATGGAAACCGCATTGCATGGTAAACACACGTCGTCCCTTTGTCATTCTCACGGCTTGTGTCATCGGGGGTCCCTCGAAATGTTTATGAAAATGTGCGCTCAGACGGACTTCATTCGGATAACGCGGACTAATCGGTAACGGAATATTGAACAAGACCCGAGGCCCGAGCTGCGACGTTTCATAGGCCTGTATGTCGTGCATCGCTGGATCCAAATTAACCACCACCACTTCTTGTTGATCTCGCACGACATTAATGAACGGGAGGAACTGGCAGTCAATCGCTTGAATACGAGGGGGCTTGCCGGACGCGAAAGATTTTCCATTGTGTATCCCTTGCAAACGCACAACGACTTGTCGAAACTCGCCTTGTGGTCCCACGTCGAAGGGTTGTAAGAGACGCCAACCTTTTCCATCGGATATCCGCCCGCAGTAGATCGGATCCGGCAGAGTGGTCAGGTTATATCCTTTAGGTGTTGGAACTTTCCCTGCAAACTTTACTTTCCCCCGGATCGAACCTCCGTTTGTGACATCAATCTCGTTATAGAGCTCCGTATCACCCGCCCAACAGGAAAGGGCAAATACCGAGAGAAGGAGTGTTTGAAGAACAATGAAAGAGTTCTTTAACGAAAATGGCATAGTGCTCCTTGTATCTAGAAACGAACTGCATCCTACTGCTCACCATAACAAGTCTCCGCTCAACAAGTCCTCTGGCAATCCCCCTAGCGCAGTGCCAAATTGGAGAGGCTTCGCTTCTGTTCTCAATTGTGGCCGTGGAGAAGAGGTGATTTGCAGCCGCATATACGAGTGCCCCCCTCAAGCTACCTCTATTTCCTCTCCTAGTAACTTTGCCATGCAGTCTATCGCCATTTGCTAGTTCCCGTAAGGGCACAATATCCATGAAAATGGTCAGGTGTGGACCACACAGCCCAGCTTGAGAATGTGTTCAGCAAGGGGTGGAGGTTTTCAACTAGCCTTGCAGGCCTCGTGCTCAAGTGGCATAGAAGAGAATATCCTGAGGATACCTAGCGAAGGGGGAGGCTGGTGATTGAGGGCCATTTTCAGGGAAGTCAATGCGGAGCCGTCTAAACGAAAGGAGGTCGGACCTGGATATAGACAGAGGTCATTTACAACCTTGCACGGGAGTTCAGATTGCCGTGTTCGCCCTCTGGAGCCCAGTCATGGCTGGCCAGGTGAAAGTGACGAAGGGCGAGGACGCTCTGCGGCACGAGACGATGGGGTCCAGGAGTTCGGACTATGAGACCAAGTCGAGAGTCGAGAGGCGCTTACGGCTTGAAGACGATATTCAATGGAACACTTTGTCGGTCCAGGTGAATGATGGCCATGTGGTCCTGCATGGCATCGTCAGCACGTAGGAAGGCAAGGGCTTGGCGACCAAACTCGCCACGACGGTGCCCGAGTGACGCAACTTGAGAACCGCATTATGGTGGACTCTCGCCTGTCGCGCCCGGCAGGCCGAATCGCTCGCATATCGAGACGGCGACTCGCGATCACGTGCTTGAGACACCGGAACTTCGGAACTGCTTTCTTGTAGATTCCCCCGTATAGGAGGAAGACATGACAGCTTCTAAATGTGCACATTCATCCTGTTCATGCCAAGTTTGACGGACAGAAGTATTGTGGCACTAAATGCGAAACTGCCGCGACCACACCCGAGGGCACTGCTTCATGCCCCTGCGATCACCCCGGCTGTGAGGCGCATCACTGAAAAGCATCAAACCTCGACAGGTTGCTCTATAGTTCGGAGGGCATCCGCTGGTTCATACGGAGGGCGCCCATTCGAATATGGGCGAAGGTACCAGCAATGACATTGTGGCACCTAGTTGCCCCAGTAGCATTTGTTGTACTGACATCCGGATGTCTGTTGCATCCAGACCCGAAAGAAATACCCGGAACCTACGTGGCCGAGTTTGACTTTGGAACCGACACCCTCAAACTCGAGTCTGATGGCACCTATATACAAGAGATTAAAGTCAAAGGCAGATCGGACGTCCTACGGGCATCCGGCACCTGGAGGTACGATCAGGGCGAGAGCCGAATAAATCTCGTCGACGTTTTCGCGATACAGAATCGATACAGTGATGAGTGGGACGAAAGGACAGTGACTAATCGGGGAGGCGCAAGCTACGCCGTAGAGCGGTATTTCCTCAGTGGAAAATTACGACTCGGGCCTGATCAAGGCCATCCCCATATCAAGGCCTAAAATTCGTTCAAGCAATGGAGCAGAGTGACCTGGGGGCGTGTATGGGGTCCCCGCGACCGTCTCCACAGCGGGCCTATGGGGGGGTGCCCTTAAACGCAAAGATGGATTTTCCAGCCACAGCCCTGAGGATTTTAAAATCATTAGACAGGGCGCAGAACCCTTATTCGATCATATCGCAGTACTCGTCCCCTCGGCACAGGCTTGGCCTGAACCATCCGGTTTTAGTCACGGTTAGATGGTAACGCAGCGTGAGGTGCTAGACCACAGGAAGCATCGAAGTTGTTGATGATGCTCGGCTTGGAGTAGTACACCGTGGTTTTTCCCCAGCCCACTTGAGCCAGGAAGGCAGTGGAGTTAAATACGGTGGCGGGTGTGCGCGCCATACGTCGCTGGTCGGGGTGGGCGGGAGCTGGAGGGGACCCATGTGCTCGTTTTTTTATGCCTTTCATATTTCCGAGTATTCTAAGGCTAGAACGACCGTGACCGCAATAACCGCCGGAACCAAACGCGATGTCCGTGAGAGCGATTATGAGCAATTGTGACCAGTCTGCTTCGGCCTCAGGGTGTACCTTTCTCAAAGCCGCCCTGGCGGCGTTATTCTCCAGTGAGCGAGGCCATATGCGCGCCTCACGAAACTTGTATAGGCCACTCGTCGTACCTACCGATGGGACCCTGCAAGTGCCTCAACTAGAGTGTTCCACATTATCAACGGCAGTAAGTTCTTAAAGGAGGGTCGCTATGTGTGATGTCAGGCGTTTAATCCCTATGTGCCTACTTGCAGGACTCGTGGTCGTGGGGATGTTCCCCAGGCCGGTAACGGCCACAGATGCGTCACCGGCCTTCGGATATGACATACATGTGCAGGCTCCGCACATGATGCCCGATGGAACCCCCGGCGGCCCCTATCATCACTACTGCAAGGGCATTTCCGATCAAATTTTGCAATGCTTGCTGTTTGAATCCACCCATCCCAAAGCGCCGCTCGTGGCGATTGAATACTTTGTCTCCAAAGATCTCACCAGAAAACTTCCGGCGATCCAGTGGCATCGGCATTTCCATGACCACAAGGTGGAGATTGCCACTGGCCGGGTTCAAATACTCGATATGCCTGAGGACCAAGCCAAGGCCGTCGCGGACGTCGCCTCCAAGACCGATGGCGTGATTTACCATCTGTGGCAGAAAGGCCAGGAATTCCCCGACGGCACTGTCACCTTCCCGCAATCGCTGGGGCACAAATTTCCAGGTTACGCAGACAAATAGCGTCGGGCCCTGACCATGGCTAAGAATGAAATAGGACGCACCATGTGCGGAACCCACGTGGGGAGCAGGTCCTTGATCGTGGCAGCCACGGTGCTAGCGGCCGCATGGCCTCGTCTCACCCTCGGGAGTGACGCAGAAATCTTGCGCCCGAGGGTGCCAGCTCACCTCATTGACGGAGCCCGCCAATGGACGAACCCTTTCGAGGCGACACCTGAGAACATTGCAAGGGGGAAGGCAATCTTCCAGGGGAAGGCCTTTTGCGCGACGTGTCATGGGCAGGATGGGCGGGGTTTAGCCGATATTCCCGATTTGCGTGGAAAACTGCCCAGAAACTTTACCGATCATATCTGGCAGGCGGCCCGATCAGACGGGGAGCTGTTCTGGATTCTCAAAAACGGAAGCCCGGGAACGGATATGGCATCCTTTGTGCCCTTAGTCCTGACCGAAGAAGAGGCGTGGCAGGTGCTGCTGTACGTCCGGTCTTTCGGCAAGCAATGAGCCATGTGGCAAGGGCTGAGGGGACATCCTGCGACATGCGGTCGAGGTATTCTTCTTGTTGGTGCAGTCGTGGTTGCGTCATTGTCGGTCTGCCAGCCGGCCAGGGGAGAATGGTCGGCCATCGCGGAACAGCGGACAAGTTACACGACCGACGCATTCCAGTTTTCCTCCGCCCGCCGGCTCGCTCTCAGTGAGGATCCTTCGCAGCCGACGGTGGTGCCTTTAGACAAGTCGGAAGACGTGATTTGGGAACCGACGGTCGAGGTTATTCGCTCCGACTCGAACCATGTGGGCCTGGATGAACTATCAGTCAAAGCCCACGGGTACATCTACACCGACAAGCCAATCTTCAATCATGGTGAATTTCGTATTCAGGACCGCCAGTGGCTGAACCCGGACACATCCGTTTTATTACGGTACCGCTATGTGCCGAACCTTTTTCTTGGGCCGAATGTTGAGCGGCGAAGCGGCAGCCAATCACTCACCGATGAACGGGTCACGTCTCACACGTGGAGAGCGGAACTCCAGCGACAACTTAACGAGCACGTCGCTGCCACCTTTGTGACCCGGTATGGGCTGCGGTTGTACAACCAACCCTTCGCTGAACGTGACACACGATTCTACGCAGCCGGCCCGCGGTTCGACTACCGGGTGACCCCCTGGGTAAAGTTCTCCATGGGGTACCTGTATGAACGCGGTCTCGCGGATGGTCGGGAGGAACCTCAGTTCATGGATGACGTGTCCTACTATAATTCACCTCCTGTCCTTCGGGACAGAGCTACGGGTGGCCACCAAGCTCTCCCTCGACTTAGTGTATCTCCATGTGCGAAAGACATTCACCAGCGGCCTTGCGGGGGACACGCATCAGGGGCGCGAGGATTTCACCCATCAGGGAATGGCAACGTTCCGCTATCAACTGACTGCCAAAGGGTCCGCACTCCTAAGCTTCCAGCGCACGCAACGTATCTCGACGAATGCGCTGAGGGATTTCAATGACACGATTGTCTCGATTGGAGGCGATTATCATTTCTGATGAAAGCGAGTGGGTCGTGCAGAGGAAGACTTAGGCCTTAATACGCGGCCGATGCGACGGTTACGATGACACCGAACACGTATCACCGAGCAATTCTAAAAGCGTTGCAATAAAAGGGCTACCCTCAGAACTAGAGTCACGGCCTGCGTCTCCTGCCTTAACGAGGAATAGTTGTTTGAGATCTAGTGATCCCGCCGTCTTCAGTTGAAAGTGAGCAATATTCACCTGCGGCCTTCGGCCTAATGGTGTACCTTTCTGATATTGTCGCCTCTGCAGCTGAGCCTGCACCGGAAGAATTACATATATGCGCGTGCCACGAGGCCTGCAGACGGATGGGCCGGCCGTCGTACATTGCTAGTCGCTGATTCATGGTCCGAACATTCATGCTGTGTCATCGTAGGCCTCGCTTTCTTATCGTGGGTTATCGCGTATAAGCCGGCCAGGAGTGAACCAAAAGGTCACTTCATCCGCTAGAACCTCGATGCTGTCAGCATCATGTCCGTGCTTGCCCACGCTCGGCGGAAGCGCGCGTCCGCTGCGGCCGCTTCAGTGTTCTTCCCCTGCGCCCGGAGCGCCTGCGCGAGGCCGAAGAGCGACCAGCCGTTCTCGGGGAACCGCCGGAGGTCTTCTCGATACATCTTCTCGGCCTCGGCATGTCGCCGCGCCTTCAACAGGGCGGCGCCGAGTGAATGCCGAATCGGGTAATACCACTTGGGTGGTTCGAAGTAGAGTCCCGCGTCCTCAATCTTGATGGCCTTCCGAAAGTGGTTGATACCCGCGTCAAGCTCGCCGCGGCGTGTGGCAATCTCGCCGGCCAGCGCGTGCACGGCGATCGCGAGCGCCGTCTTGCCCTCGGCCCCGTCGGGCGTCGCGGCGTTGATTTCCGTCACCGTGTCGAGCGCGGTCTGAGCCTCCGCCCACTGTTCCTTGGCGGCATGCGCCACGCCGCGCGCATAGGACGCCAGGGCATATGAGAAGCGGATGTCTTCCGGCGGAAGCGGTTCGGCAAGCACGGCGTCCCATTTTCCAAACGTCGTAAGCGTCAGCGCGTGGTATGGCAGCATCTCCTGTAGCAGCCCGACCTGGCGGGCGGCATCAAGGTTCACCTTGGAGGTAAGCGTCTTCGACGCCTCGATCGCCTGCGCACTGCGGCCTCCCATCGTGGAGGCGAAGGCGAGGAAGTGGATGTTATGGGGATAGTACGCGAGCGGATAGACGCCAGTGGGGTGCTGCCCTTCGATGAACGCCTCGTCAGTGTGGATGGCGTGTTGGTTCGCCTGCACGGCGTCATTCCACCGTCCGACCCGGATGTAGATGTGTGCGGGCATGTGAACCATGTGCCCTTCGCCCGGCATCAGCCGAGCGAGCCGCTCAGCGCACGGCACCGCGGCCTGCGGGTTCACCGCTTCGACTGCGTGGATGTAGTAATGGCACGCGCCAGGATGGTTCGGGTTGCGCGAGATAACTCTCTCAAGCTGGCGGACGATGTCCTTGGTGCCTGGGTAGGGAGTGCCGTCGGGTCGCCAGTAGTTCCACGGGCGGAGATCCATGAGCGATTCGGCGTACAGGGTTGCGGCATCGAGGTCCTTGGGATACGTGTGGGTAACCCGTTCCATCGCCCTCGAGTACAACGTGTCCAACTGGGCACGATCAGACGGCGGAACCTCCGCGTAGCGCTGCCCGACTGCCTCGATGTACGCGCGCTCAGATGCCGTGGCGTGGGACGTGAGCGCCAGCGCCTTGTGTGCCGCCGTGTATGCAGCGATTCCGCTCGCGGCGTCCATGGGGGCGTTGACGTGCGGGCCGTAGGCCAGTGCGATCCCCCAATAGCACATCGCGCAGGTGGGATCGAGCGCGGCGGCGTGTGTGAACGAGCGGATCGCCTCCGCGTGATTGAATCCGTAGACGAGTCGGAGGCCCTGGTCGAAGTACTGCTGTGCGGCCGGGACTCTGGTGGAGATACGTTTGTGATGGGAACCGAGGTTCGTGTACAGCGGGACCGTGTCGGACGGCGCCGGCGCCACGGTCGATCCCGTGCCTGAGCTTGGCGTCGCGCTGGCGAGCAGAACAGCTGCGGCGAATCCGATGATGTGGGTGAGTGTCATAACATGCCTCCTTCTGAACGCCGAATGGATGTGGTTGGATTGAAGAGGAGTGATCCCATTGAAAGCTATTCCGTAAAGAGAATGCGGACAATCGTGCGATCATGGCTCCATTCCCACGTTGCTCCGGCGATGTGCCACTCGCGCATCATCCAAAATGATGGCCTGCATCGTGATGGGACCGGATATTCTGGTAGTCCCCTCGTACATCGACACATCGCTCCCCAACGACACGTCCCACTATAGGGGCTCTTTCTCGTGGTGTCTTATCCGGAAGTCCGGTTTTCTTAACAGAAGAACGTGGCGCGGCACCTCACTTGCTCAAGCGTCCGGAATTCTTCGCTGACAGCCCCTGAAGGCAGTATGAAACCGGAAAGATTATGAGCCAGTTGTGGCGGAGAGAAACGAATAACTAGCTGGCGGACGCATCACCGTGGTGGACGCCCATGGACAGGCATGTCACCTTTGACGAAGCCGAGCTGTCGAGTTGGCGGCGTCTGAATGAGCGAGTTCAGTAATGTCTCGCGACGACACCGGTCACTCCTCACAGAGCACTCCCTCGCCCCGGTCTTGACCGTGGGTCTGTTCATCCTTTTTCCTGATCCGGTCAAACCGGTGCTCGCGAACACCGCCTCGGTCTGTTGGGCACGAAGACTCTAGTACGGCCTTCGTCTTGTCAGCCTGAATCCGGTGGAAACAGCTCGTCTCAGGCGGTATCCCAAAGCGAAAATCAGCGAGACGGCCCAGGCTCACCATCAGGCCGCGTTGACCACGCCGTTCCATTCTCGGCGCTGATGCCAGGACTTCCACGACTTCCTACTTGTCTATCGAGTCGTGTAGAGTGAAGCCATGCCACGGCATTTTGATCACATCGACCTGCGCGTGCATGACCTGGCTGCGGCGCGGCCCTTTTATGAGGTAATGCTGCCGGCCCTCGGCTTTACACATGAGGCGGGAATAGCGGGATGGGTGACCTATGAAGCGTCGGGGGGAAGCGAGGTCCCGGTGTTCTTTGGCCTGACTGAGTCGCCGCGCCATGTGGCCAACGAATGCCGCATCGCCTTTTGGGCGGATAACCATGCGGAGGTCGAGCGGCTGGCTGCGATGGCAGTCAAAGCGGGGGCTCGGAATATTGAAGGCCCGCTGTATGAAGAGCCAGGTTACTATGCCGTGTTCTTTGAAGACCCCAGCGGCAACCGTCTGGAGATTTGCTATCGGGAGCCACGTCAGAGCGGTGCTGCCACCGGTTCGTAATCTCCTTCGGCGAGTCCACCCCTTTAAGCGGCGGGACTTCTGAGCCCGCGTTTGTGTCAGCGAATCCGATTGGAGCCAACCGTTTGATCTCCGCGTGCAAGTTGCATTGGGAATGAGGTCGTAGCCTCCTTTGTTTCGAAGCCCACGCCATGCAGCCTTAAATTATCAGTTCGTTACCGGCGACGGTAACACAGGAGCGAAGATGACAAAACACGAGGGTGGTTCTTCTTCCCGTACCTGTTCTTTGCTCATCCTAGTTCTCATTCTGCTTGGTTTGTTTGAGGTCTCCGCATTTCATCTGAGTCGGGGCCACGCCCACGCCGCAGGCGGAACTCAACCGAAGTTCCAAACCATTTCGACACAGTACATCGCGGCGTTGGGCGATCCGGGTGCGACCTCTGGGAGCGGCGCGCAATTCTGGGGTCTGTGGCCTCTGGACCCCGGTCCTCGGGGCGTCAAGCTGCAGAACTATCAACGGTTGAAGGAGACAGGCGGCCTCGCTCCGGCGCGCTGGAAATTCGACAGCATGGACTGGTGGCTGGAGGAGCACGGCTTGATTATGGAGCAGCCGGCCTTTCCGCTCCCTCCCGGCAGATACCTGGTCACCGGCGCCCGCGATGTGACGGCTGTGCTGACCATTCATCCTGCCGACAGGAATGGCGACACCCGCTGGGAACTCGAGAAGGGTGCGACACTCTATGACGTGACGCACCTGGCGTGCCGCTCTGCGCGCTATACACCGGCAGCAGGTGGTGGTTCGTGCTCGCCGGAACATGCGCCGAAGACTGTGTTCCCAGTTGCGCCCGGGGGAGCGATGCCTCGCGTTGAGGGCTGCGCGAAACAGGACTATGCAGTTCTGATCGTGCTGGGCGTGGGCGAGGAGGATTGAACGCCGGGCGAGCATGAATGCGAGCAGTGTCATGGTGCGGATTTATCGATCGGGGGTGGGAGGTTACATCTTTGCGACAGCTCGCAATTTTACATGCAGTTCCTTGTCCAACCTACCAGGTAGCGACCTCCACCCACCGCCAACCTCTATCAGCGCCGAGCGCATACTCATAGGGTTAGCACAAAAGTGCCGGGTCTATGCAACTGGACTCTAGGAACATCCTCAGTTGTAATGCCTACCTGACTCAACCAAGTTAGTGGCTCGTCTGCTACTTTCCTTCGTGCTCTGACCGTATTCCCAGCGATGCTTCCGCCTGGGCTGTACGAGGGGGAAATAGTGGCATTATTGTTTCACTGGACCAAGCGAGGGAGGCTTGACAGTCTATGCTGTTAAACCTAGTGTCGCCTTCTCGGAGGTATCGATGGCCGCCGCGAGCGTGATGATCATAGACGACGATACCGATATCCGGCGTGTCGTCCGCCTGATGCTGACGAAGGCCGGGTATCAGGTGGTGGAAGCTTCCGACGGCGAGGCCGCTATTGCCTGGCTGAAGAATTCCAGCCAGGCGGGGGACATCGCGACGATCGTCTGTGATCTCCAAATGCCCAAAATTAACGGAGCAGAAGTGATCGCGCACCTCAGAGCCCACCACCCCACCGTTCCCTTCGTAGTCCTGACGGCCGACCGGGATTTTCTCCTCAACGAAATCCTCGCCAAGCAGGGCGTCTGCGACTATCTCATCAAGCCGGTGTCACAGGAGAAGTTGCTCAATGCCGTGCGAGTCTGCGTCCGGCTCCACGGGCTCCGCAAAAATCAGGTACCGACCAACCCGTAGCAGGAACGGTACAACAATGAGACTGAAGGGCACTCCGTGGAGCCCCAGTACGATTGGTAGCAATTGATGCAGCGTAAGCCAGAATGTGTCGTATGCACATTCACCGTCGGGACCAGGACAGTCTTAGGGCGCTTGCAGACCGACAACTGCGTGACTGGATCGCCGGCCAGAATCCGGTGTCCGGTTTTCGCCGAGCGGCACAGCGCGAGATGGAGCGACGGACGAAACGTGGGTTGGCGCTGTTATGGGGTGTCAGCGCGGCGCTGGCCGCGGGCTTCCTCATTTGGTTCTATCTCTAGCGGCTAACGTCTTAGAAGAGTGACAGTGGTGAGATGCCGGCATCACTCACGAGCAGTTGTCTCATCGGAAAGGAGTCAATGCACCGGAATAATCTGTTCTTCGATGAGGGCCCCGATCGAAGATTGTATTCCACTCCTCGGATGAGTAGATCGGAACAATCCGTACGATGGTACCTGAACGTGAATCCGATGAACCGCCGACGAGCATTTCAGCGGTCGCGCGGCAATCGGCTGACTCAGTATTTTGCAGCAACGCTATGGAACAATAAAGCGGATCCCCAGGAACATCTGTTACCGACCTGGCCCCGGTGATAGCGCCTTCGGGGGCCTTCGTGTTTTTCTGATGCGTGAAGTCGCGGGTGCCCTCACTTCCGCAACTCGGTAGCTAGGTGGCGTAAGGGAGGGTGAAGTAGAAATGACTCCCTTTTCCCGATGAACTTTCCACGGCCATGGTTCCCCCATGCAACTCAATTAGCCCTTTCGCAATTGCCAGCCCTAAGCCAGCACCCGCAGCATGTCCAGAACCCGGTTGCACTCGATAGAACTTGTCGAAGACTTTCGGCAAATGTTCTTCCGAGATCCCACAACCGGTATCCGAAACACCGATTTTGACGTATCGATCATCGAGGACCTCTGCGTCGATCTGGACGCGCCCACCAGATGGCGTGAACTTGATCGCATTTTCCAACAAATTCGCGAGCACTTCATACAATTTGTCCCGATCAGCGTGAACCCTTGGCATACTCTCCATAGCAAACACTTCCATCATGATCGATTTCCGCTGGGCGAGAGGCTGAAACCCTTCTAGAAGATCAGTGAGTATCTCTTGGATGGACAACAAAGTAGGACACAGCTCCATGCTCCCTGCCTCAATTTTTGACAAGTCCAGCAGTTCATTCAGCATTCGTGTCAGACGGTCTGCATTGAGTTGGATCCGGGTAAGGTAGTAATTCTGTTTCTCATTCAGAGGACCAATCAATCCCTGCAGCAAATTCTCCACGAACCCCTTAATCGCGGTCAGCGGTGTCCTCAGTTCATGCGAGACGATGCTGACGAAGGCATTTTTCAGCCGGTCGAACTCTTGAAGTTGTTCGACGGTCGCTTGAAGAGTGCTCGTTCGATCCTGAATCCGTCGTTCTAACGTCTGATTCAACTGCTCCAGTTCCTGCTCGACGCGCCTTCGTTCGGAGACCCCGACGGCTAACGCTAATGCGGTGACGGCTATCACAGCCATGAAGGCCTGTAACAGCAGCAAGGTTTCATTTTGGCCGCCCCGAGCGAAAGGGCCGGCCCCCCGCAACGTTCCCCAGATTGCAATTCCTACACACAGCAGGACGGCCGTTGAAGTTTCCCGTGGCCCGAGCCTGACTGCGACCCAAATCAGAATAGAGAGAATGACGAAGCCGAGTGGATAGTTGGGACCAATCATCGCCTGGCCGCTCTGAAAGACAAACAGTGCCACTAGGCAAAGGAGGGTGAACGACACACCTAGTTCCAGCAGTTGGTAGCGATTCCAGCTGATCGCATGGTCCGTTGCCCAGAGAAGAATAACAGGCGTGACGATCAGAATCCCTACGGCATCACCCAGCCACCAGGTGATCCAAATCGCACTGTACCGCTCCCAGTCAGCATACCCCCCCACTGAGAGACTCGTGACGCCGGAAGTTGCGCTCACGGTCGTACTAAGCATAGGAGCCAGAAGCACAAACGTCAGCGCATCGCGTTGTTGGGCAAAAACTTCTCGGCCGTGGGCAAAATGGTTGACAAGAAATGCGCCCAGGAGCCCTTCCAACGTATTACCGGTCGCAATACCGAGAGAGGTGGCAATCGAACCAGCTGTAGTGACATTGACAGCAAAGGCCCCGAGAAAGATTGCGGGCCACACCCAATATCCTAATAGAAGAAAGGCCGCCAAGCTGATTCCAGCTGGAGGCCATACCGGAGTCGCACTTGGGTGAAACACAGCAAGTTGAAGGCCAAACTTCCCGGCGAGGATATAGAGCAAGACGAGACCGCACAGGATAACTGGGAGCTGGATGACTCTCCTCTGCGCACACAGCTGTAGAGCTGGTGAGACCATGTCACAAATCGACGCGTCGACCTTTTGGAAAATGGTCGGTTAGAAGGCAATGCCAAATGATAAGCGCCGAGTTTGTGAGACGCAAGGCAGGTTAGATGGGAGCGCAAGAAGCAAAAAGGGGACCAGGAAGATTTCGACGATGGTGGCCAGAAGTACGTTTATCCGTTCGTCCACTGATTGCCTTGGCAACCCGAGCGGTGGGACCGTGAACGGATCTCGGCGGGCGGGTGCGGGTCGACATTCCAGGCGGGGTCAGACATATAGGCTGAGCGCTGCTTCTCAAGTGCTAAGAGGAAGCTCGGATCTACTAGACTCAGGGACGAGGTAAAGGGGACGAGGCGCCTCTTCAGCGTCCCCCGCGGCGATCAAAGACCCGCAGTACAGTCACGGTTTCAGTCACGGTTAGGGGACGCAACGCTGTAAAACGCTAGATTACGCTGTGCACAGAAGTTCTTGATAGTCGTAGGTTTGCAGTGGCATAGCGTGTCCTGCTGTTGTATGCAGTTCCCGACGGAATCGTTTTCGTAAACCGCAGGTCGGTGGTTCGATTCCACTCGCCGGCTCCAGAAATATCCCCGACGAATCAACCTGTTGGCGGTTTGCCACACCGTTGCTCTCACCCCTCAATTCTGCCAGTGTAACCGTCTGGTTGTCGAAGTAGGCCGAGAGGGATCGTGCGGCCTGTTCGAGGTCCCGTTCGTTCACGATGTTGTACCGGTCAAACACGCTCCTGGTTTTGTGGCCGGAAATGGCCATGGCCACTTTTTCTGGTACCCCAGCCCTGACCATATTCCGGACAGCCGTGCGCCGAAAGTCATGAGGGATTCGTCCATCCCAGACGAGCCGCTTTTTCTTCTCATCCATCACCATACGCCCCAGTCCGACCGCTTCGCAGGCTTTACGCCAGGAGCGTTTTAGGCACTGTAGGCGAATCGCCTCGATGGCAGATCCATGAACAGGCCGGCCATTTGTTCTCGCAGCGAGTTTTCCAGGCAAGCAGGACTCTATACAGGTCTCCAGTAAGGTAGAGGACCCGTGGCGTCTTGGTCTTGGTGTCTTCAGCTTGGAGGAACAATTTGCCTTCCGTCCAGTTAATCTGTCGCCATTGGAGCGAACAGACTTCGCCCATTCTCATGCCGCTGTAGTAGGCCTGCGTGGCGGCCACTTGGGCATAGTCGGGCAGGGCACCACGGAGCGCCAGGAAATCCTCATGCTCAAAGAAGCCAGAACGGATATTGTGCTCCTTGAACTGGGGAATATGGGGAATCCTAGCGACGAGTTGCGGAGTTTGTTGGAAACCTAATCGGAACATCCGCTTGAGGAATCCAATCTCTAGATTGTCCAGAGAGAAATTTACCTATAGACCAAATGGATCGCCCGAAGTTGTGAATTAGTTGCTCACCTTGTCTTAGGAACGAATTGCGCTGGTCTATACCAGCAAGCTTGATGGCTTCTGTAATTTTTGATCCGGTCGGATGTGCATCACCGACGCGCATGTCATAGGCGCCAGCAATTTGGGCAAAGACTTGGTGAGCCTTATCGACTCCAACTTTCTGTGACAATATATCTTGCAGAAGTTTATTTGAACCAAGCTTATCTTCCTCTGCGTGGGTTGAAAGTTTACGAAGGTCGCGAATATTGAGCCGATCCGAGAAAACGCGGACAAGCTCTTTCGCCAGTCTTAGCAATGACGCATGATCCTTGCTCGCGAAACGAGAAATCTGCTGCATAGCTTCACCATCGTCTATGTCATGAGTGAACAGCGAGATTTGGTGTTCTTTCTGAAACCCCGCTTCTAGCATTCGCATACTCTGGAATAGCAAGCCCTCAACGGCATGTGTGGATGCCGGCCGAGATCTGACTGCGCAGCTAACAACTCATTAGACACTTTCCCTTCCGGGGCAACGTTATGTGCGGCCCAAATATGTTGTTCCCATGAGGCAAGGCGGGCGACATCAAAAGCATAGACAGTAATTTGGTCAGAAGAATTAAGTCCAAAGTGTGTCCTATACCCAGATGTTGAGTGAATACCACCTGTTTCTGCCGTATACCATTCAAGCGTAAATCCTCGATTACTAAGAAGCTCAGTAACGACCATCGTCCATACGTTGACATGGTCAATTCAATTGTCGCATGCCCAAGCTGCTCCTGCACGTAGACGGGACTGACTCCGTCCGCCAATAAGAGGGATGCGTAGGTATGACGCAAACAGTGTGGGGTGAAGTGTTGCGGCAGCCCCGCGGCTTTCAACACTCTAAGCATCGCTCGGCGGACATTGGCAGGGTTGACCGGGGTGCCTGCTTTCGTCACAAACGTCCACGGCGGGAGCGCCACCCATCCATATTTGAGCGCGTCCTGCTTTCGTGTCCGGTCATGAGCGCGTAGGACGTCAACAAGGGCCTCCGAGAGATCGACTGTGCGCCCGTGTCCTGATTTCGGGGTCTCAAGTGCGCCATCTTCTGAAAAGGCCCGAACAATGCGGATCGTCCTCCCTGAGTAGTCGGCGTCTTCAGGCTGGAGCGCCAATCCCTCGCCGAGTCTCATCCCCGTTCCAGCCAGGCCGAAAAACAGGGGATAGTAGCGCGGTGCGACCCGTAACGCCGTGGCGAGAAAAAGATGGCGCTGCGACTGGGTCATCGCTTTAATCTCCTCCTGGGTGGTAGCCCGCGAAAGATTGAGCTTCAGGGTGCGCCCCAGTTTGGCGGCCGGGTTCGATGCGATCACGCCATCCTCCATGGCCGCATTGAGCATGGTGCGCAGCACCGCCTGAATATGGAGCACCGTTCTCGCGCGAAGCCCTGTGGCCAGCTTATCGGTGAGGAACAGTTTGATGCGCCCGCGGTCCATGTCGCGCACGGGGACCTTCCCGAAGCGGGGTAAGAGGTGGAGCCTGAGTATCTCAGCATAGCGCGCCAACGTGCGCGGCTTGACCGTGTGGCCGATCAGTCGCTCCCAGGAAGACTCCCTCGGTTCTATTAACTGAGGACGTGAAGGTTCGATGGACTAGGGGGTTTCCCAGTGCCGGACGACAGGGAACGCGGTAGGCTTTCCTCTGACGCCAATTCACTCCGATGTTGGGAGGTACGTGATGAAAACCGAAACAGGTCCATTGCGAGCAAGTCGGTTTGGAATGTCTTTACGGGAAGGCCGTCATGAGATTGCTTCGTCTCGCGCCGGAAGATTAGGTCTCATCGTTCGCACGCCAAGTCGTTGGCTTCCCAAACCCACTGTGCAACAGTTAGCCTGGACCGCGGAGGAACGGTCCCGTAGCTGCGCATAGGGGGTGAACCCCCGGGAAGTGAGAAACCCAAGTGCATCGTGTGACCGGCATCCTCCTGTGGGAAAGGATCCATGACCTCGCCCTGGTTGCTGGTCCCATGACCACCCTGTTTCTATTCTTACCTTCACGTGGGTCTGGTGGCTCGCCTGACTCCCTGACTCCTGGGCACCCAGCATCAACGAAGATTCCCGTCTCAGGTCGCTCATTAGATGGACTTGCGGGCTGACTTACGGCGATGATAGTCGCCGAGCAGCCACGCTAAAGTGGATGGGATAAAGCGGTTGAAGTGCACCGCATATGTCTCAAACCCACCAATGTAGACCTCATTTTTTTCGTGGCCTCGTGCATTCCCAGCCTAAAAACCCATTTAGGAAGACGATGAGGGGTTCAGCGCTCCTCTCCCTATCTCCATACTCGTGAGGCGAACTCTCTGGGATGCCGGACAACGGTCCTGCCGGACGGCCTCGACGTGCATCCCGCGTTTGAAAGTCGTCGTGGAAGCGGTCGACGGCATGGAGGCAATTAATAAGTTCGAGACCATAACTTCCACCGTTTGTCTTTCCGCTGGAACTCATCAGTCGAGATGCTCTAAAGAACGTGCGGCGTGAGACCGGCCCCTTCGACTCTCGAAGGAGCTAGCCCAACTATATCTTTGCGGGATGTTGCCCTGAGGAGAGGGTGTCCTATAGTCCGGTGCATCACTCGTACGGAGGGAGGGCACATGGAACAGGTTGACCCGCATCTCGAGATACTGCTTCAGGAGTTCGTCCGCTTGTGCCCAGAGGACGACCCATTGGAGCAGGACAATTGGAAAGGCCTCTATGAAATTTGTTTATTTGTGCACGAGCAGGAAATGATGCCGCCGGCATGGACCATCCGTGATTACTTCGTCACGCATGGATGTTCGCTGCGAAAGGCCACGTTCCTGAGCCATCAGTACGGTCATTTCCTCAATATTCTGAAATTGCGCGACCAGCGGAAACCGTCATCGACCGAACCACTTGGGAGAGCAGGGTATGGGGCCAGGGAAGAGGTCCCATGAACCGTGCCTACGAGGTGCGACCGCACATTTCCCGATAGGGTACCTACCGATTGACGGTAGGGGGATGCGCCACGTGGGGGTAGGGAGCTGGTGCTAGCCTAGTGTGAAGGATAGGGACAAAACGAATGGAATTGGTACGAGGCGGCGACTTAGATGTGAAGGGAAAACCTGGCCCTAACCGGTGTAGTGGCGCGAGTGCCCAGTCGTGAGCCCATGGGCTATGTGTTCGCCCTTAATGGCACCACCTTGGCACCCGCCCTAAAGATCACTGCGTTTTCCACGCGTTTCCGCTTCGTGCTGATACACAATCAGCGAGATTCTGAACAGACTTTTCTCTTTCGTGTCCATCATTCGAACGGCAGAAAATAAACCAATCGCGGGTCATTCGACTGCGCCCTCCCGCACCGCCCGGGCACCCCCGTTTTAGCATGGCTCTGGCCCCCCTGTGGGCAAAAGATCTGGCTCCGGGCCCCTGCGCGACAGGCCGGACTGGTGTCCCTCGCCGGCGCGAGGCACAGCCTAGAAGTGGAACGACAGCCCTCCGACCAGATGATTCGCCTCGTAATCGCCTTTGAGTCCCCCGATGGGACCATTCGTCAAATCGAGCGCCGCCCGGTTGTATTTGTATTCCCCGAACAGCGCCACCCGTTCGTTGAAGTAATAGCGTAGGCCAGCCAAGGCATTGAGGCCCGGCACGGCATTATCGGACGCGCTGGTGCCATTGTTCGAGAGGTTGGCAAAAAAGACGCCCAGCCCCACCCCGCCATAGGGTTGCACCCGGCAGAACTCCCGCTCATAGTGGGTTTCATAGCGTTTCTCTCCCTCCGTCCGTGCCTCCGTGCGCAGCGGTTTTGTCTCACAGCCGAATTTCAGCCGCCCGATGAGATTGAAAGCCAAGGTCGTAACCCGCAAATGGGCTCCGGGCGTCAGTCCTTGCTGCTCCACGTGGGGCGTGGTGTTGAACGCTTCCATCTCCACGCCGAGCCAATCCATGCGGTCGCCAAAGAAATGGCCGAGCTTTCCGCCGTAGACCGCCGAATCCGCAAGATCACGATCACCGACATTCCCACCGGGCAGCAAGCCGGGGCCCTCCACATTATTCAACTTTCCGCCAAACGTGTACCCCCCAAACCCGGCGACGTAGGTTTCGCTGGGGCGCACACGTTTGTGTTCAATGATCGGCTCGGCTGCCGCCCCTGCCGCCGCCGCCCCCCTGCCGCCGCCGGCATAAGCATAATGGCACTGGCTTCAGACATATGTTCTTCCACCTGCTGGCGACATGACGGTGTGAGTTGGCCTTTGTTGTCTTCATAACACGTCCGGATGCGACCGCTGCCCTGCTTAATGCCCTGGCAGGGAAGTTTCCCAAGGGCAACGCGACAGTCAGCATCTATCCCTCCTGGCGGAACTCCTGATGCCGGCACTGGCTCCTTGGGCTGCGCATACGCAGCCGACAGCATGACGGGCATGACGCTCCATACCGCCATGAGCAGGGTTCCATGGAACGCCATTCGCACACCGCTGCTCCTTTGTAAGACCTCCTGCATGTGCCACATCTGCTGCCTCCATTAACCGAATTAAAGGCCGAGTCGTGCTCAATTGACCGTGATCCTAGTGCTTCTGCCATCGCCGCGTAACTAGGAATACTCCTGGCTTGGCTTATACCCACGTACGGCTGATGGGAAGGAGGTGCTCCACACGAAATCTCGCGGGACGTAGCCGAGCCCAGCGGGCGGGTGGCAGCCGTTAGCCAGAGCTGTGTCGTGGGTCCGGCTTTGCAGCCTTGACTTCATTCCCACCCTGTGGTGTGTTTAGGGCATGGCTGACTTATGGCTTAACGGACTTCCGTCACTTTTCCCGCTGAGTTTTGAGTCCGCGATGCTCTACGGCGGGTCCGCCGGACTGGTCGTTGGGGGAATCATACTGGCGTTCGTCCTAAGGTCGGAGCTGTCTGGTAAACGTCCCAAGCCGATCCCTCTGCCCCGGGCTAAGTATCACCGTGGCTAGCGGCTCAATACCTGCCTCCTCCTAAAGCTGCCCTTTTGTTTTCACCGCACATGACGGGTATGGGACCCGACCAAATGACGGTGGCAGGGTGTGACCAAGTGGAGGGCGGGGGTGGGAAGGGAACTGCACAGTTAGGTGTATGGATAAAGTGAACGCCAGGCACTCCCTGCTCGTGGCGGTGTGCCCGTGAGTGTGTCCTTCCTGAGCGCGGAACCGTCACTCTCCACGCAACCCACTGCAACGTAGTTAAGCTGCTAGCCATCGCGCTGCGCTTCGTTTCCCTTTGGTGGAGTAGGGAGTTTGGGGATGATGGGCTCTTGTGGAAATGGTTTTCGTAGACCGCAGGTCGGTGGTTCGATTCCACTCGCCGGCTCCAGAAATCTAATTGATGATTCAACCTGTTGGCGGTTTGCGACACCACTGCTCTCACCCTTCAATTCTGCCAGTGTAACCGCGAGTGTAATCGTTTGCTGCTCGAAGTAAGCCGAGAGGGACCGCGCAGCCTGTTCGAGGTCCCGTTCATTCACGATATTGTACCGGGCAAAGACACTCCTGGTTTTATAGCCAGAAATGGTCATAGCCACCTTTTCCGGTACTCCAGCCCGGACCATGTTCCGCACCGCTGTGCGCCCGAAGTCATGTGGAATTCTTCCATCCCAGACGAGCCGCTTTTTCTTCTCATCCATCACCATTCTCTCAAGCCCGACCGCTCCACAGGCTTTACGCTGGGAGCGTTTCAGGCCCTGGAGGCGAATGCCACCTCGATGGCAGATCCACGAACAGGCCGGCCACTTAATCTCGCAACGGGTTTTCCAAGCCATCAGGACCCTATACAGGTCTCCGGTCAGATAGAGCACCCGTGGTGTCTTGGTCTTGGTGTCTTCAGCTTGGAGGAACACATTGCCTTCGATCCAGTTAATCTGCCGCCATTGAAGCGAGCACACTTCACCCAACCGCATGCCGCTGTAGCCCCTCGATAACACCCAGCCGCCACTTCCCCTTCTTTAACCTTGAGAATCTTCTTGGCCTAATCTCGCCTTTACTGCATCCATCATGTCGCGAATTTCTATGGCAAAATAACCGTGCCCTTACTTAGTTTCGTCCGCCGCGATTTGCATTGCTATCGAGCAAGAATTGTCGTTTATTTCGGACATTGTGGGTGCCACATCGACTTATTGGTCCGGCCCCTAGAAGCGGCGAAATTTGGCGGCCTGCGAGGCGTCAACCAAGGATTGAGAAGTCGATAGGTTTGAAGCGTCCGTTGTTCGAACCTTCAGCGGAGCAGGCTGTGAGTCCACACACCATATCCATCTCGGCCCGCAGCTCGATGTGGTCGCCCGACTTTGACATGGGCACGCCGACCGTCAATTTTCCCTGCGGATCGACCTTGACGTTCATAAAGATGTTGAAGGTTGTCGAGATCTGATGTCCGGAGATACCGTAATTTTTTAACGAATTAAGTAGGTTCTCAAAACAGCTCGGATGATGACCCTCATGATTATAAAGAATCTGAAACATCTCTTGACTACAGGGCGTCAGGAGGAAGTCATGCAGCCCGACGGTGTCTTCGACGATGGTGAACATCGGATTGCTATTATTGGCGTAGAGGATGTCGTTGGTCGTCAGGTAGATCCGGCTCGCATAGTCCAGCGAACGACCTGACGACAGCCTGCAATGGTGATCGTGCTCGTCGAAGGCGAACAGGTCAGATACCTGCTCGCCTAGGGGATCGACAACGCGCAACACCTGCCCACGCTTGATTATGAATGAGCAGCCACTCTGTGGCGGAATACGGGCCCACTGCTGAGTGGTCATGTCTCATCCCTTTGTTGTTGTGCGTGGAACGGGCATGACCAATTGTCTGAAACTGCCCGGCCGGAATATTGACTCGCCTCGGAACGTTCGCCGAAGTTTTTCAGCATAGGGTTGATCGAGCCCTGGAGCGCCATCTCGCGTGCCCGGATTATCTGCTGCATGGTCTCAAACTTACCGCGAGCGCGCAAGCGCTCGAACTGTGCATGTAAGTTGAAGACCATGGTCGGATACCTGAAGGTTCGTGCGAGACGTGAGGCCTTGGGGTGCATGCCGATGACGAACATCGCTCGACCACCGATGCTAAACGAAAAGTTGTTGTTCTGTGGGTTGGAGCCGACGCTCTTGTCCCAGGCAAAGAAATCGGAATCAATGGCGTGCATGGCCTGAAGCTGTCTCCAAAGCAGATCCTCGAAATGCTGTTCTGATTGGATCGCGGGTCCCAGGAACATCGCAATAAAGGTCGTCAACTGGTCGTCCATGATCGGGAATTCGTGGCAGAATTCATACAGGTCGTGGCAGACGGCACGTACGGCGCCGTCGCACGCAAGTTCCGGGAATAATCCGAAACGGTAAGCATTTTGGGCGAACACAGAGGTCGCGCCAGTGCACGAGTAGGAATCGCCACAGATCTGTTGTCTCAGTTGATCGTGCGCATCGGTGAGTTCGGTGTTGACGGGTACGCGGGGTGCCAGCGGCCTGACGACCGTCGTGTCCTGGAAGGCCGCGTAGCACGAGAATTGGCTTGCCACCGGATCAACCGACAGTGGGTTCCAGGGGCACTTATCGCGGCCGATGATGTCGCCACCGTCGGTTCGCGTCGAGTTTATGAAGTTTGATTGCATCGATATAATCCTCAAATGGATCGAGTTGGTACTCGAAGGGTATCGTCAGGCTCTGTGGGATTTGCGTCCGTGGAAGAATTGACGCGACAACCGAATAGAATGCTCTGCAGGTTCGACCATAGGCGTGGGAATTGGACGTTCCGTCTGCAAGCTCAGGAGGTAAGGAGTCCGCGTGGTTGCCGCTCGGTGCGACGCGGAAGCGGGGGCATGGGAGCACTGCTGTATGACGTGCTCGTTTGCTCACCACCCGTGACTATAGCCCCGACTTCGCTTTTGGTGAACTGGGCATAGCCCCGGTATATAGCAGCGGACACGAGGGGACCTCGGATCTATTTAGACTCAAAGACTAGGAGAAGGAGACGAGGCGCCTCTTCAGCATCCCTCGCGGCGATAGATCCGCCGTACACTCACGCTCAAGCGGCGCCACCCCCGTAAAACGCTTTGCCGCGAGGAGCACAGAAGGTTGAAGCAACAGAGGCGGTGTGAGGAACAACATTTATTGAACCATCGAGTGTGCCAATTCCAACCTGCCTCACCCGAAGGGTTCACACCAAAACCGTGTGCTAAATTTGTGCTGAAACTTGTCTGAATCCATCAATTCCCTAGAAAGCGCCCAAATATTTGTTTCCACAATTAAAACGGGGAAACCATTTGAAACACCGAGCATTTTAAAAACTGTCCTGTCCTGATTCCTAAACCGCAGGTCGGTGGTTCGATTCCACTCGCCGGCTCCACAAAATCAGGCACTTGCAGATTGCACTGAGGAGAGACTGCTGGCACGTTGTTATTAGCGTGTTAGCTTCAAGGTACGTGTGGAGTCGAGACGCGGCCTTCGTCAGATCCCGCTCGTCAATCGCGTTGTACCGCTTCCACATCTTCTCGGAATTGTGACCCACAATCCGCATGGCGGTTGCCGTATCGACTCCAGCCCTTCGTAGGTTGGTCGCCGCACAGTGCCGGAGGTCATGGAACCGAAAGCCCTCTACACTGGAAGGCCGTGTGGATCTCTTGAACGCGGCCTTGATGCTCTTGGTGGGGGTGACCCTCATACAAAAAGACGTGATTCGTATCCAGACGCCGCACTTTCGGTAGGTCTCCCAATACTTCCCGTACGGCAGGAGTAAGCGGAGCCTCCCTCGCCTTTTCGTCTTGGTGTCGAACGAACGGAGAGTGACAAACCCCGCTGAAGGTCAACCCGATACCACATCAAATTGGTGATCTCCCTAAAGCGCTGTCCCAGGTGGCAGGCAATCAAGAGCATTTTGAGTGGTTTCGGTTTGTGTCACAGGTCGAAATTCGATGCCAGTGACGCGTCAGTACGCAGTTCGCTGGGTTGTGTTACGCCTGCGGGTGCGATGAGATGAAATATTCTACGCTCGAAGCTATTTGCAAAACTGAGCAATAGTGACCAGCCAAGCTGCGGCTCTGGGTGTAGCCTGGGGTTGTGGGTATCGCTGGCCTAGTGGGGAGATGCAGCCATGACACTTAAACGGGCCATCGGGGATCGAATTTTCGAGGCGATCAGCCGGGCTCCAGGAGGTCGCATGGACGACTTGGTGCTCCTCTTTCCAGAGTTCACGTGGGAACAAGTCCTCCGGGAAGTGAATCAACTTCGCTTGGGCCATCGATTATTGATGATTGCGGACGGTCAGGGATCCTTTGTTGTTTGCCCCGCGGGCTAGGCGAATCTATGGGACGGCTCTAGAGTGCCTAATGTCGTGATCACCTTCCTCTGACTGCACGTGAACGCAAGATTTTACGAGTCTATCTCAAAAGTAAGTTGTATTCGTTTCATGGAATGGCCCGCTATGAAATGTGAACACGCGGCCACGAATTGAGGTGCATGCTATGAGAACTCATGTCTTCGTAAAACGGTCGATCCTATGCTCATCCGTGCTATTGCTCGCATTCTCGCTCTCCCCGTTTCGCACCCATGCGGAGGATACGCACGTGAAGGGCGCCATGATTACCGCTCCCCTGGACAAGCACAGCGATGTGGCATCGGGGGCCGTGGAGGACACGCTGAAAGCTTGCCTCGCGAGAATCCCCGACAAGGCTAGTGTTGGACAGCGCATGTTGGCGGAACGCACCTGTCAAGGAGAGGAAGGGATCAGAAAAACAGATCAAGGCGCCCCCCAGTTCTAATACGAGTTGCCTTTCGAGGCAACCCAGCACCCCAAGGAGCACGCAATGATACAAGAACAGTTTCAGCAATTTTGGTCACAGCTAAGGGCTCCCTTGAAAGCCAAGTGGGAGAAAATTACTGATGCCGATCTCAAAGAGATCCAGGGGAATCTCACGACGTTTACCGACATTGTTCTCAAGCGCTATGGGGAGACGAAGAAGGACGAAGTGAGCACCTGGGTCAATCGCCGATATTCGCATTGGACGGGAAACTACATCGGCTATAAAGACCCCGAGTTGGCTTCCTCCTAACCCTGGTCCCTATCAAGAGTCGGGCATGTTGGCGATCTACCTCACACGTTTCCGTGTGAGCAACAGAAAGAGAGTGGCATATGGCCCAAATCGTTATCAATACAAGTTACGACCGGTTTTGTGTGAGCCATAAGGCATTCCTTCGGTTGCGGGAGTTAGGGCAGCCGGATGCCTTAAGGGAAACGGATCACGGGGCCTACTGGCCTGAGGCCGCCAGTCCTCAGGAGCCAAGTCTCAATCGATGCGGGATGCTGATTCCCCGCGATGACCAACGACTTGTGCAAGTGGTGGAGGAGTTGCGCGGAGAGGCCAACGGGCACTGTGCGGAACTCAAGATCGTGACTATTCCCGATGACGTAGAGTGGGTCATCCTGAAAAAAGATGGTGCCGAGCATGTGAGTGAACAACACCGCACCTGGAGCTAAACTCTATGACGCTGTCAAAACAGCGCTCTTATGCCTTAGCTTGAACAGCATAGATAGTCCTGAGTGATCTCCTGTCGTTACTCGTGGACTCGAAACCAGGTCAATCGGGCGCAATGATGTTCCTAAAGGCCCGATCCAGGGGGCCATTTCAAGGAGGACGACATGAAGAAGACACCGCAGACGTATGTAATGACTTTACATTCGCCCATCCGCAGTGCTCCTCGCATCTGGACGGGGAGGAACCTCCACCAGCTCCGTCACTGTTCAGCCAAACGAATTGGCCATGTCCTGGAAGAGATGCAGGAACACCTGGACGAGCTGCGGAGCTCGCTCGCGCCGGCCGAATTTATAGGATCCAATTCCTTAAACCGAGGACGGTAATGCCGGATCGGTGCCAAGTGTTCCACTACAGGCTGTCCACTTCAAGCGAAGCCGTGCGTATAGTTCGTAGAAGAAGACGCGCGGATCAAGAACACGGACATTTTGCAGGAGCTGAATTTGCCGCCGGACAAGATTCAGTGCTTCGTATTGGCAGAAGATGCCATCAAGACGGCTTTAGCCGATTATAAGAAGTAAAAGGGAGAAGGGTCATAGATCGACCTGGAAGGAGGTGTGTTCGTGGATGTACCCCCACAGAACGGAACGCCCAAGAGCGGGCCGGAATTTACGCTCGGCTATGGCATGCGGCTGGATCGGGGAACGGGCACAGAATTCAGCCATTCCCACGTCCCCGTCACGCTTCCAAACGGATCAGTAGGAACGATGGCTGTGCATGTCATCAACGGGACACCAGCCCAAATCAAAGCCCAATTGCTCGAAAGTGTCGATGCCTTTTTTGAGATTTATGCCGAAGACCTCTAAGACGGTAATCATCAGCGATAGCACTCTGCGAAACTGACCGCGACGTCCCTCAGCACCTCATGGAAGCGCCAATGCTTCAGAAGGAATTGACTGCGCAACACATCAACATCGCGGAAACCTTCGTACGGTTGTACGTCTTTCTGACTCAATACATTGATAGATGCGATAGCGAGACGGTACGCAAGGACTCTCCTGAGGTAGAACTTCAGGAGAATTTGGCCTCAACTCGGGCAGAAATGCTGGAGATACTGAAGGTGAACCCAGTCGTAAAAGGCAAGGTGGAAAAAGAATGCGAGCGGGTGCTCACCCTGGGTGCGAAGGCCATCCTGGGAGGCACCGAAAAAGTGGCCGCGCTCGATGTGTTGGGGGCGCAGCGGGTCATCTTCCAGACGAAGACGGTGGCGCTGAGTGATCTCCTGGCCGTCTATCGTGCCTTCTAGCGCGGCGGTTGGGCTGTGTGCAAGCGTGGGCGAGACGCAGACTAGATGGACTCGTCCTGGAGGACATCTCGGAATAGCGTGGGCGGGAAGTGCACCGTGCACTCATATCATTCATCACTGACCCATTGACACACTATCGTGGCTCAATACGATCTGGATTTATTCCAGGTGCAACATAGATGGCACTATCGCATCCTAACATTGAAGGCAGAGGTGCCTCTGAGTCCCACTGTTGCGTACGACAGCCGGACCGTCCAGCGGGAGGGCTATACCTCTCAGTCCGAGGCACGGCATATCGCCCTTGCCCATAAAGCCAAACTGGTCGCCTTGTGGGATCCGGGTAGAACCGGACCTGATTTGTGATCAGACGAAGAGACGCCGACATGGGACGAACAAATCGCGGATCAGCAAATGATTGATATGCTCTCCCTCATCAGGACCATCGCGCCGACTGAGTCGTTGAGTGAGCCACTCCGCCGGGGCGTTTAAAAAATCGTGAACGCTTGGGTCGTCCTCCAGTGGATACCAGCGCCCACACTTTCTGCCGGTAAGCGGACTGCCACCACAGTCGCCAGCCTTCCAGAACCGGTATCTCCTTCTCGGGATGCGAAGCTGGCCGATAAAAATGACGAAATGGACAATTGACTCTACCCCGTTTTTTCGCGGACAATCCTTCGTGGCCACAAATATGGCACGGAGGAGGTTGTCATCATGGCTAAGATTGTTGAATGTTCCACAGTCGATCCGTCGTCGGGATGCAAGCATGTGGTCCGTGGTCAGACCGAAGAGGAAGTGCTCAAGAATGCCGCGGAACACGCCAAACAACATGGGATTCGGGAGGTCACCCCGGAGCTTAGGGCGAAAGTAAAAGCAGCAATCCGAGAAGAGAAGTAACTAACTCGTGGGCGGTTGGCTGGCCCGCTTTCTTCAGACCTGGCAGGCCGAGAAGCATGCCTTACTTGTGGGTGTGCTCAAACGGGGGTTCTGGCTGACAGCGGGAGGAAGAGGGGAAAGAGAGCGTACGGCGGAAGATGTCCTCGCGCGAGCTGCGCATCCTATCCCCCCACCGGTAACGTGATATGGAACGAGGTTCCGACACCTGGCTCACTCTCCACGGTTATTTCCCCTTGATGCGCGTCGATCACATCCTTCACAATTTTTGTTCCAAGTCCGGTGCCTCCAACCTTTCGGCTAATCGCATGGTAGGTAAACAGACTTTCCCGGATTTCGGGCGGCATGCCCTTTCCGGTGTCGACGACCGACACCATAATCCTCCTCCCGCCGGGTTCCGTTTGGCCCTTAACGGTGATTGAGCCATCGGGCGGGACCTCCGCCAAGGCATTATTAACTAAGTTGTAAAAGGCATTGAACAGCTGGCTCTCATCCGCTTGAATCATGGGCAATCTGTCGAGGCCCTCGACGCAAAGGGTAATGCCGCATTCCTTGGCAGGGATTTGAAGGATGGCATACACGCTCGACACTAGCTTGGCCATGTGACAGGGAGCAATGTGCGGAGAGCGAGTATGTCCCTTGATGGAGTCGGCAAATTCTCCGACCCGATGTTGAATCCGCCGGGATCCGTTCTGAATCATCTCGATCAGCTCCTTTGTCAGCTCACGGCTCGTTGTCACGGCGGCCGTCACCGGTTGCGGCATGCGCCCGTAGCACTCGTTGAGTTCCTCCTCCAGAAGGGACGTCCCTGAGACGACTGGCATCAGCATATTTTTGATGTCGTGTGCGATGTCTCCCAATACGCGTGCCACTTCAGCCAACCGGGCCTCTTCCTCGTCATGCGCCTCCAAAATGCGAAGCGCTACCTCAGTCTCCTTACGATCGACAAATTGACCAATCTTAATGCCGATGTCGGCCATCATATGCAGCACTGCATGATCCGGCTGGCGGATCTCAGGGCTGAAGCATTCAATGACGCCATAAATCCGGTTGCCTTTTCGAACCGGAAAGGCGCACCAGCCATGGAGACCCGCGCGGGCCGCGATTGATGCTCGGCGGAACCCGGTTTCCAGGACAATGTCGGGAGCCCAAAACGGCTTGCCAGTTTTCCAGACACGTTCAATCAGTTCTCCCTCGTGCTGAATGGGTCGGTCTCGGCTGTCTGCAATGAATCCAGATGCGTCGATCTTCGAGTGATGCCAGAGGCTGGCAAACCGCAACGCACTCGTCTGTTCATCCACTTTCCAAAATAGGGTCAAGTGCCAGCCGAGGCTTTCGCCTATGCTTCGTAGAATGGCCGGAATGGCCTCCTGCAGGGTGGCGGACTCTGCCAAGACCAGGGTGATGGCGTATTGCGCCAGCAAGTGAGACTCGGAACGCTGGGCGGGAGTGAGTACCTGGGGGGAAACTGTGACTTCAGCCATGATTATCCTCGAATTTCTTCATACTGGTTATTATTCGGGCAAGGAAGCGACCACCGTGGCAATTAACTCGCTAGGAAGGCACGTAATGTGACCAGTGTGATGGCAAGAAAACCTTTGCAGCCGCTGCTCAGTCTGCTGAAGGGTATTCTGATTTTGCCTACCCTTGACTCTTTCGGAATGGCATGTCAGAGCTACATTTTCCCCTGTGGAGAAGGTATCGATAACTTTACGGAGTTCGTGCAGTCGCGGGTTAGCGTTATTCGGGCGCGGTGCAACGGCCGCCTGTTCGCCAGAATTACCGGGTCATTGATGCAGCCACAGTTCACGCATCGCGTACTCGGCATTCGTTCTTGGACACTCCCCTTAGAGTCCCACCAGTTCTGCATGAGCAGACCGCCACAGCGTGCACACAACATGGTCGATTCTCCTTCTTATCCGTCACTGTTTTCTCTCAGACTAACTCCAGGATCGAAGTTTTGACGCCATCATTCTACCCATGACGGGGGCAAACTGACTGGTCAAAATAGACCACTTCAAGAAATGCAGGGGAAGGCCGGGTAGCAGCTGTTATTGCGAGAACAGGGGATCCAGAGTTAGTATATCCTCACCTAACTAAGGCATTAAAAAATGAGACTCTGAGCTTAATTCAGCTACCGCCCACCCAGACAGGACACGTATGGCACGCACACCCTCCACCGCATTCAACCCCACCGCCTTCCTGGCCAAAGTGGGCAGCGGAAAGACTTTTCTCTATTCGAAGAAGAATGACGTCCTGTTTTCCCAGGGCGATACCGCTGACTCGGTCTTTTACATTCAGGAGGGACGGGTGAAGTTGACCGTGGTCTCAGCAAAGGGCAAGGAGGCGGTCGTCGCCATTCTGGAGCGTACGAACTTTTTTGGGGAAAGCTGTCTGGCCGGACAACCGCTGCGCATGGCTTCCGCTAGGGCCCTTGACGCCTCAACGATTGTGCGTATCGATAAAACCGCTATGATCCAAGTCCTCCACGACGAATCCACCTTCTCAGAGCTCTTTATGGCGTATCTCCTCTCTCGCAACGCTCGCATCGAGGCCGACCTCGTAGATCAACTCTTCAATTCCAGCGAGAAGCGCTTGGCCCGCGTGCTGTTGCTGTTAGCCCATTTCGGAAAGGAGGGCAAGCCAGAACCAGTCATCGCGAAGATTAGCCAGGAAACACTGGCCGAGATGGTCGGCACCACGCGGTCACGCATCAGTTTCTTCATGAATAAGTTCCGAAAGCTTGGCCTAATCCAATACAACAGCGGCGGCCTGCACATTCACAGCTCCCTCTTGAACATCGTGTTGCATGACTGATGCTCTCCTCCCTTAGTTCACATTCCCAGGAAACCCGCATAGGTTCCGTCCCCTGACAGAGCAATTTTGATCAGCCTCCGTTTCACGTAAGGTCTAGCATGGGCCGTCTGCATAGTCCGCGTGACGCGGTTGATGAGTCGGCTTGCAAGGGATGCACTAATTAACTGCAGTCGAAGAAGAAGGTGGGTGCTGGTTTTGCCGAAGCCACGTCGAACTAGAAGTCTTGTGCGCCCTCTCCTCCGAGGCCCCTCCTACACGCGGGACCAACGAGCTGAAGCTCAAGCAATTCTGGCGGTCACCGAACCGCGCCGCAGCGAGTCAGTCAAGCAGGCTCTCGTGAAGGGCGCGAAGCTTGCGACGAAACGGCTCGGGGCCACCCAGCAACCCACATCCGGTCGCTCAAAATCGAAGCGTACTTTCACATCCTCGGGGCAGCTACCAGACGTGATTCACCGCAAGTCCGCCCTGTAGTCTGCCCTTATCGGCTCCAATTAGGACTGGATAGATCCTGGTACCGTCGATTCTTCCGGCCTCCTGCACTTATCGGATACTCATCATAATTACCGAACATGTGCGCTACTTCCTGCAAGAATACCAGTAATATGTTTGCCCTAGCGTTTATTCACAAAGGGGATGATTCATTGATAGGGCGGCACTATGCTAGTATTCCGGAACCATTGGCAGCCTTGCGATTCAAAACCGGGAGGTGCAGGCATGACATCCAAAATGCCGGTTGCTGTATTCTGTGTATCAATGGCACTGTCGTTGGCTCCTCCTCTTTCTGTACCTTGCCACGCTGTCGCACTGGAAGATTTCACCGGCTACAGTCAAGGTCTTGTGAGAGGTGGGGATGTGGTCGTCAACTTTGCGGTGTTAACCCCCGGCGATTCTTTTCTTAGCCTCCTGTCCGATTCGTACCGACCCGGTACAGGCGCGACGAATTTAGACTCCCATCAATTTACGTACCTCTATCAGATCGCCAATAATTCAGGACCACGAGTATTCGATTTCGTGGGGCCCGATTCGGTGAAAGCCACGACAGTGGGATCGTTCGATAATGGTAACCTCCGCTTAGGATTTGTCGATCAAGGCCTGGCCGTGAGTGCCACTGGTTCCTCCTCTCAGTCGAGTTGCTCGCTCTCAGGTCCGTTGTGTGTGGGAGACGGACCGGGCAAAAATCTCGACGGCTCCAAAGCACTGGGCTTTGCCGGGAGTACGGTGTCAGATGCCCAGCGGGTCACGATATCGACAGCCCTCATTCCGCAAAGGCAACTTGACTGGGCATTTACGTCAGCGCAAAGCTCACAGGGACTGGCACCGGGCTTAACCAGTCCGCTTTTTGGGTACCAATCATCGAGTGGGCCTCTTATTGGAAATGGGGGCTTTGAGATCGAATTTCATGATACGGCTACGCGTCCTGATGCAATCTTCGGCATTCCTGTAGCGGGATCAGTTTCGGCGCCCGAGCCGATGACTCTCCTGATTTTCGGTTCTGGATTTGTGGGACTACTCGCATGGGGCAAGCGTAGTAGGACTGGGGGCATTCCGTGAATTCCTCTGGAGGCGCTCTCTGAGCATGCGTTCATCGCTGGGAGTCATATTTACGCGATACGCTGGGACTAGTGATGCTTTCCATTCCAACGAAATGTTTTCAACGTGACCGATAACACGAGACGCTCTGCCACTGTACGGCTAGAGTGCGGTCGGAAACCTGCTCTCGCTCGATTGCTTTCCTCCTGCCGTGCCTTAGTCCCTGGTTGCACAATGGACACGTTAAATATGGGCTAGACTCTGTTGAGCACCATCAGTTCCTCTCGAATCTATCGAGTTCCTGGGAAGCAACCATGTCATGGTATTTACGGTTAAAGTGGGGAAACCATTTGAATGACCGAGCATTTCAATAATTGTCCTGTCCTCATTCGTAAACCGCAGGTCGGTGGTTCGATTCCACTCGCCGGCTCCAGAAATTTCAGTACTTCGCGCTTCCTCGCACCCAGTCACTTCGCGTGGGTCACGGTTTCACTCACGGTTGCAAACGAGCCCGTCGTTCCTGAATCATTTGGATCAGTGCCAATCTCGCGTTCCCTCCAAGCCACCGGCCCCTCTTTTGGCCCATCAGATTGAACCTTCGCCTCTCGTGTGTTCCTGCCAAAGGAAGACAGTTTTTCGATTTTCTGCTGCAGATGTGATGGACCGAGTTGCGCATACCGCTCACCAGCGTCGTGCCGCTGTGCCGAAGCAGGGCGGCGATCGTCCCTTCGGTGGCGCCCGACTTGTTGAGCACCCGACGAAGCGTGCGGCCTTCCTCGGTCAGCAACGCACGTGCCTTTTGAGTGCGGCGGGGGTTAATGCGTTTAATCCTGCCCTCGAATAGAGGGAGTTCCATTTCGAGCGAAGCGCATTTCCTCCCGCTTCGTTTTCCCGGTAAATCCTGCGAGAAAACTCGTCCAGAACCGTTCCAGCTTGGCAAACCCGCTCGACTGGCATCGCTCGGGAAAAAACTGTCCTAGCTTCTGCTCCTGTTCAGCCTTTTCATAGAACTCCCGAGCTTCCGTCTTCGTGTTAATGATCCGAACTGTCGACGTTTCTCCTCGTGCCAGAACCGGAAGAACCACCGCAGGCGGCCGGCCGCATCCATCCATCTTGGGAAATAACCCGTGCGGGTATGATCAGGGTTTCGACCGAGAGATTCAGTTCATACTCGTGTCGTGCTGTCCTTGCCCCTTTCCATTGCCTGCATGGCTCCGAGCCCGGCGAGATCATTCGTTGACATACGCACAGGCTACCGATGACGAGCAGACGGTCGACCTTCTCTGCGATCGCGGCCGATCACTTTACTTATCATAATGGGGTGAAGGTGAAACTGGTTAAAGGGTCGCCCTCATAGTGCCAGACAGTCATTCACGCTCCATGACTTGGCTCATAGAAAGCGAAAAACATTCCTGTCGTCCGATGGACTTAGTTCGAAACGGTAAGATTATTTCATGTGTCCTCCGTTGTAGGAGTGCCTGCTACCTCGCTGCTATTTGAAAAGGACAACCCAGACACATCTGCGGCCATCTCAGTACCATACTTTTCCCGTGGGGTAGGTTGTCGGCGCCTGATAAACATTGATCAATTGTTTTCGCAAGTATCGGATTCGATACCCCTCCTGTATCACATCCAATACATATCGAGTCAATCAGTGCGGTGTGTCTCGCGCGGGTTATGACCGTTCCCAAGGCCTCTACAATGCTGAAAGTAAAACAATACAACGATCTCACCACGGCGTTCCTGCGTCTTGTGATCCCACTGGCATCTCGCTTGCTGTTAGGAATGTAATCCCAGACAACAATCGAACTGCTCGGACTATCGTCGGACTCATGTGCGGTCCATGCTTTATGAGGGAATGGGGAATCAAGAGAAGGAGGCTGTAGTTGGTCTCGTGTCTTGTTAATCGGTTCGCTATTCCGGTTATGCGGCTAAATACCTATCGGTTCCTACAAGCGTGGTTCACCTAAATCAAAAGGAGCTTTTACGATGAAAGATTTTAAGACGATGAAAACGGAACCGGCAAAGCTCAAGGATAAAAAGCGAAGGCTTGAAAAACCTAAGACGAATGACCAGGAGCTTGGACCGTTGAAGCTTCTTCCGGGAAAGTGGGCGAACTTGCCGAACCTACCAGGTCGTGGTTGGAATATGATTGCCCTGCCGTTTGTAGCGCCGCCCCCCCCGGGGGTTCCCTTCCCCCTCAATTATCGGTTGCTGCTCCACCAATACAACGAAGAGCTTGAGTTTATCCTAGTCGACAAGGCCGTACCGAATCGTGGCATCCGTCTCGTTCCTGGAACTCCCGCTAATACCGATCAGTTTCTCGTGGCATTAGACTATCAACAGAGAATAAGGCAAATCGCTGGTGATGACTTCCCGAACAGCGGCCTGGCGGGTTCGCCTGGAGATGTCATTCATCATGAACCGGGTTTGTGGCTGCATATGACGAATGGCATCACTGAGGGCCTCAATATTGGACGACTCGCGACCATTCCTCATGGCGACTCGGTGTTGGCCTTAGGCCGAAGCAGTGAACACTCAGGAGCACAAAGCATTCCTGATATCAGTGGTTTGCCGATCGGGGTCGATCAAGATCTCAATAACCCCTACCTGGCGCCATACAAACACTTTGGTGAAAAGCCAGAAAAGTTTTTTCAGGGACTGTTCAACCCGGTGAGCCCGAACGATCTGCTCGAAAAAGCCAACGAAGGGGTCGAGATTGAGAAGACGACAGTCCTCGACGTTGATTCGACGCGGCCGACGGGTGGCGTGGTCAACATTCCATTCGTCGTGAGGCAGGCGAATGCGACGGTGGTGAAGTCTACCTTCTGGATTCAGGAATTGAAGGAGAAAGACAAGAATGGGGAGCCGAAGTTGCGGCTGCAATATTCGCAACTGGTCATGCTGGACTTCTTCCCGCGCTCGGATGGATTGCCCCCCGGCTGCTGCCCAGGTCTCATCCAGTGGCCGCATGTAAGCATCAATACGATGGAGAAGGTTGTCGAATAGGAGCATCGAACCAGCGCATCGAGTCGGCGGCGGACGCTTGGTTCGTCGCCACCTCCTGCTGTTGAACCGCTCTACCCTCATTTTGTGCGATTACGTCCATGGAAGCTGACGCGACGTGTGCCATAGATGCCAGCTCGCATGGCGTGCCGGTAGCTTGTGATACCAATGCCGATCGCGTTATCAATCCATGCTTTCTATACTAGGAGTTCCGAACTCCGGTAAAGCCGGATACTGCTTAAGGTCTTCATTGGTCAGGCGTGGAGACCACCCACCCCACTGATCGGACTTACCCCCAAATTGCTGTTTTGTCCGGCGAATTGGATTGGGCGGCTGGTCGTGATGAAATCTGCTGTGGGGAAGGCGCCGATTTGGAACTCAAAGCTTGCGATAGAAGTCTTCAAAATATTTCTTCATTTCCGCAGCTCTGACCATAGTCGGCACAGCCGTCCGTCGAAAGTCACGGGGGATTCGTCTATCCCAGACGAACAAAGTCCTCCGGTCAGGTAAAGCACTCGTGGCGACCGCAACTATCTGAGCAGGGAATAGCAGCATTCCGCAGTCTTAAAGGGTGGAAACTGATTCGCAGCAAGAATAAACGATAACCGTGAGTCGCTATGTCCCCGGTGAGCTAGACCGTCATGTCCGAAGATCGAATCTTTATTGTAGTCGAGCATTAAGGTAGTGAAGAAGCGTACGGATGCAGTTGATCGTCAGCATAGCGTCGGCCTCGTCGAGTAACGCTTCATTTGGATGAGCCAAACTTGCCCGGTTTCGCAATGGGTTTAGCGCATCCACAATCGTCGCTATGCCTCTAAGCACTCGCTGCAAATCCGTATTATTTACCGTTCTTGCTGAGAAAGCTGGATGGTTCTCGCGCAGCAATTTAAACAACGCCGTAATACTGGAATCAGGTGGGATGGTAATGCCATTTTTTACACAACCAGCTCGCATAAACTCGTGAAAGGCCGTCTGGATTCGATCAATTCCACTCGTTGCTCCTTGCCTGTTCATGAGTTGCTCTGCATCAGCGAGCGCTCGCTCTACAGAATCCGATGTAATTTGAAGATTTGGGGATGACACCGGATCAGGGCCTGTTTTAGATTTTAGTTCAACGGCAATAAAGCGGATGTAGTGTCCAAGTTCTGAAATGGTTTCAGCTACCGATCTAAAGGCCGCCTTAAATTCTGGATTCTCATTTTTTTGGGCTAGAGCTACATACTCCTTCATGGGAAGCGAGCAGTACAGCGCAGAAAACTCGTCACCAAAGGTATTGGTTCCGTCTCGTATCTCGAACGGAATCGATTCCAATTCCTCTGCCGCTAGGTTTTCCTTTCGAGCTCGTAGGAGCCTGCACGTCTGAGTGCGTAACGTATTCCATTCATTCAGAGGCAGTGCCTCGTTAAGAAGTTCAAGCTCTCCGGAACCGCTTCCTCGATACAGTTGAATCATGGTTGGGCTACTCTACATAAATATCATGTGTCTTCGCCGCTAAGGAAATGAAGCTATGTAAACTGCCATGCAGTAGCCGTGAGTCATCCTGGTCAGCTCCGCAAGGACGCCCGGATTCTCTAATTTATGCACCGGAACGGGGATTTGTGCTCAGCAAATTGTCCATTGAAGACCTTCGGCGGATGCGTAGCGTTATGAGCCTCTTAATGGGCGGCAATGATAACGCACAGCCATTGCCAAGGCTAGAAAATAGATGTCGATGCTACTGGAACTTCCATACACCAACCACGATTGAGATGTTGCTGTCGGTGGGGCATTGCCAGGCGAAAATATTTCGGTCAAATCATAACGGCAAAACAAGATCCTGGAATGCTATGGGGGAGTCTTCGACACCCCCTTTCCCGAAACCGCCCGCGCTTCGGCAAGCGCCGGCGCAGCATTTCTTCCGAAATCGTGCTTTTGGCTCGACCTCGAGCCCGACCTCGTTCGTCTTTTGGTTTCGTGACGTGCCCTTTTTCTCCCTTATTGCCGCGAATCGGGTCTACGCTTCCCAAGACATTTCGAGACGTTGTTTTCCGAAACCATGAATCGTGATAGACCAGACTTCCCTGCGGGAGGTAGTGTGATGTGAGGCCGCGGGTGATTGGCGAGAATGTCCTCCTGACAAGTTTAGGAGTGGCCGCTCGCGCGGCCCCGTGGGAGGTGGCTTACGCCAGCCCGCGCACCGGCGTCCTGCTTTGGTTTCTCCTATTCTGACCGAACGGCTTATCTTGAGCGGACACGTGGAACTTCCTAGCCTTACGCTAACTATCCCAGTTAGTTAGAGAGGAACTCGTTAGGGATGATCGTATCGTTGTCGATTCCAAAATCTGCAGCGGGAAGCCCACGATTCGAGGTACCCACATTATGGTGAAGAATATTCTCGGCATGGTGGCTGGCGGCTATACCGATCCCGGATTGTGGGCACCTATCCCGAACTGGCTGCCCACGATGTCACTGCCGCGCTTGAATATGCCAGCCAGGCGATTGACGAAGAGAAAGTCATTCCGGCGTGCCCACCGCCTGGCCATTCTCTTCGACTAAATGTTCCCAAGCTATCGCTTCGTGGCTGAACCATTCGCGTCGCAAACGTGTGCCGAAGATCATGGAAATGTAAATCATGGATTTTGGCGATCCTGATCGGGCTGTTTAGGCATCGCCTGATGTTGCTCCCATCGAGCGGCGTCCCAGTCTGGCTATGAAACACCAGATCGGTCACAGACTGCCGAGGCTAACGCGCGGCCACATTGTTCGGCGCGATCCTTCTTGAATTCCAATTCCAACCGAGTGCCATACTCTTGCCAGTACTCCTGTCCTTGCTCTGGAGTTCTAATTGGACACCCTAAGATCTTGGCATCATTGCAACATCGGCCTCCGAATGCTATTTTTGCGTGCGTACGGCTTTCATTCAACTCTCGGCAACTCGGGAAGAATCGAATGCGCTTCTAGCTTGACTCATGAGCCGATTCTTATCCCTGCATTATGCCCTCGCCAGACGTGTCCAAGCGAGGAAGGAAAAGGCCACAAGGTGCAGACGATTCTATTAGTGGATGACGAACCGGACGTGAGATGCGTTCTAAGAATGCAGTTAGAACGTGGTGGTTATCGCGTGCTGGAATCAGAAACGGGCACTCATGCCTTAGAGATTGTGCAAAAGTGTAATCCAGACCTCATAGTTTTGGATTGGAGATTGCCCGGCCTGACCGGAATTGAGGTTGTGAGAAGGATCCGAGGAAATTCGTCTACAGCGGACCTGATCGTTTTCATGGTCACAGGTATGGATGAGATCGAGGTGCGCCAAGAACTCCAGAATCTGGATGTTTTTGCGGTGATTGAGAAACCATTCGACCCTGGATCTGTGTTCCGCCAGATCGATGATGCATTAGGAGGTTCCTCCTCCTAGAAAGTTGCCTATCAATCTTTAGGGTAGCCAGGTTGCTGTGCACCCTCCCCACACCAGCGAGAGGTTTTCCGTCCGCATTTAAAGGAGGTAAAGTACAAAGAAAACTGAGGTGTTGGACCAGGCGCCATCGTAGCCTTCTGGTTAGGTTTCTTTCCTTAGATGCCAGGCTTTCCGGGTCTGTCACTATCACCGGAGAAACTTTTCGTGAAGGCGGCTCCTCATCGCTGAACAACATCATGGCATTATTTGTCGTACCGGCGCAGGCCTTAAACCCGATCTCGCGAATTTGGCCCGCGGTACAATTAACTCACGTCTTTGGTTTGGTAACCTGGTCTGGATCGAGAGGTAGGTGGATACGAAAAGTGGTACCTTGGCCGACGTCGCTTTCCACTGTGATCTTTCCTCGATGAGCATCGATGACGTCCTTGACTATCTTGGTTCCAAGGCCTGTCCCATCAGCCTTGGTGCTCATCGCCCGAGACGTAAATAGCCGCTCACGAATTTCCTGTGGTATACCTCGTCCTGTGTCAGAGACCGACACAATGACCCCTTGTCCATTGTCTTCCAGCTGGCCATCGACGGTAATTGACCCGCCTTTCGGAACTTCGGGAATGGCGTTATTCACAAGATTGTAGAAGGCATTATACAGACGGCGATGATCGGCTCGGATCAATGGCAATATATCGAGTTTTCTGGAGGTTAATGCAATTTCCTTATCGGCAGCTAAGATGCGTAGCGTTTGAAGTACATCCCCTACGACAACGTCCAGCCGGCAAGGCAGGAATTGCGCTGGGGCGCTGAGCCCTTTCACGCAATCTGCAATTTCTTTGAAACGATCATGGATCCGTCCGGTTGTTTTCTGAATCATCACAATGGCTTCATCGCAATTATGTCTACTCTCCCGTAAATGGCCGTCTCCTTCGTTGGGATGCAACTGGAATGCTCTATCCATCTCCTGCTTTATCAGCCAGGCTCCCGAAACTATGGGCTGTAAGAAATTTTTCAAATCGTGTCCGATATTTCCAATAAGACGCACCACCTCGCCCAACTTGGCTTCCTCGTACAACCGCGCTTGCCTAATAGCAAGGGCTGCAAATGCGGAAACGATCGTCAGAAGTGCTAAGTCGCCTTCATCCAGACTTCCACTCCGCTTATTGAGAACGTTCAGCACACCAATAGGATCGCCCTTCCATTGTTTAAGCGGGAGGCTGATCATGTCACGCGTCATGTAACCAGTGATTGCATCAATACCGGCGAAATGATGTTCGTTCTGTTTGACATCGGGAATAAGAGCCGGTTCCTTTGATTGAAAGACTTTTCCCGCAATACCCTGATCCCAGCCTATGACCGTTCCACGTGGTACGGGCCCCATTCCAATCGAATGGTGAAATATGAGCTGTTGAGCGTCGTGATCCACCAGGAGAATTGACCCTGCCTCTGCGCCGACTTCCTGCAGTGCGACCGATAGGGTAAGCTCGACCAGATCGTCAACTTCCAAATGCTGAAATAGCGTCTCGCTGATGCGTTGGGCGGCCTCTAGCTCGGGACTTGGTTTGAGGGGCGTAGGGTCTGACTCGGTAGGCATTCTTTGCGCCGGTTAGGACAAGGCACTGTGGTGAACGGATGGTCCGATTACATCAGCCCATTACGGTCAAGAGGTTGCGAGTATAGCAGGGGCTCGTAGTTAAATCGAGGATCAGAAATTTAGAAGTCTCGGAGATTTCCATTGAGGAATCGCACAATCTAAGCTGCAAAAATCACGGTTGCTGATCGGTATTATCCTGAGAAATGGAAGTATTACATCTAGGTAATACTTGCAATACACAACCGTTAGCAATATAGTGCCGTTGCCGGGCAGGATTTGCTCACTAGTTAAGACCAAGAGGAGGAATCTATGGGACGGGGACGCGTATTGATTGTGGACGACGAAGAGGACATTAGAAAGACGGTTCGCCTGACGCTGACGAAGGCCGGGTTCGACGTGGTTGAAGCTGAAGACGGAGAGAAAGCCATCAAAGAAATAGGTTCCGGAGACAATCCGCGCATGGTTGACGCGATCTTATGCGACATCCAGATGCCCAAGATAAATGGCAAAGAAGCCGTGGCTTTTTTTAGGCAACAATATCCGTCGGTGCCAGTCATCATTCTCACCGGCCAGCCACAAGTGCAGGATGCAACCGAACTCATGAAACAGGGGGTAGTCGACTACCTCGTGAAACCAGTCAGTCCCGAGAAATTGACGGAGATAGTCGCAAAACATGTGAAAGCGCACGTGTATAAGGACAAGTTCACGACTTGAGAGAGTACTGTTTGTGAGCGACGGCCTGCAGGATATTGTCGCGACCCCGGAGCGACTACAGGCCAATGCCAGCGACTCCGTGAAGTAACCACATCGCTCTCCCAGTAGATTCTGTCCTGACCGATCTAGGGGTCCGATGGCCGACCAATGCTTGTCCCATGACCGTCGTGGTCTCCTTCGCCGGCAGGATGATCGTCGCCAGGTAAGAAAAGATCGTGAGCTCGAAGCGGCTCGCCGTATCAGTGAAGCGTTGTTTGAACACCTGACGCTGGATGAGCTGATCGGCCGGGCCCTTCGGACCGCGCTTGAGGTCGTTCAGGCCGAGTGCGGTTCGATCCTCATTGCCGATCCTGCCTCCCAACAACTCATCTTCCGCCACTCCATTGGTGATAGCCCCGTCAAAACTGGGACCGTTATTCCTTGGGATCAGGGAATCGCGGGAACCGTCTTTCAGACCGGAAAGCCTTTAATTATCTCCGACGCCAAACAGGACGCTCGCCATCTTGCTGTAATCGATGAACTGACCTCGCATACCACTCGCGATATGATTGCGATTGCCCTCAAGCGATGGGAAGGGGAGCCGATCGGCGTGCTGGAGGTGCTCAACAAACGCGAAGGGTTACTGGATGAGGATGATGTCGCCATTTTGAGCATCGTGTCTGCGATCGCCGCCTCATCTATCGAGCAAGCGCGCCTCTATGAAGAGGCGAAATTGGCAGAGGTCACGCGGTTACTTGGCGACATCAGTCATGACATTAAGAATTTGTTGATGCCTGTGGTGTGTGGTGCCGGATTGATGCATGAAGAACTCAAGGACTTGCTGGAAGACGCTCTTCGGCGCGGAAATAAGCAGGCGAGAGAAAGTTTCGATCGCTGCAATGAAGTGGTGGAGATGGTGGAGAATTCTACGCGAAGGATCCAGGACCGGGTGAAGGAGATTGCGGATTGTGTCAAGGGACTGAGCACAACGCCCGAGTTCGCCGCCTGCCGGCTGGACAAGGTCGTCAATGATGTGACGGAAACCCTCAAGTGGTCGGCCGACAAAAAAGGGATCTTGATCCAGACCGCGCAGCTCGAGCAAATACCCGTCTTCGTGGCTGACGAGCGACGACTGTTCAACGCCTTTTATAATCTTATCAACAATGCCATTCCGGAGGTCCCCGCAGGAGGAAAGATTACCGTAAGCGCAAGAGAAGAACCTGTTGGAATTGGAGTTCATGTCATGGTGGCAGATACAGGGAAAGGCATGTCACCAGACATACGCGATCGGCTATTCACTCCGGGTGCCAAGAGTAGTAAGCAGGGCGGAACAGGGTTAGGAACCAAGATTGTCAAAGATGTGGTGGAGGCCCATCACGGCACCATTACTGTGGACAGTTCGTTGGGCACGGGGACTACGTTTCACATTTACCTGCCCCTGCAACCTCCAAAGACTTCCGTTAGATAGGCAAGAGGTCAGGCAACCGGTGTTCAGGTCGGAGACGCAGTCCACATATGCACATCAAGGTGTTGGGGTGCCATGGATCCGATCAGCTCATTGACGGCGCGGCCGGAGCGGTACAACACGAAAGTTGTGGATTCCTCATTGACGATGCCGTTCTCTTAGATGCTGGCACGATCGGTTCCAAGCTCACCCTGCCTGAGCAACGGAGGATTCGCTTCGTTCTGTTGAGTCATCTTCATTTCGATCACATCAAAAGCCTCCCCACCCTGGTAGACAATCTCGCCCACGCTTTCGATGAGTCACTCGTGGTTATGGCGACTGAGCCGGTTTTGCAAGGGCTGAGAGAGCATGTGTTTAACGACACGCTGTACCCCAATTTTTTTGAGTTGCCGAATCGGAAACGCCCGGTCTTGAAGGGACAGGTCTTGGAACCTGGAAAATCGGTGTCGGTCCACCATCTCGAAGTCATGCCGATCGCAGTGAATCATTCTGTACCTACTGTGGGATACATCATCAAGAGCCCTCGCGCGGCGTGGTTGTACAGCGGCGACACTTATGAGACAGAGGAAATTTGGGCACAAGCCCGGGCGGTTCCGGATCTCAAAGCGGCCTTCATCGAATCATCCTTTCCCAATGAGCTATCGGCAATTGCAAGGCAGGCCAAGCACCTCACTCCTGCACTCCTTTCGAAGGAATGGGCAAAACTGCACAATACTCAAGTGCAAGTCTATGCCTATCATCTTAAGCCGCCATTCCATGACGCCATCACGCAACAACTCGAAACTCTTGACATTCCAAATCTGAGTATCTTGAAAGAAGGTCAGGAACTGAGTCTCTAAATAACGTTGACTCGGAATGACCGATAGCGCGCCTGGTAGCAAAAAGTACATTGGAGGAAAAAACAGCACCTGTTTTAAAAAGGAGACCAGCATGCAGAGGGCACCGTGGCTAAGGATTGTCTATTGGGCACCGATTTTCGTCGGTATACTGCTGCTGTTAGACTCGAATCTCTCCTTCGCCATTAACGGCCCCCAACTTATTGGATTTTCCGCTGAATCCACCGCGCTTGCAGGAGCGGGCCACGTCGCGGTTGCCGACACATCTGCGATTAACACGAACCCAGCCGCGTTGTCGTTAATTCAAGGCAGCCGTCTCGATGTCACGGCGGGACCCTTACAGGCGTTCGTTCGGCATTCGGACATCTTTAATAATGACCAGATCGCGGGCCAGAATCATATATTTGCCATAGGAAATGTCGGGTATGCTACCCGTCTTGCATCCGTGCCTGGCCTCACAGTGGGCGCCGGAATATTTACGCAGGGAGGATTCGGGACAGATTTTCGAAACCTCCAAACGGCGTTTGGAACACGCGATGATACGTCGTCATTTTTTCGGTATCTCAAGTTCGCCATCGCACTCAGCTATGAAGCTACGGAAAAGCTATCGATCGGGATTGCCCCCAGTATCGGATATTCTGACGTTTCCCTGCGCCTTTTCCCGGGAACGTCTGTTCTTCCCGGACCTGGAGTTCCGACTGGGTTCGCTGGGTTGGACATACGCGACCGTTGTGCGAGGAATGGCGGTCTCGGTGGCCTGGGTGACCAATGCCCCTCAGATGTCGTGTTCGGAGTAAAAGTTGGAGCAATGTACCGAGCGTTTCCTTGGTTGACGGTCGGCGCTACTTATACCTCTCCAGTGCGTTTCGATTACAACAACGGCCAGGCCGCGCTTAATTTTTCAGCCTTTGGATTAGGTACTGTAAATTATGATGCGCGAGTGGCCGGTCTTAAGTGGCCACAGCAGGTCGACGTGTCAATGGCGGTGAGACCGATCGAGCCGCTGTTGATTGCACTGACGACGAGTTGGATCAACTGGGCTTCAATCAATACCATGGAGATTACGGCCACGAATCCGAATAACCCCCTTGCCCCCGCTCAAGTGAATCTCAATATTCCCTTTAATTGGAAGGATCAAGTCGTGCTAGGCATCGGGGTATCGTATGCCCTTCTCCAAGAAGTGGCATGGCAAGAGCGAGACCGGCTAGTTTTGCGGATGGGCTATAATTACGGCAATAATCCAGTACCGAAACAAACGTTGAGTCCGATAGCACCACTCATACTAGAACACCACTTCACAGGTGGGTTCGGCTTTCGTTTCACCGAGAGGTGGGCATTCGACATTGGGGCCGTCTACGGCATTAAGAATTCCGTGACATACACAAATTCTTCCCTGCCTTTCGGTCCAAACGCGTCCGAATCAGTGAGCGCCTATTATGTCTATAACACCGTCAGCTATCGATTTTGAGTAACGCCGTCATGATGCCGTGCGACCTTCACTGGCATTCCAGATTGATCCAGCGTTCATAACTTATGCCAAATGTGACACGTTCTGTAGAACTCCTATGATACCGACCATTGGGTCGGATTAAAGAATGATTCAGACAGGCCAAAGCAGAGGAAGCGCAACGTCGGAAATACTAGACGAGGCATCTACTCGGCCGGATGATATGGCTAACTATGCCGATTGGCGCCGCCACTTCACGTCTGAACGACTGAAAGTTCTTTATTATCTGGGACTGGTCGCCAATCCTGTATTCATTGCGGCGGATGTTCTCCTTCATCGAGAGCATCTTGGGGAGCTTTTACTGACCCGTAGTATCCTCGAAGCCGGATTGATCCTAGCTTTCCTGGCCTTGAGATACCGTGCTCCTCTTGTCACGCCGAATGGATTAACGATTCTCTGGGTACTCATCGGTAATATCTGCATCGTCCACATGACCGTTGTTTTAGGCGGATTTACGTCCCAGTATTACAATGGACTTAATTTGGTTTTCTTGGCCGCCGCCGTGATCGTACCTGTATCATGGCCCAGCCATTTGATAGCGCAACTGGCCACGATTACGACCTATTATAGTGCAAACTTTTTCGAGCCCGTCTCGTCAATAGATACTAATGCCGCAATAGAAAATTCGTTTTTTCTCATCTGGACATCCGTTGCGCTTCTCTTTTCTGTATCCCTGTATGAACGCCTACAGCGTGCTGAATTTTTTGCGAGAATCTCGGAGCGTCGGGCGCGTCAGGAGATGGAGGAGTCTCACAAAAAGCTCCTCGAATTAGATCGGCTGAAGACGGAATTCTTTGCCAATATCAGTCATGAACTCCGTACGCCTCTCACCCTAAGCTTAGGCGCGTTAAAGACGCTGCTCAATCTATCTCCTAATCCGGAGTGCCAAGACCTCATCGAGTCGGGTTTGCGTAACACGTCTAGATTGTTGTTCCTCATTAACGAGCTGTTGGACTTGGCTAAGTTCGACAGTGGACTAGCCTCCGCAAGAAAGCGCTGCATCGATTTTGCAGGCCTGGTACGAAATGTTGTGACTAATTTCGATTCCAGCCAGCCCCGTCGAGTTCATCTAAAGGGACTCAATGAACCCGTTCCGCTGGAAGCCGATGCACGGCAGATGAAAAAGGTGTTGTTTAACTTACTGTCAAACGCCTTTAAATTCAGCGACCCAGAACAGGGGCAAGTGTGGATCCGTTTGCTCGTGAAAGAAACGACCGTTGAGCTTGAAATTGAGGACAATGGTATAGGGATCCAATCGGACCAGCAGGGACGCATTTTTGACCGTTTTACCCAAGTGGAAGGCAGTGCGACCAGGCGCTACGAGGGGAGTGGAATCGGACTCGCCCTAGTAAAAGAGATAGTGACACTGCATGAGGGGACGATTGCAGTTGATAGTTCTCTTGGACGGGGGTCTACTTTCACGATCACGATTTCCAGAGGCAGCAATAGCAGTCTGGGCAATGTGGTGTCACTCGAAGAGGAAGATGATATCACGTTCCTTCCTATTAACCGTTCGGCTGATGACGTAAACGAAATGCCATTAGTTGAGACAACCATTGCTGATAATCGTCCGATAGTCATAGTGGCAGATGATAACGCTGATATGAGGACGTACTTGCACCGCGTACTGGCAAGGCCATATCGTGTGATATTGGCTAACGATGGAGCCGACGCTTTAGAAAAGATCCGGTTAAACCGTCCGGAGTTAGTTCTTACCGATGCGATGATGCCAAGGATGAGCGGATACGATTTGCTCAAGGCAATACGTGCGGATTCCACCCTACGCTCTATCCCTGTGGTGTTCTTAACTGCTCGGGCGGGGACCGACGCGCGCGTGGAAAGCCTGGAAGCGGGTGCGGATGACTATTTAGCCAAGCCATTTGATGAACATGAGCTGCTGGCCAGAGTGGGAAATCTAATTCATGCTCGGGCTCAGGAACGCGAGTTGGTTCAGCTGCAAAAAGAGAAAATCTCGCGTTTTCTGCCCTCGAACTTGGCGGAGATGATTCTAGCTGGAGACCGAGAAGAGTTTTTGAAAGGGCATCGGACCAATATTACGGTGGTGTTTATTGATCTGCGAGGATTTACCGAGTTCGCAGAAAGTGCGGCTCCTGAGGACTTAATGGCGGTCCTTCGGGAATATCAGTCCCAAATGGGTGCCATCGTCTCTGAATACGGAGCAACATTGGAACGGTTTTCCGGGGACGCGCTGATGGCATTTCTTAATGATCCGGTTCCGAAGCCGAACCATATCGAACAGGGCGTGAGGATGGCGATCGCAATGCGCTATCGTGTCGTTGATTTATGTCGTGAGTGGAACAAGCGCGGCATTGGCCTCGGCGCCGGCATCGGGATTGCCACGGGCTATGCTTCCCTGGGCGTGGTGGGCTTCGAAGGTCGTAAGGATTATGCCGCAATCGGTCCGGTCACTAATTTGGCGGCTCGGCTTTGCAGTAAAGCCGATCACGGGCAAATCCTGATATCCGAGCGAGTGTGGCAAAGTGTTAACAATGACTTTCGGGGGAAACATATTGGCGACCTAACTCTGAAGGGTTTTCACAAGCCTATCGCGACGTACAGTCTTGATTAAAAATCGCTTGCGCGCTGCGCCAATGTTGACACACACATTCGGCCCCAATGTGCTGTGCTGACGCCAGTAGCTTGAGCATGGCCGAGAGAGGAACAGGTCTGGCAAGGGAGTCCTCCCTAGGCGCAAGCGCTAAAGCTCGGATCGCGTTCTTCTCTCTGTGTTGCCGTAGCGCTTTTACGCATAACATTCTGCGGGTGTGTCCCGTGTATGCAGTCAAAACGTCTCAAGCGGTTTTATCTCAGAACGTCCCAATGTTGGGAACGAAAAAGCGGTCTACACACCCGTAAAAGGCCGCACGATTTCCCAACGAGGAAGTTGCAGATGGAGTGTTCTTCGTCAAGATCGGCCAGACCAAACACACTCTCAGCAGAGAAAAAAAGCCGTCTTGGCTTGCTCGACTCAAGCGCGTTTTTTAAAGGGAATCCTGCCCGACATTCGCGTGCGTTGATCGTGCGGTCACGAGGCAGGGGGCAGTCGGCATACGCATCGAGGGACTCATCCGTCTATAGGATGGTTCACTTCAAGTCGGGCCAATCATCCTCAGCCTGGTTGCATTTTGTCCATGGATGTAGCGCGGCGCCCACTCCGGCTCCGACCATCGCAAAGGGCATGGCGACCACAAGGAGGGGCAGCCCAATTCCATAGCCGACCCATTGCAGCGCGACGCTATCGCGTTTCTCGCCGGCTTCCACAAGGCGTTTCGCCGGGTATAACGGCAGGGTGCCATATTCAGTGCCAATGCTGGCGCTCTCACCCACCGTCCGACAACGCGCATCACTCAGCGTGGGCACCAGGAGCAGCGCGAGCATGAGGAACATCCCGACGAGCTTCATTCCGTACCTCCTCACAGGAACATGGCATGTGACATCATGACGATCCAGCCGGCAGCACAGGCGATAACAACGCAAGTTGCACGCCACGTTTCAGGCAGTCAGTCGTTTCACGATGTGTGAACGCAATGAGGGCGACTGACTCACTCGTCTTTGTCTTCAATGCCTGTTGCTCCTGTTTGCCGTGCAGTGAGAGAGAACGACGCGTCTTGTGTTTCACGAGCGGTGAGCCCTGTCTGAGGCCTCTCATTCAGGAAAGATGAGCGATTCTGCACGGGCCGCACACTGAGGTTCTGCTCAAGAAGAGGGATTATCCTTGGGGGTAAAAGCGGCGAGCTGACGATTCCGGAAAGATTTACATCGTCAACCGGCGGGTTACCAGCCGTTGACATGGTTTGCGGTCTCAAGGGCCGCAGTGGGTGTGGGACAAATCGTGACAGGCAAGCAACTTGCCTATACTTAACTTATATCAGACTAGAGCTGCTCTATTTCCTCGCTCGGGACGCGGACAATTGATGCGCAGTGCGACCTGCTGGTTAGTAAACATTACTCAAGGTGGAGATCAGTGGTAATGACGGCGGTCCATCGTCGGTATCATGCGCTGCTGGATGTGTCCAATGTGCTGAACTCGCAGCGCCAGATGGAGAGCCTGTGGCAGGCCTGCACCGAGTGCATCAAGGCGGTCGTGACGTGGGAACGGGCCGGCGTTCTCCTCTACGCGCCTGAGGAAAATGGTTTCCGATTCCACGCACTGGAAACCAACATGCCGAAGCGGGTACTCGAGCGTGGCGCCATCATTCCACGAGCCGGGAGTGCCGTAGGTTGGGTCTATGACCACCGCGAGGTGCATGTCCGAGCGGATCTCCAACATCACCAACTCTTTCTCGAAGATCAGTATTACGCGGAAGAAGGTCTCGGTCGGATGGTGAATCTTCCGCTCCTGGCCCGTGGACATTGTTTAGGTACGCTGAATATCGGGAGTGTAGCGTCAGGAGAGCCGGATGATGAGACATTGGATTTTTTGCGGCAGGTTGCGATCCAGGTGGCGCTGGCGATCGAGAATGTGCGGGCTTATGAGCAGCTGACCCAGTTGAGCCAGCAGCTGACAAAGCAGAACGCTTATCTGACCGAGGAGGTGAAGCAGCAATGCAATTTTGGACTGTTGATCGGTAAAAGTGACATCCTCGGGAAGGTACTGGCGCAAATTCAGGCGGTGGCCGCGACATCCACTACGGTGCTGATCATGGGAGAGACCGGCACCGGAAAAGAATTGGTCGCGCGCGCGATTCATGAGGGCAGTTTGCGACGTCACAAACCATTTGTGCGGCTCAATTGCGCGGCCCTGCCGAGCGGCCTCGTGGAGAGTGAACTCTTTGGGCACGAGCGAGGGGCCTTTACGGGGGCGGTTCAGCGGCATCAGGGTCGGTTTGAACTTGCACACGAGGGAACACTGTTTCTCGATGAGATCGGGGAGATGCCGCTGGAAGTGCAGGCGAAACTTCTTCGTGTCTTGGAGGCCCATGAGGTTGATCGCGTGGGAGGGGCGAAGTCGGTCCACGTGGATGTGCGGCTCGTCGCAGCGACCAATGTGGATCTCGCGCAAGCCGTGGAGGACAAGCGTTTTCGAGCAGACTTATATTACAGGCTGATGGTGTTTCCGATTATGCTTCCCCCCTTGCGCGATCGCAGCGAGGACATTCCGCTATTGGCGCAACACTTTCTTCAGCTCTGCCGCGTGAAGCTCAAGCGCGGAGATGTCATCTTCGATGACCAGGCACTCGCGCGGTTGACGCAGTATGACTGGCCCGGCAATATCCGGGAACTCCAGAATGTCATTGAACGGGCGGCGATTCTTGCGCCGACGCATCTCGTCGCCATCGACGAACGTGCCGTCATACCTTCTCCGCGGCACATAGCGGTTGCGGAACCAGTCGTTACATTGCACGACTCCGAGCGGCACCACGTCCAGCATGTCCTTGAACAGGCTGGATGGAGAATTTATGGTCCGCTGGGCGCGGCAAACCGGTTGGGGATCAACCCCAGTACCCTCCGCAGTCGAATGAAGAAGTTAGGGCTCTCTCGCCCCACGTCGCTCCCTCCGTTCGTACCGCACGTCCCGTCATACTCGGCTGTCACGAAAAATCACGACATGGTGTGAGTCACCGCGAATGATCGTGGTGTGACCTGCCGCGCAATGCGGTGTGGCGACGTCCCGCACACCGGCTCATGAGTGCGGCGCCTCGAATCCCTCGTCATTGCCTGGCGTTCGCGGCGCGCTCCTTCCTTACAAACTGATTGGAACGTGACTTGCTATTCATCCGGCAGGGGCGAGGTGTTCTGCGAAAACTGTGATGAACGAGGGGAGCTTAATGAATCACGAGATGGTGTTTCTCATTGATGTCGATAATACGCTGTTCGATGCCGACAGGGTTACGCTCGACTTGGGACGCTATCTCGAGAAAACATTCGGCCGTGAGCGGCAGCAGCGGTATTGGAGCCTCCTCAAGCAACGCCGGGACGAACTCGGGTATGCCGACTACCTCGGGGCGATCCAACGTTTTCGGATTGAACATGCGCACGATCCTCACATCCTCACGGTGTCCCGCTTTCTGTTTAACTATCCGTTTTCGAATCGCCTTCTCCCTAGTGCCCTCACCCTCATAGAGCGCTTGAGACAGCATGGACCTGTCGTACTAGTCTCAGAGGGAGATGCGGTGTTCCAGCCGCACAAGATCGAGCGCGCCGGTCTCTTCGATGCCGTGGATGGCCACGTATTGATCTATGTGCATAAGGAACAAGAATTGGACGACATAGAAGCGCGATATCCTGCCGAACACTATGTGCTGATTGATGACAAGCTGCGCATTCTCTCCGCGGTCAAACATCTGTGGGGATCGCGGGTCACGACTGTTCACTCGCAGCAAGGCCACTACGCCAGGGGCTTGAACCTGCGACGGACGTTGCCTGCAGCAGATCTCACCTTTACACGGATCGACGATCTGCTGCAGGGTGAGCTCGACGATCTGCTTGCGGCTCCATCCGTTGGGTGAGGAAAATCCAATCCACTAAAGGCCGCGTCTCTCATTCTGAGACCATCAGGGCGGCCATACCGCCTCTGCCATGAAGTAAAGAAGTTCGGATATCAGATAGATGCAGACCTTCCCCTCCAACTAGACCATTGGCTAAAAAAGTTCGGCTGTGCTGAGATGGCACCCACGGAAGGGGCCATGACCAGAAAACGCCTCACGAGGAGCGCATCACCGGGTGTTGAAGGACGCGCAAGCGGGCATGAGGGTTCAGAACTGTCGCAGCCCGCCTCATCCACGGCTGCTGCGGAGAGGGCAGATTATCTGTATGAATAGACGAAGTTTCACCCACGGCGCAAATGAGAACATGGGTGTCCCCGGATCGCAGCCGCCAACTGAGCGATTAGGTCAGTCACAGCAAATGTTGAACCTTACACAGAAGCCTACGAGTCAGATGAATCTAAGCCTTCGGTGCATCGGTTGCCTGCTATGGTGTTTAACCGGTTGTACGTTATTTTCCGCACAAGAGGTGATTCACCTCAAGGAGGCGGTGACTTCACGAGACACAAGACGAGGTCCAACGACGGTTGGGACGCCCTCACTTCACGAAGCCCCTGCCGAATGGCCAGATGGTGTGGGTGTATCAGGTTTGGACGAATACCGGTGGGGATCTCAATGGTCCGAGAACCAGGTATTGCGACCTCTATCGCCTGCTTTTCGATGAAAGGGCCATTCTCCGTCAGTGGAGACATCACAGCTGTTGAACGCGGCTCAATCGGCTTGTCTTGAAAGCATTCCATCCCTGGATAACTGCTCTACTGATCCGACAAACCGAGACAGTCCTAATATGGCCCGTAAAGCGGGTGCAAAAAGTTTGGCGCCATTCATCATCAAACACCACGATTCGGGGCACCAGGAAGAGAAAATGGCGACTGGATCAGGTTGGAGACAATGAAGACATTTTCACTTCGAAACGGGAGCCTGTGGCGTGCAGCCTGCATCCTGGGAGTGATGGCCGGCTGTGGCGTAACGAGGTGGGAACATCCCATGAAGGGAATCGGAGGCCTCCAGCAAGACCTGGCTGCTTGTGAGGAGCGGGCCAAGCAGGGCGGATAGGAAGGAGATCCCCATACTGGCAGTATGTTGTCTGTGCAAGACCACATCGACGAATGTTTACAAGCCCGTGGATACGTCAAGCGTTCTGGCGGGTGACTTGTTCGGATCCCGTTTTTCTTGTCACAGCCTTGCTGTCTCGCTTCCAAAGCGAGCGGGCTCGCACTGACCGTACGGTGCGAAATCGTATTCTGCCAATCCTCAGTTTCGTCAAGGCATAACTTGGTTATGAGCATGAGACAGTGTCGCACCGTCACATGTGCCCTTCCTGCCACCGAATGCTGAGCAACGTTGGCCGCTTTTACCTACTGAGGCGTGACTTTGTGCGCTGTATTTTTCTTGGCAAGGATCATGCTCCAACAGATGTCGTAATTGGCCTAAACACCGAGGTCCTATTCAACCATCTGTGAAAGGAGTCACCCATGACTTCACGTCTTGTACATCGTCTGGTATTAGCGACATTGCTAGTGAGTCCTGCACTTGTGCTGGTTCCCACCAGTGCGAAAGCCTGGGTTGCGCCGCCCTGGATCGACAAAATTGCTTTGGATGTTATGGAGCAAAGGAGCATGGCCAAGACCGGGAGCTTTGATCCGTACTTCAGACAGTTGGGGGTGGTCACTGAAGCTGCGGTCAAGGGGGCGTATGACGGGAAGCGCAAGGGCATGAACCGATTCCTGGAAATGTTGGAAAAGAAAGAAGGTGGAATCAGCACCGAGGCGGCCCATCACATTTTTGCCACGGTCGTCAAAGTGGTCCCCTATGCCGTGCTCTTGCCCCTTAAGAGTGAAGACAAGCTCGATGCCGACGAGAAGGCCTTGGTTGACCGCATGAAACGCTTTGCGGCTTCGATCAGGGATCAGGACGAGCGAGCGGCTCTTTCATTCTGAGTCCAATGT
>CAVPLT010000002.1:0-243747 GCA_963706325.1 uncultured Nitrospiraceae bacterium | reverse complement strand
TGAATAACTTCAACAATGCCTCGAAGTATAAGATCGAGCTGCTGAGAGAGCGGTGTCACAAGGTCCCTTTATGTCGTGACGGCGACCTGGTATTAGTCACGAGGACATGGGGACGGAGACGGTCAAACTTTTTATGACCGATACCTTGCACCTGACGCAGGTCTTCCACTTTGGTAAAAGGACCATGCGACGCACGATGCTCGATCACTCGTTGCGCCAACTTGGGACCAATTCCCGGCAATGCTTCCAGATCGGATGCGGTAGCGTGATTTAAATCGACGCGCGGCGACTCATGGGTTGCGGGGCGCGAGCTGCCCATCGGTGCTGAGGGTGTGGGCTCCTCCTTCGGAGAAGCGTGAGTGAGTGCGCTCTCAGATGCGCCGCTCGCTGCGCCAGCGGAAGGACTCCCCACTGACCCAACAATCGTCGGTTGACGGACGGGACTAGAGATCGGAGCGGCTGTTGCCGGCTGGAGTTGATGCGGCGTCACCTGTCGTATGGGGGTAACCGAGCCGATCCAGATCAAGGACCCCAGGGTCACCGCCAACATGGCAAGCTTGATCAGCAGCGAACGCATCATCCTATGAGGTCCTCCGTGCAAGGTGGATGGCTCGGCCATGGACGTCTTCCACCGCCTCCATGAGGCCTTCGGCAAATGTCGGGTGCGCGTGAATCATTTCAGCCACGGATGAGGCGGTGGCGCCCAGATGCATGGCCAATGCGGCTTCATGAATGAGATCAGTCGCATGGGCTCCCAGAATATGTGCGCCAAGAATTCGATCGGTATCTGTCTCAGCAATAACTTTCACGAGACCCTGAATATCCCCCGTCGCCTGAGCCTTGCCTAATCCACCGTAGCGGAAACGCCCGATCTTGAGCGCCTGCTGCGGATCTTTCCCTGCTGCCAGACAACGGTCACGGGCCTGTTGTTCCGTGAGCCCGACCCGTCCAATCTCCGGTAACGTAAAGATGCCCGTCGGGATGACATCATAGTTGATCGTGCGAGGATGGCCCAGAAAGTTATCGGCCGCGACCTTCCCTTGCGCCGACGCGACATGGGCCAACATCGCCTTGCCGACGACATCCCCAATCGCATACACACCAGGCACATTCGTTTCCATTCGCTCATTCACCAGTACTTCACCGCGTGAGCCGACTTCCACACCAGCCTTCTCGAGCCCGATGCCGCGCGAGTTGAACCCTCGCCCCACAGAGACCAACACCTGCTTCACATTCAATGACAGACCATCGCGAAGATGAGCCGTGACGATATCCGCACCGCGAACGATCTGATCAACCGTGACGCCGGTGTGGATATCCACGCCTCGCTTTTTCAGTTCACGCTCCGTCATCTGACTGATCTCTTCGTCTTCCAAGGGGAGCAAACGCGGCAGTAATTCGACCATGGTCACTTGCGTGCCGAGCCCGCTGTAGAGGGCGGCAAATTCACAACCTTCCACTCCCCCACCGACGATCAGAAGACTCGCCGGAATCGTGACTAGATCCAATGCCTGCTTACTGGTGATGATCTGCGATCCATCGATGGGAAACAACTGGAGGTTCGGCCAGGACGACCCTGTGGCGATGATCAGACCATCGGCCACAACTTGGGTCTCAGCGCCGTCCTTCTTAGTAATTCGGATGGTTCTGGCATCGATCAATTCGCCGGTGCCTTCCACATGCTCAATGTTCCAGGCCTTGAAGAGGGTGGCAATGCCCTTCACCAAGTTGGACACCACTTTGTTTTTCCGTGCGACCATGACAGCCGCATCATAAGTGATAGAGCCTCCGAGCTGAACACCAAGATCCTTAGCCTTCTTCGCCTTGTCGCCGAATTCCACGACCGACAGCAGTGCCTTGCTTGGGATGCAACCCCAGTTCAGGCAGACGCCGCCAAGCGCCTGATTTTCAACGACGGTGACCTGCGCTCCCATTTGGGCGGCGCGAATGGCTGCGACGTACCCGCCGGGACCAGCGCCAAGAATTGCGAGGTGTTTTGACATGAGGATGGCTTCAGTGAAGCATGGTTAGAGAATCATCTGCTGTGGAAAACGGTGGCAGATAACTCAATGGTGCTATTATGCTCGAGCTTAATGTTTTTGTTTGCTCAGAAACGCTTCGTACTGAGCTGCCGTCATGAGCCGTTCCACTTCAGCGGGAGCCGTGAGGTCCACCACGGCCATCCATCCTTTGCCGTAGGGGTCGGAATTGACGACTTCCGGATGATCCTTCAGGTCGCCATTGACCTTTGCGATCGTGCCGCTCACCGGGGTGTAGATGGTGGAGGTGGTTTTGGTCGATTCCACCTCGCCGATTTGCTGGCCGCCCGTGATGGTGGCGCCCGTCTTCGGAAGGTCGATGAAGACGATGTCCCCCAATGCATCCTGAGCGAAATGACTGATGCCGATTGTCGCTTGCGTGCCTTCGACGCGGACCCATTCGTGTTGTTCGTGGTAACGGAGATTGGACGGTATCATGACACTCCTCTTGGCGGCCGCCGTACGAGCGACCTACATGAAACAATAACATTCAAGAAACGGGTGGCGCGATCGTAAAAGGCGGCGGCCACTTTGTCAAGGAATCGCCCCTTGCGAATCAGGCACAAACACCAGGTGACGGATATCAGGGGTGCGTAGCTCATCCGCCTGCTGCGCGAGCCCCGTAAACATACCGGCCCCGTAATCAGCCGGCGTGTGAAGCAATACCCACCCTTGCGGGAGCGTCTGAGGTTCGCCTTTCGCCGATTGTATGACTTCGCGGCTCCATCCTTTGAATGAGCCTGCGAACGCCCGAACATCCGAGGCCTCGCGAGAAGGTCCACCCAAGAGAAGATCAAACCCCCGACGACGCGCCTCTGCGGCATCCTCTCCATAGTTGACTAGCGCGGAGGTCGGATTCGACAAGGCCTCCGCGTGGAGTTCGAGCACGAGACGCAGCCTGGGCACCATCTTTTGTAAGTGTTTCCTCAGGAGGGCCATGACCTCGAGTTCCTGACGCGCTTTCCAACCCACCCATCGCCAGAGCGTTTTATTGGACACCGGAGCAGCCGCGTCCGGACGAAGGACCATTCGGTCACGCAGGGCCTGGGCCACCTCGGATGACGGCTGATGGAACTGCATTTCGAATTGGCGCAGCACCCCATCGCTCACCTCATATGCGAAGCTATTCTCCGACCGGGCGCGGAACACCACTCCATCGATTCCAGTCCTAATCAGGTCGGTCAACAACCCTGCTATCATCGGCTGAACCGCCGAAGACAACAGGTCGAACTGTGTCCAGGGATGAACTTTACGCCGGGTCGGATCGTAGAGAAGCATTCGAGTGTTTGGGCGGCTGTCCGACAGAGGGGCACGAAAAAGATCCATGACGGCGTACACAGAAATGCCCAATTCATGAGCTTGCGGCACAATCACACTGTACCAATCAGCGAACATCGGCCCCCGTGATGTGGGAAACAACGCGCCCTTTGGCACTTCTGGTGATGGGCCGGCCGAGACAGCACCGCTTGAGGTGGATGGCCTGGTGAAGGACGATTCCGGGCTGGCGTCCAACAAAATAGCGCTGATCCCTTGGGCACTTAACTGCCGCATCCAGGTTTCGACTTGAGACTGCAGCGGGAGGTTATTAAATGAGACATACAGTGCGGTGTGGCCGGACCGACTGCCAGCCGATAAGGCCGGTGGAACGCGCAACGCCTCGATGCGGTGCAACGCCCGCTCAGCGTAAGAACTCTGCGTCGCCGGCGACGCCCCTTCAGGTCCAGCCAACGTACGATACTCCTTGACGGCCGCCGTGACCTCGCCCATTTGTTCATACGCTTGCCCGAGATCCCAATGGGCTTCCATCGCGCGACGAGACTTAGGATAGGTAGTGAGATACCGTTCGTACAGATGGATGGCGGCGGAATAGCGTCCGTCTGAAAACGCAGTCGATGCTTGATACCAGAGGCGTGTCTCAGCTTCAATGGCCGGATCGCTGATCGATTGTGCCACGGGGGTAGCCGGCGCGACCGTACACGCCGCAATGAGCAGCGTGAACAGCGTCAACGCAAGCGGGGGCGCGGGAACTCGGCGGTCTAGCTGAGACCGCCGGGCATCGATCGCGTAGAAATAGTCCGGGCTCAACCTGCGCCTACCCGACCAACTCCATTTCCGAAAAGAAATAGCCGATCTCAAACTTCGCCGTCTCTGCCGCATCGGAACCGTGCACGGCGTTAAATTCGATATTCGCACCATGCGCCGCCCGGATCGTCCCGTGCTCCGCCTTCGCCGGATCGGTGGCCCCCATCAACTCGCGATTCTTCTTGATCGCGTTATCACCCTCCAGCACCAGCACAACGCAGGGGCCGGAAGACATGAACGTGCAGAGGCTGTCGAAAAAGGGCCTCGATTTATGCACGGCATAAAACCTTTGGGCCGTGTCTCTCGACATGTGCATCAGGCGCATCGCCACAGGCCGTAAGTCGGCCTTCTCGTAACGGGTGATAATGTCACCGATCGCATTCTTCTTCACGGCATCCGGCTTCACAATCGCAAGTGTTCGTTCACTCATGAGTCGTCGGGCTCCTTCGGCTAGAAAATCATGACAATGGCATTCACAAAAACTCTTCCGGCATTATAAAGAAGCGGCGGAAGAACTGGCAAGGCAAACGGCTCATGAGGAGATGGAATGGTCAGAAGCTTTCACACGGTCACAGGCACAGAAAACGTGTACGCGCCGGTGAGAAGTCATGCTCAGGATCTTATGGTCAGGATCGAGATTTCCGGTGGCACACGAAAACGAACCGGTAAAATACTTGTGCCCAGCCCTGTGCTCACAAACATGTGCCGGCCGCCCTCCACAATATGCCCGGCGGCGAAGCGTTCTCCATAGTGAGACGGTACCACCGGCCGGCCAAAGAAGGGCACCCGCACTTGACCTCCATGCGTATGTCCCGCGATGGTAAGCGCCACCCGTGACGAAATCTCGGGAAAGACATCAGGGTTGTGCGTAAACGCAATAATCGGCATCTGATGTGGAATTTTCTTGATGGCCTCCTGCACATTGTGAGGACCTTCCCAAAAGTCACTGATGCCCGCAAGCCACCAAGAATCGCCGCCTCTGCCCAACTCTATTGCCTCGTCTTCCAGCACTGGAATATGCACTCGCTCCAATGCCTTTCGAACTCGATTGGCATCCAGCCACCAGTCATGGTTCCCGAGCACCGCATACACACCGAGCGGGGCGGAGAGGTCTTTCAGTATTTCCACAGACTCTTCGGGTGGGACGAACGCCCCAGCTACTACGCCTTGTATGACGATGTCTCCAGCAAGGAGCACGAGATCGCAGTGGGCGCTGTTCGTGCGGTCGACAATCTCTCTCAGCTTGTGCAATCCATTGAACGGTGATCCGGTATGCAGGTCCGCGAGGACGGCGATCGTAATGCCGTTGAGATGATGTGGCCACTCCGGAATGGTAATGGAATAGGATTGAACGCGCAGAGACGCAGGCTCAACAACAAATGCCCATGCGGCAAGGCCTAGAAGGAAGAGGACAAGCGACCAAGCTAGTGTCCTGGTCACTGATGGCGCCATGCTATAAAGCGATTTCTACACACACAGAATGATCCCTACTAGGACCTAAAGTGCGCGGCCAGCTCGCCCGGCTTGAACACCCCTCGCTCGGTGATGATGCCGGTGATCAAGTCTGCGGGTGTGACATCGAAGGCTGGATTGAACACTTCGATGCCTTCCGGAGCGATACGATTACTGCCGTGGATAGAAGTGACTTCGAGCGGATTGCGTTGCTCGATGGGAATGTCGTCGCCTGACTTGGTGTTGAGATCGATCGTGGAGTATGGCGCCGCCACGTAAAAGCGGATGTCGTGCGCTCGCGCGAGGACAGCGACCGAATAGGTGCCGATCTTATTGGCGACGTCGCCGTTCGCGGCGATACGATCGGCGCCGACGATGCAGAGGTGAATTTTACCCTGCCTCATCAATGCGCCGGCCATATTGTCTGTAATCAGTGTGACCGGAATCTTATCCTGCATCAGTTCCCAGGCAGTGAGTCGTGCGCCCTGTAAGACGGGTCTGGTTTCGTCGGCAATGACACGAAGATCCTTTCCCTGCGCCCAGGCCGCCCGAATGACGCCGAGCGCGGTGCCATATCCCGCGGTCGCCAGGGCGCCGGCGTTGCAGTGGGTCAATATCGTCTGACCGTCTTGGATCACGCCGGCCCCCTGTGCGCCCATCGCTTTGCACAGAGCAATGTCCTCGTCCAAAATGACCTGAGATTCCTTCACCAGCTCAGCCTTAATAGCGGAAATGGGCATTCCGCGGAGCAGCGTCACCTTCCCTTTCATTCTGGCGATGGCCCAGAACAAATTGACGGCCGTGGGCCTTGAGACTGCGAGGTGCTCGCAGATTATCTCGACTCCTCTTTCAAATTGGACAGGGTCTGTGGTCTGAATTGCTTGGGCGCCAAGAGCCACACCCATGGCCGCCGTGACCCCAATGGCAGGAGCTCCACGGACCTTTAACTCTCGAATGGCCTGCGCCACCGATTGATAATCGCGGCAGTCTATGAACTCAACAGAGGTCGGAAGTCGGCTCTGATCCAGTAGACGAACCGCTCCGTCTTTCCACTCGACGGTGGGCACCATGGGGAGGTTCTCCGCGTTAAATTGAGGGAAAAGCTACCGTGTCACGCACGGCAAAAAATCTCGCCCATCATGACGATCAGGCGAGCGTGGGTCAAGAGCGGGCGGCCATGGCGGATCCACTGATCGCGCAGAACCAGCGACTATGTCTTCACCATCCATCGAGCGATCTGTGCCTCACCAGAGTTCGTCCTGTAAGATCTGCGCGGCCTGTCCGATCTCTCACTTCAGTTAAAAAGGGATAAATGGGCAGCCAGATGGCCCTTCATCGGCCTCATCACTGGCAGGAAAATCATGCGGCTTAAAATAGCGATGCAAAGGGCGGAACCCGGATTTTCCCACACTGCCACCTGGAGGCTGCCTGTGGGAGGATCACGTCTGCTCCTTCGATCGAGACATTCAGCATGCCACGGCCTTCGGATCCAGGAGCTCTTGATACAGCGGCTCCAACGGCCAGAGAGAGCTTTCCCAGTCAAACCAGAGGGGCAGTGACGAAGATGCTGAGGTTAGATCCAATTCCAGCGGCGCCATAATCGTCGGATATTATCTAGTTCGACCGTCCAGGGATCCGAGGATTGAATAGCGGATTGAAGGACCCATTCTCTGGCATTGTGGACACTGAGTCTGGACTGCTTCACATCCAGATCCACCCAGATCGCTCCATCCTGATCCGTTCTCCATACCTGTGTCCCCAGTGCCCGGTAGGCTGCCAACACTTCGCCGACCGGGTGACCGTAAGGATTACGCCGGCCGGCTGACACCACGGCGATCTGCGGACGAATGAGCTGAAGCCAGTCATACTCCAAAGAACTTTTTGCCCCATGATGCGGAACCTTCAACAACGTCATGGGGCCAAGCGTGCCTGATCGCGTCAGTCGAGCCAGCGCCTCCCGCTCAATGTCGCCCGTGAATAGGATGCGCCGATCGCCGCAACGGAGTTCGGTGACCACTGACAAATTATTGAGTGATTCGCTTTTCGTAGTGGCCGACGACCCTCGATCTGCGCGCGGACTTAGGACCGCCATGCGGCAATCAGTTCCCGTCGAAATCAATTCTGCTTCCGCCGCAAGCTTTGGCTTAAGGTGTTGTTGCGCCAGAGCTCTCTCGATCTTGCGCCAGAAATCCTCATTCCGTACGGCGCCGTTGCTCCAGAAATTCCCGACATGCATATGCGCTAAGATCCAAGCCAATCCTCCGACATGGTCGAGTTGCGGATGGGTGCCGATGACATGGTCGATCTTTCGAATCCCTCGATTCCAGAGAAAGGGAGCCACTACACTGCGCCCCATATCAAATCGCTCATAGGTGGCACCTCCATCGATCAGAATCACCTCCCCCGCAGGCAATTCGATGACCGCGCTATCCCCTTGTCCGACGTCGAGAAAGGTGACGCGTAACCGGCCGTCGCTGCCCAACGACCGCGGAGACCAGAGCCACCAAACGACAATACAGAGCAATCCTGTCAGCATGGCGCCCCTCAACAACGGAGTGGCATCAGTAGGCCTGCCGGTCATCAACGCCCAGCCCAGAAGGTAGAAGAGCGCCATCATCGGAAGGGTCGGAGCGGCCACAAACCATTCCGATCCAGGAAGACCGGCTAACGCATGGGTCGCAGAAATCAGACCTTGGCCAAGGCCGTCAATCAAGCCGGCACCCGGGAGCATACTACTGTGCGCCACGATGACCCAAAGAGCCGAGAGAAGACTGAGCGGCAAAAAAATAAACCCCACGAAGGGCACCATGAGCAGATTGGCAAAAAGCCCCATCCATGACACCTGGTTAAAATAACAGGCGACAAGGGGCATGGTCGCCAAGGAAACTAACGCTGAGAGTCGAACAGACTCACATAGCCAATAGACTGTCCGTCCGCTAACCGATGCCGGAGCTTCCGCCAACTCCTCACCAACTTCTCGTTCAATTGCGAGGGCAAGTACCCAGACCGAAATGTAAGACAATTGAAATGAGATGTCGTACAGCGCATGCGGATGTGCCAGCAATGTGAGGCCAGCAGCAGCGGCAAGAGCATGGAGGAGATAATGCGGCGCGCCGAGCCACACCGTCCAGAGGCCGACAGCAATCATGATCGACGACCGAATCGTTGCCGTTTCAGCTCCGGCCAGCACCGTATAGGCCACCACGGGCGACAGGGTCAGAAGTGCCGCCAGTCGAGTGGGAGTCAGCCATCGAGAAAGGCTCAACAACATCATCGAAGGAAGGAAGAGGCATCCTTTCCTGATGATCGCAAAGGATAGCAAGGCAATGAGCCCGAGATGTGATCCGGAGATGGAGAGAATATGGACCGTCCCTGTGGTCATGAACCACTCGCGGACCTCCGGCGCAAGGAAGCCCTGTTCACCGATGGTCAGGCTGAGATATAACCCGCGGCTGGGCGGTGAAAGCGATTCCGCGGCCGCCCGTACTCGGCTGCGCCATCCTTCGATCAGAATCGAGAAGAATGGTGCCGCCGTTCCCGACTCAAAATCCAACACCTCTACGGCGCCGGCTCCGGACACCGATCCAACGGCGTCAACGCCTTGTGTTTCCAAGTATGCCGCATAGTCGAATCCCCTTGGATTGAGGGTCCCCGACGGAGTGTGGAGATGGGTGCGGGCTCGAATTCGCAAGCCTCGGTGGAGATCGCGGTCGGGATCACGCCAAGTGAGCCTCAGATGAAGGGGGACCACAAACGCGGGATCCTCAATAACCGTGACCTCTACCAAGGCAGTCAACTGCCCCGACGAGTGACGGACAGGCTCGCTAATGATTCCCTCAAAGCGAGGGGGAAGCACGCCCGGATTGTCAGGAAATGGAAGGTGGGGCGTGAACCAGGTACATATCGTCCAGTAGAGACATCCGCCGACGACACAGGCGAACAATACCTGGCTGCGACGCGGTGCCACCACACGTTGGGATTCCAGATACGTGAGCAAACCTACAGAACCAATCAATAAGGCTGCCACGCTCAGGGGGAAATACGATAGGTAGGAACCAAGGATCAGGCCGAAAATGAAGGTGAGTGTGAAAACTGGCAGCATCCGGCGCCTGCGCTGAAGGCTCGATGCTACCCTATGCGTGCGCGAACAATCTCGGCGAGGTGATCAGCTACCTCGCGAATCGTCGAATCGCGTTCGCCTTCGACCATAATTCGCAACAGCGCCTCAGTACCGGAATATCGCACCAGAACGCGGCCGCTTCCATTGAGCGTCGCTTCAGCGGCCTTGATCGCCTGCTGAATATCCGGAATCTGATTCAAGTCAGGCTTGTGTTTCACCCGTACGTTAAGGAGGATCTGAGGGACAGCCGTCATCGCCTTCGCGAGTTCTGAGAGCGGTTTACGGGTTCGTTTCATAAGCGAGAGGATCTGCAGCGCCGAGATCAAGCCATCACCCGTCGTATTATGGTCGAGAAAAATAAAATGGCCTGATTGCTCCCCGCCGAAGTTATACCCGTCGGCCAGCATGCGCTCCATTAAGTACCGATCACCTACTGGCGTTCGCGCCAATTGAATCCCGGCCTTCTTCATGGCGAGTTCCAACCCGAAGTTGCTCATGACGGTCCCCACGACCGTCTGACAGGCGAGTTGACCATGCGCCTGCAGATCCAGACCGAGCGCGGCCATAACATGGTCGCCATCAATGATCTCGGCCTGCTCACAGACGAAAATAGCTCGATCAGCATCACCGTCCAAGGCTATGCCGATATGCGCGCCAGTTCGACGGACCGCTTCCTGCAATCGTGCCGGATGCACGGCCCCGCAACCATCATTAATATTCATCCCGTCCGGTTGGCCCGCAATGACCTCGATCTCAGCTCCTAGCTCGCGGAGCACCGCAGGTGCGACCTTGTAGGCCGCGCCGTTGGCGCAATCCACCACCAACTTGATCCCCTGAAGGTCGAGATCCTTAGGAAGCGAGCGTTTGACGAATTCGATATAACGCCCTTCGGCGTCGCCGATACGATAGGCTTTTCCAATGGCATCCGCCGTCGGGCGAAGGTGCTTGATCTCATCGGAAATGATCAGTTGTTCGATACGCGCCTCGAGTTCGTCGGGCAGTTTGAATCCCTCGTTCGAGAAGAATTTAATGCCGTTATCCTGATAGGGGTTGTGCGAGGCTGAAATAACGACGCCGGCATCCGCCCTCAAACTACGTGTGAGAAACGCGATGGCCGGGGTCGGCATCGGACCGACGAGCAGTACGTCTACTCCCATGGAGCAGATGCCCGAGGTCAACGCCGACTCAAGCATGTATCCTGATAAACGCGTGTCTTTCCCGATGACGACTTGGTGACGGCCGGCCCGCCGCATAAAAATATGGGCGGCGGCACGCCCCAGTTGCATAGCGATTTCGCTGGTCATCGGTTCCAGATTGGCCACTCCACGAACGCCGTCTGTGCCGAACAATTTACCCATGAGATCCCTCTACACCAGAACGTGCGTGACGGCAAACGGCTGACACGACCGAGACCGTGTCGCGCATGGATCGGACGTCATGCACACGAATAATATGCGCGCCTTTAAGGACGGCGACTGCGACCGCGCCGGCCGTTCCGTATCCGCGCTCCTGTACTGGTTGTTGCACCAAAGCACCGATGAACTGTTTGCGCGACAGTCCTACGAGTATCGGATAGCCAAGGTCCGCCAGCAACGCGAAATCAGCCAGCAATCGAAGGTTATGCTCTTGAAGCTTACCAAAACCGAACCCCGGGTCAAGAATGATCTGACTTCGGCTGATCCCCTGCTCGATCGCTGTCTGCGCCCGTTCGCATAGGAACGCAGACACTTCTTGAACAACGTTCCGATACTTGGGTGATTTCTGCATCGTTTGCGGCGTCCCCTGCATGTGCATCAGCACGACTGCAGCGCCGGTTTCCGCTGCCACCGTTCCCATCAACGGATCGCCGCGCAATGCGCTGATGTCATTGATAATGGTGGCGCCTGCTTGAATCGCCCGACGGGCAACGACGGCTTTTGTGGTGTCAACGGAGATGGGCAGCGGCACCGCGGCATGGACTGCTTCCAGTACAGGTATGAGGCGTCGAAGCTCTTCGGAATCCTCGATAGATTGAGCGCCGGGCCTTGAAGATTCGGCGCCAATGTCTATGATGTCGGCGCCTTCCTCATGCATCTGCTTCGCATGGCGAAGCGCCTGTTCAACCGTGACATAGCTACCGCCATCTGAAAATGAATCTGGCGTGACGTTGAGAATCCCCATGATGAGAGGGCGGGAGTCCAAACGGAGCGCCTGAGATCCCGCCCGCACCACGTAAGATCGTGCGGAAGTCGGAGTGGTTATGGCCAAGACTTATCCCCTCGGTGATGACAATCAGAATGGAACACCACAAAGCGGGATGAGTGTACTACGGCAGGTCAACCGAGGCTACCACCAATATGTGCAGGAGCTTGCTTCAACCTTTAGCGGGAAACTCACTGGGTACACTTGCCTCGCAGAGGGCATTACCTATGCCCCCTGCGAAGACAGACGTATATTCTTAGGCGGGCACCGCTTGCGATGAAGAACCTTGAATAAGAATCTGATCGATCTCCAGCGCGTCCAACACTTCCCTCTCCAACAACGCCTCAGCGAGCGCCTTAAGACTGGTCATGTTGTCGGTCAAGATACGCTTCGCCCGCTCGTAATTTTCCGTGACCAGACGCCTGACCTCGTGATCGATTTCAAGCGCCACCTGCTCGCTGAAGTCGCGCTTCGTAGCAATCTCTCGGCCAAGGAAAATTTCTTCTTCTTTTCTGCCGAACGTCAAGGGGCCCAGCTTTTCACTCATACCCCACTCGCACACCATTTTTCTCGCGAGGTCGGTGGCCCGCTCAAGATCATTCCCTGCACCGGTCGTTACATCGTGCAACACCAGCTCTTCAGCGACTCGCCCGCCCATGAGGATTGCGAGATTGTTGTACAGAAAGTCCTTGGAATAGTTATGACGATCATCCGTCGGGAGCTGCATGGTCACGCCTAGTGCTCGACCACGGGGAATAATCGTCACTTTATGGACAGGATCCGTTCCAGGCAACAGTTTCGCCATGAGTGCGTGACCGGCTTCGTGATAGGCTGTAGTGCGCTTCTCTTCGTCGCTGAGCACCATGCTCTTCCGTTCCGCGCCCATCAATACCTTGTCTTTCGCCATTTCGAAGTCTACCAGCTCAACCTCTTTTTTGTTCCACCGAGCCGCCCAGAGCGCGGCTTCGTTCACCAAATTTTCGAGATCGGCGCCCGAGAAGCCTGGCGTCCCACGGGCAATCTTCTCCAACTCCACATCCGTTGCCAGCGGTACCTTCTTCGTGTGAACCTTCAGAATCTCCGACCGACCGCGCAGATCGGGCCGATTCACTACTACCTGGCGATCGAAACGGCCTGGACGCAACAACGCAGGATCCAGCACATCCGGGCGGTTTGTGGCGGCGATCAGAATGACGCCTTCAGTGGTATCAAACCCATCCATCTCGACTAGCAACTGGTTTAGTGTTTGCTCACGTTCATCGTGACCTCCACCGAGACCAGCACCGCGCAGCCGGCCGACGGCATCAATCTCATCAATAAAGATGATGCAAGGGGCATGCTTTTTCCCCTGCTCGAAGAGATCTCGGACTCTTGAGGCGCCCACGCCGACAAACATTTCGACGAAGTCCGACCCGCTGATGCTGAAGAAAGGCACTCCGGCTTCCCCTGCAATCGCCTTGGCCAACAAAGTTTTTCCGGTACCCGGAGGTCCGACGATGAGAACGCCTTTTGGGATTCGCCCACCCAGCTTCTGAAATTTTCTCGGATCTTTCAGAAACTCTATGATTTCCAGGACTTCTTCCTTCGCTTCTTCAATGCCTGCGACATCGGAAAAGGTGACCTTTTTCCGCTCCTCGGTGAGCATCCTGGCGCGGCTCTTCCCAAAAGACAGAGCTTTATTGCCGCCGATTTGCATCTGCCGCATGAGGAAAAACCAAAGGCCGAGGAACAGCACGAAGGGGCCCCATGTCACCAAAAACGTGATGTACCAAGGACTCTCGTCAGGCGGTCTGGCCTCGATCTGCACTTCCTTTTCGCGCAGATGCTTGACCAATTCAGGATACTCAGCCGTATAGGTCCGAATCCGGCTCTGATCTTTGAGAATCGCGCTGATGTGGTTAGCTTTGATCGTCACCTTCATGACCTCGCCTTTGTCCAGCTTAGCCATGAAATCGCTGAATATGACTTCATCTTCCGGCGCGTGGGTCGGCACACTAAACAAATTGAACAACAAAATCATGAAGAGGCCGACGACGACCCAGAACAACAGATTCTTTACCCGTGAATTCATCCACCTCTCCTTTGAGGAATTTAGGCAGACTGCATAATCTAATAACCCTGCCGGATGTTACCATAGGTTCCGGAGGGGTAACAACCTTTCATGCAGACTCTTGCTCGCTTTCATCGGCCTGATCGAGGGCGGCCAGGTAAGGAAGGTTGCGGTACTTCTGTTGGTAGTCGAGACCATACCCGACGACAAACCGATTCGGGATCTTGAAACCCACGTACGCCAGATCCACCTCGACCGTCCGGCGTTCAGGCTTGCTGAGAAGCGTACAGACCTTGAGCGTTCGAGGCTTTCGCCTAGACATGGTCTTGATAAGATGTTGAATGGTGAGGCCAGAATCGACGATATCCTCAACCAGCAACACGTCTTTTCCGGCTATGGGCTCCGTGAGGTCGGACACCAGTTTTACCTTGCCTGAGCTTCGTTTGCCGGATCCATAACTTGTCACGACGATAAACTCCACCCGCATCGGGATTCGGATCGCCCGTGCCAAGTCGGCATAAAAGGCATAGGCCCCCTTCAGCACACCCACCAGCACCAAATCCTTCCCGGCATAGTCTGACGCAATCTGACGTCCGAGCTCTCGAATCCGAGTCCTCATCTGCTCCTGCGTCACGATAGGACGACCAAAAATGCGTTCCATTCCTAGAAGGCTCCTTTCCGTCGCGAAGACGGCCTCACACGAGCCACGATAAACCGAGTCGTCGAGGTGGTGGCGGCGAATCGTGCATCAACTCGCTGTCCAACAATCCAGGCGATGCTGCCATGCGAGAGCACCAGTGGCATCCGTTCTCGCATAGACCGACCCAGTTTTGCATCTGTGAAGTAATCTTGCAATTTCTTTCGTCGCCCGTTCATGCCAGTGGGGCAAAACCAATCCCCCGAGCGCCAGGGCCGAATCTGCAACGGCAAAGCCAACTGCTCGGCATCCAGCAATGCCACCATAGGCGATTTACGTCTCAGCAGGAGCAGCCCCCGTTCACAGGTCACTGCCTGGATACGAATCGACTGCCCGGTCAAGCGCCACGAAGCCATTGATGGCAAGGAAGTGATCGTCAACGCTTCGTGCGAGCAGCTTGACGCTCCCTCTTCCACTGCAATGGCCTCACGGGCGCGCTCGCTCGGCGGCGATGCAATAGTCATCCGCAGCTGATGATGTTCACACGCAACCGACACGGCGCCGACCTTCCAGGCGCCTCCCGATCGGGAAGAAGTCAGGGACGCCAACAATGACATCACCTGATCACCTCGGGGTGTGCCGGATGACGGCGACAGCGCCTGCAGGGCCTGTCGCAGCATTCGGCGTTGCAGCGCAACCGGTTGTTCAAGCAATGCCGTACGATCAAGCATTAAGGTCGTGGAGTCGTGCAACCGAATGATTCGCTTCAGCCTGCAGGCAGCCAGAGCGTCCAGGAGACGGTCATCATCCCGCAAGAGATCGGCCTGGCGCGCCAACATCCGAATTGCCGCGGGAGCCAGCGCTTGCACGACCGGAAGGAGTTCATGGCGCACACGATTACGAAGATAGATGGGCTTGGCATTGCTGGAGTCGGTCCGATAAGACAACTCCGCGGTCTCCAGATAGGACAGGATTTCATGGCGCGAGATACTCAAGAGTGGCCGCACGAAGAACCGCTCACGAATGTGCGGCATACCGGCCAATCCGCGCAATCCGGCGCCGCGTAACATTCGCAGCAGCACGGTTTCGGCTTGATCGTCCGCGTTGTGCCCAAGGGCCACTCGCTCTGCCCCAAGATCACCGGCCAGCTTACGAAACAAGCCATAGCGGGCCTCCCGCGCACGTTCTTGGAGCGAGCTGGACGACCTAGACTCGCGGTGAGTCATGCTGAGGGGTGTGACCAAGCAAGAAATGGCAAGCCGCCGGCAGAGCGTCGTGACAAACCGCGCATCGCCATCGGATTCATGGCCGCGCAGGCCGTAGTGACAATGCACCACTGTCAGCGAAAGATCCCAAGTCGGAGAAAGAGCGTGCAGAACTGACAGCAAGGCAACGGAATCGGGTCCGCCGGACACGGCCACCAACACGTGCTGTCCCGGTTGCAGCAGCCCTCGCGCACGAATGGCCTTGGCGACCTGCTTATGGAGCGGGTGATGGAAGGCTGTCGGAGAAACCTTCATGGCTCATGACCGAGGTAGCGTGGTCGAGAAGGGGCTCGACACATCCGCCTCACGAAGCTGTGCCCGAGCCGTTTCCACATCCGCTGCAATCTGACGCGTGAGGTCCTCCGCCGAAGCAAAGACCTTATCCTCACGGATAAAGCTGATGAGCTGCACCCGAATCGATTCTCCGTAGAGATCAAGCCGCTCGTCGAGAACCGACACTTCCAACAACCGTTCGCCTGCCCCGAATGTAGGCCTGGTCCCGATGTATACTACTGCATTCCAGGTCCGATGATTCCAGATGAGTTGCGCGGCATACACGCCGTCTGGTGGGGTGACGCGTCCCGAAGGAAGGCGCACATTGGCGGTCGGCCAACCGAGCTCAGTGCCTCGGTGCGCGCCTGGAATGACCACCCCCTCGATGCTGTACGGCCGCCCCAGAAAGCGGAAGGCTTTCCCCAGATCCCCCGTCTGAAGGAGCTGGCGAATGCGAGTAGAACTGACCACCTCGCCCTCGATGACGACAGGGGACACCGCATGGACGCGGAATCCGAATCGGGCGCCGAACTCAAACAGGTCGGCAATGCGCCCAACTCGGCCTTTTCCAAAAGCAAAGTGCTCTCCGACATAGAGTTCCCTCGTGCCAATGCCGTCACACAGCACCTGCTTCGCAAACTCGGCCGGGCTTAACGAGGCAAAGCCCGGCGTGAACTCTAGAAAAACCACTTCATCAATGCCGGCTGCCTCGAAGTGGGCCAGCTTCTCCTCGGGTGTGGTCAAAAACATGAGATTTACATGCGGAGCCAGAATCTTGACAGGATGGGGATCGAAGGTCAGCACCAGCGCCGTACCGGCCTCCCGACGGGCCGTCTCTACAACCTGTTTTAGGAGGGCGCGGTGACCGTGATGATGCCCATCAAAATTCCCGATGGTGACGGCGGCGTAGGGTCGGTGTGTCGAGGGGGTGAGGCCGCGAGAAATCTTCATACGTGCCGTGACCGCAACAGTTTGGCCGCCTCTTTTGCAAAATACGTCAGGATGATCTCGGCGCCGGCTCGCTTGATCGACAACAGCGATTCCAACATGGCGCGGTTCTCATCCAACCATCCGGCTTGGGCGGCCGCTTTGATCATGCTGTATTCCCCGCTCACCTGATAGGCGGCGATCGGCAGGAGCGTTCGTTCGCGTGCGGCGCTGATCACATCCAGATATGGCATGGCGGGTTTCACCATAATGATGTCGGCCCCCTCTTCGATATCCAGATCGATCTCCCGCAAGGCTTCGCGTTTGTTGGCCGGATCCATTTGATAGGACTGCCGGTCTCCAAATTGAGGGCTGGAATGGGCCGCGTCACGAAAAGGCGCATAGAAGCAGGAGGCGAATTTCGCCGCATAGGCCATGATAGGAATGTCCACAAACCCGGCGCGATCCAACTCGTCGCGGATCGCGGCTACCCGCCCGTCCATCATATCGGACGGTGCCACCATGTCGGCGCCCGCCTCCGCGTGAGTTTTGGCCATAGTCCTGAGACAATCCAGCGTCTCGTCATTGAGAATCTTGCCCTCACGAACGATGCCGCAATGACCATGACTCGTATACTCGTCGATGCAGACATCAGTGATCAGCACCAGGTCCGGCACCTCTTTCTTGAGCGTGCGCAGCGCACGTTGCACGATTCCGTCCGGATCAAAGCCGGAACTCCCCCGCTCGTCTTTCTTCTCTGGAATTCCGAAGAAGATCATGGCCGGAATGCCCAGAGCCTGAACCTCGAGCGCCTCCTTCACCAAGAGATCGATCGACAAGCGCGACTGCCCAGGCATCGAGGCGATCGGCTCGCGACGCCCCTGCCCTTCAGTCACAAAGACCGGATAGATAAAATCGTTCGGCGTCAACGCCGTTTCACGCACCATCCGCCGAAGCGGTTCCTTCTCGCGCAAACGACGCAAGCGCTGAATTGGAAAGGCCATGCTCGCTCACTTCCTCGGAAGATTGGTCAAAAACACTACTAAGTCGCGTACCGAAATCATTCCCACCAGCTGGCCATCTTTCGTCACGCCAAGATGTCGCAAATGGGTCTGCGCCATCAGGTCATTCGCATCCAGCAGCGTCTTGTGTTCTTCTATGCTGACGAGCGGCGCAGACATAATCTGCTCGACGGTCGTCTTGGTCGTGTCAGCTCCGGTGGCCACGACCCGCCGCACCATGTCCGTGTCCGTGATAATGCCGATGACCTCTTTGCTATTCGTGACGAACAGGCTGCCGATATTACGGTCGCGCATGAGCCGTCCGGCCGTGCGCACATCGATATCCCGCTCGACGGTGATGAACTTGTCCTTCGGAACCATGAATGATTTAACTGGAACCATGCAGTGTCCTCCTTCTAAGTAACGAGCGAATTTCCGCTCAACGGCCTCCTCTCAAGGGCGTACTGAAGTAGCGGGCCGGGCTTTGATCGAATTTGCAACGGAACCCACGATGGCGTCTGCCAATGCCGGGATCGTATTCTGGCCGGCCATCACATGCACGGTGAGCCCGACCTCACGAGCGGTCGCCGCTGTAATGGGCCCGATACAGGCAATGATGGTATCTCCCACTAGCCGCACCATTTCATCCGGCGAAGAAAACAAGTCTACGAAGTTCCGTACTGTTGACGAACTGGTGAAGGAGATGATGTCGATGGCATGTGTCCGAAGTTGCTCAATCAGGCGCTCTGTCGCGACCGCGGGACGTATCGTTCGGTAGACTGGGACGACATCCACCGTGGCGCCGCGCGTCCGCAATTGCTCCGGAAGGATTTCCCGCGCTACCAGCGCGCGCGGAATCAAGACGCTCATGCCGCGCACCGGCCTTCCATCAAGTGCGTTGAGAATCCCTTCCGCCTGAAATTGCTCGGGAATCACATCGGCATGCAGACCATAAGCCGACAGAGCCTCGGCTGTGCGTGGCCCGATACAACACAGTGTGAGACCTGCCAACGCGCGCACATCACGCTGTGATTCCATCAGACGAGTCATGAATGGAGCAATCCCATTCACACTGGTAAAGATCAGCCAATTGTAGGTCGGCAGCCGTTCCAGCGCTCGATCGAGGGGACCCCAGTTTTCAGGAGGGACGATCTCGATGGTCGGGCATTCCACCGCCTCCCCACCGGCTGCTGTAATCAGATCAGAGAATGCCGGTGCCTGTAGTTTGGGTCGCGTCACCAAGATACGCTTTCCGAATAGAGGTCGGCACTCAAACCATTTCAGCTGTTCCCTGAGACGCACTACTTCTCCGATGACGATGACCGTGGGCGGTTCCATGTGTGCCGTAGCCGCTTTCTCCGCGATATCATCCAAGGTTCCGACGACGGTTTGTTGGGACGCGCGCGTGCCCCATCGAATAACTGCCGCGGGGGTCGAGCCAGCCTTGCCTTCTGCACGCAAGCATCGCACAATCTTCGGCAAATTTGTCATGCCCATGAGAAATACGAGCGTACCCTGCGCGGTGGCCAAGCGCGGCCATTCGACCACGCTGCGATCTTTCGTGGGATCTTCATGCCCAGTGACGAACGTCACGGTAGACGCCAAGGTGCGATGGGTCACAGGAATGCCCGCATAGGCAGGGGCCGCCACGGCAGCGGTCACCCCGGGCACGACTTCGAATTCCAGCCCGGCCGCCGCGACCGCTTCCGCCTCTTCTCCGCCTCGTCCGAAGACAAACGGATCGCCGCCTTTTAGACGGACGACGCGCTTTCCTGCCTGAGCATGGTCGATCAGCAATCGATTGATTTCCGACTGATCTCGATACTGCCCCCGGCCACGGCGACCCACGTACAAACGTTCAGCTCGCGGTGAAACATGCCCCAGTAGGGCTTCATTCGCGAGGTAATCGTACAGGACTACATCGGCCTGCTCGAGACACTCCTTGCCGCGCAACGTCAGCAACTTGGGATCTCCGGGGCCGGCGCCGACCAAATAGACTATGCCTTTCTGCATGAGCATGGGTATCAGGCCTGCCCGTAGATTTCCTTGAGAATTACATCGCCACCATCCGCCAATAAGCGTTCTGCCAGCGTGGTTCCGAGTCGAAAGGCCTCAGCGGCCGCGCCCGTGATCTGATGGCGAATGATGCGCCGACCATCCACGCTGGCCACCAACCCGTCAAGCCTTAAGGTATCTCCGTCCAGGACGGCATGCGCTGCGATGGGCACCTGACAACCCCCTTCGAGACGGTGGAGCAGCGCGCGTTCCGCCGTCACGGTGATGCGCGTCGCGGGATGCTCGAAGCGAGCCAACAGCTCGCGCACGAAGGTATCGTCACTGCGAGCTTCAATGCCAAGGGCCCCTTGGGCGATCGCAGGAAGGCTGACGTCTACAGGCAAATACTCCGTGATTTCCTGTTCCCAGGCAAGCCGCCGCAGTCCCGCCGCCGCAAGCACAATGGCATCGAACTGTCCGTCGTGAAGCTTTCTTAAGCGCGTATCCAGATTGCCGCGAAGCATTTCAATGATGAAGTCTGGCCGATAGTGCAGAAGTTGGGCTTGCCGGCGCAAACTGCTGGTGCCGATTCGAGCGCCCGGTTTTAACTGATCAAGCCGGCATCCAGCATGGGTGATCAAAGCATCCCGCGGATCTTCGCGCGGAGGCACGCACAAGATCTCAAGGCCCTCCGGCAAGGCCGTCGGCACATCTTTCATGCTATGCACGGCGAGGTCGATCTCGTTGCTCAGCAACGCGTCTTCAATTTCCTTGACGAATAGGCCCTTGCCGCCGATTTTCGCTAGAGGGACATCTAAAATCTTGTCGCCTGACGTTTGGATGCGCGTGAGGGATATCGTAAGGCCCGGCGCCAATTCCTGAAGACGTGCCTGCACCCATTGGCTTTGATGCACGGCCAGTTTGCTACCACGAGTCCCTAGGATAAGAGTCGAGCGACTCATAGCAGAGTACGACTCGGTCGCTCAGCAATAGCATGCGGGGGACAACTGGTGATTTGTCGGGTCATAAACATTCGACTTTCCGAAGGGCGTTAGCTGACACGTCGACCTTGTCCCTTGGTCGTGGTCGGTATCAATGGCACATCAACATGCCGGCCTGCCCCATTACTTGCCGTACTTCTCTCCGGCTCTTCTGAGCCCTCTGCATGGTCGTCTGGGCATCCGGTCGTTGCCGATGCGAGGTTAAAGAACCGGCGCGCCGCATCCACATAGGCCGCCCCATCAGCGGAGGTCGCCTCGGCCTTCAAGGTCACCATCGTGCCATGCACCAGCTTGTTGATGATGGCGGACGCCATTGTCTCTACAGCAGCGCGATCGTCGGCTGATAGGTGTCCTAAACGCGCCATGATTTTATCCACTTCCCGACGCTTGATCTCCTCTGACCGGCTCCGTAAGGCTACAATGGTCGGCGTGACCTCCAATGATTGGAGCCACTGTCCCAGAACGGCAACTTCTTCGACGACCATCTGCTCGGCTTTTGCCGCTTCCCGCATTCGATCCTCGCGGTTTTGTTCCACGCGCATGTGTAGGTCGTCGATATCGAAGAGAAAGGCATCGTCGATCGGTCGAACGGCAGGATCAATATTACGCGGCACGGAGATGTCGATCAAAAACATCGGTCGGCTCATTCGCTGCCTCATGGCGCGCTGAACATCGTCGGGGCCAATGAGGTAGTGCGAGGCGCCGGTAGACACGAGCACAATGTCGGCACCTGCCAATTCGGATTTATAGTCATCAAACGGCACTGCAGTTCCATTAAATCGTTGAGCCAGTTCCAAGCCGTGCTGAAAATTACGGGTCGTGATTCGGACTTGCCGCACCCCATTAGCGATTAAATGACGCGCCGCCAACTTGGCCATCTCCCCAGCCCCAATCAACAACACTGTTTTCTCAGTCAAGTTGGAGAAAATTTTCTTGGCGAGCTCCACGGCCGCATAACTGACAGACACGGCCGTTTCCGCGATCTTGGTTTCAGTACGCACACGTTTCGCGACCGAGATCGCTTTCTTCACGACTTTATTCAAGAGCAAGCCAGAGGCCTTGTTCGTCAAGGCAACCTCGAACGCATTTTTGATCTGCCCGAGAATCTGAGACTCGCCGATGATCATCGAATCGAGACTAGAGGCAACCCGGAAGAGATGGCCGATGGCACGATCGTCAGCATGCCAATAGAGATGCGGCGTTAAATGCTCGGAGGAGAGGGAGAGGTGGGTATCAGCCAAAAATTCTTGTACTCGACCATAGCCGGATTCTAGCCCCTCAACAACGGCATACACTTCCACTCGATTGCATGTCGAGAGGAGCAAACCTTCGCGGACCCCAGGATAGGCACAGAGCCGACTCAGCGCTTCTCTGAGCCGACTTTCCGGCACGGCGAGTTTTTCGCGAATCTCAACCGGCGCGGTCTTGTGGCTCAGTCCGACGACGATGATATGCATATCAGGACACCGACCCGTGACTTTTCAGCACCACTCCAATGAGAGTGAGGATCACGCCGGCGAAACCGATGATCGTGAGATACGCGGCTCGTTTGGCGCGCCATCCGATGGTGAGCCGACCGACGAGAACGGCGAAGTAGAACCCCCACGTGACCATAGCCCACGTCTGTTCCGGGTTCCAATTCACATAGGTGCCACGAACGATCTCCGCGGAAAAAGCGCCGCTGATGATCCCAAGCGTCAGCAGTGGAAAGCCCATCACGATAGACTGTTGATTCAGGTGATCAAGATAGTCGAGCGCAGGCAGTTTGGCATAGAGCACATTGAAACGCTTAGACTTGAGAAGGCCATCCTGAATGAGATACATCACTCCCGCGACAAATGCGACCGCAAACCCCACCGTGCCCAACATGCTGAGCGTCACGTGGACCCAGAGGGTTTTGAAAACGGGCTGGAGACTCGAGGCCTCGTCTGAGCGAAATGCGGCCGCGGTCACCAGGGATATAAGGGCAAGCGGAACAATAAATGAACCGAGGACGTGGAGTTGTCGGCGAAATTCGACGGCGAGAAACACCAGAATGAGCATCCAGGAAAAAAAAGACAGGGCTTCGTGAAACGTGGGAAGCTGGGTCGGTCCGGTATCCGCCATTCTGGCAGCCAGCGCCGCAGTGTGAGTCGCGAACCCTACGGCGGTAATTCCTAGCGACACCTTTGATAGGGTTTCAGCCCGCCGCAGCAAATAGGCCAGATAGCAAACCGTACTCGCAAAATAGAGCCCTATCGTGAGTAGAAAAAAAACTGAAGACATTTCGCCCTATCCTCGCAACATTCCAGAGCAAAGCTGGTCTTTCTGAACTGGAAATTATATCGATGCGACCAGAACAGAGTCAAGGAAAGCGCGTTTCATCAGGCAGTCAGCGAGCGACACTTTTCATTGTCGGCGTCCCCATCGGACATCCTGATGATCTGACGATTCGCGCCCTCGCGACATTTCAGCGCGTAGGCCTGATTGCGACCAAAAATCCTCGCGCGACCCAGGCGCTGCTGACTCATCACGGCATTCATACCACGTTGACCACATATGATCGAGTCCATGCCGCTGAAAAGGTGCCGATTTTGTTGGGTCGACTGAAACAAGGAACCGACATTGCGTTGGTATCCGACTGTGGGATGCCCGTCGTCTATGATCCCGGGCGACTGCTCATTACCGCGGCAGCGCGCTCAGACATTCCCATCGAAATCATCCCGGGCACTTCCGCGGTTGTAACTGCTGCTGCTGTCGCTGGGATGGACGGAGATGCGTTCGTCTTCGAAGGACGGTGGTCCGGTGGCGTTCGTGAGCTCGAACATCGACTCGACTCGCTGAAGGCTGAGTCTCGCACGATGATCTTCTTTCCGCCGGCACAGGCGCTTCGACAGATTCTCAGACTCCTACTGGTCATCTTGGGGAACCGACAAATCGTCGTGGCTGCTGACCTCACCTGCAAGACGCAGCAAATCGTACGGGGACGAGTTCAAAAAATCCTATTCAACTGTCCCTTTGAAAATGGGCCTGTGAAGGTGACCCTGATCGTGGAGGGTACGCGAACGGGACGAAAGCAGGGGCAGGTAAAGCGGTAGTAACTAGCCGTCAATCCGTTTCCTGATCATGACTCGGTAGGAATGGTCAGCTCGTTCCTGCGACAGCACATCATGGCCATCATCGCTGACGCTGCGTGGCACATTGCGGATAGGATCGCCGTCATCGAGGTGAACCAACAGCAATTGCCCAGCGGACATGGTTTCGAGCTTCAGTTTGGTTTTCACGAAATTGTACGGACAAATGACCCCGCGAAGATCTAACTCTTCATCCGGAGCCTGCGGTGAGTGGACATTCGACGGCAGTTCAGACATGTGAGATTTCCCTGTTAATGACGCGCTAGGTTGGTGACAAGGGAGAGCATGAGAATTTACCAAGTGCCTGGCCGACTTGCAATAAACTCACAGGCGCACCTCGTCAAAAGAAAACGGGGTGCTTCTTCCGAAGCACCCCGTTCAAGATCCAGACCTTGACGAAACGTTACATCTTAATTGGTCAAACCCTTTTGCAGGTTTGGCTTGGCGCTATCGGTTCCATAGTCCGATTTGTTCTGAACTTTGGTTTCCGGTGCCACGGTCTGATAACCCCATCCTGGCTGAGGTTCACAGTTCCAGCAAGGTGCCTGCCCGGTAAATTCGCCAACGCTGGTTGTCACCACGCCAGTCGTCACCGTTCCGGGAAACACTCCACCAACCAATCCACCGGTAACGGTGCCTGAAGACGTCACGATCCCACGCTCAGTCATCGGGGCCGGGCGCTGCCCGAGGCCGCCAAAGCCTGCCAACTTTTCGTTACCCCGGAACAGGTAGATTTCACGGACGAGTTTGCGGCCGCTTCCATACACGCCAACATCCGCTCTCTCGTTGGGCACTTCAACCACTTGCACTGAAATATCGTCGCCGGCATTGAGTACTTTGATTTGATCCATATTGGTCTGCCCGTCGAAATACAGCGTCAACGACGACATGGCGCCCGTACCCGCACGACCTTCGTCGTGTGAACTCCCGCCGGTTTCTAAATGCAATTTGTGGCCTGGCACGTCGATGGCCAAAACGCGACCGAACACAGTTTCAGCTTGACCAAGCCGGTCAATAAATGCGTTCCGATCAAATGCGGCGGTACGACCGGAGTTACCTGAAACGTCTCCGACTCCGGTGCCGACACCGAATCCGGATCCTGATGAGGACTGCGGCAAACGCTCCTGAGCGCCTGCTACACCAACGGAGCTGACCAAAAGCACCGCAGCTCCAAGTGCCAACACCTTACGCATGTGCTGCCTCCTTAGTGAGATGGAATTGATAAGAGAATGATGATGGACGGCGATAAACTGGTCATACGCATTCCTAGACAAATTCGGGCGGACTATAGGCCAACAACCACATTATGTCAAGATGTTTTCAGGCGACCCATCCACTATATAGTGTTGGCCCGGGTTCCACCATTACATTTTCTCTGATCATCCTGATTCATCCGTTCAAATTGATGGTGCCCAGAGGGAGGGTCGAACTCCCACTCTCTTGCGAGAACCGGATTTTGAGTCCGGCGCGTCTGCCAGTTCCGCCATCCGGGCACAAGAACCATCGCCACGTGGTCCCATCACTACACCTCTTTACAGTGAGGGGGAGCTTTTTTTACCATGAAGCGGGATAAGCGTCAATCTGAAGGCGTACTCTTTTTTTCTGCAAATATCGGATGCTAGAATGATCTTTGGAATATGCAAGCGACCGACAAGGAATTTATGGAGGCAACCATGGCGGATGTGCAATGTGTCACCTGCGGCCAAGCGGGCGAAGCAATTACCGATATGTTATTTCTCGGAAAGCTCGAGGCTGAGATCAAAGCGAAAGTTTGTAAGCCCTGCTGGCAAAAGTGGGAAGGCATGCGCGTGATGGTCATCAATGAGTACCAGGTGAACTTAGGGGATGAGAGCGGCCGAGAGCTCGTAAAAAAACAAATGAAGGCCTTTCTCAAGCTAGGTGAGCAAACCGACACGTCCAAATTGGAACAGAACTTCCGACCAGCCGGTTCTTAGACGGGAGAAATTGTTGAGGTGACCGAGATGGTGCGGCCAAAGATCAGTCACGCCTTCAACCATGCGACGCAGGAAAGATCGTGGATCTTATTATCCTGCGATCCGCAGAGTCACCTCCACAATTTCAAAATTGAATTCGTTGACAGGCCGATTTCCGAAATGCTAAATTCCTCAATTGTCGATGTTTTAGGCTGAAGTCTGGAAGGACAATCCCGCCGTGATTACACAAATGCGGGTTAAGGGTCTGATTTTTGACCCCTATAACAACGCCTACATCGTAGTGTTGCGAGATGAAGAGAAATCGGACATGCTCCCGATCTGGGTAGGCAAATCAGAAGCCAGCGCGATCGGTCTGGCGCTAGAGAGCGTCACCGCTCCGCGTCCCATGACGCACGATTTGATGAAATCATTCCTGGATACATTCGATGCGAAAATCATCAGTGTGGTCATTACAGACTTGAACGAAAACACCTATTTCGCAACGATTCACTTAATGTATGAGGACTCAGAATACACGGTCGATTCTCGCCCCAGCGATGCAATCGCATTGGCGCTGCGCACCAGCGCGCCGATCTTTGCGAGCGAGAAAGTCATTAAGAAACAGTCTTCGGAAGAACTCGAACAGTGGCTGGAAAATTTAAAGCCGGAAGACTTTGGCAAACTGGATACCTAGCCGTGGAACTAGTCACCCAGAACCAGGCGCCGGAACTCGTGGCGTTGACCGTCAAACAAGTATTGGAAGACGGTAATACCGATACTCGTATCGTCGTCCTCAAGAGTGAGGACGCGAGTGTCACGCTTCCGATCTGGGTCGGGTCTGCCGAAGGCAATGCGATTCGCCTCGCTATGGAACATGTGGTGACGCCCCGGCCAATGAGCCACGACCTCATTCGGAGTTTCGCGGATCACTTGGGCATTCGCATTGAAAGAGTCGTGATTACGGATGTGAAGAGCAGCACCTATTATGCGAGTGTGGCATTTGCGTCAAAGGGAGTGCACCGGACACTAGACGCGAGACCGAGTGATGCCATTGCCCTCGCACTCCGCGCAGATTGCCCGATCTATGCCACACAAGACGTACTTAATCGCCGAACCGCCGTTCACTTGGATGCATGGATCAACAAACTCGACGCCAAAAATATCGAACCCCAACAAGCCTGAGGCCTTGCGCCTCACAGCAGAAGCCTATCGTGCAGGAGTAGATGGAGACCATGACAAAAACGTACCTCGAAAAGCCAGCTGATGTGAAACGCAAGTGGTTCTTAGTGGATGCCGACGGAAAAACGCTCGGCCGCTTGGCCGCGAAAGTTGCTACGCTGCTGCGCGGCAAGCACAAACCCACCTTCACGCCCCATGTGGATACGGGGGATCATGTCGTGATTGTGAATGCGGAGAAAATTCGCCTGACCGGAAATAAGATGGAATCCAAAACCTATTCCTATCACACCGGATATCCAGGCGGACTTAAAACGTTGACCGCAGAACACATCCACCGGAAACAACCGACCGAGCTCTTGACAAGAGCCATTGAAGGCATGCTGCCTAAGAATCCCCTGGGAAATCATATGGCAAAGAAATTGCGGGTCTATGCGGGACCGACCCACCCGCATCACGCGCAGCAACTGGAATCACTCTCACTCTGACCATTATTGTTTGAACTGGATCTGTGAAGGAGACGGCCTGATATGGCAGCATTGACTCAGTATGCAACCGGAAAAAGAAAGAGCGCAATCGCTCGTGCCTGGGTGACCGCCGCCGCCGGCGATATCGTTGTGAATGAGAAGCCACTGGACAAAGCATTCCCCCGCATGACCCTGCGGAATGTCATTCAATTTCCGTTCGAGTTGGCTGGGGTCGCCGGCAAATATTCAGTGCGCGCCACCGTCTATGGCGGTGGGCCGGCCGGCCAGGCGGGAGCCCTCCGGCATGCGATCTCCAAAGCACTGGTCATCATGAGTGCGGCATTCCGTAGCCCCCTCAAGAAGGAAGGCCTTCTCACCCGGGATTCGCGCGTGAAAGAGCGCAAAAAGTACGGCCAAAAGGGCGCAAGAAAGCGCTTCCAATACTCGAAGCGATAAGAGAACGCCTGGAGCGACATATGTCAAAAAGGGAAGGCTCCGCGGCCTTCCCTTTTTTTATGTGCGACATAACGTGCCGATAAGTAGCCTACGCTAATGCAGGAGAAGTGACATGACGTCGGTACGAGTCGCAGTGGCGGGCGCCAGTGGATACACGGGCGCGGAATTGTTACGGTTGCTTTCTCAACATCCCCAAGTCACCTTGGCGGCGGTGACCTCGGAAAAATCCGCGGGGATGACGGTCTCGTCTGTCTATCCCCACTTGCAGAACGTCATACCCCTAACGTTTGAAGCTCTGGCGCCTGAAGCCTTGGCGGAGCACGCCGATGTGCTTTTTCTAGCCTTGCCACATACTAAGTCCATGGGGCCAGTGGCGAGCTGCATGAAAGCCGGTAAGCGCGTCATTGACCTGAGCGCCGACTTCAGGCTCAAGGATCCCCGAACATACGAGGCATGGTATCAGACTTCGCATGCGCATCCCGATCTGATCGAAGGCGCGGTGTACGGACTGCCAGAATTGCATCGAGCGGCCATAGCACAGGCGCGCCTGGTCGCCTCACCTGGCTGCTACCCCACTGCCGCAATTTTGCAATTGGCGCCATTGCTCGCGCATGGCCTGGTCGTACCGGATACGATTGTGATCGATGCCAAGTCGGGTGTGTCCGGAGCCGGAAGAAGTCCGGCCTTGCCCTACCACTTTCCAGAAGCCCACGAATCGCTAGAGCCCTATAAGATCGGTCAACATCGACACATTCCTGAAATTGAGCAGGAACTTTCCATGCTGGCCAGAAAGCACGGACGAAGGACCGACGGACAGGAAAGCACCGTCACCATCGCGTTCACGCCACATCTCGTGCCTATGAATCGCGGCATTTTAAGCACCGCCTACGCGCGAGTGAAAGGAACGCTGGATGTCGTTGAATTAAGGGCCCTCTACCGAGATTTTTACAAGGGTGAACGATTTGTGCGATTACTCGAAACCGCCATGCCGAATCCACGACATGTGCGAGGCGCCAACTACTGCGATCTCGCGGTGCATACCGATACACGTGCCGGCTGGGTCGTGACCGTCGCCGCCATCGACAACCTGATCAAAGGAGCGGCAGGACAAGCCATCCAGGCCATGAATCTCATGCTCGGATATCCTGAAGAGATGGGCTTAACCGCGCCCGGCATCTATCCATAAGCTTGCTGAATGAGTGAGCCCGCATACGACCCATCCCCACTCCACACAGGACAACAAATGAAAACTATTCCAGGAGGCGTCACGGCCCCGCTTGGGTTTCGGGCTGCCGGAATCTATTGCGGAATTAAGAAAAAGAAGCAGCTCGATTTGGCATTGCTGGTGTCGGAAAAAAAAGGACCCATCGCAGGTGTCTTCACGACGAATCGTATCGCGGCAGCCCCTGTCATCCTTGATCGCCTACATTTAAAAAAAGGAATTGGCCGCGCCATCCTCATCAATAGCGGCAATGCCAACGCCTGCACCGGACCCGAAGGGATGAGGACGGCTGCAGACATGGCGCAGCTGGTCGCCACGGCGCTACAGACACCTCTTCATACCATCTTCATCGGATCGACCGGAGTCATAGGCCAACCGCTCCCCCTGAGCTGTATCAAACGAGGGATGCCTGCCCTACTCGCTCGGGTCAATCGCCGCGGAGGCCGCGAGGCGGCGCAGGCTATTATGACGACTGACCTTAAGCCGAAGGAGGTGGCAGTACGCGCTCGACTAGGCGGACACATGGTGACGGTCGGCGGGATGGCCAAAGGATCCGGAATGATCCATCCCAGCATGGCAACCATGCTGGCCTATCTGACGACCGATGCGGCCATTAGTCAGCGTACCCTCCAACTGGCACTTCGTCAGGCCGTCGATCAATCGTTCAATTGCATCACCGTTGATGGGGATACCAGCACGAACGACACGGTCCTATGCCTTGCCAATGGAATGGCCGGAAATGAGACACTCATACCCGGCTCTGCAGACTTTACGCGTTTTTGCGCGATGGTTGAAACGGTCTGCCGGACGCTGGCATTGAAAATTTGCTGGGACGGCGAAGGGGTTACCAAGGTGGTGCGCATCCAAGTCCAAGGGGCCAAGACTGCGCGGTCAGCCCGACAGGTTGCGCAAACGATTGCGACATCGAGCCTGGTCAAAACAGCACTGTTCGGTGGTGACGCAAACTGGGGGCGCGTCATGGCCGCCCTTGGGCGCGCAGGAGTCCCCATCGATCCCATGCGCGTGAGTCTTCAATTTGGAAATGTCGCAATGGTACGACGGGGGCAAAGTCTCGGACATGGGGCTGAACGACGGCTGACCAAAGTCTTCCAGCAACGAGACTTTACTATTCTTGTGGACCTCGGACTTGGGAAATCCGAGTCACACATGTGGACCACGGATTTATCTTACGAATACGTGCGCATCAACGCGAGTTATCGCTCGTGACGGGGCTTGGTTGGTTGCAAAGTAGAGGCGAGTGTGCTAGCGTTCGGGCGTTTTCGTGCAGTGAAGGGTCTGTCCCATCGTTCACCGCTTGAGCCACACAATCAGGGACGTCTTATTTAAATCCAAACCAGCGTGATGCGCACGCTGCGCAGCCTGAGAATAAGGGGGACATCCCCCTCGCCGTTGGCGTTCGCCAGGCGCTCTGCAGGCTTCGGAGGGAGGTGAAGGTATGGGAGTCGTTGCGATTAAAGAATTACTGGAAGCCGGAGTCCATTTCGGCCACCAGACGAACCGTTGGAATCCGAAGATGAAGCGATTCCTGTTCGGTGAGCGAAACGGCGTGTACATCATCGATTTGCAACAGACGGTTGCGCGCATGGAACAGGCCTATGCCTTCGCACGCGACACCGTGGCAGCCGGAGAATCCGTTTTATTCGTCGGCACCAAGCGCCAAGCAGCGGAGATTTTGGAAGAAGAAGCCAAGCGCGCCAATCAATTTTTCATCAACCAGCGATGGTTGGGCGGCATGTTGACCAATTTTCAGACCATCCGTCGCAGCATCGACAAAATGAAAAAAATGGAAACGACCCTCGCCGACCCGACTCATCAGGGCCATACCAAGAAAGAGCTTGGGCAGATGCAGAAGGAAGTCGTCAAGCTCCAGAAGAACCTGTCGGGCATCCGCAACATGCGTGGGTTGCCTGGTGCGGTATTCGTCTTGGATACGCGGATCGAGCACATCGCGATCCTCGAGGCCAGCCGGCTCGAAATTCCAGTCATTGCGATCCTCGACTCGAACTGTGATCCGGACCATATTCAATATCCCATTCCCGGCAACGACGATGCGATTCGCTCCATCAAGTTGATTATTTCCCGCATCGCGGACGCCTGCCTCGAAGGGGCGCATCTCCGGACACAGCATGAAGAAACTGAATTTGCGACGGCACCGGCGGGTGGCGGCTCCAAACCGACCGCACGCCTGGCCGGCGTGTCAGCCTCGTAAACGCCGCACCCTGCAGGACGGCATTGTTCTATTCGACCAACTGAGGAGCCCATGGCAAGTCTGAGTGATCTCGTAAAAGAGCTGCGTGAAAAAACAGGGGCCGGCATTCTGGATTGCCAGAAAGCCTTGTCAGAAAATGGAAACAGCATCGACAAAGCCATCGATTATCTTCGGCAAAAGGGATTGGCTGCAGCCCAGAAAAAAGCCGGTCGCGAAACCAACCAGGGGTTGGTCCACGCCTATATCCACGCCGGGGGGAAAATTGGAGTGCTCATCGAAGTCAATTGCGAAACTGATTTCGTGGCGCGAAACGAACAGTTCAAAGCCTTCGTGAATGATTTAGCCCTGCAGGTGGCGGCATCGAATCCCTCCTGTGTCAGACGGGAAGAAATTCCTGCGGACGTCGTCACGAAGGAACGAAGCATCTACGAAGGACAGGCCAAAGAGTTGGGCAAGCCTCCCGCAGCCTGGCCAAAAATCATCGAGGGCAAGCTGGAAAAGTTTTACCAGGAGAACTGCTTGCTCGAACAGGGCTTCATCAAAGATCCGTCGGTTACCATCAAAGATCTGCTCGCACAGCAAATCGGTAAAATCGGTGAGAACATGAACATTCGCCGCTTCACCCGGTATCAATTAGGCCAGGCATGAGCTCTGCGCAGTACCGCCGCATCCTGCTGAAAGTCAGCGGAGAAATGCTGGCCGGTGAGCAGGGCTATGGCATTCAACCCTCGATTCTCGAAGGACTAGCGGACGAAATTGCCGACGTCGTCGCGATGGACGTTGAAGTCGCCGTCGTGATCGGCGGCGGCAATATCTTTCGTGGTCTGGCCGCCAGCGCGCGCGGCATGGAACGGGCTTCGGCTGACTACATGGGCATGCTGGCTACTGTGTTGAACGCGCTCGCTCTCCAAAATTCGCTGGAGAGCAAAGGGATTTCGACCCGTGTGCAGTCGGCGATCGAAATGCGCCAGTTGGCGGAAGGCTATATTCGCCGTCGCGCCATCCGGCATTTGGAAAAAAAGCGTGTGGTGATTTTTGCCGGTGGGACCGGAAATCCCTATTTCTCGACCGACACGGCCGCGTCGCTCCGAGCCATGGAAATCGGCGCGGAGGTCATCATGAAAGGCACAAAAGTCGACGGCATCTATGACAGCGACCCCGTTAAAAACCCGCAAGCCAAGAAATATACTGAAATCCCCTTCCTGTCGATTCTGACCCAGAATCTGAAAGTCATGGACTCGACGGCCATCAGCCTTTGTATGGATAACCGGCTGCCGTTGATCGTCTTTAACTTATCCGAGAAGGGAAACTTTAAACGGGTCGTCCAAGGTGATCCCATCGGAACCGTGGTCACCGTAGGAAGCCGCTAAGGAGAGAGGCTGATGTCGACGGCGCAGGAAGTGAAACAACGCGTAACGGAGAAAATGGATCACGCGATCGAACATATGAAACGCGATTTGGCTGGGCTCCGCACCGGTCGCGCCTCGGTGGCATTGGTGGACGGCATCAAGGTCGACTATTATGGCACGCTGACTCCGCTGAAACAGGTCGCGAATGTCGCCACTCCTGAAGCACGGCTCATTACAATTCAGCCCTGGGAACAAAATCTGATCAGAGAAATCGAAAAAGCCATTCAAATCTCCGATCTCGGACTGACGCCCTCCAACGATGGGAAGCTCATCCGCATTCCCCTTCCGCCCCTGACCGAAGAACGCCGGAAAGAGCTCATCAAAGTGTGCAAGAAACACGGCGAAGAAGTGAAAGTTCAGATCCGCGGTTTCCGCCGGGATGGGAATGAAGAGCTCAAGAAACTTCAGAAAGACACCAAGTTGACCGAAGACGAATTGCGCAAGTCGGAGACCGAGATTCAGAAACTGACCGATCAATATATACAGAAGATCGACGACGTCATGAAGAAGAAAGAAGGCGAGATTCTCGAAGTCTGACGCCCTTTCCGGCACGACAAGCTGCGTGTACACGCCCTCTCATTTTCCCCCAACTACCGCCTTAGTGGATCTGGGTGCGCTTGCGCAGAATCTTGCGCACGTACGCCGTCTCGCTCCCCGCTCCGAGGTGCTGGCCATCGTAAAAGCCAACGCCTATGGGCATGGCGCCGTCGAGATGACCCGTGCCCTTCAACGGCTGGCCGTACACCGATTTGGCGTCGCCACCCTCGATGAGGGCATCGCCCTCCGCCAAGCAGGCATCAACGATGCCATTCTGGTGATGGGCGCGACGATGCCTGCGCAGTTTGCGGACTTGGTGGCTCACCAGCTGACACCCGTGCTCTATCGACTCGATATGGTGCATGCCTTTGCAGGCAAGATCCCGTCCTGCGCCACGCCCTACCCCGTGCACATCAAAATCGAAACCGGCATGGGGCGTCTCGGCCTCTCTCCGCAGGAGATGCCTGATCTCATCGGCATGCCGGACTTTCAAACGGTACTGGGGCTGGAAGGACTCATGACCCATCTTGCCGATGCCGACAATCATGATACCCGGCATACCGAGGCACAACTTGCGCGATTCCAGCAAACCCTTGAGACACTGCAACAGCGAGGGCTCGTACTTCCGCTCGTGCATGCGGCGAATAGCGCGGCTCTCGCCACCTATCCCGCGAGCCGTTATTCACTCGTACGCCCCGGCATTATGCTCTATGGGTACTACACCCTGGCACAGGAAGACCCGACATCGGATGTAAAACCGGTCCTTACCTGGAAAACCACCATCGCACACCTTCACACTGTTCAGCCTGGAGATAGTGTCAGCTACAATCGCACCTTCGTCGCTTCACGTCCGTCCCGCATTGCGGTGCTGCCGATGGGGTATGCGGATGGCTACAACCGTCTCCTGTCGAATCGGGGCGTCGTGTTGATCGGCGGGCGGCGCACGCCGGTGGTCGGACGTGTCTGCATGGACATGACCATGGTCGATGTGACGGACGTGCCCGGCGTGGAAATCGGGCATGAAGCCATCCTGATCGGGCAACAGGGACAGGAATGCATCACGGCGCACGACTTGGCCGCATGGCAACACACGATTCCCTATGAAATTCTTTGCGCCATCGGCCCCCGCGTACCTCGACAGTACATTCCCCTTCCGCCAGGCAGCGCGACCTCTTAACAGCGTGCCTGACTGTGCTCATGAGATGCGCGCGGCGCAATCGGCACCCTTGCCTTCGATTTCCAGTTCCCCCATATTTGTACAAGATCCTACGCGACAATTCAGGCGACGATTTTCCATCCATAGATGGAATAAGGAGAACTGATGGTTGGAAAGAAAACGTTCCGTCCCACGCCATTGACGTGGCTCTGTGTGATCGCCCTGGTCGGTCACCTCACAGCCTCAGGCTCGGCATCAGCGGCAATGAAGGAGAGCGCTCAACAAGGCCGAGACCAAGTTTCCAATATCACCATTCATGTGCCGATCCCGGTGGTTGCCCTCAGCGAGGTATACCAAGGAATCCACCAGCATATTGCCTCCCAGCAGACCACCGGGCGTGAGTGGATCACATTGGGCGGCGGCACGGGATTTTTGAAATACCGAGTCTGGCCGGGAGAGCAGGATTCCACGACAGCAGAAGGTCGACTCATATCTCGCGCGACCTTTCCCTTTGGAGTGGAGTATGCAAAACGCCTTGACGGCTCGATCACGAAGGTAGCCGAATGCGGTCAGCGCGACGCGACGGCAGGAACAGGCCGGTTGTCGGTACAGCTCGCGACCGCCTTTGCGCACGGTCGCGGCTATACCCTCCTTCCGGCGAGCACGGTCGCTGCCGTAGAGCCGACCAGATCCTGTGTGTTATCCGGACAGCGCGCGGATGCGGCACCATTGATGGCGCAAGTCTACCGCAGCGACGTTCACAAAGTCCTGCCGGCCGCAGATCAGAAAGCCGCGAGCCTCGTCACCTTAAAACCGTCAGTGGCGCGCATCTGGACAGAACTGCAGGAACCGTTACTGCTGGACGAAGCTCAGGCTCTCTGGCTCCTGGTGAATCCGGAAGCGGTCGCCACCGCCGGCGTGGGGGCTCTCTCAGAGGTTCCGGCAGCCGCCTTTGGAGTGACAGCCAAGCCCACCGTGGTGCGAGGAGCGAAGCCAGTTTTACGGCCCCTCGCCCTGCCAGATGCTCGCGATCGATATCAGGACAACGGCTTTCACGTGACCTTCGCCCTGCAGGTTCCGATTGAGGAAGCAAATCAACGTCTGCGTGAGGCAGTGGTCGGTCAGGAATGGTCCTTGGGCGTCGGCACGATCAAGATTGCTGGGGCGACACTGTATCCCCTCGGAAATCAGGTCGGGGTGGAATTGATCCTGCGGGGGTTGCTGCCGTTGACGCTACACCTCAAGGGTACTCCGGTCTACGACGAGCCTACGGGGAGGATCTTATTTCGAGGGGTTGACTACACCATCAAGGAGCGCACCGCGGCCACTGACTTGGCCGAGGAATGGCTGCACGAGCCTCTGCGCCAAGAATTGGCCCGCAGGCTGGTGCTTCCCATTCGAGCGGAGTTGGACCTCATGCGGAAAGCGCTGGAAAACGGCTTAAATCGGGAGATGACGGGAGGACGGTTGCATGGCACGGTGCAGCAGCTCGCGCTGAAACAACTCGCCGTGCACACCGATAGCCTCTCGGCAACCTTTAAAACCGACGGCACCCTTCTCTTTGAAGCTCATGCCGACCGCAGTCATCCATAAACTTCGGACTCACACCTTCAACTTCCGCTTCAACTGCGATTCCACGCTGGTGACTTTGCTCGCCAAGCGCCCTTTCGGTCCTTTGCGATAATCGATTTTGATACTGCAGGAGACGCGGTTACAGTCCTTGCGCATGCGCATGTAACATTTCTTGACCACCGCCATGACCTCGTCCCACTCCCCTTCAAGCACCGTGCCCATCGGATTCAACCGGTAGGGCACACCACTGCGATCGACGATGTCCAAAGAACGCGAGACATATTTGCTCACACTCTCGCCCTTGCCCAGCGGCGACATACTGAATTCTAATAACACCATGCTGTCGGCGTCCTCTCTAGGTGGTGGTTGCGGGTGATACGGAGGCCTGCTGGCTGGCGCGGTGGTCGAGCCACACCTTGGGATATTGCACTTTCCCCAAAAGACGAAAACCGTCGAGCGCTTCCCGCAGGAGCGCGCGGCGTTTTTCCGCATCCGGTTCGTTGGCCCTGGCCTGCTCACGAAGCTCCCCGAGCCAATCGACAAAGGCGGCAAACTCATTGTCCAAAATACGTTCCAAATCTTCCTTCATGAACCCGGATAACGCGGGCGCCTGACCGCTCGTGCTGACTGCCAGGCGAAGATGACCGCTCCTGACGACGGCAGGCATCACCACGTTCGAGACGTCGGGCTGATCCACGGACCAAACCAGAAATTTCTGCTCACGAGCCAGCCGCATCAACGCATGCGAAAGTTCTCGGTCATCCCGCATCGTGTTCAACACAAGAATGGTGCTCTCCAGATCATTCGCGCGAAAATGCCGGCCACGGTGAATGATCTTGGCCGAGGCCGCCAACTTGCGAAGCGGTTCGTTCATCGTGGGACTGATCACAGTCACCTTGGCGCCGGCGTCCAATAACCGTTGAACCTTTTCAGCAGCCTCCTCATCGCCACCGATGACCAGAACCGGCCAACCACGCACATCGAGTGAAATTTGAAAGCCCGAATTTGCAGCCATCGTGATAATCCTCCAACAAGGCGTCAACAACGTAAGGGCGTATCATACAACAGGCGATTTCACAGGGTAAACCTGCTTCGGCATTCCCCTTTCCGCCAGGAGCTGGGTATAATGCGGCCTCTAAATGACGGGAGCGCACCCGCTCTCGCGGTGAGTACAACCAAGGAGCATATGTGGCTGGATATACAGGACGAGCCCTCGCGATGGCAGGGGGCATCATCGGCATTGCGGCACTGGCGGCCTATTTCGGCATCGCGCACGTCGGAGAACCGAACCAGGGCAGCGGATCGATCGCGGGACAGGTACAGATTGCGCCCAACTTGGCCGACCAGGTCAAACCGACGGACGTGCTGTTCGTGATCGTGCGGCGTCCGGCAGGCCCACCACGCCCCATCGCGGCCAAACGGATCGACGGACCGAAATTTCCGGTGCAGTTTGAAATCACCAACGCCGACGTCATGGTGCAGGGCAGCGAGCTGAAAGGCATGGTAGACGTGGTTGCCCGCCTGGATCGCGATGGCCAAGCCGGCCAGCCGCAACCGGGCGATATGGAGGGGCGCTACCCGAAAAATCCGACGTTACCGGGCGGGAAGGACGTGAACATCACCATCGACAAAGTATATTAGGTGCTGCAGTTGTTCAATGGATGATTCGGCAAGGCCGCGGTAAGCGAAAGTCTGAGACATGCTGATCTCGTATGTCGAGGACTTGAGCGCCGCGAAAACGACGCCTAGGACGCGATTAAACACCAACTAGGTTTCGGCCTGGTCCGCGTCCAATTCGAGGTTCCAATACAGATAGTCTCGCCAGCTTTCCGGCGTATTGCGAATTCCTATGGTGATCGTCACCGTGGGACTCCAGCGGGGCTTCACGGGTTTCTTGATAAGACGCATATTCGCTTCTTCCGGTGTCCGGCCGCTTTTCCGATTGTTGCACCGCCAGCAGGCCGTCACGATATTTTCCCAGGTCTTCCGCCCGCCCTTCGCGATGGGGACGACATGGTCGAACGTCAACTCTTCGGTCCGGAACTTGTGTTTGCAATACTGGCAGCAATAACTGTCCCGCGTAAAAATATTGATGCGGGAAAATTTGACGGCGCGGTGACTGTCCTTCAGCTTGACGAGCTTGAGAAGCCGCATCACCGCCGGAAGTTTGATCGAAATGGAAATGCCGTGGATTTGGCGGTCGTAGACTTCGAGGACTTCTACTTTCCCCTGCCACAGCAAGGTAATAGCCTTCTGCCAATGCAGGACACGCAGAGGTTCATAGGTGGAGTTGAGCAACAAGGTCATTTCCATAGTAGCTCCTAGGGGTCTCCTATGAGTGCACTATTTAAGAATAGCAAAATGACGCCGGCGTTTGACCCTTTCCTGAATGCCTGTGCTCAATCTATGCCATATGTCAGTAATGAAATCAAGCGCTTAGGACATAGCGTTCAGACTGTCACTCTGTCTACTTGCCTTCATCCTCCTGTCATCTGAAAAGGGACCGCATGAATTCGCTCCCCCTGTACGTCACCGTAGCTCAAGTGGATGAAATCCCGGCTGGAACCTGTCGAACCGTGGAAGTTGACGGCATTTATCTCGCTCTCTGCAATGTGAATGGACTATTCCTCGCCGTCGACAACACCTGCCCGCATGCGGGCGGGCCGCTGGGTGAGGGCGAGCTGGATGGAGACGTGCTTGAGTGCCCATGGCATGGATGGCGCTTCAATGTGCGCACCGGCGAGCGTCCCGAGAATCCTGAGATCCGAGTGGCCTGCGTCGAAGTGCGCGTACATGGCGCGAACGTGCAAGTAAAAACGCCGTTCACATTGTAGGCGGTAACAGCGGGGCATCGGCGTTGGGACCGCGCGGACGTCCGTCTTCCGGCCGTTCCGGCATCAGACCATCGGCAGGTAACGAAGCAGCATTCACGCGCTTCGTGGCGAGGTCCACGTGCCAGATGAAATCCCGTTCGAACCACTGGTTCGTCCCCTGCTCGCGCATGTAGATGCGAACCTCATAGCGCTGGCCCTCTTGCTTGAGTACTTGCCACTCCCCCAAACGCAGTCCCAGCTTCCGAGCCTCCTGAATGCGGGCCCGTTCATTAAACGCCTGCAGAATAGTCGGATAGCCGACCGCTCGATGTGTCTGCACCAAAGCCAGAGCCTGAGCCGCTTGAGGGTCGGTCATGGGGTTAAGGGTCGGGGGTTTCATCCACCAGTAGATGACCCCTCCGACAACGAGCAGCAGAACCACCGCATAATGAATCGCTTTACTCATACGTGTAAGACCATAGGCTGCAAAAACTTTATGAATGAGCAATCATCATATGTGGCACCCGATTTCACTGTCAATCACCGAGCAACCGGGCAGCGTGGTTATAAACCGCGATGTGAGAGTCGTTCGGCTTGACAAGGCCGCGCAACGCTATGGTACAAGTATCGGTCAACGTACGACACCTAATGGGAGCATCATTGTTCAATGAAGTTCTTCTTCTATGCGGACAACTTAAATCCGTCTCAACTCAAACGCCGCGCCCCCGAGCACAAATTTCTCTTTAATGCCTATCTTCCGGACCACAGTATTCAATTTTGCCGCTGGTCCACGCAGTGGCGATGCGGTCTGGCGAGTGTCGTACCCTCTCCGGGGGAAAAAGTCTGGGGATCCGTGTTCGAGATCACCGACGAAGACCTGAAGATCCTGGATGATTTCGAAGACGATGTCCCGCAAGGAGCCTACCGGCATCTGCCGGTCAGCGTGGTCAGCGGAGAGGACGAAAAGCAGCTGGTCACCACCCACGCGGCAAATCCCATCGGCAAATTCAAGCCGAAGGAACACTACATCGATTGGGTCCTGAAGGGACTCAAGCAGTGGAAATTGCCGGAAGAATGCATCGAGCAATGGCAAGCCTATAAACCATCCTGACCGCGCTGCACGTCGTCAATCGTCCCAACCGCCTAACTAGAGGTCGCTATGCCAAAACCGAAATATCATATCCTCGTCTGCACCAATGCCCGTCCGCCCGGCCATCCCAAGCCCTCCTGCGGCGGCCAGGGGTCGGCTCAACTGCTCATGACCTTTAACATGGGATTGATGCAACGCGGGATCATGCCGGGAGAAGTCCTGGTGACCGGATCCTCGTGTCTCGGGCCATGCGAACAGGGACCCACGGTCGTCGTCTATCCGGAGGGCACCTGGTATTCAAAAGTCACTGAAGCCGATGTCGCCACCATCCTGGATGAACACATCAAAGGCGGCAAGCCCGCAGAGAAGCTGAAGCCAGATTCCGTCTGGGGCTGATCGATCTCAAGGCGCACCAACTACAGTGGGACATTCCACTCCGCACGAACACAAAGCCCATGCACCCAGAAGCGTCGGGTGCATGGTCGTGACCTGCAGCGACACCCGGACATCCGAGACCGACACCAGCGGCCAATTGATCATGCGGCTGCTGAAGGAACAGGGGCATCGAGTGGTGACCTATCACTTGGTGAAAGATGAGCCGCTGTTGATCAAAAACTGTATCGGTGAAGCGTTACGAACCGAAGGCGTTCAGGCCATCATCGTCAACGGCGGAACAGGTATCTCTCGGCGGGATTCGACATTCGAAGCCGTCGATGCGATGCTGGAAAAACGGTTGGACGGGTTTGGTGAGATCTTTCGGGCGCTCACCTACCAGGATATCGGCTCGCCGGCCATCATGACCCGCGCCACCGCTGGTATCGTTCACGGCTGTATACTCTTCTCAACTCCAGGCTCAGAAAACGCCGTACGCCTGGCCATGGAAAAACTCATCCTTCCCGAACTTGGCCACCTCGTCAAAGAACTTACCAAGTAGACTTGCCTGCAAGGCATCACTCCGGAACCGTCCGTAAAATACTGCCGCAGGGAAGGTGCCGCCGAGGTGGCAGAACGCAAACCAATCCTCTATTCACGCAGGATTTTCAAAACAGTCGTATCAACGAGGCCGCAGGGAATTCGGCAACTGAGTCGTAACCTCAGGGGCACGTCAAGGATTTGATGAGCCGGAAAGTTGGAGGTCGCCAACCTCGCCTCGTCAGGGATGCACAAAACGGCCGTCCAACGAGGCCGCAGCGAGCACGGCGACTGAGGCGTACCGCATGCGGTACGTTGCAGGGAGACGTGCGACCGAGAACGAAGTTAGGGGCTGTTTTCAGCATCCGCCTGGTGCAGGATGTTCAAAACGGCCTTCCAGCAAGGCCGCAGGGAGTGGGGCGACTGAGGCGTACCCTTGCGGTACGTCGCAAGGAGACGTACGACCGAGAACGCCGCTGGAGGCCGTTTTCAACGTCCTGCTAGTCTTGCGCGATTTTCGGTTCAGAATACATCTGCTTGTCCGCAAGTTTCGATTGCGCATACCGCTTGTAGAACATCAAGAGATCGCGGACCGACACGACGCCCACGATCGAGCCACCTTTGGTCACGCCAAGATGGCGCACGCCGAGATCGCCCATCATATCTTGCGCCTCATCGACGGCCCTGCTGCTTTCGATCGTGCAGACGGGTGACGTCATGACCTTTTCAACGGTCAGCTTCGACACATCCTGGCTACCGGCCAGGGCCTTGCGCACCAAATCGGTCTCAGTCACGATGCCGACATGGTTTTTCCCCCTCTTGATCAGGAGAGAGCCCACTCGCAACTCACGCATTTTTTTTGCTGCGCCGCGAATGGAGGTTGTCGGACCGATACTTTCCGGATGTTTGTTCATGATCTGCGCCACAGTCGCCATGTCACATACCTTTCTGCCCAATGGGACGAGATAGTCGATAATGAAGGTAGCTTACGGAATCGCCAGCACGATCTTACCAAAAAACTTTCGATTCAGAAGATATTCTTGCGCGCCTTTGGCGTCAGACAGAGGAAAGGTCCGATCGATCACAGGTCGTAACCGCCCCTGTCCGACCAATTCAGCGGCCTTGAGCAATTCGCTCTGCGACCCCATGTACGACCCCTTGATCGTGAGCTGGCGCGAATAGACATACCGAAGATCGAGCTTCACCTCCGCGCCGGTGGTGGCCCCGCAGGTAATCAACCGCCCCCCTTTGGCCAGCGAATCGATACACTGGCCCCACACCTCTGGACCGATATGCTCGATGACTACATCCACGCCGCGGCGCTGCGTGAGTTCGCGCACCCGCTGATTGACCTTCTCGCGGTTGTGGTTGATCACCTCGTCGGCACCCAGAGCTTTAGCCTTGTCGATTTTGTCGTCGCTGCCGACCGTAGTGATGACCCTGGCGCCGGCCAGCTTGGCCATTTGGATCGCCATGTGCCCCACCCCGCTCCCCGCTCCCATGATCAACACCTCTTCGCCCAGGTGCAGATCAGCGAGTGTAAATAACATGTGCCATGCGGTGACGGAGACCAGCGGAAACGCCGCCGCCTGTTCGAAGGTCAACGTGCCTGGAATGGGAAACACATTCCGCGCCGGAACTTTGACATACTCCGCATAGCCGCCATGACACATCGCGCCGATCAGGCCGTACGAGCGGCACATATTGTCGCGACCAGCCAGACATTGCTCGCAGTGTCCGCAACCGACCCCAGGAGACACATACACGCGCTCCCCTTCGGCGACCCCCTCTACTTGCGACCCGATTTGTTGTACCGTGCCGGCGACATCCGAACCAGAGATGTGCGGAAGCGGCATCGGGTAGGCCGGACTGCCTTGTCGGATCCAGATGTCGAGGTGATTCAATGCGCAAGCCTTCACCCGAACGAGCACCTCATTGGGGCCGATCGTCGGAGCCGGCATTTCTTGATACTGCAACTTGCCTGGCCCGCCATGTTCATGAAAGACCACTGCGTTCATGTCATTCCTCATCCCTGATTTGTGGCCAGATTACATCCGCACTACCAGGCACTTCCGGGAGTATTGCCGGCTGAAGATTCCCCCGCAGGATGATCAAAGCCTCATGTAACAAGGCCGCAGGAAGTGCGGCAACCGAGGCGTATCCTTGCGGTACGTCGCAGGGAGACGTGCGACCGCGAACGCAGTGAGATGGGGTTTTGATCATCCTGCTAGAAGGTGAGCGTCCCCTCCACCACCATTATCGCTTGTCCACCGACCGTCACGGATTGAATAATTTCCTCGTCCGAATCGACCTGAATGAGAATACGCGAGGGCCGGTCGATCTCATAGCCTTGCTCAGCCGTAATGGTCGTGATGGGACCGATATCCACGACACCGTGCTGTACCAAATAGGCGCCTAAGGCGCCACTAGCGCTGCCCGTCGCCGGATCCTCCACGATGCCGATCAACGGCGCAAACATTCTCGTATGCACCGTCGAGGACTGCTCGACCGTCATCGTACTGAACACCATAAGGCCATTGGCCCCGTACTGCTGAGAGAGGTCCGCGATATTAGACACATCCGGAATGATCGACCGAACTGCCGTGAGCGTCCGCACCGGCACGATGATGACCGGCAACCCCGTCGAGACTACCTGCACCGGAAACCGCGTCTCCGTAATCAGCGCCTTCGTGATGCCCAAGGAACGGGCAATGGCGAATAGCGCCTCCTGTTCGTCGATCACATCCAAAAATTGTGGGCTTGGTTGCGACATCACCACACGCTCGATTACGCCGTCTCTGGAATGAATGTCGACGGGGAACAGTCCGAGGTTGCACTCCTGAAGCACTCTAGTCACCGGTTCCTTGAGCGAGAGTCGTTTCAATGTCCCCAGCACGAAAAAGGTCCCGATCACCGGATGCCCGGCGAAGGGAATTTCTTGCGTCGGCGTGAAAATACGCATCTTGACCACCGCCGCCTTGTCGGTCGGCGGAAAGACGAACACGGTTTCAGATAAATTCATTTCGCGGGCGATTTGCTGGAGCTCGACATCGGTCAATCCCTCGGCATCGGGAAACACGGCGACAGGATTTCCACCGAACGGTTCGTCGGTAAACACATCCGCATGGTAGAACTGCAATCTGCGCTGCTCAGCCATAGGCTCCTCACGAAAGTGACTGGCGGCATGTTGCCCCGAGTCGGTTTTTTTTGCAAGGGGCGATACCTCTGAGCGGCTCGTCACAGGAGAAGCTCAATGATGAAGTTCGATGCACAATCGAACTCTGCGCATGGTCGGCGCTCACCTTTCGCGTTGAGCGACTCTCGTTCCACTCCCGCAGGATGCTACAAACGGCGTCTCACTAGACCGCAGGCAAAGCAGGTCCAGAATCATGTCCTAGAGGGACGTTGAGCGTTTTAGCAAGCCGGGAACGACCTGCCGAATCTAATCTACATTGCCCACGGAACCCTGAAGAGGGCTTCATACACCTGCAAGTGATGCTTGAGGTATTGCTCAGCGTAATTTCGAATTGAATACTTTCTCTGTCTCGCGGAGGTAATCCTCCTCCCATTCCATCGCGTTGGAATGAAGGAGGAGATTAGTCCATTTCATGAACCAATTTGCGCCAAGGCACCAGAACTGGGTGGGGTCGGTGCGTTTCCGCTTGATGAATCGAGAATGAACTTCCAGTCTCCGCCTGCGGTTTTCGGCAGGTCGATGGTTTCGTGGCAGGAGTGGTCGAGCTCGTAACTGAGTTCGCATGTGACGGACAGTCCCGGCCCAGGCTCAGGGAATTCCCCCCCCTCCATTTGCTAATGAGCTGCTGTCGATTGTCGGTGCGATCCTTGAAATTTGGCGGGCTGAACAATCGCGAGCGCAGTGGCCATTGTGGAAAACTGCCTCCTGCCGGAAGGCAACGCCTGCTAGATTGACAGGGTCTCCTCGAGTTGCCAGACTCCGTTACATGACTGAGGGACTCCTCACCGAAGCTCTAAAACTCTTTACGCTCACCCGGCCTTATACCCGCGAGCAGCTGGAGCAGAGACGTGAGCAACTCCTCCATACCTGGAATCCCCAGCGGTATGCCAATCTGACGAACAATCCTAAGAAATATATGCAGGCCTACAAGCAAGCTGAAAAAATGAGCCAACTCGTCGAAACTTCGTACGCCCTGCTCGCTGTATTGCTGGTGTCTGGTGAATCAACGAGCTGATCGTCAAACCTTCTCCAATGAGATTTTTATTCACCGTCGGATGATCAAAACGTCACGCCGATCCGTATTCTTCAGGATGCTCAAAACGGCGTCCTACTAGGCCGCAGGTGAGGTAAAACCGGAGGCGTACCCTCCAGGGGTACGTTGAGGATTTTGAACAGCCGAGAACGACCGGGGAGGTCGTTTTCAGCATCCTGTTATCCGACGCCGTGGGAGACAACGCGACTCATCCCTTCCTTGCCCTCATCCCCTTCACTCATGGCCATCGGCCAGGTCACGAGACCCGAGACACCTTCAGCCGTCGTCGCACCCGCTTTCGTCGCCGCGTAGATCTGCGGCAAGCGATTCGTGCCGAACTTGGAGATATAGAGAAAAACGTGCTCGCGGCTGTTCACCCGCACCGCCCAGGGGCTGAAGTCGTTCTTATAGAACTCTTCGCACAGCTGCATCGCATCGAGGCAGGTAATACCCACCGGTTCGTTCAGCGTGTAATAGTAATCCAGCGGCAGGTCGTACTCCTCCTGCTTGTGAATCGTGATGCCGAATTTATCCGGATTACGCACCATCGGCGTATGGCGGTAGGCCACGAAGTAGAACAGCTCCACCGAGTGAATGACCGGCTGGTTCTCAATGACGAACTGCCGGGTCTCCAGCGCCTCGTCGCGCGTCTCGCCGGGGAAACCGTAAAACGCCATCACGTGGTTCCAGATGCCTGCCTTCGCCGCCTGATGGAGATTGTTCTGAATCACGCTCTTCTTCGCGTGTTTGTCCATAAGGTTCAGCACGCGCTCGTTCGCCGACTCCATCCCGTAATACAGCGTGCAGCAGCCGGCCTTCGCCGCCAGGTCCCACACCGCCTGGTCCTGGAGCGTCTCCTCGAAACGGATCAGCGTCGTCCACTTGATCCCGACGTTCCGGTCCACCAGCAGCTGCGACACCTTCTTGAACAACGCGGGCGGATAGGACTCGTCGGAGAACAGGAAATGCTTGCACTGGTACTTGTCCCGTAGCGCCGTCACCTGCTCGACCACATGCTGCGCCGTCATCCCGCGGTATTGATCGAAATAACCCTGGCCGTGATCACAGAACGTGCAGCGGCCCCAATAACAGCCGCGCGTCGCGAGGTAGGGAATGATCCGCTCGGGAACGAAATAGTGATCCAGCGGCAAGCCGTCGAAATCAGGCAGCGGCAGCGCCGCCGTCTTCTCCGTATAGACTTCCTTGCTCTGCTGCACCGCGCCGGACGCGTAATACATGAGATTGGGCACCGACTCGATCGCGCGCTGCCCGTTCACCGCCTCGATGTACCAGAGCAGCGCATGCTCGCCCTCATACAAGATGGCCGCGTCAAAGACTTCGGTGAAGAAACGCTCATGCTTCGCCCATTCTTCCTGCAACCGTGTGACGACATTGCCGCCGACCACGACGTGGATGCCGGGAAACGTTTCCTTGATCATCTTGCAAAACGTGAGGCCGGCCATCAGCTGCATTTGTGTGCCGATCGAGATGCCGATCACCGTCGGCTTCTCTCTGCTCACACTGGGCAACACGAGTTGAGTGCAGATATCGCGGTAGACGTTCACCTGTTCGTCGTCGAGGCAGGCAAAGACTTCCTTCGAGACACCGGGCCGATAGCCCAGGTTGCTTTCCATGGGATAGAACACCAGCGAAGCCGGATAGTAGGCGGCGGAAATGTACTGCATCGCTTCGCGAAACGTGTTCAGCGCCCGCTCCAACTTTTCGGCTTGGTAGAATCGCTCACCGCGCACAATGACCTTCGCGTCTTCCGAACGCTGCGCCAAGTCGAACACATCCACCGCATAGGCCTGCTCCAGCACGGATTTCTGACTGGCTTCCTGCTCCGTCAGCCTCCCGGCTTTTTCCTTGTCCTGAAGCGGCTTCAGCTGCATGCCCAGGCGGCCCTTCACCCAGATCAAAAACTCCATGGTGAAGAAGTGGTCGTACATCTCAATGTTGATGTCACGCTGCACCACGGTATGCCCGGCTTCTCGCAACACGGCGGTCAAGGAGGGTAAGGCGAGATACGGCGCCGTCGGCACCCACTCGGGCGGAAACAGCAGCATGACCTTGGAAGTCTTCCGTTCCTCTTGCTTGATCGGAGACAGACCGTCGATCTGGACGAGACCTGAGGCCGACATTACATCTTCCCCGCTAATGAAGGAGCCGTGGTAGCGACCTTGGCGGTCCTGAACTGCAGATCCGGCAGCTTCTGCAACCCGAACTGCGCAATGTAGAGAAAGATATATTCGCGGATGAAGAGCCGCAGGTCCCAGCCGGGATTGTGATTCCGTTCGAATTCTTGGAACACCCGCTCGGCCTCTTCGATGCTCAACCCCTGCTTCACGGTGAAGTAGTAGTCGAGCGCCAGGTCCCATTCGGGATTCTTGTAGGCAGTCACGCCGAACTTCTCCGGATGTTTCGCCACCGGGTTATGCCGACCCAGATCGAACGTGCCGAACCCGAGCGAATGCACATAATTCTTGTTCCGCTCCAGAAACTCCACCGACGACCAGGCTTCGTCCCGCGTTTCGCCGGGAAACCCGAAGAAGCCCATGCAGTGGTTCCAGATGCCGGCCTCGGCGGTGTACTTCAAATGTTTCGTCATGATCTCCGTCGTCGTCGCCTTGTCCATCAGCTTCAGCACGCGCTCGTTCCCCGACTCGTAGCCGAAGTGGAGATACTTGCAGCCCGAGGCCTTCGCATCCTGCCAGACTTGATCTTCCAGCAGACTCTTCTCGAACCGCATGTGCGTCGTCCAGGCAATGCCCATGTTGCTGTCGATCAGCCCCCGCGTCAGCTTTCGAAAGAGTGCCGGCGGATACGACTCATCGGTAAAGTGAAAATGCTTTGCGCCGTACTTGTCGCGCAGATAGGTCACTTCGGCCAGAATGTCCTGAATCTTCTTCGTACGGTAGCCCGCCGTATAACCTTCGCCATGATCGCAGAATTCGCAGCGGCCCCAGTAACAACCGCGGGTCGCCAGATAGGGCAGAATCTTGGTCGGTACGAAATACTTGTCCAGCGGCAAGCCATCGAAGTCCGGCGGCGGCAGCGCGGCCATATCCTCCGCAAAACTCGTCGCCGAGACGTGCACCCCGGTTTCGTCCTTATAGATGGTATTCGGCACATCGGCCAGGCTCCGCTTCGCCCCGACCGCCGACACCAGCTGCACGAACGCCGTCTCCCCTTCATAGACCACGGCGCTGTCGAAGTATTGAAACAGCGGCGACTCCGGCAGCACGTCGCGCAGGCGCGTCACCGTGTTGCCGCCGATGGTCACATGGATGTTGGGAAAGTGCTGCTTGATGAGGGCGCAGAACGTCATGGAGGAGAACATCTGCTGCTGCAAGACGATCGAGATGCCGACCACATCCGGCTTTTCCGCTTCGATCGCCGGCTTCACCAGATGCTCGAACACGTCGCGGTAGATGTTCACCTGGGTGTCGTTCACCGCATCCATCACTTCGTGTGACACGAAGACTTTATAAGAAAGGTCCGTCTCCATCGGCGGCATACAGATCCGCGCCGGCGCATAGACCATCGAGATCACCGACGTGACCTCACGGAATACATGAAGAGCCCACTCTAACTGATCGATTTCGTAAAAGACTTCCCCGCGAATAATCGCCTTGGCCTTCTCCGCCTTCTTGATCAGATCGTCGATCCGCTGGCGCGTCAGATCGCAGAGCGCGAGCTGGAGATCCTGCTCCCATTCTTCGAGCTCGCGTTTCTTGGCCAGCTTGCGGAGCCGGTCGAGCTGCTGCGGCACCCGGCGCAGGACTTTTTTCAAGAAGTCCTCGCTGAAGTACCAATCCCACATCTCGAGGTTGATGTCTTTTTGAATGACCGTATGGCCGGCCTGGCGGAGGACCGCGGTGAGGGAAGGAAGGCTCAGATAGGGTTCGGAAGGGAACCAGTCGGGCGGGAAGATCAGCATGACCTTCATCTTCCGGCCGCTGGTGGCTTCGGAGGTCTCGCGCTGGACCATCAGCAGCTCGCGCGATGCCCGCTCGCCCTTTGTATATTCGATCCTCATACGAGCCGAGAGCGGTTCATGGGTGGCTCCGTGAAACCGTGTATCCACAACCAGTTAGCTGAGAACGTCTGCATTTTACGAGGCGGGAAGAGGGAGGGTCAAGGGGGAGAGGGGAAAGGAGCAGTCAAGCCATCCTTTTTGCTCGCAGAACGCGCACGATGAAGCAGTGCTCGTTCGATGCGCGCATTGAAAGGACGGCCTGACTCCTCCCTGGTATATGAGCGTTTAGTAATTGGAAGGAGCATTAGGAGCGGAACGCGCGCCCTGGGAAGGGTCTCGTTCGACGGGCGCAGTTGGGAACAGCAACAGCGCCCTTCCTGAGAGAAAAACAAACAAGCGAGCTTGGAGGGACATTATATATGGATAGCGGGAGCGGCCGGCAGCCCTTCTTGCTCGCAGAACGCGCACGATGAAACAGTGCTCGTCCGATGCGCGCAGTTGAAGGGCAACCCGGCCATTCCCTGGTGAAGGGTGAGAAAACGATAGAGCTGGAAAGAGAAGCGGCCTGTTGGGCTCCTGAAAGACACAGCCGGCTCACCGTCTCGCCGGCGTCCACGAGCATGGCGCTCATTATTCTTCGCGCCGTGGACCTCGCGCAACGCGCGGTCGCAAACTCCCCTCGTTGGACGCGCGCAGTGGGAGACCAGGCAGGACGCGCCCTTCGCGGGAGAACGAATAAGCAAGCTTGGAAGGAGCATTGGGGTAGACAGAGAAAGGTCGGCTGCCCCTCTACTTCCGAATAAGTTTGTCGTATTCTGCATGCGTACCGATCCAGAACCAGACAATACCGTCTGCTGCATCAACTCCGACCGCTCGATACTGGAGCCCAACTCGCGCGGACCGAAACCTGCCCACCTGCTTAAAATGTAACGATGGGTGCCGGGGGTTGGCCTTCAACAGGTTAAAAGCGTGATCGGCTTGTTCACGAATCGAAACAGGAAGCGCGTTGTAACAGGACCAAAAATCTGGTGAGGCGTGGTGAATCAAAGCGGCTTCGACTGGCCGGACGCATGCGCACTTAGAGCCTTTTCTGCGAGAGCATCGAGCTTGCCCGCCGTCACGTCACCCTCGAACTGACGATCCCAAGTCTCCGCATCAAACGCCGCATACCAGCGCCGAAATGCCGCGAGTTCATCGAGAGAAAGTTTCTCAATCTGTTCTTCAATCGCTTCTACTTTGCTCATAGATCACCTAAACGCTGTATGTATTGTTATCACTCTGCAACATCCTAGCACTTCGATAGGAACCCGTCCAACAGTGGATGTGATTGCCCCTCACCTCGGAAGACATCACTACGCTTTCCTCCGTTTGATAAACATGCGGCCTCCGAAGACCCTCGTTGGAAACAGCACCGGCACCCTTCCTGAGATGAGAAATAACGAGCAAGCTCGGAAGTACCATTACTGACAGTGCTCGTCCCACGTGCGCAGCTGAAGGGCAAGTCGACTGCTCCTGGTAAAAAAATGAAGTCGGGTCGCAGACTCCCCTCGTTGGACGCGCGCACGTTGAGAACCCGCAAGGCCGCCACTGAAGCGCGAATAGTACTAGGAATTGCCCAACAGCTTCAGGATACGTTTTGCGAGATGTTCGTTGATCTCGGCGTGGCGAGGAACGGGCTGGGAAACCTTCGTGGCGGGATTGTGATACTAGTCGTGCTTTCCACCATGACGGACAAGCACACAACCGACGGATTCAAGTTCTCGAAGGAGGTCGTTGCGCTTCACCGAAGTGTCAGCTCGGCAAGCTTGCGTACTCCGGGAATTTCACCGCTGGTGAGGTCGCGGTATAGATCACGAAGATGGGATTGCAGATCGTCGAACGACTCCCCTTGCGTCCAGTAATCAGGGTAGTCCTGGAGGTAACCGAGCCACTGCCCTTGATCCTGCCAATAAATGTATTTGGTCGATTCCATACTGTCTATTATAGCCAGACTCTGAGGGTCTGGGAAGTGGAGCGGAAACGTACAGCTGAACACCTGTGGATCTGTTTCAGGAAATCAAAAAGCTGTTTTCGTCACAAGTGACCGCCGCGAAATTTAGTCCAGGATGGAAAAAGACGGAACGGGAGATAGAAGAAGCGTGGCCTGACAGTTCCGCGCGCCCGCAACATGCGGCCCCAGAAGGCTACCGTGGTACGCGCGCACGTTTGGAACCGGCCAGGCCACCTTGCCACGAGGTAGCTTATAAGCGACGTTTGGATTCGTGGAGACCGCCAAAGAAGTCCGGCTTTGCCTCAGGAAAAAGCGACAATCTTTGGCAACTCTGCGGAGGGGATAAGCGCACACAGGCAAAGATATTGAAACCGCCCAGCGGTATTGGAGCGGATACAGGAGGCGGCCATGAAGAAGAGCAACGCCTATCAAGCAGATACCATCGAAAGCCTGCGAGATGCGCGGGAAGCTGAAGAGTATTTGAATGCCGCGCTCGAAGAGGATGATCCCGAATTGTTCTTGCTGGCGTTACGAAATGTGGCAGAGGCTCAGGGAGGGGTCGCGTCGCTCGCCGAGAAAACGAAGCTGAATCGGGAAAGTCTGTATCGCATGCTCTCGGAGCGCGGCAATCCTGAATTTAGAAGCCTCGACGCCCTCCTCCACGCGCTGGGCTTTCGGCTCGCGGTTGCAATGAATCGCTAGGTGCAGGCCGCAAGGCGTCTGAATGAACCCCTGTTGCCAACCAAGCATACGCCTGATTGTTTGATTGCAAGACCTGACCCTCTCTTGCTCGCATTCGATTCTCATACAAACTGAGAGCGGTTGATGGGTGGCTCCGTGAAACCGTGGATCCACAAGCAGTTGGCTGAGAACGCCTGCGTTCTACGAGGGGGGAGAGGGAGAAGAAGGGCGTCATGCTGGTCTCCTGTGCTCGTGCAACGCGCGGTCGCGGACTCCCCTCGTTGGACACGCGCAGTGGGAGACCGAGCAGGACGCGCTCTAAGGCGGGAAGCAGGCTTGGAGAACCATTTATCGAAATCCTTATGGGATCCGTGTATTCTCGTGCGTTGTGAGGAACATCCTAAAAGTCGGTGCTTTGACGATGGTGGCATTAGTCCCCCTTTGTGTTGGGACGGCGGTTCGCGCACTAACGTACTTTCTGCCCGACAAACAAGAGGTGACAGCCGTGGCATGGAGCCCCGATGGAAGGCATATTCTTTCCAGTGGCCTTGACTGAACGATTCGACTGTGGCGAGCTGACGCATGTGAACGTGGCCCTTTTGTCTACATCGACGATCCACGCATTCGCGAGGGTGAAGATGGATATGGACCTCTTTTGGCAGGAGTCATGTCTGTAGCTTGGAGTCCAAATGGCAGCCGTTTCGCGGCGGGAGTTAGAGATCGGACTGTCAGGCTCTATGGGATAGACCCTGACAATCCGCGAGGAGAGGTATTTGATGATATTGAGGTCTTTTCAACCGAGGATATGAGAGGAGTAAGGACGGTCGCCTATAGTCAAGATGGTGAAATGATCGCGTCCGGCGGACATGATAACTCGATCAGAATTTGGGAGGCTAAGAAACATGGGTCGATGGTCGCAGAGTTGAAAGGACACTGGGATGTCGTCGAATCCTTAACTTTCAGTTCTGATGGGTCCACCCTGTTCTCTGGCAGCCGGGACGGGACGGTTCGTTCGTGGGATGTGAGGGCTAAGCTACAGAAGCAAAGTTTTAGGGTCGAGGGACACATTTTTTCTGTCGCGTTGAGCCCGGACAATCGTCTCGTTGCTGCGCTTGCTTACCCAAATGATGCAAAGGACTTTGCAATCTCCATGTGGAACACAACCACTGGTGAAAGCGTGCGAAAGTTCGGATACAACACTTCAGGGTCGGAATTGACGCAGTTAGCATTCAGTCCTGATGGAATCCATTTGGCCTCAGGAGGATTGGGGGAGGAGGTCATAACGATATGGCACATCGAGTCGGCAAAGCCGGAACATCAACTTAAGGTTCCTCATGAGCTGAACGTTCGAGGCGTTTCATATAGTCCGAATGGCAAATATATCGTTGGCGGTATAACATTCGGTTCGCCCATCGTCTGGAGTACCGAAACTGGCCAAATCGTTCGGATGCTCGGGAAGTGCACGCAATATTGAAGCCGCCAACCGGTATTTGAGCGGATGCAGGAGGCGGCCACGAAGAAGAGCAAAGCCTATCAAGCAGATCTCATCGAAAGCCTGCGAGATGCGCGGGAAGCTGAAGAGTACTTGAATGCCGCGCTCGAAGAGGATGATCCGGAATTGTTCTTGCTGGCGTTACGAAATGTGGCTGAGGCACAAGGAGGGGTAGCAACGCTCGCCGAGAAAACGAAGTTGAATCGGGAAAGTCTGTATCGCATGCTTCCGGAGCGCGGCAATCCTGAATTTCGAAGCCTCGATGCCCTCCTCCATGCGTTAGGCTTTCGGCTCGCGGTGGCAATGAATCGCCAGCCGGTATTTACAGCCAACGAGTGGATTCTGTCCCCCGTCCAGCGCTAGGCCCAGGCTCCAGGTCCAACAGGTTCTCAGTGGTGGTCAGGCCTACAGCTGCGTACACTAAGTCGTCCTGTCCGCCACTGCGAAAATGTGGATTTTCGCAACCAGCTCATATCACAGAGGAGGATATGCCGAGAGTTTTGGAGCAATTTCGTTCCTTTACTCAACGACGCAATGGGCAACGGTGATAAGAAGGTGAACTAGCTCATGTTTTGCGGACACCTGTAAATGTCATTGATTGGTCGCTCGAATACCCCAACTCGGCGGAATATTCGACATTCTGAAGCAGCACCAGATGGGATCCTGACGGCAATGTATTTCAACTCTTTAAGGCCACTGCTCGCTAAGAAGGCTTTCCAGCACAGGTTAGGCAGCGGAGCTGCTGGGTACGGCGTTGCCGGTCAACAGCCAAAACTAATCCAATGATTCCACCTAACGCAAATGAAACTGACGTAAGAGAAGAGATTGCGGCACCACTATTGGCCGCACTGGGCTACGAAAGAGGAACTGCCAACAATATCGCTCGCGAGGCGACGCTAATCTACGAGCGTGAGTCGCTTGGAAGAAAAAAGAGCACTGATCCCCCACTCAGAGGAAGAGCAGACTACATTCTGACAGTGGCGGGCGCAGGTCGATGGGTTCTTGAAACGAAAGCGCCGCAGGAACCCATAGATATTGACGCCATTGAGCAGACAATTACATACGCGCGCCATCCTGAGGTGTCGGCTGCATACTCCGTCGTTCTCAATGGAAAGCGCTTAACAGTTCACCATACTTCACAAAAATCTACAGACAGTCCGATAGTAGATCTTACTGTGTCTGATCCTCAGGCAATGGCTACACAGCTTCAGGGGATTCTTTCTCCCGCCGCGATACGGAGAGACTGCAGTCCGCCGCGTGTTGACCTTGGGCTCCCACTCGCGGATGGCTTACGCTCGAGCGCAAACATTCGCGGCGGCAATATCCGCTATGCCACCTGTCAGTGGTCATCCAATACTCAACTGCCGTCGAATGTAGTTGAGCAGTTCAATGAGATCTGCGGGAGACTGATTGGGTTTCGTGTCACAGTGACCGGCGGCACAGTGGCGAGGGATGATCAATCTCGAATTCGCGCAAAGCTATCGTGGGCCATGCCACATGATGCCCTGCTCAGATTCGCGCTTGATAAGCGCCTGCTCGATATAGAATACGTCGCACTCGCCCAGCAAATCGCATCGACTCCAGACACACCAACAGTTTTCGATGTTATAGGGGCGATAAAGATTCAGGATGGGGAACAGATATTTGATCTGATGCGATGGCGTACTGAGACTGCAGGGCTTGCTACACAGCTACAGTATCAGGGGCAAGCGGCTGGATATATAGCCAATCGTGTGTTCCAAGGATCCCTCAATGTTAAGTATCTGTGCACCTATCTAGCCCTGCCATCCCTTCAGGTACATATTGATCTTGAAGGGGTATTCTCCATTGAACTTAGTACCGAATGAATCCTTCGATGTGGATGGGAAAATGCAAAAGGTGTCCGGAGTAACAAGACAGAGGGTCAGGTCTTGCAATCAAACATTTCGCGGCGTACAGCGGGCCACTCCTTCCTTTTCCATCTCATCCCGCTCGCTCGATTGACTCGATCTGCATGGAGGAGTAGGGTTTCCACCGCTCTCCCAAGCAGCCTCTCCATCGGTTCTCAGTCTTAATTGAGTGAACTTGCATATAAGCTATACATTGTCGATGCTATATTTTTCAGGGCGGACTGACCCAGGGGAAATCATTTGCAGAATCTGGCCACCCAGTGAGGTGAGAGCCGAGAAGAAATATCAATCATGCGATTCTTATTCTCTTTTCTTCCCCTTCCCATCCTCGATGAATAAATCTCGATAGCGGCTTGGCTGGCTGCGCAAATATTGGTTCGGCGCCGTCACCTGCGCGCCAAGGTGCGCCGCTGCGTGCCAAGGCCAACGCGGATCGTAGAGCACAGCTCGGGCGAGTGCGATCATATCCGCATCCCCCCTGCTCACAATTCCTTCGGCCTGGTCGTAATCGGTGATGAGGCCGACGGCAATCACCGGCATCGAGACGGCCTCCTTGACCGCTCGGGCGAGCGGCACCTGGTAGCCGGGGCCGACAGGAATCTGCTGGCGCGGATCGAGCCCGCCGCTGGAGATATGGATCCCGGCGCAACCCTGCGCCTCTAAGGCCTTGGCGAATGCGATGGTCTGTTCGATGTCCCAGCCGCCCTCAATCCAGTCGGTGCCCGACAGGCGCACCGTCACCGGCCGGTTGGCCGGGAACGCGGCGCGAACTGCGTCGAAAATCTCGAGCGGAAACCGCATGCGGTTCTCCAGCGCCCCGCCATACTCGTCTTCTCGTCGGTTCGAAAGCGGCGACAGGAATTCATGCAGTAGGTAGCCATGTGCGACATGAAGCTGCACCGCGTCGAGGCCTAACCGCGCGGCGCGCCGGGCGGAGGAAACGAACGATTCGCGAAGGCGATGCATCGCTGAATGATCCAGCGCGATCGGCGGATGTTGGCCGGCTGCAAAGGGTATCGCCGACGGGGCGACCGTCTGCCAGCCATGTTCATGATCAACCGGAAGCTGGGCTCCACCTTTCCACGGCACTTCGACCGACGCCTTCCGGCCCGCATGGGCCAGCTGGATCGCAATGGGGATGTCCGACCAGCGACGGATACTTTCAATAGTGCGCGCAATCGCCGCTTCGGTCGCATCGCTCCATAGCCCGACGTCGGCGTAGGTGATACGGCCCTCCGGCTCGACCGCGGTTGCCTCGATGGTCAGCACCGCCGCCCCGGACAGAGCGAGATGGCCCAGGTGTATCAGGTGCCAATCGGTCATCTGGCCATCGACCGCCGAATATTGGCACATCGGCGCAATCACGATGCGGTTGCGGAGCTTCTGTCCGCCGATTGTGATCGGCTCAAATAGCTTTGGGTTTGCCATGATATGAGCTTCTCTTACCAGCTGTGAGAGCGGGAAAGAAAGGGGGGGCTGATCATTTCGCGCCAACGCTGGTTACTTAGATAAATTGAGCCGGAAGCCGTGGTTCATGGAAGGCGATGCAGGTGGAGAAAGGCGCGGTGCGTTGATGGTCTTTGAATTCCAAAAGAAGTGGATCTGAATCCTTATGGCCGGGCTGTTCGACAGGGTGGCCTCAAGCCGCGACGGTCACCCCGTTTTGCTGGAGTACCTCCAGCACCTTGGGAATGTCGGGTGGACCAGGTGGAATCTCTCTGTTGAGGGCAGTGAACATCTGGGAAGCAAGGCTGCCTGGGCCGGTGAATTCCAGCATCTGGCCGCCGCCGGCCCCATAGCGAAACCCGTGCTTGGCGCCCGCGGGTACGTGCACGAGCGTGCCGGGCATGCAGAGTGTGATGTTGTCTGCGCAGGAAAACTCGACTTGGCCCTTGAGAATAAAGAACGATTCGTCCCAGTTGTGGCTATGCAGCGGTGGACCCATTCCTTCATCGCCCTGCTGCAGGGTGATCTCATAGGATTGGGTCGCCGCCTTTGACGCGAGCACGGTCACCTTGGTACCGATCACGTTCAAGGCGGGGTCGTACTTTTGGGGTGTCACGATGAACGGTTCTGTCGTTCTGGCGGCATGTTTGCTCATGGCTGGAATCTCCCGTTCCTAATAGGCGCGCGATTATCCCGACTCACTGATAGCTTGTCAACGACTCCCACGGCCTTCCCTACTAGGTTCTGGTCTGGCAATCCCATATTTCAGGCGGCTTTCTTCATTGATAGTCACAGATAGCAGCCCCAATAGGATCACGTCTTACAACCCAACCCTCCAGGCGCGAAGCGGTCGACTTCTGCTGCCCCCCATTACTACCCGATGGTCATTCGACATTCTGCTGACAAAGATGCAGTCCCTTCTAGCGCCGTCCGGCCTTTCGGACCAACTCATTTTTGCCGCGTGGCAAATGAAAATCGCTCTGCAGCCGGCGAAAGAGTTCCGCGCCTTTCAATTGCGCGATTTCAGCGGGCATCGCGACTTCGGCCAGCGACTGCCCTTTCATCGGCGAGATCTGGATATGCACCGCTTTGCCTTTGGTATCTTTCCCGGGGGTGAGAATCCCTCCACCCACAATTGTTCCCTTTTTATCTGTCACCACATGAATAGTCCGCTTAGCCTTCACTTGCGACCTCCTTCGACACGTCTATACGTTTCCCCCGCCTTGAATAGTAAAATGAGCCAGTTCCTCACCGATGTTCGTCACGGTCACCGAGTAGACGATGGGGCTGGGCGAACCGGGATGCAAGCGAATGGGCTTCTTCTCCTTGGTGTGCTCGCTGACCATGAGCCGCACCGGATTGATCCCGATCCCGTCGGCCATGATCCATTGTGCGCCGAAATCATGACCGCCCCATTCAGCCTCGTTGATCAGGCCTCCGAGGGCAATATGAACGCGGGTAGATTCACCGGGCGCCAACCAGAAATCTCCCACTTGATTGAATGCCATGAAGCACCTCCCGATTAAAATTCGGGCGCATTATAGCGAACAGGGATGCGCGGGGGAATCCGATTTTTGCCAGGCAAGGTCTCTGAACTCAGAGGTTAAGAAAGGCTGCAGCGTCTTCGAAATAATTTTGAATGATTCTGTGAGAAGCCTAGAGGGGGGGGTCCGGCCTTGCAAACTAACATATCCGCCGCATGCCGGGCCACTCCTTCCCTGTCCCTCTCATCCAGCCTCGCGAACGGATTGACTCAACCGGCACGTAGGAGTAGGGTCTTCACCGCTCTCCCAACCAACCTCCCCAGCGGTTCACAGACGTGATTGGGTGAGCTCACGCAAAACCGCTCATTGTCGAAATCGCAGCCTTCGAGGAGGGACCTGCCTATGTGGAGATCACTCGCAGCCACCGCCACACTCGCCGTTGCCATGACTCTCCCCGCTTCTGTCATGGCTGAAGAGTCGCCCGCGAGTCAGAAATCGCTGCCCGAGCAACTCGTCGATGCCTTCAACGGTGTATTCGGTGTTCATCCTGGCATGCGCGCCAATCACCCAAAGGGCGTCGTCTTGGAAGGCACGTTCACCCCTGCTGCCTCGGCGGCCTCGGTGAGCAAAGCCGCTCATCTGCAAAAGAAGAAGGCGCCGGTTCCAGTGACGGTGCGGTTCTCTGCTGGTTCCGGGCAACCGAGCGTCCCGGACACCAGCCAGATGCCGCGCGGCATGGCCGTAAAGTTCTCATTACCGGATGGATCGAACACCGACCTCGTGGTCCTTTCGTTCAACGGATTTCCGGTTGCGACGGCGGAAGAGTTCAGGGATTTTCTGCTTGCAGTTGGTGCGAGCGGACCGGATGCTCCCAAACCAACCGCCATCGAGACGTTTCTGGGATCCCATCCGGCTGCAAAAAATTTCGTGGAGAGCCCCAAGCCGCAACCGGTGAGCTACGCCACCCTGCCCTATTTCGGGATTAACTCGTTCAAATTCACGAACGCGAAAGGCACCGTCACATTCGGTCGCTACCAGCTCCGGCCCGTGGCGGGCGAGCACTTCCTCACCCAGGAGCAACTCGGAACGGCGGGATCTGATTATCTGAGCACCGAGATTCGCGAACGCGTGCGCCGTGGTCCCGCCAAGTTCAAATTGCTCCTGCAGGTGGCTGAGAAAGGAGACAAGATCGACGATCCCACGATCGCGTGGCCGGACAGTCGCAAGCAGATCGAATTGGGTACGATCATTATCACCAAAGCCGTGGCGGACAGCCAAACCGCGGAAAAGAAGTTGCTCTTCATGCCAGGAGCGCTGATTCCCGGTATCGAAGCAGCCGATCCCATGATCGCCGCCCGTTCAGCCTCTTATATCGTGTCCCTGTCGCGTCGAGCCCAGGCGCAATGACCACAGCGAAATAGATAGATTGTGGCACTCCGAGGCGCCCATTGTTTCGGAGTCACCTCAGGTCTTGCAATCAATTTCCCCGCCCCTGGCAGCCGGTGCTGGCTTACTTTCTCACCTTTAGCGCTCCTCTATCGTCTCCGAAGTGATGGATACCCCACCAGCTTTACAGTAGACTGCTCCGTCCCCCCGTTGGTCTGCTCCAAATGATCAGGCTTGAAGCCGTTTGGCGACACTACCTCTGATGTTCATTCAGAGGAAACTCACAGGAGGACAGCAGATGGCACAACCCATTCTAGTCACAGGCGCGGCGGGTCGCGTCGGCGCGGTCGGGCGCACGGTCACCGAACTGCTGTTGAAGCAAGGCCACGCGGTGCGAGCGATGGTGCGCAACAAAGACGACCGCGCGCAGGCGTTGCGCGACCTGGGTGCGGATGTCGTGGCGGGCGATCTCCTCGATCTCGAGTCGATGCATCGGGTGATTGCCGGTTGCGAGACGATGTACTTCGGCATGTCGGTGTCGGATACCTATTTGGCCGCGACGGTCAATGTAGCGGCGGTGGCCAAGCATCACGGCGTAAAGGCGTTCGTCAATATGTCGCAGATGACAGTCTCGCAGATGAGCATCACCGACACCACCGCGAGCCCGCAGCACAAGCTGCACTGGCTTGCCGAGCAGGCGCTGAACTGGTCCGGTCTGCCGGTCGTGCATGTGCGGCCCACCGTGTTTCTCGATGGCTTCTTCCTGCTGTTCACAGCGGATTCGGTCAAGCGCTCAGATCAGATCCGCCTCCCGTTCGGCGAAGGCAAGACGTCGCCGATTGCAGCGGATGACGTTGCCCGTGTGGTCGCCGCGCTGCTCGCGAACCCGCAGTCGCACATCGGCAAGATTTATCACCTGACCGGTCCGCAGTCCGAGAACATGCAGTTCTATGCCCAGGAGTATTCGAAGGCGCTTGGCCGCACGATCACCTATCAGGATATTCCGGCCGAGCCGTGGCGGGATGGGCTGCTCAAGCGCGGCTTGCCGGTTCACTTGGTGAACCACCTCGCGACGATGGCCGATCTGCACCGCGCGGGACGCTACGACCGGATGTCGGACGACGTGCTGACGCTCACGAGACATGCGCCCCTGAGCTTGCAGGAGTTCATCAGAAAGCATGCAGCGGCATTCACCGCGTCGGCCAATGAACCTAATTAGTCGAAGCTGATACCATCCGCAACAGCCCGGCGGGGCGATATCTGAGCATGGGCTCGTGGGCTTGCCTCAAGCCTTACATGAAGAATAGAGAAGATCGGAGCCACAACTCGTGGATGATAATGCTTTGGATAAAACGACGATCGTGACGCCCCACAGGAGCCTGATCGCAACATGGCAACTCATCCCGCTGTATGGACGGATCGTCGCCGGCTTGATTCTCGGCGTCATGGTAGGGCTGATGCTGGGAAGCCAGGCGGCCGTCCTTGCAGTGCCGGGAAAGCTGGTCCTGCGCCTTTTGGGTGCGCTCGCCCCGCCGCTGATCCTTGCGGCGATCGTGCACACATTTATGACGACGCAGTTCGGCGGTCCACTTGCGGCACGGCTTGCACGGCTGTTGTTGTTGAATACGTTGGTTGCGATCACCGTGGGACTGACCGTCGCTAACGTGATCCAACCGGGGCAAGGTGCGGCACTGACGCCGTCGCCATCCTCCAACGAAACGACGCATGGGGCTTATCCGCTCGTCGCCTTTCTTGAGAACGTGCCGAAAAGCCTGCTTGGACCGCTGGGTGACGATGGGAAAGTCATTGGTGTCATTTTCGTCGCTGTGGCATTTGGTATGGCGTTACGCAAGGAACGTCACCGGCCACTCGGCACGGTCGAGCAGGTGGTCGGACTCTTTCTCGAATCGCTGATTAAGATTTTGCATTGGATCATCGCCGTTGTGCCGCTTGCCGTCTTCGGCATCGTTGCCAGCACTGTGGGAACGCAGGGCTTCGTGCAGTTTAAGGCGCTTGGCATCTTTGTGCTGAGCGTGCTGCTGGCGCTCGCAATCCAGGCGGCCTATTACCTCGTGCGCATCCGCTTCGGGTCTTGGGTGCGCCCGGGTAAGTTGCTTCGCGGGGGACGCGACGCGCTGGTCATGGCCTTCTCCACAGCGAGTTCAACAGCCACGATGCCCGTAACCTATACTGCGCTTAGGGATCGCGTAGGCTTGCGTGAGCAATCAGCCAGCATGGGGGCGCTGGTCGGCGCGAATTTCAACAACGACGGCACCGCGCTCTACGAGGCCATGGCGGCGTTATTTATCGCCCAAATGATCGGGATGGACCTCAGCGGGTATCAGCAATTGATGGTGGTGCTGACCAGCGTCATTGCCTCAGTTGGCGCCGCCGGCATTCCAGAAGCGGGTCTGGTCACGATGACCATGGTATTCACTGCCGTTGGACTGCCGGTGGAATACATCCCTGTCCTGCTTACCGTCGATTGGTTTCTCGACCGCTGTCGGACGGCAATCAATGTCATGGGTGATATGAACGTGAGTTGTCTGTTGGATGGGAAGCAGAAGGAAGGGACCTACGTCCACCCTCGACTTTAACTTCTCTCAAACGTACACTTCGTACAGTTGGTACGTTTCGTACAATTCTGATGAGGTGACCCATGGCGCATCTGCCGACCAGTAAAGCCAGAGAGGGATTCGCAGATACGATTAATCGCGTCGCATTCGGGAAAGAGCGTGTGATACTCCGGCGACGCGGCAAAGAAATCGCCGCCGTGGTTCCCATAGCCGACTTGCGATTGCTGGAAGACCTGGAAGATCGCATCGACCTCGCCGATGCCCGGGCGGCGTTGGCCGAAACGAAGAAGAAAGGCGCGAAACCACTTGATGCCGTTCTGAAGGAACCCGGCCTTTAAACTTCTGCGATGGCCTATTCGATTCTCCTGCCCCTCCTGCCGAGCGACAACTCACAGCACTTGCCGAACCGATTCAAAAGCGAATCGTCAAACGCCTCCGAGCTTTAATGGGAAATCCACGCCCGCAGGGTGTCAAGAAGCTCGCCGGTGAGGAGGATCTGTACCGAATTCGAGAAGGCGACTACCGGATCATCTATACGATCCGGGACAAGGAATTGATCGTCCTCGTGTTAAAATTGGCGACAGGAAAGAGATCTATCGTTAGTCGGCCTTTCGCCCATGGGCAATCATTCACGACTCTTGGTGATCTCATTCAGACACCTCCGCTCGCCCCACTGCTCCACAGGAAATCTCCCCAACAAACTGGATCTGCAGCAAAACACCATCGTGACCGTCACCATGCGTGGCTCGATGGACATTAAAGTGAAGCATCCCATCCTTCGTCACCCTACTGGCATGCGGCAAGTACGACGGAGACAGGGCCCCCGCCGTACTCGTCGGGCTTTCTTTCATCAGACCGTTCTCCGTCGGCTCACTCGATGGCCCGGCTTGCCCGCAAGTCGCCTGGCTGAATCGGCAGCAGCATGATGCAGTTGGGATTGAACCCCTGCGCCTTCAGCGTGTCAATGCTCCCCAAAACTTTGTCCGCCTTCAGGTCGATCACCGTGATGGAACCATCGCTCATGCCTTCCAGATTGAGGAAGCTGTTCTGGACGAACAGGTATCGCTCGTCAGGCGACAGCACGCTATGGTGCGCGCCGGCCGCTGCGGCGATCGTCTTGAGAAACTTCGGTTGCCGGGGATCGCTGTTGTCGTACAGATTGACGAACCCCGGTTTGGCCGTGGTGACGAACAGGCGGTCCCCCTTGGCGTTATAGAGCATTTCGAGCGGCATGCCCTGCTGCCGTGAGCCAAAGTCATCAACCTGATGGAACGAAAATCCCTTGCTGGACGGATCCCATATGCCTGCCCACAACGTTCCTTCGAGCATGTTGGTGATATGCACCGCGGGAGGATTCGAGTTGGGACTGAACATGACTTCAACGGGAGCCGATTTCGCCGGAGAGGGTTTCGATGAGACCTTGTGCGTCGAGAGCACTCTGCCGCTGGCGGCCTCTAGCACGGTGATCGACTCTCCCGCATCGGACATATCCGGCTTGACCGTACTGGTCACCAAGACGCGGTCGATGCCATTGTGAATCGCAATGCCGTGCGGATACTGAATCGTCGCCAGTGCTGGCTTCACGGCGCTGATCGTTTTGATCGGTTTATCGAGGAGCGCATCCCCCATGATGACGTTGTTCGAGCCCATGCAGGTCAGGTACCAGGTTCGATTATCCTCCGACACGGCAAGATCCTCCCCCATCTGACAATCCGGCACATCGATCGCCTGAAGCCGGTAGGGAAACGCCCTCAGATTCACCACGTGCAGAATGCTTTTCCCCAATGCCGTGATATAGGCTTTGCTCCGATCCCGATTGAAGAAAATATGGTGCGCCACGAGATCGGGCGGCAGTGGAATCTCCATCAGAATCTTCCCGAAGTTCCCGGACTCGGGGTCGATGTCCATGATCGCAATCCCCTCGCGCCGCACCAGCTGGTCCGGCTTGCTCTCATAATTGAGCAAGGCCAGGATTTCCGCCGATGCCAAATTGGAGCATGCGAGCAACAACCCCAGGGTCAACGCAAACAGTTTATATAGGTTCATGGTGGTCTCCTCTTCGATTGTGAAAACGGATTCACTGTGTCTTTACCGAGGGTAGAGCCTCCGGCATCGGTGTCAGCGTCATGGACCTTGTCAGATGCATGGCGGGCCGACCATGTCGGCCCGCCGGCCCCGTCATATTTACTTCATCGCGTGGGTGCCGTGCGTGATTGCCCCGCCGGCCCGCAAGGCCGCTGCCACGAGCACCGATTCAGCGATCTCCGGATCCGACGCTCCCTGCTCTCTGGCCTTATTCGCATGCAGTTCGATGCAGTAGGGACATTGCGTCGTGAAGGCCACGGCCAAGGCCATCAACTCCTTGTACTTCACCGGAATCGCCCCGCCCGCCAGCGCGGCCTTATCGAAAGCCACGAACGCCTTCATCGCTTCGGGAGCATGTGTTCCTAGAGTCTTCATCTTGTCCAGATTCGTGATGTCATACAGGCTCGTCTTTTGGTCCGTCTCGGTTGTGATTGCGGTCGCCATGGTGAGTCTCCTTTGTATGAGTGATGCGTGTCTTATGCCCGAATACCGATGACTTCCAGATATTCGCCGTACACCGTCGTGCAATCCGGCCCTGCCTGATTGTGGGCAGTCCAGAGCGCCTCCAGATCCTTGCGCAAATCCGCTTGCCCCTCGGCGTCGAGAGACGCAAATGCCTGGTTGGTCGGGCCGTAGTAGAGACGAAAGAATTCCACAACCTCCGAGGGCCCAAAAGGATAGCTGAAGAGGTACTGCCGCTTGGTCAAGCTGAGCGTGGACAGTCCGTGACCCAGACGTTCTCGAACTGTGCCTTCGTCTCCCCACAAGACGGGCGACGGCATCCCGGACGGGCCAATGAATTTTGCGACGTTCTTGAACATCTGTCCGACAAATCCCTCCGCCGTCCAGTTGGCCATGGCGAGGGTTCCTCCGGGTGTGCACACCCGCAACAGTTCCTTCGCCACCAGATCAGGACGCGGCGCAAACATCGCGCCGATCAGACTCGCCACGGCATCAAAGCTGGCTGCTTCGAACGGAAGCGCTTCGGCATCGGCCACTTCGAATCGAGCAGGCACCCCTTCCGCGCGGGCTCGGGCTTGCGCCCGCTCGACCCAGTTGGCGGCGATGTCCACTCCCGTCACCTCCAGGCCGTCCTTCGCCGCGATCAACGCGAGTTGACCGGAGCCGCATCCCACGTCCAACAGCCGGCATCCCGGCGCGAGCTGGAGTCGCTCATAAAACTCCCGCGCGCCGCCTTCCATGTACCGCGAGAAACGATCGTAGTCCCCTGCCGCCCAAATGGTATTGAGACGCGTCTTCAAGCCATCCATTTCCTGCACTACCGTGTTCGTCGTCATGGTCTCCCTCCGCTGTGTGGTCTCTAGTCCTGGTACCTTGTGCTGCGTCCTGTCTGGCCGCACTATAGGACAGAGGGCGTTTCGAGTCTTATCAGCGCGTCTGGCTCTCTTATCAGGAGAATGTTAAGCTGCAGGCCGCTTATCCGAGCGTCCGGAATTCTTTGCGGACCTTCCGCTCTCGCCGAGGGAAATGTCATGGACGTGCTGTCTGAAGTGCTGAAGGCCGTAAAACTCGACGGCGCGGTGTTCTTCAACGGTGAATTTGCCGCGCCCTGGTGTGTCTCGAGAACCAGACGCCGGGACCATGGCGTCGTACCTGTCGACGCAAGCCAAGCACATCATCATCTTTCATTTGGTTCTCGAAGGACGGGGCTATGCTCGCCTCGAACAGGAAGACCGCACCGTGCCGCTGACGGCCGGCGACATCATGATTCTCCCGCATGGGGATGCACACCTCATGGGAAACGGCCCTCCCGTCACACCGGTGGACACCTCCCAGCAACTCCGACAGATCCTTGCGGAAGGACGCGTGCTGTCCCAGCTCGGCGGGGGAGGTGAACTCACGAGGCTGATCTGCGGGTATATGACCTGCGACGCGCAACTCAGCGGGGTCTTCCTGGCCGGGCTGCCTGCGATGCTCAAGGTCAATATCCGCGATACGCCGTCGGGACAGTGGCTGGAAGACACGCTCCGCTATTCCGTCGCTCACGCGGAGAGCTCCGGCCCCGGCAGCGCCGCGGTCATCGCCAAGTTATCCGAAGCGTTGTTCGTGGAAACGTTGCGACACTACGTTGCGCAGTTACCGCCTAGTCAGACAGGATGGCTTGCCGGGGTTCGCGATCCGGAAGTGGGCAAAGCGCTGGCGCGCCTGCATCGAGAGCCGGCTCGGCCCTGGACCATCGCCGCGCTCGCCGCCGAGGTGGGGATCTCCCGCTCCGTGCTCGCCGAACGGTTCCAGCACTATCTGTCGGACACCCCGATCGGCTACCTCACCCGCTGGCGGCTGCAGCTTGCCGCACGACTCTTAACGTCCACGTCCAAGAGCGTGGCCGAGGTCGCCGGCGACATCGGGTATGAGTCCGAGCCCTCATTCAATCGCGCCTTCAAACGTTGTTTCGGCCTCCCCCCTGCCCGTTTCCGCACTCAGGCCAAATCGGCCAAAGAGCCCTCAATCAATCGTGACTCCACGGCCGCTCCGCTGAAAACCATCCCATCTAAATAACCTTAGTCCTCAGCCCTCTTCCGCCTGAAACCAGGGTCCACCAGGTCCCATCGAAGCATCTCCATCTTGAACTTTCACAAAGCTGATACCGCTGAGCGAGGGGATTCGGCGCCCATGGACGCGGATGACTGTGTCAAACGGAGGCTCAGGAGCGCTAAAGGTTCCGGCGCCAGCGACGAAGCAGTACTTCCGGCGTCAGACTTGACGCGCTCCGGCGCCGGTGCGGCCGCGGGCATGAGGAGGCCTTGGCGGTGAAATACGCGCTGTATGCGATGAGCCGGGCATCGCCAACGAGGCTGGCCAAGGACCAAGTATTGGACGAAGTATTTTCATCTGGCAGAGCGGGTTTGTGACGGGATATTTGTTCGATCCACCGGAGGGGATGCGCGTGGCTTAACGAAGGAGGACTGCGGCGGTTCTTATTCTCAGAAGGCAAAGTGCTGGTCGTTTCTGAACTCTGCGCCTGGCTAGACTCAGAAGCAGTTTGAAGGCCTGGCAGGTCGGCTATTACACCTCCATCAATTTATAATGAACAAGCGGGGAGGATATAGGTCCCTCCCCGCCCCTCATTCCATCGATCCGTCCGCCCTACACGCCCGCGTGGGCCGGTCTCAGACCTGGTCGCCCTTCGATTACCATCCTGGATTCTTGGGAAATGCCCAATGCACCGCCGCCGAGCGTGGCGCCGAGAGAGAGCATAGCCAACACAAACATCCACCAGGCTGCGGAGGCCAAGTTCTTTATGGTCGTATCCGCCATTGCCACAGACTTTTCTTTTACGTCCTGTGCCTTTTCCTTCAACGGCTCAATCATGCCGATAGAAGATTGCACGACCTCCTGCGCCTGCGTCTTGGACATACCGAACTTAGTGACCATGACATTGATCGCGGCATCCTTGTCCAGCGCGGACAGCTTTTCTTTCAGCTCAGTCACTCCCGCATCAGTCACCTGACTGAGGGGCTTGCCGCCCTGTGCCTGATCCGTGACCTTTCCCGCGTCTTTCTTCACCTCGCCAGGCTGCAACTCCTGTTTCTGTGTCGCCTGCAAAATGGATTCGATTTGTTTTTTCAGTCCTTCAGAAGTGATGTTGGTATTCGCCTCAGTTTTGTCCGCTACCTTAGATACAGCTGTGCTGATCCCTTGCCCGGCTGCTTGGCCGACTGACTGAAGGCCCGACCCGAATGCGCTGAATAATCCGCCGATCACCGTCGCCATGGCTGTCGTGGTGAGCCACGTAAAGAGCAGCCACGTCACACCCCACACGACCGCTGCGTGGTACATTCCGTCCGAACGCAGAGGGGCCCCTGAAAGATGCGCCGTGACAAAACCTCCCGCGAAGGCGGAGATCAACATCGACAAAGCTGTCCAGATACCTGTACCAAGAGGAATTCCCTGCGCCGGTTGCGATTCATGCAAGTCCACTGACCAGGCGCCGATGGCCAGCCCCAACAGAGTCAAGACCATCTGTACCGAGACGCCGACGACGAATCCGGCGAACACGGCACTCCATCGTATGCGCGACTCGCCGATATTCCATTCACCTACTGTTCTTGTGATTTCCATATGGCTCCTTGAATAAGTAGAAGGTTTCGAGTGGAGGATAGCTGTTAGGAGCGTGAAGGCCGGAGGGATTGAAGGCCCACGCGTAGATATCGTTCCCTGTTGCTGAGGATAGAGAGGAGCCGCCTCGATTGTGACTGGGCAAAGCCCTGGTCGAGGGACATTTGACAGCTACAGGGGGAAGTCGTGACCAGCTCCACTTCCGAATGGGGACCTGTTTTCTATGGTCCCTAGCAGCTGGGGCCACATCCTCGCGTGTGAGTTACACGTCCACCAAAATTGAATTGAGATGTTGTCTTCGCCGTGATCAATTGCCTCACATGTGGCAAAAGCCTGTGATAGGGGGGACGGCGCATGAAAAAGGACTGCGCTGTGTGGCATGTGGAACGAGGCTGACCGATGGCCATCAGTTACCCAGTACCGCAGGGAAGTCTTGCATAGCGCTCAATGACGGGCATCATGTTGCGAAAAATCCTGTGGCTCAGCCGCTAGGCAGAGATCCACTCTGGGGCAACGATACGCAATGCAGGCATGTCCGAGCCTCACGCCGGAACATGCCTCACCTGCCACAACCGGTTCTAATCAGGAATCTCCGCTTCGACGAGTTTCGCGAGAAGGATCAGCGATTCCTGCCAGCCCAGATAACAGGATTCAACGGGAATCACGTCAGGGATACCTTCCTGCACAGCCGTCATCTCCGTCCCGCAAGACACTTTCTTCAACGTGATTGTCACCTGGATTTCTCCGGGGAGATTCGGGTCGTCGAATATATCCGTGTAACGCAGGCGTTCGTACGGCACCAGCTCAAGATATTTTCCTCCGAACGAAATGCTCTTGCCGGAAGTGAAGTTCGTGAACGACATCTTGTAGGTGCCGCCCACCTTGGGGTCCATCTGGTGCACTTTGCCGGTGAATCCGTTCGGCGGCAGCCATTTGGCCATAGCATCCGCATCAAGGAACGCCCGGTAAACGCGTTCTGGTGTTGCGCGAAGTACGCGATGAAGACGGACAGTATTGCTCGACATATTCTTGACTCCTTTTCTCTGGAAACGCATCCAGCACGGACGCGAGATCAGGCAATAGACCTGACCGCCGAAGGATGCCAGGATTCATTCTCCTATGTCTACGTTTCAGACTTGGGATTGGTGTTCCCTCAAGAAAAAACCGATGGTCGCGCGATCCATCACGACGCGGCATGCGACGAATAACGGAGAGCGCAGGTGCGCCTAGCTGATCTGGGAGCTAGCTGAACCGAATAGCAGATGCGTGATCGGTCTGGTAGAGTATCAGCTGACACACCATCGATCTCAAACGATGGATTCACTTTAACGATCATTACATACGCCGGCAGTCGCACTCGGTTCCCGGCTTACCGTCCGGCGGATAAAGCTCTGGACAAGGATGGCATCATGAACGTTCGGCACCCCCTCTGTTTTCACAGGCTCTTACCGCTCGCGCTGAGTTGCGGACTCGTCCTGATCAGCCTCACTGGGTCCGGCTGCCAGACAGCCTATTATGAAACGATGGAAAAACTGGGGTACCACAAGCGCGACCTGATGGTGAGCGATGTCAAAAAAGCCCGTGACGCCCAACAGGACGCCAAAGAGCAGTTCAAGTCGGCCCTTGATCGCTTCACCAAGACCTTGAATGTTCAGGGCGGAGAATTACAGGACAAGTACGATGTGCTGAACGAAGAATATCTGCAGAGTGAAAAGAGAGCCCAAGCCGTGCGGGATCGCATTGCGTCGGTTGAAAATGTGTCGGATGCGTTATTTGAGGAATGGACGGCTGAACTCAAGCAATACTCCAGCGCGGCATTGCGCCAGAAAAGCCAGAAGCAGCTCACCCAAACGCGCAGTCAGTATGCCCAATTGATCAAAGCCATGAAACGGGCGGAGGGGAAAATGGACCCGGTCCTGGCGAAGCTCAAAGACCATGTGCTGTTCTTGAAGCATAACTTGAACGCGCAGGCCATTGCCTCACTCAAGAGCGAATTGGTCACGGTGGAAGGGAACATCCAATCCCTGATCAAGGACCTAAATGCGTCCATTCAAGAAGCGGATTCGTTCATTGACTCCATGGAAAAAGACAATTCGTAATCGCGGCAGATTGACGCCTTGCTATCCCCTCTTTGGTGACGATCCCTCTGTCTACCGCGTCATCCGCTGACGGCAGGAGCCTGTCCCGTCAGCGGATCGCCGCGCAGATCTGCCGGACGTGGCCGCGCAGCCAGCGATGCGCAAGATCGGCATCGAGACGTGGATGCCAGAGCAACGACACCGTGAACTCTGGCGTGGAGACCGGAAGCGAAAAACTTTGCATGCCGGCGCGCAAGATTCCCGTATGTCGTTCGGGAACTGTGGCGACCAGGTCTGAGCCCCTCGCGAGAGCGATCGCCGTCGCGAAGCCGCCGACGATCGTGACAACTTCCCGTTCCAAGCCGAGCCTCTGCAATGCTTCCTCGATCGGCCCCTTCTCAAGCCCCTGCCGCGAGACGCAAATATGCCTGCTCCCGGCGTATCGGGAAGGCGTGATCTTGCCCTTGCTCAGCGGGTGCCCCGTTCGCACGACGCCGATGAGACGGTCCCGGAACAATGCTTGAACACGCAACTCCTGCGCAGTCGTCTTCTCGACCACACCGGTTTCGAGATCGACAGCACCGTCGCGAAGTGGCGCGCTGTCCTTATTGGCCTTCTGCAGGAAGTGCAGTCGCACGCCGGGAGCTTCCGCGCCGACATGCGCAATGAGATAGGCCCCGAAGTTTTCCACGAAGCCTTCGCTGGTCCGTAGTGTGAACGTTCGGACCAGTTGTGTAAGATCGAGCTTCTCCGCAGGGCGCAGCACCGCTTGCCCCTCCTGCACGACCTGACTGACCCGCTCGCGAAGTTCGACCGCCCGGGGGGTGGGTACGAGACCGCGGCCGGCCCTCACCAAAAGTGGGTCTCCCGTCGTCGTACGCAGTCTCGTCAACGCCCTGCTCATCGCCGAGGGGCTTAGCCGCAGACGTCTGGCGGCGCGAGCCACACTACCTTCCGTTAGTAAGACATCCAGGGTGAGCAGCAGATTGAGATCTGGTTTGGGCATGCGCCGACCATATCACAGCTTGATCTGGATGTGGCGTCTCGCGCACGAATAAAGTGCAGATGATGCGCCTTCCGCCATGTCATTCAGAAGGCTATACTCACAACCATTCGAGGCGTGATTCGTTGGAACAGAAGTGTGCGAGTCACTTCACAGAGAGGTCGCTGATTATGGATACACAATTTTGGCATGACAGGTGGGCGAGCAATGAGATCGGGTTTCACAAGGGTGAAGCCAACCCGCTGCTGGTGAAGTATTTCAAAGAACTGGCTCTGGCGAAAGGCAGCCGGGTCTTTGTGCCCTTGTGCGGGAAAACGCTGGATATACCGTGGCTGCTGTCCAACGGCTACCTGGTTGCCGGAGCTGAATTGAGCTCAATCGCCATTGACCAACTGTTCGCGGAACTCGGGATAACACCCACGATCGAGAAGAGCGGTGGAATGGACCACTACCATGCGAACAACATCGACATCTTCGTCGGCGATATCTTCGATGTGACGAGAACGATGCTGGGTCAGGTTGATGCGATGTATGACAGGGCCGCGCTGGTAGCTCTTCCGGAGACCATTCGCAGTCGCTACGCGGCGCATGTCACGGACATAACGGATCACGCGCCGCAGTTGCTCATTTGTTACGAGTACGACCAACGCGCGGCGGAAGGCCCTCCTTTCTCAGTCAGCCCCGAGGAAGTCCGTCGACACTATGCGCATCGATACCAGTTAAGCCTCCTCACCAGCGCAGATGTGCCCGGTGGGCTCAAGGGAAAATGTGCGGCGACCGAACATGTGTGGCTGCTGCGAAAGGACCAATGAGATTCAAACGAATCATGGCAGGACGAGATGTGGCACAGGCCGGAAGGACGGATCTGGAACCTTCGATGCGGTGGATACTCGCCAGCCTTTCGTTATCCATGCTGCTGTCCTCGATCGGAACGAGCATCGCCAATGTGAGCCTACCGACGCTGGCACAGGCGTTCAATGCCTCTTTTCAGCAGGTCCAGTGGGTCGTCATCGCGTATCTCGTCGCCATTACGACCGTGATCGTCAGCGTGGGCCGGCTCGGCGACATGACCGGTCGCCGACGGCTGCTCCTGATCGGCGTCTTCCTGTTTACGGTCGCCTCTGTCATGTGCGGTGTCGCTCACACGCTCTGGCTGCTGATTGCCGCCCGGGCGGCGCAGGGTCTAGGAGCGGCCATCATGATGGCTCTCACCATGGCATATGTCGGTGAGACGGTTCCCAAAGCACAAGTCGGTAGCGCCATGGGGTTGCTCGGGACCATGTCTGCGATCGGCACTGCTCTCGGCCCATCGCTCGGCGGCATTTTGATTTCCGAATTTGGCTGGCGGGCCATCTTCCTGATCAACCTGCCGCTGGGTTTCCTGATTTTTCTTCTCGCGCATCGACACCTCCCCGTTGATAGTCAACGGCAGAAGGCTGATCAGGCCGGGTTCGATTATGCGGGTACGTTACTGCTTACTCTGACGCTCGCAGCGTATACGCTCGCCATGACGGTGGGACGCGGCAGCTTCGGACCGCGCAACATGGCCCTGCTGGCGGCCGCCCTATTCGGAGCCGGCCTCTTCCTGTTCGCCGAGACAAGGGCTGAATCACCGTTAATCAGATTGACGATGTTTCGCAATCCCGTACTGAGCGGGAGCCTCGCCATGAGCGCACTCGTCTCGACGGTCATGATGGCGACGCTCGTGGTCGGGCCGTTCTATCTCTCGCGTACGCTCGGGCTCAACGCAGCTTTTATCGGACTTGTGTTGTCGATCGGTCCTTTTTTCGCCGCGCTGACCGGTGTGCCGGCCGGCCGCCTTGCGGACCGCCTTGGCCCCCAACGCATGACCGTCCTTGGGCTCATCGGAGTAGCCGCCGGCGCCTTCATGCTATCCATGATACCGGCGTCGCTCGGAATCTATGGCTACACCGCCTCTCTCATCGTCATCACAGTCGGCTACGCGCTGTTCCAGACAGCCAACAACACCGCCGTCATGACGGATACTCGCCCGGAGCAGCGGGGCGTCATTTCCGGCCTGCTCAACCTGTCCCGCAATCTCGGGCTCATCACCGGTGCTTCCGTCATGGGCGCGGTGTTCGCGGCCGCATCGTCGACGGTCGACATCACAGCGGCGCCTCCCGATGCCGTTGCCACCGGCATGCAGGTCACATTCGCAGTCGCGGCGATCCTGACCCTCGTCGCGCTCGCCATCGCCGTTGCAACCTATCGCTACACTTTCCGCAGGTGGGAAATGCTTTCGTCAGCAGAGTGAATATTGAGTCCGGTCTTGCACTCAAACATTTGAACCCCAGAACCATCCGACGGAGAGGAACGGATCGAGAATGGATCGAGATTCTCTTCTTGCGCGGCGCTCAACAGTGTCGTCAAACAATTCACGATGCCTCGCCGTCCAGGCCTTGCTTCTGAAATCTCGTCTATCACGTTCTGAACCGGCACGCGGGACGACCGCCGTTCTTCGATAGGCGCGCTGACTCAGGCACATACCGGTACCAACATGCGTATCGCCTGCTATTGTTTGGTGCCAAATTACTGGCATCTTATCCTCTGGCCTCGACTGTATTTGAAAAAATCTCCATCCGTTTGCGTGCCCGCCTACTTCTTCGTACAGCGAAGGTCGGACTTCTGGATCTCGGCAATCTTTTGATCATCGAACGGGATAGGAGCGCAGCCGTGCCCCTTTTCGCAGACGAAGTCAAATCTCGCGGCCGGTTGATGACAACTTAAGCACGTGACCCCTTGAGAACGATTCACCACTTGCTCGCCTCGATCGGCGATCTTGGTCCCTTCCTTGGAGACATCCAGAAAGAAAAACTCCCAGCCGTTCGTGTTCGGGAAACTTTTCCCGCGGATGTTTCACCATGGCTTCAAACGGAATAAGCTGGAGGATAGTACCCACCGGATACTCCTTGTCCGGCACGCTGTCCCGAAGAATCCGCATCGCCTCCTTCAACTTCTCCGGATCAGAATGCTTGAAACGCGTATTGCGGACCTTCGGCCAGTCCAGGATGCATCCGAAGGTCTGGTCAGATACGGTGATCTCTTGCGCCACCGCGACGGACGGCAGAGAACGACCAACCACGCTGAAGAGCAGGATCAAGACACATGACCACAGACATATGTGAGCGCGCACTTTGATGAATTGACGCATGGTGTGGTCTCCCCTCCTATTTATCCAAGCCGCGCTGCCTGTAGATTCAGCTTGTCGTGGTCAGACAACGTTCGGTTTAGTTCATGGTGAGCACCACACGAAACCGCGCCTTGCCACTCAACATGCGCTCATAACCGGCAGCGGCCTGTTCAAGCGGCAACGTCTCGATCATGGGGCGAATCCCCGTGAGGGCGCAGAAGTTCAGCGTGTCTTCGGAATCTCTGGCAGTGCCTGATGGCCAGCCTTGAATAGACCGGCGGCTGCCGATGAGCTGAATGGGAGTGACGTGAATGGGATCGGCTGATGCCCCGACCACCAGCAGTTGTCCTCCAACCCCGAGACCGTCGATGAGCGCCGACATGGCCTTGCTGTCCGGAGCGGTGGCGAGAATGACCGCCGCGCCGCCCAAGCTTGTCAATTCTTTCGCAGCGTCGACGGCATCGGTATCCAGATATCGGGCGGCTCCGAGCTTCCGCGCAAGCGGCTCCTTGTCTTTGCCTCGGCCAATCGCCACCGTGTGAAAACCCATTTTGCTCGCGAACTGAATCCCAAGATGACCGAGTCCGCCCAGGCCTTGCACAGCCACGAGATCACCTGCGACTGCCCCACTCTTCCGCAGACTGTTAAATGTCGTCACGCCTGCGCACAAAAGGGGGGCCGCTTCGACCGGCGAAATCGCATCCGGAATCGCCGCCACGGCTTCGCTCCTCGCGATCATGTACTGAGCGTATCCGCCGTCTTCCTGAAATCCGGTCACTTGGAAGTACTTACAACCCATGAAGTCGCCACGGCGGCATGGCTCGCATTGACCACAATGGCCACCGTGCCAGCCCACACCCACACGCTGGCCCTTTTTCCATGCCGTCACACCTGCGCCAACTTCATCGACCACTCCGGCCACCTCATGCCCTGTGACGCGCGGGTATTGCAGGCCAGGCCAATATCCCTCCTTGACAAACAGGTCGCTATGACAGACTCCGCAGGCCTGTACTTTGATGCGTATCTGGTTGGATCCAGGCGCCGGGATCTCTCGTGTGACGACTTCGAATGGGGCGCCGGGTGAGCGAAGCTGAACGGCGGTCATCTGCGGCATGTTGGCCTCCTTGGGATTCTGTGGGATGGGGTGTTCTCAGACATAAGCCTTGAGGAAAGACAATACGATTGCTTGTTGAATCGCCACCATCTCAGTCGAAACTCGATAAGAACCTTTGTACTCAGTTGGCGCGGTTCACGAACCAGAAGGCCTGACACCGACCAGTTACTCGCACTTGGGTGTCGTCGGCTGGGGTTGATCCTCTACCTCACCTGGTTTGTAGTGCGTTTTTCCTCCTCCATGACCTGCATGTTCCCCTTTGTGCTCCACATCAAATTCGGCAACTGCAACATGCTTCAGCCAGTAGCCTTCCTCGCCTTTCGCCCCATGCATGGACGTATCACCGGTAGCGGGAGTTTTGGTCCGATGAAAATGCGTAAAGCCTGTCTTCCCACATTCAGGCTGCGATTCAGCACAAAACCGGCCTTTGACCCCTTGGCCTACCCATTGCACTGTCGCAGTGGGATCGCTGACAGGCTTGTCGAACATGAGGAACTGCACCCGGCCGTGCCCTTCGTCAAGCCACAGATGGTTAGGCGGATTCGGCTGGACAGGCTCAAACGTATAGGCTTTTAACAGGGCCTGACCGACACTCTTGGCAACCTCCGGCGAGGGAACCGTCCCTTCACCCGCATGACTGTTGCCGACCCATATGCTGCCGAGAATCACGATTGCGACACCGATCTTGTGATACATATCAACCCTCCTTGGAAATGTTAGGCGTACCTATCCAACTACTCACCGGTTCTGTCAGCTCTGCGTAAGTCATACCCCAGGTAACGGTTCGACCATTTCTAGGACACTCGTCTTGGGTACCGGGACGTGGTTCAGTGTTGCCTCATGCCCCCTCTGTCACCACGCGGCCGTCTCGAGAAGGGACTCGATCCTCGCGTCGAGATCTCCGGCAACAGCGTGAACCGGCACACTTCCGTACGAAGCGCGGAAGCTCGCCATCGAATGATAGAACAGATGCACTTCATCAGCGCGCTCGTCGACGAGGAGAGTGATCGGCACGGCTACTGCAACGTCTGTAACCGCCTATACGGTTACCGCGGGCCTTCGTTGAAAAACTGCTCGCGCGTGATCTTGCTATCCTTGACCGTGTAGACGCCCACCTCTTCAACAGTGATCCGCTGGCCAGTGGCTTTGGGGGTGATTTCGAAGGTGAAGTGGACCGCGAATTGGTCAGAGCCATTCAAGAATGGACCGCGAACCTTCTCGCTGGAGATGGGGTTTTGGGCTTGAAAGCGTTCGGATTTCTCGATGACCGGTGGCTTGCCGGCAGTTTCCTCGCCGTTGGGTTCAATGGAAACGATGTCGGGGGCGTACATCATATGCATAACGTCGAAGTTCTTGCCCTGGTTGCACAACTCCACAAACTGGCTGGCAATGGTATGAAGACTCATGGTGCGGTCCTTTCTATAAGAATTGCTCGCTGCGTTCTTGTGTAGCACTGGTTAACGTGACGATAGCCATAGCACCCCTCTGTAAGCTTAAAGATTGTAGGCGCTGTACGTGGCCGGCCAGCCTGACTGTCGGAAGAACCTAGGAGAGATACCTCATGAAGTCAAGGTTGCAAACGCAATGGGCGTCGCGACCGTCAGCCTTGCATTCCCGCTCTGGTCAGCCTTCTCGCTCTACCTGCAATATGGAGTGGCAGCGAGCCAGCCCAGATCGTTCGTACCCTGATTGACTCTCTCCTCAATAATCTGCTGCGTCTGAATTTTGTCTACCTGTGCTCAAAAACTCCAGTCGGCGAACTGAGAAAGGAAATTATGGAACCTGCCATTGACCTCGTGTTATCAGCGGCGACGGTGTACAACTTCAGCAGGTTATTCTGAATCTGCTCAGGAATGCTTCGGATGCATGAGCACCGTCGATGATCGTCCGAGAGACTTACTGATCAGAACACTTCGGTGCAAGATCGTCCGTGCCTCTGGCTCCAAGTTACTGCTGGACCTTAGCTATCACCTCCTGAACCGTCGTGTGGACGACTCCTGTTTGAAACCTCTCCGACTGCTACGCCGATGAGAGGCCTCTGTGAAAGGGGATATCGCACAGCACTTCCCGCGACACCAATCACGTCGGCCTCTTACGCCGCAATAGACGAGGTCGACGAGACCAAGTAGAATGACCTGGATTTACAGATCCCTCCGCACGAAATCGACATCAGTCTGGAGGTAACACCTCCGCTAGCAGGGCTCGGTCATTGACCCCAAGGAGTTTTATGCAAAAGACCCGCATCATCTGCACGATCGGCCCCGCCACGGAATCCTACGAGATGCTGCAAAAGCTCTACGAGGCCGGCATGAGCATCGCTCGGCTGAACATGTCCCACGGCGATCACGAGTCCCACGCCAAGGTCATCCAGCACATCAAGACACTCAACCGGAAGGTGAAGTTTCCCATCCCCATCCTTCTGGACACGCAAGGCCCGGAGATCCGCACTGGAGACCTCTCCAACGAGCTTGATCTGCGGCAGGGCGACATCGTGTCCGTCACCACGCGCGGACCGATGGACGTTGAAGAGAGCTCCATCCAGATCAACTATGCGGACTTGCTTGATGCGGTCGACGTTGGGGACAGGATCACCGTGGACAACGGGCTGATCAATTTCGAGGTGCTGGAGAAGCACGAACGCCACATGCGCTGTCGTGTCTTGGACGGCGGGCTCTTGAAGAGCAAGCGCCACGTGAATCTCCCGGGGGTCCGTGTCAATCTCCCGGCGATCACACATAAGGACACCAAGGATATCCTATTCGGGCTGGAACGGGATGTGGACTTCATTGCCCTCTCATTCGTGCGCGAGGCCGAGGATATCCAGCAACTCAAGACCCTGATGGGCGAGAAGGTCGGAAGGGTGAAGATTGTCGCGAAGATCGAGGACCAGGAAGGAGTTCGGAACCTGGAAGCCATCATCAAGGAATCGGACGGCATCATGGTTGCTCGTGGAGACCTGGGTGTGGAGATCAACCTGGAAGATCTGCCGAATGTCCAACGCACGATCGTCCGACTCTGTGCTGAGTACGGCAAGCGCGTGATCGTCGCGACACATCTGCTCGAATCCATGATCCACAATCCGCATCCCACCCGCGCCGAGGTCACCGACGTCGCCAACGCGATCTATGAGGAAGCCGATGCCGTCATGCTGTCCGGTGAAACCACGGTGGGGAAGTATCCCGTGAAGTGTGTCGAATTTCTCCGCCGGATTGCGCTGAAATCCGAAACGATACCCGGATTGCAGTTTTCAAAGCACCTGCGCAACACGGAGAATAAGCAGCAATTGGCAGCGGCGGCCGTTCAGCTCGCCGAGGGGGTCAAGGCCAAAGGTATCGTCGTGATCACCAGACGGGGACTCATGGCCGATCTCGTCGCCAACTGCCGTCCGTTCTCTACCAACATCTATGCCTTTACCAACATGAGCCAACCGCGACGAACCATGCTGCTCAATCGCGGCGTCCTCCCCTTCAAAATCGATTTCAGTTCGGATCCTGAAAGAACACTGCAGACAGCGTTCCGAATTCTGAAGGACCGCGAGGAATTCAAAGTTGCAGATAAGGTCGTGATTATCTCGGATGTCCTGGCCCAGCAACGGGTCGACTCGATTCAGATTCGTGACATCCCTTCGGACGACACCATTTCCTCCGACACATCTTCAGTAACCCATTAATCGTGCTTCTTTCAGGGAACGTTCGTGATCCGACCCGCACCTGGTGCGTACGGTGTAGCGGTTCGACCAGCAAGCCATATCGTGTTTTTAAGGCGCGAGAGGTCCACCTTCAAAGAATCGCTCGCGCCCGCAAGCGAATGACGACCAGACCTTACCCGCGCGGGACACGGTATCTCAGCTCCGCGAAACCGGGACCAATCGCGCGGGCCGACTCAAGGACGAGGGAGGGCGATGTAATTCTGCGGGGCAGAAGCGGCTTACCCGATCCGAGGGTGACAGAGCCAATTTGCACAATCACTTCGTCGAGGAGTTCGGCGTCATAAAACTGTCCGACCAATTCGCCCCCGCCGATTAGCCAGATGTTCTTGTCACACGCCGCTTCCTTCATCTGAGCATGAACGGGGCGAACGTCCCCCTCCACAAATCGGATCTCCGCCCCTTCTACGAGGGGAAGGCGACGACTTGAGAACACCCAGGTGGGCTGGGAATACGGCCAGGCGACCGCCTCTCGCCCATCCATATGGATGACGTTGCGCAACATCCACTCATAGGTGGAGGACCCCATGGCCAAGGCACCCACCTCTTTGATGAACGACGGATACCCCGTCTCGTTAATATCACCAAGGGGAAACAGCCAGTCGAGAGAGTCGTCGAGAGTCGCGATAAATCCATCAAGAGTTGACGCGGTGTAATACTGGGTGGTCACAAGCAATGCACCTCCATACAGGCACTCGCATATTTAGCTGGTCCGCAGCACGTGGGAATCCTGAGATTTTCGATTATCCCCTAACCAATGGAATCAAGAAGGGCCATGGTCATTGTGGCATGGTGACGACTCAACAACCAACAGAACCTTTAGAAACCGGGTTGACGACCCGATACCACCACCCAATTAGCCCATGGAGCAAGAAGCTTGATGGGATGTGAAACCGGCATAAATGATGTTTTCCATCAGCTTCCAAAGGGCATTCAGACAACTCGGAGGGCTATCGCCGTCACAAGAAACTACACACCTCGCACATGCCCAGTATCGGCCTGCATTCCTTCTTTTCTTTACCATTCATCCGCATCACCACACAGTCCCTCTCCTCCCAGTTGAAACATCGCTGAGCACAATGCTAACAAGGCCCGTAAGGCCCGACCGAATGGGTAAGGAACACGTGGACTGGATGAGTGGTACAAAATGGGCGAGCCCCGCTGGGATAAGGCGCTCCGGCACCGGCGATGAAGCAGTATCTGGCACATCATCCGTTACACGGACGCGCGCTGGTGCCCGGCCGCGGACATGAAGTAGCGCTGGCGGTCGAGCACGGCCTGGATGCGACCGGACTGGACATCGCGCCGACGGGAACGGCCGAGGCGCGAGTGGCGTATCCCCATCTGGCGGAGCGCTTTGTGACAGGATGCCTGTTTGATCCGCCGCCAGAGATGCGTGGCGCCTATGACGTGGTGCTGGAACACACTGCATGTGCGCTCTGCCTCCGGCATTGCGCGCGGACTACCGGCGTGGCGTCGATCTGGCGCTACGGCCTGGGGGCTTGCTGATCGGGGTCTGGTACAGTAATCCTGCACTCGATCTAGGCAATGAGGGACCGCCATTTCCATGCAGCTAGAGGCTTTGACGGCGCTCTTTGCGGAGGGCTATGAGATCCTGGAGGATTACGTTCCGGACGTGGCATTTCCAGGACGCGAGGGCCGGGAACGGGTGCGCGTGCTGCGACGCGTGGGATGATCGGGTGGCTACCTTCTGGTAATTAGAACCTATCTCCCCGCGTGGAGGGTCTCCTCACTCTGCGCGTTACAACTCGACCTCGATGTGAGCGGCGAACCAATGAACGATCACTACAATCTGGACCGCTTTATCGGAGCGCAAGCGAAAGTCTACGCATCGGTCCTTGAGGAACTACGCGCCGGAAAAAAATGCGGCCACTGGGTGTGGTACATCTTTCCCCAGATCAAAGGGCCAGGGGCCAGGGGCCAGGGGACAGTGTCATGGCAGAGCAGTACGCAATCACATCTCTAGAAGAAGCCAACGAATATCTGAAGCATCCGCTGTTGGGTTCACGACTCAGAGAATGCGCCGGAGTTGTCATGAGCCTGGAAGGTTGTCCGGTTGAACAGATATTCAATTATCCCGACAATTTTAAATTCAGATCATCCATGACATTGTTTACGGAGACTGCTGGCAGACATAGCATTTTTCAAGATGTCCTTCATAAGTATTTCGAAGGCGATACTGATCAATTGACACTCCACATCTTGAGAGATTCCAGGCTGCAGGAAGAATAGTTCTGGTCGATGCACGCAGCACAAACACGTTTCCAAATCATTGAGGGTTCGTCACGAGAGGGCGCTGCCGTCGAGACTGCGTGTCCGATCAGACACCACGTGCCGCCACCCCCAGAGTCGATGATGTGAGCTAGACGAAAGCGTACGGCACCTTGAGACCAGACACCTCACGTTTTTTTTAGCTGTGCAACCTTACGCACGAGTTCCTTTTTCCCGCGGGGAAGATGGTACTCAGTACGGAGCCGGCAAAACATTTCCGGGCCTTCCAATCGCTGAATTTCAGCTCCGTTGATGATCGAATGTAGGCCGCAAGGGCCCGGTGTTGCCAGCCCTCCCTTGTTTCCAAGACGATCTGCCGAAGCTCCGAACGCCCAGGCAGGCCACATTGCGCTTTCCCGTAGCCGACGTTAGCGCGCATCACAATTTCAGAAATGAGAGACCCTTCGAATGCCTCGATGACCGCCCACGGAAGACGGCGGATGCTTGCCAAGTCGGACGTGAACCCGCGTTTGTCTGTGCCCTCCGCTTCGCATAATGGCCTACCAGATAAAGATGGTCCAATTTCAAGAAAAGCTGCTTGAATAAGTTCATCCACACTTGGCAATAAGATATGCATCCGCCTATGATTGTGCAGTAGAGTCGCCACAATGACATTGCTGAAATTGCTTGAGATTTTTAACCGTCAACCGTAGCAGCCTCGTGAAGCTCACCAAGAAGGTAGAGTTACATGCCATACGTGTTGATCATCCATGAAGTCGAGAGCTATTCGGCCTGGAAATCCGTGTTCGACCACGCGGCAGGGATCAGAAAACAAGCTGGAGAAATCAAGTACCAACTTTTACGCTATGACCAGGCTGCCAATACAATTGCTCACTTCTCAGAGTGGCCCTCGTTGGACAATGCCCGGCTCTTCTTTGAATCTCCGGAGTTGGTGGAGATCCGGCGAACGGCCGGCGTCAAAGCCCCCAGGTTTATCTACCTCCATGAAATAGAGCGCGGCCGGCTGTAGCCTCACTCTCTCGACTTTCCCGCTGTGCATCGTGCTTCTACCGGTGCAGTCAGCCAGTGTCTTGAAAGCTGTTGGCTGTTCACTGGCTCCTCAGGCCACGAAGACCGAGGTCGGGGTGATTACGGGAAGGTGATAGGTGTTTTTGGCTCCGGCAAGGAGGGAAGGATGGAGTTGTGGGTTGTCCCCTTGAATTACTTCCTCAACCAGCAGCCAAGACAGCAGGCCATTGCTCTCACGTCGACGGTCAGTCAGGGCTGCTCCGAACATCTCCCAACGACGAATAGCGCCTCTAAGTGAGCGTTCCCGCTCAAGTCACCCCGTGCGAAATCGTCGAGTGGCTGGGCAAACAGTTTGTAAGGTTCAACGCGTGACTGCCCTCCGATGCTCTGGATCTCGTGGTTTATTGAGAAATAAAGAGTGGCGCGGAATGAGATGGATGGCTCACAAATTGCTCTCCTCTCTCGCTTAATCTATCCAATAGAAGAAGTATGAAGGTTGAATGCGACGACCTCATCTCCCAACGCTTCTCAGTTCGTGCTGCCCTTCCTGGTGAGTAAAATAATGTGGTCCCATCCGACCAGCCAGTACCTTTATCTCGTCACCCTCCGCCTTTAGATGCATGGCACAACCTCACAATCCCAACTATTCTTCATGAAGGGTGTTCCATAGCAAATATCAGCGTTAGGTGGGAATACATCCACCACCTATGGGGGGCTATGTATGAAGCCTGTCGCCGCAGCACAAACTCCGCAACTGCAGCTCATCACTATAGACAGTCGCAAAGAGGATTCCCACGGCTCCTGCAAGATTCACCCCCCCTCCACACTGGCCCCAACAAAACGACACACATATCGCATGATTGCCCTGGCTTCGGTGCACGCTTATATCGCATTCCATCTGATTTCGTGGCACGTCTTCGGCATTGAGATCTGGGGCAAGACTGCGATGATGGGGGTGCCCTCTCTCGCCAAAGGCACCATCAACGCGGCCGCGATCATGGTCATCCTTATCTTAGTCTCCATCTTGATTTGGGGACGTGGGTTTTGCGGCTGGGTCTGTCACATGCGCGGGGCGATCGAATTCGCGGATTGGATCCTACGCAAGTTGAAGGTGCGCCAGTATATGAACCTGCGCGAAAAAAACGTGCTGGTCAACACGCCTCATCGCTGGCTCTTGAGGATAGGCGCCCTATTTGTACTTCTGCTGCCAGTCATCATCCTCATTCACAACGTCGGCTTCTCCCCCAAGGTAAACGTCATGGCGCCGGTGCCCATTGCGGACTTGCCTGGCTATGAGGGCAAGGCGTTCGCAAAGACCGCGTTCTTCAATTTTGACATCAAGCCGACGTGGAATGATTACCTGCTGGCATTCGGGCTGGCTCTGTTCATTCAATTCACCATGAGCATCGTACTGAACTTACGCTATGGGCAGGGCGCATTTTGTCGGATTCTCTGTCCTTATGCTCCCATGATGGTCCCGCTCATGAACATCTCACCGGTACAGACAAAAATCACACGCGTGGCCCAGTGCACCGGCTGCCGCGACTGTAGTAATGCCTGCCCGCAAGGCATCGATGTCAGTCGGGAGATATTTCATTTTAATGGGAAGGTGATTAACACCGAGTGCATCAAATGCTACGCCTGCATCGATGCCTGCGACGACAATGTCCTGAAGGATACGGCTGCGCCAGGCGTTCCGCAAACCGATCGGCTGAAACCGTATGAGAAACGCCCCTGGCAGCAGGAGGTGATCCGCAAGGATGGCCTCATGACTAATTCCAAACATATGCAGGTGTTCGAGCCACTCGGCCCGGTAGCCGATTTCACCTCCATGATTGTGGCCTTGATTTGTGGAGGCATCACGTCGCGGTTTGGGGGATTCTGGTTTTACCCAGGCGCCATCATCTCGTTCATCGTGTTCAGAGAGTGCTGCTTATATGCGAGGAAATGGTCGGCCATACGGAAAGAGTCAGCACGCATCGCAACCGTTCAGCCAGAGACAGCTAAAAATGTTTCAGTTTCGTGATGAACCAATAGCCGACAAGGAGGGCCAAATGAATACGATTACACGAGTGCACGATTACTATAGCCTGATCACAGAATTTTCCACGTATCTGAAGGAAAAGAAGTCTTATTGGCTTGCGCCGGTCATTTTTGTCTTGCTGGCATTGAGTGCCCTGGCATTTTTCCTTGAAGGAAGTGTACTCGCTCCAGCGATTTATTCTGTGTTCTAACGGATGGAGGGCACGCCGTTGTTCACAGAGTACGAGCGCATGCGCCCTGCCGCGGTGGGTAGACTATTCATCTAACCATTACAATTCAACTCGGAGAACAATCGCTCGTGGAAACTTTACAGACGCTAACGAAGCAGAGCTGCAATGATAGTGGTGCAAACCACGTTCACATTCAAAGTGAACCGTCCGGCGTTTCCGCAGGCTCAGTCATTCTGGAAGCATCGGTTCGTGCCCATGCCGCGAGAGTCATAGGGCTGGGCCTCTTTTTCTTCGGCAGTCTCGCGTACCGATCGCAGAATAGAGACGTATTCGGCTTATGGTCCTGGCCTTACCTGGTACTTATCGTTATCTCAGGCGCACTATTTTTGATGGTCGTTGCGAATGCCTGGATTCGTAGCAGGCGGCTTAGCTTTGATACGTATCAACCCTCGATTGCATCTGTGTGCTTTGACTTTGGTGTTCTGATGTGGGGAACTGGATACGTTCTAAACGGCTTGGATGCATCGAGAAATTGGGGCCAAATAGCTGACCTGAACCTGTTCGGTTCATCGCACCCTCTCGCGGCACTTGTGTTATGGGCCGCATTGCTGGTAGCCACACTTGGTCTCGCCGAGTTGGTGGTGCCTCGTGGGCGTACTTCGAAAGCAGGTGCGATCATTCTGGCGGTCTGGGTCACAGCCGTTCTCCTGGTGTCAATCGAAGGCGGGATCCGCCTGTTCGCCATTGTGGCGCCACAGTCACAAGGCTATCCCACCTACACAACGGCACTGTGGACACGCAAATTCGTCTCATTGAATCAGGCGGGATTTCGCGATGCTGAGCATGGCCGCCTCGCTTCCGTCGGCCACCAACGACTGCTGGTGGTGGGCGACTCGCTGGCTTTCGGATGGGGGTTGCCCCACACAAAAGATCGCTTTGGAGAGCAAGTTGCTAAGCGGTTACACCAACTGAAAGGAGTTGAGTGGACATCACTGAATGCCAGTTTAGGCGACACGCATACCTTGACTCACATCGAGTTTCTGAAAACCATGCAAGAGCTCAAGCCAAACATAACCGTTCTTCTCTACGCTTTTAACGACATCGATTATCTAGCTCAAGTGACGCCTCGTGAAGGTCAAAGTGAGCATGCAACTTCTTTTTTTGCAGCGATAAGTCCAGTTCGTATTCTGTTCAAGAATTCTTTTCTATTTCAGAGCATCTACGTTCGACTTAGGCTGTTGACGTATGCTCCGTCGCCAGAGCTCAGTAATCCATATGAAAACAATGCACTTTTGAATGAGCACTTTCGTGACCTAGACCGATTTGTATCTCTGGCGTCCACGTCCAGTACCCTTGTCACGATTGTGCCTTTCAATATCGGGGTGGTAGCGAGCAAGGATGTTGGCAGTGACTACAATCATTTCGTTAAGGCAGCCACTGCTCATGGATTGCCGATCTGGCCTGCAGGCCCAGAGGTTTTCTCGGGCCATGCATACAAAGACCTCATTGTAAATATGCTTGACTCACACCCCAATGAGCTTGCGCATCAACTCCTTGCCGACCGCATTGCTGATCGAGTCCAGGTCGCAATGGAAACACACCTTCAGAATCAGGGACCATCCGAACAGTGAGACAGCTAGTTGCGCACATAGGCAGAGGGTCGAACCGCTGTTCAGGAGGCTCTGAGGACATCTACTGTTTCCGATAATAGGTCTCCTGAGTGTTTCGTTCTACGCAAACCATCGCCCAGGCTCTCTTCGCATTCACCCACACAGTGATAAAGCCTCGCTGGCACTCTTAATTCTGGCCGCACGGCCTGCGGCGGAGCTCTTAGACCATCGGCCGAGTTGGCCCGCATCACGACCCCAGCAATCGACCTATCGCCTCAGGTACGTGATCTGACACAACTGCTCTGGCCTTCGATTGACAATGATGATTCCTGCGATCTCGACCAGCTCACGGTCGCCACGCCACATTCTGACCGCTCTGCAAGCATCCTGGTTGCGATTGCTGATGTAGATGCGTTGGTCGCCAAAGGATTCTGCCCTGAATGTGCACGCTCGACATAATACAACGTCGGTCTACACGTCCGGCGAAATCTTCCCCCGGCTCCCGGAGAAGCTCTCGACGGACCTGACATCCCTCGGCGAAGGGCAGGACCGTCTGGCCATCGTGGTGGAGTTCGTTGTCGCGGAGGATGGCGCAGTCCCCGGATCCTCGCTCTTTCGAGCGCTTGTCCACAACCATGCGAAGCTGGCCTACAACAGCCTGGCCGCTTGGCTCACGGGAACGGGGCCTGTGCCGGAGCGAGTCAAGGCCTTATCCGGTCTCGATGCGCAACTCCGCCTCCAGGACCATGTCGCAGCGGCTCAAAACTCGACGACATCAACAGGGCGCCCTGGGTCTTGAAACGATTGAACCACGGGCCGTCTTTGAAGGCGACGTGCTGACGGCTCTCAAGGTCAGCACAAGAATCGCGCGAAGGAATTGATCGAAGATTTTATGATCGCGGCCAATCAGGCGACCTCGGCATATCTGAAGAGCCACGACGTGCCTTCATTTCGTCGCATTCTGCGTTCACCTGATCGATGGCAGCGGATCGTCGAGATGGCGGCACGCTGGGGCGAAATTTTACCGGCCGAGGCCAACGCGCGGGCGCTCGAATCCTTTCTCGTCACCCGTCACAAAGCCGACCCAGTCAGATTTCCTGATCTCTCCTTGGCAATTGTGAAACTCATCGGCCGGGGAGAATACGTCCTCGATCAGTCGAAGGACGGCGCGCCTGAACATTCCGGTTTGGCGGTCAAAGACTAAACCCATTCCACGGCTCCTAACCGGCGTTTTCCAGATCTGATCACGCAACGACTGACTAAAGCAGCCCTTTCTGGAGCGCCACTACCCTATCGTCCGGACGAACTGGAGTATCTTGCGGGACGCTGCACGGAGAAGGAAGACGGATGCGGAACGAGTCGAACGACCACTGAGAAAATCAGCCACGGCGCTGTTGTGGAACCGCGAATTGGCGAGCGGTTTGACGCCATTGTCACCGGCGCGTCCGACAAGCGCACGTGGGTACGGCTCTTGGACCCTCCGGTCCAAGGAAAACTGGCAAGCGGCCACGGCCTTGATGTGGGAGACAATGATGCGAGTCGGACTTCTAAGCACGAATGTCGAACGCGGATTCATCCGATTTCGAAAAAGTCGCGTCGTGAGAGGTATCATGAACCTGCATTCGAATGCCTTGCACGGCTCAAGATGTCTCATTCCAAAGGTAACTAGCCGCCTCCCTACTACTACCAGGAAACATTGCGATGAAGGGGAGGAAAGACAACCGCCAGGAGCGTGGAGTTTTTCTTCCAGCACTTTCTGAAACTCCTGCCCGAGTTTTGTACTATACTGCCGTCATGGATCTGTCTTCAGACCTATCCTTCACCGACTCGCTCACCAGTGCACAACGCGCAGGCTTCTATGCTCGTCACAAGCTCCTCGCCGTGGGCATGATTCTCGTCGTCTTCTTCCTGCCCTTCGTTGGGCTCTTTGCGGGCGGCTTGCTCGGGGTGGTGGTCGGCGTGATCATATCCATCTTGGCCTACTACCTCGCGCCCTTCGTTGTGCAGAAATTGTCGTGACCAAACACCGAACCTGGTGGCGACCTTTTTCCTCAACCCCCACATGATACAAGGAGCTTCCTCGATGCTGACGCTCTGGCCGATTTTTGTGACCGTCTTTCTGGCTGAGTTGGGAGACAAGACCCAACTGGCCACACTCTTGTTTGCGGCAGATCCACGCGTCAGTAAACTCGGCGTATTTGCAGCTTCATCTGCGGCCCTTGTGCTCTCCAGTCTCATTGCCGTGCTGGTGGGCGCGCAGCTCTCTCAGTATGTCTCGCCGCGGATGCTGAAACTCATAGCGGGCATTGGATTCGTCGCCATCGGCGTCTGGGTCTTGTACGATGTTCGCCCCAGCTAGGACCGGCCCCCACTGACTTCAGTTCGTTCGACGCCACTTATCAGCCTCTCCTCGCTTCCTTGACTGGCTCTAGGGCAGCTCGTATGCTGACCTCCTACGGCCGCCACTCTAAGCCTCGGTCTTGTGGGAGAGACACTTCCATGCCTGTCCCGAGACATCGTCCTCAGCTATCAGTCTTCCACCTCAGCATCGTAACGATTGCGTTTCTCACCGCTCTGTTCGGAGACCCTACTGACGCGCGAGCCGACTCATTCCTATTGGTTGCTACGTACGACGGGGTCATTACCCCCGTCTCCGCTGAATACTTCCACGATGCGCTCCAGTCCGCTCAAGAGGGCGACGCCGAGGCGTTGATTCTCCGCCTGAATACGCCCGGCGGCCTCGATACCTCCATGCGGCTCATGATCAAGGACATCACCGCCTCAACCATTCCAGTGGTCGTCTATGTGTCGCCGCCCAGCGGACGGGCCGCCTCTGCCGGCGTATTTCTCACCATGGCGGCACATGTGGCGGCGATGGCTCCCGGCACAAACATCGGCGCGGCCCACCCGGTCGTGATGGGCGGCGCCGAGATGGATAAAACGATGAAGGAGAAAGTGGAAAACGATTCTGTGGCCTACATCAAAACAATCGCCGAGCAGCGTGGACGTAACGTAGCCTGGGCAGAGGATGCCGTGCGCAAGAGCCTCTCCGTGACGGAACGGGAAGCGCTGAAGCTGAACATCATCGACATAATTGCCGACGATCTTCCGGCGCTGCTGAAGCAGCTCGACGGCCGTTCAATCCCTCTCTCAACCGGCGCGAAGGTGCTGCACACCGCGAGCGCGAGATTGCGCGAATTTCCCATGAGCCTTCGTCTGGAATTCCTCAAAACGCTCAGCGATCCGAACATCGCCTATTTGCTCATGACGATCGGCACCGTCGGAATCATTGCCGAGCTATATAACCCAGGAGCGATTCTGCCCGGCATGGTCGGCGCCATCAGCCTGATTCTGGCGTTTTATTCCTTACAGTCGCTGCCGGTGAACTACGCGGGCGTGCTGTTGTTTCTCCTCGGAATCGTCTTCCTCATCCTGGAAGCCACCATCACGAGCTTCGGCTTGCTGGCCATCGGCGGGATCATCTCGATGCTCCTCGGATCGGTGATGCTGATCAAAACCGATGTGGAGTTTCTACAAATTTCCTGGTCGGTCATCCTGCCGGTCGTCGCACTCGCCGCCGCCTTTTCCTTCTTAATGGTCGGAATGGGAGTGAAGGCGATGCGGCGCCCGCCGGTGACCGGCCGCGAAGAAATGGTCGGTCTGGTGGGGATCGTCAAAACAGCGCTGACTCCCCAGGGTCAACTGGCCGTCCGAGGCGAACTCTGGGAGGCCATCAGCGAGCAACCGCTCCAGCCAGGCGACGAAGCCGAAGTCACGCGTCTCGATGGTTTACGTTTGCATGTGAAACCCGTGCCGAAGAAAGGGGTCTGATATGGGTCCGCTCGCGAGTCCGTTTGCGCTCCTGTTTCTCGTGATGGTGCTCTTCCTGATGGGGTTCAACGTCCTCCGGGAATACGAACGGGGCGTGATCTTCCGATGGGGCAGGCTGGCCCGTGGACTCGTCGGTGGGAACGGTCCCGGTGTCGTGGTCATCATCCCGTTCATCGACAAGCTTGTGCGCGTCAGCTTGCGAACTGTGACGATGGACGTGCCGCATCAGGACGTCATCACGAGAGACAACGTCACCGTCAAGGTGAACGCCGTCATCTATTTCCGGGTGGTGGATCCCGAGCGGGCCATCATCCAAGTCGAAGACTACCTCTACGCCACCTCCATGATGTCGCAGACAACGCTTCGCAGCGTGCTCGGACAGAGCCAGCTCGACGATTTGCTCTCGAAACGGGAACAGATCAACGCCGACCTTCAACGCATCATCGATCAACAGACGGAGCCCTGGGGAATCAAGGTCAGCGCGGTGGAAGTGAAGAACGTGGACCTGCCGCAGGAAATGCAACGAGCCATCGCGCGTCAAGCGGAAGCGGAGCGCGAACGTCGCGCGAAGGTCATCCATGCCGAAGGTGAATTCGAAGCCTCCCGGCGCCTGGCGGACGCCGCCGACGTCATCAGTCGTAACCCTGCTGCGCTGCAGCTCCGCTATCTGCAGACGTTGGTTGAGATTGCGGCAGAAAAAAACTCCACCACCATCTTCCCAATTCCAATCGATACCATTGCTCCGTTCTTGAAGCATTGGGGTAAGCAGATCGAGCCGTAATCGATCTGCGTCGGTTCGTCGGTCTCTGATTCAACCAACCCGTCCACTGCTGATCTCTTGCCTCCTTGTTTTACGAGTGTGGCTATACGATGCCGCATTTTTTTGCATGAGCGAGGCGGGACAAACCGCCGCGAACGCCATCACCGATGTTATGATTACGTATATGAGAACGTCGCCCCCCTAAGGAGTGTTCCGTCACTCCTTCTGCTGGTGAGCGGAAATACTTGTCGTTTGAATCAGGAAGAGGTATGGTGCCTCGGACCGCTGACAAGCGGATCAGCGTGGACAGGTATTACACACACAAGGAGGTTTCTGATGCCGAAGCAACCAAGCGGGCGTGGGTCAGCGAAGATCGGAACGGCAGCAACAGCGATCAAGAGTAAACTGAAGGGTGTCAAGATCATCGATTGGCACGAGCTTGGCACTCCCCATCCGGACGTGATCACCGGAACCGTGCAAACCGGCGTGGCGAACTTCAAAGCCAACGTGGCGGCCTTGACGAAGTTGAAGGAATTGCGCGACCTGAATATCTTGATCCATGGCACTCCGCGTCCTAACATCGCTCAGATCAAGTTCACGTTACGAGGATAGACATTTCATGCAAGGGCCGGCTGGAAAATTCCCCACGTTGCAAGTGCACCCCGGCAGACGCTGCAATCTGCAGTGTCTGCATTGTTATTCCGACTCCGGACCGGCGGTGACGGAACAGCTGGACATCGAGCTGCTGCGTGGCGTCGTGGCTGATGCGGCCACAATCGGGTACAGGGTCATATCGGTGTCCGGTGGCGAACCGCTCTTGTATCCTGCGCTCGGCAGGCTGCTTCACTGCGCGCATGTTGCGGGTCTGGTCACCACTGTCACGACTAACGGGATGTTGCTCGATCAACGGCAGCTGGACATCTTAGCGGCTGATTGCGACCTCGTCGCAATCAGCCTCGATGGTGTTCCCGATTCGCACAATTTCATGCGCGGTTCCCCGCGAGCGTTTGAGGACATGTGCGAGCGGTTGGAAGGGTTGCGTCGCTCAGGCGTTCCATTCGGCTTCATCTTTACACTCACGTTTCACAACATCCATGAGCTGGACTGGGTCGCGCAATTCGCAGCGGAACAAGGCGCGAAACTCCTGCAACTGCACCCGCTTGAACCGGTCGGCAGGGCCACTCGCACACTAGATGGGTCATTGCCCGATGGCGAGGAGAACGCAGCAGCCGTGTTCGAGGCGGTTCGAATTCGAGAGTTGTATCAAGACCTCATGGATGTGCAGATCGATCTCGCGACGGTTCCCGCTTTGCTCGAACATCCGACACGGGTCTTCGTCCGAGAGGCATCAGTCTGCGGAGAGCAGACCGTGGCAGATGTCCTTGCCCCCCTAGTCCTCGAAACCAGCGGAGCCGTCTCCCCCCTGCAGTACGGATTTCCTCGCGCCTGGTCTTGGGGCAATATCAAGAACCAACGCCTCCCGGACATGGCCGCATCATGGCTGTCTCGTGATTATGCCGCGTTCCTGACGCTGTGCCGTCTTGTCTACGAACAGGCCGTAGCCAATGACGATGAGCCGGTCCTCAATTGGTATCAACAGGTCAACGCCGCTGCCGCGCGTTTTTCGCCGACGGAGGTCCGTCAAATGATGATGCAGAGCTGCGATCAGGAAGACGCGAGCGCTCAAAAGCTCACTAGCGCGGACCCTATTGGTACTGTATCCCTCTGATACATCGGTTCGGCTGACCAATACCCATCGCCCGTTGCTGATTCGTCGCTGGTTATTCCCCGTTCTCCGGACACTCCACAGCCTTCGGCTCTTTCATCACGGAACGCTTCATTCTCAGCTCTGGACGACCGCGTTCGCGCATTGCATGTGAAAGATGTTCCCATCCTTTTCTGATGTTTCCTCTTTCGCCTGTTCTGACGGTGGATCAAGCCGACCTGAACACGTGGACTCTCAGGGTTGACCCATGTCGCCTCCCGCCGGACGCCGATGAGGACGCTCTTGAACTCAAAGAAGGAGAACTCCCTGTGCCCACCCGCTGAAAGGTCATCGAATCAACGACCGAATGTCCCCCCTTGTCTCGCCGCCCATGAAGCCGAGCGACGTTCTAGACATGAGCGCGATCTATGTGTACGATTCGCTCGCAGTCTAGCGTAACCTCGACGCCCCTCTCCATTCTGATGACTGCGTTCTCGCGCAACGAGCGCCGGACACGATGCAGAAGGGCCATCGGTCCCATCAGGCCTTCGACCACGGCCTTGTAGGCTGCGTCCCACAGACGAAGTTCTTGAATGCTGATAGCGATCGGAAGGAGAACTCACTAGCATCTCATCGTCATCCAGTCCGAATGCACTTCCATTGGACTGCATCGGAGAAAGGACTGCTTTTGATCTATGATGATGGTCTCGAGTTCATGGTTCTGCTCCTCAGTGACTCGCATCCGCATTTCGCCGGTCAACGTCCTGACCGCAAGGGAGTGATCCCATCGCGTGCAAGAGGCGTGATAGCATGGCGTCCCGCCGTGCCATTGCTTGCAATCGGTGAGGTTTGAGACGGCTCGCTGCAGCCGGACGCAATGCATCTAAGTCTTGAGAGAAAAACGGAAATTGCCATCGCCCTCATGTTGGTTCTCCTGCTGGGGATCGGCTTCGTGGCATACCGCAGCTCGACCGAGTTTATGGCCAGTTCGGCGCAGGTGGTCCACAGCCGAGAGGTTAGAGGGAGTCTCCAGCGCATTCTCTCTCTCGTCGAAGAAATCGAAACCGGGCAACGAGGCTACATCATCACCGGCGAGAGCTCCTTTCTGGAACCCTACCAGCGAGCCACAGACAAGATTCAAGAACGGTTGGCCCATGTCAAAACCCTCACCGCCCACGAGCCTGAACTGCGCCCCCAGATCGAAACCCTCATCGGTCTCGTCACATCCCGCATCGCATTCGCCGCCGACTCGATCGAGTTGCGTCGATCTCGAGGATTTTCCGCGGCAAGAGATGTTCTACTCTCCGGCAAAGGTCAGGAGGACATGGAACGGATCCGCGCTCTGATCACCGACCTACGGGAGGCAGAGAAGGTCCAGCTGTTGGAGCATTCCCATCGGACGACCGCCATTGCGCAATCGACGATTACAGTGGCCGAAACCGGCAGCATCCTTGCCGTGGGCATCGTGTTGATCATGGGAACGGTCTATCGCGTAGGACTCGCGGGTCGTCGTCGCACGGAGCAAGCCCTTCAGGAAAGCCTCGCGAAAGAGACTTTGATCATGCGCGCGCTGCCGATCGTCATCTATTCTGCTAAAGCATCGGAGGATTTTGCGGCCCTCTGGGTCAGTCAGAACATCGAAAAGGTCAGCGGCTTTCTCGGCGCCTCATTTTTCACAGATCCCGGGTTATGGGCGGCTCGCCTCCATCCAGACGACCGGGAGCGCGTGTTTCGAGAATTCCAGCGTCTCCCTGAGACTGGCACGCTTAATAGTGAATATCGTTGGCAGGTCGCCGATGGCACCTATCGCTGGTTTCTTGACCAGGCAGTACTTCAAAGGGCTGCCGACGGATCACCCAAGGAGACGCTTGGGATCTGGATGGATATCACCGATCGGAAATCCATGGATGAGCGGCTCAGAGAGATCAATGACCGACTGACCGCCCTCGTCCACGCATCGCCGGTGGGAATCGTGAGTCTCGATGCGGAGGGCCTCTGCCGTCTGTGGAATCCGGCTGCCGAAAAGATCTATGGTTGGCGGGAGGAGGAGGTGCTGGGGCGTCCGCTTCCGACTGTGGCGCCCGAACAGTTGAATGAGCATCGGTTCCTGCGAGAACGCGTGATGGAAGACAAAGCCTTCACGGATTTGGAAGTGGTGCGCTATAGGAAGGACGGCACCCCCGTTTACACCAGTCTCTCGACGGCTCCCTTACGGGATCCGGACGGCACCATTTGTGGATTGCTCGGGCTTATGGTTGACATGACACAACGCAAACAAGTGGAACTCCAACTCAATCAGTCTCGTGACCAGTTGCGGGCCTTGATGACACGTTTGCATTCGGCGCGAGAAGAGGAAGGAGCGCGCATTGCGCGAGAAGTTCACGATGAATTGGGACAAGCCATGACGAGTCTGAAACTCGACCTGTCCTGGGTGGCGAGACGACTGTCGCTTCCCGAGGCCGCCGACAGCCGCGCGCAGATGCTGGAGCGGATCCAGGGAGCCATGCGGCAACTGGATGGCACTATTCAGTCCGTACGCGCGATTGCGACCGCATTGCGGCCGAGCGTGCTGGATGAACTCGGCCTCGCGGCTGCCCTCGACTGGCAGACACGTGATTTCGAGAAGCGAACTGGGATACGATGCGAGTGGTCGATGCCGTCGGTGCCGATTCCCATCGGGCCGGCCCAGGCTACGGCCATCTTTCGGATTTACCAGGAGATCCTCACCAACGTAGTGCGGCATGCTCAAGCTTCCACTATCCACACGCGCTTGAACATCTCAGCCGGCTGGCTGGTTTTTGAAGTTGCTGACAATGGCGTGGGCATTCCCGCCTCGACGCTGGCCAACACCAATTCATTAGGGCTGCTTGGTATGCGGGAACGGGCGACACAATGGGGTGGCGATCTCTCGATCCAGGGGACTCCAGGAAAAGGAACCACCGTGACGGTGCGGTTACCAGTCCTGGGAGGGACTGCATGATACGGATACTGATCGCCGATGATCATCCCTTTGTGCGCCGAGGGGTGACCCAAGTGCTGACCGATGAATTCCCGGGCGTCATGATTGGGGAGGCTTCCACTGCCCCGGAACTGCTCGAACAAGCAGGTAAGCATCGATGGAATGTCATCGTGCTGGACCTGACGATGCCCGGCAGAAGCGGACTGGACGCCCTCCATGAGCTGAAGGCGGGTCACCCTGAAATTCCTGTCCTCGTGTTGAGTATGCATCCGGAAGACCAATTCGCGGTACGCGTTCTGCGGGCCGGAGCCGCCGGGTATCTGACCAAAGAGAGCATTCCCGAGGAGTTGGTCCAGGCGATTCGAAAAATCATGGGTGGCGGGAAGTATATACGTCCTTCTGTCGCTGATCTGCTCGCCACTCAACTCCAGCAAGGAGATGCCAACCAGCCTCCGCATACAAAGTTATCCGACAGGGAATTTCAGGTTCTGGGCTTGATTGCTCACGGAAAAACCGTCACGAATATCGCCGAGGAGCTTTCCTTGAGTGTGAAGAGCGTGAGTACCTACCGAGCCCGTATTGTGGAAAAACTTCATCTCAAATCGACCGCAGACCTCACCCGCTACGCGCTCGAACATCGTTTAATCGTGTAAGGCCCTCTTTTTTCTCATATCTTTTCTCCACAGCCTCTCGGCTCTCTACCGCCTGTAGGGAAGATCCCACACATGCCTCGCATAACATCCGGCACGGGAATTGGGCCCTGACTTATCCCCGGCGGCGCGGATGTCGTGTCTAATTGACACAGACGATTAGAGGAGAAAGGAGGCTTCCATGACGCCTCAATTCCAACAGCATGCGCAGCCCAGTGAGCTCGAACATGTATCTCGGATCATTCCGGCACTCGTCGGTGTCACCTTGCTCATGGGTCTGGCCGCCCCTGCGGCTCTGGCCTCACCGGCTGATTGTCAGTCAGTTGAGATGTCCCGCAGCGGCGCCATCGAAGGCATCACGAGTTGGAAGGATACCTCGTTACCGCTGACCTTAACCGTTCAGCGAGACCTCTTGCCTGCTTTGGTTCTGGAAGCCGCACCACTCTTGAGAAGCACCCGTTCCAACCAATGGATAGGTAGCGGGAATACCTGCTGGAGCCAGTCATTTCGCAGGAATACTGTAATCAATCAAGCTCTGGTTAGGTCTGTCGGCAAGGGGTCTAGTAAATCTATCACTGTCATGAGGGTACCGGCTTTCAGTTATAATGGAAAGAGGCAGGTCCTTCAAACACGAACGATTCTGCCCGAGAGTATCATCACTCCGCGCGATAGGACTTCGAGCCTCATCGGACCGGTTCAGGAAAGCGTAAAGACTCATCAATCCCATATCGCCGGCCTCAGTCAGGCCATGGCTATCGGGCCCTTTCTCAGTGAACCTCAGTCATTGTTCGAAGGCCGGCCGATCCTTGCCACGGACGCGCTCAAAACCAATTTTCGGCTGTCCGTCGATGAATCCTTGCGCATGAACATGACCACAACACAGGCTTTGCATGGCGGAAATTGTGCGAGCGGATGTCCATAGGCGGCCGCTCAGCCAACCCGTCACGTTGTCTGTATAGGTATACCGTCGGCCCTCGCTATGTCCCTACCTATCATGCAGCAGACGTACTGGTCGCCTTCGCCTACCTTTAGATGCGCGCGCTTCGATGCTCAAGACCTCGCTGAGGGTTCCTGATCATGAAGGCTAGCGGCCGACTGGATATAAACGGGTGAGACGCCGCCGACAGCCCGTTGCGGCGATTGCCGCATGTCGGGAAGCCCACCGAAGCACGAGCGCACAGGCTCATGAGGTACAGTTGATCGTAGAAGACCAACGGCCATGGTAGCCCGCTGATCGGAATTCGTGATCATCAATCACATCGTACGGCTCGAGAGGTCCGTCGTTTTCGTCTCGGACGACCAGGTGGTCACTCAACAGTCTATGGAAGACTGAGCTCACCGCAGTTTCCGCCTGGTTCCACCGGGTCGATCAGTCTGCTTCTCCCGCATGCACTGCCCACCATCATTCCTGGCGATAACATACCTAGATTTCGAAAACTCTTTAGGAAAGGCTTGCCTGATTTCTCCCATTGTGGGATAAGCGCGGCGAGCCCGATTGGCCACGAATCTCACGGAGGTGGGGTCGGGATCATGTTGTGTGACGCACTGCGGATCGAGATGCGAACGATTCGCAATGCGACCTAACAACAGAATCGCATCAGTCATACTGACAAACTTGGGGGCAGATCATGGCGCAGAAAAAATCAGGCAAGGTCACCTGGTCGACGGCGGAAGGATGGGACGTGCGTGCTGCAGGGCCGGTTCGCGCAGGGCGCCGCGCAGCAGCGGCAGCACCGGATCCCTTCGTAGCCCATCTGACGGCAACCAGCCGCTGGGAGGTCGAACAGACTCTTGTGGCCACGCCCAAGGCACGGCGGGGCGAAGCGGCGCCGGCCCCGCTCACCCTGGACGTGGAAGGCAGCCCCGATGAAGCATACGTGGTGATGACACGGTACGCCTCCGGGGCAATTCGCTTTCATATGCCGACGGAACCCGCTCGCCGCGGCATGCGGCGAGGCGCGCGAAGAATTTACCGCTTTCTGATTCCCGTGCCGGCGGCTCCTCTCGTCGACGCGGATGGCCGCCGCGGGTTTATCAGCGCGGCTATTAAAACCGTGGTCCTTAAGATCGCGGGCAAGATCGCCGACTTTGCCCTCTCGAAGCTTGCGTTACTCTGGGAAACCGCAACGTGGAAACTCAAAAAACAACGTGAAGGGTGGCTAGCCGTAACCGCCGCGGGACTCGGTGAAGAACCGAACCTGCCCGCCGCAGATCTGAAGACGCTAACTACATCTGAACGGAATCTCCTCTTTCTTCACGGCACGTTTTCCAGCACGAAAGCGGCCTTTCACGGGCTGGCGCTTACACAGGGCAGCAACGGCAAAGGATTCTTTGAAGAACTGCAGGACGTATACGGCAATCGCATCTATGGCTTCGATCATTTCACCCTGAGCCGTACCCCCCAGGATAATGTACGGATGTTGCTCGACGCCTTGCCCGATCGCCCGACGACCTTTGACGTCATCACGCATTCGCGCGGCGGCTTGGTCCTGCGCCACCTGGTTGAACGCCGGGATCTTTTTGGTCCGCTGGCCGATCGATTTGTCATTGGCCGAGCCGTGCTCGTCGCGAGTCCGAATGAAGGGACACCCCTGGCTTCGCCGGACCATGTCACTCAGTACACCAACTGGCTGTCTAATGTATTGGAGCTGTTCCCCGAGAACCCGTTCACAACAGGCATGGAATTCGTCAGTGAAGCCCTGTCGTGGATCGCCCATCGCATCGTCGGCGGATTACCCGGCCTGGCCTCGATGGATAACAAGGGCGATATCATTCGCCTCTTGCAGGCGTCGCCGGGCCCTTCGAACCAAGCTTATTCGGCGCTGGTCGCGAACTTCGAGCCCGACACCACCGTACTGCAGCGCATCATCGACGCGGGGGCCGATCTATTTTTTACGTCGGCCAACGATCTCGTCGTGCCGACGGAAGGCGGCTGGCGTGTGGACGCGGGGAGCGGGGCTGCGGTCACGATTCCAGGAGATCGCGTCGGTTGCTTTGGATTAGGCGGGAACCTCTCGCAGCACAAGCCGGTCAATCACGTGAACTTCTTTGAGGATCCCGGCACGGTGGATTTTTTGGTTCGCGCCCTGCGCGGACAGTCGCATCCGGCTACATCGATTGTCATCGAGCAAGACTTGCCGTCCGGTAGGCGCCGCAGCGCCGTTCCTGTAGACGGGCGGCCCAGCATGGCGGCCACGTCCTCGCCGGCTCCAGCCATGGCGACAGCCCAGGCAGTGCCGGCCGCTCGAATCCTCCCCGTCGCAGTCTCCCTCACTCAAAGTCCCGAACCGGATGATGTGTTTCAGATTGCCCTGGTCGATTCGCATCCGGATGACCAGGTAGCGGAGCTTATCGCCACCTTCCGGAACGCGCGTGTGATGGAGACTTTGCGGACCCGGCCCGAGAAGGGCTCATCACACACACGATCGAGGGGCGACAAAGGCGATGTTCAATGGCAGCAGATCAAGACCGCACAGGACCATATTCAGGGGTACATTCAGGGCAATCCAAAGTTTCCGGCTCTGCCTGGTGAGCATGATCTCCAACAATTCGGAGTAGCCTTGTTCAAGGCGCTGTTTCCAGGCCAAGTACGGCGACTTTACGATGCGGCGCGATCCGAACAGACGAGTCAACGGCTCAACCTCATCTTTACCTCGGATATCGATTGGATTGCCGACCAAGCCTGGGAATTCGTCTATGATCCCGATCGCCGGACGTTCCTTGCGCTCGAAGAAGTGAACTTCACGCGCAATGTCCTCACCGCTATTCCCGCCGAACGTATTCCAGCCCGGGGCGGTCCCATGCGTATTCTCGTGGTCGTCGCCCAACCGCTGGGGCTCGCCAAACTTTCTGTTGAGGAGGAAGCTGATGTTATCCGTAGCGGATTCCGCCGCTTGCTTGATGCGAATCTGGCTGAAGTCCAACTCCTGCTTGATGCCACGCCCGAGCTGTTGCATCGGACGCTTGAGTCCTCCAGTGAACCGTTCGATATTCTGCATTTCATCGGTCATGGTGAATATCGGGAGCAGGAAGACTGCGGGTACCTCGTCTTTGAGAACGCGGATGGCGGCGTGCAGGAGTTGGATTCTTCGACCCTCCGGCAGATCCTATGCAGGCGCGGCATTCGCCTGGTCTGCCTGAATGCCTGCGAGACCGGGCGAGGGGGACGGGAGGATTTCAGCCGCGGCGTTGCTCAGGCTCTGATCGCCGGTGGCGTGCCGGCTGTCGTCGCCAACCAGTATCCGGTTTTGGATGTCTCGGCGACCTCCTTTTCGCGCCATTTCTACTGGGCCCTAGCCATGGGCCAAACCATCGGCGACGCCGCCCGTGAGGCACGTGTGGCAGTCAATTATTCGATTTCTGGAGAGGCCATCGATTGGGCCGTGCCCGTGGTGTTTGCGCGGAATCCGGCTCAGCGCCTCTGTCTGCCTCGGGCGGCAGCCGAGTATGAGCGAACACGCACCGCCACGGTACGGCGACGCCGGCGCGCGATGCAAGACCGGATCAAAATCGGCATGTGGAACGCCCATCGCATGATTCCTCACTTGCCGGAAATTTGTGATCGTCTTACGCAAGCGCAGAACATCTACTCCTTCGAGACCGTGTCATTCCCGGCGCCGATCGGAACCTGGCGACGCGAACAAGATAATAACCAGGCATTTGTCGTCGCGGAAACACTCTACGATCGACTGAAGGCCAAGCCCAAGGAATTGGGTGTGGACAAGCTCGTGTGTATGATCAATTTTCCGCTCAGGAGCAGGACGGCGAGGAACCTCTATTTCTGGCGACGGGACGCGCTGTTCGTGGCCTCGACCTTCGGGGTGCTGGAACACCTGAACGAGAAGGACTGCACCGTCGAACGGATGATGGCCCACTTGGCGGCGGCGGTCGTGGCAGACCTCACGCCCCATCGCCGTGGTGTCGGGCCTGCCGACTGTCCATTTTTTTACAATGAAGATCGGGACGTGCGTTCGATCGCCGGTCGCCTCCGCCTCTGTGCTGCCTGTCGACGACAGTTCAAGGCCAAGGAAGGAGAAACACACCTACAGGCCGTCGAAAGACTCCTCGCGACCTATCCCTAAATGTGCCGAGCCTCATTCCGGCGGCTGAAATTGACGCACAGCCTTGAGGAGGTCTTCAGGCGTCCCGATGTCGATGTATGTATCGTGGGGGAAGATCACGCTCTGCACCGGCAACCCTTCTTTGAGGGCAGCCTGCAGCACGACACCCATCGCGAGGTCTCCGCCGAGATCGTTGGCCTTGCTCGCCAGCTTTCCCAACTTGCGACGGGTGTCGTCTGCGCGAAGGAAGCGATGCAGGAAGGTCGAAAAAACCGGCGTCCAGACTGCGCAACACCAGCCGTGGGTCAAGATCGTCGAAACCGGCTTCATGACGATACTCCTTACACGACCATCGGCTTTGCAATCGACCATGTCCCAGACTCGATGATTGTAGACCCGATGCAACCCCAGTACCACCTCGGCACGGGTCCGCTCCTGCGTCTCGATGAGCTGTCGATAGGCATCGTCAGGACCGAAGAGAATATCGGGGAAACCGAATGCCACGCGCTTCTCTTCGAGAAAGGGATAGGCACGGTCGATGGTGTCGGGGGCGCCCAGTGATCCTGGAATGACGATATAGGCAAGCGATAGATCCACCAAACGGCCGTCGCGAAAGTAATTTGGAATGTCCCACTTGCCGTCACGAATCACGACGTAGGCCCTAGTGATGCCGGCAGCCCGGAATTTTTCCAGCAGATAGTGCGCCGCCACTTTGGGGCGAGGCATCCCGGTGTCCTTATCGATCGCGAAGCCGACCGGAAACACCTCCTTGCTGCCAGGAAAGGGCTGTAGTCTCTTCGCGAGTCCTGCGGCAGGCACGATACCTACCACTTCCGACTCGGTCACCCCGGAGGGTTCAGGCTGATCAGTGGAAGACATGGTCACGAGCGCCCCGTGGCATTGTTCTGTATATCGCTGGTGACCTCGCGATAGTATGTTTCCAGCACGGCGGCGCGAGCCGGTTCAATGATCACGAGTTGACGTTGATCATAGGTATTCGCGCAATAGAGATAGTGCAAACCCGCTGCCCTTCCCCTTTCCACATGTAATTGCCGGCCATCCGAGTCTTCGTGAGTGGCCTGCTCCAGCACCTGCTTATCCGGCAACTTCATCCATGCCTGTTCCGCAGAACTTGCATGGTTTTCATACAGAGGTTCCTCTCCTTGGGCGCGAACCGATCGAGGCTTCTCGAGATCGAACGTCGGGGCCTCAGCCGGCTCCGGTAATTCATCCCACCCCAGAACCGTTTCGGGAAGTTTGACACTAAGCGCATACAAGGGTCCGTCGTCCGTCACTTCCTCCACCAGTCGATACCGCACAGGCTCTGGCGGCGTGAGCATGTGTAGGCCCCGCGCGGCCAGTGCCCGTTGAAACGGCACGCGTCGGGCCAGTTGCCTGGTCTTTTCGAATACGATCACTCGACCTTGCGTCGTCAACCCGGCGCGGAGGCGATCAAGCCGAACACCTAAACCGGTTCTCTCCTCAAACTGCTGCTGGGCCTTCGCATCGGCCGAACGCTCGAAGGTGCTCCAGTCGCGACTGGGCAGACCGGGGTCCTGCTCGGCCTGCAGCAACGTGTGCGTCGCAATAATCACATCAACCTCGCCGGCGAACGCCTGCTGATCGACATCCAGACAGTCAAAGCGCAGATTCGTGAGTCCCAGCGTCTGTCCCCGCTGCCGGGCGAGATCGATGGAGGCCGGTGAACGGTCCACCCCGAGCACGGTACAGTTCGGATGCTGTTGCGCATAAAACGTGGTGAGGATGCCGATCCCGCAGCCGACATCGAGCACGGATGTCGCATCGTGCAGATGGCGCGCGACGCGTGATCCGACCTGGAGATAATATTCGTATCGCTGACTGTAGAGGGCAGGCACCGATCGGGGCTGGGCCGTCAGATCGTAGAAGGCGATTTCAGCGGAGGGACCGGCGGTCGGCAGTCGCTTGGCTTCGATGTGTTGGTGGAGCGTCGCAACTTCTTGCGGAGTCAAAACTTCTCGTTGCCATGAGAAATAGGCGGCGTCGGACTCAACATGCCGAAGCCCCCACCAAGCTAAGTGATCGTGAAGCGACGCTTGTAGCTCGTCATTCGTATCGCAAGGCACAGAGTCCTCTCAACGAGATACGCTTCACGTTTCACGCCTTACGGCCTTTTCAGCATGATGGCGTCTTCATAGGCCAGCGGCACCGGATGCGGATGCCGTAGTTGCCCGCTGCCGAAGACGACATACTTTTCGCACGTGAGTTGTTCGAGGCCGATCGGTCCTCGCGCATGCTGCCGAGTTGAACTCAATCCGACATCGGCACCCAGGCCCAGGCTGTCACCTGCGTTCAATCGCGAGGAAGCGTTGACCAGAACGGTCCCTGCGTCGACCTCCTTCGTGAAGCGCATGGCAGAGTCATATGATTTCGTAACGATGACGCAGGTGTGGCTTGGCCCATGCTTCGCGATGTGGTCCAGGGCTTCATCGAAACTCGACACCATTTTGATGGCCATGCTCGGACCTTGGAACTGTTTGTTCCAATCCTGATCTTGGGCCGGTTTGACGGCCTTGTGGCCCGTCATGAGCATCTGCCCCATCAATGACACGGTCTTCGGACAGCCGTACACATCGATCTTGAATTCGTCGAGCAATCGAAGAATCAGCGCCGACAAAAGCGGTCTCGCGATACCCTGATGGACTAGCAGCGTATCCAGCGCGTTGGCCGCAGCCGGCAGCTGTACCTTCGAATTCACCACAATGTTTTGCGCGAGTGGAATCTCCACGTCGTCGTCGATATAGACATGGGTAATGCCGCCGTCATGACACAAGATCGGCATCTTGGCCTGTTCTTGAACGACCTTTCGGAGCCCGGCGCCACCGCGGGGAATGATCGCGTCCAATGCCTTTCCCGATTTGATCAGCTCCAGCGCCGCCTCTTTCTCCGGACGGTCGATGATGGTGCAGGCGCCGGAGGGAATACCTGCATCTGCAGTCGCACGGTTCAAGCACTCGGCGATGGTCTGCTGAGTCAACGTCCAATCGGGTGAGCCGCGAAAGACGCACACATTGCCCGATTTCAAGCAGAGTGCCAGCGCGTCGATCGTCTCCAGCGGCGCCAATTCAGAGACAATACCGATGACCCCGATCGGAATACGAACGCGACTGACCTGAAGCCCATTGGACTCATCGTGACGACCCATAACCTCGCCGAGAGGATCGGGCAGGTCGGCGATTCGGTGCAGTCGATCCACCATCGCCTTCACGTCATCAGCTGTCATGCGAACTCGCGCCACCGCGTCCCGTACGCGTTCTCGATTTTCATATCCGGCCATCGATTTTCCGACCGCATCCACATCTTTCTCGTTGGCGGCCAAGATGGCCTCTTCCGCCTCCGCGAGATTCGTCGCCATTGCTCGCAAGGCCCTGTCCCGCACGGGACCCGATATGAGAGCGAACGGGCGCACAGCTTCCCGAGACAATTTCAATAACTTATCGAGATACATTTTAACCGGAACTTCAACCATGGTGTTCCTGTGTAGTAATCTGGTGAGTGGGGGACCTTGGCGCGGCGACAATCCGCCCATGTCCCAACGATAGATGACTGAAATACCCGACTGATTGCTGCCGGGCAGGACTATACCATGCGATTTTTTTGCGAGTCAAAGAGAGCCTCCCTCCCGTCCAGCCGGTTCTCGTGAGAGAGTGCATAAGGAAAACACTTGCGAACCTGCGCACTGTGGGAGGCGGCAAGCCAGCGGCCCAGCCAGGCCCAAAGCAACATGAGCGGGATGAGGACCCAGGCCATCTGGGTTGTGGTCACACCGAGGAGTTTGATTCCAGATACCAACCATCCGGTAGAGGCGTCGCCTCCGCGCGAAACGGCCGTGTCGATGAAATTCTTCGCCTTGTATTTTTCTTCGCGACTGACCACCGTGAACAGCACCTCGCGAGCCGGTTTCGATAACGCATACTCCCCGACTCGCCGCAGGACGGAAAAACTCACATACATCGCCAGTCCTGGCCACAGGGCAATGCCTAGGAAACCGACCAGACTGAGGAGCGGAAGAAACAGCAGCGGAGCGATCAAACCAAACCGGCCGACCAGTCGGTTCGTGATGAGGATCTGGGTCAGCCACGTGAGGACATTGGTGGCAAAATCCAACGTCGAGAACAAACGCGTTCGGGCTTCCGGCGTCGAGAAATGTTCGGCCACTAAACGCACCTGTTCGAGATAGAGGAACGTGGCCGTCATGGTCAGGAGCGAGAGATATCCGCAGATACCGAGCAAATAGGACGACGCCCACACCAAGCGAATGCCAGCCAGCAGCTGGCCGCCCAATGGTTCCCCGATATTCTCCTCATGAGACAGGGACCGAGTGCGACTCCAGGCCTCCAGTTTGTAGATGCATCCAGTGCAGGCAGACAAAAAGACGGCCGAGACCAGCATGAGCACAGGAACCGGGAGCAGATAGGTCAGGCCGGTAGTGAGCAGGGGACCGAACAACGCGCCGGTACTTCCGCCTGCCGCAATCACGCCAAAGAGGCGCGCGCCCTGCGCCGGCGTGAAGAGATCAGCCATGAAGCTCCAGAAGATCGACACCACGAAAAGGTTGAACACCGAGAGCCAGACGAAGAAACCGCGCGCGACCCACTCGATGTACAGTTGACTCGTCATCAGGAAATATAAGGCGATGAGATTCACGATGAAGAAACCGTAGACCGCGAGCAGAAGACGGTGGCGAGAATAGCGAGCCGACAGCCAGCCGAACAAAGGCGTCACCGCCAGCAGAGTCACAAACGTGCCGGTCATCATCCAAGGCAGATTGTGGACACCGCCCTGAATGGCCATTTCGTCGCGTACAGGACGAAGAATGTAGTACCCACAGAGGAGGCAGAAGAAATAGCCGAATGACCAGGCCAACGGCCGCAGTTCCTGCGGCTCGGCCTGTATGAAACGGGCAACTGATCGACGCAATCGCTCCATGCGACTCCAAGTGAGTGGCAGTGTATCACCGGCGGAAGAAAAATTTGCTAGAACGCCGCTGATCCGCCACAATGCTGGGGCTAACTTATTCTGTGCAGAGCATCTTCAATCCCATGATCGATCTCCGAAGCGATACCGTCACTAGGCCCTCTCCGGCCATGCGCGAAGCCATGGCGCGCGCCGAGGTAGGCGACGATGTGTATGGGGAAGATCCCACCGTGAATCAACTTCAGGCGCGCGGCGCGACACTCGTCGGGAAAAAAGCCGCGCTCTTCGTGCCGTCCGGCACGCTGGGGAATCAACTTTGCCTGCGCGCGCAAACGGAACCAGGACGTGAAGTGATCGTTGAGCGTCACTCACACATCGTGCGGTATGAACAGGGCGCCGCGGCGGCGCTGGCCGGTGTGCAATTGCATGGGGTGAACGGTGCGCAAGGGCTTATGACTGCCGAGCAGGTTGAGGACGCCATCCGCCCCAAAGATGCCTACAGCATTCAGACCGCGCTGATCTGTCTCGAAAACACCCACAATGCCGGAGGCGGGACGATCTATCCGCTTGCATCGATCCAGGACATCCGCGCAGTGGCTTCCACCTATAACATTCCCATGCACCTGGACGGGGCTCGGCTTTTCAATGCCGTGGTGACCTCGGGGACCTCCGCAGCAGACTATGCCCGGCACTTTGAGACGGTCACCTTTTGTCTCTCAAAAGGACTTGGCGCGCCGGTGGGCTCGTTGATTGCTACGGACGATGAAGGGCTATTGGCACGCCTGCGACGGTTCCGCCGAATGTATGGGGGCGCCATGCGCCAAGCCGGTATCCTCGCTGCTGCGGGCCTGTATGCACTGGAGCATAATATTGAACGCCTGGCGGAGGATCATGCGAATGCACAGCGGCTCGCCGCGCTGCTGGCGCAGATTCCTTCCGTCTCTATCAATCCCGGTGCGGTCGAGACGAACATTTTGTTTTTCGATGTGCACAGTTCACGGCTCTCAATGCCGGCGTTCGTCGCGACGCTCAAGCGGGAAGGCGTGCTTGTGAACGCTGTCGGCGGAAAAACATGTCGCGCAGTCACACATCTGGATGTGTCAGCCGATGCCATCGAGCGTGCGGCGGACATTGTCGGGCATACCCTTCGCTCGTAACGGCGTTCCTCGCATTGACAGGCCGCCGGCCCCCTCCTAAAATGCCCTCACACCGGACAACAGTGAGAGGTATGCGTGACGCTCGACGCGGTTTCGTTTCAACAGATCAGCCGGATTCTTGACTTGACAGATGCTTTGGGCCTCAATCGTGAATGGGTGGAGATTCCCCTCTCCCCGGAAACTCCGGGCGTAGTCCGCAAACTCCCCAATGGCAAGCTTGAGATTGTCGTCGATGCCGAGCAACCTTTCGACCAATGGCTCGGCACTCTTGAACAACATATTCAACGTGTGCAAGCCACCTGACACGTCTAGGACACAACGATTATCCATGGAATCACACTTGACCGCCTCCTCGTCTCAGTCTTCGCCAGGCCTTCCTTCCTCCGAAGAATTGAAGGCTGAGCTGCTCGACATTCCTGAACCACCGGAGATGCCCCCGGCGATTCCCCCGCCCGGCTATGACGACGCCCTCAGCGTCGCCCTGAAATATGTGCGCGCCAAACGCGGCGGTGATTTGGTCGGTGTCATTCTCGTGGGCTCCGGAGCGCGGCGCGCCGTGACGGCCCACAGCGATATCGATCTCATCGTCCTGGTCAAGGGACCGGCGAACGGGCAGGAAATGATTCGCGTCGCCGACCGGCTGGTAGACATCCGCTATGGCGAGCATAAAACCGTCTCCGAGGATGTCGACTATTCTCCCCGTCTGGCGCCTCTCCTCCGTAAGGGACGTATTCTGTTTGACCACGAGGAGATCGCGGCTCAGCTGATCGCCAAAGCCGCGCAACGGTTCCGCCAGGGCCCCCCGGCCGCCAGTCTCCATGAGCGCATCCGTCTGAAAGCGGACTGTTTCCATTGGCTGGGCAAAGTCGAAGATTTACGCGACAAACCCAACACGGCCCAATACCTCCTCCAGGTCTTTTTCGAGGATTGTCTTTCGGCCTTCTTTCGAACTCGAGGCCTTTGGCTCACCGCGCCGGTTGATTCGCTTCGCTTCATGGCTTCCCGCGATCCGGCACTCGGCGACCTGGCCGGCCAATTCCTGAGCGCGGCCACGCTTCACGAACGACTCCTGTGCGGTCGACGGTTCGCCGACGCTCTGTTCCGTGATATCCCGCTTCCACCTCGTGTGGATTAACGGCAGCGCGTCGTCTACGTTCACTGACAAGCATCTGTTGGCGTCCCTGTTTTGGGCAGTGGTAGCATCGACACAGAATCATATCGGTGACGCGCCAAGGGTTTACAGTCTCAGCATCAGTCGTTGCACAGCCGCATCATCAGAGAGGGTCAACTATGGAACTTGGATTTGTCGGACTCGGCAAGATGGGAATGAACATGGTCACGCGTTTGCAGCAGGGACAGCATCGCGTCGTGGCCTACGACCGCACCCCGGAAATTGTGAAGCAGGCGGAGAACAAGGGTTGTGTGGGCGCCTCTTCACTGGGCGACCTCATTTCAAAATTGGCGGCTCCCCGCGCCGTTTGGGTCATGGTCCCGTCGGGAGCGCCGACTGAAGAAACGGTGCAAGCCATCGCGGCCTTGCTCCAACCGGGCGATACCATTATTGACGGAGGTAACACCCACTTTCACGATGACACGCGCCGCTCCGCCGAGCTGAAGAAGAAGGGGATTCATTATATAGACGTCGGAACCAGCGGCGGGGTATGGGGATTGACCGTGGGCTACTGCCTCATGGTCGGAGGCGAGCAGGAGACAGTTCAACGATTGACCCCTATCTTCAAAACGTTGGCGCCTGAACAGGGCTGGGCACACATGGGAACCCACGGCGCCGGGCACTATGTCAAAATGGTTCACAACGGCATCGAATACAGCATGATGCAGGGCTATGCCGAGGGCTTCGAACTCATGGCAAAAAGCGAGTATCGGCTCGATCTGGCTAAAATCGCCGATGTGTGGATGCACGGCAGCGTCGTGCGATCGTGGCTGTTGGAGCTGGCCGTCGGCGCGTTGCAGCAGGATCCCAAACTGGAAAAATTAAAAGGCTATGTGCAAGATTCCGGTGAGGGTCGCTGGATGATTCAAGACGCGATCGATAAGGATGTGCCGGTTCCGACTTTGACTGCTGCGTTGTTCACGAGATTTCGATCACGGCAGGAAGAATCCTTCGCAGAGAAAATGTTGGCGGCCTTGCGAAACGCCTTCGGCGGACACAGCGTCAGGCGCTGACACCTTAATTACCGGAAACGCAGATTATGTCCTCCCCCACAACTCCCGTTGACATCAAGCCCTTCCCTGAATCGATCACTCCGGTCGAACCGTGCACGCTGATCATATTCGGCGGATCGGGAGATCTTGCGCGACGGCGCCTCATCCCGGCCCTCTACAATCTGCTACTCGATGGCCTCTTGCCGGCCAAGTATGCGGTGATTGGATTGGGCCGCAAGCCGATGAGCGATCAGGACTTCCGTAATCTGGTTCGAGAAGGCGTGGTCAAACATTCCCGGCAAGCATTGGTCGAGGACACCTGGCGGGCCTTCGAACCCCACCTATTCTATATCCAAGGTGAAAATGACGACCCCAAGACCTACAGCGCACTCCGTGACAAGGCCGAACAGGTCGAGCGCGACATGCAGCTGCCCGGCAACCGCATTTTTTATCTGAGTATTCCTCCGAGTTCCTTTGCTTCGGTTTGCGAAGGACTCGCCCAGGCCGGACTAGCAACTCCGCCGTCGACAGACTCATCCTACTCGCGCATTATCGTCGAAAAGCCGGTGGGACGGGATTTGGCCTCAGCCCAGCAGATCAATGAAGTGACCGGCAAGGTTTTCGATGAGTCTCAGATCTTTCGAATCGATCACTACCTCGGGAAGGAGACCGTCCAGAACCTCATGGTGGTTCGTTTCGCCAACAGTATTTTCGAGCCGATCTGGAATCATAAGTATATCGATCACGTCCAGATCACCGTCAGTGAATCGGAGGGCGTCGGGACGAGAGCCAGTTATTACGAAGAAGCCGGCGCTCTGCGAGATATGATCCAGAATCATCTGTTGCAGCTGCTCTGTCTTGTCGCGATGGAGCCGCCGTATTCGCTGGACCCCAATGTCGTGCGCGACGTGAAAATGGAGGTACTGCGTTGTCTCAGGCCCATCGTCGGCAAGGATGTCGAGCGATACACCGTCCGCGGCCAATATGCGGAGGGTACCGCGCAGGATCAACCCGTGCCCGGCTACCGCCGGGAGAGAGGCGTCAACCCGAACTCAACCACGGAGACGTACGTGGCGGTCAAAGCGTTCGTGGAGAACTGGCGCTGGTCGGGCGTGCCGTTTTACCTTCGAACGGGAAAAACCTTGCCCAAACGGGCCAGTGAAATTGCCGTGCAGTTCAAGGACATTCCGCAGATTCTCTTCAACGCCGACCCTGCCCATCCCCAGCCGGCGAATGTCCTGACCTTGCGGATTCAGCCGGACGAAGGGCTCTCTCTGCGGATCATCTCGCGTGTGCCAGGCACGCGCGCGCAAACCCACCCCGTGGAAATGGACTTTCAATACAGCGACGTGTTTGGGTGTCCGTCTCCGGAAGCCTACGAACGGTTGCTGCTCGACGTCATGACCGGCGACGCCTCGCGGTTCATGCGACGCGATGCCGTAGAAGCATCCTGGGCCTGGGTCACTAAGATCTTGGAGGGCTGGGCGCAACAGAAACTACGCTGGTTGCCGGAGTATTCTGCCGGAACCTGGGGACCGGTGGAGGCCGAACGAATGATAGAGAATGACGGACGCGCTTGGCGAGTGCTTTAGCCGCGGAGAAAAAGCCCGGTGAGTGTTCATGTGAACCGCGATGGACCTCTCCTGCCGCGTCTTGGATCGCCGAGACCTAATCTAGAGGCAGCTGCTGACGAATCTCATCCTTCGTGCCGATTCCGCCGATAAACCGTACGAACGCCCCGCCCTCAAAGAGGGCCAGCGCCGGCAACGAACTGATCTCGAGTTCAGCCGGAATCTGAAAGTTCTCCTGGACATTCATCTTCACGATCGTCAGCGCTTGTGCTACGTCCTGCTGCAACTGTTCCAACTGCGCCAGGAGCGCGACACAGTGACCGCAGCCCGGTTGCCAGAATTCGACCAGCACCGGCATCCTGGCCTGCTCAACCACCCTGGCAAAATCTCGATCAGTAACCTCCCCGATCATGACCCAGCCGAGTCCGACACCGCCGGGTGACCTGCCGCAGAAGAAGCGAACAGCTGCTCGTACAGCAACCGGCCGAACAGCTCATAGCCGCTGGTGGTCAGATGGAGCCCGTCATTCGAGTAGGGTTCGGCCAGCAAGAGTGAGTCCGGTTCGGCCGTGGCAGTGAACAGATCACAATACAGCAGCCCCTTTCTATCGGCATAGTCCGCGATCAGCGCATTCAGACGCTTTCGGCGGTGAATATGTTCGACGAGCCAGGAGGCGGCCTCAGGATTGTCCTGATCCATCTCGAGGCGAATGGAAGGCACGGTCACAGGAACAGGCACAATCGAGGCAGCCCGGGCCAATTCATACATCTTGGTGAGATTTCGCATGATCTCGGAAGGATCAGCATTCCATCCCAGGTCATTCGTTCCTCCGAGAATAATCACCATCTGAGGACGACGATTCAGCACCGCAGTGCGAAAGCGTAAAACCATCTCTCCGGTCACCTCGCCGCAGATACCGCTGATCTCCACGCGTCCTCGGTTGCCAAGTCGCTCCTGCAAGACCTGGCCATAGGGGGTTGCCTCTGAGTGAGGATGCGCGAGGCTGGGTGTCTGGTATCCGGAAGTGAGACTATCACCAAAACAAATAATGAGTGGAGAATTCTGAACAAGATTCATGATGGAATTTTAACGTCTCGTATGACGCAGCGCAATGTGAGACTCACCTGCGATCTGACCTGTGGTAATACGGATTTCGTCTGAACCGCATCTGCGCGGAGCGACAATTTTCTTGACGAAGCAAGGACCTCAGGATACGACAGAATCATATGGAATCTACTAAGTCGTTTGAAGAGGCAGCTCCCATTGCGCCCTTCGTAAAAGAAGGTGTCGATCCGGAGGTCACCGCCGTCAAACAGTTGCTCAAGCTGCTCGACAAAGCAGCCAAATCCGCACGGACATTTGGCACGAAGAATCCCGTCGCACAGCGATTTTTTCAGCAGTTTTATGACGAGCTGACACTGCATCTCGAGCATCACACCCGCGTCGCATTTCTCGTCCAGCGCAACCAATTGTTCTTCGGAGAGGAAGTCGTCTACGAACCCGAACGAGATGCCACCGGCGACAGCTTCGCATTCACGATGTATTCGGATGGAATCCGAGAATTGACGTTCCATCAGGGGCTGACGCAAGCGGACCTTTCGTTTTTTCTGGATGCCCTGTGGGGCACCTCTGCTCGCGACACAGGATCGGAAGAGGGACCGAACGACGACGACGATGACGATATCGTCACCCGCTTATGGGCAAAAAATCTTTCCACCATCACCCTGGTTACCGCAGAAGAACTGGTCCGATCCTCCGGATTCGGAGGCGATGAACTCGAATTGCAGACTCAGGGCTATATGAATACATCGGTGACGTCTCTTCGCGAACTTCTCGACCGTGAACAGGCGATGACGTCCCGTGAGAAAGAGAAGCCTGGGGGATCGCCAGGGGATGAAGGCCATGGCTTCACGGACGGAGCCGGCGGGCCAACGGGCGCTGGAACTGGAGCCGCCAGAAGCCAACGTTTCCACGCCAGTGTCGTCGGGTACGAGGTCTCTCAATCCGAGCTCGATACCCTCACACAAGAAATCAAAACGGAAACCGCTCGCGACGCCACACTCTATATCCTCGATGTCTTAACAGCCGTATTGGCGTCGGAACAGTCCGCGGCAGTATTGACCAAACTTTTTGAAGTGTGGGACAGCGTCCTTGACGTACTCCTTCGCAACGGGCAATGGACGGTGCTCGAAACCGTCTTGGCCTTGCTGCAAGATGTCGAGGCCGTTCGTCCGGACCTTTCCGAGCCTCACAAGCGACAGGTCGCCGGCCTCTTCGAAGGATTGGCTAGGCCGGAACGACTGAAAGCCATCGGCACCTATTTAAACCGAACACCCGATGCGAAGGCCGAAGGTCTGCTCACCCTCCTGCTCATGATGAGCAAGGAGACGGTCCCTGGACTCTGCGCCCTATTGGCCGCGCTGGAAGGGCCGATGCATCAGGCGATCGTGATGGAAGCGTTACAAACGATTGCGAAAGACAACGCCGATCCGATTGTCCGCGGCTTGACCGACAAGCGACCAGTCTATGTGAAAAACCTGTTGGCGCTCATCACGCGTTGGCACGATCCTCGTTTCGCCGATGCGGTAGAGAAATCGCTTCGGCATCCGGAATCGACTGTGCGGCGCGATGCGCTTCGGCTCCTGGCGATGTTGCGTCCGTCTGGCAACGGGACCAAGTTGGTCGGCTTGCTCGGTGACGGTGACGAAACGGTTCGTTTGACGGCTATGAAAGTCCTCGCCAGCGGACAATTCAGCGCGGCCTTTTCTGTCTGGGCTCCCTTCGTCACAACGGACGAATTCCATGACCGGTCGTCGGCGGAAAAACGGGCGATTTATCTGGCTATGAAACAGACCGCCGTCGATGACGCTGTCCCCTACTGGCAAGGATTGTTGACCGAGTGGTCGTGGACCAACCGAAAGAAAAAAGAAGAGTTGGCGCTGCTTGCCGCAGATATGCTCGGGAAACTCGGGACGCCGGCGGCGATCGCCGCTCTGACCGTCGGCCAGAAGAAAGGCGGGACGGCTGTTCGACAGGCCTGCGCCACCGCTCTCTCGGTCGCCAGTCGTCAGCATCGGCAGAACACCCCATCAGCCGCAAATTCCTAATTGCGAGGATGCCGCCAGTGAGCGATTCACCTTCTCCGACCCAACCAGGTCCGAATGTCGACGCGGCGCATCCGATCCTCACGCACGAACGGTCGCTCGCCAATAAGATTGCCAAAGGGTCAGAGGCAGGCGACATCCTCGACCAGCAGCTGGCCATGCTGGGGATTCAGCTGGTGACGCAACTGAACGTCCTGATCAAAACGTCGCGCATTCACGGTCGCACGAATGCGGCACTCGACAAGCCGGTGGACTCGATGCTGACATTGGTCAAAACCTTGGCCGCAGACCACCCCGTCGTGTTGCGACTGCAGAACGATTTTTTGTTTCTCGGTGACAGCCATTTGAAAATGAACTCGCAGCAGATGGCGGTATTTTCAAGCATTATCGAAGCGCTGAATAAATGGCGCATCGGAGGCCTGTCGTTCGCGTCGGGGGCAGAATCAAAAGACTTACGGGAGTTCGCCTACCTCTTTGTCAGCCTCGACCCCGAGAAACATACCCTCGATGATTTGCAGGAGGCGCTGAGGACTGAAGGGGTCAAGGGTATCGAGCTGGAAGAACCGCGCGTGCTCAATTTCCGACACCTCGATCAGAGCCAGACGCAGGATGGCGCCCATGGCGCAGGCACGGCGGCCTCGTCCGGCGGCACAGAAAATCCTGCGCACAACGCCAAGGCACTGGCCAAAGGCGGATATGCCAGGGCGGCTGCAGCAGTGGGTGATTTGGCCCAAAATACCCGGGCCGGCGGCACGGTCAGCTTCAAACAAGCCAAACGCGCGATTCAAAACATCGTCGAGTTGATGATGCAAGATGAGTCGACCCTCTTGGGACTGACCAATCTGCGGTGTCATGACCAATATACGCACAACCATTCCGTCAACGTGTCACTCCTCGCAATGGCACTGGGGAATCGAGCGGGATACCCGAAAGTCGAACTCGCCGATCTCGGCTTGTCGGCGCTGTTTCATGACGTCGGCAAGTGCGCTATTTCATTGGATCTCTTGAACAAGCCAGGAGAGTTCACTCAGGATGAGTGGGCCATCATGCGGTCACACCCGACAGAGGGCGTCTTCACGCTCGTCAAATCGCGGGGAATCAACAATGTTCCGGCGCGAATGGCGGCCGCCTCGTTTGAGCACCATATGAATTATGATTTCTCCGGCTATCCGAAGTTAAGCGTCCCCTGGACACAGTCGGTTGCGAGCCGGATCATTACGATCGCCGATTGTTACGATGCGATGACCTCGTCGCGAGTCTACCGGCGCGAACCGATGTCGCCGTCGAATGTGCTCAAATTCATGTTCGGCAAGAGCGGGCAATCTTTCGATCCCGTCCTACTGAAGCTTTTTGTCAATTGCGTCGGAATTATCCCGATCGGCAGTCTTGTCAGGCTCGATTCCGGTTCCTTGGCCGTGGTGTTGAAGCCGGCCAAGGAGAAGGAACAGGCCGAACGTCCCACCGTGAAGGTCATCACTGATGAGGAGGGCTCTCCCGTGGAAGCAGGCCTCGAACTCGATCTGACTGAGCGGGATGGAGCGGGAATTTACAGACACAGCATTTTACAACTTGTCGACAACACTGCGTACCACTTCGACACCAGCCGATACTTCGTCTAGCTGCCCTGAATCAGCGCAACATAGCCCTTCCTTCCATGACTATCGCTTGCTCTCCGGCGGTGGCCAGTCCATTTCTGTCTGCCGACCACAGTAGAAACAGGCAAGCCGGTACTTGGCTTTTCGTCGCGGATTCGGCATCGAAATAAATATAACCGGCGTGTCATCGAACGGACAGACCGGTTGCTGATGCATGAGATGTTCGTCGGCCAGGAGCTCCAGCGCGGCGTTGTCCCAGGGTGGAGTCAGTTGTTCAGAGCCGGTGACGGTCTTTTGCCAACCACATCGCTCGCACTGCATATGAAACGTTTTGACTCGATCCCGAGTTTGAGACTGATCGAGAGTTTCAACGGGTCCCGGGCAACCGGCGTGCTCACAGTTGATCGTTTCATGTTGGAGGGCCCTGATAAATAGGTGATGAGACTGCTGCTGATCCAAAAGCATCCTACACTCCTTTCCAGCCTCGAGGGTCGACGGAAGGCTGGAACAATGGGTGAGATACGACCCTGCGTGGCTTATAGCTGCCGGTCTCATCGCTGTCAAATCGGATGCTGGACGCCGGTGGTCCCTTCTTGACACGATATGCGTGGGCGGCTATTCTCCCAAAGTTTGTGTAGAGACAATTTTTTCCGGCGAAAGGAGTCCTGAGATGGGTGTGAAGTGGCAAGGAACAGGCCGGCTTGCGGCAATCGTCGGCGTTCTCGTCGCAGCGACCCTTGGCGTGATCTCGACGAGCCCCGCGGCGGAATTCAAGATGGGGGTCATCGATCCCCAGGTGGTTCTCGAAAAGAGCAAGGCCGGCAAGCGAGCCCTGGATGGGTTGCGCGAATATGTGGCCACTCGGCAGAAGTTGCTGTCTCGAGATGAAGAGGAGTTGCGCAACAGCGAAAAGCAACTCAAAGAGCAGGCGTCCAAGCTCAGCGAGACGGAAAAGAAGGATAAAGAAACCTCCTTCCGCAGCAAGATTCAGGACTACCAGAAGCGTGCTCAGGAGTTTAACCAGGAACTGCAGGGCAAGCAGAAGGAACTCGTCGACGACTACATGAAGAAGATTGCGGTGGCCACGCAGACGGTGGCTGATAAGGCGGGGTACCACCTGGTGCTGGACAAGGGCAGCGAACAAACGGTGAAGATCGTGATCTTCAACAAGGACACCATCGACCTGACCGAGCAAGTGATCAAGGAGTTTGATCGGACGAACAAGTAGCGGCTATTCGCCGAGTAGGTCCCGCTGTATATGCTCCACCAGCTGAACAAAGGCTGGTGGAGCCGCTTCTATCTCCCCGCTCACCAGTTCTATGTCGCGTCCTGACCCCACACCGAGCCCCAACTCGGCCGCGCGCTTGACCTGTCGCTGATCCCCGATCCGCTTCCCCTGCAGCTTCGGCCAGGTGCCGAACGAGCGCAACAAGGCAATCGCCACTAAATCCACGGCGACACGGTCGCCGCTACATATCAATAAATCGGTCTGCGCCGCCGTGCCTGAGGTCGGACCGCCCTCGATCATGGTCATGGTGCCGTCAGCAGCCGTCAGCGCGGGATGCACCGCGAGATTTACCTCAGCAATGCGTTCGTGCCAGTCTCCGGTCCAAAATGTCACGGAGGGCCGATAGCGAGGATGCACGGCCCCCACGAAGTTCTTCAAGCTGCAGGAAAACTCCGCGAAGCGGTGCGTTTTGATGACCGGCATGTTAATCACGATGTCGGCGTCGTACACCGGTCGAGAAACATAAAACTTCCTGATGGCGTGCGCCTCAGGAGGTTCGAGACGCACCCATGATTCGTCCTCTAAGGCAAGCACTCTCGCCCCTGCAGAGTCGGCCGCCGATCGCATGCCGGTGGTCGTTAAGTTTGCGGAAGTCGGAAGCCGGATGATTCCCGACCCATCCGCCACCACCAGTTCGGCGGCGCCTGCCTGCTTGACCAGCTTCCCCATCGCACCGACCACCTGTGGATTGGTGGTCGAAGGGGGCGGTCGATCGTTCAAGACGTTGGGCTTGAGTAAAACACGTTTCCCCCGCAGGCCCAATCGATCAATTCCGCCCAGCAACTCAATAGCGCGTTGAAGCATGCGGCCAGGGTCTTTCCCATGCACGATCGACACCACCGATTTTCCATTTCGCGTGAACAGATTCTGGGGAATAGGCTTAGGTGGGACCAACGGGCCCTCTGGGTCGAAGAGCAGATGACCAAGCACGTTCCGCGGGGATCGCAGAATGGCCGGGAGCAAGAGGAGACCAAAGCCGCTGTTGCGAAAAAGCTCGCGCCTTGAAAAGGACATGACTTACGGATGACGGCCCTTCTCAATGGGATAACCCGCCTCGCGCCAAGCCTTCATTCCGCCATCCATAGAGATCACGTTGGTGTACCCCATCCGTCGAATGCTATCCGCCGCCAGAACCGACCGGTACCCACCCCCGCAGTACAAGACGACCGGCTCGTGCTTATTCGGAATCACCGTTTCAATATCCCGTTCAATAATACCCTTGCCGAGATGGATAGCTCCTGCCGCATGGTCCTGCTCATATTCGTTATCCTCACGCACATCGACAAAACGAAATGATTCGGCGCGATCCATTTTTGTTTTTACATCTGAGGCGGTGCATTCGCACACATATTGTTTGGCTGCTTCGACCGCATTCAAGAATCCGGGGTTATGTTTCACGAGCACATCTCCATTTAAAACAATGATTGTTGAGCCTGAATGCGTCGGAACGTTTGCGGAACCGGTGGATCATCCGAGACGAAACCAGCACGCCTACATGCCAGTTCAAACAGTTGTTCAATACAACGCCAATAGGTCCCGCTGCCGTGATGCCGGCTGAAGAACGCGGCATCATTCAGCGAGCCGCCCCGTACTTCTTGAATGCGATGGATGATTTTCGCGATGCGATCGGGAAATGCGTCGCGCATGCGTTCGAGAAAGACGGTCTCCACATGCCCCGACAAACGGAGCAAGCTCCAGGTCGCGGTCGTCGCGCCGGCAGATTTGGCGCGCGCCAACAACTGAGGTATGGCATCTTCATTTAAACCTGGAATGATCGGCGCCACGGAAATTCCGGTCGGAATACCGGCCTCCGACAAGACGCGCATCGCCTCAAGGCGTTTGCTGATACTGGGCGCCTGCGGTTCCACCACACGCGCCACGGCGTCATCGGCAAACGCCATACTAAAGTAGACCCGAATCGAGGCTTCCTCATGCAGGCGCCTAAACAGATCCAAATCGCGAACCACCAGCGCCCCTTTCGTGATGATGCCGACAGGGTTTCGATGTTCCGCGCAGACTTCCAGACAAGCTCGCGTCAGGCCGAGCGTTGATTCAATGGGCTGATAACAATCCGTATTGCCGGAAAATACAATCAGCTCGCCTTTCCAGGACGGTTTGGCAAATGCCTGCCGCAGAAGTTCCGCCGCACGCCGCTTGAGCACGATCTTAGATTCGAAATCCGATCCCGCGCCGAATCCCCAATATTCATGAGACGGCCGGGCATAACAGTAGGCGCAAGCATGGAAGCAGCCTCTGTAGGGGTTTACGCTCCACCGAAATGGGAGATCGGGACTGTCGTTCCTGCTCAGAATCTCTTTGGTGTCGTCCTCAAAGAGCTGAACCTCCACGCGCTTCGGCGGTTCGAGGCCGTCGCGTTGCGTCGTTTCAAATGATTTTGGTGGATTCGTGACGAGCTTCATGATCTGTATCGTGCCGCCGCTGCCGGACATTGTCAATTGCCTTTTTTGTGATCATCTCATCTCGAAACCGTCACCCACTTCATTGACTAACCAATCCTCCGGTGTTAGATTTCTCGCCGCTTCAGAGGGGCAAGAGCATGTACGATCTTCGTGTATTACGAGACAACCTTGACGGCTTACGTGACCAATTGGGGCCGCGTGGCAAGGATGTCGCTTGGGAAGATCTCCGCAAGCTGACGGAAGATCGCCGCACCCAAACAGTCCAGGTCGAAGAGCTGCGACATCAGCTCAAGAAGGGGTCTGAGGAAGTCGCCGGATTGAAGCGGGATAAACAACCGGCCGATTCAGAGATGGCGGCTATGAAGGCACTAGGAGAAACCATCAAAGGACGCGAGGAACAACTTCGACTTGTTGAAGAGCAGCTCACACACATTGCATTGCGAATTCCCAACACACCGCACGCTTCAGTTCCGGTAGGCCGGCAGGCGGAGGACAATCTCGAAGTGCGTCGATGGGGCGCGCTCCCGAAGCTCACGGGAACGGTACGGACCCATTGGGATCTCGGCGAAGCTATGGGCATCCTCGATTTCGACCGCGCCGTTCGCATGGCGAAGGCTCGATTTGCCGTCCTGACTGGCATGGGCGCGCGACTCGAACGCGCGCTCATCAATTACATGCTGGATGTGCACACGACTCAACATGGCTACCGTGAAGTGTTGCCTCCGTTTCTGGTGAATCGCGCCGCCATGACCGGCACCGGACAGTTGCCAAAGTTTGAGGAAGATCTGTTTCAACTGCGAGACGAAGAGCTCTTCTTAATTCCAACGGCCGAGGTACCGGTCACCAACCTCCACCGGGAAGAAATCCTGGCCGAAGAGACGCTGCCGCTTCGGTATACCGCCTATACGCCCTGCTTCCGACGCGAAGCGGGATCATACGGCAAAGACACCCGCGGGCTGATTCGCCTCCACCAATTCAATAAGGTGGAACTTGTGGCCTTTGTAAAAGCCGAACGCTCCTACGACGAATTGGAACGGTTGACTTCTCACGCTGAGGCCATCTTGCAGGGGTTGGGGTTGCACTACCGCGTGATGGCCCTCTGTAACGGAGACATGGGATTCTCCTCTGCCAAAACTTACGACATCGAAGTATGGCTGCCTTCTCAGCAAGCCTTTCGGGAAATTTCCTCTTGCAGTAATTTTGAAGCCTTCCAGGCGAGGCGCGCGAACATTCGCTGGCGCTCGAAAGCCGGAAAGAAAGATACGAAGTCTGAGTTCGTGCACACCTTGAACGGATCGGGGTTGGCGGTCGGAAGAACCCTGGTTGCCATTCTCGAAAATTACCAGCAGCCTGATGGGACAGTGGCCATACCAACTGTACTCCAGCCCTATATGGGCGGGATTCAGAAAATCGAACAATCCGCATAGTAAGCAGTTCTCGGCCGGTGTGGAGGGGTGACGGAGTGGCCGAACGTGCCGGTCTTGAAAACTGATTCCCACTCCTCGTAAGTCCTTGTCCACGCTATAGATAGTCGCCCGCCCCAGTGCAAGAGACGGCAAAATTGTGCAAGCCGTCCGCAATTCCGCAACCCAGGCGCAACCCAGAAGACCCACGCGGTTTGTCGGCGGGGCCACCCCAATAAAGGGCACCCCTGGCCTAGCTACACACATCTCCACGGCAGCCTTGCGTGCTGCGTCTACTGGCGAAATAAGCGAATTAGCGAAATAAGCCCCTGACCAGGCGTCTCGAAGGCGCGGGATGCGTTCGCCCATTCTGCCAAGGGAGCAGACGACCGAAACGACATAAACGACCGAACTGAGGAATGGGACAGATTGTGACGGAGGGCGTTACTGCCGTTTCTGCCTCCAGACCCCCCGACCCTTCGCCTTTGGAGTTGCTCACGGGTCCGGATCCCCTGCCAGCCCGTCGCGCTTCTCTTCACGAAATAAACGAATTAAACGAAAGAACTCAACTGCCGTTAGGCCCCAGAAAGACCCCCCCGGCCTTCGCGGTGCTGCTACATCTCTATGAATGGTTGGGATGACGACCACTCCCTAGGGCGCTCCCCTTCCGGTCCGATAAAACTGGAACGCATCCCCGGAACCGACTGGCGTGAAGTTTGCCGGGACAGGGGGCTTCAGCCGTCGACTTCGTCGTATCACCACATAGTCGTATTGGTCGCCGATCCGGTCCCATGGGATCGGATCACCTTGGACAAGGAACTCTTCCATCGTGAGCAGGGCTCGAACAGCCGGAGTAAGCTGAATGGGTTGCTGTCCTGGTGCCGTAAAGAGGTTCGAAACGAACACTGATCGCCGGAGGACTCCCCAACAGGCAAGATTGTTCATGGGCATGGCTTCGGGAATCCGTCCATCCGCGTGAGAGTACGCGTCAAAGGTTGCCAGCTTGATAGCCGACAACAGACGGGTGCCCTCCGGCAGCTGGTCGAGTTGATGCACGAACTGGCGGTAGTAACGATCTGTTTCGCGCCAATCGTTCGTGATAGCGGCCATCCGGACCACAAATAACATGCCTAGTATCGATACCAGCAGCACCAGCCACCGTCGGCTCGTCACCGGCCAGTCAGAACTTGCGAGGGCGAACAACACAAGGGCGATGGGCATTCGAATATCGACTAGCGCGGTGTTGCCGATTGAACTGGGCATGGCCGCGGTCGCCAGCGTCAGGACTCCCAGCGGAAGGTACATCGAGGGCAAGACAGAACAGCGGCGCCGCGCCAGCCCGACTGCCAGGAGAGCAAAGAGGACGACTCCCGTCACGCGATCAAGCGTCAGGTGCTCTGTGCGAAGCGTGCCCTTCAGCGCTTCGAGCTTCGTCGTCAGGGGAAGAAAAACGACGGCAGGCGGTTTCAACCCTCTATACCAAAAAGGGTCATTGTCCGGATTGGATTTAAAGGTGGGGGACAGTAGGAGCAGGATGAGCGGCAGCACCACGGTGGGAAGCGCTTTCCACCAGGGTTTGCCGAAGTCTGGCATACGTTCGCGACGATGGTTCCACCACTGGGCGACCTCGTAGGTCAGGACCACCATGGCGAAGACGCCGAAAGCAAAAAGGTGGGCGAAGAACAGGACGGTGCTTATCAGTGAAAACAAAGGAATGACCAGGGCGGCGGAGCGCTCGCGGAGTCTCATCCAGAGCGCGCAGGCGAACAAGGCGAGCCCGAGCCCAAACAGATAATTGAGAAACCCCCAGAGGAAGACGCTGTTATAGAGAAAAAAGAACGCCAGCAAAGGCCAGGGCGACCAACGCCGGTGCAGAGCCGCGTGGAAGGTCATTACGCCGCCTGCCAGCAACGCGAAGGTCAGACCGATGAAAACCTTGCCGGCGTTTTCTGTGGACATGAACTCGATGAGCGGGGGCGCCACCACATCCATTGCGAGGTTGGGGAGAATGTTCCAGTGGATCTCATAGTATTGGGTGAGCCAGGGAGAGCGGCCCGCGTCGGCCAAGATATGCACTCTGGCCATGTGGTTGGGATAGTCCACCAGCGGGAGAATCTGGACCAAAACGACAGGGATCAAGGCGATGCCGAGCAGGACGACGGCTGCCGCAAGGACTTGAAACAGAGGCCACCTGGAGTGTGGAGAGGTCGCGATGTTTTGCTCCCAATGCAAGACGTATCGCTCTTCTTACGAAGAATGCACGGTAAACGCAAGAGGTGCAACGCTCACCGGAATGGCAGGCCGACGATTATTGGGCGGCTGTATCCCCGAAACTCCTGCCTTTGTAAGGTCGCTGACCCATTCCTAGCGTGCCTGCACTCTCCGCCTTTCTCCCTCCCTCCGTACTCCCTCGTGCTCCGTCCTCCGTGGCATAGGCAGATCAGCCTTCCCCGGCTACGCTTGAAACTTGCACCACACGACACCGACACAAGGAGAACCGACCATGGCGCCGACGATCGAGGTACCCTGCCGAGTAGATTATCGTCCTGCCGCCGCCCGAGAGTTCTGTGAGTGGACCGGGCGGGTGGATCGCCTCTCGGCCACCGGGTACAGCATTCAGACCGCCCATCACCCCGAACCCGGTGCCAGGTTGGAGCTCCGCATCTACCTGCCCGGCAGTGCCTGGCCGATCCGGGTCCAGAAGGCCGAGGTGATCTGGAGCCATTGGGACGAGTTCACCGTGGAATTTCGCGACCTCTCCACCCGTGACCAGGATCAATTGCAGCGCTGCCTCGTGGAATCCTCGGCCCTTATCGCGGCCTGAAGCCATTTTTCTCCACTCCACGAACTCTCTTCAATGAGGAGCACCCATGAAGCCAGGAGATAGTCTCGGAAAGCCGATCACGGGCCTGGTCATCGTCACCAGCGGAAGCCACCATTGGGAAGGCCGGGTAAGGGATCTGACCGTTCCGGGTTGTCGGGTAGAGACTGCGTACCCCTTAGAGCCAGGCCAAAGCGTGCAACTGCGGATGCAGGTGGATCGTCACCCGTCAGTGCGTATTGATGTCGGGATGGTGCGATGGGCGACACAGGGGGAAGCCGGCATCGAGTTTATCAGCATGACCGAGGAGGACCAGCTCCGACTCCGCGGCTACGCCGAAGCACATGACCGAGCGTAAAGGATAGGATCTATGATCGTCCGGCTTGAGGTTCAACAGCACGTGTCGTTCGAGTCCTATTGGCAACTCAAGCGCTGCCAAGTACAGCGCGGCGGGATGAGGGAGGATGTGAGCGATCCTGCCTTGTTGCGTCCGATGCGATTCAACGCCCTGGAAGAGACCGTTCGCCATGCGAAGCGGGCTACCTTCACCTATCTGGAGAAGAAGCGACACAAGGAAATGCCAGATCAAATCGATTGGCGGATCATTGACGAGACCTACCATTTCCCCTGCCCCATGTGCCAGCAGCCGCTTTATCAAAAGGCGAAGCTCGGTCGTTTTTGGCAATACCTTAGACCTCAACGACTGGGGATGTCCTCGATGTAAGAAGACGGTCACGTTGAGGACTGACGATTTGGTGGCCAGAGGGTGAGAACAACGACATATGCTCCATAACCGACGCATTGATCATGAGGCACGAGCATGCACGGTTGGCGGTCACACCAGGCCCTGGAGGAGGCCGGAAAAAGCATACGAAGGCACCTGAAGGTGAATCCAGGATAGCTAACTTCTTTATCAGAGATTTGACGGCCGTGTCGCCAGTCGCGATTGCCATCAACACAACAAGGGTGTCACTACCAGCTCCATAACAATGGCAAGGAGCATCGAACTGGAAGGCATCCCCACAAAGACAGCACTCGCCAGACGGGCGACTCCGCCAACCACGACTAAAAACGTTAAGAGCCGCATGGGCACCGTGTGTATCTCAATATTAGGGGTGATGGCCAAAAAGCTCAGCCCCATCGCGAATAACACACCGGATAAATAACGGACATGATTATCAAGAGAGATCCCGGTGGTGTTCGACAGCATGGCCGTCCCGGCGATCATTCCCAGGCCACCGGCGAGTACCGGGACACAGGCGGCGACTGTCACTGCAGTTTGTAGCCATCGCCGCTCTCGGAGATATCGTGCCTTAGTCACCATTCCGAGTCTTAAAGAACGTGGTCATATCATCGACGACTGAAGAATGCGGTCCGAAGCCAGAGAAGGTGCCGATCATGCCAATATGACCGAGCTCCGGATACGTGATCACTTCCACGTGGCCGCCTTTTTCACGAATGCGCTGTGCCAGTCGTTCATGGTTATAGGACAGAACGGTCTTGTCCTCTACCCCGTAGAGCAAGAGCATGGGGGGTTCCTTCCCCTTCACGAACGTGGTCGCCTGCATCTGGGGATACCGGTCGGGAGGGCCGAAGATCTCCACGAGGTCTTTGTCTGCGGGGGTAAAGGCATATGGGCCGGCTAATCCCGCAAAGTCTTTTATGATCACTCGTGCGTCCTTCCCTTCGGCTGCCAGATAGTGCGTATCGACTGTCAACAGTGCCGCCATATGTGCCCCTGACGAGTGACCTGCCAGGTGGATGCGGTCAGGTCTCCCGGCATACTCCGCGATGTGCTCATCTACCCATGCTAGCGCCCTCGCCCCATCCTCCACGAAGACCGGAAAATGGACCTCAGGATATTTGCGAAACTCTGGAATCACCGTCACGTAGCCTCGGCGGGCCAACGCCGCGCCCACAAAACGAGAATTTTCTTTCTTCCCATACCGCCAGCGGCCGCCATAATAAAAAACAATGACATCGTGTTTGTCCTTACGGCTGACGCGTGGGATATAAATGTCGAGTTTATCTAATGGGCCCGTGCCGTAGGATGCCTCATGCACGGAATATCCGCCCTGGATCGCTGCCGGAAGGTTGAGCAGCGAACATCCGGCGAAGGTGCAGATGGGGACAAGAAACAGGAAACCGGCAAGGAGCGCACGAGGCAGTGGTGCCATAGAATAGCCTCTGATTCGTTCTCGGAACATTCAGCAGTTCGAAAGTGTGCTGCCCGAACTGGGCGGAACGGGGGTGGCGGGGGTACGAGTCCCTGAAGTCGTTCCCCTCCCGAATAAGGATCCTTTCAAAAAGGCTTGGGTAGGAATTGGAAGAGATGGCTATATCTCACCCACCCGAGACCGCGATTGCGAGGCAACCCCGGTGAGACAGCCGGCATCAATCAGCACGTGCGATAATAGTAGGCACTTTTATCGGGGATCAGCTTTGCCTCGAGCATTGCCCAACGTCACAACTCCTACACATGGCAGAGCTCAGTGAAGAGTGTGTTAAATGTCTCCCCTCGGTTGTCCGACAGACTCAGGTGGTTTCATTGGATCACCCATGGAAGGGGTGCGGTACTAGTGAAAAACCTGGTAATAGAAAAGATCGTGGTCCATCCCAGGAGGCACGGCCTAGACTGCGATGCCTAGGCTGATGGAGTTGGATTCCAGGTCCCGATGGTGAATCGAATGTAATGGGCTGAACCGCATCCGGTACCGCCGTGGGAGTGGAGGGCGGTGACTCACGGCCCTCAAAGAGCACCGACTAGGTAAAGGGGGCGATGGGCCACCAGGGTGCTACCGTCTGACGTCCAGGACCAGGACAGTCGGGGTCAGGTAGAACAGGAACCCAAATGTTATATACTCGACCCGCGATCGCGACACGAAAGGCGGCCTACCGATGAGAGCGCACTACTTCTTCTATGTATGCATAGGTGTCCTGCTGTTCAATTCGCCTCCTGCGCGAGCTCACAGTGTCGAACAATTGAAGGCCGTCTTTGATCAGACTCCAATTCCGGAAGAGTTATTGGAGGCTACGAAGGCATTGGGCGACACGGCCGGGATGAACTCGGTTCGCGAGACCGCTCATAGCAAACAACATGCGATCCTGAAACAACATCTGCGGGCCTTGGCAGACCGTAAGTGCCGACAATCCATCACGAACCTATCCGTGCTAGATGGAGAGATTGTGGATTTTCGGGATAAAGGAATCACGGAAGTCGAGCAAACCCTTCGGGAGAGACGCGATGCAACGGCGGCCTTCATCGAGGCGGAATGCACCGAGGCATCGGTTAAGGCCACTCAGACTCCGGAACCATAGGTCCGCCGTTTTTGCTATTCCCAAACGCCTCGGGCCGAGACCCTGCGGCCAGGCAGAATTGTGATGGTGGGAGTAGTCGTTTTAAGCCTAATAGTAGTTGTTCGTGGTCCCGCCCTTCCCGCCTCCGCCGCCACCACCCATCGCACTGATCCCAGCCGCACCCAATTGGAACATGCCGGTCTGGAGGCCAGCCATTGCCGCGCGGTCGGCGTTGTTATTGTCTCGATCCCATTGGCTGGTAGCCTGTTGCGCGGCAAACACCGGCGCGGCGCCGACTTGCGCGTTCTGGGCAAAGCCTGGTGTGGAGAAGGGGTTCGAGACTTGCGATCCTGACATCAGCGCCGTGATTTCGTTGAGCGGCACTTGACGTTGTGCCAGCTGTTCGGTAATGGCCTGCTTGCGGCGGTCCATATCCATCTGATAGGCCTGCGAGGTCAGCACGCCGGAATTCACAGCGGCCTGCGTGCCTGCGTCGTTCAACCCGCGTTGGAGCAGATTCATCTTGTCGTCGTAGGCTTTGGTGCCGGGGCGGATGCCTGCAGCTACGAGGTCGGATTGCGCTTGATCGGTGGCCCTGGCGTAGTCCTCTTTTGGACGCGCCATCATGGCGTCGATGGTCTGGTTGCGCATGGACGAGTAATCGCCAGGGGCAGCTGGAGCCCCGCCGAAATCCACTTGCTTGCCGACCACGCCTTGCAGGGCTTGCGCCCCTTGCCCGCTCAGTTGGCTGAGTTGGAGCTTCGTCGCATTGCCCTGGTCGTAGATGGCCTGCTGTTCAGGCGAGAAGGATTGCGTGATGGTCGGCTGATCACCGTCATAGGAGACGGTCTGCGAGCCGTAAGGGCTGTAGACGTTGGGGTTGTTTAATTTCCCTTGAGCCCTCGCCGCCTCAATATTTGCGGTTCCCTGCTCTTGGGCAGCGCCTTTGAAGTCGGGCGTGGCTGGTGGTGAGGGGCTGCACATGCGGGCACCTACCTTTCTAATTAAGGTGTGGCGCCTGCGGGATGGCTTAGAGAGCTCAGGCATCGACCGCATCCATAACAGGCTCCGTTATGGCAGTGTCGCTGCCGGGTGAAGGGGTGAAAACCATGGATCCGATTATATAGGTAACGGTCATAAATGTATAGGGTTTTTGCGTATATTTGTTGTAAGAATGGTAGAGGCTAATCACCAGGGTGAGAAGGGATTCGCGTAAAGGCAATCGAAGAGAGGGAATGTCATGTCAGGCCGCCTGCCACAAACTCAGAGAGGTCAGCGTCGCATGGTATTCGGTCCGCCTTTATCGGGCTTGATAACTAATCGAAGATTGGTGACTCGGTCTTCTTGGGGGGTTGCCAGGTTTCTTGTTCCCACGTCGCACCCTGCGGGCTGAAGTTGAACTCCTGACTGACGAGTTCTCGATACGTTTGTCCTCCGTCAACCGACAACGCGAGCTGCACCTCCTGAGTGCGTTCGACTTCCCGCTCTTCCACTTCCATGGTGATCTGCGCGAGCGTGCAGGGCTCCCGGAACGTCACGGTAATCGTCTGTTCCCCTGGATCACCCGCCTTCCAGTACGTCCCTCCAGGCCCCGTCCCGTCGTCAAACGCCAGGAGAAGAGGATGTCCCTCGGCTTCGGAGCTGGCCTGCACCTCGGCCAGAGAGATATGGGGTAATTTTTGTAGGTTAGTCATGCGCTATGGTGCGCCGTCCAAACAGTCCAGGGCAGTAGGCAAGCCCCTAGGACTTGCCCAGTGGTGACATTCGTGGGGGATCGGAGCCGGTATGCCTTCGCTGGAAGAGCCATTACGAGTTAGGACGGCAATGCTGTACGCGCAGAAGGTGCCAGCGGGTGGACTTCCCAATACGTGGAGACTGCAGGAGGCTGAATGACTTGTGTCACCGTACTCGAATCCAAGCAATCCTGGTCAACGCTTAGGCAGGCAACACATAGATCGAGAGCACCGTCAGTAATTGAGCGATGAACAACAGGAGGTGTGCCCGCTCAAGGTCATACTGCTTGAAGATCTCATCGGCTAGGATAAAGGCGGCCAGAAGTCCTAAGCTCGCCGCGAAGGCCTCCATGACGGGGCCCAAGAGCCACATTCCATACCACCACATGGACAGGAGCGCACGTCCGAACGCGAGAAGCGTTCCACACTGCCAGATGAGCACGCCGAGGAACAAAACCTTGGCCACCCACTCAGGTGCCTGATAGATGCCAGTCGCTTGGACGATGGCCTGATAATTTGAAGAGGCGAATTTCCAGTACGGCGGGACGATCCGCAGCACCTTGAGCCACTCAAAGAGATTGGTGAGAAACACGATCAGAAGCCAGAGCGTCCAGAATAAGAGCAAGCCGAGTTTGAAGAGCGTCATGCCTGGTGATGGGTGCTCGGTGGGGGATTAGTAAAGGACCAGACTAGAGATACGATCCATCCCACGACGGTCCAACCCAGTAGGAGGTTCAGCATCAAGATCGCGACACGATTGTAATGCGCCCGCACCCACGCGATGATTGTGGGAAGAAAGTACAATGCGACGCCCACCGCCATTGAGGGCAAACCAACATGGAGATCAAAGCTTGGAGGGAACATTCGCGCCTTCTCAATTTTCTTGTGAGGAGCATGAGCACCGACGACTGAAATAGCTTTGTGCCGGCGAGACTACTCCCGCTTCTTCACCGTTTCATTTTTGCAGCGCACCCAGGTCCAGATCCCGCTCCATGGCTGAGTGCCAGTGCGCAGCTTCATGACAACATTTGAAACGCATTGCGGCCATTAATACTGATCAATTACAGGAAAGGGATTGGGTTTTCCCTGCGTTCACGCTAAAGCACTGGAAGGCTGGTGGTGGAATGTTCGGAAGGTCAGAACGCGTCTCCCGTGGTAGGGCATCCTGCACCAGGGTCGCCATTTCCTGCGGTGTCGCCTCGGGGTACTGTCGGTGGAACCGAAGAAAAAGGGCGCGTTGCTGGAACTTCATGTCGCGATAGAAGGATAGGGCATTGTGGACCGACTCCGGAGTCTGGAGCGCAGAGGAGTCGCGCCGTCGCACCTGGTCGAGATAGGTTATCTCGCGCTCATCTCCAGTAAACGCCCCAAGCACAGGCCGGGTTGGTGGATTCGTGCATCCAGCTAGCGGCAACCCCCAAATCATTATAACAAGGACCCACGCCACAGTCGGACCACTTCTCCATATCCCGAATGCCGTTTGGGCCACTCCAGCCCGGCTGAGAGGCAGTGACATGTTCATCTCAATCTCCAGGTAATAAAAATAATTGAATCGCGCCAGGCTGCATGCCAGCGCTCTGCTTCATGATTCTGCCACAGCGTGGGCACTTCTTACCGGTCGGAACGGTCATGGAATTACTCCAGAGAAGAGCGGGGCTTGATCTTGCCTCATTTGCCCGTGGCCGGGTCGCGTATCCCGTGTCGGCTGAGCCACGCCCCGTCTTCCGCCTGATTCACCTGCTCGTAGACCTCGGCGATGATTTCCTTTACACGACCACTTGTTCGTAAGGTCTCAAGCTGCGCCATGATCTGTTGAGGAAGTGACGGCTGTTGTACGGCCAGCGCGCTAATGATGGCTTCCACCTGGATTTGCTGTCGAACAAGCGCCCACATAATACCTGGCATGGGGTGGTTCATCGGCTCTCCTTATGAAATGTCCTATTGAGCTATGGACTAGGTTGGTCTTCCAGATCCGGGAGCGGCGGCAATTTCATCAGTTTCACACGAGCGGTATAGTGGCGAGCCGCGTTGGTGATGGTTTCGTGCACGACGGCCGGTTTGTCGACGAAAGACAGGGTGTACGTCACTCCTTTTTGTGGATCATTGCAGGAGAAGGGGCTCCCAAAGGATTCGTAATAGAGCACCAGCAACTGATCGTATTCGCTGCCGGCCATCTCAATCTTTTTTTCGTGGATGCCTTCGCCCGCACTCGGCATGGCTGAATTGTGCGCCGCAATAACCTCCAAGATGATTGGCACGAGTGGGGCAGGACAGTGGTTGAGTGGTGCAGATGAAAGTGACATAGCGGTCCCTCCGACTAACCTGATTTCTTCTTCGCACTCGCGTACTTCTTCAAGAGATCCTGCAGGGCCTCCTCGACTAGCTCGTTCAATCTACGTTTCTGACGAGCTGCTAAAACCTTCGATTCGACGATGAGGTTTGCTGCTATGCGCACACCCATCTGTTGCCTCTTTGTGTCTTCTTGTTCCATGCGGCGCAAAGGTAGCGAAACGCTTCATGGGTGTCAATTGGACACACTTGACCCATTGAGGTCCCATGATACCATGGTCCCATAGTAGCTTAATGAAAGGAGACGACCGCATGAAACCGGAGCCCATGGAACGACTGAAAATCCAAATTCCAAAGTCAATAAAGAGCAAGCTCAGCGCCATGCGCGCCGAAGGCACCACGGCCAGCGGGCTGATACGGCGGTTACTCACGCAACATTTCAGCCCGCCCATGAAAGGGCAGAAAGGGAAGTGAGCGAAAAAGCCCCGGCAGCAACCCGCACAGTCACAAGGAGGCATCATGCCAAAAACCACCACGAAGCCCACACTCGTCAAGGGAATTATGGATGATTGGAAATCGAAACATGGCACGCTGACATGGGCGCACGACATGACCGCCCACTCGTTTGACAAAGTGACCCAGCTGGAAAGCATTGCGCGCATGATCGCGAGTGCCACACCCGCTGCTTCAGAAAGTGCAAAGACCGACCGCCACGACATGAGAGCGACAATGGAATTGTTCGCGGAGAACCTCGACCAAATCAGGACGAACCTCGATGAGGTGATGGTGATTCTCCAGCACCTGGATCCAAAGATTAAGGTAGTCAACGAATAGGGAGCCGACCCGATGAACTTTAAACAATTTCGCTCCCCCGCGAATGACCACGGGCGCATGCGCAACGGGCGCGGCGGTCGTGGCCTTCGGTTACAGTCCAAACTCGGTACCAGCATCTCGCTCAGTCGGCTGGAACACCTGTTGTCCATCGCGGGAAGAGGCACCAAACAGACAGAAAGGACAGGAAACCATGAAGAAGAACGCCACTAAGAAAGCCTCACCCCGTGTGATTGCGGAGGGAAACACGCTCACAAAAATTCAATATGAAGTATGCACAGACCACTCGGACTACGGGCCCTTCGAGTCATGCGGCACGATCACCGATGATCTGCGCGAAGCCGTCCGAGATCTGAAGCGGGAACGCAAGCAGCGGCCGTGGGCCTACATCGCGCGACACGACATCACGAAGCTTAGCGCGACAGAGGTGCGACGACTGGAACTGCAGCTGAAGCGGAAGAAGGGGTAGCCCATCCAGGACCCATGCGGGGGAGGCCTTTGCTTCCCCGCGCACAGCTCATGGAAAGGACAAGTGATGATGAATGTTCTGACGGACCAACCACCCACGCCCCTACCGGCCGTGCCGGAACAGATCAACAACGGGATTACGTTCGGTGCGCTCATGCAGGGATACCTCAAGCATCTCGGCTCCCGTTCGAGTGGTAGGGCATACGAATACACTTATAAACTCTATTTCGATACTCCCAAATGGCGGGATCGTCTCGCGAGTGCTATCACTCGGTATGACGTGCTCCTGCTCAAGCAATCCCTGGAGGCCGTGCCATCACAGGCAAATAAGACTCTCGGGCTCATCAAGCAGGCCTACAGCTGGGCCAGTGATCGCATTGACCCACTCACCCGACGCCCGATCTACGAGGGACACAATCCCGCGTGGAGGGTGAATAAGCACGACTACATCCCGCGTGAACGGGTCATGGACCGGAACGAAATCAGGGCTCTCCTCGGAGCCCTGGAGTACCTGTCTCCCAAGTATCAGGCGTTTTTTGCCTGCCGCATTTTGGTACCTGGACGGATCAAGGAATTGTGCGAGATGCGCTGGGATGCGATCGATGACAACGGGAAGTGGCTGAAGCGATTCACCAAAAATAAACGGCCTCAATTTGTTCAGATTCCTACCCAGGCGCTTCACTACATTCGTGCGCTCCCAAGAAACGCCGACTTTGTCTTTCCAGGACACTACGGACATAGTCTCCGTGAAGGCTCGGCGAGGAAGGTGTGGGACCGTCTCAGGATTGAACTGAACATGCCCGACCTGTGGCTGCTCGATTTCCGCCGCACGCTGGCCACCTACTTGTATAACGAGATCAAAGCCGATGACTTAACGGCAAAAGCCGTACTGAACCACTACGACTCCAGGCCGGTGGCCATCTATACGCGGTTGAATTTCGAGAAAATCAGTGAATCATTCAGGCCTATGCGGACTGGATGTGGGCCTTGAAGCCAGCAGAGACGGACGCGGAACCTGTCTCTCAAGAGTATCGCTTGGCCGAAACCATGGCGTGGAGCTGATGTGGGTGATGTCTGAACGAGTTGATACGAATGCCACCGGCACCAGTACCCTCAGCACCAGCTCAGATGACCGTCCACCATTCCCGCGAGGTGAGGGAAGCATGGCCGGGTTGAGGGGTTCATGGAGGAGGACACGTCATGGGCTGGTCATTAGGGTATGACGAGAATTGGAAGCGCGATATCGGGCATGGAGTACCCGTCTACTGTGACCACCCAGGGTGCGGGAAAGAGATCGATCGCGGGTTGGCCTATGTGTGCGGTGGACAACCATACGGCGGCGAGTACGGATGCGGACTGTACTTTTGCGGGAGCCATCTCTTTATGATCGCGCGACGGCCACAACGATGCGCACGCTGCAAGGCGAATCGTCAGCCGTTTACGCCCTCGCCAGACCATCCGGAATGGCTTGCGTGGAAGCTCACCGATGAAAGTTGGCAACAGTGGCGCGAGGAGAATCCTGAGCTCGTTGCGGCCTTATTCACCGCAACGCGGCACTTCACATCGTGATTCTCTAACGCTACACTCACACGGGCAGTAACGATCGGGCTTGATCACCCGATCGGCCAGCTTTCCTGGAGCTGGTACTGCCCTCCTCTCACCAGGCCCACACGCAGGAGTGGACATGCCGAAGAAGCCGACTTTCACAACACCGGCCGTTCAAGAACCGTCTCCTCCGTCTTCGGCCCCTGAATTAGAGACATGGCTAGAGGCGCCTTATGACGGCATCAAGGGGATTCCGCCTGACTGGATCCAAAAACCATGCATGAGCAGATTCTATTCGGCAAGAACCAAGCTCTTTCATTTGGCAATAGAACGTCGGATGACCTACGAAGACCTCCGGAAACAATTTGAGTATCAAGTTGAATACAAGTACGCAGCTCTCGTCATGGTTCTGGTGAAACAAAAGATGCCGACTTATGACGATGGCCTCGAAACACTTGTGGAGATTTCTAAAGCCGTTCAGCTTGGTGAGGAGGAAGGCCTGCGTCTGTTGGCTGGCGATGTAGCCGTAAAAGGTTACCATGCCAAAGTCGCCGTCAGGAAGCGGCCGGATTTTGTCGACAAACCCAGCGTGCAACAAATTGGCAAGGAAGAATGGGCCCTGAATCCCACGGCAACATTCAAGGAGATCATCAATTCACCCGGACTGAAACCATTCGTAGACAAATACAGTGATAGAACCCTTCAACTCTGGCTCCGTGCTATTGATCCGCGCGATCAAAAGAAAAAGCGCGGCAGGCCCACCGGTCGCAAATAAAGTCTCCCAGCTGTCTTCTTTAATTACCTTCATCCCATAACGGCAGTATTCCCCATTTCTTCCTGGTGGTATTCCTGGAGCATCAGTGTGCTTCGAGGTGAAGCGCACAACACCGGGGAGAGATCATGGAATCTACATCAACTGCCGAAGCGCCTCTAATCGACGCAGATGCATGCGCGGCTGCACTAGGCTTGCCAAAAGCGACTTTCTACAAAATGGCGAAGGCTGGCCGAGTCCCAGCCTACAAAGTGGGAGTCAAAGGCCGAGGCGTGCGGTTCTCACTCACGGAAGTTCGTCAGGCGCTCAGAAATCGCACGACGGTGGGATAACACGAGCGATGACACGGTCTAACAAAGGGAAAGCCGGCGAGGAGTCATTACCTCCTCGACCGGCTCAAATAGAAAGGACCCCCTGAACAATGAGGACAATACGTGAGTTGCGATCCATTCACAAGACACCCTTCTCTCTCACTGTCTCGCGAGCCCTTCGTTTGATTGTCGAATGGTTGGAGCGAGTGTGGCGACAACAGACGTGGACTCCGGAGCAGCGCGAGTTAATTCGACAGGCACACCGAGCCATCGCTGGCTTGCTGGACTTGCAAGAGAACAGGGTCACCACACGATGACCATCAATGCCTTCGTTCAGCTCGTGGACGGTGCGAAGCAGACCCCTCGAAGTTGGCTCGCGCGATGTCCCTCCCATGATGACCGCTCCCCCAGCCTCAGCGTGAGAGAAGGAGATCGCGGTGTCTTACTCAAGTGTTGGGCTGGCTGCAGCGCTGAAGACATTACGCGCACGCTCGGCCTCAGAATTTCAGACCTCTTCTTTGATAGCGGCGAATGGGATTCGGGTGAGCGTCGTCGCGTGTGGGAGTAGCGGGCACAGGAAAGCGGCACGGGAGGCAATTGAGAAGGCGAACGGCCGGCAGGCGGATGTGCTCCGAGAAGCGGACTCCCTGGTGCGAGCGGCCCATGGACTTTCCATTGAAGCCTGGACCGATGATGGACTCGCCGCGGCGCTCGATCCCGTCGGCCGTGCGTGGCAACTATTGGAAGCGGAGGGTCTGCAACATGCGTGACACGGCATTTCTCCAGCAAGTCGAGCGATTCACTAAGACTGACACGGAGCTTGTTCATGATCACTTTCTTGACCGGATAGCCCCGTTAGTCCCTGAGTCCGCAGAGCCGGCGCCGATAGCGGACACCTGGCCCACCCTGAACGATGAAGCGCTGCATGGACTGGCGGGCGAGGTGGTCCGGCTGTACGAGCCACATACTGAAGCCGCCCCTGTGGCGCTGCTCGTCTCATTGCTGTCGGAGGTCGGCGTCATGTTGGGCCGCGCGCCGCACCTCATCTTGGACGGCGGGTATCATCCGCTTCTGTTTTGGCCGGTGCTCGTGGGGAAATCCAGCAAGAGCCGGAAGGGCACGGCGGACAAGCGCATTGAAAGTCTGTGCCAACACGCAGACCCGGTGTGGACCCGTGGCGAATGTCGCGGCACGCTCTCCAGCGGTGAAGGCTTGGCCTTCTCGGTCCGAGATCCTCAATACAAAGAAGAGCCGATCAGACAGAACGGAAAGTTAACCGGAGAGACGCAACGAGTTCTCGTAGATAGCGGCATCGAAGACAAGCGGCTCTTTCTCGTACAAACCGAATTTGGCGTGGTGCTCCGCGTCATGGAGCGGGACGGGAACAGTCTCTCGGGCGTGTTGCAGGACGCCTGGGACGGCAAAGACCTCGCGCCCATGACGAAGGGCAACCGGATCCGGGCCACCGCCCCTCACGTGGGGATCGTCGGGCACGTGACGCAGAATGAACTTTTGAGAAATCTGACGAGTACGGAAGCCTGTAACGGCTTCGGGAATCGATTTGTGTGGATTGCGGTGAAACGGTCCTCCAACGAGCTGCCCTTTCCCTCAAGTCCCCATCCTGCTGAAATGGACGCGCTGAGCCGACGACTTCGGGCACGGCTCCAAGCCGGCCGCAGCATGTCGCCGTTGACGCTCGCCTCGGACGCCCAGCCTGTCTGGGCCGCTCTGTATCATGCGCTCTCCCAAGAACGTCCTGGCATGGCCGGCGATCTCCTCGGGCGTGCGGAGTCTCAGGTCATGCGCCTCGCAGCCCTCTATGCGGTCCTCGATGGGCAAGCCGTCATTGAGTCCGTGCACCTCTCTGCCGCCTGTGCGCTCTGGAGCTATGCCGAGGCCTCGACCCGCTACATTTTGGGGGACAACACCGGCGATCCTCACGCGGATACGATCTTACGCGCCATAGAGGCGCATGGCAGCTTGGACGATACCAGCGTTTCGGCTCTGTTCTCCCGCAACGTGTCGGCGGCTCGACTCGCCCAAGCTAAGGCCATGTTGACTCGGGCGGGGCTGGCCCATCCCGTGACAGAGACCAATGAGGGTGGAGGACGGCACAAGACGGTGTGGCATCGTGGAACGAAAGAAACGAATTTAACGAATTAACTCCGCCGACAAGGCAGTTATTTCGTTTCTTTCGTTTAATTCGTAAGCCAAGCGGGAGGAAGGACATGAGATATCTCGACATTATCCGGCAAGTCGAAGCCGCCAGGAAGCAACAAGAGAACCTGAGTGTGGAACAGCCCCACGAACAAAAGGCACCTGTCCGGCAAATCACCTGGCTAGGGAATGATGGGAAGCTGCGAGGTCCAGCGGAGGTTGATGCCATCCACCACGAGGAAGACGGCACGGTCTGGGCGTTTCTCACCCTCCCCGACGGATGGGCGGCCGTGAATACCAAATACGTCACAGCGGTTCGCACGTTCTGAACCGGAGGGAAAAAGAATGCCATTTCAACGGGGACGAGCCAAGACAGGGGGACGCAAAGTGGGTGTGGCCAACAGATTAACGGGCACGTTTCGAGATGCCGTCCAGATTGCCTACAACGAAGCTGGCGGACATGAGGCGTTCACGGAGTGGGCCAAGAAAAATCGGACCGAGTTTTACAAGATCGCGAGCAGATTAATTCCAGTCGAGGTCAAAAACACCACTGACGCAACGATCAACGTCATTATTCAACGCGACCCAAAGCGTCCGGCGAGCCAGGCGACGGTCATTGATGCCCCAGCAGCCATCGAGCATCGCAAGACGCCTAAGGATATAACCGGCTTCTAACTGAGACCTGACGTGCACCCATCCACTCCACCACCCGCCTACCTCGATCTCAAGACCTTGGCGGTCTATTCTTCTTGCTCGGTCGGATGGCTGCGCGATCGGCTGACAGATCGGAACTGTGCCCTCCCATTCTATCGCATTGGCGGCAAAGTCTTAGAGAAGACCAATGAGTTCGATGCCTGGATGACTCGCTTTCGCGTGGCCACTCAACCGGGCGAACTGGACCGACTCGTGGATTCCGTCGTGGCCGAACTCTCTGTTTGACTTTCCCCCTCATACTAACCATGCTCGTTACAGTATGCTGCTGAAAGCGATCCGACTCAAAAAAGGGTTCTCGCAAGACGCCCTGGCACTCAAGGCCAAGATGTCTCAGACCTTCCTCTCCCATGTCGAACGAGGCAAAGCTGACCCCTCACTATCGACGCTGAAACGATTAGCGACCGCGTTGGGTGTGACCGTCTGTGATCTTATGAGAGACGAACAACCGAACCGCCCCAGCCGGAGAGGAGACTAACCACCATGGGTGTAAAAGTACGGGAACGACCAGGCAAAGGGTGGTATGTGCTCACGGACTGGAACGGGCAGCGCAAGGCGAAATTCTTCGGGAAGGATAAAGCCCTTGCAAAGGCGTTTGCCGCCAAGCTCGCGGCTAAGCTGAAATGGGCGGAACAGAGTGGAGAAGCGATCACCTTAGCCACGAAAGACGGCGCGATTCCTACAGTTGCGGCCTATCTCACAGACTGGCTGAGGGTCTATGCGGAGGCGCATTGCAAACCCTCTACGGCCTCAGGCTATCGCATCGTGCTCGAGCATCACATCATTCCTGAACTCGGTACGCGACGCCTCCATGAAGTGACTCGCACGGATATCAAGCGGCTCATTGCCGAGTGGCTCGTCCAGGGCAAGAAGAAGCGGACCATTCACAACATCCTGACGCCGCTGAAAGAAGCCTACCAGCATGCCATTGATGATGGCATCGTGACGGCCAACCCTGTGTCGAATATGGGCCGGTCGCTGCGGTCTCGCGAATCGACCGACGCTCACATTGACCCCTTAACAGCCGAGGATGTGCGGACGGTCCTCCACCAGGCGCAGCACACGGCTCCTCTGCTCTATCCCCTTTTCCTCTGTGCGGTGCGAACCGGGATGCGCCAGGGAGAACTGCTCGGCTTGCAGTGGGGTGATCTCGATTTTCGCGGCCAGTTCATTGAAGTGCGACGGGCGATCGTGCGCCGACAAATCACCACAACCAAGACCCACAAGATCCGCCGCGTGGATATGTCCCCGCAACTGGCCCAGGTCCTCCAGCGGTTGAAGGAGACGCGGACCCTCGAGGCGGCCATGAAGGGGGACCCGCTAGCGCCTTGGATCTTCATCGGGCCCACCCACCAACGGATGAGTAATGAACTCGTGCGCAACGCCTTCAGGCCTGCCTGACGGCGGCCGGATTGCGACATGTCCGCTTCCATGACTTACGGCACACCTTTGCATCGCTGCTCATTCAGCAGGGAGCCAATCCCAAATACATCCAACAACAGCTCGGGCACGGTAGCATTAGCATCACGCTCGATATATACTCCCACCTCTTTCAGGGGGATCATCGACATCACGTCCATCAGCTCGATGACCCACAAGAGAGAACGGAGAAAACGCACGAAGAAAAGGTCCAAAACGCAACCCAGCCGCAACCTGACGAAAGGCGGCTCACGAGAGCATCTGCACGACCTACTGACTACTTAGAAGAAAAACCTACTGGAGGGGTGACGGAGTGGCCGAACGTGCCGGTCTTGAAAACCGGAGATGGGGTAACCTATCCGCGAGTTCAAATCTCGCCCCCTCCGCCAAATTTCAACAGTTATGCATACATACCTGACGCCGCTTGCTCGCTCAACACGCTAGTTGTAACCGTGACTGTAACCGCACTTTCCAGTTTCTTGTTTTGGATGTACTAATTTAACTTTTCAAATGTCGTTCCCCGAAGGATTGCGTGGTACCTTCCAAAGCAGGCGTGTTGCGGTGTAGAAGTCCGTATAGCCCATTTGCTGGCGTGTGACGTTCGTTCCCTTACAGAAGTTGTAGAACTCCAACCTACCCACCGATGGTTTGATCCTGACACGCCCCCGAAGTTGTAGAACGTTGCTCCGCCCATTTCCATCGAAGTATCCACCTGCCCCAAGCTCACCGCGGGAAGCGCGATCATCCAACAGAGGATCAGTACTGGCAACATGTTTCACCACTTTGAAATGTGCGGTTGAACGCACACAGTGGCCCCAAGATCGACGTTTACCACCTGATTAGGCACAGATAAGTCACCGCCAAAATAATGGACCTGATTGATCACATTGAGGGCACAGTCCTGAATCAGCACTGATGAGCTTGTTCATTTCCTGCGTTGAAAGTTTGAACTTGGTTGTCAGCCAAGTAACACAGTACATCTGCCTCCCCTGCTCGTTCGCCTTGGCTTGATCCGCGATGTTTGATGCCATGTGCACCTCCTGGGTTGCGATTCGTAAGGACCATACCTTGAATAACCTTTCTCAGCAAGGTAGTTAAGCTGAGGCAGGTGCTTGACGACTGTAACAGAGATTTCCCTCACCTACCCACGGTCTATAGGTTATGGTTACGAATGGCTGTACGAGATGTGTCTCTATTGATTCTCTATACCTCCACAGGGCAGATACTCCTTCAACATCGGACGCACGACGCATTTACTCTGCCAAATCACTGGGCATTCTTTGGCGGAGGTATCGAAGCTGAAGAGAGCCCAAGGGAAGCACTGGAGCGAGAAGCTCTAGAGGAATTGTCTTACCAAGTACGAAACCCCTACTTTCTCATGTCACAGACAGTGCGAGATGGAGAGCATCTGAACACGAAATATGTGTTTGTGGAACGCTATCACGATCAACCACTCCATTTAGGAGAAGGACAGGCAATGGGGTGGTTTTCCCCTGACGAAACACATGAGTTGAAAATGAGCGAACACGACCGTGCCGTTGTTGAGCGAATGCGAGAGTATTGGAAGCTGCTGTAACATCCAATTAAGCAGGCCGATGCAAGCCAAGCTGTTGAAGTGAACAACCCATTTCACGAATGTGGACCCGTAAATTACACTTGGACGGTTTTACATGCTGGGTGACGACATGGACACGTCACAGCCTCAGTGGTCACCTTCGCTGTGGAAGCGCATTCGGGGCTACAGAATGGATAATCACCTTCCACCTCACACGAACAACCTAAATGCGCACAGGTCTTTGCAGTGGCATTAATTGTCGAACTGGCATATCCCCCTCCATTGCTAAGCAGTTATTAGGGAGGTTGTACCGCATTCTCACATAAGGTACGGCTAGCGATGTACCTAGTTGAGATCGTGGCTCTCAAAGGCACAGAGATATCATCGAAGCTTTTTATCGCGATATCTGAGCGGGAACTGTAGACTTGCCATGCACAAAGGCCAACCCCTTTCCCCGTGACAAAAATCTCTCCGTACCCCTCCGCCTTTTTTAACGGTGACACTCAGCTGAAATTGTAACCATATCTGTAACCAGGCTCGCCTGGAGTCATCTAGCGGCAAGCATATCCGCACCGGCCTTCGATCTGCTAACCGTGCCGTTACGCACCATCGATTCACTGCGCTCCCTAGGTCGCATGAGCAGCTTCTAAGCTTTCCTTAATGGGTGTCTAACCTCCTACGATTATCTTTTAAGAGACAGGGGAAATGCTTCATCAGCCAGCGGAGCCGACATGAGACTGCTCATTACATGGATTTTGAAGTTGTACTACTCAGCCACTATCGAACGCGGGCTAAGCCTCCACACGGAAGTAAAAAGGGCAATAGTCGTATGATGATCTACCAACGAGCCACCAGGCTCTATACCGACTTATTCCATCACGAGCCAAATTTTGCCAGGCAAGAAGAGGGGGACCAATATGCTTTGCTGGAAACGGCATTGCGTAATGTGGTGCATGATTGCAAGTCCGTGGCAGAGCAACATGGCACGGGGGAGATGCAAGGGCTGTGGGCAGAGGGCTTACGACAGGGGGCTAAGAAGATTGCGTTTCACATCGATCGGGACATAGGAAAATGATACCGCGCAGGGCGCGTGTTCGTGCTTCCACTCTATCCACGTGCGACTGATCGACGTCTATTGAGTTCCTGAGAGACGTTGTTCTCCTCCCCGGATCCTTCGCTTAACACTATGGCTGCCTGGCAAAGGACTACCATTCGACTTGCAGAGCACAGGGCATGGTGTGAAATAGCCCGCTGGCAACTCCCGAGTTCTCCTAGTGGAGCTTCGCCTGGTGCGGGTACCGAGGACATCTCCGTAGTATGGCGCGTATTGTCAGCATCACACACGATGAGAGAGCGACCTCTCTTCAACAAGCTCCTCAAGCCCTTTACGGACCTTCGGAGGACAATGCCATGACTCAAGGAAATGATGAGGCCGACGGCTGAAGTGCCACCCTTCATGCTTCTATCGCAGTGCCCGCTCGAAGGGACAAGCCACATAATCTTCCAGCCAGGAGGGTGAACTTCGGCTATGCACTCGTCGGGATGGTGACGGGGCGTGACCTAGTTCGACGCGTTATGGCACTCCGGCAGGACCTCGGCGAGACTTGCGTCTGCGACGCAATGTTGGCCTGTCTCGTGTTCTGCTATGAGGACGACGATGCGGGCTCCGCATCGAAGGTTATGCCGGAGATGCACTTTCCTTCGCGGGCTGCCTATACTTTCAAATGACAAGCGAGTGGTGTGCGTTGGCACGGGTCTGCGCCTGCAGTGGAATGTCAAAGAGCTGGAACCCGCGTCGCAGAAAGCCCCTGGACAATCCAATGGCAGGATTGCATTACGAGCTTGCATGACTAAGGCACCGCCCTGTCAACAATCAGGCACACCGGTTTTTCCGCTCGTTGTGCGCCCGTGAAATCATTAGACAATCCGGTCAGTTTGATGCTAGGGAATGCCCACTTTTAAAGATGCCTCGCAGCATCGAGCAGGCTTTATAGAGTGAAGTTGTGGATGTCGTCGATGCTCTCGTCCGCCCCTGGCGCCGCCCAAATTGCTCGGTTGAGCGGCAGGTGCCCCATAGTCTACCAAAGGAGATGTCATGCTCATTAAGCGACTCTTAGTCCCTTCGATTTTTCGTAGGTCGATGCTACTGCTGGCCGTTTGCCTGCTCATTGATAGTTCACTGACGTCGGCCTCTCCGTCCGACTATGCCCCACACGGCACCGTCACACTCGACGGCATCACAGTGCCGGACATTGGACCGATGCCGACGCAGGTGCCGACCCCACCGACAAACTTGAGCTACTCAGAAAAGGTGGAGCTAGGAAAGCAGCTCTATTTCGACACGCGGCTCTCCAAGAACAATACCGTCTCCTGTGCGTTTTGCCACAACCCGGGCACGGGGTTTGCCGATGCCCGCCAGGTTTCGATCGGCGCGTTCGGCACGGCAGGCGGTAGACAAGCACCAACCGTCTATAACACTGGGTTCATACCGCTCCAATTTTGGGATGGCCGCGCCGGTTCACTTGAAGAGCAGGCGATCGGCCCGATTCATAATCCCGTGGAGATGGCGGAGCAGCATAATACGGTCGTGCCAAAAATCGCAAAAATTGCGGCCTATCGCCGGCAATTTCATCTCGTGTTTGGAGGCGGGGCCAGCTTGCAGCATATCGCGGAAGCGATCGCCGCCTTTGAACGCACGATCGTGTCTCAGAATAGCGCGTTTGACAGGTACGTGATGGGCGCGGCCGATGCCATGACTGATTCGGCCGTGCGTGGCATGGCTCTGTTCAAAGGCAAGGCGCGCTGCATTCTCTGCCATAGTGGTCCGAACTTGACCGATAATCAGTTTCATAATCTGGGAGTGCCACAGGTCGGCCCGCTGAAGGAAGACCTTGGGCGGTATATGGTGACACGAGCGGAGCGCGACAAGGGTGCCTTCAAGACGCCCACGTTGCGTAGCATTGAGGAGACGGCTCCGTACATGCACGACGGCGCGTTTAAAACCCTGGAGGAAGTCATCGATTTTTTTGATCAGGGTGGCGGCAAAAACCCTCACCTCAGTGAATTCACCAAGCCGTTAGGATTGCAACCGGAAGAAAAGGTCGACTTGGTAGAGTTCTTAAAGTCCCTCACAGGTGCACCGCTGAAGATCACCGTCCCGAAATTACCGAAGTAGGGGCTGCACCACAGGCAGGGCGAACCTAGGAAACGAATACGCATGACGGGCGGCTGAAGGACACAGAGGAAACGATTGAAAAGTGCCTCAGGAACATTCTGGCCCCAGCGGAAGAACCGAATCATACGCCATCAATTGCCCACAGAGTCTATTCGCGCCTGGATCGCATGGTCGTCATTGGAATGGCGTCGCTATCAGCTTCCATGTGATGGAATCTCCCTGTGCTCCGATGCCCGCAGTGGAGATCGATTTTTCGGGAGCAATGGACCATTTCGAACCGCCTCCACTCCCTGTCCTTCTCGGCAGAGGGGACGTGGACTCCGAACAACTACGCACTTGCGAGATCGCCTGGTGGCATGGTTGACTGAGAAAGGGTGAAGGTGCCTGCTTTGGTTGTGCCCACCCAAGGCAGCAAGAGGTCCCGGCATCCTCCTGGCGGGATCTGCCTTCACCCAAGACCTTATCTCTACGTATCTCAGACATCGGGTGGAGTTGCGATAGCAATAATTAATCTTTTGCGCGAATTATATGCACTAACATATTGAAGTTTATAACATTGCTTATTGCTACTCGTCTCTCGAATTTGAATCTATTCCCACCCCCCATCTTTGGTTAGTGCGCCATCCCCTCCTCCACGGTATTCTCACTACCCCTTTGCCTCGGTATGGTTGGGCATGGGAACCACTACACACGGTGAACCTACCCGCGAGTGGATTCCCAAACAACCCACCCTTTCAGCGGAGAAGCCATGCACAAACAAATCGGTCGAATTGGATCGGTGCGCCGAGAACTTCATGGCAAAGCCTGCCCCTTCTGCGGAGGACACAAATACCAGTTGCTGCTTCGTTCTCATACTTCTCCCGGCACCGAAGGTCTCCTCGCTCGGTGCAGCCAGTGTCAGCGTGCCAAAGAACTCGACGAGGAGCTCGGTCGCATTCTCTGGATGTAGTCGCCCCACATGCTTCAAGCGCACATCTCATCCGACACACAACGCCGCGAGGATCTATGGCAAGTTCTAGTAAGGCTCTCAGCGCACGAACTCGTCAAAAATCGTACGCTCTGCGTATGCTACTGACAAGCGGCGTCCTTCGATCGGCGGCCACCGATCCACCCTGCATGGCCGCCTTACAACCCCAGGTAGGCTCGCCGCGCCTTCTATCCTCACACAATTCAGTGCGCGGGCGGGTGATCCACTCCACAGACCGTGCGCATCGCATGGCAGTCCTTGCCAATTGGCATGACACCTTTCTTGATATTCTTAAAGAATTCGGGAAAAGGTAGTTTGCAGTCATCTGCCCTCATTCACCACGCTCGCCAAGACTCTCCATTCGTCCAATCGGGGAGAATCATTGACCAGAATCACTTGAGTGCACGCTATGCTCTGAGGTATGATCCCCCTCTGCTTGAAGCAGTAGGGAGATTCCCTCCTGACATATTGCGCCACACCTAGCACGCGGTCTGCGAATGAAAGGTTGTGGAGAGGTGGCCGAGTGGCCGAAGGCACCGGTTTGCTAAACCGGCACAGGTCAAAAGCCTGTCGCGGGTTCAAATCCCGCCCTCTCCGCCACACTAGCTTGAAGAGTTGATTTTTCCTCTGTGATCCTGTAGACAGAAACCCCTCTCGCGAGTCCTGCCCATACGCCGAGGTAGCTCAGTTGGTAGAGCACAGCCCTGAAAAGGCTGGTGTCGACAGTTCGATTCTGTCCCTCGGCACCACATTTCGCGTACTTAGAGAGTTTTCTACGTACGATGGCGGCGCCTGAGTGGCAGTACGCGCCACATACGCTACTCTTTCGGTCTTCCGAAGAGCCGAGGGAAGGGAGCTCCAACTTCGTCGCCGCGTCCGGCTACTCGCCCAATTGTAATGTAGTACATCCCAGCCCAGAAGGGCTCGCCCGTATCACAGCATAATCCACGCCCTACTGCGTCACTCAAGCGGTGAAGGTGCAGCAGAGATGTGGGAGTGCAGACTACGGCCTACCCGTTCTCAGGTTTTCGTTAACTGTGGTTGAAGACTTTCCGTGCTTCCCATGACTGAGGAATCGGCATCCATCCGTGAGAGAGCCTAGCGAACCAAGCTTTATAAGCCAGGGCCTTTAGTTGAAGGGCTTGGTAACTCCCTTGATCATTGGCGGACCAGGAGCCGGCGCCATCCAACATCCTCTCCACGCTGCATCAGCCATTTTCATGAGTTCGACGAGTTTGTTCTAGCTCAGGAAGCTGGCATCCGCGATCCCAGCAATGAATGACCACGTCTGGCTTCGCCACAAAGCCATCAGCACCGCCTGGCCCATCAGTTGGCGACAATGTACGGCCTCATGGATGAGCCCTCAGCGCCCGGGAATGCTTATAGGAGCAATGTCCCGCCCGTCACAGAAGAGGACTTGAAACTTTTATGCTCCAAGTGTGGCATCGTCCTGCAAGTTGAGGCGGAAGAACATCTGATATGGGGGATCGCCAGGCACACCAGTTCGCGCGGTTTTTTGGCGGCGTCGTACAAATACACCGGTAACATATGCAACACAATTGCCACCATCACCACCGAGGCACCCCAATGATGCACTCCTCGAACGAACCATCCAAACAGCACTCCTGTTCAATGAACTGCACGGTGTCATGAACGGAATCGATAGACGTGAGATAGTAGATGGCAAGGATCGTTCCGTCGTGGCGCTTCGGTCAATCCTTCCTGCGCCCAGGCTAGGAACCGCTCGTCAGTCTGCAACGGTAAGCCCTGAATCACCAAGAGATGCGCTCCTGCCGTAACTGTGGACATCCGTGACCCAGCCAGCAGAATCTCATACTCATCTCTTGTCGCCGAGGGTCTCGTACAGAAACCCACTTCAATTTCATTCAGGAAGCTTCACCTGCCAGATGAAGGCCGTCTCGTCTGCCTCTCTCCGTGTGTCAGGCTGGTGCAAACATGCCCTCGAAATTGCTTCAATGTCCATCCAGATTTGGCCACTCCAACAATCGGTACCCTGGGCGTACCACACTAGATCATCTGTTACCTACTCGATAAGCAACCCTGATTCTACAGAGCTCTGATCCTATTGTGCGTCGGCCCCCTTTGTCGCATTGGCGATTCTGACGGCTTCTCTGATCATCTGAGACGTGTATCCCCACTCGTTATCGTACCAGCTCAGCACTTTAACCAGGTCGCCGTCCACCACCTGCGTCAGCTCCAGATCCACGATCGACGCGCGCGGATCCTGAATGAAGTCCGATGAGACAAGCGGTTCATCGGTCACGCCGAGCACGCCCCGATAGCGGTCACTATCCGCTTCTTCTGTAAGACCGCGTTGACTTCTTCAACCGTGGTGCGTCGGCTCGTGAGAAATACGAGATCCGCAAGGGAGCCGATCGCCAGCGGAACGCGAATGGCGAGGCCATCGAACTTGCCCGCATACTGCGGCAGGGCTTTGGTCGTCGCGATCGCGGCGCCGGTGGAAGACGGAATTAGATTCGCCGCGGCAGCCCGCCCCCGTCGTCGTTTCTTATTGGGTCGATCGACAATCGCCTGGGTGGCGGTGTAGGCATGCACCGTGGTCATAATGGCCTTGTCAATCCCGATTCTTCTTCCCATCACCTCCACCGAAGGGGCTATGCAATTCGTAGTGCAACTGGCGCAGGAGATGACCCCTGTCGTTGGACCGGTCGTCGTGTTCACGCGGTGGACCAGGGTCGCGATTTCCGGACTTTTGGCAGGCGCCGAGAGGATGACGGTCTTGGCGCCGGCCGTCAGATGTCGTTCCAAGTCCGCTTGCTGATTAAACGCGCCCGTGCATTCCAGCACGATATCGATCCCCAAATTTTTCCAGGGCAGCCTGGTCGGATCCTTTTCCCTGAACACAGGATAGGTCTTCTCCTTGACTCTCAGGCCCTCAGGAACCGGTACGACCTTCTCATGGTAGCGTCCATAGACGGTGTCATAGTTCAACAAATACGCAAGGTCGTCGGCAGCGTTGAGGTCATTGATCGCTCGAAGCTCCAACTCGGGCGTCTCTAAGATAATTTTGAAGGCCGCGCGGCCGATTCGTCCTAATCCGTTGATCGCAATCGTCGCCATCTCGCGTCACTCCTCTTTCTTCAGCACGTGTTTATGCCTGCTGATCGATGAATTCCTTGAGAGCCACCGCCTGGTTGTGTTGCTCATCGGCTGCGCCGTACACCAACGTGATCGTTTTATGGCGGGAGCGTTGTGCCAATTCCTTCAGTGCGTCGATCCCGCCGGATCCGGCCAACTCCTTTCGGTAACGTTCCCGAAAACCTGCCCACTTTGCAGGATCGTGGCCGAACCATTTGCGGAGTTCGGTGCTCGGGGCCAGCTCTTTTCTCCATTCGTCAACGTTCGCCCGCTCCTTGCTAAAACCACGAGGCCAGACACGATCGACCAGAATTCTAAAACCATCCTGCTTGCTGGGCTCGCTGTAGACGCGCTTAATCTGTATCATTTGCGCACTTCTGTGGAGTCGCTTACTGTTAGCGATCTTGTAGGTTTCTGCCCGCTGCGCTTTCTGAAATATTTCCGGATGTAGCGAATGATCTCCTTTTCCTCGCCCACCAGAATCACATCCCGAGTCGAATCAACCAAGGTCGGGGGTTTCGCTCCGGCCGGAAATCTTCTTCAAGAGCAGCCGGTTCGATTTGTCTTGTGACACGTTTCTCAAGATACAATCAATCTCCCATTCGAACATTTTCAAACGAACCTGTGGGCTGAATTCGCATTCTTCAAACTGGTACAGCTCTAACATATCCCTCTCCTTGATCAGCAACGAACTTCTGAACGACCAGCAGGATGCGGAAAAACTCGATTGTGGCGTAATACGCCGCGTTCAGCTCAGGCGCCGTGTCGGTGTCAGAATAGCCCGCGGGATGCGGAAAAAGTCCGTCCAGCAAGGCCGCAGCGAGCGAAGAGGCGAATCGTACTCAGCGCCGTACGGTGAGCCTGTTGGTGCAACCGCTGTATGATGGGCGCCACCTTGATGAAGACCGTTCCCGCTATCACCATCACATCCGCCTGCCTGGGCGATCCTCGAACCACTTCTGCGCCGAACCGCGCGATGTCATATGGGCTGGTGAGGCTCGTGGCCATTTCCACGTAGCAACAGGACAGGCCGAAGTTAAACGGCCACAGCGAGTTCTTACGCCCCCAGGCTATCAAGTCTTCCAATCGGGCCATGACCACGGAGCGACGGATGGTCTCGTCCATCGGTCCGACGTCCCCTGGGACGCTCCGGTTATCGTGCGGTTGTACCTGTTCCGCTTTCGTAAGCCACCACCGCATTCAGTCGCTCCTTCCTGGTGCTGTCCACGGATTGATAAGGACTACCCCACTCCAACGCGCCGACCTTCCACAGATAGATAAGCGCGATGAACAAGATGCCGATAAAAACGAGCATTTCTCCGAATCCCAGCCAGCCGGCTTCCGGAAGAGCCACTGCCCAGGCAAAGAGAAAGACTGACTCCATATCGAAGATCACGAACAGCATCGCCATGAGGTAAAATTGCACCGGCACTCGAAGATGCGCCGAACCGGTCGCGGGAATGCCGGACTCATACGGCTGTTCGGTCGTCCGTTCGCGATGGCGTTCTCCCAACAGCGCGGAGATGCCCACCATGCCCGCGACCAAGATGAGTACCGCAATGAAATACAGACCTAACGCTTCGAGGGAAGGATCCACTCACAAACCTCCGTCGCCGAGGCTAGAATGCTTTTATTCACCACGGCCTTATCTCTAAGACTTAGGCGATAAACTACTGTTCACCCTGTCTTGTCTCTTGGAGACTTACGCACTCCATCGTGCCCCGCGGTGAACGAGTACTACCGTATAAAAAGACCATGAAACAGGGGGCAAACCCCTAGGCCCGGCGTCAGCGGACGAGCAGTGGATGTGTAGATACGGGGGTCAGGAGCCCCAGATGTCTGCCAGGAGGTTAAGTAACAGAAGCTTCATAGCGTAGTTTCTTGATCCGCCTTGCCCAGCCGTATATCCCTCACTCTCTCCGCCAAAATTCAAACCCGACAATCGCCCATTTTAGTACACAGGCATGTGACGCGAGTCGCTCCTGTGAGCGTGGGAACCGAATGGCGGCATTAGTTTCCATTGATACCTCTTGAGCTGGAGATTGGAAATCGTTGACGGTGTGTCCTGACCAGACTCAGTGCTTCAATATCTCCCTCAGTGATTGTTTCGAGAAACCCTGTGCTGCCTGCGGCTGGCTATCGGTGACTGAATCTTGCCGCAAAATTTCCTGACGCGCTGTCCGTCTCCCGCGGGACTGACTGCGGCGACATGTGTAGAGCAAGTTGTGAAGCGCAGCTGCGACCGCTGGGACCTAAGCAGGCATCCCCAGCTTCACCAACATCTTTTCCAACGAATACATCACAGAGGCCGAATGGAATCTTCTTCTCGCTCACTTGGACAGCTTGTCCTACTTAAGACATCCTGTCTTTATTTTCTTTGGATGATTTGCCTACCGCCTGCCATGGCTGAATAAGACTATAAACCCTTCATGACGTAAGGACGCTTCAGGCAAAGGACTTAAGCAACCTGAGCTTTTTAGGCGTCAGGGTTACAGGCAAAGAATGCCGGACGGTCTTTATCTTGCAATCGGCTCATCTATGAGACTGTGAGTTATCAGTCCTCATCAACCTTCGCATGGAGGAAACAATGAAGACCCACCAGGTAGTGGCAATTGTCTGTATGGCAGGAGGCCTTGTTGTCGCCGCGGGCTCTCCTTCTCACGCACAACATTCGAGCGGAGGAACAGCTCCAGGCGTCACCGAAAATCAAGGCCAGGGAAGTTCGAAGGGGACCCAAGGCGTGCCGGGGAGCGGATGGAATGCCCAAAAGGGCGGAAGCGGACCCGGCTCACAAATGGGAGCTGGCTCCGGAACGGGATCCGGATCCGCGTCCGGGGAAGCCAATAGCCCGGAGTCAAGCAAGGGAACAGGGTACGGATTGGAATCAGGGTCCCATTCTGAGAAAGACATGACAAGCGGACAATCGCGAGGGAGCGGCAGCGCCGGCGGAAGCGCTATGGGATCTGGCGGCTCCGGCGGCAACATGGATTCAGGCAATTCGGGGTCGGGTGTGAGCGGCGGCAGATAGAGCGAGGCGAAACCCTAGCCTAGGAGGCAAGAGGCGATCTCGCCTCCTGCCTCTCTAAGAATACGGCATAGAGCACGTATCGCTGGTGACAGAACTTCGTTACCCGCTTAATTGATCAGGGGACGTTCATCAGGGTTACAAAGCCGCTGTTCCCATTCATGACAACGACTCTATTACTAGAATACTCAGGCGTAGGACGCGCTAGCTAAACGCTTCTTGAGTCCATAGGAGGAAGATCGATCCATGCCAAAGCAGCAACAGCCACCCCAGCAACAAGATCGTCGCCCGGGCCTCGAATCGGACATGACTCCCCGTCCAAAATCAGACAAGCCCGAGCACAGGGGCACGGGTAAGCTAAAGGGGAAAGTGGCCATCATTACGGGAGGAGATAGTGGGATCGGCCGCGCGGTCGCGATTGCCTTCGCGCGAGAGGGCGCAGACATCGTGATTGCCTATCTCAATGAACACAAGGATGCAAACGAAACTACTGAGCTGGTGGAAAAAGAAGGGCGTCGTTGCCTTGCCTTGGCGGGGGATGTCGGCACACCTCGATTCTGCACCGAATGTATCGACCGCACGCTGCATGAATTCGGGCATCTGGACATTCTAGTCAACAATGCGGCCGAGCAGCATCCTCAGGACAGTATCACGGAAATCTCCCCCGAGCAGTTAGAACGAACCTTTCGGACCAATATTTTTTCTTTTTTTTATATGACGCAGGCGGCTCTTCCGCATCTGCAGGAAGGGAGCGCCATCGTCAATACGACGTCGGTGACGGCTTACAAAGGAAGCGGACATCTCCTGGACTATTCCGCCACCAAAGGAGCCATCGTCGCCTTCACTCGGTCGTTGTCTCAGGCCCTGGCTGAAAAAGGGATCAGAGTCAACGCGGTCGCGCCTGGTCCGATTTGGACCCCGCTTATCCCTTCCACATTTCCCACTGAAAAGGTGGAGACCTTCGGCTCAGACGTCCCGTTGAAACGGGCCGGACAGCCTGAGGAGGTCGCCCCCTGCTATCTGTTCCTTGCTTCGGACGACGCGTCTTACATGACCGGACAGATCTTGCATCCTAACGGTGGGACAGTCGTGAACGGATAATGAATCAGTCATGTCATGACTTGTACCTTTCGACCTGAGTGATCATTTTATATTCTGAAAGGGGATTGACCATGCCACGGCGAACTCAACAGGCAACCACATCCGGTAAACGAGCCGAGGAGACACTGTCGGCTGACGCCGTGCAGATGCTCGAGCAAGACCATCGCGCAGTCGAACGGTTGTTCAACGAGTTCACGTCAGGAGACCAGGGCCGAAAAGAAGGGATCGCGCAGCAGATATTCCAGGAATTGGAGGTCCATGCGATCATTGAGGAGGAGATGTTTTATCCCGCGCTCCGAAGCCGGGGAGACATGGGCGAGTTGAGTCAATTGGAACAGGGAGAGGTTGAAATTGACGGTGTCGATACGCTCGAACAGAATGATTTCGACGAAGACGAAGATGATGAGGAAGACGACGATGAGGTTGAGGAGACCAGTGAAGAAATGGGCGAGGAGGTGATTGACTCCATGTACGAAGATCATCAAGCGGTCAAAGAACTCATCGGGCGGCTGCGAAGTCTTTCCTCGGCAACCCCTGAGTTCCAGTCTGGAATCGCGGAACTCAAGGACCTGGTCACCGATCATGTCGCGGAGGAAGAAGAGGTCCTCTTTCCGGAAGCGAAGCAGAAACCAGACATCAAGGCACTTGGAAGTCGAATGCAAGAGCGCAAGCAGGAATTGCTTAAGTCCACGTCCTAACCACGAAGAACAACATGACACAGCACAGATCCATAAAGCCGCACTTTTCGGTGACTGTCATCACTCTGATGGTCCTTGGCCTGGCCGACGCAACCGTTTCCTTGAGCTATGAGCCGACCCAATCAACAGGAACAGGAACTCACCAGGGAGAGGATTCCTCCATGTCGACAAAGCGCGGCGGAAATACCAGTGCTAATACGGGTCGTAACGAACACAGTGGCTCCGCGACGGGAGCCGTCAGAGATCCCAAAAATTCGGAGCCTGAAGCGGACAAGAACAAGGGATCGCATCAGCTCGGTTCGCAGTCCAGCCACGAAGCCAAGACCGGCGATAGTGAGGGACGTGGAAAGGCTGGGGTGAGAACGGACAAATAGAGCTCCTCGCCGCAGCCTGCATCATAAGGTCTGGGGCCTGGGAGTGCATCGGTACGGACGGTTCGACTTTGACGGCCTTAGCCTGGACGAGCATGCCGAAGAGCACCCGGGAGATGATGAACTCGTCGATTTGGCGGCCATGCAGACCCTGCTGCACGCCGGGACCGTGTACGGCGCCGACCCCAAGAGATTCCAGGCCAACAGTTGTTTGCCGCCGTCTACCGGTTTTGATCTCGAGGTGAGAGAGTGCCAAGGAATCGGTGAGAATCATGGAGAGGCAGATGGACATACAAATTGAAGGACGTCACACGGGCGTGACCGCCGAATGGCGCGCCGACATCGAATCTCGCGTCGCTGATTTGCACCCCGGCAACGACATGACTCATATCAGGATTACCTTGACCAAACACGACCATCGAAAAGCGGAGGATTCCTATGATGTCGTGATCGTCTCCCACATCCCCGGTCACACCATTACCGCCAGAAAACAGCAGGACAGTTTCGAGGAAGCCATCCGGGATACCTTCGCCGCCCTCAAGGTCGAGTTGGACAAGATCCGGGAGAAACGCTCTTCGCACGAGATCCGCATCACCACGCCCGCAGAAAGAGGGGTCGTCAGCAAGGTGCTGCGAGACGAGGGCTATGGGTTCATCCTCCTGGGCGATGGGAGGGAAGTCTATTTTCATAGGAATGCCGTGCATGACCTCGAGTTTGAGCAAATAGACGAAGGCCTTGAAGTGAATCTCAGTGTGGCGCCGGGAGAGAAGGGCCTTCAGGCCACGACGGTCAACCCGGTTCCTCTGATTGCTGAACTGTATGGCGACAAGGGATCGACGACATAATCTATTGTATACACATGCCGCTTAAATCATTGATCCAACAGTCCGGTCGATCCGGAACGGTCAGCGGCCTCCTTATGGCGTGGTCATTGCCATGGCAAGTCGCGTTCGAACAGGTCGAACCGCTCCTGGATTAAACGCGATCAGCCACATGCTATGGGGGGAAAAGGCCGGCAGGCAGAGAAATTGGTCGTTTCGCTACACCGTAAGTGGGCTACTCTTGAACCAGCTGGCCTGCCTCTTCTGGTCTGGTTGTTTTGAAGCCCTGTTTCGCGAGCGGCCAAGTCGCGTCCCAGGGCATGGCGTTCCCCATGTCATCCTTGTTTCGTTTGTGGCCTATCTGGTGGACTACCACGTCGTTCCCAAACGTTGTACGCCGGGATTCGAATTGCTGTTCCCCCGGGCTTGGTACCCCGCGCTCTATGCCGGCCTCGCGGCGTCTTTATGGGTAGGCGCTCAGGTCCGCGACTCGTCTCTTCGCCATGATACTCAGTCGAAGCGGTTCCCCGCTTGATTCATGTCACCGTTAAGGCCTGGGGCGCTGCTTGGTCAATGCGAGTTCGCAGCCATGCGAGTTGCCGGTCGGTTTGCGCACTGGACCGTTCGCACAGCGCCACCAGCTCTCTATCATGTAGAGCCCTCCCCGCCTGCCGAACCGCCTCATAACAGAGATGCACCTCGGCCGCTGCAAGCCAGAGACATGCAGGTCGCGCAGCAGGCCAAGTCCTCCGGTTCGCGGACCTTCGAAGAGGGCCCTCCGCAACCGATCCGGCTCTTTCTGGGATTCCTCGCCATAGCGCGTAATGACCGGACGTAACGCCTCCGCCTGTTGCGCAGACCAACCGCCCATTAACACACAGGTGCCGTGGATATCGGGACTTTCCCCATGGTGATCGGCGACGTTCGTAAAGGCTTCCGAGAGGTGGCGCTCGCTTTGATCGAGTAACCCGAGATAAAGCGCGAGTGGACGCCCGCCTTCAGCCGCTGTGAAGGCCTTTTTGATCGCCGCCGGAATCTCCTTCGCGCTCGTGACTGCCTGCATCAGTTGCGCACCCGCCGCCTCCGCGGCGTCGGTCACCTTGCTGATGATCGAAGAGGAGGGCGCCTTCTCCACTAGGGCCGCCGCATATTTGAAATAGGGCTGCTTACTGACCGGATCCCATTCGGACAGGGTCAGTTCATTGGCAGCCCGCGCCCCGCCTGGATCGTCCCAATAGCCGTAGTGAAAAGGCACGAAGACATGCCGGTCAATGATCCCACCGATTCTGGCCGCTACGATAATGCGGCCTCGCTTGGTCTCCACAATGACCCTATCACCCTCAGCCACATGCAGCCTCTCGGCGTCCGCTTCAGAAATTTGCGCATAGGCGTCCGGCGCCGCCGCGTTCAGTTCAGGAGACCGGGCGGTTTTCGTTCTCGTGTGGAATTGAAACAGCACCCGTCCGGTCGTCAGCCAGAAGGGAAACTCATCGTCCGGTATTTCGTGGGGCGCCTGATAATCTACGACAAATAACATCGCCTTGCCGCGGGGATCCCGAGCCCGGTATTCTTCCGGGGTTTGTACGGCGCCGGTCGTCAGATCATGGCCGAATGTCTCGCAATAGTCGGAAGACGTATTGAACCGCCCGTCCACATACAATCGCTCCGTACCTTCCGGAAATTCATCGGTACAGGGCCATTGAATTCCAGAATCTCCGTTCAGCTTGTCGTAGGTTAATCCGCTGTAGTCGCACGGCCTGCCCTTTGAACAGGCCTTCCAGGCTTCGAACGCCTCTTCCGCCGACTGCCACTTGATCAGCGGCCGGCCGTCCCGGTCGCGGAACTCCATTCGTCGGCTATAGTCCAAAAAGATGTCCAAATCAGACCGCGCCTCACCCGGCGGTTCAATCGCCTTCCGTGAGAGATGAACCGTTCTATCGACATTGGTGAAGCACCCGGTTTTCTCACCCCAGAGAGCTGTTGGAAGAACGACATCTGCGTAGGCCGTCGTTTCAGTCAACCAGGCGTCCTGTACGATCACAAACAGCTGATCATCTCCCAGGATCTTCCTGACTCGGGCAAGGTTGGGCAACGAAACCGCCGGATTTGTGCCGCTGATCCAGAGCATTTTCAGGGATCCCTCCTCGGCATACCGGAAGATCTGCATGGCGTGGGTGGGTGGCGCCCACGAGGGAATGATCGCCGCATCCACATTCCACAGCCTCGCTAACTGCTCGATATGCGCTGGATTTTCCCAATTGCGGAAGCCGGGCAAATCACCGTCGGCTCCGCACTCTCTCGTATTCTGCGCCGTCGGCTGGCCGTTCATCTGGAGCACTCCACATCCCGCCTTGCCAAGCATGCCCCGAAGGAGATGAATATTATTCACTTGCACGGCGGCAGCGGTCGCTTGATTGGATTGGTACACCCCCTGCAGGACCGTTGACACGAGCGAAGGACTTTCGCCGATGATCGAGGCCGCCGCGTGCAGCTCATGCAGGGTAACGCCGGTGACATCACGGACCCGCTCCGGCGTCCAGTCGGCAACCATCCGTTCCAGCGCATCAAAACCCACTGTGTGGCACTCGATGTAGGGCCGGTCAATGTGCCCTGCGGCGATGAGCAGATGCTGTAAGCCGTTGAGCAAAGCCATGTTGGTCCCGACTCGAGGGGCCAGGTGAACATCGGCGACGCGTGCCGTCTCAGTCGTACGAGGATCAACGACGACCAGCTTCGGGCGATTGGCGCCGGTGAGCCTGTCCAGAATTCGCATCCAAAGCACCGTCTGCTGGGAGGCAATGTTATGCCCGAAATGCACGATGGCCTCGGTCACATCGAGATCGCTGTACGAACCAGGTTGACCATCCGTGCCGAAAGACGCCTTCAGCGCAGCGGCCGATGTGGCCGTGCACAGCCGAGTGTTGCCATCCATATGCGGCGTCCCGAGACCGGCCTTTCCCAAAACTCCCAAGGTGTAATACTCTTCCAGGAACAGCTGGCCGCTGGTGTAAAAGCCGATGGCGCTACTCGTATGGGCTTCGCGGATACGTTTCGAGCGATCGACGATCCGAGTCATCGCGTCATTCCAACTCGCCGGCTCCAGTTTGCCCCCTCGACGAATAAGTGGCTCCGTCAATCGATCGGGGCTGTGGTTCGCCTGCCAGCCATACAGGCCTTTGGGGCCCAGCCGCCCTCGATTGACCCGGTCGCCTTCCCGCCCGCGAACTCCCAGCATCCTTCCGTCTTTGACTCCGATGTCCAACGCACAACCCGTGGAACAGAGCAGACAGGCGCCCTGCACCCAACGGTCCGGCTGCTCGACGAAATGCTCGTCCACCCTGGGTGGCCATATCCCTTCCGTCGTGGGAGTTCGACTGGCCCCACACGTGGAGAATGCTATCGCGGCTGGTACGGCCTGGCAGCTGGCCCATCATGCCTCCTGATTGACATCGCAATTGCTGCCAGTCGACTGCGGCTCGGCCTCGCGTTCCGCTTCATCTCGACCGTGAACCTGCGCCGGAGGAGTCGTCGCCTCGACCGCTGTAAATGTCTCCATAATTTCATATCGATGATTGGATCCCTTTGGGACCACCCACGAATCGCCGGCTTCGAGCCAGACGGTTTGCTCTTCGATTTCAAGTTTGGCGCAACCCTGAATCACATAACCGACCACTTCATATTCCCGCCTCGTCAATGGAGAAGGAGGAGCAGGCGGCAAGGCATTCCACAGCCGCATAGAGATACTGATGCCGGAAGCCAGGTACTTCTGACCCATATCACCACGGGGAGAAAATTCAGACGACACTTTCTTCACGCTCCGGTCGGGCATATAGCACCTCCTTGGCACCAGTCACACACATCACGGGCCGCCTGTCGCTCATGCTTATGCAAGGCCTCAGCCACACTCTGCGGCGTAGAATTAGACAGGTTCCCTGGACGGTTGACCAAGCAGGCACAGGACTGCTGTAGGACAAGTTGTCCGTTGGTAGACAATCAGTCCTTAGATTTTTGTGGGCAGAGACGATGTTCCGGCTCGGGCGCACTGTTTTAATGTCACTGTGCGCATATTAGCCATGGCCTCACAATTGCACAAAATGTATGTCCACCGGTTCCTTGGGATTTTCCGGAGAAGCCTTGTTCTCATAAACAGAATGATCGCATCAAGGCACCCTGGCCCACAGCCAGAGTAGATTGACCGATCACAAGCCAATAATAAGAAACCCCAACAAGAAAGAGGAGGAGGATGTATGGCACATATGCGAGGCGGTATCAGAACGACGTCCCGCTCAGGGCAAGAGAGCCACAACCCCAATCGCAGGGACATGGAGCAGGGGAAGACGGAGCAGGCTGGGAGTAGCAAACGGGATTCAGGTCATGCCGAGAGTAACGTGAGTGATACCGAGCGGCTCCTTTCAGGCATCCTTGGCGGGGGCCTCCTTCTGCGTAGCGTGATGCGGCCTTCTCGGATGAGCAGCGGCATCGCGGCCCTACTTGGGATTGGGCTCTTGCACCGGGCCACTACCGGATACTGCGCCGCTTACGGAGCGATGGGAATCTCGAGCCGCGAAGGAGATGACACGTCTTCGCTAGGTCGGCAAAAGATCCGGACCGATCGGGCACTGAAGATCGAACAATCGGTGACCATCAACAGACCCCCCGAGGATCTCTACCGCTTCTGGCGGCGACTCGACAACTTGCCACAGGTGATGAGCCATGTACAAAGCGTCCAGGTCGTCGATGATCGCCGGTCTCATTGGGTAGTTGAAACGATACCGGGAGCGCCCACCATCGAATGGGACGCGGAAATCATCAACGAGGTCGAAAACGAACGAATAGGATGGCGAACGGTCAACGGAGCTACCGTCGAACATGCCGGTTCGGTCGCCTTTCAGCCGGCGGGCGACGGTCAAGGCACGCGGGTCACCGTGACGCTCCAATATGACACTCCAGCCGGTCCGATCGGCGCAGCCATTGCAGGGTTCTTCGGACAGGATCCGGGCCAAAAGGTCGCCGATGACCTTCAGCGATTCAAGGAGACCATGGAGGCGCAAGCGGCACTCTCCCGATGAGTGGCCGATGAACTCGATACATGACGCTCGACACGGCTTATGAACCAAGCATGGAGTTGGTCGCCGGCGAATGCACGCAAGGCGCAGCGTTGGCTCGGCGCGAAGGCTTATCGGCCGGGTCAACGGCCCTTGATTGAGGCGGCCATGAGCAGACGCATGGCACTCGGGGGTCCTGACCGGGGGCACGTCGTTGTGTTTCAACTCCCTTCACTTTTTTCCTCAGGCCGTCTTGGCGGTCTCGCCGCTTATTTCTCTCATGCAGGATCAGAAAGATAAGCTAAAGGCTCGGCGAATCGTGCTCATCGGCATCACCACCGAGTTGAGCATGGCCGATCCTCGCCGGCTGCAGCGTCAGCTGATCAGCGGCTATCCGAGCACGTTCGCTACAGCAAGAACAAGGAGATGCCGATGCGGATGTCACCAGGACGAACGACTCTGACGCACATCAGTTGGTTTCTAATGGGCATGCTATTCACGGCTTGCCATTCGCAGGCCGGAACAACGGAAGGCGTCCCTGGAGCTAAGTCCCCCGTGGCCGCCGACATGACTCTGCCGGCGTCTGAAAAATCACCGGACAAGGCCAACGGGTCGGTGACCTTCATCGGGAACGCCACGGTTCTCATCCGCTATGCGGGGTTTACGATTTTGACGGACCCCACCTTCATTCACAAACACGAGCAGGTGCCGATCGGCTATGGCCTGCACACCACTCGGCTGACCGATCCGGCTATGGACATCGGAGAGCTTCCGCCCTTGGACTTGATCTTGCTCTCGCACTTTCACGGGGATCATTTCGATCAAGTCGCGGAGCGGGAATTGGATAAGTCTTTGCCGATCCTGACCACTCCCGAAGCGACCGTGGCACTGCGTGAGAGGGGATTCAAAAACGCCTCGGCAGTGGCCACCTGGTCGACAAAGACCGTGAAGAAAGGCGAGGCCAGCCTCCAAGTGACCTCAATGCCTGGACGGCACGGCCCTCCGGTAGTGGACTCGCTCCTTCCTGACGTGATGGGAAGCATGCTGGAATTTCGTTCCGCCCCGGACAGCCCGACCTTCAGAATGTACATCACGGGGGACACGCTGCTGATCGACGATTTGAAAGAAATTCCGCGTCGCTATCCCGACATTCATCTGGCGCTGCTGCATCTTGGCGGTACCAGAGTCCTCGGTATCATGGTCACGATGGACGCGAAACAAGGCGTCGAGGTGATGCAACTGGTGAAGCCGCGGCTGTCGATCCCCATCCACTACGACGACTATGACGTCTTCAAATCACCGCTCTCTGACTTTCAGCAGGCGGTCAAAGACGCGGGCCTTGAAAAGCAGGTCCATTATTTGAGCCATGGCGACACCTACACGTTTCATGTCCCTCAGCCTCATTGACATCTCATCACACCCAGGGCGGTGCGGCAGGGACCCGTTCCATTGGAGCCTGTACGAGGGCATGCCGACCGGCACCGGCATGAGCGGAGGGGTACAGGAACGGATTGCAGACGAAGACCGGCGTCCATCCGACAAGTAATCGGAAATTATCAATGAGGCTTCGCTTTTCGGTGTTACTACCCGAGAAAGGACCGTTTTCTCATGTCGATAACACTTAAAAAGCTTCCGTCATCAGATCATGTCATCACCGGGGCGACTTCCGGCATCGGTTTAACGACGGCTCGCACGGCAGCGCGACGTGGCGCGAGGCTCGTCCTGGCGGCCCGCGGTGAAGGCGCTCTCATCGAACTTGAGCGCGAGTTATCGGACGGCGGCAATCGAGCGGTCACCGTCACGGCCGATGTGGGGAGACCCGCCGACGTGCAGCGCATTTCACGCATCGCCTGCCAGAAGTTCGGAGGCTTCGACACATGGGTCAATAATGCGGGCGTGTCTATCTACGGCAAACTGATGGATGAGCCGATCGAGGACATGCGGCGCTTGTTCGAGACGAACTTTTGGGGACTGGTGTACGGGTCTCTGGAAGCGGCCCGGCACCTGAAAGAACGCCACCAACCCGGCGCCATCATCAACGTCGGGAGCACCCTGTCGGATCGCGCCCTGGTTCTCCAAGGAATCTATTCCGCTTCCAAGCACGCTGTGAAAGGATTTACCGACGCGCTCCGCATGGAATTGGAGATGGAGCGCATTCCAGCTTCGGTCACGCTGATTCAACCGGGTGCCATTGCGACTCCCTATTCTCAACATGCCAAAAACTATATGAAGAGCGAGCCCACCAATCCTCCCCCCGTCTATGCGCCAGAGACGGTCGCTCGGACGATCCTGCACTGTGCTGAGACCAGTGAACGGAACGTGTACGTCGGAGCCGGCGGCAAAGGGATTCCGATGCTCGGTTACTATGCGCCCCGACTTGCCGATCTATTGATGGAGTCGCTCTTTGCCAAGCAGCAACAGAGTGATCGTCCTCCGACGAGACCTCGTCACGATAATGCCCTGGATCGGCCTTCCGGCGACCTGCAGGAAAGAGGCGACTATCAAGGCCATGTCTCGGAATCCAGTCTCTATACGACCGCTTCGCTGCATCCGCTATTGACGGGAGCGGCGCTCATCGGCACCGGGCTTTTGATCAAAGCGATGTGGCACCCTTCCGCAAACCGGTTCTACGAGAGCAGGCGTCCGCACGCACGGCGAGGACTCTCCCAGGAAACGGAGCCGCACATGCCACGCTCCGAACCCGAACGGCCCGTATGATAGGCGAGGCTCGACATATGGCCGAGGCTCGACATAGTGATACCCCGTGAACCAACTCAAACCGTCGGAGACGGCGCGGCGATGGCAGTCGGTTCCCTTGATTGCGTGCCCCGAGGCATAGTCCCTCTGGAAAGGAACACGGTGGCCGAGAAACCCTCACGCGAACTCAAACCCGGCGATCGCGTCGAATGGAAAACGTCGCAAGGCAAAACCAGCGGGCGCGTCGTCAAAAAGCAGACTTCTCGGATGAAGATCAAGGGACACGATGTAGCAGCCTCGCGCACTCATCCTGAATATCTCGTGCAGAGCGAAAAGAGTGGAAAGAAGGCCGCACATCAAGCCAATGCGCTCAAGAAGAAAAGCAGAGAAGGCCGGTGAGCGCCTATAAAGAAAAATGAGATGGCAACCAGATCCTCACGAAGGACGTCAAAGATACCATCGCTGCCTAGACGTAGAAAAAATCCTGCCGGCGGTTTGACGCGGGCCCACCCCGTAGAGCTCGTCATAGGCTGGGTGCGAAAGACCGGGTCTGTTTCCCGGCCAGGCCGGACGTGCACTTGAAACTTTTTTCGAGCGCACAACTGCACTGGTTCGAGAACTGCGGCACTTTTTCACATTGGGACGATCCCGAGGCCGCGTCCAAGTTGATCTTGTCTAGCGCGGTGCATGATCTTGATCCTGTCGCTATCAATGAGGTGCAAGAATTACGGGAACAGGGTTTCCCCTTTCATATCGCAGGGGGGACAGAGGAGGTACCAATGCCCAGCAAGTCGGAATCTAAATCATCGACCGCAGTCCACAAGAAGAGTCGCAAGTGGTCCACCGATGTCATGAAGCGTAGCGATGCCCTAGACTTGCACGAGGACGTCTTCACGAAACGGACTGCCGGCGAAATCGCGAGGTCGTTGAAGCGGTCCGCAGACAGTAGTCACCGGCGCAAAGGAACGCCCTTTCTGTCGGCAATGTCCACGCTCAATTCCATATCGATCGAGCAGGCAAGCTACTGAGCCCCATTCAAAAATCTAGGTTGGAACGCGCAAAGGAAAATGCGGAAAGTGTTTGGAGAGCCCGCACCCAAGTGGACGTCGAAAGGGGGTCCCTAAAGCCTTCCGTTCTCGTTACTCAAAGAGAAGCTCAATCACGCAAGAGTATCCAGCTGGAGAGATGGAATTGAGACAGCGGCAATGCTGGTCCTCCCGCATATCATGACCGCGTGACGGTCTAACGGCTGGAAGGAGGAACGCTCGCTGACGGAACTTCACCGCTTTGGGGCGTTCCGGTCGGTTGCTCAGGATGTGTTTCTTTTCGCTCTGAGGATGTGGCTGCAGGATTACCAGAAGCCGGTTGATTCGATTGCTTGGTTCCTTGATCACACCCGGCCGTCAGGCTCCACAGGAAGACGGCAGACCCGAGCGCAAATACATGGTGGATCCTTCGCATGACGTCTCCTCTCAATCACGAAAGTGAAAAACTTTTTTTCACTGTGAGGAGCCGGAGGGAACGATTGGTTTTCCCCTCCGGCTCACATCCACGCGACGGCTCCCCGTCTGAGCCATACAGTAGTCGGGACTAAAAATGCCACGCCAACCCACCGACCACATGGCTCGCCTTGTAATCCCCCGCGAACCCGGCGTTCGTACCTAGCGCTTGGCTGAAATCGAAGTGCGCGTAATTGAATTTATACTCTGCGTAGAGGGCGAAGTTGCGAGTCAGGAAAAACTTTGCCCCAGCCAGCGCATTGACGCCTACTCGGCCATTATCCGTGCTCCGGCCGAACTGGTTCGAGGTTTCGGCAAAGAAAATGCCGGGCCCCACGCCCGCGTAGAGTTGCAGCGGGCAACGAGCATTATCCTCCAACGGCGACAACTCTGTGCGGTCATCCGACCCGCGCACGGTCCCGTCTGTGGCGACACGCCCATCGTCCCGCCTGCGCGCGTCATCACGGTTGCGGCAGCCGACCTTGGTGCGAGCGATGACATTAAAGGCGAGCGTGGTCACACGCAGGTGTGTTCCTGGAATGCCCCCCCCCTGTTCGATATGCGGGTTAGTATTGAAGCCTTCAACTTCGAGTCCTAACCAATTCAATCGTCCCGGATGAAAATACCCGACCTTGGCGCCGTACACCCCGGAGTCCTTCAAGTCCAGTCCGCCAAACTGTTGCCCCCCAACCGTACCTTGCCCTTCCACACCGGAAAAGTTATGGCCCCAGGTGAATCCGCCAAACCCCGACACGTAGACTTCCCCTTCGCGTCGTCGTTCAACCACGCGCTCTTGCACGACTGGGCGCCCTGCAGCGCGATCTTGCGCAAGGGCTCGATCACGCTCCGCTTGCTCTTGCTGCTGGATCGTGCGATCACCCTCGAGCGTGCGGGGTCCTCCATCCTTCGGCTGCTGTTGGACCGGTGACCCCGATTGCTCAACCGTGCCGGGCGCTACGTCCCTCGGCTGCTCCTGGACCGGTGCCCCCGATTGCGCTAAACAGGTCAAAGCTGTCCCTAACAATAGACCAGAAGCAATAACTCCCTGTACAGCGCGTCGTGATGAAACCATCGCATCCTCCTTTTATGGAAAAATTAAAACCTCTTGTCGGTGGACCCTTTGCAAACGCTGGGCCGAAGTACTGCGGGTGAACCGATCGGAGCACTCTAGATCGGCACAGGTCTCGCGGCCCCATTAAATGGGGCTCTCGACGGAAAGAGAGGGAGGAAAGTGATGACTTGATCAGGCGGCAGCTACGATTGAACCGCAAGATTCGCGGACCATTTGTCCCATGCCGACAACTTGTCCCCGCAAGCCTTGTCCAGACGACCGGTTCGACTGCGGCGGTTCGCTCAATCTCTTACACCTAGGCTCTGTCCCAGCGCGTGGAGTCAACCTCATGGCCGATCCATGCTTATGAAAAGACTGCCCTGCAACGGTTTTCACTCAGCGACCCGAGAGTCTCCGCTTGCATGACTCCCACGATGAATCCGCAAAACGACACTGGTCGGGTATCGCTAGTATGGATATAAAGCGGCACGTTGCTTGCGAGAGGTTGACGTGAATCGATAAGCGACTCGCTTCATATTCACGCCACGTATGCCTGAAAAGAGCACGCCTTTGCTGGCTAAAGTGGCCTCGGCAACAAAGCAGCCTATAGAAGACCTGTCGATGAGAACAGCTCTCCAAGGCCGAGTCAGAAACAGGTCGCTGGAAAACACAGTCGTTCCACACGAAAATAGGCAGGACTTCTCAACACCGAATGAAAAAGGAGACTCCCTATGTCAAACCGAGACCACTCCGGCAGGAGCATCACCATGGATTATGCAGATCCGCGTGCGGGTTCGCACAACGAGTCAGTGGATACGGACGCCTCCAGACCGGCGCGTCGTCTGGCAAGCGCAAGGCCGCGGAGAGTTTCCAGAGAAGACGCGCATGAGTCTCTCGCGTACGCGCTGGGGTGGTTCAGTGTAGGACTGGGTATGGCCGAGATCCTCGCTCCCCGCGCTATTGCCCGAGTGGTCGGCCTTCAAGACGACCACCAATTTCTGATCCGTGCCTTGGGATTGCGGGAACTGACCAGCGGCGTCGGTATCCTCTCCGACCGCCGGCCCGCCGGCTGGGTCTGGTCCAGAGTCGCCGGCGACGCCATGGATATCGCTTGCCTGGGAGCGGCCCTGGCCTCCCCGCAAGCCAAGCGCGCTCGAACAACCACTGCCTTAATGGCTGTGCTGGGAGTAACGGTCCTCGATTGGTGGAGCAGCCAAAATTTGAGTCGCATGGTCGGTTGGACGACCGAGAATGGAGCCATTCTTGTCAAAAAAACCGTGACCATCGATCGTTCAGCGGAAGACCTCTATACATTCTGGCGGGATTTCACGAATCTTTCCCGCTTCATGACGGAGATCAAATCTGTAGAGATAGCGAATGACCGGCATTCACATTGGACCGTACGGGGACCTGGAGGGGCGCCAGTGGAATGGGATGCGGAAATTACCGACGATATCCCGAATCGCCGCATCGCCTGGCGGACCACTGAGCAGGCCTCCATTGACCACAGCGGCTCAGTCGAGTTTTTTCCTGCCACCGGCCAGCGTGGCACGATCGTCAAGGTCGTGATGGAATACAACATGCCTGCCGGAATGATTGGAGCCGCCCTAGCTAAGGTGTTGGGTCACGAGCCTGGTCAAATGGTTATGAGCAATCTTCGACGATTCAAACAAATCATGGAGACTGGGGAAGTTCTGCAATCGGACTCGTCCATTGCGGGTACCGGCCTCACGGAACAACGACCTGGACGACCCATCGGAGCATCCACCGACCGCTAAAAGACTCTTCACAGCGACCCATCACACCGAAGAGTGCGGCTGAAAAATAAAGGAGTCCACGATGAAAGCAAATTGTTGGTACGGTAAGCAGGATTTGCGAGTTGAGAATGTTCCCGACCCCAAGATCCTCAATCGGCGCGACGTCATTCTCAAGGTGTCGTCGACGGCGATCTGCGGATCGGATCTACATATCTATAATGGGTTCATACCGACGATGAAGGCCGGAGACATTCTGGGACATGAGTTCATGGGTGAAGTGGTAGAAGTTGGGAGTGAGATTAGCCATCTTCAGGTCGGTGATCGCGTGGTGACGGCGTTTCCCATCGCCTGTGGGCGATGCCGGTTTTGCAGAGACCAACTGTTTTCTCTCTGCGAAAACTCGAATCCTAACGCCTGGATCGCCGAAGGCATGATGGGACACTCCCCTGCCGGCATTTTTGGGTATTCGCACATGCTGGGCGGATTTGCCGGAGGTCAGGCAGAATACGCCAGGGTTCCCTTCGCCGATGTCGGGACGATCAAGATTCCCGACGGCATCTCTGACGACCAAGCGCTGTTTCTTTCCGATATCTTTCCGACCGGCTACATGGCCGCCGAAAATTGCAACATCAAGCCTGGCGATACGATCGCTGTATGGGGCTGCGGTCCGGTCGGCCAATTCTCGATCCGCAGCGCATTTCTGTTAGGCGCCGAAAGGGTCATTGCCATCGACCGCTTTCCGGAACGTTTGCGTATGGCCGGCGAAGGGGGAGCCGAAACTCTCAATTACGAAGAACAGCCCGTGTATGACAGCTTGATGGAAATGACCGGCGGTCGCGGCCCCGACGGATGTATTGATGCGGTTGGGATGGAGGCCCATGGGCCTGGGCTGATGGGAGCTTACGATCGGGTCAAGCAGGTCATGATGTTGGAAACTGACCGGCCCTATGCCTTGCGCCAGGCCATTCAGTGCTGCCGAAACGGGGGAACGGTCTCGGTCATCGGCGTCTATGCCGGATTTATCGATAAGTTCCCGATAGGGTCCGTCATGAATCGGTCCCTCACGATCAAAACGGGGCAGGCTCATGTGCAACGCTACATGCAGCCCTTGCTGGAACGCATTCAGCGCGGCGAAATCGATCCCAGCTTCATCATCACTCACCGGATGGGACTGGACGAGGCGCCGCAAGGATTCTCGCAGTTCCTTCATAAAGAGGATGAGTGCATCAAAATTGTCCTGAAACCATAGCGGCAGGAATCGGTAGATCGACCAGGGGTGATTTTGCCACACCGAGAGTACGGCTCGAGCAAAGGACCAAAGTGAATCAAGGTACGAGTATAGGGAATGCCCAGCACTAGTGTTCTGGCGAGAGGTTAACTTGCACCCGCCGGGAGTGGGCAGCGCAGAATCCGAAGCAGAGTTACTACCTTCGAGGAGGATTTATGGCAGAGGTACCCACTCATTACCAGTCTGAGAAACGCAAACAGACGGAATTCATCACGGCCGTGGAGACACTCGGGAAAACGTTGAAGGAACAGGGCCCTCTCGACGACAAGTCGGCGCATCTCCTTCAACTCGCCGCATCCATCGCGATTCATTCGGAAGGTGGCGTGCATAGCCATGTCCGGCAAGCCCGAGAGAACGGCGCCACTAGCGACGAGATTCGCCACGCCATTATCTTGCTCACGAGCACGCTCGGGTTTCCGACTGTATCAGCGGCTTTGAGCTGGGCAGAGGACATTTTGGAGGACGATGCGGAGATTTGAAAGACCTGATGGCGCCGAAAATCCCATCGAGGCCACACCCAACCTGAAGATCTACCCCTCGAGCAGTGCCGGCGACTTATCGATGATCGGGTCACTTTCCTTTTGAGGGTGCGCAAAGTGATGGAATACCGCGTGGCCTTGGTATCGGGAATCGGAATGTTGCCACATGGCGCGGGCCTGGCCGTTTAGCACGTAGGCGGAACGAGGCTCCAAACTGCACTCAGCCTGTTCACGAACATCTCCTCGCTTCCGTTGAAACCGAAGCCGGCAGGTCCCCAGAAGAGATATCCCCACGACTGCCGGTCCGAACATCGGCGCATCACGATGCCAGCCGATACCGGCTCCGGGAGAATATTGGCTGAGCTGGACCTCCTCGATATTTTCTGCAGACTCCTGCATGAGGACTGCCGCCCGTTCGCGCAGAGCCAAGAGCCAATCTGCAATGGGTTCTGCCCGCGTGATCCTCCACGATTCGTAGCCGTACATCCAACCAAAATGCAGGACCTTTCGCTTGGCTACCATTCCGCGCATTTCGACTGTTCCGAACTTCAGTGCATCTATCAGATCGAGGATGGCGCGCTCCTCACTCACGGAAAGAAAGTCAGGCAGATAGTCAAAGCCTTCAGGGAGGCCGGCCGATATGGGTTTAATCATGACCTTCCAGATCACTCAACCGGGATGTAAAGCGGCACTCCCACCTGGAGGAGGCCTGCCGGCAGAACTGCTCTTTACCAACCGGCACTGGGCGTCCCCGTAGGCCTCTTATAGAAATCGCTCGACTAGTTTCCTCGTGTAGAGCAAAATCGTTTCTCGTTCCTGAGGGGTAAGGGGCACATGTTCGGTATGCTCCAGGAGCCTGGTACAGAGCTTCATAAATGCATATATGCTTGGCCTTACGCGGTAATATAGTTTGGCTTCGCTCATACCATCACCCATTCCAAAATAATGTCGGGTACAGAACGGGTCAGTATAAGAGGCGTGCATTAGAGGGGCATTAGTACGCGCTTAAAAACTACTTAATACGAGATGGAGCGCCGCGAAACCTAAGCCATGCGGACGCTCTAGAGGAAGCCTGTCATGAGGGAGGGAAAAGTATTGACGAGCACTCCAAGACAGATGAGATCAACTGATATTACGCTGACGGGTTTGGCACCTAGCTGAGCCAACCGGCCTCTCCCATGACAAAGGATAAGTCAGTTTGGATTTTTTCAGCTTTTTTATCAGCAGAACGAAACGATATTACTCCCTTCTCCATTCACAATGTCATCTTCGCCGGTCTCACGCTATTTTTTGGCCTCCAGCAATTGGAGGACTCGATCAAGCTTGGCCTCGTCGCCGTGCTCGGCGTTCATGATCTCTGTGGCTAGTTCTTCTATAGCAGTCTTAATCGCTTTGCCAAGATCCTCGATAGCATTCAGTCGCTTCTCAACCCGTTCAAAACAATCCCGAATATCTTTTTCCACGAGTGCTCCTTATTGTGTGATGCTTTCCCTGACTCGGCTACTCAGAGAAGGTCGTCATGCGTAAGGTACCATAGGGTCGGTGGGAAGCGCCTGGAAATGATTCAACAATTATCCGCGGACCTCAGCTTTTGACCGGCGCACGAACCTTGCCAATGAGACGAGCACTACCACTCCTAACCACCACGAAGGTTGTCCCGCGGATCCTGATACGTGAGCGGGTGAAACCATGGCACCCGCCGGTGCGCGGGACCCCGCATCTTTTTTAGTACCGCTGTCTCCCCCAAGAGGGGTGTGAGCCCCAGCGGTGTTGGAGTCTTTGGCACTGTTGGAGTCTTTGGCTTTTGCCGGATCAGCCACATCGGCATTGTCAGACGCGACGATTCGCGAGCCAAGTGCGTTGGCATAGACCTGAGTAAATTCAGCGCCGAATAATATGATCTGCGCCGAGTAATACACCCACACGAGCAGAATGACCATGGATCCTGCAGCGCCGTACGCGGACCCGACGTCGCTCTTTCCGAGATAGAGACCAATAGCGAATTTTCCAATCGTAAAAAGCAACGCGGTCATGGCTGATCCTACCCAGACGTCTCGCCAGGCCACGTGGGCATCGGGAAGAACCTTAAAGATAAGGGCGAACAATCCGGTGACAACGCCGAAAGAAATAATAAACTCCAAGATCTGGAGTACCAGCTCGGGAGCCGGAAGCCACCCCCCGAACCATTTGCCGAATGCTGACAGGGCCGCACTCAGTACGAGTGACACCAGGAGTAAAAAGCCTGTTCCAAGAAGCGCCGCGACTGAGAAGAAGCGGTCACGGATGAGTCCCCATAGGCCGCGCCCCTCCTTGGCTTTCACTCCCCAAATTGAGTTCAATGAATCCTGAAGCTGCGCAAACACGCCCGAGGCGCCGACCAGTAAGGTCACGCCCGCCACGGCCGCAGCGAAGATCCCCGTAGAGGGCTCACTCGCCCGTTGAATCATTTCTTTGATCGCCGCCTCGCTTTGCGGGCCCACGAGACTCCCGATCTGCTCCAGAATGTAGCCTTGCGCCGCCTCGCGCCCGAAGATCACTCCGATCATCGCAATGATGACGACCAACAGAGGCACGAGCGACAACACGGTGTAGTAGGCCAGCGCCGCACCATGCCGGGGCACCTTATCGTCGCTCCAAGCCGTAAACGTATTCTTGAACAATTCCCAAAACCGAGCGGGTTGTAGCAGGGCTTTCCAAGAGTGAGGCATGGGCTTAGGTTCCTATTCTTTAGAAATATTAAAGGCGACATTATCCCACCACACAACGAGCCTCAATGCATCTGGGAAAAACCCTGAACCTTAGGACGTTGGCGTGGAGAGATGGTGTCCGTTGACCCGGGTTGGTAGGTTTACCACAGGCATTGATAGATGAGACGAGCCATAGAACTGTTCGGCGGCGGATGAGGACGACCCTCTCTTGCTTGGCTGGTCGCTCGGTGGGGAAGGAGAACTAATACGCGCTGAGCTTCAGAATTTTTCGAAGCTCAGTTACCTTATCGACGTAACTGTTCCATCGTACATTGCTTCGGAGACTTGTCATGCCGGAATCTTACTAACTTTGTGCCATGGCGGAAGCGATCCTGAGTGACATGGTCGAAACTGACTTCCACGACTAGTTTGGGCGCGAGCGGCTCCCATTGAGTCGACCGCTCGGTCGACCATCGGCTGGGTGCTCCCGGCGCTTTGCCGGTGAAGCCAGGCTCACGAACAAGGCCTTTGAGTTCCTTCGTGAGAGAGGGTTTATCAGCCTTTGCAATGCCAGAAGTAAAGCCGACATGATGCAGACGCCCCTCTTCATCATACAGGCCGAGCAAAAGAGAACCCACTTCTTGTGAATCCGTGCCATAACGAAATCCACCTACCACGCAGTCTGCAGTACGGACGGGCTTGTATTTCTGCATCACCCGCTCACCGGGCACATAGACATCCGTACTCTTTTTGGCAACAATCCCATCAATATACCAATCGGAGAAATCGAACCACTTCTTGGCTTGAAGAATGGAATCAGTCTGTGGAGCCGAAGGATTTGGCTGGTACGCATGCCTGGGATGGGGAGCATTTCCAAAACCCCGTTGGGTATGTCTTTTCGTAGCTTCTCAAGGGTGGGGTCCGAGCCTGTTTCATAGAGCCGCTCAACCACACTCGCGATGGCGCTGCCTATACCAGGAATTGATGTCAGCTCTCCCGCAGCTATGACCTCTGTCAAAGGTCTGGTGAGAGCACGCAGGCTGTCCGCCGCCCTGGTGTAGGCCTGCGCCCGAAAGCGGTTGTCGCCCTGCAGTTTTAGGCGCTCGCCGATTTCATGCAGCAGAATGATGACTTGCTCAGATGGGCGCCCCACGTTTCTGGGCATGGCCGGTGAACCTTCCCTGCTCCACACACGCTGGAAACCTGTTTGGCTTGGAACGGGTCATTCGCCCGGTCGGGATTAGACAGGTTTCGGTAGCATTTCGTTGGGCGGCTTAAGTATATGCGTTTTGCGGGAACGACTTCTATACTCTGGGGTCCCGCCTTCCGTCGTAGGGGCGTCACGGCTGATAGCCTGCTTGGCTGTCTCAACTTTCACGCCCAGCTCCTCTGCTTCTTGCGCTGTCATGATCGCCTCGGTTTTGCGAAACATGTCGTTTTCCTCGGCAGCGACATGGCTCTCGACCAGCCGACGCAACTCCTGGAATTTGGGCACCCAGGTATGATCATACGTCTGAAAGGCTGCGAGTTCATCCAGAAGAATTTTGATGTTGCGGTGAGCTTCAATTGCCTCGTGTGCCTCATCCCGGGTCGGCTCCGCTTGCTGAAAGACTCGATGGACGTGCAGATCTTCAACTGCCGCATGGCGCTGCAAATAGCAGAACCTGGATTAATCGTGGTCACAGAGAGCGCGGTTTTTCTTTTATCAGTGAAAAACTTTGACGACTCCCAGCAGCATATGCCCGCCCCGCGGTGAGCTTTGGACCGGGTCCTTCATAGGGTCGGCAATTGATGCGCAATGGATACATCGCCATACAAACGTGTCGGGTGAAAAGTCCACTCGACGCTCTTCCAGCATCCAGCCTTGGCATTGGGCGCACATCATGTATTCCTCCTGCTCTGGTTCTTCAGTCCATCACTGAGGGATGCAAGCACTTTGTCTATCATTGTGTCCCACCAATGGGCATTCGAAGCGGAGGTTTTTTATAACAACTCAACCCCTTGCACTGGCCGTTTCCTCAGGTTCCAGGCGGATCATAGGCCAATTACTCGAAATCACCACTAGGACCTACCCTAGAGAAGGTACGTAAGACCGTGAGCCCGCAATCGTCAGGACCTGACCTAGAGGCGATCTGACGCGACAGGGCCTTTTAGCCCTGGAAAGTGTCGCTCACTTTTCCGTGCCATTCCTCGACTACCCACCACATGGCATTTGTGACTATCTCAAATCTCCGCGGATCGATGGCTCAAGGGTATACCCCAGTGGCTAGTAGTTCATGCAACGTATATTAGGAGGGCAGGCTCTGGTCGAGACTACCGAGGGGTTCGATGGCACGCAGTAAAAATTCAGAAGCCGAACAGCTGGCAGCGTTACGTAACCGAGCAGAACAGACGCTAAAGAACGTGATATCGAACACTATCCCCAGCCTAGCCTCTGAGAATGTTGAGGCATTGGTCCATGAGCTCCGGATTCACCAAGTCGAACTCGAAGTGCAGAACGAGGAGCTACGGCAGTCCCGACAAGAAGCCGAGGAAAGCCGTGATCAATATTATGACCTCTATGAAGCAAGTCCCTCTCCATATATAACATTGGACCGGCAATTCCGCATCCAGCGCGTCAATGGTGCGGCTGAGCGTTTGTTAGGAACGGAGCGCAGGTTCTTAATCGGGCGACGCCTATCGGAGTATCTCGACGCGGACGATGCACGGGCCGTTATGGCATGTTGGACGACGGTCGTCGAGGGGAAGGGTCCACTCAGTTGTGAAATGAAGTTGCGCTGCAAAGACGGCGTAAAATTTGTGCTGGCCGACGTGTCCTTGGTTGGTCCACCAAATAGTGTTCAGCACCTTCGTCTGACGGCAACAGATATCACAGAGCGCAAATTGGCTGAGGAACGACTGAAGGCACAAGACCGGGCACTGATGGAACACCAGCAAGAGCTCCAGTCGGTCAGCGCGCGGCTGCTCTCGATGGAGCAGGACGTCCGGCAAAGCATCGCGCGTGACTTAGAAGAGGAGTACAGACAACGAATGGCTGTGTTGATATGGGACCTTTCAGCCATCGAGCGGGAAGAACCTCTCAGCACCCGCGGCCTGACGAAGCTGCACGCAATCCAACAACGCGTCTCGCATATGGGCGTAGACCTGCACCATCTAGCGCATCGTTTACACTCCGGATTTTTACAGCGCGGCGGTTTGCAGATCGCCATGAAGGAATACATCGAGGACCTGAATACCTTTGCCGCCACTCGGATCACTTTCGCCGCCCCGGGTATGCCGGTTGAGTGCCGTCCCGAAAAATCTGTGGCCTTGTTCCGGGTCATGCAGGAAGCATTGGTCAATATTTTCAAGCACGCTGCGGCTAACACTGTGATCGTGGAATTAAAGGCTACCGAACAGGAACTCCTGCTGACGGTCCGTGATGACGGGAAGGGATTTCATACGGGCGGCCGCGCCACGGCGGCCGGCGGATTTGGGCTTCTCATTATGCGAGAACGCATGCGCGCGATGGGGGGAGTCTTCACCGTGGAAAGCCGTCCAGGTGAAGGGACGACCTTGAAGGCATCAATGCCACTAAAGGATGTGGCTCCATCAAGCCTCCCTGCCATCCCTTCAGCGAAAATTTGAATCTGCCGGCATCGTGAAATCAAACGGAACGGATAAGGAGGGATCATGATAATGACGCACGGCCATGAGCATGCGGGTAAAAATCGCTACCTCATGCCATCTACCCTCTTCGCTAGTCAGAATTTTTACCAGGTAGGCACATTCGCTCGTAACTTGGACCATTTACACATGGCGCGAAGAGGGTGCATCCGAGCGCCTGCTCCAAGCTATGATCGGACGTTGGAGGTCACGTGATGACCACTCTTATGAAAGATTTTTCCGCAAATCGCATTCTGGCTTTGCTGCCTCCTCCGGAGGCCGAACTTCTTGTCCCCTCACCTGGAGCTGACGGAGGTCCAGTTAGGCGATATTATCGACCAGCCGGGAAGGGCCGATCCAATACTTGTACTTCCCGCTGCGCGCCGCCATTAGCATCACGGACATGCTGGACGAACACCATACCGTTGAAGTGACCATCACAGGCACAGAAGGCTGCAGTGGTGCATCGATCGTACAAGGCAGCGATGATGCAGTCTGTATGGCGCTCGTCCAAATCGGGGGGCCGGCCGTGCGTCTCGCGGCATCTGTGCTGATGTCTGAACTGACTCATCTGCGTTATATGGAAAGCGCCTTGCGAAGGTACAATGCCCTCCTGCTTCGCCATGCTGTGGTTTCCGTAGGCTGTAACCGCTTTCACTCCCATCGACAACGGCTCGCCCGCTGGTTAAAAGCGCATTGGGATCGGACAGGGTTGGAAACGTTTCCCTTTACGGTGGCGTTCCTGGCGGCTCAAGTCGGCCTTGACCGGGATACGGTCGCCGGGCTGATTGAGGATCTTAAACAGCATGGTATCGTCACGAAGGGCCGCTCTTCTATTACGATCACCGACCAGGAGGGGCTTACCGCCGCCTGCTGTGAGTGTTTTGCCCTTTGCAAGGACGCCACTGGACAATATGTGGAAGCCTTGCAACACCTAGCGCTCACCGCAACTGGTGATTAGGCTGATGCTGCTAAAGGTTCGTGAGATGCATCGAGCCTGTGCATTCCCAAGCATCGAGTGAAAGACGCCGATGCCATGGACTACAATCGGACGATAAGCAGTATCCCACGAATAGGACGTGCGAGGGTGACTAGAAACCTTCAACTGCGACCCTGAGATATGGGATCAGCCTGGACTGAGGCAAAATCCCTATTCATGCGGAACTCCCGTTCAACTCACTATCGTTCGCTTTTGCGAAGTTGTCCCTTCCGGCTCTCGATCCAGCCATCGAAGTCGGTTGAGAGCGCTGGGTGGGCAGTCAACGGCTCCCGCAATCGCTCGGCCTGCCGGTTGGCTGCGGTGTGAGTAGGGCTGACGGTGTGAGCTTCGCCTTTATGACTGAGAGTTTCGCCTTGGATTTTTCCCGATGAGCTTGCCGTTTGTGTGCGTTGGACATTTTCTTATCATTATAGAAAAGAACCACCCTTGGACTAGGATGCGGCCGCTGTTCGCGCCGACTCGTCGAAACGCGGAAGCCTGTTAGTCCGCAGACTCTCCTCGAACAAATCCCGGTTAATCGCCTGTCCCGCGGTCGCGCCCTGCCCCGCGGCGATGATCATCTGGCAATTCGCCGGGGTAAGACAACCCGCGGCATACAGCCCCGGAACGCTGGTTCTCATACAGGCATTGACGACGACCTGCCCTTCGGAATCTAAATCTGCTCCCGCGCCAGCGGCCAAGCCGCTGTGTACGACGTCTCCTCGGGTGGTAAAAGCCGCGTCGAGTAACACGTCTTCTCCCGACTCGAAGGTGAGAGATCGGATCCTGCCATTTTCGTGATTCAAGGCCGCAATGCGGGGAATCAACACGGGGACAACCGCGTCTTGTATCCAGCGGTGATGGTCAGCGGACCACGTGGGCTGCGCTCCATTCGTGCAGATCATCACCCGGGACGTAAACAGTAACATCGCCAAAGCGTACTCCGCTGCTTCGGCATTGTGACCAATGATGACAATGCGCTTTCCTTGCACGCGGTAGGCGTCACAGTCTTTGCAGAAAAAGAGACTATGCCCCAAGCACTCTCGCACCCCTTCCAGATCAGGAGGTAAATGCGTGAGCCCGGTAGCCAGCAGCACACGCTTCGCACGGTACTGTTGGGCAGTCCCCACAAGTTCGAAGTGAGTGCCGGATGGCCGTATGGACTGCATCGTATCTTCCCCCACCTCGACCTTGAACCGGCGGGCCTGGGCGAATCCCCTTGTCAGCAACTCATGCCCGTCGATGCCATCCGGAAAGCCCAAGTAGTTTTGGACATCCTTTTCCCATTTGGCCATCGAGTGCGCGGAATGAACCAGAAGGGTACGACGGTGGCTCCGCCCTAGATAGATCGCGGCGGATAATCCAGCAGGCCCGCCACCAACGATAATGGCGTCCCAGAGAGAATGTGAATCGTTCATGGTCATGTTCCTCGCAAGTCCGATAGGCGCGCCGTCGGCGGAAGATGCTGCAATCAGACTCAGAACTGCAGCTCGGAAGAGGGCGCTAAGTCAGCTTTGAGCGTCGTTCGCATCTGAACGAGGGCATACTCATTGCTCTGGCAATCCAAGGACGCAATGCAGTCGCGTGGCGCACTGATGGCAAAGTCTCGCATATAGGCGTCCGCAGCCGTATACAATACACAGTTGTCACCCGACACACCGGTCACGACGAGCCGGCGCACGTCAAGAAACCTAAGGAGTAGCTCGAGCGGCGTGGCGAAGAAGCCGGAGTGCTTCGGTTTCAATACGAAATAGTCTTCTTTGTCCGGCTTCAGAGCTTCGGTGACAGGTCGTCCTGGGCAACCTTCGTCTAAGCAACTCTCGATCAAGGTGGGCAGGTCATGCTGCCATTTACCGAAGTTATCATTCACATAAATGGCGGGGACCCCGGCATTCCGCGCACGGCGTTTGAGTTGCGCGATATGCTCCGCGACGTGCAAAACGGCGGGAAACATCCGGGCCGCCTCAGGAAAGTCAAACAGATTGATCATGTCAATGATGAGCAAACAACGCTTCTCCCGACTAGGAGAACAAAAGCCAGGCGAGTCTGATGCGTCGGTTAAAGACATTTGGACGGATTTATTCGCTGAATCGTGGGCGCCCTGTCCTTCTCGCAGACCTCGATATGACGTGACCTCTCACCTTACAGAACCCTCTCTGCTTGCTACCGCTTTAGTGTGCGACGGCATCTACGCGGATGTGAGATGTCTGTCTCGCCCCTTTTCGCGTTGCCGTATGCGGACTCCAATTCAGCTCCATTAACCGCAATGCATGCCTGCGTCTTACCGTGGCATCTCGGCTGACACCGCCGTATCGAATCAAGCTCAGTAGCGCTGGTAGGATGATACTGCGCATTAGCTCGTGAACTATAACTGCAGTAGTCCAGCGTCGGCGCTGGGCAAAACCCTGGGAAAGGTAGACACATCTTCCGGCCTCTTGAACAAGAGTTTAAGGTTGCGGATGGTGGTTGGAAGTGTGGCTGCCCTCCCACCTGCGATCCAGCTCGACGCCGAAGCTCCTTCCGATCAATCGTCGTCCAGGGCTATGCCCAGTACCTTAGCCGTTTTCACCAGCGTAACTTAGTTCGAAGCTGGATCAATCATTCGGCGCCCTACATCCTATAACCGTCGATAAACGAGGGAGTCTCAGATGGAACATGGAAGCACTGGCGCCTCCGCCGGCTCCGCAGCCAGCGCCACGCGGGAGGCAGCGCAAGATCCAAAGGCCGCGGGGGATGCAGCCGGAAAGCAGGCGGGTCACGCCCTCAAGTCCGCCGCTGAGCACCTCCGATCCCACCTCCCTGACGATGGTATGGCCGGTCAGGTGGCAGACAGGCTGACGAGTGGGATCAATCAAGCGGCGACTCAGCTGCAGGAGCAAGGCTTCGGGGCGATGATCGACGATGTCGTCGCAATCGCCAGGCGGTATCCCATGCAGACACTCTTTATCGGGCTGGGCTGCGGCTACCTGTGGACTCGCCTTCATCGCGATTAACTCGCAAGCAAAAGGAGTCTTCATGAAAGAGCCAACTCGCCCTACTGTCGTGGCATTGGCGAACAGCCTGCTCGACGATCTCCGGCGCCTTGTGGCGCAAGAGTTTCAACTGGCAAAACACGAAATGCAGCTCGAGCTGTCTAAACTCGCGAAGGCCGCCATCCAAGCCGCGGTCGCCCTCGTTCTCAGCCTCCTAGCCGTCGTTCTCCTGTGTCTCACGTTGGTGTATCTCCTCCACAGCCTTCTCGGCCTCTCGCTGTGGGCGAGTTATGGCATCGTGGCTATCCTCGCCGCGGCGAGCGCCGGCCTGTTCGCCTATCTGTTGATCAAGGTGGGCGCGAGTCTGCGGCTCTGGCCATTCCGCACGCTTCGCACGATCAAAGAGGACGTTCAATGGATCAAGGCCCAAGTGCTCTCACCGAAGACGTAAGACTGACAGGTCCTAGAAGGTGACACCCATGGTCATCATCCAGGGTCGAAGGACCGTTCCCGGAGCGCATTAACTCACCACCTACATACAATGAACCCCGGCAGGCCGGAGTTGTTTCGAAGCCAACAGGACCTTCCATGCTAAGGAGAGAGATGGCAAAACGAAAAAAAGAAAAGCGCGAGACAAAAAAGATCGCTGACATGGGCACAAATCGCGAAAGCTCGGCAGATGAACTCCTCACCACAAACCAAGGATTGCGCATTAACGATGACCAAAATTCGCTCAAAGCGGGCGAGCGGGGGCCATCGCTGCTGGAGGATTTTCACCTCCGGGAGAAAATTACGCATTTTGACCATGAGCGGATTCCCGAACGGGTGGTTCATGCGCGAGGGGCCGGCGCGCATGGGGTGTTCCAAGTCTACGAATCCCTCGCCCCACTGACCAAGGCGCGGTTTCTGCAAGACCCTGCTGCTGAGACCCCCGTCTTCGTGCGGTTTTCCACCGTCGTGGGCTCGCGAGGTTCCGCGGACCTGGCGCGAGACGTTCGCGGCTTCGCCGTCAAATTCTATACGGACGAAGGAGTATTTGATCTCGTGGGGAACAATATTCCGGTCTTCTTTATTCAAGACGGAGTGAAATTTCCCGATCTCGTGCACGCGATTAAGCCTGAGCCCCATCACGAAATGCCGCAGGCCTCCTCAGCGCACGACACCTTTTGGGATTTCATCTCCCTCATGCCGGAGTCCATGCACATGGTGCTCTGGGTGATGTCCGACCGCGCAATCCCTCGCAGCTATCGCATGATGGAAGGATTCGGAGTTCATACATTTCGGCTCATCAATGAGAAGGGCCAATCTCGGTTCGTAAAATTTCATTGGAAACCTCTCCTTGGGGTGCATTCGGTCGTCTGGGACGAGGCTCAAAAGATCTCTGGGATCGACCCGGACTTTCACCGGCGCGACTTGTGGGAGTCGATCGAGCGAGGAGAGTTTCCTCAATGGGAGCTAGGCGTGCAAATTGTGGAAGAGCAAGATGAGCATTTGTTTGACTTCGATTTGCTTGATGCCACCAAACTCATTCCTGAGGAGCTGGTACCCGTACGCCGCATCGGCAAGCTGACACTGAATCGAAATCCTGACAACTTTTTTGCTGAGACCGAACAGGTCGCCTTCCACCCGGGCCACATCGTGTCGGGAATCGATTTTTCGAACGATCCGCTCCTGCAAGGACGCCTCTTCTCCTACACCGACACGCAGCTCATTCGGCTGGGCGGTCCGAATTTTCACGAAATTCCCATTAACCGTCCCATCGCGCCTGTCCACAACAACCAGCGGGACGGACACATGCGCCAGACGATCAATCAGGGTCGGGTCAGCTATCAGCCCAATTCGCTCGCCGGAGGCTGCCCAATGCAGGCCACATCCGATATGGGAGGCTTTCGGAGCTACGCCGAAAATCTCCAAGGTCAAAAAGTGCGGGCGAGGAGCGAGAAGTTCTTTGATCATTTCACGCAGGCGGCGTTGTTTTGGAACAGTCAGGCGCATCACGAGAAGTCGCATATCGTCCAGGCGCTCCGGTTTGAGCTGGGAAAAGTGGAAACGCCCGCCATCAGGGAACGCATGGTGGGGTTGCTCGCCCGGGTGGACACCACGCTTGCTGGCTTAGTTGCTCAGGGCCTCGGCCTCGACACGGTCCCCGTCCTCGACGGTCCTCTGAACAAAAGCGTCCCTGCGGATGCCGAACCTGACCGCTTCGAACCCAAGCCACGCATTCCATCGCTTCAGCGTTCGCCCGCGTTAAGCATGGCGAATACGGTGAAGGAAGGAATCGCCACTCGAAAGATTGCGATTCTGGCCGCCGATGGCGTCGATGAGGTCGCCATCGCTCGTATGAAAAAGGCCCTCGAGGCCGCCGGCGCCCAAGCCAAGTTGGTCGCTCCCCGCTTGGGAATGCTTCAGGGGGAAAGTGGGGCACAGGTGAGCGTCGACTTTAGCTTCCTGACCGCAGGTTCGGTCCTATTTGACGCCGTGTTTGTTCCGGGCGGAGAGGCGAGCGCGAACATCCTCAAAGGAGATGCGAAGGCCTTACTGTTTATTAAGGAAGCCTATTTGCACTGTAAGACCATCGCTGCGACGGATGCCGGGATTGGGTTGTTTGCCGCGGCCTCCCCTGCCGACGATAAACGAGCCGAAAGTCACGCCGAAGGTGTCATGCAGGATCGCGTGAAGCTGTTTGCCGGAGATGACGGACTCATCTTCGCCCGCGGCGCCCAGGCGAATAAAGTGCCCGCTAGATTTATTCAGGCCATCGCGCAGCATCGTCATTGGCATCGGGAGCTGAAAGGACAAGTTCCGGCATAACGACGAAGCAATCGCAGGATCTCAGAGGCCCGAACTGGACTCATATCTTTATCACGAGGAGCCGCTATGAACACTGACCAGATGAACGAACTACTCTATCAAGCCCTGGAAACTGAAGCGGGAGGCGTACAAGTCTATGAGACGGCGATTCGTTGCGCGGTGAACGCCGATCTCAAGCAGGAATGGGAAAAATACCTCGAGCAGACGCGCGATCATGAGCAACAGTTGCGGATGCTCATGGATACCTTAGGACTGGATCCCGCCAAAGAGACCCGGGGACGACAAATCGTGCGCCACAAAGGCGAATCGCTCGTCGAGGCCATGCAGATGGCCCTCAAAGGAAACAATCCACAAGCGGCTCAACTCGTCGCGACGGAATGCGTCGTGAACGCGGAAACCAAAGATCACCAGAATTGGGAACTGCTGGGTCAGGCTGCTCAGAAGCTGTCCGGCAAGCAAGGACAGGCGCTTCAGGAACTGTGCGCGCAAATCGAAGATCAAGAAGATGAACACTTGTACCATTCGATGGGCTGGAGCCGAGAATTGTGGCTGGAATCTTTGGGGCTCCCCGCGGTGCTGCCACCACCCGAGGAAGAAAAGGACGTGAAAACCGCCGGCGAAGCTGCGGACGCCAAGCAATCGCGTGAGAAGATGCTTCGTTCGTGAGACCGCTACATGTAGTTTCCGCCGCCTGTTTGGTCAAAGAGGAGAACATATGAAGGTCCCAGCCATGCCCGGAGCGTCGTCGCGAGGCTGGAGGTGGATTGCGATACCTGTGGGAATTCTGTTGGTAATCGGAATTGCGCTTTCGTTCCTCGACGAGCCACTGCGGGCTTATGCCGAACGTGAGTTGAACCAACGCTTGCCGGCCTACACGGTTCACATCGGGGCCCTTGACCTCCATCCCCTCACGCTGTCACTTGATCTGGAAGACGTCACAGTGAGGCAAAAAAAGCACCCGGAGCCGCCGCTGGTCGCGGTCTCGAAAATACATGGCAGTCTCCAGTGGAGTGCCTTACTGCGCGGTCGCCTTGTGACCGATGAGGCGATCGAACATCCGGTCATTCACTTCACCCGGCCGCAGGCGGCCAAGGAATTGGAGGCCACACCGGACCAAAAGCAGAGCTGGCAGGAAGCCCTTTTCGCCCTCCAGGAGGTCCAGGTCAACGAAGTCCGCATTACGGACGGGGATGTCACGTACCGGGAAAATTCCAAGTCAAAGCCCCTGCACATCACTCAACTGAACGTCACAGTGGAGAACATTCGCAACGTGCGCTCGAAGGCCCATGAGTATCCCTCGGACCTGCATATCGATGCTGTGGTCTTTGAGAAGGGCCGTTTCAAGCTCGACGGTCATGCCGATTTTTTTGCCGAACCGACCATAGCCGTGAAGGCGGACCTCTCACTGACTGACATTGAACTTGCAGATGTGCTGCCGCTCACGGCCCAGCATCAGGTGCATCTGTCGCAAGGACGCCTCTCCACCACCGGGCATCTTGAATATGCTCCTACGGTGCAAGAGGTGCGCCTCCGGACATTGGCACTGCAGGAAGTGAAGGGGGATTTCATCCACTCGGCCCGGACAGAAAAGAAGGTGAAGGAGAACGGCAAGAAGGCAGCGGAAGCAGCTAAGCAGGCTGCCAATCATCCCACTCTCATTTTGCGCATCGATCAAGGAAAGATCGAAAACAGCGAATTCGGTTTTGTGAATCAAGCCACCACCCCCTCCTATCGCATGTTCATCAGCGGAACGGATATCGAACTGGAGAACTGGAGTAATCAACTATCGGAAGGGACGGCGAAGGTTCAGCTCAAGGGTTTGCTGATGGGCAGTGGCGCCACCCAAATCAGAGGTTCGTTTCGGCCGGAGACGAAATCCCCCGACTTTGACCTCAGCGTGAAAATTCTCAAAACCCAAGTGAAGTCCCTGAACAACATGCTGCGGGCCTATGGCGGCGCCGATGTCGCCGCAGGAGTCTTTTCCGTCTTTAGTGAGATGACCGTGAAGGACGGACAAGTGAAGGGATATTTGAAGCCCCTCTTCAAAGACGTGACCGCTTACGACCCTGAACAGGACAAAGATAAGGGGTTGCTCACGAAGATTTTCGAGAAGACCATCAATGTGGCCTCGAGCGTCCTCAAAAATACCCCGCGTGGCGAGGTGGCGACGAAGGCCGATGTGTCAGGACCGGTTGAGAACCCACAAGCCAGTACATGGGAAATGGTCGTGACCCTATTTAAAAATGCCTTTTTGGATGCGGTGTTGCCGGGGCTGGAAGGCAAACCCTTCAAAGGAAAGGCCGTCACAACGTCGGATTAAAGGGCGAATGTGGTCATTTACCGGCCGGCCCCATTAGCATTCATCCTAGCCGAGGAAGTGAGTACACCGAGCCAGTTGAAAAACTCTGCGCTACCCCCACTAGTGGGCGGAAATTTCCCTCGTTTTGCCACGCTCGCCCGTATTCCTTCTCTGACTCTCGCGCCAGTCCAGAGGTAAAAGGCGCCCAGCCTACCCCACACCAAAGCGAGAAGACAGGTCGGGCGGCGCGGCTATAGTGCGCCTGCTATCAGTCTTGACAAGATGATCGTCCAAATGAGGATGAAGAGAATAGGAAGTCCGATCGGAGGGACCAGAGCCCATACACGTGCCTTTTCGGGGCCCCGGAGCGATGGAAACGATTTAGCGCTCTGGTCCTTGTCGTCTGTATGGCGGTCGTAGATAGTCCCCAAATGTTCAATGGTATAGAGAGAGGAAAAGATGCTCATGCTTGCCAGCAGGCCGGCTATTAATGCCGCAATCGGCACGGCCCAGAGCAGCAACTCTTGTTGTTGCTGAAACAGGACGTTTTTTGCTTCTCCTTTTGAATTGAGGACGGCTGCGTACGTGCTGAAGAAGAACGACTGACCTAAGAGCTGCCAGACTACTCGAATATTGATGACATTATCTTCATGCTGAATTTGGCTACGAAGACGATCATACAGGTCGGCGCGAGACAGATTCCCGGATTCATTCATCTTCTGCCTCTATGGAATCAAAGGCAGGACAGGGTCTGTGTGTGTGTCTAGGCGCGGCCATATTTTTTCCAATCGGACGGCCCAATTACTACGCATTCGAAGGGCAGAAGTTGGAGTACATCGGTCTCAGGGCGCCGTCCTCCGTCGTAGCGGTCGAATTCAGAACTGAACAAAAGAGTCGTCACATCCCTGACAGGCAAGACCTGTGTGATGTTCGTCAGATTGCAGAAGGCTTGCACTGTTTTGCCGGCTTCCGGTTTTACCCCTCCTCTTACCAATTCCAGCACGATGGGACCCTCTGGTCCCGGATGGAGTTTGGCCATCCGTTCGGCATAATTTCGCAATGCGGGCCATGATCGTCGCGCATTCAAAAGATCTTGGTAGAGACGCCTTAGACCTGCCTTCCGCGGCGCATCATCCCAATGCCAGGTCAGACGACAGCCCTCGAACGTCGATTCAGACTGTGGGTCAGGCACGTCCATCCCGGCTGCATGAAACGCTTCAAACTCTCTTTTCCGACCCTGACGAACCGCCTCGATCAACTCCTCGCCGTCGAAGCTGCAAAAGAATTGAAAGGGGTGTTCCTCACCGTATTCCTCGCCCATGAACAACAGCGGAAGATGCGGAGCCAGCAAGAGCAATGCGGCGGCCAGCCGTTGCGCAGGCGGGCTTACAAGCGCCCCCAGCCGTTCCCCGACGGCTCGGTTCCCCACCTGATCGTGGTTTTGAATGCAGCCGACGAATCGATCACCAGGCAGTCCCGCCGCAGGTGCGCCATGGGAGCGGTCGCGATGTCGGCTGTAACAGCCATCCAGGGCAAAAGTCTCTTCGAGGACCTTCCGCAACTGTTCCGGGTCGCCGTAGTCGGCATAGTATCCCTGACGTTCGCCCGTCAGCAGGGTATGGACGATATGGTGAAAATCATCGCTCCATTGAGCGTCGAGGCCATACCCTCCATGATCTTTCGGAAGGAGGATGCGAACATCGTTCAAGTCGCTCTCGGCAATGACATGAGCGGGATATCCCCGCCCCTGGGCCGCCTGATCGGCGGCCTCCTTGATGTCCTGCAAGATGTGCTTGGCTCCGAAATCATAAATTGCATGGACGGCGTCCAGTCTGAGCCCGTCCACATGATAGTCGCGAATCCACATGCGAACATTATCAGTCACAAAAGCACGGACGGCTTCGCTCCCGGCTCCGTCATAGTTCACCGCATGTCCCCAAGGCGTACGGTAATGATCTGTGAAGTACGGGCCGAATTCCGATAGGAAATTGCCTTCCGGGCCGACGTGGTTGTAGACAACATCCAGAATGCAGGCGAGGCCTTCCTCATGACAGGCATTGACCAGCCGTTGCAGGCCTGCCGGTCCCCCGTAACTATCTTGCGGAGCGAATATGTAGACGCCGTCGTAGCCCCAATTTCTCCTGCCGGGAAACTGCCCGACCGGCATCAATTCCACAGCGGTGATTCCAAGCTCGCGAAGGGCCGGAAGGCGGGGGATGACGGCATCGAAGGTTCCTTCGGGCGTAAACGTTCCGACATGAAGTTCGTAAAATACGAGGTCCTCGCGCCGGACCCCGCCCCAAGCCTCATCCGACCATTGAAAAGATGACGGCAACACGACAGATGAAGACCCGGCCACTCCATCGGGTTGCGAGCGCGATGCGGGATCTCCCCTCTCCGGTCCCTTGTCGAGCGCATAGGCATAACGCTGCCCATCGGAAACGGCATGTCGACGGTATAAAAAGTAGCCATGCGGCTCGGGCGTCATGGCCTCTACCTTCCGCTGCGATTGATCGAACAGAATAAGATCGACGGCCTTGACGTTGGGAGCCCACACACGCCATTCCATCGCTCCATCAGCCGCGACGACGGCACCACAACTCTGCTTCATACTGCTCATCCAGACTCCTTTCACCCACTCGTTTTTTTGCAAAGGCACTTGGCCGGTACGGTTCATTTGCAGTGCAAGGGCCGGGCCAGTGCAATGTACGTATCACCTCTAGTGTGGTCAACAATCGGCGGTGCATCGCTGTGACGTCCATCATTCTGGGTGCAGTCCCACAGGACAGTTTGTCCGTATCAGGACAAAACGCAACCCAATGATCACGACAATCGGGAGATTACCGGAGGGCTTCTAGCTTTTCAGCAGGAAAAGAGCAGGCAATGGTCCGCGAGTGGTGAGCCTGAAGATTGCATACGGCATGACCAAGAGTTGTTGAGATTACCACACAGCGCAACGTTGCTTCACACTTCCGGCAAAGAGAGAGGCCTACATGATGACCTGCAGAGTTCGGATTTCGTCACGGTTGGTTGAGACCATTGACCGGCGATTCGGTCTGAAGACAGTGATGGCGTTGGCCGGAACCGTGGCCCTATTGGCGAGTTCCTGGGTGATGCCGCTGAACCTCTCGGCGGAATCGAATCCAGAACGAGCGAACAAGACAGCTGCTCGCGATGCCAAAGAACCGTCTGTGGCTGAGGGCCCCGCGCTGACCACCAATCAAGGCGTCCGTATCGCCGACGATGACAATTCGCTAAAGGCCGGCGGACGTGGTCCGACGCTGCTGGAAGACTTTCACTTTCGGGAGAAAATGATGCACTTCGACCATGAACCGATGCCTGAGCGGGTGGTGCATCCGCGTGGGTCAGGTGCGCATGGTTATTTTCAGGTGTACAAGCCGCTCACGCAATACTCAAAAGCTGCGGTCTTTGCTGACCCGGCGGTGAAGACGCCGGTCTTCGTGCGCTTCTCCAACGTGAACGGGTCGCGCGGAACAGCCGATACCATTCGTGACGCGCGCGGATTTGCCACCAAGTTTTACACCAAAGACGGCGTGTGGGATCTCGTGGGGAATAATATCCCGGTCTTTTTCATCCAGGACGCGATCAAGTTTCCTGACCTCGTGCATTCCTTTCATCCGGAGCCCGACAATGCAGTGCCGACAGGCTCGACGGCGCACAACTCCTTTTGGGACTTCATTTCCCTGACGCCGGAATCCATGCACATGGTGATGTGGGTCATGAGCGACCGCGCGATCCCGCGCAGCTACCGCATGATGGATGGGTTCGGCGTGCATACGTTTCGTCTGGTGAACGATCAGGGCAAATCGACCTTCGTAAAATTCCATTGGAAACCGCAGCTGGGAGTGCACTCGCTGGTCTGGGATGAGGCCCAACTCATCGCTGGTAAGGACCCGGATTTTCACCGCAAGGACCTGTGGGAGGCGATTGAAAACGGCGCCTTTCCGGAATACGAACTGGCCCTGCAACTCCTGCCTGAAGAAGACAAAGGGAAGGTTCCCTTCGACGTTCTTGACCCCACCAAGATTTGGCCGGAAGACCTGATTCCTCTTCAGCGCGTGGGCAAGCTTATTCTGGATCGCAATCCGGATAATTTTTTCGCGGAAACGGAAGAGGTGGCCTACCATCCCGGTCATCTGGTGTCAGGAATCGATGTCTCCGACGACCCGCTCCTTCAAGGCCGTCTTTTTTCCTATCTCGATACGCAGCTGAATCGATTCGGCACGCCGAACTTCGTCCAGTTGCCGATCAATCAGTCCAAGTCGCCGGTTAATAATTTTCAGGAAAACGGCAAGATGCGCTTTGCGAATCGTGCAGGAAAGGCGAATTACGAACCGAATTCTTTGGCGGAATCACCAAAGGAAGCGTCTGCGGAGAAGGGTGGTTACGTGCACTACCCATCTCGCGTCGAAGGGACCAAGGTACGGGAGCGTAGCGCGAGCTTTGGTGACCATTATAGCCAGGCCTCACTGTTCTATAACAGTTTGACCCTGCCCGAGCAGGAGCACATTCGCCAAGCTCTTCAGTTTGAACTCGGCAAGGTGTCCAAAAAGGACGTTCAACAGCGGATGGTCACTCACCTGTCCAAAGTCGATGGGCAGTTGGCCAAGCTGGTAGCCAATTATCTGGGACTGAAGGCTCCCGATGGGCAAGACAGTACGAAGGCGGGAAAGGCCAAGGGGTTGAGTCAGGAAGAAGGTCCGAAAAATTCGATCAAGAGCCGGAAAGTCGCAATCCTCGCGGCCGACGGAGTGAACAGTGCCGAACTGGTCCGCATGGAAGATCGTCTCAAACAAAAGGGCGCGACGGCGGAACTCATTGCTCCGCACTTGGGCATGCTACAGGGCACGTCCGGCGATCAGCTGCGGATCGATAAGTCATTGGCGACGGCCGATTCAGTGATGTACGACGCGGTGTACATTCCAGGCGGCAAGGATAGCGTCAACACACTTTTGGGCGATTATGAGAGCCGTCATTTCGTCCGCGAAGCCTATAATCACGGCAAGGCGCTGGCTGCCGACCAGGAGGGCGCTGAAATCTTGAAGGCGGTCGGTATCACCTCAGCTCCTGGAGTGGTCTTTGGCCAAAAGGGGTCGGATGCTGATGCATTCATTGAAGCCATCAGCAAACATCGCCACTGGAACCGACCCAAATAGCGTCGCCCGGATCTGCAGCCACTACTGGCATACGTACCGAATGTTTCGAACAGGAAAGGAATCCGGATGTTTACGTCGCAGCAAAGGACGACGATTGGTTTGACGTTCGCCATATTGCTCGGGGTTGTTTCGACCGCGATGGCGGAGCAGGAGTTCCTTGGAAAGGCGGATGCCGCCTTTCTCCAGACCGCAGCCCAGCGGCAGCAGTCTGAGATCAGGCTGAGTCAACTCGCGGTGGAACGGTCGGAAAGCGAACAGGTGAAGCAGTTTGCTCAACGAATGGTACAGGACCACACCAAGGCAAGCCAGGAAATCAGCAAGCTGGCAGCAGCTCTGGGTGTGACTCTGACGGAAACGAAAACAGACGGACGGCATGGGGCAAAAGCAAAATTATCGTCATTGTCGGGGCGGGCATTCGAACGGGCCTACCTCAAGCTTGAGGTGGCGGGTCATCAGAAGAACGTGTCTGAATTTACAGCCAAGTCCAAGGCCCTGAAGAATATCCAAGTCCGTGAATGGGCCTCCGCCACTCTCCCCGTTTTGAAGGAACACCTAAGTCTTGTGAAGGATCTTGCTGCGAAACCCGCCAAAGCCGGTGTGAGGCCAATTGGGACGCAAAGCTAGCCAAGAACCGTCGGAACTCATGGAAATCTTTCAGCCGGGTGAAGACAGATGAAGGGCCCTGCATTGGAGACTCTGCGGGGACGCCAGACTTGAGCATGTGGGATGGGCTATGCCGCCTTCGACGTGGCTTCACTATTCCTACGTTTTCCTCGGGACTTACCCACTACCTATGCCACGGTCTGCCCTATCATCTCGAAGGTCTCATTCCAGAGTTTCACGCGGCAAAGACTTCGCTGGACCCTTCCACGGGAAGTTTTGGGGAGACTCCCAGCTTTGATGAGGAGAATGGCATAGACCTGGACTCCATGTTGCTTCGCCATTGCTGGACGGCTCTCCGTCATGACTGCATTGCAATCGAGGTGCTTGGCACGGAGTGCGACCTCGTGCACCAAGACCAATCGCTCTCCGTCGTCATCCACTAGAGAAAAGACCGCTCCCCCGCCAGGTCTGAGCGCTGCATGACATTCTTCCACCGTCCGTTCAATGTCATGCGCATGTGGTTGCGACCACGAATGATGATGAGGTCCTTGAATCGCCCAGTCACAAACAACTCTCCGTCGTGCAAAAACCCTAAGTCTCCCGTGCGCAGGAATGGGCCCTCCAGGGTATCGACAAGGGTGGCATGGAACGTGTCGCACGTTTCCTCCTCTCGTCCCCAATACTCCTGGGCGACACTCGGCCCGCTGATCAAAATTTCTGCGACACGATCGTCCGGGCAAACCGTTCTTGATTGTGGATGGAAAATGCGGACTTGCTGATCGTGCCCGGTGACGCCTGAGCCTACGAGAAACAGAGTCCGGGGACCGCCTCGGTTGGTCGTACACATGGACGGAGATTGAACCCCGATTGGTCGCTTTTCCATATTACGGGCGGAGCGGTGGCGATTCCACCCGTGACCAGAAGAGTCGCCTCAGCCAAACCGTAACAGGGATAAAACTCGTGTCGGCGGAAGCCACACTCGGCGAAGCTTCGGCTGAACTGTTCGATGGTGCCTGCCCGGACAGGCTCTGCGCCGTTAAACCCTCGAGTTTGTGGTACGGCGGCAATCGGCCAACGATGCAGGCCTGCTCGGTATGGTCGAATGCCTCCTGAATCATTCGCTGGTTATGGAGAAGATTGCCATGACTGACCTTCACGCCTTTGGCATCCGGTGGAACCGGATGTGTACTGGAGAAATGCCAGGCTGTCAGCGTTGATGTCCGGCGGATACCAGTAATGCTCAGCACCCGGTGCCTCGGTCGGTGTTCAGCCACGGCAGTCGCGTCAGCTGCTCAAGTCCTCGAAAGCGTGGCGAGAGCCGCTCAACAGGCCTGGCGTACAGCGGTGGTCGTTAACGCATAGGCAGCTTGTGAATCATGCAGTATTTACAGCACGCCCGGCACGCCGCGCTCTCGCTGCGGCGGATAAGCAGGGACTGCAGTTACGCCGGCGTACAAACAACCAAAAAAGCTGCCAGGTAAGCCAAACCAGGCGGAAACAATAACAACGCGCGTTCGCCTGCGGCTCCATATGATTGCAACCAGGCCGCAACGCGCCGAGCCCGGCGGTCCAACTCCCAATACTCCCAATACATCTCATCGGTCTCTCCATCACGAAGATACGTATAGGCTCTCTGCGACGGGGTCGCTAAGGCCCGCGAGCGCAGAATATCGATCAAGGTGTAGCGATCACCGATACGTGGCTGTATCAACATTACACATTTGCTTCCATGATTGTTTGTGACTTCGAACCTAATCTGCAAGACGTAGGCACATGGAAATCTTGCACGCGAGGCGTGCCAAATTCGCATGTTCATTTTCCGGAATTGGATCAAGTTGAGATAAACTACTTATCAGTTCTCAATGTAGCATGATCCAAGCATATGAAAATCTAGATGGAAATGGAGGTTGTCTGACTGAGATCAGAAGTTGAGAGCCGGAGGGGGGATGATACATAGCTCCTGTTGGCTGAGGACACCTGATTGCCTGATCGCAGACGGACAACAAAGGTTGTGTAATTGAAGGAACTTATAACGTTCCCCGGAAGGCTAACCTGATCTTTGAATTAAACAGATCTGTCCTCATGCTAGACAATCTAAGTATCCCCCTGCCCGGGACACGCTACCCAACCATGAACAACGATCGGCCAGGGTGAGTCAGGAGCAGTTCGGGCCGCCTCACCGAGAATCTTCCTTTGGCTAAAAAAATAAAAGCCTACTGCATCATGCTGTTTCAGAATCTAGACATCCTACTTTCCGAACGTGTTTACCCCATATCCCAGGATGGGCTGGTCGCCTTTGACATCGGAGGTGAAGTCCGTCGACCGTCTCTGCTGAAAGATCATTCCTTTGAGTCCTCTAGCGCTTGACAAGCTCGGAATCATCGTGATATTGAGAACCATACTCAATAATGTAGTCGTCTCTGCAGCGTCAGCAGCAGCGGCCCGAGGAATACAATTCCCAGAGCCCACGGTCCCATGATCGTGGGCTTTTTGTTCATTACGAAAGAAAGAGGCAAGAACTATATGCTCGCACCAGCTCTAGCCCAAGATTCTCCTCGCCATAATTTAGAAAACTGCAGCCAGGCCCGCACATGCGTGCTGCCAGTGTGTGGAATCGAACAAGATATCGTTCGGCCTCGGGCTTATTCTGTAGATACCTACTGGCCACATCCGCTCCAAGACTCTCCATCACCAGGGCCCGGCACCATGCAGCATCGCTTACAAATATTTTTGTCCAAGCATCTGGGGGAGCGAGTCACGCTCAAAGATCTCTCTGCCTTCCTTGGCTATTCGCAAAAGTATTGTTCGGAATTCTTCCGCCTTCAAATGGGCGTGTGTTTCTCGCATTATGTCAAGAATCTACGCATCACCAAGGCCACCGGCATGTTAATGGATCATGATCTACCTCTCTCTCATATCGCGGAACTGCTTGGCTTCAGTGATTCCTTCGCTTTCAGTCACTTCTTCAAGCGTGCCATGGGATGTTCGCCTTCCGAATTTCGAAAACAGAACATTGTGCATTTAGGTTTTCAATGAGCGTGGATCGTGATCCTCTGGCGACAGTAGGGAGCTGGATGTTGTCCTTATTACTGCATGCCCTGGGCATTGGAACTGCTATGGTCCTTGCGGCAGAATTTTCCATCCTTTCTCGCGAAAAGCCTTTTCAATGGGAGGTTTTCCTGGTCGCCGCCTCTCACCCCGAGTGGCTCAGCTCCGACCTCCCCACTCCGGTCTCTGCCGCATCGGCCCATCGTCGAGTAACGCCTGATGCTGGGTCCCCGCAGGCCAATCCGCCAGAGACCGCGTCTCAGAAAATAATTACCGCCAGCTCCCCGACAGGGGCGGCGCCTTCAGACTTGCCATCCCACGAACTTCCACGCGCCCATATAGCAAAGCGCACCTCACTCCGCAAAAGCGCGAGGGCGCATGAAATGCAGAATCCTCCAGAGGTAGCCTCTCCTGAACCATTGACGCCCCGCGAAGAACAGAATGTCTCGGTTCCAGAATTGGCTGCGGTGTTTCCAGTGGCTGAGCCCATTTCAGGTGAGATACCACCGCCTGAAATCGACGCATCAAATCACTCACTTTTGGCTTCCGAGCCTTCGGTTCAGCAGCCGCTGAGCGTCTCGAATCGTCCTCTCCCTCAGTATCGTGACTCAATCGTATCGCAGACACTTCAGCCTGATTACGGATGGCTCGCCCAGATGTTATTCACGAAGGTGGAACAGCTCAAACGATACCCTCAGACAGCCAAAACCCACCGATGGGAAGGGCACGTTGTACTGCAGGCCACCGTAATGGAGGACGGACGGGTAGAAAATATCACCGTCCTAAAGAGCTCTGGACATTCGACACTGGACCAAGAAGCCATCAACCTGTTAGAGCAGACCTCCCCGATATCACTGAAGCATTCGCTGAGCCAACCATACGTTGTTGTACAACTTCCCATCGGCTATCGCCTGGAATAGGATCTCGACATGGAAACTGATCACGCACTCCCTTGCCTTTCCGCTTTTCAAGAACATCACCATGATCTCCTGCGTTTCTTTACGCACAAGTTAGGGTGCCGCGACCTTGCGGCTGATTGCACGCAGGAAACCTATATCCATCTTGTGCGCATGGGACAGACGATCACCGTTCAGAACCCCCGAGCGTTTCTCTTCCGCGTAGCAGCCAATTTGTCTATCGACTATTTACGAAAGGTGAGGACTCGCAGGAGCGTACTGAGTATTGAGCCGCTGCAGGAAGAGACAGCCAGTCTGGCCCCAACCGCCGAAGACGCACTGGACGCTAAACAACGAGTGATCCTGTTAGAAGCTGCGATGCAGGAGCTCTCCGTCAAGTGCAGACGCGCGTTACTACTCAACAGATTGGATGGGAAAACGCATAGAGAAATTGCCCACGAACTCGGGGTATCGGAGAGTATGGTTGCCAAATACATCATACAGGCCTTGAAGCATTGTCGATCGAGACTACAGGATCAGCCGTGATGCGAACCGTTAACTGTTGAAAACGCCCCTCAATCCGTCTTATAGGGTAGCAAGGCCCTAGTCGGTCGACGAACAAGTCCACCGCTGATAGGACGGAATAACGGATGCCTGAAGATTCCCCACCTCACACCATCTCGAAATCGGCTGATCCCCTCATTGATGAGGCGCTTGAGTGGCTGGTTCGCATTCACTCTGGCCGGGTCTCAGAGGGTATCCAGGCGGAGTGTGACGCATGGCGGAGGCGGAGCCTTACCCATGAGCGGGCCTATCGGACGGCTGAGTCGATATGGGAAGATATCGGGCACCTCCCCTCTCGCAGTTCCCCCCCTCTGCCCAAAGGATCTCATCAACGCTCCGATAGAACTGCCTGGGCTCTCGCAGCCTGCATCGTACTATTCACTGGCCTGTTCTTCATGGAATCAATTGGAGTGTGGATCCGGTCGGCGACCGCAGATTATCAGACGGCCGTGGGGGAGCAACGCATGGTGACCCTGGAGGATGGGAGCACCATTCAGTTGAATACCGGCACGGCGGTCAATGTCACTTTCTCGGATGATAATCGAGACATCCGTCTCCTCCAGGGGGAAGCGGCATTTACAGTAGCCAGGGATCCAGATCGCCCCTTTACGGTCCGTAGCGACTCACTTTACGCCCACGCGCTTGGTACAATTTTTTCGGTGCGCCTCCAAGAAAACCGGAATTCGGTCACAGTCCTGGAGCACGCGGTCCAGGTCGAAACATCTGAAAGCACCACAACGTCACCCCTCATCATCAAGGAAGGCCAACAAGTGTCCTTTTCCAACAGTCACGGCTTGGGTGAGGTGCATGCAGTCGACATGAATAGGGAAATCGCATGGCGGCGAGGCAAACTCATTTTCGAGGCCAGACCGTTGGAAGAAGTCGTCGACGAGCTCAATCGTTATCGTCGCGGACGCATCGTTATTTTGAATCCAACCCTCCGGCCGTTGAGGGTCACCGGGGTGTTTGACGTGGCTGATCCGGATGCGGCGCTGCGGACGATTCATCGGACGCTCTCTATTCACGAAACTGCCCTATCCCCCTATCTGGTTCTTCTTCACTGACTGGTATCTGTTAAACGAATATTCTGGCGCTCCTCATTTCTCGCTCCGTCCTTCCGCTTTTTTGGTCAAATTCTCCATTTGTCATATTTTTCATTACAAGTTTTTTGACCCCGTCCGTCTATACCTGATGTGACCTTGTTCCTGATTAAGACCGAAGGAACAGGAATTTTAGGGCCACAAGACATCGAGGGGGAACAATGCAACGACCATGGTCTGCGTATATGACAATTTCTGCATTGGCATTCTTTGCTCATGCAGACTTCACATGGGCTCTCAGCGATGGACAGTATCCGAATGCGGCCGCTGGCCAGATGATTCGCGTCGCGCAGGCCACAGGAGTCACAGACAAGCCAGAACCGATTGAATTCAGTGGTCCGCCTCAGACCCTGGGCTCGGCGATCACCTCCTTCGCCGATCAGGCGAACTACCGCCTGCTCGTCACCTCGGACATGACGGAAGGCATGAACAGCAATGGCATCACCGGCCGTCACACACCCGAATAGGCTCTCAGCTCATTGCTGGCTGGCACCGGACTGACCTATCGTTTGACTGAGGCACGCACGATGACTTTGGAACGCGCCCCGATTGTGCCCCTTCCGGTGCCAATAGGCCTAAACCAAACTTCCGCCGCACCTTCCAACAATCCTAAAACGCAAATGCAAGCCACATCAAAACCGGTCAAGGTCCCCGAGATTGTCGTGAAAGATCTTGAGGAGCGTGGTTATACGGTCGATGATTCTTCCTCGGCCACCCGAATTACCGTTCCTATCCACGACACACCAAGGTCTGTTGATGTGGTGACCAGACAAGTACTGGATGATCAAAAGGTCATCCGCTTCAGCGATGCGCTTCGAAATGTGAGCGGCACGTCCCAGTCAAGCACCCAGGGCGGCCAAGGCGGCACGTTTATGATTCGCGGGTTCGCCTCCGAGCTGAACGTATTTAAGAACGGCTTTCGGGACGACAGCACGTTCAGCTCTCGCGCGCAACGCGACATCATCAATATCGAAAGCATTGAGGTAGTCAAAGGCCCCCCCTCCTATCTCTACGGTCGGTCCGATCCAGGTGGTGTCATCAATCAAACCACGAAAGCTCCGTTAAAAAGCCAATACTATTCCGCTGAAATGCTCATCGGCAGTTACGGGCTGTATCGACCTCAGATCGACATTGGGGGACCGTTGAACGACAGCAAAACGTTAACCTACCGGTTCAATGGCATGTATGAATCGGCGGAGAGTTATCGGGATGGCGTTAAGAGTGAACGCATTTTTATCGCGCCGACCTTCGGCTGGGAACTCAGCTCACGCACCACATTACGGTTGGAAGGTGAATACCTCTATGACAAGTCGCCTATCGACAGAGGATTAGTCGCGATCGGCAACGGCGTGGCGCCTATTCCAGTCAGTCGATTTTTAGGCGATCCGACGAGAAAGAATGAAACGCAGAACGGGAAGGCGACTCTCACTTTGTGGCACGAGATCAATGACATGTTCAAATGGCGCAGCGCCTTTAGGGCATCCGTCACAACCGCTCGATACTCAAGCCTTGAATCCAACTTTTTGGTCGGAGAAGAAAGCGCGGGAATCCTCAACCTGGCGAGATATGAAATTCCGACGACGGTTCAAAGCCACTATTTCCAGAACGAATTACACGGTATATTTTCGACGGGTTCGATCAAACACAAAACAATTTTGGGCGTCGAACTGGGACGAGAGGTTTCATCGGCAACGGCCTCCGGTGATTTCGGTGGCGATACCACTACACCAGGAGCGTTTAGCTACATCAATATCTTCTATCCCAACGACAAGCTGTTTTTGAACCCATCCCTCACGAAGTTCAGCGATGCTTCTCAAACGAACAATATCCTAGGGGCATATTTCGGCGATCAGGTCGATCTTCTTGAGAACCTGCATATGCATTTCGGCGGACGTTTCGATCTGTTTGATCAGACTATCAATAACAATCCGGATGATTTCACCCCCACAAGCAGTCAGAACACGCAAACCAATACCGCATTCAGTCCATCGATCGGATTGGCCTATCAGCCATGGAAGCCGATCGCACTCTTCGCCAACTACACGGAGTCATTCGCACCTCAAAGCTCAGGATCCAGAAGTATCGACGGAAAGCTGTTCAACCCTGAGCGTGGAAAGTCCTATGAAGGGGGCATCAAGTACCAAGCATTCGAAGGAAGATTACGGTCCACGGTGGCTCTGTTCAACATCACCAAAAAAAATGTGTTGACGTCCGATCCCTTGAATGGCTTCTTTTTCTCTGTGGCGACCGGAGAGCAACGCAGCAAAGGAGTTGAATTTGACATTGCCGGTAAAATCCTGCCCGGATGGGATATCATTGCGAACTACGCTTACATCGACGCGCGCGTTACCAAAGATGTTCTGTTTCAGGAAAATAGCCGCGTGCCGAATAGCGCGCTGCATCAGGGAAGCTTGTGGACCACGTATTTCTTTCAAGAAGGAGTCGTGAAGGGTTTTGGGGCCGGAATCGGCATATACGCGCAAGGCAAACGGAACGGGATCTTCCAATGTCAGGACCCGGCCAACTGCCAAGCTCCTTTCGACCTGCCAGGCTTTGTTCGGATGGATGCCGCCTTGTACTATCGGAAGCAGGAAGTGTTTAACAAAACAAACCTACTCGCCGCGCTGAATTTCACGAATCTGCTCGATCAACGCTACTTCACCGGGGCGCAAAACTTCCGCGAGATCGTATACACCGGAGCGCCGTTCACAGTAATCGGGTCGCTCAAATTCGAATTCCATTGAGACAGGGTCGGAACTATTAAGGCAGGTGCCCGCACAACGCACTACGCCGGCCTCGACTCGAGGCGGGCGTATAAAGGACGGCGATCAGGTAGTCGAACGGAAAGGACGAGCCGCGCGGTATTGGCTTCCTTCACGATTACCCGGTGCAACGATATCGACAGCTTATGGCAGATTGAGCAATTTCTTTAGACCTTTGATCTTCGAGAGGGAGATCACCACCAACTTTCCACACCGCTGGCATTTGATCACCAGTCCTTCGGGTTCCAGTCGTGCCGTCATTCGGCCACAGATGCAACGGACATCTTTTCCGGATGCAGGCAGGTCTGCTTTATCGCTCATCTCATTCTCACAAGTGGATGAAGGCCATTACCTTTCAGTACTATGACGTTTGAGATTGACGAAACCTCACCTCCCTAGCGGTTTCCGACCGGGCTGTAGAGCACTCTCACCGTCCGCGAGGCAGTGTGCCGGGCCCAGGTCTAGGCACCTCAATCCATTGACTGCTGGCTGAGCCGGTGGCTCCCGGACGCTTTTGTTAGGAAAATCTTACGCAACGCATAGTCATTTGATTCATTCAGTCCTTGACAGCCAATCACTGCCGTCTTGAGTTCTGCGACCTGGCTCATCTAAGAACGCAACAATCGCAGCCTGACTTTGAAGACGGATGCAAATTCCCTTAAGGGCCTGAAACATCGTCGCATGACCATAACGAGATCGGCTGTCCGTTCGGTTGTAATACTGCGCGCCCATTCAATCAGCTGAGCCAAGCCCGCTTGCGACTGCGCTCTCGCCATATGAGTGTTGCTTTCAGACCCTCGCCGTTCCAGTCGAGCCTTACATACATACCAATCAAGATCCAGCCAGACGAACGCCGTCGCCGCCGAGATATACTCCGCAGCCAATTCACCAAAGACTCCTTCCACTATCCAGGTCGAACGTGATTGGCTTTGTTCGATAAGCGACATGATCTCATCACGACTTCGCTGCTTGTCGAATCCACCAGGTCCCCAGAACAGGTCATCGAGGTGGACGATTGGTGCGAAATAGACCGTCGCCAGGGGATTCGCCAACCAAGTCTTGCCGCTTCCGCTATTCCCTACGATCACGATCTTCATGCAACAGTCCGTTCACGTTCGCACATGCCGGCATGCCCTCAGCACTCGATGCCTGTCAGGCCAGCATGAAGCATCGTATAGAAAAAAGGCTGATCGCCTGTACATCGGTGTGACTTCGCTGCTCTCATACGTCTAATAATAAATGAGGGTCTCTCTGTATACAGGGGTACAGAGCCGGTGACTTACGATGTCCACTCTCTCCAGATACCAATGATGATTGTTGAACACATTAAACGTCTGAAAACCACTCCGCCTCAGGCAAAGCAAGCTCTCGTTCCGTCCAGTACTGCCAGCTCGACGGCGCAAACTCATCGCGCAACCTGGCGAAAGTTCTGGCTCAAACTGCATCTCTACATTGGCTTGGGTGCAGGCGGCCTATTCGTGCTGAGCAGTCTTACTGGCAGTCTGCTGGTCTTCTATAAAACCATCGATGAATGGCTGAATCCTGAACAACTGCTGGTTCGCCCGCTCGAATCGGTTCTTCCGCTTGAACACATTGTCGCAGCAGCCCAAACCATACATCCCGAATGGCCGACCTTGGCGAACCTCACCTATCCTCTTCATTATCGGGACACATTTCAGGCCTGGTTTCGAGTTCCAAAAGACACTTCTTCCACATTACGCTGGCAAGTCGTCACAGTCGATCCCTACAGCGGCCTCGCGTTAGGCGAGCGGCAATGGGGCGACTACTTTGTGTCAGTCGTCTACGAACTCCACAAATCGTTGCTGTTGGAAGAGACAGGAGAAACCATCATCGGGGTGTTAGCCTTCATTTTGTTTCTTTCCGTGGGTACAGGGATTTATCTCTGGTGGCCGTCCACTGGAAATGTGCGCCGCGCGTTCTCCTTCAAACCAGGATCGAGCACGATCCGACGCCAGTACGATCTCCACAAGCTCAGTGGGATTTCCGGTGCCCTAGTTCTTCTCATGCTCGCCGGCACCGGATTCTATCTCATCTTCCCGGGCCTCGTGACCTCCACGGTGAGGCTGTTCTCCCCGCTACGCGATACGACGCCGGAGACTGAGCCCCATTCCACTCCTCGCAGTGAAGCCGATCGGCTACCGGTGACGGAGGCCGTAGCCATCGCTCAACGCGCCTTGCCCAATGCCAAGGTCATGTGGATTGGATTTCCTTCCCGCGCGGAAGATGTGTTTACGGTCGGACTGCGCCAACCGGGTGAGGTACGCGAAGCCGAGGGGCAAAGCGAAATCTGGATCGACCAATATAGCGGAGCCGTACTTCGCCTACAGGACTGGCGAACCTTCACGAAGGGCGAAACCTTTGTCGCCTGGCTCTTTCCCCTCCACAACGGCGAAGCCTTCGGACTGACAGGACGATGGATCGTGCTTCTTAGCGGCTTTCTCCCCTCGGTGCTGTACGTGACGGCCCTCCGTATGTGGTGGCTCAAGCGACAGGCTCATCTGCGACAACGACTCCTCCCGACGTTTTCACGATAGCGCCTCCCGAACTGTCCAATCTTTGACCCTATTCAGGGTCGTGACTTCACCACGATTATTCGGAGCATCTGGAATGCGAGCATGGTGCTCGCTGGGAAGGTTGCAGTACTGTACCGCCTCACGTCGAACCGCTGGGGCCAACCCCGGCGTGCTCCCGCCTGACCGAGCACACGGGCTACCCGCTCGCCAGACAAGGACGTATCCACTTCAATAGCCACACACTCACGTGTAAAGTGATCGAGCACCGTCAACGCCCGAATGGCTTGCCCACTGGCCAGACCATCACTGATAAAATCCATCGCCCACTCTTCATTGGGCTTCTGCAAGGGCCTGGGCAAGAGTGGCATCGCTCGGCTGAGGCGTTTCCGTCGTCTGCACCGAACGGTCAGGCCCGCTTCACAGTACAGCCGATAGATCCGCTTGTGATTGCAATGCCCGCCCGCCCGACAAAGCAAGACCCGCAGCCGTCGATAGCCATACCGGGGCCGGTGCCGCGCCAGCTCCACCAAGTGATCGCGCAACGGCTGATCCCGGTCAGTGGCATCCCCCTGGTAGCGATAACTGGTCCGATCCATGCCCAATAGCCTGCAGGCCCGGCGTTCACTCATCCCAACCTGTGCGATGAGCCGGTGCCCCTCCGCACGCCGTCCTACAGGCTCCCGCCGTTTTTTGTGATCACCGCCTTGAGCGCTTCTTTATCCAAACTCAAATCCGCGACCAAGTGCTTCAGGCGCCGATTCTCCTCCTCCAGCTGGCGCAGCCGACGCGCCTCCGTGACGGTCATCCCCCCGTACTTGGCCTTCCAGGCATAGAGTGTCGCATCGCTCACCGCGTATTCGCGACCCAACTCCACCACCGTACGTCCCGCCTCCAGCGGCTTGAGAATGGCGATAATCTGCTCCTCCGTGAACCGGCTCTTCTTCATCGATTCTCCTTCCTCGGATGGGAGAATCCTTATTATGGCTGGAGGAGTTTGGCGGGGCTAGGTCAAGTTCATGTGCAGGACGTTGAGCACGCGGCAAGTCTGGTGAATGCCGATCACCCTGGGGTTTGAGCGCTTACAACGTACTGTGGGGATGCTGAGCGAGGGAACATGGGAACGACGATCATGGGCACGAGCGGGACTGCCGTTGACGATGTATTCTTTGGGAAGTGCTGAACCAAATCCTGGGTAACCGCCTCGATATCCACAGTACGCACTTCTCTTTGACTACAGAGCTTGCGGCACCCTTCCTTTGTTCTGACAAGGGAAGCAGATGCCATACAGTTCGACGTTTCGAGCGGTCAGACTGAACCCGTTTTCCGCCGCAATCTCCTGCCGGATTCCCTCCATGGTCGGCTCCTCGAACTCGACGATATGCCCGCAATGAGTGCAGATCAGGTGGTCATGATCACCCTTCACGAAAATGTTGTCATACTGCGTTTTGTCTCCAAAGCATCGCGTTTGAGCAAACCCGACATCGCATAACACCCGCATCGTGCGATAAATCGTCCCTAACGGGGTGCGTTGCCCATTTCGGTTAAGTAAGACATAGAGATCACGGATCGTGACATGATTTTGAGCCAGGAATGTGGTCACAATTTGCTCGCGCTGAGTGCTCCATTTCAGCCTTGAGCGAACCAGCTTTGAGCGAAGTTGCCTGATGGCGTTCTGGACGGCACGCGGTTTCTGCGTCCGGCCCGCAATTTTCATGGGCACATTCATGCATCTCTCCAACCGTGTACCAACCGCTTAGTGGCCGAAGCATCACACCCTCTATGAAATAAGACGAATGACGATGGGCGAACCACACCTTCACACCGGCTTCTTTTCTTCTCTCGCGTGATCCTTCGCCTCAATGCAGCTCAAGGATCCTTCTAAATCCAGCTCCGGCCAAATAGACCTGGAGTTTGAACATTCCATTATGACCACGTCCGCTCCTATCATCTTGCCATGAGAACCATTTTCCGCAGACCGTCACGCATTCACGAAGGCCGATTGCATGTCTGACCTGACGCACGAGGAGTTATCGACCCTCATCGAAGAACATGGACGCGATCTGCAGCACTTTCTGCCTGAGAAACGCGACAAGGCGGTTGCCGAAATCAGAACCATGATTCAGGACGCCTGCAATAACGGTACAGCGCTGGTGATCTCAAATCGCCTGTACTGTTCAGGCCCTTACAGGAAACTGTTCGAAGGTCTGGAATACACGATGCGCGAGAAGGGACTTGCCCATCCGATGCTGACCCAATGGCTTGAAACGGGCATCGCCGATACGGTATCGATCTTAGCTCAGCCACTTGCCGACGCCGCTCGGGGGACGAAGCACAATCAGGAGACAGCCAAATGCTGACGACACACTTGGGTAGTCAGATCTGGGGCATGCCGATCGCGATTGGCGTCATGAGCGCTGTTGGCCTGATTTCCGCTCTCTTGGGAGATGGTATATGGGACACAGTGTCCTGGATCGCCCTCGCCATTCCGGTGGCGGTCATTTTGTGGTATGGCCTCCGGCCGCATCGTCAAGGCCAATCTCCCCGGGCTTTCCATCGATAGCAGTCGTGACAATCATCGCCATAGGCTTTGACAGGAACGGATACGTGAAGCGTGTCAGTTCCGGACAGTGCGGTTCAACCAAAGTTACACGTCTTAATACATAGAACCTCTGTCACGATAAGCAGTTCGACAGAGTGCCCCGCCCCTTCTGCAAGGCGCCGGGCAGCGTTGAGGGAGTCGAGTGGTTTGCCCCCGCTCGGCTCCCTACGCCTCTCAGCTCGATGTGGTCCCTTGACCCCACAGTCTACGGGTGGCAACGTTAAGAGATACAATACCTTCCACAACTGGTGGCGCCATGCCCAACCTGGCCGACCTCTCCATCGCCTTGATAGTGCTCATGACTGCTGGCCTCATAGGCTGTGCCCAGGTCCCCCCCGACCGTCACGATCGTTGTCCTAGTCAGCGGCTTGTATCTCTGGTTGAAAAAACGCAAGATCCCCGCCGAACAGCTCTTCCCTGAACCCGATTCAGCACAGAAAATCCTAGCCAGTGTTGCCGGTCAGGCCATACCACGCTGAATGAAATAATTTATTATCTATGCACTGCAGCTGAGATGGAGAACCTGTGGGAGTGTTCCGGGGCAATATTGACACCCATCCAAAATTCAGCCAGCATGCGCTCCATACCTGACACGAGTCTGCAGGACACCTGGCGGCATGGGCCAACATGTCAGGGTTGCCGAGCGCTCGATAGTTGTTCTTGTCACGCCCACTGGGGTCCCGCTGACTTTCTTACGTGCCATCTACATGAAAGAGATATTGCAATGAAGGGCTACATCATTCAGATCGAAGACGCCACTCGAAAAAATCAGCATTACCGGCAGGTACTTTTCACGGCACAACACTCTCAATTGGTGTTGATGAATCTCAAGCCCGGTGAGGAAATCGGAGAAGAAGTCCACGAACTGGACCAGTTTCTTCGCTTCGAAGAGGGGGAGGGAACCGTTATCCTGGATGGGGAAAAACACGCGGTGAGCGACGGGTTTGCCGTCGTCGTTCCAGCCGGAACCCGGCATAACGTGGTCAATAGCGGGCGGACGGCAGACCTCCGACTCTACAGCCTCTACAGCCCGCCAGAACATAAAGATGGGACCATTCACAAAACCAAGCGGGAAGCCGACGCGGATCACGATCACCACTTTGACGGCCGAACCTCCGCCCGATAGCCGCTTTGCTAATCGGGTGTTGGCCACAGACAAAGGATTGATACCACCGCCTGAAGTTGCTCAGGATACCTGAGCGACGGGATCGTGTGAACCTGCTCATAGACCGAACTGAGTTTCACAGGATGTCGGCGCGGTCGTGATGGCGCCTGATGGGAAAGGTCCACTGCTGAATGTTCATAATGCCACCTCTCCTTCACCGGGCACTGTGAAACCTGGTTTCCGCCCCTGGTCCGATCGAGATGGATTGAGAGAAACCTGTCCATCTCACGAAAGAACCGCCACGGTCTTGTTGCCGACTGAGGTGATGATTGCCATCGGGCTGTTCGACATAACGCATGCCTTCGAAGCCTGCTGCTTCAGGGCCTCGACCATCTCGGGATTGTTCGACCGATCCTCCGCCCCACGCACGTCAAGAGAGGCGTGCGTATGCTATGGCGTGATTGACAGGAGACGTGGCCTGGAGTCGGTCGCGATCGGACCACCAGGCTCCCAATTGCCGCTCCCACCCAGTTCGAAGTTGAGATATGATCTCTTTTCTTTGGAATGTCATCAGGTCCGATACGCCCTGCGAAGCTCCCTCACAACGATAGAAGTCCAGAGTTTTGACGATGCCGGTAGAAGTGAAAAAACGACGGGAAATCGGTCAGGAAACGATTAAAAGAGCTGTAGAACAGTCACCGACCCGACGCAGAATATGTCTGCCATATCGAAAGGGTGTTCCTTCCATCAGTGTTGATCCGAGACACCCATTGACTCGCTTTCCACTCCCACCCAACCGGCATCAAGTCGAATGAGCCTGACTGTAGGAATGCCTATCAAACTCCGTGTAATTTCAATCGTTTAAAATTTTTATTCAGTGAGGGTGTGGAATGCGTGTCTCTGTACGTCATTACTACTGAGGTGCTACGCGCCATCTCAGCAATATTGTTCAATCAGCATTTTAGGGCGTTTTCGCGGAGTCACAAGAAAGGATCCTTTCAATGGAAGGACTGAAACACTTAATCGACTATGGCATTATCGGCCTTTTAATCGCCCTGAGTCTGTGGTCGATCGGTGTGGCAATGGAACGTTGGCGGTTTTTCCGGAGCGTGGATGTCAGCCGCTTTCGCAGCGAGCAAGAATGCGAGATCGCTTTGACAAAACGCCTGGTCGTCATCGGCACCGTGGCCGCCAATGCTCCCTATATCGGATTGCTGGGCACTGTGCTCGGTATCATGCTGACCTTCCACTCCATGGGCACATCCGGCACGATGGCGGTCCAGTCGATTATGGTCGGCCTCAGCCTCGCGTTGAAAGCGACAGCGGTCGGTTTATTGGTCGCCATCCCCTGCGTCGTCATGAATAATGTGCTTCGCCGGCGTGTGACCGAGCTCCTCACGACGTTCAAGGTTCAACATGGAACGTGAAATTCACCAGATCAATGTGATTCCGCTGGTGGATGTGATGCTCGTCTTGCTGGTGATCGTCCTGACGACTGCCACCTTCATCACGACGGGCCAGATTCCCGTCCAACTGGCCAAAGCCAAGGAAGCAGGTGATCGGAAGGATGTTCCACTGGTGATCACGATGACATCGGAGGGAAATTTATTCATCAACGATACACCAATTCCTCCGAACGGCCTGAAAAGTGCCATGGCGCCGCACCCCCGTGAATCCTCGGTGCTCGTGCGAGCCGACAAGGTGACGATTCTGGAACGCTTTGTCTTGGTCGTGGATGAAGTCCGTGGCTTGGGCTTCCAACAGGTCAACCTGGAGGTCGTACGGTCATGAGTGTGGACCAGTCCCGGACGCACCGTCGCCGCTCGACGTTATGTTGGGTCTTTTCGGTGGCCACGCATGGCGTGCTCGTGAGCGCGGCGTTGGCGCTGGTGGCGGAGATGACCATAGCGCCTCCCCCGGAACCATTCAAGTGGGATGTGGCGATGGTGCAAGCGCCCACGCCACCGGAGGAACCAATCGAAACACCGCCTCCTCCCGTTCCGCCGCCCCCTCCCGTGCCGCAAACCATTCGGGCGCCGACACCCAAGAAAATTGAACCGGTCAAGACCGAGCCGGTCGTGCAAACACCGCAACCTGTGCAGGAAATACAGCCGGTGCAAGATACAGTTCCACTGCAAACCGCAGAACCGATCCAGCAAGTGCAACAACAGGTTGAAACCGTGACACGTCCTGTGCAGGAAGAGCACCAGCCAGCGCCGGAAGTGACTCAGATGGTAAACCGAACGGAAACCCCGGTGGAGACAACAGAAGCTGTTGAGGCGCCAATCGTCACGGCTCAGCCCATCGTCACAGCCGCGGTGACTCAAACGGTCTCCCCTGTCACGGAGCGTAGTGTGGTCGCAGACTCGCAGGCACCGGTTGAGACTCCTCGCGAGGTCGAACAGATTGTCACGGCCAGAGTTGCCCCGGAAGTTCAGCAACGCGCGCAAGTACAGCATCTGTCCGTGCGATCGAGACCGACCACCAAACCCGATTATGGATGGCTGTCCCAGGCCCTTTGGTCCACTGTTGAACAGCGAAAACGGTATCCGCAGGAAGCCAGACGGAATCATTGGGAAGGAAAAGTCATCCTGAGGTTGACCATTGAGCAGCGAGGTGCGGCGATCCATTTGCTTGATGTGTCCCTCGAAGAGAGTTCCGGGCATACCCTGCTGGACCGGCACACGCTGGACATGGTGCGCAAAGCCTTTCCACTCGACGTGAAACATGCCCTGGCTCAGCAGCAAATTCAACTCCATCTGCCCTTTTCGTATCGGATGGAATAACCATGTATCTGACCTGCTTTAAAAACGGAGGGATTATGACGCATCGAAGACACCATATCCGGCAGTACCTCGCCAGTCTCGCAGCGGTGGGGACGCTCTTGTGCCTGGCGGGAATTCCAGCACAAGCCCAACACAATGGCGACAAACCCTTTCATGCCCTGGTGACCGATACCAAGGACATGCAGACGGATTTAAAAAATGTGCTGTTCTACTGGGAAGAAAAAGTCAGCGAAACGGCTTTCATTCCCCACGAGTTGAAGCATCTGCCTGTGAAGCGCGGGACTGCAACGGTCAATATCAAATTTGACGGCATCAAGCACATTGATGTGAAACCAGGCGCTGAGAAAACCCCTCCGACGCTGAATATTACGTTGACGAACGGCAAGACAGGAGAATTTCCGCTCGCGATCGATGGAAGCTTCAAGGGCGACTCGGATTTCGGACAGGTGGAAATGCCCGTGCATGGGTTGAAAAAGCTCGAGTTCAAATAGTCCGCAGGCCTTCGTACTCCTAAACTCAGCCGGCATGCAGACCGTCTGTCCACCAGCGCGAGCATTTCGCGGCGATTACATCACTCATGAACGCTCCTCGCAGAACGTATGGGGTTCTTTTCGGTCTTTTGGCGATCCTTACACTCGTGGCGCTCAAATGGACCGGTTTGACGGCAAGCGGAGGATCCGAACCGGTCGACGCCGCGGAGAATGAGACGGCCGTCGTCCTGTCACCGGTCAGCATTCAGTCTGTCCAGCAAAGCATTCGAGCAGTTGGAACACTTCGCGCTAACGAATCAATCGTGATTCGTCCCGAGATGGCCGGTCGGATTCGTCAAATCCTTTTCCAGGAGGGCCAGACCGTTGCGAAAGATACTTTGTTGATAGAGTTGGATGATTCCGAGCTTCAGGCCGAACTGTCGCAAACCACGGCCCAGCTCAAGGTCTCACGACTGACTTATGAACGCCTGAAGCCACTTGATTTGGAGGGAAAGCGATACGTCACCAAACAACAACTCGACGAGGTCGCCGGATCTCTCCAGGTCGCGCAGGCCAACTATGTCTTGTACAGCACCCGTCTCGCCAAGACAAAAATTCGCGCCCCATTCGATGGCATCCTCGGCATCCGTCGCGTGTCGCCCGGAGACTTCGTTTCGACCGGCCAGGATTTGGTCAACCTCGAGGATGTTCGGACGTTGAAGATCGATTTCAAAGTTCCTGAAACGCTCCTCCGTCACCTTGCTCCCGGTCAGTCCCTCGAACTCACCACGGATGCCTATCTGGGGGAGATGTTTCGCGGTACAGTCTATGTCGTCGACTCCCGGGTTGACATGACGACCAGAGCCGTTCAGGTGCGGGCCCATATTCCCAATGTGGAACAGCGTTTACGCTCCGGCATGTTCGCCCAGGTCACTCTGCATTTGGGCCAGCAGGAACGTGCCATGTTGATTCCTGAGGAAGCCGTTATTCCCACTAAAGATCAGGCATTCGTGTATCGAACCCAGGACGGGACGGCGCATCGAACCGCCGTTGAGCTTGGCACACGCACGAGAGGATATGTGCAGGTTCTCAGTGGACTCCATGAACAGGACGTTATTGTTCGGGTCGGGCATCACAAGCTGCAGGATGGCGCAAAAATCCGGGCCATCTCGCCGACACCCCCTCGCTAATCCCTCGCGTCCGGAAATTTCCTATGCGCTTGTCGGAATTGTCTATTCGGCGTCCCGTCCTGGCGACGGTCATGACGCTTTTGCTGATGCTCTTTGGCCTCCTCAGCTATTCACGCCTGCCTGTTCGCGAATATCCGGATATCACGTTCCCGATCGTATCGGTATTAACAGTCTATCAGAGTGCCGATGCGCAGTTGGTCGAAACGGATATCACCGCCATTCTCGAAGACGCCCTCAGCGGAATCGAAGGGCTCCGCACCTTGCGATCCAGTAGCCGGGAAGGCCTGTCCACCATCGCCATCGAGTTCACCCTCACGCGCAATCTGGATGCCGCCACCAACGACGTCCGAGACCGCGTGGCCCGCGTGCTGACGTTGCTCCCTCGGGGGATCGAACCTCCCTTGGTGATGAAATCGGACAGCGAGGCGGATGGAATCATGTGGTTGGCCTTGATCAGTGATCGTCATTCCGAACTTGAAATTACGGATTTTGCGGAACGTCAGATCAAAGATCGGCTCTCTTCCTTGCCCGGCGTCTCCAGCGTCATGCTCGATGGAGGAAGACGGTATGCCATGCGAGTGTGGCTCCATCCGGATCGGCTCGCCTCACGGTTGCTGACCGTCGAGGATGTCGAGGATGCCCTGATGACCCAGAACGTCTCCATCCCAACGGGTCGGATCGAGAGTACTCAGCGCGAGTTCAGCGTCAGAATGGGCGGGGGGCTGGAGAAGCCGGCCCAATTTAACCAGCTCATTCTCGCCTATCGCGATGGATACCCAATTCGACTGCAGGATGTCGGCTCCGCCGAAATCGGTGCCGAAGACGACCGAAAATTGGTACGAGTCAACGGCCGTTCCGCCGTCGGCCTTGGAATTATGAAACAATCGAAGGCTAATACCCTGGAGGCCACGCGTGCCGTCAAGCAACAACTCCCCGCCCTGGAAGCATCGCTGGCTGATGGCATGAAGCTAGTCACCGCCTTCGACAGCTCTATCTATATCGAGCATTCCCTCCATGAGGTGTATCTGGCCGTCGGTCTCTCCCTGACCTTGGTCGTATTAGTGGTGTTTTTCTTCTTGCGGAGTTTCCGGGCTACGTTAATTCCGACAGTGGCCATTCCTGGGTCCATACTGGGAACGTTCGTGATCATGCACGTGACTTCCTGCTCGATCAATACGATCACGCTGCTCGGATTCGTCCTTGCCATCGGACTGGTCGTCGACGATGCCATCGTCGTGGTGGAGAATGTCTATCGACGAATCGAGCGCGGTTTGAGCCCCATGCAAGCGGCGATAGAAGGCAGCCGCGAGATCGGATTTGCTGTTATTTCGCCCACTCTGTCGTTGGCAGTCGTGTTCCTGCCGATTGCGTTTCTTCCCGGCGTCGTCGGACGACTTTTTACCGAATTGGGCATCGCAGTGGCCGGATCAGTACTGCTGTCCGGGTTCATCGCCTTGACCCTCACCCCGGCCATGTGCGCTCGGCTCCTAGGATCGACAGCGGGCCCGACCCCTTCCGGAGGACTCTCTGGCCTGGATGCCGCCGGATGGCTTCAATGGACGATCGAGCGTTATCGATCGGCGCTGCAATTCGCGCTCGGCGCTCGAGCGGCCGTATTCGGTGTCGCTCTCGCGTCGGTGCTCGTCAGTGCGCTGTTACTCTTGTGGTTGCCGAGTGAACTCGCGCCCCTTGAGGACACGGGATGGTTTACTACCCATGTCAGTGCTCCTGAAGGATCAACCCTGGACTATACGGATGGCTACACGAAAGAGTCAGAGCGCATTCTGTCGCAGATTCCCGAGTTGGACTCCTACTACAGTGTCGTCGCCAGAGGGTGGCGGCCGACGCTCGTCAATCACGCGGTCACCTGGGTGACGTTGAAAGATTGGTCCGAACGCCGCCGACCGCAGCACGAAATCGTCGCGGAAGTCCAGCCGGACCTTTCCGAAATACCGGGGGCCACGGCCTTCGCGTTTACCCCACCTCCGTTCAATCAAGAAGAAAGCAAAACGCCGGTTCAACTCGTCATTCGTGGCCCGTCGTATGAGGTGCTGGATGGGACGGTGTCAAAAATCCGCGCAGACTTGGTCCATCATCCAATGGTGACCAATTTCGAAAGTGATCTGGACCTCAACAAACCCGAGTTGCGGATAGAGGTCAATCGTGACAAGGCGGCAGATCTGGGCATTCCGATCGAAACCATCGGGAGGACGCTGGAGGCATTGCTAGGTGGCCGTCGAACGACTATGTTCATGCGGGAGGGAAAGGAATATCCCGTCATTGTGCAGACGCAGGCTCAACACCGCGGGACGCGCTCCGACATCGAGCAGCTTCAGGTGCGAGGCGCCCAGAGCGACTTGATCCCTCTCAGCAACTTGGTCACTGTACGCGAGGCCGTCGCCCCGAAGCAGCTGAATCACTACGAGAAACTGAGAGCCGTGACCATCAGCGCTAGCGTGGACTCCGGCTCAACCCTTAGCCAATCACTCGCCTCCTTGGAGAAGCTGGCTAGAAAACATCTGCCTCCCGGCGCCAGCATCAGCTACTCAGGGGAATCAAAGGAATTCAAAGAATCCTCAGGGCACCTCTATATTACGTTCCTCCTTGCGCTGCTGGTCATCTATCTCGTATTAGCCGCGCAGTTCGAAAGTTTTGTGCATCCGGTGACAATTCTGTTGTCGGTTCCTCCGGCGATTGCCGGCGCCCTGCTTGCTCTGAGCTTATGGCAAGGCACGCTGAACATTTACAGTCAAATCGGGCTGATGATCCTGATCGGATTGGTGACGAAGAACGCCATTCTCATCGTGGAATTTGCCAATCAGCTTCGCCAGCAGGGCATGGCAGCGAGAGCCGCCGTCATTGACGCTTCAGTGCTTCGACTCCGCCCCATCCTCATGACGACCGTCGCAACAATTCTTGCAGCACTGCCCTTGGCGCTCGCCACTGGCGCAGGAGCTGCCGGACGCAGACACATCGGCCTGGTCGTCATCGGTGGCCTGGTAGTCTCAACCCTCCTCACGCTTTTTCTCGTCCCCGTCTGCTATTTCCTATTATCCCAAACAAAGTCCACGCGCCATGTGAGTTTAGCCGACCACCAATAATCCACAGGAGCCCACTTTCCCCTGCCAGGCTCGGCTATGGGAAGGCGCTGATCCTATCTCTCGCTCACATGCGTAGTGATTTAGGTGTCCGGCTATAAACGTCTCTTAACTCCGCCTCATCGGATCTCCATAAACGCCAATATAGACAGCGCAAATGGCCCTCCACTTGCGGCCAGCTGCGCTCGGGACGGTGTGTATTTCACCTGTCGAAGCGTCAAAACATCCGGCTTGACAGAATGCGCCTGATTTCGTATTATGATTTTGAGAATTGATATCACTAAAGCGCAATGCAATGGGCACTAGATTTCTGCGCGACAGATACACACGAAAGGGGTTTCCAATGAGATCATCACTTCGAATCACGGCGAATGACTCTGGGTATCGACGCGGGACGGACCACACGCTCGGTCCACGCAAGTCCGCTCACTCGCGTATCACCATCGGTCAATCGGTGCCGCGAATTGGACTCATGGCTTTTGTCGGAGGACGCTTTACCTACTTGGATCCCACAGCGCTCACTGCTCGCTGGATGGCCTTATGCTTCCTTTCTTCTCCGACCGCCGCCAACATGACCTACCTCAATGTCCAAGCCGAGGCCTTTGCACGTGACGGTGCGGCGCTCTTGGTGGTGCTCTCTAACATCTCCCTACTCCGATTCGCCCAACATGAAGACATACAAGCGTTCACTGTGCCGCTCCTCATCGATTGCCTGAATCGTATGCATCGCTCCTTCGGTGTCGCTGTCAACCCACCTTCAGCGACTGCTGTCACCTTTCTTATTGATCCATTACGAGTGCTCCGCTTTCAGATTGAGCATGATCTTGCCCTGTGGGATCTGGATGGCCTTCGTGGGCTCCTGAGAATGAAGCGACATAGTGCGTCGGAGTCACCTCAAGAGGCAGCAGAGACTACGATAGGGGCCCGGGCGTCGGTAGGCGATGGTGACCACTCAATGTTAGTGGGCACAAAGGCCAAGTGAGAACTAAAAAGGAGCTCGCCGATCCTGCGAGGCCACTATTATGAAGATCCATGTAGAGGAGAGCATGAAATGAAAATCAGAATCTGTCCCGAATGTCATCAAAACATGTTGATATCCACTGGGGCTTTTTGGACGTGCTACGCTTGCAGCTTCGCGATCACCAGCCAGGCCTTGAGTGTCGCGCTCAGTGGAGAAACAGGAAGCGCCGGACGTAGAGAAGGACGGTCAAGACGTTAGCGGTGCCATAAGCAGGCGTAGTTGTAAGCCCTTCGGTCGGACCTGTCCACACTTGTTCTCAGGGAATGGGCCTGGACGCATTCAATGACGTCAGGCAACGCGCTGCTGGCCCCAAGGCGACTCGGTAGGCATCGGAATGGTAAAATTGCGGCAGCGTAAACGAGAGCTCTCCGTTCACAATCGGCAAGTCACGATCGATTGTCAGAACCGGCGCATCGAGTGGTCCTGACCCCACGTCGGGGATTTGTTCGGCACACAGGCGCACGATTTCTCCTTGCCGCAGGGAGATCAGGCGCCCGACATTCTTGAGAATGACCGTCGTTTCCTCCGTCGAATAGTCTTCATACTTTCCCAACAACAACCGGAGCGTGCCTGACGTTTTGTCGAATGCCGCGAGAGCGTGCAGGCCCGGATTGTCGGTCATCGTGTAGAGGCGCACCCCCTCCATGTCGGCATATGTCTTATAGATGTGCCAGCTCGGCCGTTTCGACTGCCGATCGACATAGAGCAGCCCGTCCAGCGTGGGGTTATCGCACGTATTCTCGACCCAGTCTCGACTCGTGTCCTGCGGATCGGGCCAGCAGGCTCGCATCGCGCTCAGAATGTCGGCCCGTTCGTAGGCGGCAATCACCCCTGCCGTATAACCTGCGTTGGTCCAGGATTCCTGCCCTAACACTTCGTTGATAGAAATCGGACGCTCGAGGTTCTGCGCCTTGAGATAGGCCCGCAGATCACTCACGTACGCGAGGGCCCCGGAAGGATCTCCATATTCGTGATAGGCCACAACATCAGGGAATACTCCCCTTTCTTGACTCCATTCCAGGAACGGCTTGAGCAGTCTGTACCGACTCACGCTGGGGCCGACAATGACGGCTCCAGGAATCCGCTGCTTGATCCGCTGATAGGCTAGTCGCCAGCCTTCCTTCAGCCGATCGTTGTCGTTCATCGGCAGGGTAGCGAGATCAGGCTCATTGTAGATATCCCACAGGACAGAGAGCTTGCGTGTGATTACCTGATCGACGATGTGGTCGACATGAGCCAACCAGGGCGAAAAATTTCCATCGAGCCCGATCTGGTTGATATCAAAAATCTGCAGAGAGAGATGGTGGAATACCAATCCCAGGGTGAGCTGGAACTCCGTAACTCCGGCCTCTTTCAAGCGATCATAATTGTGAAAGATATAGCCAGCATTCCCTCGAAAACTGGTTGGCTTCAACGGCAGGATCAGGTCCATGGACGGCTGAGTCGGCTCGATGCTGACCAAATAGCCATTGGCCCGATGATTCATTGCTCCTTGTTCAATGCCGAGATCGACGGTGATGGTGCCGGCCCAGCTCCACGCGGAACACCACAGGAGCATGCCGAACATCAACAGACTGATGGCGGAAAGGAAGAGAACGGATCTGACTCTCGAAAGTTGTCCCATAAGGCTCCTCAGCCTGTGTGAATCACCGACGGTGTGGTTGTACTGCGTGAGGAAAGCGATGGTCAAGGCAGGGAGAAAGGATTACGCCGCGACACCGAGTTCACGCCAACGGCTGAGCCGAGGAAGGAGCTTCACCCGAGTGATGTAGGCCTGATCGAGCCCTGTGACTTCACCGGTACCATTGCCAGATCGCATCTGTAGCTCCGCTAAAGCGTTTCCCACATGCACAGCCGTGACCGCGCAAAACCCCGATGCGAGAGAGTCTCCAGGATGGTGATGAAAGGCCACTGCTTCCACGATCCCGTCACTCAGCCCCCAAATCCCGAGCAAGTAGGCGCCTACGTGGGCATGGTCGGCTCCAAACACGTCTCGCTCCGCCGACCAATCTGGCACCTGTGTGGTGCGCATCAAGTCCAGCACCCGCCCATACTCATCAGGCCGGTTGGCCACCAAGACCAGCACGCCGACGTCATGCAGGAGTGCGGCGGTAAAGGCCTCATCCATAACCTGCTGGCTCACCCCTTCCTCTTTCGCAATCCGACGCGCGTAGGTACCGGTGAGCATGGCATGCCGCCACAACTCATCCAAGGAAAACGTGGGTAACTTCGCCTGATCGAACTGTGCGAACACCTGGCTGGAGAGCACCAATGACTTGATGGTATCGAACCCCAGCAACGCCACGGCTTGCTCCGGGTCGGACACATGGGTACGGAGACCGAAGAAGGCGGAGTTCACCAGCTGAAGAATCTTTGTCACCATTCCGAGATCCTTCGCGACGATGCGGGCCGCTTTCTTCAGCGAGGCTTGCGGCGCCTGCATTTCCTGCATGAGATCTTGATAGATCGAGGGAAGACTCGGCAGCGTCTTAATTTCATTGACCAGGCTTCGAAGCGCCGGATTGCCCAGCACGTTCCGTAGAGCCTCGGCCTGCTCAATGGTTGATTTCAGCGTCGCCACGTCAAACGGCTTCTGTAGAAATCGATGGGCGACGGAAGCGGAGCGCACGTAATTATAGGGGCTCTGGTCTCCGGAGAGGATGATACGGATGGTCTGAGGGCAAACCTTGCACACTTCTCCCAAGAATTTCGCGCCATCCATTCCCGGCATGGTCATGTCCGACACGACCACATCGCACGGCGCATTCTGAATCTTGGCCAAGGCCTCGGTGGCCGAGGGAAAGAACTGCATCTCCCACTCGGTTTGCATGGGGGCCAGCAGCCGGCGCAGGTGCTGCAAAATCTCCGGCGCATCGTCGACAAAGATCACACGTCGCATTGACTCCCCCTCTCGACAGGACCGTCCCTTCTCCTCATCGGTCGGCAACCGCACCTTCTTGAGTCGATTCAGAACAAACCTGGAGGAAATGATCCCGCATGAGAGCGGCAATGAGGGAATGGAGAGGATGACAGATCGAATGCGGGGAGATCAGTTACGGTCCAGATCCCAACTGACGATGTCGGCGTTTTTCCCCTCACCCCCTGGCGTACCATCGGCTCCGAAGGAGATGATCTCAAACTCCCCGCCTTGGGTCGAGGGGGTCGTGTACTTGTAGGGAAAGCCCCAGGGATCGACGGGCACCTTGGGAAGGTAGCCCCCGGCCTTCCAATTCGGTGCGGCGGGACCTGACGACGGACGCTCGACGAGGGCCTTCAGTCCTTGCTCGGACGACGGCACATTGCCATTGTCGAGCTTATAGAGTTGCAATGCGCTTTCCATATTGGCGATTTGGGCTTTAGTCGCAGCCCGCTTGGCATCTTCAGTTCGACCCATGACCCTTGGAATGAGGAGGGTGGCCAGAATCGCCAAGATCACCACAACGATCATGACCTCAATGAAGGAGAATCCCTTGCAGCCTTGCAGCCTATCGATGCGAGCTCGCAGAATCCCTATTCTCCTCCACACATCACCGTAGCTGACCGGAAGCGTTCGAGATTCGCGCCAACTCATGTGCCGGATGCTCCTTCTCTCGATATCACACCATTGCCTGAACGTGCAGATTGACGATGGATTGTAACAGACTCTTCGACTAGGCGGTGGTCAATCTCCCGCCTCACTTCATTCATCACCATGGTCACGACGCTAACCGCGCATCCCTCGTCACGCAGTCGATGTCGACAGTTACTCATGCAGATAATCCGTCATGGTCCAATCACGGCTCTCAATGCTGAGCAATCTGGTAGAGCATCATATCTTTCTTCAGCTGTGATCGAGGCAGGATCGTCTGATGCATACGGAAGGTCGGCAGCTTCGCCACCGAAGTGATGGCCTGCACGCGCGTCCCGGCCGATCTGCACCCCTCTGCGACCGTCGGTGGTCCAACAACGAATGCGAGTGCTCCAGGCGCCAATTTCTGAGCCAGCCATCGCATTCGTTCAATTGCAGCATCTGGCCGATCATACAGACTGAATGGCACCCACTCGTAGACGAGATCGTACATTTGAGTGCTTTCCGCGATACTTTGCCCCAGACGAGACCTCATCCGCACGTGAGGTAACCAATCTAAGCGTTGGGCGCCAGCCCACGTGTTCCATAGCAATTGCGCCTGCCGCTGGGCAAAAGCCGGATGGTCATAGAGCACGGTACAAGCACGAGGACGATCGCTGCCGATGCACGAAGTGATCGCGACATCGAAACCGCTAATCAAAAGCGAATCAGCCCGTCCCACCTGCACGGCTAATGGGCGGTCCTGCTCGATGAGGTCCTGGAGGTAGTCGGCCACGAAAGGCTGCGTCGCCAATTCCTCAATCTCTCGATCATCCTCAGGATACAAAAGCACGGCGCCAAACGCTTCTTCATGGCTGACTGAAGGTGGATCCCCTTCAAACACAGACGTCCAGTCAAGAGACGGCCTCGTACCTGTCCCAACTAATCGAGGTTCCGTCACCTTACCCCAATTGTGCCTAAGAGGAATGGCCTGCCTAAACTCTCGATCCATCAAGACAAGATGTTCCTGAGCGATAGCCAAGCCACGCTGGCAGGGCGCTGTCCCTCGTTGATCGCACGGTTGATAGGACAACCCTGCCGAGTCATTCCCGCAAGTGGCCTTGATAATTTGCTGCTCCCGGATCGTGACGCAGAGTTGCTGCAGTGGATCGAAATGGCGTCTCGGGGGATCAGCCGCTGGCAGCCAGGTGACAAGGTGCGATCGTGGTGGATCCATGAATACTGGGAATGGATCGCCTCCGCCGGATACCTGTGGATCGAAAAAGCCGCTAAAAAGCCGATAGGCTGCTTTGGAGGGATAGGTAGGAATGCCACGATAACACAAAGGCCGCGGCGCAGGTCTTTCCAGATTTTGATCATCGTACAGAGCACGAATCAACTCAAACATCGCCGAGCCCGTGCCAGGCAGAAGCGAGAGGAATAACTCCACGACCGGAAGGAAATCGATATCTTCCCAGTGCATCGCGCCCATGCAGGCCATGAATTGCTTGTGATCAAAGGTGCCGTCCGGCAGCACATAGATAGCGTCCTTGCGATGCCTGATCGTGGCGGCGCCCTTCGCATCAATCGTTATATCCTGATCATTGTAGAAGAAACGGACTTCATCCAGCGGCACCTGCATGGCCTGCGCCGCCATGCCTCGCAGATCATCGGCACGTAGACGTTCCCATCCAGGTTTTCGTGACAGATCCAGCGTCATGCTGTTGACCAGTCCGCTGGGCGCCAAACCAACCCAAGCACCCCAGTCGAGATGCAGACGGGCACGCAGCAGTCGCAAGACCCCATCAACTACTCGCCATTCACATTCATGCAACGGATGACCGTCAGGATCGGTCGCGACCAGCCGGCGGCCATGGTTTCCATACACCACAAGATGACCGCTTGGCTGCCGGATGGCGGCAGTAAAGTGCGTCGGCAGAAGTGACAGGGCTGCGAGGTTGGAGGGAAAGACGAGCGTACCAGGACGCCTGATGATCTCCTCTATCACGGGATCGGGCAGCATCTATTCGCGGATCTGGCCGCTCCCGAGCACCACGAACTTTGAGCAGGTTAATTCCTCAAGCCCCATCGGGCCTCGTGCATGCAGTCGTGACGTGCTGATGCCGATTTCCGCCCCCAAGCCAAACTGGTAGCCGTCATTGAGACGAGTCGAAGCATTCACCAACACGGCGCCGGCATCCACCTCCCGCAGGAACCGCATGGCATGGGAATAATCTTTGGTAACAATTGCCTCCGTATGACGAGACCCATAAGTGGCGATATGTTCCAGGGCTTCATCCATGTGCTTCACCACTTTGACCGCCAGGATAAGTTCCAGGAATTCTTTACCAAAATCTTCCTCGGCGGCCGGCTTGACCTCGGGACACAACTGACAGGTCTTGGCGCATCCTCGCACTTCTACATTAGCGGCCACCAGTTGTTTGACCAGGTGGGGAAGCCAGGTCCGCGCGAGACTTTGATGGACCAACAAAGTCTCCATGGCATTGCATGTGGAGGGGCGTTGTACCTTTGCGTTCAGAGAGACCGTCTCCGCCAGCTTAGGGTCGGCCTCTGCATCAACATAGGTATGGCAGACCCCCTTGTCATGCTTGAGCACCGGAATAGTGGCATGCTCAGCGATCGTCCGCATCAGGGATTCGCCTCCGCGGGGAATGATGAGGTCGATGAATCGGTCCTGTTTGAGCAACAGCTGAACGATGTCCCGTTCCGTGCGATCGACGAAAGTAATGGCTCCCGCCGGCACACCGGCCTTCTCAGCACACTCGCACAGTACCTTGGCGATGGCCGTATTTGAATGAATCGCTTCCGACCCTCCACGCAGGATACACACATTCCCCGACTTGAGGCACAGGGCCGCTGAGTCTGCCGTGACATTGGGGCGAGATTCGTAAATGATGCTGATCACTCCGATGGGCACTCGCATCCTCCCGACCTGCATGCCATTCGGCCTAGTCCACATCTTCGGCATGTCCCCGAGCGGGTCGGGCAACCGGGCGATATCGCGTATGCCCGCAGCCATGTCGTGGATCCGCTCCGTCGTCAGTCGCAGCCGGTCAGCCATGGCCTGACGTTCCGGCGTCGCATCAAACTGTTCCAAATCTTTTTCATTTTCAGCCAGCAATTCGGTCGCCTGCTCTTCAAGACCATCGGCCATGGACAGTAATGCCTGGTTTTTCACCGCCGTGGGGAGCGTTGAGAGTCGGCCTGCCGCGCTCTTGGCTTTACTGACCAAGGCCGCCACATAGTCTTCCGGGGAGAGTATTTCAGCGGGAGCCTCCTGCTCCGTGGCCGGGGATTCAGTAAGATCTTGTTCCATGTGATGAATTCCTGTTGCCAGGCGACAGGTCGGGCTGGGAGCCCCGACGCATCGTCCGATTCAAGATGGTGGACGTGGGCGCGGCGATCTATAGCCAGACAGGATACTGTGGGATTCGGATTCGGGTCAAGGGTTGGGAGCAGGGCCGGGCATTGCGGGACTACCAGGCATGGGAACGCCGGGGACGGCACCGGGGCTTCCCGGCTGTGCAGGGGCACTGCCAGGAGTCATACCCATCATCGGCGGCATCAACAGAGACATAGAGGAGGGATTGGGATGCTGAAACATCCAGTCATAATAGGACTTCCGACCTTCGAAGTGTCGGACCGCAAGCGGGAAATCACCCGTTTTAATAGGCCTGGCTTTACTCTTGCTCCGCACGCCCATGATGCCTCCGGTCGGCGCGCGCATGTATTCCCAGTCGCCCCCGCTCATCGGATCTGTATAGACTTTTCGCAAGTATGGCTTGGGGGCCCTGGTCAGCTCTGCCAACGATTGGGGGTAGACTTCGGTGCTCATGATCCGTCCAATCTTCATCGTGGCTGAATAGAGCGACAAGGCATTTTGAATCTCGATTCCCTTCGCGACAAGATCGGCTTCTTTTTCTCGCTGAACCATCAATACCCATTGCCGGGTCGTTGCGGATGCCGAGATGCCGATCAGGACGATAGAAAACATCAAGGCCAAATAGGTGACACCATGGTTGTTCCTGATATGCCGAGGTAATTCCATTACCATTCTAATTGGGCTGGCCCACGGGTTCCGGTTCATCCGTAGCTGGAATGACCTGCGTGATTTTTGACGCGAGATGCTGCAAGGTGATTTCGCTGGGTGACATCGCCTTGACCAACACCTCACCGGCAATGGTGTCTCCGACCTGGAGCAAATGCATTTCTTCGTCCTTGACCACGACTGCCATGGTCTTTTTCTTTTGTGGGCCATTCCCAACGGCCATGAACCCTACATACCTGTAGAGATTGAGTTCGGTCGCGATCCGCAGCCGTTCAATATCCTCGGCCGATGGGCCCTTTTCCTCTTCAACTTCCGGCGTTGTTGTATCCGGGGGCTGTGCTGATTTGGCCGCCGCTCGGGAACGGCCACGACGCGGAGCGGTCTCCGGCGCAGGTATCGGTTCTGCCGGTGGCAAGAGACTCGCGAATATGTTGCGTGGGGTGGAAAACGTCGCCTGGCGCTGTCCTTTGATCGCGTCAAGCCGTTCCAGGTGTACCTGTAAGGCGCTACTGGCAGGAATGGCAGGCGTTCGACCGTCCACTTTCGGTCCGCTGACATGCGTCAGGGGAACTCGCTCCTGCTCGGTGGAATGGCCAAATTGCCAAATGAGCAACCCGATCCAAAGAGTCACGAGGCTTGCCAGCAACAGGATTTGATTCTTACTGATTCGATTCATACGAATTACGGCGCCGGGGTCTGAAGATGTTCGCCTCGCAGATAGGTCGAAATCCGAATATTGAAGGTCAACTGCTGATCTTGAGCATTGCCCGAGCGGATCAGGTTCAGATCCTCGATGAACAGCAATTCCTCCGCCGATTCTAAGTTATAAAGAAATCGCCTCAGATCCTCATAGCGACCCGTCACCGTTCCCTGCAGGACCGCCTTGGTCGCATCGGGTACCGCCGTCTTTTCCGTCTTATAGGAGAGCGCCGGCAGGGTGACCTGGTCCCGCTTCGCTTCTTCCGTCACGCCGAGCGCGAGCGGCGCAAAATCGCGAAACAACGGCAGCACCGCCCATACGCGCTGCAGATCAGCTTTGGCCTTCTTCGCCTCCTTGTGTCGGCTGAGCTGCTGCCGCGCCTTCACCGATTCGGCCTCGAGCCGGACCTGTTCCTGCTCGGCGGCACCCAACACCAAAACATGAATCCCGTAGCTCATCACAAACAATGTCGCCACAAATGCCACCCACGGAAGGATGGGCGCATACGGTTGCCGCAGAGCATGTTGGAGGCGGTCCAGTCCAGGAAACATCATGGGTTACGATTCCGATACTTGATCGACAGATCGAATTCTACCAACCCATTTCCCATATCGCGATGCTGCCCCAACACGGGCTCCTTAAATTGGGGATGATCTTGAAAGGTTACTGTCAAGGTCGTGATATCTTCCAGAGCTCTGGCGGACCCGGTCAGCATGATCGTCGAGTTTGTCGGATCGAGCCGGATGCTGTTGACTGCAATCCGCTGCGGAATAGCCCGCTCCAACTCGGTGAGGAATCGAGTCCAGGAGAAGCTACGTTTTTCGATCAATTGATTGGCAAATTGGATCTCTTTCGGCAGTACGAGCAAAGCCGCTTCCGACAAATCGATTCCTTCTCGTTGCGCATCGTTCAGTAATTCACGGTCTCGATCCTGAACCTGTTTCAGCGCCGATTCCATTGATTCCACATCTTGCCAAGCCAGCCATGCGCGAGAGATATCCCAGAGCATCGCCAACCCGATCACGCCCGCCACCAACATAATGACCAAACGGGCTGGAGCAAGGTACCAGCGATAGCGACTGCTCAGGTTAATGGCAAACGCACCAGTGCGAGCAGAGGGCTGCCCGAGACGGGCTACCAGGTCACGGAGTGCCGGCAACAGATTGCCCATCGACATGCCTACACCACTCCTGCGATCGCCTGTAATGCGGCACTCGTCTGGGGTCCCGTGATAATCCCCCCGCCATACTGCCGTATGCGTTCCCAATCCAACCCCTTCACGGGAACTCCTAATCCCTTTTCTAATTGCTGGTGTAGCCGAGGTTCCATCGCTTCATCGGCAATCAGAATTGTCTGGCTAATGGCTAAATCAGGCGTTTGTTGCTGGCACGCATAAATCGAGTCAGCACATTCCTGGACGATACGATCAAGTGCTGCCTGCTCAAAGCCCGGAGCCACCGGTCCTCCGAAACCCACTCCGCCTTGTAACTTGGAGCGAAGAAACACGAGTGTGCCCTGATGAAAGATAAACGCCGTCACCCCGCCGTCCGTGGCATTCACCCATAAAAAATCCGCCGTCAACCGTCCTGTACCCCACAATCCCTGCCCCCAGAGATTGAACAGGCGCAAGCTCGCTACGTCCACTTCTTGGGGAATCAATCCTGCCGCTTCGCAGACAGATTCATATTGGGCCAGTACCGCTTCCTGCACTACGACGGCGAGTACCGTGCAAGGACCATCCCCGGATCCGGCCGGATCAGATAACACGTGAGAAAAGACCTTCGCGCCACTGAGCGACAACAATTGCTCCTGTCCTAACCGCCAACGCACTAAGGCCTCACGTTCCTCCGAACTCCATGGTAGATCTTGGAGGCGCAGCACGGCTAGGCGCACTGCAAGATCGGGTAAGATCACGGTGGCAGCCCGCGGTACCCCAGCCGCCGAAGAACGATCAGTACCCTGAGAGCTGGAGGAGGCGGCAATGACACGGATATGAGATTCCAACTCATGCGGCAAGACAATGTTCGGTTCTAATGGTGACAACCGCATGACGCCTTCGGGAAGGGCCGACACCACACACTGATAGCGCGGCCGTCCACGCCAGTTTCGGTGCACCTCCGCCCAGGCGAGATCGTGCGAGCCGATTTTCAGACAGTACTGCGGCCGACTGGTGATCCAATCCCACATCGGTTATCGCTCTTCGCTAAAGGTCACGCGGTTGATCTCCCGAAGCGTTGTCTCTCCCGCCAGCACCTTCTTCACCGCGGACTGCCGCAGCGTGATCATGCCGTCCGTCACCGCTCGATAGCGAATTTCGGACAGCGCACGATCGGCCAGAATCATTTCTTTGATTTCATCCGTCAGGTCCAAGAATTCGGTAATGCATTTCCTGCCTCGGTAACCCGTCTCATGGCATTCGGAACATCCTTTTGCCTCAAAAAACGTCGCTGTTTTGTATTGATCGTAGTCGAGGCCTGATTCCTCGGCCAGGGCAGGATCAAGGACGACTTGGTGCCGGCAATTAGGGCAGATCATCCGGATCAACCGTTGCGCCAACACGCAGGTCAATGCCGCCAGAAAATTATAGGAATCGATGCCCATCGAGGCAAACCGCCCGATGACGTCGAACACGTTGTTGGCATGCACGGTCGTTAACACCAAATGGCCGGTCAAGGCTGATTGAATGGCAATCTGCGCGGTCTCGGCATCTCGAATCTCACCCACCATGATCTTGTCCGGATCGTGGCGGAGAATAGACCGTAATCCTCGCGCAAACGTGAGACCCTTCTTTTCGTTTACCGGAATTTGTACCACCCCCGGCAGTTGATATTCGACCGGATCTTCGATGGTGATCAGCTTATCTTCCTGAATGTTCATTTCACTGATCGCCGCGTAGAGCGTCGTGGTTTTTCCGCTACCAGTAGGACCAGTGACGAGAACCATCCCATAGGGTCTCGTAATGGCGCGGCGAAACCGCTTGAGGTCTTCAGGATTGAATCCCAGCCGATCGAGACGCAGGGTGGAGACCCCCGTGGTAATCGCTTCGCGGTCCAGAATTCTGATGACCACGGATTCGCCAAAAACGCTCGGCAGAATCGAGACACGAAAATCCACGGTTTTGCGATCGAGCCGCATCCTGAAACTCCCATCTTGCGGCACCCGACGCTCGGCGATGTCGAGGTCGGACATAACCTTCAGGCGAGACACGAGGGGCGGATGCAATTTCACGTCGAGCGGATCCATAGCCGAGACGAGAATGCCGTCCACACGAAACTTTACGGTGGTGGCCCGGTCCGTCGCTTCAATATGAATATCACTGGCCCGACGTTGCATGGCGCTTAAGAGAATCGTGTCGAGCAACTTGACGACCGGGTTCTGATCTTCGCCGAAATGATCGACGGTCAGGACTTCTTCGCCCCGCTCATCCTCTTTAACCAGCACGGAGCGATACTCGGCCTCCAACTCGCGCAGGGCTTGGCTCGATCCTTCACTACGCTCCAGGGCGGACTGAATAGCGGATCGTGAACTGACCACATAGTGCAGGGTACGATTCAGGAGGATTTCCAATTCATCCAATGCCAACAGGTTTTGGGGGTCTGAAATCGCGATGGTCAACAGGCCGGCCTCGTCCTTTACGGGCACGAAGGGGTGACGCCGCATCAACTTCACCGAGATCGTCTGATAAAACTCCGAGTCCACGCGGAACGCGGTGAGCGCCTCATACGGAAGTCCGTATTGGGCTGCCAAGGCCTGTGCCAATTGGGCTTCTGAAATCGTGCCTTCTTCGACGAGCGTCTGGCCCAACGCGGCGCTGTTGCCTCCCAGGCGAGCCACGACTTGATCGACGGTCCGCCTCGGCAAAATCCCCTCGCGCACCATTACGTCGGCGAGCGACGGGCGAGTGAGATGACGTTGCATGAGCATCCTGGGTTCCTCCGAACTACGCGCAGGTCGCGACACCTCGTGGGCTCGCTAACCACTGCGCCGTAGGGTTATTGAACGGTCCCGGCCATCTGAAAAATCGGCAAATACATAATAATGACGATGCCTCCGACCAAGAGGCCCATGACCAGTAACAGAACAGGCTCGATCCAGGTGGTCAACTGACTGAGCCGCACATCCAAATCGCCTTCGTAAAACTCGGCTACATCCCGAAGCATCGGTTCCAAGGATCCCGTCTCCTCTCCGACCGACAACATTTCAATGGCGAGCTTCGGCAAGATTTGTGGACGTTCGATGGCAGCCGCCAACGTGCTGCCCTCCCGAATTTCGTTCACCGCCGAAACCAACCCGCGCGATACGAATCGATTGGACACGGCGCCGCGGGCGATTTCCAGCGCCTCTACCAATGGGGTACCGCCGGCCAGCACCGTGGCCAGCGTGCGAGTGAGCTGGATGGTATGGTGTTGCACCAAGATCACCCCAAGAAGCGGCAGCCGCAGCACCTGCCGGTCCACGGACAATCGGCCGGACGAAGTTTGATACCAGGTCCGACTCATGATGGTCGCCACCGCGAGCGCGATCCCCAGGGGAACGAGTAGCGACTCTCCGATGTTGATCGCCGCCATCAACACACGGGTCGGAGTTGGCAATTTGGCCGAAGATTCGCCGTAAACCGAGATGAAGGTCGGCATCACATAACTCAACAGAAATCCAACCACCGCGATGCCGACAACCACCAGGAAGGCCGGATAGGCAAGCGCCTTGGTGACTTTCTGCCGTAGAGCGATCATCAACTTCAGGTACGCGATGTACCGTTGCAATACCTCTGACAAATTCCCTGACTGCTCCCCTGCACGAATCGTGGCGAGATAGAGGTCCGAAAAGTATGTGGAATGCTTGGCCAAGGCTTCCGATGCCGAAGCCCCTCCACGAATGTCCTGGCGAACGGCCTTCAGCGCTTCTCGAAAGGGAGCGCGTTGAGTGCGATCGATAAGAAGATCCCAGACTCGCAAGACCGGCAAGCCGGCCTTGATCAATGCCAACAGCTCTTGATTGAAGACGAGGAAGTCCTGAAGCGGAAGTTTACCCCACCGACCTGTAGTAAGCCCGGGTACGCCAAAGCCTGCGCCCCGCTTGACGATACGAAACACCAACAGGCCGTCGGATTCAAGCCTGGCGCGTACGAGCTTTTCGTCCTCCCCTTCGATATGCCCTTCGAAGGTGGTTCCATCCGCACGAGCCGCTCTGTAAGCAAACACAGCCATGATATCGTTAGGGGCGACATATCACGCAGCAGTCCACGACGCTTATCGAATGGGCGCGCCGACGGACGCTCGTGATTCCGTCTGGTGTAACCGAGGCTCCGGCAGCCGGAGCGTTCGACCTGTCACAATGAGATTGCTGGGCAAACCGTTGAGGGATCGCAGCTCCTCAAGGCTGACCTTATGACGACGAGACAGGCGCCATAAGGTGTCGCCATCCTGAATGACGACTGTTCGAATCCCGACTACGGGAACGACCGTCGGCAGCAAAGCTGGGGTGGCCCTCGACTCTTCTGTAGTCGGTACTGGGTCTACCTCAAGAGGTTCAGCGGGGGGCGCGAACTCCCCTTCGCGAGACGGTGGCCACACAGCCCTCTTTTCTCGCGGGTCCCTCGAAGCTGGCCCCACCACCTCTGCGCCAGGTATGGTCACTTTCCCCTGATAGGGCACCACGGAAGCTGATTGCCGAACGCGGCTGTGTAGTGGGCGAAGCGTCTGAGCCATCCGTTCTCGTTCGACATGAGCGGACGCTAATTCCTCTCGCTGCAGCTCAATGATCTGTCGAGCTTCGTCCAAACGTCGCTCAGTCTCTCGCAGCATACCTTGAAGTTGCGCCCGTGCGACTTGAGCCTCCGCCAGGTCCTTCCGCTGCTCTTCGAGCTCTGCTCGCAGATCGCCTGCCGTACGCTGCGCCTCGCGTACCGCCAACTTGAGAGAATCTGCCGCCATCTGCAATTCCGAGTGGCCAGATTCGGGGTTCGGTGTTAATCGCGCACATCCGCTCGATAGTGAGAGAATCCACATACTCGCCGCCCAACAGCCTGCCCTTACAACGAGGGGCATCCGACGTGCTGGGATAAATTGAGAAATTAGAGTCTTCATACCATTACCATTGGTTATAGGGCACGCCGTTGGTCCCGACGAGTTCTGAGCCGGAAAACACGTCGACCATGCCGCCTTCCCCTTCATCGACCATCTCTTGCCATGTGGACGTAGCTCCGGTGATCGGATCGGCCGGAACACGCCGAAGATAACCGGCCGAGATCAGGGACTGAATAGTCTCTTGGATACTTCCCCTTATCGGCCCGATGCTGATCGATGACATCGCGCAGCGAAAACAAGTCCTGGCGCAACGCCCCTTCCTTAGCCTTGATGATGGCGGCATGATAGGAGGGAACTGCCAAAGTCGCAAGGATGCCGACGATCGTCACCACTATCATCAATTCGATAATGGTAAAACCGTGCGATGATGAGACGGGGCATACATCGCTACCATTCCCGGTATTTCGTCCCATCCAGCGCAAGTTCTTGACTCTGACTCGTGACATCGTACACGTCTTCTCCACACCAATCTTTGACGCTGGGGGGATCTCGATAACAGCGCAAGCGCCATTCGATGGTTCCGGTCATGGGATCCGGTGGAATGGATCGCAAGTACCGCTTGATCGCCGTTCCACGTACGTTGGCCTGCTCGCCTGTCAGCTTCACACCCAGCAATACATCCAGTGACTTCGGATAACCAAAAGGTCCGGTCACATCTTTACAGCTTAACCGATTCTTCACGCAGGCGGGGCCGGTGAGAGTATCGCCGTCACGCGACCATTCGAGGCGAAAGGCGTCAATGGCTGCTCGAACCACCCGGAGATTCTGCCGTAGTTCAATTTCTTTTGTGCGTTTGGACGACACCTTCGTAAACGGCAGCGCCACCGAAGCTAATATAGTGAGAATGGTCAGGGTAACAAGCAACTCGAGCAACGTGACACCGGACTGCTTCACCGCACTCTCACCACTCCCTTGGCTTCAGTCGCCTCCTCCGAACTCTCGACACCCGCATGCTTCGCTCCCAACAAGTGCACGCCGGACACACCTGGAGCTTTTGCGAGAAACGTCAGTCGTAACAGACGCCCTTCGTCCTTGGTCGCACTCGTGGATCGATGTAGGCGCAACTCAACAACCCCGTCAGTCGAGTGCGGGGCCACAACGACCGCGGCCTTGCCCGATTCAGTGCCTAAGACGTCTCCTTGGGTGGCGTCCCGGAACTCCACCACTTGCGGATCAAAGTCCAGTATAAATGTCTCCGATTCCAGCCCCAGGACATGCTTTCCCATGACATCCACGCGAAACTCTTTTCCCACCTGGACAACAGTATCTGCGGGCTGTATGGACAATTGCAGCTCGGTCGGGATGACTTCCGTGATCGAGGCCTCCCCCTTGCCTTTCTTCCCCGAACTCTTTTGATACATCGGAGACGGCTCAGTGGAAGTCGACGCCCGGGCCGACACTTTCTTCGGTTGAAACGCGAACAAGGGCGATGTGGAATAGACGGACTCGGTTCCTGACCAGAAGGCCTGCCCCTGTGGGCCCGGCAGACGGACCGAATTCATGATGTGCGGCGTGATCGTGAGGATAACTTCTGTCGTGACCCGCTGTGTTTTGAAGGAACTCAACAGGTTTCCCAGCCAGGGTATACTGTCGATCCAGGGAATCGTGACCTTCGTCCGACGATCTTCTTCCTGCAAGAGACCTCCCAGCACAATGGTTTCCCCGTCTCGCACGCTCAACATCGTTTCGGCCGACCGGTTGCCGAACTTGAACTGCGTGATCGGCGGAGATTGCTGCAGCAAGACGGTGTCGCCCAGGCGAATGACCTCGATCTTCATCTTGAGGGAGAGCTCGTTTCCAAGATGAATGTTGGGTTCCACGGTCAGCTTGACGCCGGTATCGCGAAATTCGATAGACGTCACCGTAGAGGTGGTCGGAACGGCGCCGGTGGCCGCCTGTCCCGGCAATACGTTGGTCGTAGACAACAAGATCGGTTGTTTGTCGCCGATATTGACCTCGGCTTTCTTGTTATTGAGCACCCGCACTTTCGGCGCCGCCAAGGTCTTGGCGTCTGTGATTTGCTTGAAAAAATCCAACTGCACATTGGTTGGAAGTTTGAACAGGTAACTGTCTTTCCCTAGGTTGGTAAGTTGCCCTAAGGTAAATTGCTGCGCGATATCCCCAGCAATGGTGCCCGTGAATCCAGGAGGCACCATTGCTGCGGCAACCTGCTTCGGATAAGTTAGCCCATATTGCTGATCAACGGTCCGGTTAACCTCCAATACCTCCACATCGAACAGGACCTCAGAATCTTCGCGGTCATTGGCTTGAATGATCTTCTCCGCCAGCTCCACTTTCTCAGGCTGATCACGAATCACAATGGTATTGAGCGGCTCATTTCCGTGGATATGTTTGACATCCAGCATGGTCTTCAGTAAGGCGACCATATCCTTAGCCTTGGCAGTCGACAAATAGAAGGTGCGGATGATGAGGTCCTGATACTGTTCCTGCTTCTGCTTCGTGCTCGGACTGATGATAAACAGGGACGGACCGGCTTTTTGCGCAAACAGACTGTTGCTGTTCAACACCAGCGTCAGCGCCTCGTCGAATGGCTTATCTTCCAAGGAGACGGTCACGGGGTCATTGCGCACATCCTTATCGAACACAAAATTGACTCGGGCAGCTTTTCCCAACGCTTCCAATACTTCTTTCAGTCCGGCGTTGCGGAACTGCAATGTCACCGGTTGTTTCTGTCGATCATCGCGGCCTACGGCATGTTGTTCTTCCGAAAGCCGGGCTACACCCTCCAGTGCTTCCTTATGCGCGGGATCGAGTTCCACCGCTCGCTGGTACACTTCCATGGCCTCAGCCACTCGACCAAGTTGCACGAGGCGCTCCGCTTCCCGGTAACGATCGCGAGCTTCCTTTAGCCGAAATGCTTCGGTCAGACCAGATTCATGGTCTTTACTCGTCGGCTCGATCGTCAAAGCGCGCTTGAATTCTTCGGCAGCCTGATCCAGCTGGCGATCCTTCAGGAGCTGCCGCCCACGCTCTTCATGCATGGCAGCCGCCCGCTCTCTGGCAATCGCATACTTATTTTGAAGCGACGGTTCGAACGGGTCCTCCTTGAGAGCCTGCCGATAGGCAACGGTGGCTTCTTCCCAGTTCCCCGCAGCGAGATGCTGATCGCCGCGTTTGATGTCAGGAGACGTGAACGTCCCACAGGCTGTCGTGAGAAAACAGCACAGCATGCCAACAGCCGTGATGAAAAGCTGTCTCGCCGGAGGACGGGGAATGTCGACGTGTGTGGCGCGGAGGGATGAGCGCATAAATCGGATCAACAAGGTGACAACCTCTTTGGTATATCAAACTGAGTCATAGGCGACAATCAGTTTCTCGCTTTGCACAGGCGGCGCCGTGCCATCGTCTGGTACCTCTTTCGGCAGATACGAGACGGGGCATTAACGCCTTCCGGCATGCCTGCTGTATAGAAAGGCGAGCAACGGGACAGAACCTGCGGACCGTGAGAGATAAATCGAATCGAATGGACTCCGGCAGAACAGTGGAACGAGCGGCTCAGTAGAGTTCAGGTCTCACACTGAATACAGCTTACAACCTCCAATATTTAACGGAGCCTGGCAATGCGTCTGGGCTCAATACGCTCTTAACATCAACGACGACATTGTTGCGCTGCTTGCGAAGAGGTTTGAGCAACTCAGGCAGCCCCATTTGCAAATACTCTCGATGCGCGACCGCCAATATGATCCCATCCAATTGTTTCAGCTGTTCCCACGGTGACAGCCTCAAGCCATACTCCCCGACCGCTTCTTCAGGCTCCGCGAGAGGATCATGGACCACGACCTGGATTCCATACTCTTTGAGTTCATTCACGATATCCGGAACTCGGCTATTTCGCAAATCCGGCACATTCTCCTTAAACGTCAGGCCAAGTACGCCTACTCGCAGATCGCTGACCGGTCGTTCAACTTGGCTCAAGAGTTTCATGGTCTGTTCAGCCACATATTTGCCCATGCTGTTGTTGATCCGTCTTCCGGCCAGAATGACCTCAGGGTGATATCCAACGGACTCAGCTTTAGCGGTCAAGTAGTAGGGATCCACCCCGATGCAATGTCCCCCGACCAAACCAGGGTTGAACTTGAGAAAATTCCATTTTGTGCCGGCAGCCTCAAGGACCGACCTGGTATCGATACCCAGACGATGGAATATCAACGCCAGCTCGTTCATGAGGGCAATATTGAGGTCTCGTTGAGTGTTCTCAATAACCTTCGCTGCCTCGGCCACTTTGATGCTGGACGCCCGATGGATACCGGCTTTCACTACGATGGCGTAGGTCTGGGCGACAACTTCCAGCGACTCTTCATCTTGCGCGGACACAACTTTCATAATTTTTTCGAGGGTATGCTCCTTGTCGCCGGGATTAATACGCTCAGGCGAATAGCCGATCTTAAAATCGATGCCACTTTTGAGGCCAGACGCCTTTTCGAGAATGGGAAGACAATCCTCCTCGGTAGCGCCGGGATAGACGGTCGATTCATACACGACGATGGCGCCGGGACACAGATTAGAACCAATCAGTTCAGAGGCTTTTTTCAACGCTGTGAGGTCGGGTTGGAGCGCGTCATTGATGGGCGTCGGCACGGCCACGATAATGAAATCGGCCGTTTTGAGATCGCTTGGCTCCGATGTATAGCGAACACGACTGGCTTTGAGGTCCTGCGGCGAAACCTCCCCAGTCCGATCCACACCTTTGCGCAGCTCATCAACCTTCGTCTTATTAATATCAAATCCAATCACGGGGGCATACTTTCCAAATGCCACCGCGATAGGCAAGCCGACGTATCCTAGGCCCACCACCGCAATCTGCCGCTGCATCTTCTTCGCCATGTCGCTCCCCTCGTCAGTAAACTTCTCCACCATCTCGGTACCGTAAAAAAGAATGGCAGAATAACTCTAGTCCGTCAACGATTTCTCACGAGAGGAGCGAAGACATCGTAGATTCCTGTCCTCACTAACCGCCACTGTGCTCCCGCTTTCTCACAAGCGCACCAGGCAATCATCGACTAAATGCATGCCTAAGCCAAACTCTCTCAAACTAATACATTGGGATCATCCATTGACTTGATAGGCTACTCAGTCAATTTCAAAGAATAGGAACAATATTGACCGAGTGTGACCTTAACGCAGACAGTTTACTGAACAGAGGTCCTGCGCAGGAACATGTTGATGATGCATTAGCAAATAATAATCATGAAACAATTGCCACGTTGCACGCTCTATTGTAAGGTACAGTGTTTCTAAACATGCGGGCATTGATTTTGCTCATCTACGGGTCAAGGTCGGCCTAAAAGCAAACCGCTTCCCCTCAATGCAGGGGGAGCCGGACGGATAAGTCAGATGACCACATTGCAAATCGATAGGATTTTGACCACCTATAAGGGGAGAACCATGAACGGCAACTCGCGATTTGGCGCCTCCAAGAAGTTCACTACAATTCTGTCCGTCATGACCGTGTGCTTAGGGCTTGTTGCAGTTCCAAAAACCTACGCCGCAGGAGTCTGGACGAATGAGCCAGCTGGATCGTCAGTCGTTAAAGACTGCTCATTTAGCGGCTCTCCTTCCGCTTGCGGAATTTTAGACGTTTATTCGTCGTCTATTCAGGACTCGGACAGTACAGCCTCCATATCACCCCCTGGCGTGATGAGATCGACCATCTATCCTGGCAACACTTCTGGTGGATCGCAGCTTAATTGGGTGACACCCCAGGTTAACGACCAGATGTATGTTGGACTTATGTGGCGGAACAATCCTCAATTCGGATGTCGCACAACTGCTAACAAAATGTGGTTCATGAAGGGGCCGGCTGTAAATGGATTCTTTGGCCTGGGATGTAAACCCGGAGATAGCTCTGGCACAATATACTTCGGCCACAATACCGCGACGCTTGATAACAGCCATACCTGCGCTGCTGATTTGGGGTTAATCTGCAACCCCAATGTAGGAAGTGTGTCTATCAAACACGGTACATGGACGAAACTGGAAGCCTATATCAAAAAAAGTACCACCGCGACATCCCGCGATGGTGTCCTGCGGTGGTGGGTCAACGGCGTGCTCGTGGGTAATTACAATAATTTAAACTACGCTGGTAATGGACTAAATGAGTGGGTATGGACAGAAACTTGGGATGGTACAGTTAGCAATCCAATCCCATCAGTGGAATGGAGTCATTACATCGATCATCTACACATTTCTATTCCTGGAGGAAACACCTCGACTGACCAACCGCCAGGGCCACCCGCAAGCCCAACGATGCGGAGCGTAACAACACCTTAAGCCGAATATTTAGAGGCACGTATGCGGTCTCTCGTCCTCCCAAAACCCTGCCTTTAGCACGGGACTGTTCCTAATCATATTAATATCCTATACACTCTGTGCTGATGTACTGATACATACCGCGCAGAGTTGGGTCGCTTCCAGGCTCTCTTTAACAGGAAGTGGTCAGATCAGAGGTGGTTAAGATTGACTTAGGCTCTTTACCAATCGTTCGAACCCACACCTCTGTGTAAGGTCTTTCTTGGAGGTTGTCATATGGGATTACGCACCACAAAGGATCGGGCAGGCAAGTTGACGCCGTTAGAAGAGAGGAATTCTGTACTTCGAACAATTATTGACTCTAAATTCGTGAAGGACTCCCATGGCCAGGCACTCCCGCTGCATTCCAATGTGTCGGCACTAGAAGCGAATGCGCTTTATGAATTCATTAAGAAACGGCAACCCCGAACGGTTCTCGAGGTCGGAATGGCGTTTGGTGTTTCATCCCTCGCTATTCTCACTGCCCTGAACTGATCTGGGCACTGGTTCGCTAATTTCAGTAGACCCCAATCAAGTGGCAGGCGAATGGAAAGGAGCTGGATTAGCAAACGTGCAACGTTGCGGCTTTTCATCTCAACACACACTTGTGGAAGAGCCAAACTATTTAGCTTTACCGAAATTGTTGCAGTCTGGTGTCCAACTCGACTTCGCCTATATCGACGGCTGGCATACTTTCGAGTACGCTTTACTTGACTTTTTTTATATAGATAAGATGTTAGCCGAGCGCGGTGTGGTCTCCTTTAATGATGCAGGCTGGCCAAGCGTTCACAAGGTCATTAAATTCGTTTTGCGGCACCGTAAGTATATCGAAATCGATTCGGGACTTTCGCCGGTCTATCAGGCACGCAACATCGCCACTTCCATTGCTCGCCGAATCGTCAATGCACCGACACAGGATCGGTATTTCGAGAAGCGCGAGAGCTGGGAGCCCCCATTCAACTATTTTTCCAATTTCTGATGCCGTCCGTTGATACAGTAGCGCCACGTCAAGAAGTAATTACTACTGAACTTGCACGAATGCTCCAGAGTCGACTACCTCAAGCGAGATGTCTCATACAGGTAGCCTCATAAAATATTATTAGACAACGGTACCCTCCACTCGAGGGATGACGGTAAACCATGTCGGGCTCTGCGGTTTTGGAGAGTCTTGCTTTAAAATCCACTCGTGCGTTCCATAAGACTTGAAGCCGGCCTCAGAAAATAAAAACATTGCTGGGCCATTACGATCCGTCGGTATGAAACGTCCGACAAAATAAGGAACATGCGCCAGCCGATCTACGACATAACGAAGTAGAAGCTGCTCCAGGCCAAACCCCATCGCTCGGCAGCTCATCACAAAGGACTCAAATACAGCAGCACCGTCTCTCAGCTCAATGACCACAACCGCCACCAATCCCAGCGCACCAAATTTGTCCGAGAGTTCTGAGACATACAATTGGTGAGTAGCACTCGTAATGAAGGACTCTAGTTTAGCCTTCGAATACCGTATCGTCGTGGTATTGAACTGGTTCGTACGCTGCACCAATTCCGCGATGCGGTCTAGGTCTTCGGCTTTGGCTAAACCAACCTTGGCACATAAACTTAGGGATGCCATCATGGCCGGATAGTCTAATTCGGGGTTGAGCGTCTCACGACGTTGGGCCTGCGCCCGATAGAGCGCCGTTCGAGACCTAGCCTCTTCAGTCTGTTTTGTATTCGGGAATTGCAAGAGATAGCCCAGTGCGTGCCAGGTAAATGGGTCCTGGGAATCGAGCACACAGACTTTCGCAAGTTGTGACGATACCAATCCCCGCTCCTCGGGGCTATCATCTATTAGCACGAATGAAGTCAAGGCCGAGATCAAGTTCGACTGCTACTTCCTGAATGGAACTGACCTTTGGTTTCCAACTGATCTTTTGCAGGACGAAATCGTCAGGACTTAGCGCCATCTCGCCCCAACGGATATTCTTGGGATCGTTCTTGCTTACAGCTACCAGCAGGATACCGGAATCTTTCAGTGTGCGGAGAAGTTGCTGCCGCTCGGTATGGTGCTTGACAACTCCTTCAGCCATTACACCGTCCCATAGAGTGTTGTCGAAATCCAGTAGAAGGACCTTGGTCTTCTTCAGATGTTGGTATGACCGCAAGATCTCTTCGTATGGAGAGCATAGGAGAGCCCCGAACTTGCTTGTATGGAATAAGGCACGCGCTGCAAGGTGTCTTGGAACCGCGCTCATTTGGCATTGCCGATGACCATGGCCATTCGCAACTTTCGCTTCGTCGAGGACAATACAGTTAGTGGTATGCCTAGCCAATTCCTCGATGGCGCGATTCATCTCATTAAGCACGGCCTGCTGCGCAGACGAGAACGGTGCCAGAAATCCAAGCCGCTTCCGCCAACGCATCAGCGGAAGGCCACTCACATTGTGAAGAAGAAATGGAGCTTCCGTCTGTACGCGCAGATCTTCAAGAAACCGACTCATTACAGCCACGAGCCCACTTATGCGGCCTACAATCGCTTCTTTCGAAAGGGTGTCGGCCTCAAGCATGAGGGAACGATACAGAGGCAGGCCTTCGTAGCTCAAAAAGCTTACTGCAATGAGGTCGATTGGTGTTGCTTCAAGAAAACGTACAACTTGTTCAGTGGGCAGATTTTTCCCCATTAATGCACTGAAATACAGGCAGCGCATGTCAAGCTCAATTCCCATATCTCGACAACGAGACGGCAGGAATACGCGAATTTCATTCATGAGGCAGTCGCCGACCGCAAGAAGCCGCAGCGGATTTTCAGATGGCTCGACCCAGCAGTGGCGCATGAATTTCATCCAATTTGGCCTGCATAGATCTAGTTACTTCGCTTCCAGTGTCCTCATATTTCAGTAGAATGGCCTCGTCGTCTTTTAAAAGATGCTTAAAAAATTTTTGGCGCACCTCAGGGGCTGCTTTATGTGGTGCATAGCGTAGACGTTCATCCAGATAGAGGTCCCGGTATACCTTTTCGTCGGTACGAAGATATTCTATAAGCAAACTAAATAGAGGATCTAAAAATGCCTGCTTAATTTCGTCGGGCTAATATCTCCAACCCCCTCAATGCAGAATTGGTTTAAACGTTGTGGGCAAAAGTTTGTATCGTACCAACCTGAGATGATTTCTTTGCGCCGACCTTCTAGCCTTTGCGCAATGGACGCATACTGGTGGGAATTCCACCGTGCGGGGCGTAATGACGAAGGCACGATGTTGATCAACAATGAAACAAATAACCCTTTCAAATCCATGTTAATCTCCAACATTCCATCATCTGCTCAGGCAGGCATTCCATAGATGGTCTACTCCAGGCACAGTTGTACTCCTCACAGGGGATCAGCTCTAGGGGTGAATGGTTTCCTCAATCACCTGCTCGTTGGACTTCAAAGCGTATGCTTAATTTCACGAGAATATTTTTATACGAATCGTCCTCAGGGCAAGTTGACCAGATTTGGTACTTGTTACGTGTGCTTTTATCAATAAAATAACTGCAGACGGTTATCTAAAGAAGAGCTGCGAGGCTGCGTGAATCTCCGAGCTTAGGTCATGGATACGCCAGCATGTAGCGTGTGCCCTGGTCAGCGCAGACTAATGGACGTTCAGGAAAACCGATCAAAATTTCTTATTCACAAAGCCTCCGACAACGATGCTTGTGAGAAAAGAGGAGACTCTGAAACCATTCACTCTAATTACTGCTTTGTTCGGCCGTGAGTGAACTAGTGACAAATTTGGCAGTAGGTGTTCTAACCAATGCTGGCATCTTGCGTGCTCAGAAACCTAGCACTTTCGTAGGCATCTAACAATTGTTGACCTATCACATTCCACGAAAATTTCTCTCTTGCAATTTTATTTCCGCAATTAGATAGTCCCTCTCTGAGCCTTATCGGACAAGATCTCCATGGTTCTCGCAACGAACTCGTGAGGTTCATCGGCAAGTAATAAATGCCTTTTGTCTGTTAACCCAAGACCTGAGGCAGCAAAGGTCGTACTCACCACCGGCATACCCATGGCCAAGGCATCGAGAATTTTTAAACGCGTCCCTCCACCGTCGCGTGATAGGACAGACGAATACCGTCGCTTTCTGAAAATACGGGCGCACATCATCCACAAAACCAGGAACATGCACACGCGGATCGCGCTGGCTCAACTCCAACAGCCAGGCTGGAGGATTCTTTCCGACCACATCGATTTCAAGATTCTGCACTCTGCTGGACAATTCAGGCCAAATGGAATTGAAGAAATAGGTGATTGCGCCCTTGTTCGCAAGCTGGTCAAGACGTCCGCAAAATAACAACCTGTTCCCGCCGGGATCCGGACGCGGCGTAAAATATTCGACATCGACACCATTGGGAACCACACAGATCTTGCTCTCTCCGCACGATGGTTTCACCAACTGTCCCTCATCGTCTGACACCACCATATTAACGTGAAACGATGGGCACCAGCGGCGTTCTGCAGCAAGCAAATGCGCCGCTTCATACGACCAGAATTTACGCCAGACCAGACTGCGCTCACTGTCGGCTCTCCGCTGGACCAGCGCCGATTCGATATCGTGATGATTCAGCACCGTGCCGGCATGAGGAACCAAGGAGACATATGGAGCTAGGCCCAGCGTGTCAACATGTACCACATCGAAACGGAAACGGCTCGCCAGACGTTGAAGACGTCGCGCCATCTCTTTGGACCGTAACCATCGAAATTCGTATGGCTCGCCCGTTACCAATCCCCCGAATGCACGCCAATAGCGACCGATGCCGAGCAAGTCTTTCGGGAGTGGCAGCCAGCACACACTGGCACAGAACTTCGACAAAGCATTCACACAATCCTGCGTGGTGACGCCCGGGGGTCTTGATGCCGGTTGATCGAACACTAGAGTATGCACTTCATGGTGCTTAGCCGCCTCCCTGCAGTAGATTATAATTCCGTTGAAGAGGTCCCCCCTTGGGCGGATAGGCGAGATTATGTCCAAGCCAGAGAATACGCATGTTAACGGTTCCACAAGGACTCGTACATCGCAGCCGTGCGATCTGCCATCAGGCTCGCATTAAACTCGCGTTCGACCTGTCCCCGTCCCGCGCTGCCGAATGCCGCAGCCTTCACCCTGTCTTGAATCATCTCCACGAGGGCCGCCGCAAGCTCGGTGGCATTCGCCGGCCCACCAACATCCCAGATACTCCATGCGCCACCACTTCCGGAATCCCTCCCACCCCACTGGCAATCACCGGCCGCTTCAGGGCGAGTGCCTCCAGCAAAACCATCGGAACTCCCTCGTGCAAAGACGACAACACGAAGAAATCCATCATATTGATAAAATCATAGGACTGCTCTTGGTGGCCTGCGAATATCACTGCTCGTTCCAAGCCCAGCCGTTTGACCACTGCTTCAAGATGACCACGCAGTGGACCCTCTCCAACAAGTAGCAACAACACATCAGGATTCGACTTGTGAAGGATATTCAACGCTTCAATTAAAATGGAATGACCCTTCACTGGAACCAATCGACCCACTGTCCCTATTAAGACCACTTTGTCGTCGATTCTCCACTCCTTCCGTTTCACCGACCTCTGGCGTGGTGGCGTGGACCGTTTCGAGATCGATTCCATTATGAATACATACGACACGATCAGCTCCATACATCTGAGCTAGAGGCTTCTCAATGTCGGATGACACGGCGACGACTTTGTCGACGAACCGGCGAGTCACAAACCTATCTGCAAGCGTGTATCCGGCCATCTTTAAGTTTTTAAGCCCTTTGAATGGCTCCGGCATCCCATGCACCACTCTAACCACCCGGGGTATTCCAAGAAATCGTGCGACGACAGACCCAAGGATGGAATCTTTATACTTGTGCGTATGGACAATATCCGGACGAATCTGTCCTAAACAGTTTCCCGAGACGATAGGCAATGCTGATGGGGCCATGCTCATTCTCTGGAATGATCGTGAGCGAGAACGGGAAGCCTCCGAAGTTCATCGGCGAGCTTTCCCTCATTGAACAAAATCACAGTCCATTCGAATCCGGGCAGTCGGATCAGATATTTCATGAGCGCGAGCAGCTGAACCTCTGCTCCTGCCCAGAGGTCCCCCATTGCCACATGACAAACCTTGATCGCCGGAATCTGTGTGGGGAACTCATGCATTGCGCTTCATTATGCTATTACGAAGATGGTATAGGTTCGCCTGGGATTGAACTCTACGAGGAGATCATTGCCTTTGATTGAAGGCACTGCTCGTACAGCATTTGGTAGGCTTCAACCATGCTGGCCAAACTGAACTGTCCTTCGGCGCGGCGTCTCCCCTGCTCCGCAAACTGAACTGCTTGCTGCTTGTTCGTCAATAATGTTGCCACTCTCGATGCTAAGGCATGACTGTCTCGAGGCGGGACGAGAAACCCTGTTTCTCCCTCGACTACGAGTTCAGGATTCCCGCCCACCTGCGTCGCCACCACGGGTTTCCCGGCAATCATCGCCTCGAGTATTGCCATCGAGAGTCCCTCCGAAAGCGAGGGAAGTACGAACACGTCGAGCAGTGCAAGAATTCTCGGGATGTCTTGCCTCAGGCCGAGAAAATGTACTCGCTTGTCCAATCCAAGCCGATGTACTTGCTCCTTCAACTGTGTTTCCAGTTCGCCTCTCCCGGCGAACACAAAAGACGTATTGGGACATGTCTGCAAAACGGCTGGAATACCTTCGATCAAATACTGATGTCCCTTCACGGGGTACAGATTGCCCACAACCCCTACTATGTGGTCACCTTCGGGCATACCCAACTCCCTTCTACACCGGCTCACCTCAGACGCTTCACAGTATGGCAGCGCATCCACACCGTTATACACAACCTTGATGCGATCCGGGGAAACCCCGACTTTCTCAACGATGAATTGCTTCAGGTTCTTAGACACGGCCACCATGGTTGCCCGGCGGCTCACCCATCGATAGGCCAAACGACGCCTGAGTCTTTCCCAGAAGTAGTTTTTCCCATGGACGGTCGCGACAAGTGGAATACCGGATAGCGCTCGCAACGAACGGCCCCTTGCACATTGGCATCAAACTCGTGGGCGTGAATCAAATCCACCCGCTCCTGTCGCAGCAGTCGTCTAAATTGAAGCGCCCATCGCCAATCTGCCATGCCGTGCGTCGGAATGACGTATGTACGCACGCCTCGACTCTCACTGCGTTCCTGGATCCAGCCCGGCACGAAACAGACATAGAATCGCTCGATATCTCTCTGGATCCAGCGAGGCAGCCAAATTGCTAATCACCCGCTCAGCACCGCCAGGGCCACTGCTAGTCGAGAGGTACAGAATTGTTTTGACAGTGTGCCCACCGAGCATATTCTTGAATCCTTACGACAAGAGCCATCGACCCGCTCCCAGCTTGGCACTAAAAGACCGCGTCATTAATGACTCGAACCGGTCATGCCATATGCAATCCACATCCAATTAATCAAAATGTAGGAAAACACAAGCACCAGAACTGAGAGTTGTTTGCGTGCCACCGAGCCTGTTGTCTGCACGTTTATCCAAACTGAACGCCACCGTGGCTGCATTCACAGCAAAGACCAGTAGCAGATAGTCAATGGCATCCCGATAGCGTGGAGAGCCATACACAATAAAGGTAACAAAGATGGTATACGTGATAAGAGTCAGACTGATCCACCAAAACCAATCACGCTTTGCGAACACAAGGCCTGCGCTCCCCGCAATTATGACACCGGCATTCAAGAGCCCTACGAGACCACTCACCAAAGTCGCCTGCATAGACGGCAACTTATACAACTCTTTGATTTCTTCGCGCTCAAATCTTGGCCAGAGCAACCATGCCACTTTCTTAAATCCCAGCTCCAAAAAATGAAGTGGATCTTTCTGGATGTATCTGAGAGCTTCTCTTCGATGCCAGGCATCAGACTGTGGAGTACCAAAACCTAGCTCAGCCCGTTCCAATTCGTCTGGGAAACGAATCCATTTTCCGGTGGCTTCTGAGTTATTACCTATGTGTAAGTTGACCCCTGAGGTGTAGCTGATGGGCAGCGGCTGTCCCCACACGATGATATTTCTCACCATCCAAGGACTGAGTGTCAGTAAAATTGCCGTAGTAAACAGCGCAGCCTGCCTCGCCCCATCCAATCGTGAATGGGAAACTATGAGCAGGTACCCACCAAATATAATGGGAAAAACAATTGCAACTTCTCTTGTAAGCAGACAACAGGCGACAAAAAATCCGAGGCGATGGGCCTGACGATTGCCGGGACTGGCGAGTCTCACCGAAATGATCACGAGAATAGCAAGAAGCAAAAACGGCGAACAATGGCTCACTCATAACGAACGTATCAGCGAGCACATAAGAGGGCAAGAGCCCTCGAAGCCAGAATCCGAACCTGCCCACTGAATCCCCGCTCAAGTTGCGGACCAAGGCAAACTAACACACAATTGAATACCCCGATAATCGCGGTGGCGATCTGGCCGGTCAGGAACGTTGCCTGGGGAACCACGTCGAATACCGCGGCGAGATACACAAAATACATCGGGGCTCGATATCCAAACTCACCCCCCGCCTTCACCCATTCGCTGATGAATGGGTGAGCTGCTGTGCGCCTAAATAAAACGCGAGTTGGTCACCCCCAGGTGCCTCATACTGCCCTCCCCATATAATGAGCGCGATGCGGATGAGCAAGAGAAAAATGGCACTGAGCAATAAACGTCTTCCGATCATACCCACCACTTTTCATGAGCAATTGGCGAGATATCAGCCATGCGCTTCTTGATCTTTCCGATCTGGACATTTCAAATTCCCAGACTGATACGCATAGCCATAGCTGGGCACCATATTTCGAGACATTCCTGTACACCCGTTGATCACCAGGCAGCTCAACTGCGTGGCTCTCTTAGCACGGGGCTACCCGTTCTCCACGGGGAAACCTTAAGGCAGCTTCTGGTTGGTTACCTCTATATGCCTGAGTTGTATTCCGGAGGGCCACGGCCAGCGCCATCATGATCCAGAAGGTGGGATAATAAAGTGTTGATATGAAAGTGCTGGTCACAAGGTAACCGATCATGCCTCCCAAGATGGCGTTGCCGTGCAGGCGGGCAATAGAGCTGACGATCGGCTTCTACTTTGAATCCTGTTGCCTTGCTCACCCGCGACCTGTGCGCAGTGAATTGCTTAACTCTCGTGTCCTTATAATTGGAGTAGATCATCGCTCCAAATATCATTACGCCAACCAGTCCCAACTCCGGAAGCAACGTGAAGTAGAGCGAGTGCGCCTGCCGACCGGCCAGCGACTTGGTTTGCCATGTCCTAGTTCCTAAATAATCCCCAATTGTCCATGGAAAGTTCCCTTGCCCTACCCCAAAGACAGGATTCGCCAAAAACATTTCCCATCCTATTCCCCATGTAAACATTCTCTGCCCAGCCGTCCCAGATTCCATCGTACTATCATCCGTGATCGAATTAATTCGGTCCCAGTATTCTTGTGGAGCTGCGATCAGGACAAGACCTATGAGACATATACCCCAAAAAAGAGAAATGATTTTTTTGGACGAATAGAACCAGCAGTATACTGCGACCGCAACTAACCCAAGAAACGCTCCTCGTGAAGAGCTAGCTACAACTGACAGAATAAAGAGACCCAACAAAACTATGTATAGCAACTTGGCTCGTTGGTTCTTTGCCGCCTGAGACATGAAGAATGCAACTGGAATAGCCACGTTCATCTCCATTCCAAAGTCATTCTCGTCTCCTAGCCACCCTCCAACCCCCTGCCCGTGATGCAAGATCCCATTGATTCCAAGAAGGCCATGCACTCCCAACCACGTGAGAATGAGCTTCTGCATCTATCGGTGGTGTTGACGAATGTAACATTTCCGAAATACAGGCAGAAATATAACACCATGTCTTTGAGAGTCATGAATGCTCTAAAATTGTTGTTCGCAAATGGCACCCATAGCGTCATGAATACCAACAGACCTATCCATAGCTTAGTTTGCTTATTCGCAAAACTTGACTTGCCTGAGAAAATTACCGCCAGCGCTAAGGACACATCAATGAGGGAGGGGAAGGGAATAACCTTTAGGGGAGGCAAAAAATCTTGCGGGCGCCCGAATTCGAAAATTAGGGCCACCAACACCAAATAAAATCCTAGATTCGACTCTCGAGGTGCCGGCTGATGGCGCGCCGCAGGCGAGAATCCCTGCCGCTCATTGGCACGTTCTTGATTTTGGCGCAACACGTCAGCTCAAACCTTTCCACTGCTGCCTACACATTGAATAGATTGAAACCCGCCTCGTCACTGCATAGATGATGGAAAATATTACTGAGGATGGTCGACTCCGCTCTACGAGATCTTCTTCAGCGCTACAATCATGTTCGTCCTGAGGGAACGGAACGGCTGAGTCATGAGCAGTCGAATCCAAAGTAGCTCTAGCGCAGCCAGAGGTGGGAACATAAAAAAAATGGCATCGGTGGCAATCAGATCAAGCT
>CAVPLT010000001.1:0-1247702 GCA_963706325.1 uncultured Nitrospiraceae bacterium | reverse complement strand
GCCGGCGAGTGGAATCGAACCACCGACCTGCGGTTTACGAAACCGCTGCTCTGCCAACTGAGCTACGCCGGCCTGGCGAAGTGAGGCGCAATCTTACTCAGGGCATGGAAGCACTGTCAATGATTGAAACGCTTCTCCGTCACAGCGTAGATCGAAATCGGGGATGATCCCGTAACTGTTCGAACATAATCTGGGCCTTGACCTCCTCCCCTGCGGGAGTGAGATGACAATTATCTTGGAACCAGTCGTCCTGGAATCGATCCTGAGGAGGAATGACGAAAGGCACGTCGTGCCGGCGCGCGACCTTTGCCATGACATCGTAGTTCTTCTCCAGACCAAGTATCATTGCGTCTTCATAGCCTTTCCATACCGGGTTCTTGCTCAAATAGGGTTTCCTCGCCTGCAAAAATCCGAAAAGGACGACGTCCGATCCCGCGCTCTTACTCAATGTCACCAGATAATCGATGTTTCGCTCGAACCCCTCCGGAGCCTGTCGCTTCACTCGTTCCAGTGCGACCGCAGGGTCCACTTCCCAAAAAGGCTTTGTGACAAAAACCGATCCGACCGGTTCAAGCCACCTCGCATACAGATATTTTCCCGTATTGCTGTGCGCGAGGATTCGTTTCTCTCCAGGCCTCGGGGCCGTGCCGCTGCCATGACTTCTGAAGTGCGTATACTCCGGATTGTAGTTCTCGAAAAACAATGGCAAGACATCGTTCCCGCCTCCGTGATAGATGACGATGTCCGGTTGCAGGAACCGATGTCGGAACACGAATCCGGCCAAAGCCTCCGCGCTCGTCCCGTAATTGATCCCCCCGTTGATCACTTGCACTCGTTTGCTTGTGATCGCTTGAAGCTTGGTTTCCAGACGTGCAACCCAGGTGTCGGCGGGGTTCTTGATGAATGGCCACATGAAGGTGGTGGAACCGCCCAGCACCAAAACGCGAATCGTGCCGGCCGGCTTCGCCACCGTAAATTCTTCGTTTCGGTATCCCAGTGAATTTGTCTGTCGGTAGCCATCCGCCATCAAATTGGGTGTGTGCGTATACAGCAGGTACGGATGGGGAGTGACGGAGGCATTCGAACCAACTTCTGTGGTTCGGTCTAAGTAGAGATCGATCGTCCGCTTTCCGTTGGCCAGTCCGGCACGGTCATACAGGTATCCTGTTGCCACTTCTAAGAGCGCGACCGACACGCCAAGGCTGGCGAGAAAGATGACTGTGAGGACGAGCAGGTGCTGAACGCGTTGTAGTCGCATAGATGTCGTGAACAAATCGACGGACGATACCTATGCTAAGGAGCTATGGGCTGATCTGTCCAGAGGAATTTTCGGACGATTGACCGGCCACGCCCCAAAGGTTCCTCAGCGAGCTATGCTCAGAGGAATGGCCCGCATGGGGGATGTCCGACCGGCCTCGGGAATGCAGATCGGCTGCTGCGACTCACTCGCGGTCGACCGCGCAATAGATGCGACCTGTCCATGAATGTACGCGCAGAGTTCTCCGCTCAATACGGTTCCATTCTTGTCGAGATCGGCCGCGCCGCGTAGCCCCTTCAGCAAGAAGTACGTGAACAGTCCGTGCTGCCCTGGTTGATAGGCCTGCGCCTCCTGGAGGCCGGAATTTCCTATCATCAGCATGATCCGGTCTGACTCCCCGTCTCGAATCCCCCCGGTCCCACCTCGGGGGGACCGGGGGGCCGGGGTCAGAACCGGACGAAGGCTCCAGGGAGAGATCCATCATCAACACAGCTTGCTTCACAGAAGCCTTGGCCAGAGCCCGCTCAAGCCGAGCGAGGGAAAAGGCCCGAGATGCACCGGCTAGGGTCCCATCGTAAGACAACAGAGAGACAATTCCGGTCTCCTGATCCACCACCGCTCTGCCTGACACATAAATGTATGCCGTTGCCCGCGGTCCACTCTGTTTCGGCAACCACTGTTCAAAGACCTCGATCAGGTCATCTTTGAGCGCATGGTTATCGATCAGCACCTTAACCCGCTGCGAAGGGATGCCCAGGATTCGTTGAAAGTACCTGCCCATGATCTCCGCATCATGCGCCGCAAACTTCACTCCCCGCATAGTCGAATCACGAAATGTCCCGACACCAATGGCAACCCCGATAGCGTTCGATTGGACTAGCTTGCCATTCGCTTTGGGCAGCTGGTCTACATCCACCGACAACACCTCAACCGCATCGCTGCGCTCCGGACGAATCGCGACGAAAAATTTCTTTGACGAGGGGAGCTCGACATTCGAAGACGCGCGCAGGGCACAGATTAGTTCGGCCTGCTCGGCCGTTGAAATGGCTCCCACCTTGCCGTCGACCGCGACTCGCCGAACTTCGCCCGGCTGCAATGTGCCAAAGGATACCGGTGTTTTGAGCCCTCCCACGATGGCGGCATGGCCGCTCAGATCAATCTCTACCGCTTCTGCAACCCCTGTCCCCTCGTTCCTGACTTCGAATTCCACGCTGAATGTTTCCTGCTGCTCTAACACGTGATTCTGATTCTCGTCACGGATTATGGTCCGAAATGAGAGTTTCGTCGGGGTCGATACCCTGTCGGCAGACGGCGGTGCGGATGGGGCAAGTGGGGACTGCCCTGCCCCCGATTGCGTCGCCACGCCGGGAGATACGGGCGCGGGGGATACCGGCTTTACCAGCGACGCACCCTCCGCCGACACCGCAGACTGGCTCGCCGTCGGCGGAACGGCTCCCCGATTGGTCTTTCTGAACTGAGCTTGTTCACGAATTTTTGTGGCAGTTCCAAGGTGTTGGGCCACGCCTTGAACCAAGTTCGTGACCGCCGCCTGCGCCACCGCCTCGAGGTTGCTGATGTGGCAGCTATCCGCTCGGGCCTCTACCTCTCCCGTGGCCGAACTCTGCAGCTTCTTGCTGTGGAGCACGGTGCCTTGCTGATCGGTATAGGAAAAATCGACGCCGATCGTCACCGTCGCCGGATAGGACTTATTGGCCTTGCGAGGAACGAACAGACTGACCTCGCGAAACCCTAGCGCAACGTCTACGACACCATCCGCGGAGCCGCCTTGGTTCCCCGGCTCTCCCTGGACTCGCTCAAACACCTGCGCTAGACGCTTTTTCAATTGATGCTGTAACGCCTCGTGAATGGGTGCAGTGGCGGCTTGACCGCAGGCGTCACGATACTCGATAGCCGCCGCGGCGATGCTTGGGTCCATCCGCAGCTCAACAGTGAGGGGTAAGTTATAATCGGTGGGAATTCCGCTACGCTCGGCAAAGAATTGACAGCCCGCCGAAAACAGCAGTAGCAACCACAAGGCTGCGAATGGACGCATCGATATCCACCGCACTCCAGCCCCTATCCAGCCGCACAGGTGTTGCCGCACAATAGGTTCGTTATACCCAATCCTGTGACGTCATAACAACCTTCACATGACCCGCGTTGACAGGTCAGATGGGCTCCGTTATGGTCCACCCGGTGATCCTCACGAACGATCCAGTCGAACGATCGGCGCCGCCCTGGTCCTGGGGAGCCGTCGCTGATCTCATCCGTCTTCGCAACCAATCCGGCACATGGCTGCTGATGTTGCCCAGTCTCTGGTCTCTAGTTTTAGCGAATCACGGCCGCCCTCCGATCGCCTTGTTGGCCGTGTTTGTCCTTGGCGCATTTGTCATGCGCAGTCTCGGCGTGGTTTTTAACGACTTAGCCGATCGTCATTTTGACAAACACGTCGCGCGAACCAGTCACCGCCCGCTCGCGGCCGGCCGATTGTCGCCACGACAAGCCCTGGTCGTCGCGCTGATCCTCGCGATGATCGCCGCACTCCTGGTGTTGACGCTAAATCCCTTGACGACGCTGCTCAGCCCCATCGCATTGTTCCTTGCGGCCATCTATCCCTATAGTAAGCGATGGATCCAGATTCCGCAGGGGGTGCTGGGCATTGCATTCGGATGGGGTGTCATCATGGCCTGGGCCGCTTCGCGCGGCACGCTGGACCCGCCCGCCTGGTGGCTCTTTGGCGCCACCATCTGCTGGGCTCTAGCCTACGATACCATCTATGCCCTACAGGACGTCGAAGATGACCGTCGCATTGGCGTGAAATCATCCGCGATTTTTTTCGGTGAGGCAGTACCAGCCGCCGTCGGCCTCTTTCTCTCGGCGATGGTGGTCTGCCTGGTATCGGCCGGACAAGGGTCAGGCTTACGAATGGAATACTACCTGGTCCTGGCCTTGCTTGGAGGTCTCTTTTGGTGGCAGGTCCGGCGCTTGAGAAGACCCGTGCCCCCCCATACAGCATTCAGGCTGTTTCACCAACACGTCTATGCGGGGGTAGTGATCTTACTCGGAATCTGGTGGGGCACTCTCGACACTTCGCGCTAGCAGGATACCGAACCCATCCATCATGTGGGGCTCTCGACATTTGGAATGTACCGAACGCAATACGGCAACCGGTGCTTCGACGAGAGTCAACAACGCTTCGCGCACGACGGCCGACACCAGCGAGGCTCTATGCCTTCCACGACTCTGCCTCATACCGGCGGCAGCGCCCCGCGGTCTGCTCCTCGATCAGTCGCCTACTTTCCCAATAGGTTTATCCGGCTTCGCAGCCCGAAGCGATTTTAGATAGAGGGCCACGGCTTTCGCGTCGGCATCACTGAGTCCCAGGCTGGGCATACGGGTATCGGACTTCATGGCTTGCGGGTTTCGCAGCCAGCGATACACCCAGGTCGGATTGAGCCGGAAGCCGGCACGATCGAGCGCGGGACCAACCTTTCCGCCCTCATCCCCAATTTTATGGCACCCGTTGCAGCCATATTTGGTCACGTACAGTTGTTTGCCGACCTCCGCGAACTTCGTCGCCGCGTCAGGCTTCATGGTCAGGTCCGGACGGGCAATGTTAATGCCCTTCCCAGGCCTAGTGGTGAAGTTCGCGAGGGTAATCGTCGCCTGATCCAGTTCCTTCTTCGCCTGGCCCATGAGCTGCATTTCTTTCAAATAAACGTTACTCGTCTACTTCCACGCCCTTCTTATCCGCCTCATCGCTGGCTTTCTTTTCCGCTTCCTGGGCGACGCGTTCGGCTTCCTTGAATTTCTGCTCTGCGGCTTGAACCGCCGCCTGGAGGTCTTTCTTACGCCCTTCGACGTTGAACTCCAGTTTCCTGCCGTGCAATGACCGCACATGTCCGACGATGCCCCAGATTTCCTCTTCGGAAAGCGTGTGCTTAAACGTCGGCATGGTCGGAACCGCAAATTCATCGTCGCCAATCTTGTCCCCGCCTGGACCCGTATCTTTCATGTCGCGCGAAATCGTATCGAAGATGTCCTCGTCCTTGAACGTGCCCATCTCTTCTTTGTTGGAAAGTCCTTCGGCTTCGGATCAGTCATAGAGGACCAATTGAATCCCTCATTTTGTTTTCCGGCCTTTCGCCGTGGCAGTGCATACAATAATGGGTATAGAGCGTTGTACCCTTCGCGGACTGTTCGTTCTGAAACATCGAACAACCTCCGGCTCCAATGAGACCCGAAAGTCCAACTACCCCTGCAACCGGCTCCGATTACGCCGTAATCTTGGCCACGTCCTCATGCTCACGACCCTTTCTTTAAACGTTTCACGAGGACCATTTCAAATCCGAGTGCCAAGACGACCGCGAGTAACGCGTACATGTACGGCGAGTAGTCCGGTGGCGCATCCGCGCGGAAATACCACCATGACGAAATAGCTTTCTCCGACCCCTTTTCTTTAGGCAGACCAGTATCTGTCTTTTTCCCGTCCCAAATTGCAAACGCGATGCTGGCAAACTCTCCGGGTTTGAATTGCGTGTCTTCGTCTGCATGATCGCTCTGTAATGGGCGAGAGAACACGACTTTCCAGACGCCGCCCTGAAACACCCCTTTCGCCTTTACATCCTGATGCGCATGGGGCTTCAGCGTGCCGAAACCTTTTGCGCCCATGTCTACGCCTTTGCCATCCTTGTTTTTCCAATACCAAATATTCACGGGTCCACCCTGCACCTGCGCCATTGGCTGCCCGTGAGCAAAATGCGCCTTGGTGTCGCCGACCATAAACTCAAGGGCGGCGGCGTCCTCGGGGTCTTCGGATGGATCGTTGTATTCCAGAAGAATGGCCACGTTGGTCCCGTCATGTAACCCGCGGACCTTCACGCTTTTCGCGGTGACCTCGGTAATGCGAGTCGGCCAATGCACCTGCGGAGACAGCGGAAACTCGGACATCGCGGCGGTGGCCCACACGGCCGCAGTGGGATCGTCGGCCGGCAGCGCTCCTTTGACCAGCGCAGCACGGACGGACACTCCCTGTTGGCTGAAGGCTGGCTCTTGTCCGGTGGCTAGAAATAGTCCCATGAGGCCAACAGCCCCCACCCACCATCTCGCTCCTGGTCTCCTCACTCGTGCCATACGCTCCCCTTGGTTGCTCAGCAATCTCTGATCGGAGAAATTATTCGGACTCGTCCCACGTGCGAGGCTTTTGTCCGGCTCCATCATATTCGCCCATAATGACTTTCCAAATATCTTCGTCGGATAATTCAAGTTCCCACCGCGGCATAGCCGATTTCCACGGCATCCCTTCGACGGGAAGCCCGACGCCACCCTTCTTGATCCGCCAAAAGAGAAAGCTTTCCTGAAGCATGGCAATCGTGGTCGGATCTTTAAAATTAGCCGGCGGAGGGGTAAATCCAGGCGCGGCAAAGCCCTTGCCGTCGAAATTGCCGTGACAGGGTGAACAGCGGGAAGCATACAAACCTTTGCCGTACATAATATTATCCGGCGTCTTTGGAACGGGATTCGACAGGCCCGTGTACTCGCCTGGAGGAGCTGGATGGATGGTGCGGTTCTCCGCCGGAGGCGCATCACTTGACGCGGTGCTCCCGTAGGTCTGCCAGCCGACGAGCAAGGGGAACAACGCCAACACTAGGTATCGCGCACTGCTGAGAGCTCCTCCCCCTTCTCCGGTTAGAAATCTGAAGATCGGACCGAAGAAAGCGTCTTTCGATGCGCCGCTCAGCGTCGCGAAAATCACGATCCCCGCAGTAGTGAGCATCAAATACAGGAAGATCAAGCTCGAGGGTAAGGGGGCGGAATGCGGTAGATTAGGGACGATAAACTTCAAAAAGAGATAAATGAAGACCGTAAGAATAATCGGCCTGATGAGTACGCCTCCCATATCTTCCTCCTCTACTTCGCCGACAGCTATCGAACCTGCGCCACAGCGACGGAACCGGCATCCGCGGCCTTGACCGGCGCCGGCGTCGCGCGCGGCAGATCCAATTCAGATGGGTTCACGCTGATCGGCTCACCGCTCATCTGTTGCAGGAATGCGATGACCGAAAGGATTTCGTTCTTCGACAAACCGATCGGGTTCTTGTTGATATAGGGCATTCGCGCGGGATATTCCTTCGGGATGCCTTCATGACGGTAGTCCAGGTACAAATAGGCTTGCGGCTCCGTCAGGCTCTCGAACATGAATTCCCGAGACAACTTGGCGCCGATCCCCTTCAAGTCTGGACAACGGGCCGATTCGCTCGGACCAATCGAATGGCAGAGCGCACACTGGCCCTTACTGAAAAATATTTTCTGGCCGATCGTCGCCATATCCGTCGGGGTTTTAATATCGGCGATGTTGATACTTTCCTCTGCGGGCGGCAGGGAGGCCATTTGCGGAACAGCCAGTGCGACCAGGGCAAAGAGCCCCAGCACAATCGACACAAACCCTATCACCCGTGCGAACTGGGACTTCACGAATAGGAGAATGATGGTACCGAAGCCGACGACGCAGAGACCGATTAGCTGCAGTTTGACAACTTCGCTCATAAGCCCTCAACAAAGGATAAAGATCACTGCCCACCCTTGGCGGGCCAGAAAAAGATCATCTTCCCATTCAGATCGGACGCTGATTCACCGAAGCATCAGAAGTGGGTTCATCCAAGGCCGGTGACCCGCCTGCCATGGCCGGAATTCCGCCTGGTTCGGCTTGGCCTTTTGCACCCGCAGCCGCCGCTTTCGCCTTATCCCCCATGGTGGCTACCCAGAAAATGAAGGCCACCAACATACAAAACAGGAACGTGTTCAGGGCCATGAGGGTCGCCGCATAACCGAGAGCAGGCGAGAAGGCGTATTGCGATGAATCGCGCATGACGCCGTACACATGCCAATGCACGCGTGACGAAGAACGCGCATAGCCCATCAACGTCATAAGGAGAATAACCATGACCGCGTTCAACACGAGGGCATAGCCGGCGCGAGGCGGCATTTTCCCCCAGACCATTTCCGTCGTCGTTTTCGCGCTCTTTAAAAGGAGGGCGGTGAGCGGCGTAATTGTCAGCATCACGAAAATGACGATGCCCACTTGAGATGTGGAGAAGTAGTTAATGCGAATAATGGCCGGAACGAAGTATCCCCAGACACCGAGCACAATGACGGCGATGCCGGCGAGCGCGAGAACTGCGCCCATGACGGCTTTGGCAACCTTAGCCCATCCGGCCGTATCTTGCTTTCCCGCTCGCCAGTACATAATGAAGCTCATGAAGGTGACGAGCACCATCAGGTTGGAGACGGTCATCTTGGCCGACATGACACCGAATACACCCAGCAACGGATGGTGGGTACCTCCCATCTGCTGGGCCTCTGCTAAGCTGGCGACGAGCGAATGGGGCGTCATCCAAACGGCCAGGCATAGTAGAAGGATGATCAACATTGCCATGATCGGCTTGCGATACTGAGTTTCCGAGCCTGGTATTCGATGGGTGATGCCGAGCCAGAAATAATAGTTAGATCCTAAGAACAGCACGCCGATGAGCATGGCTTGGAGAATGAACAGCCACGACAGGAATCCGCCCATGAGCGTGATGCCCATCTGCTGGTTGTACTGATAAATTTCTCGCATCAGCCAGTAGCCCGCGAAGGGTAAAGGCAGGAGGCCGAACACGCCGATGAAATTCCCGACGTAGCCCATCCAATCATAGTGGTATCGCTCTTCTTGGCTCTTCGCTGACAAATACCGGATGCCGGCGTAGGCTCCGCAAATATAACCGCCAAGCACCACGTTGGCGATCAATCGATGGACGTTCACCGGCCACCATGTAGGATTCCATGTGGCGGCCCAGGCCCGCTCAAAATCAGTGCCCTCGGCGAGCACCACCGGACTGGCTTGGAATGTCGCCCATGAATTCGGCACGATCATAATGAAAAAGGCGAACACATTTAGAAGGAGGCCCAGGAAAATATGGAATTTTTTCCCATTACCCTCCGACATGGCGTCCCAGCCATACCAGTAGAGATAGAGTGTGGCCGTTTCCACCAGGAACAGCGCGCAGTAGACCAAAAAGGAGGGGAAGAAGATGTCGGTCAAATACGCCATCAGCTTGGGATAAAACCCGATCAGGAGAAACAGCAGAATGCCGCCGAACAGCGCCGTGGTGGCGTAGGACGAAGTCAGAAGCTTGGTGAACTCCTTCGCCAGCTTGTCGTACCGTTTGTCCCCTGACTTCCAGCCGACGATTTCGCACAACCAAGCAAAGATCGGCACGCCCAGCACGAATCCCGCGAGCAGGAGATGCAGCTGAGCGATGATCCAGACGAGATTGCGGCTGCCGATATAGGGAAGGTCCCGATAAGCGGTCGGCGCCTGCGCCGCGACGGAATCCTGAGCCAGAGCCAAGTCGGGGAGCCCCGCCAGTCCCAGTAACGCCGCACATCCGGCCAGCAAGGCCGCAGGCCCGGCAAGCTGACGCCCCTGATTTGTGACCATTGGACCCTGGTGCATCATTGTTCTTACCTCGTCATTCGCCATGATGTCATTTGCCACTTCCCGCCGATTTCCCAGCTCCTGATTGCGAGGGTTTGCCTTCGTTCTTCGCAGAACCATCCTTGACACCAGCTTTGTCTTTCCCACCCTTTGCTTTCTCTTTCTCGTCCTCACCGGCCTGATGTTCCAGTGCCGCAATCTTCAGTTCGGCATCCTTCAAAGTTTTCTCTCCCTTACTAAGCGACTTTTGCGGGTCGAAGTGGGGCGCAGCAGTGACTTCCGAGGGCTTACAACATTCGTGAGGATGCGGCGTCGAAACAGGAAGCACGGACCAAAAGAGGATGCTCAGCACCGCCCCCGCGGCCGTAAACGCCGTCAGCATCAGCCCTTGATCGGCCGGCACGCGAAGCATATCCCAACGCGAGATCAACCCTTGATAGGTGTCGCTGGCCGGTTGAGCCGACGCCACGAGACCTTGAACCAATTTGCCAAGAATCGATAATCCTATGAACATCAACGCCAGAAGAACAATCAAGGAAACGCTTCCCCATGCCGTGAATTCCAAACCGATTCGTTCGGCAACTGGAAGCTTGAGGGACTCCATGTCCAGAATAGACTGCATCGTCGAGCGGGCAATATCGGTCACACCGCCTTCGATCAGCCATAAGAGAGGAAGATAGAGAGCACCCGCAACCGCAAACCGTGCCCACAAACTCAGGCCAAGCGAGACCGGTGGCTCCAGGCGCAGGTTCTCGAGAAAGACGGTTCGTCCCACCAGCCCCAGGGCCCAGATATCTATAGGAATAGAGATCAGGAACAGCAATGGCAGCCCGGTCCCTTCTCCGAAATGGAATCCCATTCCCATGGAGATGATGAAAAAGGCAAAGACACTGACGGGGCTCATGAGGAGCATCAGGAAAGTGATCCCGAGCTTGGTCTCAAGGTGGATCGAACCCATCGCCATAAATAACACGGCGAAGGCCATCTTGAGCGGTAGGGCAGTCCAGGCAGCAGGCCACAGAATACTCAGACCTAACTTAAATGGCGACATCGTCTCTCGACCAGTCATGTACTCAAGACCCTCCGCTTAATCCAAAAAATCGCGGTTAATGATGGCTGCCACGGTGAAAATTACAATGCTCGCCATGACGACAATCCATCCGATCAGGGCGATCGGCCGTCTAAAGATATTTCGCTCGGGACTACGATCGATGAAGGGCAGCGCCGCCAAAAGGGCCATGAACGCGCCAGGCAGCGCAATCGCGCCCAGGAATTGCCCGAACTCTCCCGCAAAAATCTTTAATCGCAGGAGCTGAAAGAGGAACAGGAAATACCACTCCGGCTCAGGATGGTAATCGCCAGGATCCGGGGTGGCCTCCTCAAGAAGGACCACTGGCTCCCAAAACGCTAAGGCGCAGATGCACAGAAATACCAACGCCATGCCCACCATGTCTTTCCAGATTTGTCGGGGAAAGAAATAGTCGGTCTTCGCCTTCACTTCTTCGACCGTGCCACGGAACGGTCCGGCAGGGCCAGCTTTGCGGAACAAAAACACGTGCAACCCAGCGAGGCCCATGAGGGCAGCGGGCAGCACCATGACGTGAATAACAAAAAAACGGCTCAGGGTCATCTGCCCAGGCGTCGCCCCACCCTTGAGGAACCGAGCCATGAAGTCGCCGAGAAGCGGCGTCTTATCCATGATCTCGACTCCGACCGTGGTAGCCCAATAGGCGCGCTGATCCCAAGGAAGGAGATATCCGGTAAATCCAAATCCCATGACAATGCCGAACAGCGCCAAGCCCACCAGCCAGACCAATTCGCGTGGTTTCTTGTACGCGCCCCACAAAAAGACTTGCGACATATGCGCAAAGACGCAGACCACCATCGCCGTCGATCCCCAAAAATGGTACCCCAATAAAAACCAGCCATAGTCAACAGAATGGATGATGTACTGGGTACTGGCATACGCATGGTCGGCGGTCGGCACGTAATAGAACATCAGCAAAATGCCGGTGATCGCCTGCATGATGAAGATAAAGAGCAGGATCGAACCAAAGACATAGGCCCAACGCGACCCGCCAGGGACGGGCTCGTTCAGCATCTTGGCTTGAAGGGTCTTGAGGCCGACGCGCTCGTCAACAAAGGCAAGGACCTTTTCAATGGCTGAGGGCTGCGTCGTTGTGGGTTGCGTGGTCGTATCCATTAGACAATCCGAACCTGGGCCTTGGTGCCCGCCTTGAATTCCATGTCGATAATCGTGATCTCGCCTGCGGGTGTGACCTTAATCGGCAAGGGATCCAGCCCGCGCGGCGCAGGCCCATCCAGCACTTTGCCGCCGGCATCGTAAATACTTAAATGGCAGGGACAGAGGAAGACCTGCCCCAGCGTTTTGTGCGTCCGCCATTTGAATCCGCAGCCGAGATGGGGACACTTGCCGGAAAATGCAATGTAGGGGACATCCTTCTTGTTGGTCCACAGCGCCTTGCCGGTCGCGTCCTTGAACTCCATATCCTTCCCCTGATAGATACTTTCCAACACCTTTGGAGTGGCTTTCAGGACCCAGACATTCTTATCGATTTCCTGTTCAGGCATGTAGGCTTCTTTGATCTTGCGCTTGTATTTGAACTGCACGCCGACATCGTCCTGTTTGATTTTTCCCGAGTTGCCGATCTTCAGCCACTCGTTATCGAAGGGGCTGTACATCGGCTTCATGAGATATCGCAAAACTGGAAATGCGATCGGTAGACCAATCAGGAATCCAATGGCATGAGTAAAGTTGGCGAAGAATGTCCGCCGCTTGACGCTGCGCTCGAGCTCAGGAAGCGGAACCAACACTTCGCCCGGCGTCACATGGATCCGTTCCTCGAGATGCGCGATTTCGACTTCGTGGGTCGTTACATAGTCTTCGCGCTTAAAGACCGGTAAGCCGGCGAACTCTGCCGATGCGCAGCGGAGTGTGACGAGGTCGTCAGTCACCGACTGGATCTGCCCCATGGGAACTTGCCGCTCGACCACGCCGACCGTCGCGCCGCCCACCACAATATGGCTCACCTCCTGAGAGAGCGGATCCACGATAACCCGACGCACTTCCCCCACTTCACCGTCCGAACACCGCACCTTGGATTTCAGTTTCGGCTGCATCATGCTCACTTCATCTTGATCGGCTTCGGTGTATTGACCGAAGCGTTCTTATAGCCGGCCAACCAGCCCGCCAATGCCTGCACATCACTGGGCTCCATCAAGTCCTTGTACTTATCAGGCATCTTCCCTTTTTCGAATTCCTTCTCGAAGCCTTCGGCCTTAAAGCTCTTGGGATCGAGAATTTTTTGGGCGATTTCGGCTGCAGTCAAAAGATTTCCGATATTGTCCAACTCAGGGCCGCGCTTCTTTCCGCCCTCGCCGTTCAGCTTGTGGCAGTTGTAGCATTCCTGAAGTTGCCATTGTTCTTCGCCCAACTTGGCGAGATCGCCGCTTGCCGCGGCAGTCGTGGCAGTAGGCGCGCTGCTACCCCCGGCCTTCTGATCGGCAGGAGCTTGAGCCGCGCCTAAGGCCTGCAACCGGGCCGTCAACTCTTTCGTCTTTTCGTCCAATGCCTTGGCCCTCTGCAACAACACTTCGACCTTGCCGGCTTCATACTGTTCCCGTTTAGGCTTCAAGATCTTGTCGATCTTGCCCTTCTCATCTTCCGGATCGAACTGCGGCCATGCGGCCCCACCCGCAACGTAAGCGACCGAAAGGATGACATAAAAGGCGATAAGGGCCCCCGCGGCTTTGACGCCACCGAAGGGCTTGAGCGGAGGAAGATCAAGAATAATAAAGACGACGGTCCCGAGCATCGCATAGCCGAAAAACAAGATCTGAAACACAAGCGGAAATCCCAATGCATTGGTGGCGCCGAACAGGATCCCGCCGATCACGATTCCAACAATCGACTTCTTAATCACATTTCCCATGAGTACCCTCGTTTATCGCCCTTCCAGTTTTGGGACCACTTATTTTGCACCGGCCGGTACAGGGCTTCCCTCGTGCGCGTGGCCCTTTGAATCGGATGGGCGCAATGTCACGAGAATGGCAAAGCTGACGACAGCAAAAAAGGTCACCGTAATGGCGGTGATCCACCAGGCCGAATAGGCAAGAGTCGGGGTGAAAGACTCGGCGGTAAAGTCAGGCAGAAGGTTGTAGGTGTGGAAATACTTCCGCAACAACGATCGAACCGCACCCATCAGTCCCATCGTCCAAATGGCACTGAAGGCCAGGAACACCAAGACGAATTGCGAAGCAAAATCGATCTTACCCCACACGATCGTGCCCTGCGAGACCGCCCGGTTATAAATGACGTAGTTTACCACCGTCACGAAGATCAAGGTAAACGCTGCGGAATTTTTGGCCGGCATCAATGCCAGGAAATTCCAATCGGATGGCAATTCAAGCTCCGCCACCAACTTGGCGCCCGTGGGCACAAACCCATGCGGCGTCATCCAGATCGCGTTTCCGACCACGACCATTAAGAAGCCTACCTTAATGACCGTGCTAGACGAGACCGTCAGAGGAATAAAACGTCCCAGGATCACTGGAGCCAGCAGTAGCGGCAACAGGAATGCCAACGACGTGACATCCGGCACGGGGTAGTCGGTCAGAACCTTTGTCATCACAATAGGCAGCAAGACCATCACGATCGGCGCAAGAATGGTCATCCGGACCCGCTCCACGCCCTCGATCCGTTTCATACTCAGCCAAATATAGTAGTTACTGGCGAGGAAGATCAGGCCAACCATGGCACCCTGCATTTCAAAGAACATCGACAGTTGATCGGCCATCATATAGGGACAAATCGAAGCGTCGTAGTCACACAGCTCATAGGACAACAAATAACCCATAAACGGCAGGAACAAGAGTGCGCCCACACCGATCATGTTGCCGACAAACCCCATCCAATCGTAATACGCGCGATCTTCCGGCTTCTTCGACCCCATGAACATATAGGCCGCAATCAGTCCCGCGATGAAACCGCCGAAGGTCACGTTGCCGACCAGTCGATGGAGATTGAGCGGCATCCAGCTATAGTTGAACACCTTATCCCACAGCGAAGCGCTAGCCAGAAACTCAGCCGGCGATACTCCCTCAGCCCGGACTGGGGTGTTCATGAAGGAGGTCGGACCATCGATTACGAATAGGGTGATGGACCCAATGATGTTCAGCAGGACGCCTAAGGCAATATGGCGTCCCTTCTTTTCACCTTTCCAAGCATCCCACGTATAGAAATACATGTAGAGCACAATGGTCTCGCCGATGAACAGCAACGGATAGATGACGGCGAAAATCAGGAAGAAGTGGTTGATGAGCCAGGTGGTGAATTGCGGGTAGGTGGCCAACAACACGAAGATGAACAGCCCGCCCGTGAGCGCCGTCATGCTGTAGAGAATGACGGTGACTTTCGTGACCTCCTTAGCCAACCGGTCATATCGTGGGTCTTGCTTTCGATATCCCAACCACTCCGAAATCACGATGAAGATCGGGGCACCGAGGATGAACCCAGCAAAAAGAATGTGGAGTTGAGCGACGATCCATACCGCCGTGCGATTCCCGGTGTAGGGGAACTCCACGGGGGGCGCACTAGGAGCCTGCGCATACGCAACCCCTCCCAATATCGCCACTAGCGCGAACATAACCAATACACAGCGCTGCCAGATTTTCATGATGTCTCGCCGCTCCTCCTCATTACCAACCGATTGACCCAACACACGGTCCGAGCCCGGCGTGCATTACTTCACCTGATCAGCAGGGACCCAATCCTTCTTCGTGGTGTCCCAGCCCTTGCCTGCCAAACCAAAAGTCCGTTCAAAGGCCATAATCTTCCAACGATCTTCCTCTGACAATTTGCTCTTCCAGGGCTTCATCTTCGTATTGGGAACGCCCTCGGAAATGCGCCAGAACCAGACCGAATCCGAATACAGCTTCATACGATCTCCGTTTCGGAAATCCCGCGCTCCAGCCTTGACCGGCTTTCCGTCTTTGCCATGGCAGCTCGCGCAATTGACATCGGGATTCTTGCCGCCGATGTACAACTCACGACCTTCTTCGATAATTTTCGGGTCAGACCACCATCCCGCAGGCATATGCTTATCGGCATACTCCGCCGGTGCCGGGGGCGGTGGAACAATCGGGCCCTCACCCCCCTCCCCACCACAACCAACCACAGCCAATCCAAATCCAAAAATACCCGCTGCAAGGACTAACCTATTCATGCCTGCCTGTTTCATAAAAAATTCACTACTCCTTTCTTCATGCCGACACCCATCTCCATGCCGGCACCTATTGCCTACGACAGAAAAAAAAGACGCTTCTCTATGGCCGAATACACAGCCACAGCAAAAGCGTCAAGACTCAGAATGCAACGAGGTCACGTTTCGACTTTCCCCGCCTACGTATGTATGTTCGATCCGGCGAGGAATAATGCCCCACGGACCGTGCCCTATTTCTGCCGCTTCCCCTGCCCCTTCCTTCGCCGTTGCTCTTCTCGCATCCGCTTGCGGGAGATCTTTAGCCCAATCCATCCCACAATAGCAACAGCCGCAACACCCAGTCCGTACTTTAACCACTGCGGAGGACTGAGATCGCGCGCGCACCCACTTCCGAAGTCGACCCGAAGCTTGCGTTCCGTTTCCAGATCATTTGGATCGAACTGGATCTTGAAATTCTGCTGCTCCCCGCCGGCTTCAACCAACAGCGGATCGCCTACATTGTCGTTGTGCAGATGCAGGGTCGTTTTATAATACCCCTCATCATCGGTTGTCACGGTTTGCCCTACCGTGATCCGCGTATCTTTTACGAGCACCTCGATCTTTGTGCTCGGCCGACCATCTTTACCGCACACAAACCCTTCGACCGTAAATCGATGGTCAGCGGCATGACTGGCGAACAAAACGGCCGGTGCGAACAGTAACCCAATCAGGCAAGAAAAACCAACAGCATTCCAGGCGGTTTTTCTTGTCTTCGCTTTCCGCCGTCGCATACGTATGACCCGCGTCCGATTTACTTTTTAGCCTCGCACAGAACCCGGCTAAAGGCCATGCCAGGAGAGGCTTTCTTCGACACGGGCCCGTCCTAAATTTAAGGCCGATCCTTCTAGCATACCCCCCCCTCTTTGTCAACAAATGGATCGAGTCAAACGGAGGGAAGCGCGATGAAAAAACTACGTTGTTGTCGGTCCGAGAAAGGAATCAGCGGCCGCGTGCGGGAAAACAGATCTGGGGTGAAAAATCGAAGGAAGGGTCCGCATGAAATTGCGTTAGTCGCTATAGATGGCCTCGGGATTTGGCGTCCGCTTCCACCCGTTCCACCTCTCGCTGCCGTTCGGAATCTTTCTTTGTAACCCATGTCTCCCAGGATTTTCCCGTAGCCGTGTCTTCACCGGTGAAGGCGATCGTCGCGACCTCAGAATATGGGATCGTCATGGTGCCGTTGCTCGTGGCGGGGAATAGCTCAATCGTAGGCTGCTCGCCCGTCGCCGTTCGGTTAAACAGATAGCCGGTCACTTTGTTGCCCGACTTCAGTTCGACGGTAATATCCCCTCGGTAGTCAAAGGCAAGTTCAATGGCCTCGCCCAAATCCGCGGAAGACATCGGACGAAACACCCGGCCTTCAAGACTGCCGGTTTCCGGAGCATGGTATTTGGCGTCAGTCATGGTTATCTCGCGCAACACATACAGGTGATTCGGGAGGCGGTCGGCCGAGCGACCGCTCCCCGGGGCTGAACACCTACAGCCGTGCTTATCGCGTAGTCGGCAGCAGAGTAATCTTCACGGTTTTCGCGAACCCGGACAACGACCCAAACGTATCTTCCACGGCCGAGGCCTCATAGCCACAGTGCACCATGCAATCTGCGCATTTCTCATTTCGCCCCGTTCCGTACGCATCCCAGTCGGTCGTTTCCATCAACTCTCGGAAGCTTGAGGCATAGCCTTCCTGGAGCAAGTAACAGGGGCGCTGCCATCCAAAGACGTTGTACGTAGGGTTCCCCCATGGCGTGCATTGATAATCCCGCTTGCCCATAAGGAATTCGAGAAACAATGGCGACTGATTGAACTGCCAGCCCCGCTTGCGATTGCCCAGAACTTTGGAAAACAACTCAGTCGTCCGGCTGCGCTTGAGAAAATGCTGTTGGTCCGGCGCCTTCTGATAGCTATAGCCGGGCGAGATCATCATGCCCTCGACGCCCAGCCCCATCATCTCGTCGAAAAATTTTCGCACTCGCTCCGGATTGGCATCGTCGAACAATGTCGTATTGGTGGTAACCCGGTGGCCACGTTTGAGCGCGGCCTTGATGGCCTTCACCGCCACATCGTAAACGCCGTCCCGACAGACGGCCAAGTCATGCTCATCCCTCAGGCCATCCATATGCACGCTGAAGGTGAGAAACTTCGACGCCGGATACTCATCGAGTTTCCGCTCCATCAGAATGGCATTGGTACAAAGATACACATATTTCTCACGCGCCACGAGCCCGCGCACAATTTCAGCCATCTCGGGGTGAATCAATGGTTCCCCTCCGGGAATACTGATGATGGGCGCCGCACATTCATCAGCAGCGGCCCAACACTGAGCGGGCGTCAACCGTTTGTCCAGAACATGATCAGGATATTGAATCTTGCCGCATCCCGCGCAGGCGAGGTTACAGCGAAACAGCGGCTCGAGCATGAGCACGAGCGGGTATCGTTTGACCCCCCTGAGTTTCTGGGTCAATACGTACTTGGTCACTGTATACATCTGGGAGACTGGAACAGCCATCCCTATCTCCTATTCTTGTAAATGTGAATGTGGCCAATGACCGGGACTGCCGGCCTTCAGCAGACGCACGGCCCGGATTCTACCATTGCCATTGAAATATCGTCAATTTCTAGCACGAGGTCAGGACGGAAAGACATCTTTGCGGCGAGCTCGGCTTTCTAACACGTACGCGAAGACAATCGCGAGACCCAGTCCCGCCACTCCAGCCACAGCCGTATTGAAGAATACACGCGGCTTGATATTCTTATCAGCCGGCACCGGCGCATCCAAAACCTGCACCGTCGGGGTATCGCGCGCCTCGGTAATCTTCGCTTGCTCGTACTGCGAGGTGAGCAAGGCATACAGAGTCTCCTGTACCTTGAGTTCTCGAAACAATCGCCCATATTGGAGCGCTAAGTCCGGCACGGTGATCATGGCCGGATGCAGCCTCCCCCCCGGCATCATACCTTTTCCGCCCTTGCCGAACTCCAGCAGAGAGAGTTGCTTCTTTAACTCTTCAATGCTGGAACGAACACGCGTGAGATCGGGGTGCTCCGGGGAGAGGTAGGCGCTCATCACTTCTAGCTGCACCTCATAGCCGGTGATCTGTCCCTGAATCATGGCCGCGGCCTCGATCATAGCTTTTGACTGCGCCTCAACCGCAACGGCTTTGTTCTTGGTCTGAAAATCTCGCAAGGCCTCTTCCGTTTTCACCAGGCCGACCTGCGTCTCTGCGAGACGCCGTTCAATGAACTCGCGATTATGGCTTGCCTTACTGACATTCAAAATACGATTGAGCCGGTCCAGAGTGGCCACGAAGTAAGCCGCAATATCCGCCGCCATTTGGGGGTCGCGATCTTCCACTGTCACTTTGATGACTTTCTCTTTCGACAAAGTAACGCGTACATGCTCAGTCAATTCGACGCGCGTGTCATGCATGGTCTTTTCACCGTAGACCGCCATCAAATTGAACTTGACGATGGCCTCATCGGCCATCATCCGGGATTTCAGAATGGCCACGAACACATCGGTGGGTGTCGTCGGAATTCCCGGAAGTCCGACACCAAGATTTTGCGCCATGCCACCGGCTCCCGTGGCGGTCAATAACGCAGCAAGACTCCCGCCTTCTTTGGAGTCCAACTGCGGCAACAGGGTCGCCGTCGATTCATAGGCCTTGGGGAGGAGAAACCAACTGACGCCAAATGCCCCGAGAATCGAGGCCAGCAAGATCGTCGCAATCACACCCCGTCGCCGGGACATCACCGACCAGAGGTCGAGCTGTCCAAGCACATCGTGGGATAGCAGGTTCGCTCCGTCACCGCGAGAGGAAGTGATGACGAGCTGTGGAGAATCCGGTAACCGGCTCATGATGGACGAGTTTCCGTTTATCGACCGATCACCGAGATGCCAGCTACCGTCAGCGCTACGCTGCCGATAATGCTCGCCACCGTTTGCCACAGCGACAATTGAGGCGTCTGCGCTTCTATTTTCTGAGGCACCACGATCGTATCCCCGGACTGTACCGTTTTGACTGCTAAATAGGACGAATCGGTGGTGCCGTTGGCCCGCATGACGTACATCTCCTTCTTATTGGCATCCTCCGTCATCCCCCCGGCTTGGCGCAGATAGTCATCGAGGCCCAGGCTGGGCCGGTACACTACCGTGCTGGGATTCTTCACCGAGCCGATGATGCTGACCGTTTGAGGCGGTGTCGGCATCAGAATCCGATCCCGCGATTCCAAGATGATATCGTCTTCGGTTCCTTCAAGGTGATCGATCGATTCCATACGAATCACGACCCTGCCGAGCTCGACTCGCGAAGTAATCGCTTCCAATTGCTGGAGGCGCAATGACAGCACCTGTTGCTCTGCAAGCCCTCCGCCAGCGGTCAACACCGCGGCACTGTTCAATCCGGTAGATCCTGCCGCCATTCCGGCCGACTGGGCCGTCAGGCGCTGACGCTCTGAGGCGACAAATCGTTCCAGCTCTGCCTGTTGCCGCAGCTTGACGGACTCTCGCGTAATGATTAACCCTGGGGGAAAGGCGTTTTGCGTCACGCCACCGGCCCGTTTCAGCACCGAGCTCAACCGCTCTCCCATTTCGATGGTGAAATATCCTGGCCTTTTCAGCTCGCCTTCCACCAAGACCAGATTGGGCGGCCTATGCTGGCTGGCTACGACGACTTGGTCCAGCCGTTGGAGTTCGTAATTTTCTGCGGTATTCCCGTCGAGCAATGCCTTAGGGCTGAACTGAATGACCTGGGTTTGATAGGTGACCGGATCCGTTCTCACGATTTCGGCACGATCGGCATAGGCATCCACCGTGAGCTGGTCATGGATAAGTAGATCTTTCACCTTCATCCCGGGACGGTATTCATACGGCCCTGGGCTTTTCACTGCTCCAACCAGGCTGACGACGTTGTTTATTTGAGTCGGAAGAACGCCAATCCGCACATAATCCCCGTCCAACAAAAGTGGATCGCCCCCGGCGACTCCCGGCCGGTTTTTTTCATATCCCTGGGAGGTCAGGGCGCCGATCAAATCCACGTCGATCATGATCCGTCCACGCTCCGGGTCGAGCCGGAAGAGATGGCACCGTTGGCGGTCGGAAAGGGGAGTGAGGCCACCGGACAGCGCGAGGAGTTCTGTCAATCGCACGCCCGGCTTGACTTCGTAGATGGCCGGTCGTTTGACTGATCCGCTGACTGCCACCACGGGACCGACTGGCGGAATGAGCACCACATCACCGGACTGCAGTCGTTGGTCGAATCGCCGATCGCCCCGCAGCAGGAAATCATAGAGATCGAGCTCTGCCACGCTCTTGCCCTCACGCATGACCTTCACCTGCCGCAAGGATCCAGAACGAGTCGGGCCGCAGGCAGCATACAAGGCATTGGACGCCGTGGCCAATGCGCTGATTTCATAGGAACCAGGCCGAACGACTTCCCCCACCACGAACACTTTTATCGTCCGGATACGAGCCATCGACACATGCAACTCAAAACGCTTCAGAAGAGTACTCAGTCTAACCCTGACCGCTTGCTCGACCTGAGAAAACGTCTGTCCTCCAACGGGGATAGCCCCTACCTGCGGGATCACGATCATGCCATCGCGTTCAACCGGCACGATGAAGCTGCGGTTGAAATTCGGATCGGGAACATTCCAAATGTGCACGGCGAGCGAATCTTGCGGCCCGACGATAAAATCCGGTCCGACGGGAATGTCCTGAATCGGCGAGAATGTATTGGCTTGAGCATCGAAAAAATCGTATCCGAATTGCCGCAAGTGACTCTTCACTCCATGCAGCACGGAGAATTCGGCGAACGCTTCCTCGATGTTAAAATCCTGCTGCCGCAACTGTTCCGCCATGAATAGCTTCTTTTCCGGTATCGGTCGCACAACGCCCTGGGGAAGAGACGTCTGACCACTCGATTGGGACGGCGCCTGACCAGGAGGCGACAGCAGATTCGGAATGAGACCTTGTCCATAAGGCAGCTGCGCCACGCCTTTTCTCTCGCGTTCAGCTTGGGCCTGGTATTCGATTCCTAGTTTCTCCTTGTCAGCTTGCAGCTTTTCCTGGCGGCGATCGCGTTCCTCCTGCTCCTGCTTCATTCGTTGTTCGATCGAACTAGGCAAGAGGCTGCTCGGCTCCACAGGCCAGTAATCATTCAGGTTTGGGACCGTCCCCTTTGAGCTGAGATCCGAGGACAAGGGGACGGGACAGGGGGTTTGATTCGGCACGATCGGTTGCAATGCGGTGGGGTTAGTCACGATCACCTGACCGGGAGATGCTCCCAGGCCGGGCTGATTCAATCCGCTGGGGGTGAACGGGCCACCCGCCGACCCAGGCCCCATTTGTTGCATGAGGCCTGGCGGCACCGATTGCGGCGAAAGCGTTTGGCCCCATAGCGGTGCTGGACCGATGAAGGTCAGGACCAAGACCCAGATCAATCCGCGGCTGAGGACCATGAGGGCTGAGTTCTGAATCGTATGGTGGCGGGAGGAAATAATCAACGCCATAACTCTCTCCTCTACAGGACCTTGCTTCACACCTGTCGCCATAGTGTCAGCAAGACCAATCGGCTGACACTGACGGAATAGTGACCTCCCGCAAGGCGGTAGCCTAAAACTGCACGGCTACTGATGTCCAGAACAAATGGTTCTGGGCTTCCACTCCAGCGGCAAAGGTCTCGACAAATGGCGTGATGGCCGACACCTGGCCCGGATTCTTCAAACGCTGGAAAACATAACCGGCCATGAACTGAACGTCCTTGGAATACCAGTAGGTTAGGTCAACAGCGGCTTCCCGCTTCTTCTCATGAATGGGTTGGCCACGGTCCCGTTCTTGGATGTTAAAATTCGCGCCGAGTTGCAGTGTCTCCGTCAGATAGCGGGTCGTTCGGACGAAAAAATCGATTCCATCGGTTCCCATATGGTGGCCGAGCGGGAACCCCCGAAAGCGCATGCCGCTGGTATAGATCCCGTTGTTGTACCAGACTTGCGACAACTCGGGATGTCGTTGGCGTCCGAAATCGGTATCGGCGTATTCGATCCGCAGATCCATAGTATCGCCCTGAAACACCTGTGGGATATAGATGCCTCCCAAGAGCGCCGTCCGACTTGGGATAGGAAGCTGCGACCATTTATCTTCCGTCCCGATCTCTCCATAAAACTGCAGGCCGGCAGGAAATGGAATCAGATAGGGTACAGAGGGAATTCGCAGACGGAAATCCACCATGGCCTGTTCGTTGACCTCTTGATTGCTACCCTGATTCGCCGGATGGAAGTAGGTGTCTATGATGATTTCGGGAAATGATTGGTCCCGACCGGCTCCGCCGAACTGGGTCAAACGATTCAGCCCGAATTCCAACCAGGAGGCAGGCAGCCAACTGATACGGAGGCCGAAAACTTTGGCTCGTGAAAAATCTCGATTCGCCTCCAATTGAGCGAGAAAAGAATTGACCTTCCAGTCGCCAAGCCCGCTCAAAAACCCCGGCAATTGAAACGGACGCTCCGTCCCCAGCTTAATCATGTCCATGGGAAAGGCATGATCAGTCAGCAAGAGAGATCCGTGATACCCAGGCCCCCACCATTGCGTGCCTCGCCCCGCCTCCAATGCGATGTTCGCGTAGATCAATTTGAGGCTGAGCTCTCGCATGTAAAAATTGTCACTGTTGTTGGTGGCGCCAATGCCCAGCAGATGGCGGTTGCTGATAAATTTCGGCTGTGCCGTCAGCGCGGCCCAATCTCCGAACTCAATCCATCCCCGCATATCTGTTTGATTCTGGACCCCATTGACGTAATATTCGCCGCCTCGATTTTCCCGAAATCGAACGGTCTGCCCGCCGCCGATGGATGAAGCATCGATTTCACTCGTGACGCGAGCGCCGGCCCGCAGGAAGCCCGTTTTATCTTCTGCCCGCGCCCCCACAAGGCCGAGACGGATGAGTTCCGGCCGAAATTCCGCCAGCAATCGCTCCAGCAGAGGCTCGGCAATGATTTCACGACCATTCAATTCGACCTTGTCGGCCCGCACGAGTTCAATGGCCCGGGCCACGTGCTGAGCCGCCTGCATGCGGCTGAACGGCTTCGCGCCGATCAACGCCCGATCAATTACGCCCAAGGCAATGAGGCGCTCAATGGCATCGTAGCCCCAATGGTGAAGCGGTAGGTTGCTGGATGCCAGGGCTACACTCACCCATCCGAACCACAGGGTCAGGCCGAGAGCGGAAGTTACAGAAAGACGAGAGACTCTCACAAGGCAGGCCGACAACCGATGAGAAGAAACGGGACGAGTCTCAGAGGGCGCTTACAAGACCGGCCATCACTCCGCCACAGCGGCACGTTATCCTCGCCTGCGAGACGAGGCCGGCGAAAGCCCAGCGCTGGTCACGGCATCAACCGGGGATGAAAGCAGGTCCGCGGGCACTGTGCCACGTGAATCACCACTCCCCTCATTAACATGTGACGCGCCCCATGGATGATAGTCGGGCAGAATGTCACAAAGAATGGCCAGCACGTTCGAGACATTCCCTTCAGCAGCAGACTCTTCCAGCCGCTTGATCAAGCCAGACAGGTTGGAGGGTGCATATACAAAATCCTTCCGGACGCAGGTAATCTTCGGGACGGAAGTAGCCTCCAGCGTTTCATGACCGGCCACCAGTTCTTCAATTAACTTTTCCCCTGGGCGACAGCCTAGATAGGTTATGGCAATATCCTTATCGGGAACAAACCCGGCCAATCGAATCAAATTTCGCGCCATATCTACCACACTGATTTGCTCCCCCATATCCAGTACAAACAGCTCCCCGCCCCGAGCCAGGCGCGCCGCATGGAGCACCAAATGCACAGCCTCCGTCATCAGCATGAAATAGCGGCGCATGCCGGGATCTGTAACAGTGACCGGTCCGCCCGCTTTGATCTGGTCTAGAAACTGCGGGACGACGCTGCCGTTGCTGCCTAGGACATTGCCGAATCGCACGCTCGCGAAAATCGTTCGAGACGTTCCGGCTGTCTCCTGGACAAGCAGTTCGGCCACCGCTTTGCTCGCCCCCATCACACTGACGGGATTCACGGCTTTGTCGGTCGAGATGAGAATGAACCGGTCAACCTCATGCCGATGGGCCGCCTCCGCGACAACTCGCGTCCCACCGACATTATTCAGGACCGCCTCGCAGAGGTTCCCCTCCATCAACGGAACATGTTTGTGCGCAGCCGCATGAAATACCAGCGTAGGACGATGCTCAGCAAACAATCGATTTATTTGACCGACATCGGTGATATCGCCGATCAGAGGAACGATGAAGGCATGGCCAGCGGCTGAAAGCTCGTTCGTTATGGCAAAGAGCCCATTTTCATAACGGTCGAGGAGCACCAACGACGCGGGGGAGAAGGTGGCCACTTGTCGGCATAACTCCGCGCCGATCGACCCACCGGCGCCGGTGACCAACACACGTTCGCCCTGGACCAGACTTCGGAGCGGCTCCGGGTCGAGATCGACGGGAACACGCTCCAGCAAATCCTCGATTGAGAGATTGCGGATTTGACTGACCTGGACGTGGCACTGCAACAGGTCGCGGAGATTGGGGAGGGTTTGAATGGGCAGATCGAACGGCTCCAACGCCTTCACCACCGCTCGGATCGCGGCAGGAGTGGCACTCGGCATGGCCACGAGCACCACGTCGGGACGCTGTTCGGCGATGATTCGAGGCAGGCTCTCTCTACTGCCCAATACCCCTACGCCATGAATGCGGTGTGCAATTTTGTTGGGATTGTCGTCAATGAAGCCGATCGGATGATACCCGTAGATGCGATTGTTCCGCATTTCTTGCACGATCATGGCGCCAGCATCACCGGCACCGACGATCAGCACCCGCTTTCGGCCAGTCCGCAGCCATTTCGCTTCTCGAATGAGCCTTGGCACCAGGCGCAGCCCGGTCAACAGGCAGAGCAGCAGCAGAGCGTCTATTACAAAAACAGACGAGGGATAGGACCAGACGCCCATTCCAACTCGGACCGCTCCGGCGAACAGCAGCGTGCTCGCGGCGATACTCAGGGCCAGGTCGCGAACATCCCACAGGCTCGTGTATCGCCAGAGGCCGTCGTAGAGCCTGAATGGTGAAAAGGAAAGCGCCCGGACGATCAAGAGCAAGGGGAGCATGGAGCTGAAGAGTTCCCACTGGGGCGCGGGAATACCGCCATCGAAACGGAGAACGAAAGCCAGCCAATTCGACAGCGCCGCCAGCCCCAGGTGGGCGACAAATAGCAGGAGGCGTCGTTGGCCTGGAGTATACGATGCGGTAAATGGATGAGCCATGGCATACCCCGGTTGAGCCTAGCCATGAGGCCTCGGCCTCGGCCAACTTGAATTGGAAGGATACCCTGTCTTCAATCGTCGAATCCAGCCCTAGGATAAACCCCTGGTTGGACCAGACCTGCGAGACGAACGGAAGCGATAAGGAATCCGGAACTCGTTGAGCAAACTAACCAGGTCCGGTAGGTCGTCCCACGGCAAACAGGATCTTATAGCCGACGATTGGGTGGTCGCAAGAAATCGGTACAGGCTGAGCGTAGGCAGTCATTCCATCATCGACGGCTGCCGGGAAGCGGACCAGTCTCCCAAGAAAGAGACGCTTGAGCAGTCGCTTTCCTTGCATTGAGGATGGAATCAGCTGCAAAGCCACGGCAACACGCTTGATCCGTGACACACACGAAGCTAGAAACGACGAGTCCGCGACAGGAAAAGCGCCGAAGATTTGCGTCTGAAAGCCGGACTTTTCGAGCAGTGCCGAGAGCTGACGGGCCGAATAATACTGCCGACTGTACGGACTAGGGTTGAAGTCCGGCCACTCCGGGTTCACAGTGCAGAGCAGGAGAAACCCCTGAGGTGACAACACTCGCCGGCACTCCTGCAAGAACTGAATTGGGTGTTTGAGATAGTAGATCGCCTCATAACACACAATCACATCCCGGGATGCCGTTCTCAGCGGCAACGAGTCTGCGTCCAACCTCAGCAACGGAAGCGTCTCCTGCAAGGTGTGACGTGCCCGGTTGAGCAACTTCTCTGTGACGTCTGCACCGACCGCTTGCGCTGCATGCTTTGCAAGGTATCCTAGCCCGACAGCTTGACCGCAGGCCACCTCCAGGAGCCGCTTCCCTCGACAGAAGTCTAACGCAAAGCGATACCGGGTATAGACCATGGACAACGCTTCCGGCGTCACCCAGTCTCCATCTTTTTCAGTTACGGAGCTGTAGTCGACTGTGCTCACGGGCGGCTTGAAAAAAACCTCTGCACGCAGGCGACGGTCGCGTCGACATGTTCTTCCGTGGTCTCCGCGCTCATCGGGAGGGACAACACTTCCCGGCAGATTGAGAGGGTCTCCGGGACATCCGGGACCGCGAGCCCCAACCCCTGATGCTCCCACATGGGTCTCGACCAATGGACCAGCGTTTCGACCCCCCCCGCCTTCAGGTAGGCGCGCAATTGGTCGCGGACGGTCGTACGGATAACATAATTCTGGTAGATGTCTTTCCGCTTGCCCTCATCGAAATGGGGCAAGCGCAATTGTTTGATCCGGGCGAGACCGAGACGATAGCGTTCCGCAATCCGACGCCGATGGATAATCCACTCAGGCAAGTATCGCAGCTTCACATCCAGTACAGCAGCCTGAACATTGTCCAGAAGTGCAGTCTGTCCATGGTAGTGATATTCGCCTGTTTCGCGGTCCTCTCCGTTGTAGCGCAATAGGGTTGCCATTCGTGCCAACTGCGGATCGTTCGTCGTGATGGCCCCGCCATCGCCAACCCCACCGAGGACCTTGAAGGGATAGAAACTGAAGCAGCCGGCGCGCCCCTGGCTCCCGGCATATTTCCCGTCAAACGTTGCCCCGAGAGCCTGCGCTGCATCCTCGATCACCGCCAACCCGTGGTTGTCAGCCAGCGCCAAAATCTTGTCCATCTCGCACACACGCCCATTGAGGTGCACCGGCAGGAGGGCCTTCGTCCGCGGCGTGATCGCGCGCTCGATCTGGTCGATGGCCATATTGTAGTCGCGCGCCACATCGACCAGGACCGGATGCGCCCCGCAATGCACAATGGCCGACACCGTCGCAACGAACGTGTGGGCCACCGTGATGACCTCATCGCCCCGGCCCACACCCGCTCCAAGGAGCGCAAAGTAGAGGGCATGGTACCCGCTGTTGACGCCGACCGCGTACTTGGCGCCCACGAATTCGGCCAGGTGCTGTTCAAAATCCTTGAGCTGGTGCCGATTCACCAAATCGCCATTCGCCAAGCATTCAATGATCGCCCGATCGATCTCAGGCTTGAGCTTCGCGTAGTGACTGCGAGGGTCGATGAAGGGAACGTGATAGGCCATAAATAGAGCGGGTAGTCTACACAAACACTTTCTCCACCGCAGCGACAATATCCTCCGCGCCGACATAATAAGCGCGCTCGAGCACGGCCGCAGTGGGGGCCGGCACATCGGGTAGGCAGACACGTGCAATCGGCGCCTTCAGGGCGTGAAAGATCTCTCCGGCCACCGAGGCGGCGATCTCCGCGGCGATCCCGCCGCTCATCCAGGCAGCGTCGGCAATAACCAAGCGGCCGGTTTTTCCTACGGAGGAGTACACCAGATTGCGATCCCATGGCTTGATCGAGCGCAAATCGATCAACTCCACATCAATGTCCCGTCGAGCCAACGCCTCAACGGCCATGGCCGCCTCGGAGGCCATGTACGACGTGGCAACGAGCGTGACATCCATTCCCTGGCGGCGAAGCGCGGCCGTTCCGATCGGTACCTCATAGAGGTCCTCGGACACCGCTCCCTCCTGTTCATAAAGCCAGCGGTCGTCAAGATAGAGCACCGGATTCCCGTCACGGACCGCGGCGACGAGTAGCCCCTTTGCGTCGTGCGGCGTACTGGGCATCACCACCTTCAATCCGGGCGCATGGGCGAACATGGCCTGAAGGGCTTGTGAGTGCTGCGCCCCCTGTTCGCCTCCCCGATTGATGACCGAACGAATGACCACGGGCACGTTCACCTGCCCTCCGAATAAATAGGACCAGTTCGCCGCTTGGTTCACGATGGGATCGACCGCAAGCAGCATGAAATCCATGCGCGCATGGAACACGATCGGCCGCATGCCGACAATCGCCGCGCCGATGGCGGCAGCCGTCATGGCATTCTCCGAGACCGGGCAGTCGAGCACCCGTTCGCGGCCGAACTCCGTGTCCAGATCCTGGAGACTGGTCCCGGCATACCAGGGATTCCAGACCCCTTGGCCGCAGATGAACACCCGCGGGTCCTGCCGCAGGAGCTGCGCATGCGCCTCTCGTATGGCCTGCGCGTAGGTGAGCCGGCGTTGTCCGTCAGTCCTATTCTGTTGGGGCATATACATGTCGCAATAGGTCACTCTCTTCCGGCAATGGGGATGCTCGCGCAAACTCGACAGCCGCGTCCACCTCAGCCAAGATGGCGGAGCGCATAGCCTCCAGTTCCTCCACGGGGCTCCCCACATCCACCAAGCACTGCTTTAGGCGCATGATGGGATCCTTCGGCAGCCACTCCTCCAGTTCGCGGCGACGATGCTCACCGACTTCCAAATCCCATGATGGGCCGACATGACCGCGCCACCGGTAGGTCCTGCATTCCAGGAGGGAAGGCCCCTCCCCCGCCCTCGCCCGGGCCACGGCCCGGCTCGCGCCTTCGAACACCGCCTGCACATCGTTCCCGTCCAGACGCAGACCAGGCATGCCGGCGGAATCAGCCGCTTGCACAATGTTGTCCTTCGAACGGCGCTCCGACAAGGCCATGTGAGTGGAGTAAAAATTATTCTCGCACACGAACAGCACCGGAAGCCGGTAGAGCGCCGCCAGGTTCAGAGACTCGTGAAAATGGCCCTCCTCGGTGGCTCCATCGCCGAAGAAGGTCACAGCCACATGGCCATCGTGGCGAAGTTTGGACGCGAGCCCGGCGCCGACTGCGAGAGGAATGGTCGCTCCAACCAAGGGGACCGTGCCATACAGTCCCTGAGTCCTGTCTAGGAGATGCATGGACCCCCCACGCCCCTTGGAGCAGCCCGTCGCCTTGCCCAAGATTTCAGCCATCATCCTGGGAAGGTCGCCGCCCTTGGCCAGATAGTGCCCATGGGATCGATGCCCACCCCAAACCGTATCCTCCCGTCCCAGCGCCGCGCAAACGCCGGCAGCGATCGCCTCCTGCCCGATGTAGAGATGACAAGGGGTCGTTGCTTCCTTCGTCTCCACGAGCGTCGCGATCCGCTCTTCGGTCAGCCGCACCAGCAGCATCGTGCGATAGAGCGAATACAGAAAGTGCTGCTTCCTATCTCCCTGCTCTGTTCCTGCCTGGCCTACAGGTGCCATGGATTTCACCGGTGGGGAACATCCTTCTTCAGCGGACCGTCTGTGCGATGTCGTTCACAGTACGGGGATACCCGAGCTTCCAACGGACGGTCATCTTACTGAAGGTGTTTGGTATATACCAGTGCTTGACTGTGGGGGGACACTTGCTGTTCGTCATCCGAGCGGTTGGATCTTCCCATAGAAACGATGCAGCGTGGCGATGACGTAGCGGATTTGCTCATCCTCAAGTTCCGGGCTGATTGGCAGGTAGAGGAACTCCCTTGCAATGGCTTCCGTGTTGGGCAGCGACAGATGATCCAGGTGAAGAGCCTTGTGACGGTGAACGGGGGTAACCAGGGACAACGGCGTCAATGGCTCGATGCCCTGTTGTTTCAGGAATGTAACCAGATCATCCCGACGCTCGGCCCTGAGCGTGTAATTTAAATAGACATCGACACGCTTGTCAGAGGAAAAGCGCGGCAGCGTGATGTGGAGGAGGTCTGCCAGGCCCTCGTGATACAGGTCTGCGATCTGCCGGCGCCGTTCGATCCAGCCAGAAAAGTGCTTCAATTTGACGTTCAGAATCGCCGCCTGGAGATTGTCCAACCGTGAGTTATAACCGAAACAGAGCACCTCTCCCGTTTCCCGATCTTCCCCGTAGTCCCGCAGGACGGCAATTTGCCTGGCCAGATGTTCATCGTTCGTGGTGACGATCCCCCCGTCTCCGAAGGCACCCAGCATTTTGAAGGGATACAAGCTGAAACAACCGGCCATGCCGAATGAGCCGACCTTGCGGCCGTCGTACTCCGCTCCCAAGGCCTGAGCCCCATCCTCTACCACGATCAGCTTGTGCTTCCGGGCCGCCTCCATCAATCGGTCCATATCACAGGCACGGCCGTTCAGGTGAACGGGGACGATGGCCCGCGTGCGCCGGGTGATGGCCTGTTCAAGTTTCGACATATCCATCGTGTAATCATCTGCCACATCGATGAGCACCGGCACGGCTCCCGTATGCACGATGGCGGAGATGGTGGCCACGCAGGTATGTGCCACCGAAATCACTTCGTCTCCCGGGCCCACTCCCAGGCCTCGAAGGGCCAAATGGAGCGCATCCGATCCGCTGTTCACACCCACGGCGTAACGAGTGCCGACGAAGGCCGCGAGATTCCGCTCGAATTCACGCAGTTCGTCCCTCAAGACCAGGTTGCCCCGCTTGAGCACATTCATCACGGTCTCCAAGATTTCTTCTTGGATGCCGGCAAAATGCGCAGGCACGTTAACGAAGGGAACTTGATAGGGCATGGATCTACACTCGCATAGCAGACACGACGGTCGACTGTCAGCGGATTCCGTCGAACTAACCTAGCCGATAGGCTGAGCGGTCCGATCCCGTTTCAGCCTGGTTATGATGATGGTCACAATAGTCCTCACAATGATCTTCAGATCGGTGAGGAAGGACTGCTCGCGAATATACCGCAGCTGCTCGTCAACCTTTTCGCGACGTATCCGCTCCAAATAGAATTTCACCGGATCGGGCGAGCCGGCGAGCAAGCGACCTTCATCATGGAAACGCAATGACCCGTAATCCGTCAACCCGGGTCGCACCGAATGAATCAGGCGTCGTTCTTCTTCCGCATAATATTGAAAATAGTAGGCACATTCTGGCCGTGGGCCGACGAGACTCATCTCCCCCTTCATGACATTGAAAAGTTGCGGCAACTCGTCCAGCTTGGACCTTCGAAGGAACCGGCCGACCCTCGTAATGCGGCCATCTCCTTCCACTGTGATGGGGGCAGTCTTCTGCGGGGACTCGACCATGGTCCTGAACTTTAGGATGTGAAACGGCTTCCCCAATCGGCCCAGACGCTCGCCACGATACAAGACGGGACCGGGGGAGTCCAATTTCACCAGCAAGCCCAGGACGATCAAAACCGGCGACATGATGACCAGACCTACCAACGCTCCAAGAAGGTTCAACAGCCTCTGCCCGGGGTACCCTCGGACGTTTCCATCCGTCCGTCTTCCCCGCCATGACAGCCCCGGCAAGGCCAACAGGACGAGGCCGTAGACTGCGCCGAGCCCGTGAGCGAAATGCCTCACCGCAAAAACGATCGGCAGCGTGATCAGATATGCCGAGCTCTTCATCCTGACCGACAATTGAGCCGAGGCCGCGAGAGCCATCAGGGCGTAGGATCCTCCAATGGCCGCCAACAGCCAGGCGAAGATCGGATGGACCCACAGCGCTATCCCCGCCGCAGCCAATGACATGATCAAGGCGAAGGGAATCCAATGCCTCCAGGAACTGGCGTGCCTGCCGAACTTCAACGCAAAGGTGGTCCAGACCCCGTCGCTGAAGTTGTGCTGCCAAAATGACGTCAGGTCAGCGTCCGCGTAGTAGGTCACCTTGATCTGCGGCACAAGCAAAATTCTTCCCCCCCGGCTCCGAAGCCTCCTGTTCAGATCCATATCCGAGCTTCCGGTGAACCGCTCATCGAAGCCCCCGAGTTCCTCCAGGGTTTCCCGCCTCCAGCATCCGAACGCGGCCGAATCCGCCCAACGGGGCTCGGCCGTGCCGACCTTGATGTAGGCATTGCCCGAAGCGAATCGGTGAGCGAGGGCGAGGGCGATCGATTCGGCCACGACGGTTCGTGCGCGGGGCGCAATAGCACAGACCCCTCCGACCATCTTCGCAGTATGGGTAAACAAATAACGGACGCAGGCCTCGATGTAGTCGTGAGGGTATGTGGAATGCGCGTCCACCTTCATCACGACTTGACCGCAGGACCGGCTGATGCCGACATTCATTGCGGCCGGGATGGTCCCGGCGTAATTTTCGATTAGGCGGATGTGGGGATATGATTGGGCGAAGCGGCCAACGATCGTCCGTGTGTTGTCAGTGCTGACGCCATCGACAATGAGAATGTCGAGGCGGTCGACGGGGTACCTATTGAGAATAAGCGAGTCAAGGCAGGCTCCGATGAACGCCTCCTCATTCCGACAAGGAATGAGGATCGTCACCGAGGGCAGGTTCTGGTTATTCGACATTCGCTGTTCCATACGGGAACTCCGACAGACCCAACACCTTCCCCCATGGAATCGACGCCAATAGGACGATCATGGCCGGAATCAGGAAGGCTTCGATAACCATGCCCTTATAGGCCTCGGGTCCCGCCCGCACCAGCGGCGGAATGAATGAGACGAACCCCGCCGGAGCCACGATCGCCAACACAGCGGCCCAATGGCGATCGCCGCGCCTGACACGGTTATGGGCGTTGTAACACTTCGCCCAGATGATGCCCACGAGCAGGGCGCCGGCAATCAACCCCCATGTGCCAAAATTCAAATACCATCCGGTGGCGTGATGGACGGTAAAGCCCTGCCCGGTCGCCCCTTCATAGATACCCAGGCTTTCAGCGTACTGCACATAGGTGCCTTCGGGTCTGTCAGGCCAGAACACTCGCGGAACGATCGAGGTGGCTAAGGCCACGAGACTGGAGCCATACGTGTAGCCGGGGTTAAATTGCAAAACGCCGTACAGGGAAAAATGGGCGGCAAAAGCTTCGTTGCTCGACCGGATTTCAGGAGACCAGGCCAGGGCTTCCCACCAACTCGCGCTATCCAGGAGGGCGCCCATCGAGAACCCTCTTAGGAGGTCGATGGCGGCGATGGAAAGAAAAACAAAAATTCCGATGGGCGCCACGAGCGCCCACCTCACCGGCTTGGCGTTGCCCAGGTAAAAGAGTCCCCCCAACAGAAAGGCGGAGAACAGCTCATTCTTATTGCCCAGCATGGCCAGAAACCCAAAGGTCCCGAGGATCGACCCGATGTAAGCCATTCCGACCATGACCCCATTGCTTCCGACCAGGAACCGGCCGCGGTGGCCCGAGAGATACACAGACGATCCGATCGCGAGGGAAAACAGCGCCATCCGGTTCAGGACTTGATGCAGCGTGAACCACTCGTTGTATTCCCCTAGCCCGCCTCTGGTCGCGTAATACGGGGACATGTTGAACTGAGCGGCAACCAGCAACTGGTCTTGCATGATCAGAAAGCTCGCCGCCATGGAGAGGGCGGAGAGCAACAGGATGAATCCATGGGAGATGGACAGGGGAGTGCCATAGTCGACGACCGCCCCTTCTTGTCCTTGTGCTGTCAGGAACCACAACAGCGTCAGTTCGATCAAAATGATGAAACTTGCATACAGGAACAGGGACCACAGGTAGTCCCCGTCTAATTCGACCGGAAACATCTTCGCGAGCAAATAGCTATAACGTTTTCCACTCTCCCCACCCAGCTGATCCGTGATGATCGACCAGGCTCCATGGAGCGACCAGAAGTAGAGGAGACCGATACCGACAGGAAACCCCACATGGCCCGTCCTCAGCCAGAGTAGCAATGCCAAGGCCGCAATGACCGTGGTCTCCAGAGTCAATAAGAGGTAATATTCCATGGCACAAGCTAGACCATAGCCCGCGTTTAACGTGAACTGGGAGGCTCATCCGGCCACCATCCCCTCAGCGCGTGGCATGCGGTTGGCGGGGCACGCTTCGCCGCCTTTCCAAGACCTCACGATAAAGGGCTAACACATCGGAAGCGACTCTTTCCGCGGAAAGATCGCGGATTGCTGCGCTTCCATTGGATCGGCTGCGCAAGCTCACCAGCTCGGCCACGGCTGCTCCCAGCTTCCGGGGGTGTGCGTCGACAATCTTGGTCGGATTGACCTCCCGCAGCCGCTCCCGGACATCGCCCACATCCACGGAAACGACAGGCAGATCGCAGGCCATGGCCTCTTTGATCACGTTGGGAGAACCCTCGGCCATGCTGGTCAGCAGAAAACAGTCGGCGGCGTTGAAGAGGGTGGCGACGGTTCGTTGATCCTTCTTCCCGTCCAACGCGACGAACCGGATCTTTCCGCACAACGACTCGGCGGCCTGCACCGAGGCCTGCGCCAGTGACAGCCGCTTGTGTATCGGATCGGTCCCGGCGCTCGTGACGACCACCTTCTCGTCATCCGACCAGCCGCAGCTCGCCCTCGCATTCCGCTGTGAAACGGGATGGAAGATGTTCTTGTCCACACCCGAAGGAAGCACGCGAGCATGGGCTCGATACCACCAGAGCCGCTCCTTCAATTGTTGACTTACGCAGATGATCCCCGAGGCGCGCAAAGCGGCCAACTGGGACATGACCCTGGCGGTCGGCGGTCTCAAAGGATTCGCGTGCCAATAATGATTCAGGTCGCTGCCTTGATACGTCACGACGAGCGGCAGCCTGGTTAGGAGGGCACAGAAGAGCGCCGTGACGGTGCCGTAGTGCGCATGGATAAGGTCCGGCTGAAAAGAAGCGACCACACGGCGAAATCTCGCAGCCTCAGAAAGGAGCAATCCCGGTGCGGTGCGAGTTTGCAAGAAAAACGACTGGCTGACCACTCCCAATTGCTCCAGCGTCGCAATCTGGGTCCTGGCGAAAATCATGCAGTATCCAACCGGCAAGCCGGGAATGACGGAGAGGACGCGTGGATTCACGACGGACATTCGGTGGACTCCGAACGATCGGGGCGGCTGCGACGCTCGCTGGACGTTATCCTATCTGGCACATCCTGCGGCACACTCTCGGAGTTGAAACACCCGGTCGTAAACCGATGAGCGACGTATGACCGCCGCCACCAGTTCATGACCGGTTTCGTTCCAATGATAGTCATTCTTGTGCTCAAACGTCATGCCTCTTTTCTGGTAATCTTGCACGAACACCTTCTCCAGGTCGATGACTTCGAAGCCCTGTGCAGAAGCCCTCTCGATGAGATACCGCCGCATGTCCCCGAAAAAGCTGTTCCGCGCCACATGTAGCTGAACCGGGGAGTAAATCTCTGGCCGCGGGGCATCCACGACCAGCAGCACGTGGCGAGGTTCGAGCCCTGACATGGAGGGCAACAGCCTCAGGAATGCGTCCACCGCCCTGAGTGCATCCGTCCGTCGATCCTTGTCGACCGTGGCGTCCACGTTGCCCACGAACTCGAGATCATGCCCGGCGATTGCGGAGAGACCGTGAGTGAACCGCTCGACCAGGTTTCCCACCTCGAGATTCATCACGATGTACCGACCCAGTGCGCTCCTCACCACCACATTTTTCCACCAGGGAACCGAGCGGTCCAGACGCGTCAACTCCAGCCCGCCCTCGGGAGTTTCCATGAAGTAATGAAAGCCTGGATAGCGTCTGTACTTCAAGAGGCTCTCATCAAAGTCATTGCCGACGATCGTCATGACCATGCCGGCCGGATTGAACCGCTTTCGCACGTAGCGGGCATAGGCCAAATATTGACTTAATGCCGCGCCCGATGCTCCGAACGAATAGACCCGCCCGTGGCCCTCCACCAGTCGGCCTAGGATGCCTGATGCCGTTCGGTCGTAGGGCACCATGGCAGCCTCTACGTAACTATCTCCGATCACGGCCAGCAAAGGAATGGTGGCCGCGGCATCGTAGTCTACGTTGCTGATGAACCCTTCATTGTTGGTCACGATCTCATTGGCCAGCGAGAAGTTCCATCCTTTCGTCCACCGTAACCGAAGGTTCGGCGCGAATCGATAGATCGGATTGTCGGCATTGACCGGTAGTCCTCTCAGCCCATCACTCACCGGCATGAATCGCAAGCCGACCTCAAGTCCCAAGCAGGTGATGACAAGGGACACTCCCATGGATGCGGCGATGAGCCAGCCTGTTCTGATTGCTCTCATTATGATCGTTCGACATCTGCGGCCGCCCTACATTGATTACAGGACCGGCGGCGGGCCTCCGGATGGCCGTGAGGCGGGGGCGCTCAACGAATCATCCGGAACCCCACGGCGCCCGACCGCTCGTCTGAGCGCAACGGAAAGGGTGATCGTGTTCAGGGCATAAAAGAGACTGATCGCAATAGCGATCCCCATCAGCCCTCCCAACAGGACGCCCACTGTCTTCATCGCCAGTCCCGCCGTATGGGTCAGCATCTCTATCCTCGCCGGAAGCGCGGTTTCGCTTGCCGTGTAAAACGCATTGATCAGCAGATTATGGATCCCTCCAAAGAGCAGGATCCCTGACCCGCACACAAAAGTGACCCACAGGGTGCGGAGGTCACCCGGGGTGAGCGCGCCGCCGAGTGTCGCGCTCGCCCGCGCCCATATTTCCTCAGAAAGCACCACGGAGGGAACGAAGCTGATCAGCAGGAACGCCAACCCACCGATGCCGGCGATCCAAGCGAGTCGATGCCGCAAGAGTCGCGCATGTGGTTCCCATTGCCCATTCATGGCCCACAGGGTCAACCTAGGCAGGATAGGCGTCGTGATGCCTTGGTTGAGGACACGGACCAGGGCCGTCAGGGTGCGCCCAGCCAGTTCCAGAATGACGAGGCTGCCTTGATCGAGGAACGAGGCCAGGAAACGATCCACGACAAACCCGCTCCTGATAAAAGCGGACGAGAGGACCAGCGGGCGAAAGCGAGACCATAATTGCCGCAGCTTTCCGACCTCGTCCGCCCAGGACGGCAATGGCCTTGCCTCCAGTGACGGCAGCAGGATCACCGCTGGCCCAGCGAGGATGAAGACCTGGATCCAAGCCGCATACCTCACCCCCCAGCGATCGAGGCCGATCCACAGAAGGGCCCATCCGAATACGCCACAGAACAAGGCCGCCAGCGCCGGCCACAAGAAACGTTTACCGGCCTGACAAAAACAAGCCAGGACCGTGAAGCAGGACAGTCCGACCACGGCGAGGGACTGGATACGCGTCAGTTCGACCGCGAGGCTGTGAGCCTCCGGCGAGAATCCGGGGACGACCCAGGCCATGATGACAGGGGCGAAGACCGCAGTCACGCCGGAGAACAGTCCCGCCGAAAGGAAGACCGCCACGAGCAAGAACCAGCCAAATGTTATTCGCTCGTCCCTGGTGAGGGCGGAGAAATAGGGAACCAGAACGAACATCAGCGGGTCCATCACCAGTGTGGAGATTACTTGCTGCACCGTGGCCCCCGCATAAAACGCATCGGTCTGGATGCCGATGCCCAGTCGCGACACCGTCAGCCATTGAATTCCGAATGATGCCAGAAGGGTGCCCGCGGCGATGAGGGAAAGCATGGTCCCCAACCAAAGGCCGGACCGGGGCAGTTCGGGCAAGGACGGCTTGTCGTCGCTCACAGGCTGGTCCGTTCAGCAGCCGGATGGCTGCGCCACGAGGCGTCGCCGACCGATGGAGCCACTGCTGGTCGCGATCGAAAAAGACGCGTTGACGTCCTGCATGACATCCTTTTATGATCGGCCCCCATTGTGCTGCAGTCCGACCCCCACAGATGGCGCGCGCGTTCCTTCTTCCTCGTCGGAACATTGTTCGGGCTGTTGCATGTGATCACGGCCTCGGCAGCCGACCAAGGGCCGCCTCCATCCGCTCCACACGCTCTCGACCTGCGAATCGAAACCACAACGTTCCTGTTCAACCTTGGAAAACAGGGCCTCCAGGATAATACCTTCACCAATGGTATAGGCCGGGATACGACACTGATCGGCAACCTGCTGAACGTGTATGTACGGAAACAGCTGCTTTCCTCCGTAGACTTGGACCTTGGAGTGTTCCTCAATATGCCGTTCGGTCATGACACGGAGGTCTCACAAGTCCGGCCAATCGTCCGACTCCAATATAGCCCTACTCAGGAAGTGAGTGCCCTGCTCGGTACCCTCGCGGTGCCGCACCGAGACTTTCACGACGCGGTCTTCGACAACGCCAACCGGTTTGTGCGGCCGATTGAACAGGGCGCGCAGATTATGGCGAACTCAGAGTATTACCGGCAGGACCTATTTATCAACTGGGAGCAGGCCTTTGGCGGCTCCGCTACCAATCGATACGATGTCGGATATGTGGGGCAACTTCGAGCCAGTTTCTTCCGCTTCAACGGCGAGGCGCATTGGGTCCATCACGGTCAGGCCCTGCTCAAACTCGATCGCTCATTCAGCACTGGCAACAATCTGGTCACCGCATTCGGCCCTGAACTCGTCTTCGAACCCACACGTTATGTCCGTTCACTCCGATGGTGGAATGAAATCGGCATCCGACTGACGTATCTTAACAGCTTCAATCAACCGGCTCGCGCTACGCCCTATGACAACGGACGCGGTTACGATGTTCAAGTCTGGCTGGATATCGCAGGTTGGCGTCCTCGCGTGGGATTCTGGCGCGGTGTGAACTTCCTCAGCCAGCAAGGCGACCCCGAATTCGTCGCGGGAAATTTCATGGAGGTGGGCCTTTCTAAAGTCTTTGTCTTGGGCGACGAGGCGTCCATCGAGTTCGGGGTTCAGGCGAGGCACCTACGTAATGCAGTCAATGAGGTTATCCCTCAAGGGACCAAATGGGTCAATCAGCAGTATCTCGTCTTCAACTGGAATTGGGATACCGCGGACGGACGATTCATGAGAGACCTCTTCCCCGCACAGAGCACGCCGGCCTCCCCCGAGCAAGCCGCGGAGGCCACACCTCGCTTCACGGCCAAACTCGATACGTTGACCTATGCGTATAACATCGCCTATTCAGGCCTCGAGCAAATCGGAGGACGACCGGTCGCGAACAGTACCTTCGCCGGCCAATACATCGCTCCCGTGCTCCGATACAGCCCTTCGTCCAGGTTGAACCTGGATCTCGGCATCTTCGCCGGCTTACCGGTCGGGGATACGCAGCGATTCCACACGGTCCAACCGATCCTATCGGCAGAATATGAGATGTGGCCTGCGGTGTCGCTGATTGCAGGCACGATCAAGCGCAACCATCCCTTCGTGGATGCGCTGTTCAACGATGCCTCCCTCTTTTCTCGTCCGATCGAACAAGGCTTCCAACTCCTGGTGGACCGGCAACATTATCAGCAGGATCTGTTCATCAACTGGAACCAAATCGAGACATTTCAGAAGCCGGAACGGTTCGATGTGGGCTACGCAGGACGGGCCAGCGCCGGCTTTTTCTCACTCAATGGCCAAGTCTACTGGTCTCATTCCGGCGGCGCACAATATTCGGAATCTCGAACCTTCTTCGGACCCGGTATTCCCCGCGATCGCCCGGCCGGAAACAATTTCCTGACGGCATTCGGACCGCAATTCACCTTCCAGCCCAACCGATATTGGTCGGCTCTGTCGTGGTTCCGTGAAATCGATGTAATGGCGATGTACCTCACCAGTCAAGACGAACCGACGCAGAGCGGAGCCCCGATCGTTCGTGGCCGTGGCTATCAACTGACGGCCGGCGTGAATATGGACGGCTGGCGGCCGTACGTCACCATCTGGCGCGGAGAGCGTTTTGTGAATGAGCAGGGGGATCCGGCCTACTACGCCGGCAACTTCACGGAATTCGGAGTGCTACGTGACTTCTTGCTGCCCGCCGGTTTTTCGTTACGGATCGGAGGATTCGGACGGGTGATTGAAAATCGTGTGACCCATACCGAGTATGCGCTGCTGAACTGGTCCTGGGATGAATCGCCGTGGCGTGGATTCTGCCTGCGGCCCACATTGCTTCATCGAAGCGACTCCTCATGCCGCTAGTCTGGTAATGAGACACACTTCTCTCTTGCCACCTCGCATTAAGCCCGTTAGAGTAGGATCCAACAGGGAAATGGAAGACGAGATATTCGGTCGCCTTGGAGGGGATATGTTTCGTAGGCAATTGGGCTTCTTGTTGGGACTTGTGGCCCTGTGCCTCCCCACGCTCGGTCATGCGGAGAACTATGGAGCATTCGCGATCGGACCCAACATCGCCACCCTCGATACGACGGACGTCGGCGGGCTCGATTTAGCGAATAATTTGGCATATGGCGCTAAGTTTGGCCACTACTTCGACGATCGGGGGTTCAACTGGTTCGGTCTTGAGGTCGACTTGTATCGATCGGCTCCTGATATCAAGCAGCAAACGGTCCCTCGCTCGACGAATCCCGTGCTGTCGGGACAAATCCCCGGTGCCGACCTATTGGTGCATTCGCTCGCGTTCAATGCACTGGTTCGCGTGACAGGCTATCAATACAAGGTTGAGCCCTATGCAGGGCTTGGGATCGGGCTCAATATGGGTAATATTTCCGATGGAAATTTCAGGCCGGAAGCGTCGTTTGCCCCGAGCTTCAACGTACTGGCCGGGGTGAAATATTTTCTCACCCCTCACCTCGCCCCCTTCATCGAATACAAATACAATTTTGCTCAGTTTCACTTTACCCGCAGCAACATCACCGCGGACTATCGGGCCAACCTCTTCATGTTCGGCATCGCCTATCATTTCGATCGATAGCTCTACCGATTTCGTCAAACTAATCCCCTCTAGCAACCTGTCCTGGCCTGCGGGATTGTCACCAACCAGTGGACCTCCTCGTACCAGCTGTCCCCCTGCTCTTCACATTTACCATCCAACCTCCATCGCAAGCCCTTTGCTTTCGCTGGCCTAGACAGCGTAGAGTAATAATTGGCTATCCTTCCATCTCCACTCTGAATTGCCTGCGGCCTGCCACCGCCGTCAACGCTCGAAAGGCGGCCCTCCGTGCTGACGCTCTCACAAGAAACCAAGAGATGCTTGCGCTCCACAGTAGTCATCTTTTCACCCTCGCGAATTGATCCTCCGTTGAATCGCATCTTTCCTTAAGAACTGCACAGGCAATCTGGCCCGGCTATCATCCAGGCTCAGCCCTCAACTGCTCAGATTGAATGCCCGCCTAGCGGGCCGAACATCGCGCGGACGGAGGAGTCGGCAGTTTGAATAGGTCAGAAGTGAATAGCCGCATCAAGCGCGCAACCTGCTTGGTATTTGGGAGGTGCTCCATGAATTCAAGTACGTCCGCACACCGCTCAATCTGGATCATTGTCGCCGCAGCCCTCTGGGGCTGTGCCGGAGGTCCGGGGTTGGCTGTTACGTTGCCGAGCAGTGCATTTTTTGAGACCGATACGAAAGAGCGAGAGGCGTTGCGAGTCGTGAGTCGCGCTCAAGAATCACGCAGGGCAAATTGCCAACAAAGCGCGACCTGCGAGGAGGTCACCTATACCAGGGGATTGGTCGCATTATTTGAAAACCGCGAGGATGCGATCAACGCCTTTCAAGAATTGCGCACCACGGTTCCAAATGGCCGCTATGCAGCCTCCACCACCCGTTGGCTCGAACTCTTACAGGGAGGTCAACTGGCCTCGGCCCGTCAGAGCCCGCTATTTATCCAGCTGAGAGAGGAGATCCTGCATGGTCTCTTAGAGCCGGAAACACTGGCGGCCAGTCGAAAAATGAAGGAGCAAGAACGGCGGATCGCTGAATTGAGCCAATGACCGACGCGATGCGACGGATGTGAAATTTCCACGGAGGCCTAACCGCCAGCGGGCATCACGATGACGAGACAGCGGCATGCACGATGTGGGAAGGGGACGGTAATGGCTCCGGTGGGTATTATTCGTCGGCCAGTAGCAGTGAATAACAGCGTGAAAGATGGCCCTGTCAGAATGACCGAACCATCTGAAATACCAGCAGGAATGTTTGGAGGCGCCGGGCGGGTTCGAACCGCCGCATCGCAGTTTTGCAGACTGCTCCCTTAGCCACTTGGGTACGGCGCCACGGATGGGATTATAGAAGGGGGACCTTCAGGAACTCAACCGCCAAGCGAGGGAACTGAAGGAATAATCGAGACAGACCTAAGATCCAATGGCGTTAGACTACCGCTCAGTCGGAAGCACGGGAATATCTCTGACAATGGTCGAGTGTTCATCTGTCGCATGACCGATTAATTCCCACCCTGCCTCCGCATGCGCGTCTTCCATGGCCTCCCCATCATGCGCAGTCCCGCCTTCGGCTTCTTTCTCTTTCGCCAGCAGTTCAACTTCGCGAATCAGGGTGTCCATGAGGTCTTCGATGGGTACTTTCCGCATCAGCTTGCCCTTTTTGAAGAGAATGCCCTTGCCTTCTCCACCGGCAATGCCGATATCTGCTTCCTTGCCTTCCCCAATGCCGTTCACCACACAGCCGAGCACGGACACGTTGAGAGGCGTCTTAATATGGCCCAATTTCTTTTCCAGCTCATTCGCCATACGCACGACATCGATCTCAACTCGGCCGCAGGTCGGGCAGGCGATGACATTGATGCCGCGGTGGCGCAACTCCAGCGACTTGAGAATCTCAAAGCCGACTTTGACCTCTTCCACCGGATCGGCCGCGAGGGAGACCCGCAGTGTATCGCCGATGCCCTGCGATAAAAGCCACCCCAGCCCGATAGCAGATTTCACGGCTCCGGTCATGGCCGTCCCGGCTTCCGTAATCCCGATATGCAAAGGGTAATTTGATTGAGTGGAAAACAAATAATACGCATCAATGGCGTGGTGAACGTCGGAGGCCTTGAGCGACACCTTCATATTGGTGAAGCCCTCGTCTTCCAATGCATGCACCGCATTCAATGCCGATTCTGAAAGGGCTTCCGGTGAAGGCCATCCATATTTATCCAGCAGGGGTCTCTCGAGAGAGCCACCATTGACCCCTACTCGCAAGGGAATTCCTCGCTCATTAACCGCCTTGAGAACCTCCTGCACCTTCCACCAGGGCCCGATGTTGCCCGGGTTGATGCGGACGCAATCGACCACTTCAGCGGCTTTGAGGGCAAGGCGATGGTCGAAGTGAATATCGGCGATCAGTGGCACCGTCATTGCCGCTTTGATCTGGGGAAGGACCGCAGCCGCCGCATCATCGGGCACGGCGACACGAATGATCTCGCAACCGGCGTCCTCCAGTTGACGGATCTGAGCGACTGTGGCTGTCACATCGCGCGTATCGGTCGAACACATGGACTGGACCGAAATCGGCGCATCGCCGCCGATCTTCACCGACCCTGCTTGAATCTGCCGCGTTTTCTTCCGTGTGATGTGCATGAATTTCCCGGCGTGTTTGCTCTTTGACTAACCCTGGGCGGCTAGCTGCCCTGCTCATCCCCATGCGGCAAGCTTCCGACCAATGACGCCAGTCGAGCGGCGTCATCTGTGGCCACACTAGCTCCAAACAACGCCTTCACACCGTTGTAAATGCCCTCTTCGGTCAGCCCATATCGTTCCCGCAGGAAATCTTGCGGTCCCTGCTCGATGTACCAATCCGGGAGGCCGAGAAGCTTCGTTCGCAAATGGGTGATCCCTTCCTCGGACAGGGCCTCCAACACCGCGGAACCAAACCCTCCCATCTTGGAGCCTTCCTCGACAGTGATCAAGCAGCGCACATTCTTCGCCGTTTCGATGATCAGTTCGGTATCTAACGGCTTCACGAAACGGGCATTAATCACTGCGGCCGAGATTCCTTCCTGGGCCAAGCGCTCCGCGGCCTTGACTGCCGGCCATACGGTGACTCCGATCGCGACAATCGCGACATCGGTGCCTTCGCGCAACAATTCGCCTTTGCCGATCGGCAACGCGGTAGGCTCCGGATCCATCGGGACCCCGAGGCTCACGCCACGGGCATAACGCACTGAAGCGGGACCGTCATAACTCACACAGGTCTTCATCAAATGCTGCAACTCGTTTTCGTCCTTGGGCGCCGTGACGACCATATTCGGTACATGCCGTAAAAATGCAAAGTCGAACGCGCCATGGTGGGTCGTTCCATCTTCCGCAACAAGCCCACCCCGGTCGATGCAAAAGGTCACCGGCAAATTCTGCGTGGCCACATCGTGCACAACCTGATCATAGGCGCGCTGAAGGAAAGTGGAATAGAGCGCGACAACGGGCTTCATGCCTTGCGCGGCCATTCCAGCTGCGAACGTGACCGCATGCTGCTCGGCAATGCCGACGTCATAAATACGATCGGGAAATACTTTTTCAAACGCATTGAGACCCGTGCCCTCGCACATGGCGGCGGTGATGGCCACAATCCGTTTATCCTGGTGCGCGACCTTGATCAGGGCATCAACGGCCATGCTCGTATAGCTGGGCCTGGATGCTTTCTTAGCCGGTTTGCCCGTTTCTCGCACGAATGGAGGGCAAGCATGGAACCAGACGGGATTTTCCATCGCCGGCTCATACCCTAGCCCCTTTTTCGTAATCACGTGGAGCAGGACCGGGCCTTTCATTTTCAGCACATTCTCCAACGTCGGCAGAAGGTGTTCGAAATTATGGCCATCAATCGGTCCGGCATACTGGAAGCCCAACTCTTCGAACAGCAGACCCGGAAGAATCGCGCCTTTGGCCAATTCTTCGGCGCGGCGGGCAATCTTTTGCACTTCGAGGCCGATATGTGGAATCCTTCGCAGCAGCTGACCGGTTTCTTCCCGCATCCGCGCGTAGAACTCCCCGGTGAACGTCCGGTTCAAATAGGCCGAGATCGCTCCGACGTTCTTCGAAATAGACATTTGATTGTCGTTCAGAACGACGATGAAATCTTTGTTGGTCCCTCCGGCATGGTGCAGCCCTTCCAAAGTCATACCCGCCGTCATGGCGCCATCACCCACCACACACACCACTTTGTGCTTCTGATGCCGTTGGTCACGCGCTTCTACCATCCCGAATGCGGCGGAGACGCCGGTGCCGGCATGACCGGCGTTAAACGTGTCGTAAGCAGTCTCTTCGCGTTTACAAAATCCGCTTAGTCCCCCATACTGCCGGAGCGTGTGAAACTGCTCCCGGCGGCCGGTTAGCAACTTGTGGGCATAGGCTTGATTACTGGTATCCCAGACGATCTTGTCATTCGGCGTGTCGAGGAGATACTGCAGCGCAACGGTCAGCTCCACGACGCCAAGGTTGGAGGCCAAGTGCCCTCCAACGTTGGAAACTACCGCGAGGATCTGTTCACGGATCTCCTGGCATAGTTCCGGAAACTGTTCAGGGGAGAGACGTTTCAAATCAGCGGGACTGTGGATATGTTTCAGCAGAGACATTGCACGATCTCCTTGTCAAGGCATGACAACTGGGCGCAGATATGAATTTTCATTCAGTGGGAAACAATTGTCTTGAGAAGATGGCGGCGAAGCAGCGTAAGAAGTTCGTTTACGTCGTGTCATCTTCACATATGCCACGGCTCGTGTCAAGATTTCTCTTATGCTTACGATCGAGTATGAGATCCCCAAGAGTCGACAGAATCTTTACTGTCCCCACTGTGCGAATGCTGCTACGAACGAAACCGATAGGTCAACACGGTTGAGAGCGTAACGTCCGCCGCGCTTCCCGTAATAAAATCCAAGTTCTCCACTGCGTAGAGTTGCCATAAGAGGCCCGGCAGGACGCGGTAGCTTACACCCAGCACTGCCTCCGTGACTCCTTTGTCCAATACCCTGGTCCCCGTCCCGTGGAATGGCGGTGAGTAGTAGTCAAAATGGGTCGTGATGGAAAAGTTCTCGGTCCAAAGATATTCGACCGCCACCATCCCATTTATCACAGGCTGAAGATCAAGCCCGGCAATCCGCCCCGTGGGGAATATGCCATTCACATTCATGTACACAATCCAGTGGGCCGCAAAAGCCTTCTCCAGAGCCAACCCGATGCCGGCGTCAGGATGGCCACTCCCGAATACCTCCGCCGTGTCTCCCGTGGGCGCCTTCACCGCCACGCGAAGCGACATCGCAGGCAGGGCAGAGGTTTCTTTCAGCAGTTGGTACTTCCCAAAAAATGACACGTCTCCCAGTCCGGTAGCCCCATCCGACCCTTTAAACATGGTTCGCCCGCCGTTGGAGATGTTGAACGCATAGGGAGTGTCGCCGAGAGCTTTGCGTGCCGGTGCCACTCCAGTCGTGGCATTCTCCACACTCTTGATCGCGCCCTCCATAAATCCCCCATAGCGGTGAAGCACGGGAACTTCTGCCCCGATCTCCAACCGGTCGGTCAGACCATAGCGAAGAAAGAGGCCGGCCCGTACGGTCTCAAATTTCATCGTCACCTCGGCCTGTTCTTCGCTGTCCTTAGCAACCGTGGCCGTATTGGCCAGCTCAAGCCGCACGTCGAAATCGCCCCTGCGGAGCACTGCCGCCCGTTCGCCAGGCATACCGAGAACCAGCTGATCCAGCGCCTGAAAATTCCTGACCGGAAAAGGGCCAAATCCCTCAGCCCCGAGCGAGAACGGCGTCCCACACAGCAAGAGAATGCCAAAGAATGATAGAAGTATGTGCCGCATGAGCAATACCGGCCGTTCGCCCACAGGCACCGAGCAGGATGTTGAAAGAATCCTCCGGCTTCGCTTTCGCATGGCCCGGAGACTCAACGTACGGTGCACGCTGGATGGCTTTTTTGATGATCCTGCGAATATCCACCCCCTCTGCAATTGGCCATTTTGTTTTTTCAGGGGCGTCGAACTGGTTCTTCAACAGCGTACTAGTAGGGAAAATCTAAACCCGCAAAAATCGCTCCGCCCTCTCGGCTATAGCCGTAATCGAGGCGACCGACGACATTGGGACGTACAATCGCGCGAAACCCCACCCCAGGAGTCATGCGATAGTCCTGGAAACTGACATCCTTAAAGGAATTGAACACCTGGCCCGTGTCCAGAAAGGGAGCCACCTCAAAATCCGCCGTCACCCCGGCCACTTTAGTCCGCAACAGATGGATGCGTTCCTCGATGCTGAAGGCGACCAAATGCTTATCGATATATCGATCCATTCCGAACCCACGGAGGTTGTTCTGCCCCCCCAGGGAAGACTGCTCAAAAAACGGCACTTGAGACCCGAGCGTCGCTTGTAAATCAGCGCGTACGATGAGAATGGCGCGCTTCGATTCGCTCGGAAACAGCTTCTTGATTTCGAGTTCATATCGCGAATACACGGGATGATCGCCGTTTCTGATATTCTGGTTCAGCTCAGCATAGGCCATGACGGCGACGCCGTCGGTGGGTGTGACCAGGCTGTCGCGCGTATCATAATAAAACGATGCGCGGTGCCCCACGATAATGGTCTCGCCTTGCATGCCATCGACCGTGGGGAATTGCTCGACCGAAAAAGGCAGATCCGTAGCGCCCCGTTGAATCTCTACTTGCCGAACGCGCTGGCCCACCGAAATCTGAGTCACCTCATTGGCGTACAGACCAAGCCGCCAGTAAGCGCGCGCTTCCCTGGCCGTGTAGTTTGTTTCGTCTGCCTGCACCGTCGATTGACCTAGCCCGAAAAAGCGGGAGGTCGCATTCTTAAAGAACGTTCCACCGAAGTTGAGAGAATATTGCCCGTTTCCGAAGGCAGGATCCACATAATCGAATAACACTTTGCGCTCGATCCGCTCAGTCAGCGAGGCGACGAAGCGCATTTGACGACCACCCGGGTCGTACTTGAACAGATTGAAAACCGCTCGAGTGCCCACGATGGAATTCTGAATGAGCATCGGCGCCATGAGATATTTCAACTCACCGTCAGGGTCGGAGATCAGAATAGGCGCAATTAAGCCGGCATCCTGGCCGTCATTCTTGCTGGTCGAGACCGACGGGACCGGAAAAATCTGCGTGTCTGCGTGAGCGCACGAGAGACTTCCGAGCAGGAGTGCGGCCAACGCCAAGAGAATACGAATCGGCAACAAGTGATGACCCTGCATGGCGCTCGTCGGAATCGACCGCCCCCTGGCTAAGGGGCTTTGATCTTATCGGACTTCTTGCGGAGTTGATCGACGAGACCTGGATAAGAGGAGGTGTGGAGGATCTTCGTAAACTGACCACGGTAATTATTCACCAGACTGACGCCATCGACCACGACGTCGTACACACGCCAATCGTTATCCTTGTGCAGAAGCCGATAATCCATGGGGATTTCGGTTTTTCCGGAGAGGACCTTGGTGCGCACCTCCGCATATTCTTTTTCCGTCCGCTCGTTGAGGTATTGGACACCTTCGCCGGAGTAGTTCTCAACGCGATCTGCATATGTATTGGTCAGCAGCGTTCGAAAGAGCTCGACGAATTCCTGTTTATCTTTCTCGGACATTTGGTTCCATTGGGTGCCCAGTGACCGCCGCGCCATTTCCGAATAATCGAATCGCGCCCCGACCACATCTTCCAGGCGCTGCCGGCGGGCCTCATGACGTGCCGGTTTTTTCAATTCCTGATCGTTCAATACCTTGAACACTTCATCGATCGTCCCCCTGATCGATTCCGTAGCAGGCCCTGCCATAGCAGGCGATAGCCCCGACAGGCACAGCTGGACCGCTAGCGCCACCACGATCATCTTCCATCGCAGTCCATGCATCCCAACACCTCTTCCCAGAGTGGTGATCGTATCTTGCCACCGGCCTCGTTCATTGTGAGTCATCACTCAACCTGTCTCCGCGTTAGTTGACCTTCCCATGCACATACTGGCTGACCAATTCTTCCAGATCAAGTCCGGATTCGGTGTCCCGAATCTTGTCTCCAGGTTTCAGCGGATCACCCCCGCCGCCGAGGGACAAGGCCAGATACTTATCACCGATGATCCCGCGTGTCTTGATCGACGCAATCGTATCTGAATAGAGCTTCACACCATCCTGAATCGCCAGAGCGACCACAGCTCGGTCGGTGTTCAATCCGATCTGCTTAACACGCCCCACCTCAACCCCGGCGATTTCAACGGATGCGCCCGGCTTCAGGCCAGAAGCCGATGTGAACTCCGCATCCACGGCGTAGTTGTTTCCCCCGATGACTTCGAGCTTGCCCAATTTGATGGACAGATAGCCCAGGCATGCCACCCCCACGAGCACGAAGACGCCTACCATCAATTCAACTTTTGCACGTTCCATATAGTCTCCTACATCAGAGAGATGCGGTCGGCAGACCTTTCGCGCTGAAGGGGCCTCCGACAAAAATAAACTCCCGAATTTCTTCGTCCGTGGTCTTTACAAATTCGCTCGAAGGCGCCATTTCGGCAATGCGCCCTTTCTTGATCATGGCCACCCAATCTGAAATCCCAAAAATCTCCGGGATCTCGTGACTGACCATGACCGCGGTAAACCCGAACTGCCGCTGCATCGCCACGATCAGATCATGGATGGATTTGGCCATCAAGGGATCGAGCCCCGTTGTCGGCTCGTCGAACAGGATAATCTCCGGTTCCATCACTAACGCGCGCGCTAAGCCGGCTCGTTTACGCATGCCTCCGCTCAACTCGGCCGGAAATTTGTGGCCCATGCCGGCCAATCCTACTTGCGCTAATTTTTCGTCGACTCGCCTATTCACAATGTCGCCGCTCAAGCGTAGTTTCTCCCGGAGAGGAAACGCAACATTGTCAAAGACCGTCATCGAATCAAACAATGCGGCACTCTGAAAAAGCATGGCGAACTTCTTGCGGACCTCATTGAGCGCCTGCCCTTTGAGGTGCGCGATATCGGTGCCGTCGATCCAGATCTCACCGCGATCAGGCTGCATGAGACCTATAATATGCTTCAGCAGCACGCTCTTGCCCGAGCCGCTTCCACCGATGATGGTAGTGAGTTTCCCCTCGGGGATTGTCAGGTCGACCCCTCGCAAGACGGGCTGCCCTCCCAATGTCTTTTCAACGCCGACCAGTTTAATCATGCCTTCTCCGTGAGGCGTTCCCAGGGTCCAGGCTTTTGCCGCATGTTCCTCTCGTTTCAGACCGCATGATCGTCAGAGCAGCACCGACGTCAGGAAGTAATCCCAAACGAGGATTAATACTGCGGACAAAACCACCGCTTCAGTGGTAGCGGCGCCCAATCCTTCTGCACTCTGTCTGGTGTAAAAGCCTTTGTAGCAGCAGACCCAGCTAATTAAGAGGCCGAAGCTGATGGATTTCCAAATGCCTCCGTACACGTCCTTCCATTCCACCGCCGATTCGATTGAACTCCAATAGGCGCCTTCGTTGCCGTTCAGCAGCTGCACGCCGACCACGTACCCGCCATAAATCCCTACCACATCGAAAAGCGCGACCAGGAGAGGCACCGCGATCAAGCTGGCCACGAGCTTCGGTCCAATCAAATATTGCAGCGGATTGATTGCCATCGTGTCCAGGGCGTCGATCTGCTCCGTAATTCGCATGATACCGATCTCCGCCGTCATGGCAGACCCGGCTCGTGCCGTGACCATCAATGCCGCGAGGACTGGTCCCAATTCCCGAATGATGCTGAGCGCCACCGCGGAGCCCAGCACTGCTTCCGAGCCGAACTTCCGCAGGGTGTAATACCCTTGGAGCGCCAAGACCATTCCAGTGAAGACCGCCGTCAGCACAACGACGAAGGTCGACTTGTACCCGATGAAATTCAGTTGTTTGACGATTTGGTAGAACCGAAACGGAGGGCGACCCAACCAGGCAAACGAGGAGAGGACAAACAGGGTCATCCGTCCCATTTGCTCCGTGAGGTCGAGCGTGTACCGTCCGATGCGAGCAATGCTGTCCAACCCGTCCTCCTCTCATCCGTCCCTCTGGGACGGAACCAGTCTGTTCTCAGGCTCTATCAGACCATCACTTCGAAGCCGGCCAGGTCGGCGAAGGCTCGATAGATGGCTGTTAGCTGTGCACCGGCCGAGCGACTTTGACGACGTAGTCGATTTAGTCCAATCAGGCTCGTAGGATGAGCCAGGCAGGCGGCCACACCCTTCGCCCATCCAGATGGCCTGAGAAAGAGATTGAAGTCAAGGGGAAGATCTTCATCGACGAGGTCCGAAACGGTGCGGACGATCCCGAAATGGATCTGTCGCTCTGATGCCGCCAATCCCAACGCTGCACTCTCCATGTCGAGCCCGATGGCGCCGACGCGATCAGCCATCTCGCGCTTCTCATCTGCGCGGCAAAGCACCTGCGGCACTGACAAGAATGGGCCTATCTGGACCGCTATATGCCGATTCTCGAGTCCCTGTCTCGCCCACTCGATCATTGCCGGATCGCAGGGGGACGCCACACGACCAGTTCGATCATCCGACATGGTCGCGTAAGTTCCCATCAAGACATCGCCGATGTTGGCTGAGCGCAATGCGCAGGCAAACCCCGTGGACCATATCGCGGCAAACGCTTGTTTCGCGAGCACCATTCGCGCGGTAGCTGCGGCCCGTTCAGGACCGACACCCATCGGGATGATCCACCAGTCAAGATGCCGCTGTCGGGCGATGAGGCAACGAACGGTTCCAATCAGCCTCATCTCGGTAACGGAAAAAGCCTGGCGAACGGCTTCCACCTCCCAACGGGTGGCGGCAAAGACTCCAATAGCGTTCACGCGTGCTCCCGATCGCAGATGGTGAGAAAGGTTGGCAGGGATGCGCCCACCGCGTCAGCGTGGGGACCGAAACTGTCCTGCTCGATAGGCCTGCTCTCGCAATTCATCTGCCCGCGTGATTCCACGAGTCTTGAGATTGCGGTACATGGCCAGAGCCCAGAGGGGAAAATATTGGCAATACCAATGGTAGCGAAGATAGAACACGCGTGGGAATCCAGTCCCCGTATGGCGCACCTCTTCCCATGACCCATCCTTCCGCTGGTTTCTGATCAGGTAATGGATGCCCCGAGCCAGACTAAATGAGTCCGTAACACCGCCCATCATGAGAGCCAGCAGAGCCCATGCCGTTTGTGACGGGGTGCTTTCGCCGTGGCCGCTCTGCGACACATTCGCGTAGGATAGACAGGACTCACCCCATCCGCCATCGGGGTTCTGTTTCGATTCTACCCAATTCACGGCGCGGCGAATGTATGGAGACGACACGTCTTCTCCGATGGCGCGCAGACCGGAGAGGACCGACCAGGTACCGTAAATGTAATTCACTCCCCACCGGCCATACCAACTTCCATCCTGCTCCTGATCCTCCTTGACGAAGGCCAGCGCCGAGGCGACAGAAGGATGGGTCCAGTCGTAGCCGAGGGTCGCGAGCATTTCGAGACAGCGCCCGGCCAAATCGGCCGTACTCGGGTCCAGCAGGGCTCGATGATCCGCAAAGGGAATATAATTGAACACGATCTTGTTGTTGTCGACATCGTAGGCGCCCCACCCCCCGTCGGAACCTTGCATGGAGACAACCCACCGACAACCTCGGCGGATCGCCGCACGTTGCTGCTCCTCGTCGGGAAGCCGGACTTTCGCCAAGGCCATGAGCACCACGGCGGAATCGTCGACGTCCGGATACTGTTCGTTTTCAAACTGAAAATACCATCCACCAGGCTCTGCGCCCGGAGAGGAAATAATCCAATCTGCAACCGTCTTCGTTTGTTTCGACAGCAGCCAGGTCGCCGCCTTTTGCAAAGCTGGATGATCCTGTGGCATGCCGGCTTCCGACAAGGCATTGATGAGCAGCGCCGTGTCCCAGATGGGAGAGTGACAAGGTTGTAAGTGCATCGCATCGACACATTGCCCATTCACGTACACGCGGTCGTGTACTTCCAAATCCTCGATCTCCTGCATCGCTTTCACGACGAGAGAATCATCATTCTGGTAGCCCAGGCAATGCAACGCCATCACAGAATTCGCCATGGCGGGATAAATCGCGCCGAGGCCTCCGCTCCCCTTCATGTGATCGAGCATCCAAGCGGCAGCACACTGAAGAGCCTTCTGCCGAACCCATTCGACCGGCGAACGGTCATAGACTTTGAGAAGCCCATCCAGATTGATGAAAAAGTTTCGGGCCGTAAACCATGTTCGATCCTTCTTGAAAGGAGGAACCGTGCCATAGTCGATCTGCGCGGGCGCTTCCGTATACAGTTCTTCGATGCCCTGTTCACGAGGAATGCGGCACAGCGGCCGCTTCGCGAAAATGATCAACAGGGGAATCAGCACCGCTCGCGACCAATAGGAAATCGCATAGATGCTGAAATAGAACCGTTTGGGCAGCAACATGATTTCCGGGGGCATGCTGGGGATGCCACGCCAATCATATTGGCCAAACAACGCCAACGCGATTTTGGTGAACACATTCGCTGCTACGACGCCGCCCTTATCGAGAATACAAGCTTTGGCGGTCACCATGCAGGGTTCGTCAGCCGGCACACCGGACAGTTTGAGCGCGAAGTAGGCCTTCACGGATGCGCTGATATCCGGGGGGCCGCCGTGGTAAATGGGCCACCCGCCGCCGGGTAGCTGCGCGGATTTTAGATAGCAGACCGCTTTACGCTCGCGCTCGGGATCGACGCAACTCATGAAGTGGCGCAACATTAAGTATTCTGACGTGAGGGTCGTATCGGCCTCTAACTCCGCGACCCAATAGCCTTCTGAAACATCCTGTCGCGCAAGAAACCAAGCCTGGCTTTTGCGGAGCGCTTCTTCAAGGGCCTCAAGTTGGCCGGTCGAGTGGGAAGGCGCCCGCTTCGTTGCACTGTCGCCGGCAGTCGACGCGACGGGCTTATTGGAGACGAGTCGAAGCACAGGCGCAGAAGCGAACTCCCGCGCCGCCCTGATCCGGCTCGGCACCGTGACCAATAGACCGTCGGACAGACGATTGAACAAGTTCTTCAAAAGTCGCATAACGTGCTGCCGTGAATCTGAAAATGACGGCGGGATAGATAGTCGAGATGGTTCCATCAATAGATGGTGTTCACATGAAACCGCACAGTACTACTCATTATCGTTAGCAGAACTGTATAACAAACTCATCGGGACCCGTCAAGGGAATGGGAGTCCCCCCTACCACAAGCGCGACCGTCTTTTCGCAGGTCCTAGGCCGGCTGCAGATCGCCCAGTTTGACGGAAATCAACATCGATACGCCAGGCTCTTCCATCGTCACGCCAAACAAGGAATCCGCCATCGCCATGGTCCGCTTGTTGTGAGTGATCACGAGAAATTGCGCCGTCGCCGAAAGCCCGCGCAAGACCGCCGTGAATCGCCCGATATTTTCCTCGTCTAACGGCGCATCGATTTCGTCCAGAATGCAGAAGGGAGTTGGACGAATCAGGAAGCTGGCGATTAACAACGCCATCGCGGTGAGTGTCTTCTCTCCTCCGGACAACATGGTAATGCTTTTCAGCCGCTTTCCAGGCGGCTGCGCGACGATCTCAACGCCGGGCTCACGCGCCCCGTTGTCCTCCACGCCTTCTTCCAGCGGCTCCTCGACTAATTGCAACTCGGCGCGCCCACCGGGGAAGAACTGCGCGAAGACGTCCCTGAACTTCTGCTGCAGTTCGTTGAAGGTCTCGACGAACATATCCTTGGTCGTCCGGTTGATTCGGTGAATGATTTCCTTGAGCGAGGCGATTGAGGTGGAAAGATCCTGCTCTTGCGTCGTCAAAAACTGATATCGTTCTTCCAATTCTCGATGCTCGTCGATCGCCGCTAAGTTGATCGCGCCCATCCGTTCCAACCGCTCACGGATTTTCTGAATCTGCTCCCGCAATTGCGGCGTCTCAAGAATCGAGACCGAAACAGGCGGCGCCTCCCCATTCTGCGCGGGGGGCTCATCGACTGGCGCAAGCACCGAGGCCGGATCGATTTGATAGGTGCCAGTGAGCGTGCTCTCGATCGTCGAGAGATGCGTCTTCACCTCCGCCTTGCGCACCTCCGCCGTCATCCGCCGATCGTGCAAGGCAGACAAGCTCTGCCGCACTGCGGTGAGGGACTCCTCCACCGCATGCAACCCTGCCATTTCCTGCGCCTGGGCCTCCTGGGCGGACACCAACTCTACCTTGATCCCGTCCACCTCGCCCCCCAATTCACGGCACAGAGTTTCCTGCCGTGTCTGTTCCTCCCGGCTGGCCTCGATAGCCTGGACCAACCCGGCGACTTGCTCTTCCAGATCGAGAGCCCGCTGCTGGGCCGCGTCGAGGCGTTGGGTAAACCGCGCAATATCGCTCGTGCCATGGTCCCGACGCCCGCGGATACTCTCCAACGACAATCGGACTTCGGTCAACCGTTGCTGCACCGCCATGCTTTCTCGTTCAATGGCACTCACTCGGTCCCTTATTTCAAGCAAACCCGCTTCCTGTCCGGCCTTCTCAGACATCCATTGGTCGAGTTGCGCCTGGCTGGACTGGAGTTGGTCTTGAAGCCGTGCTTGTTCGGCCAGCCCCCGCTGAAGCTCTTCGCCCAAGACCTCCATCCGTCGATGCAGTTCACCACGCTGGCGTTCGACCCCGGCATCGTCCTTCTGCAGCGACAACTCCAACATCTCCGCCTCACGAATGGACCTGGCAAGGCGCTGTTCGTCCTCACGCGCAAACCCTAACTCGGCAGCTGCTTCGTCCCGCGCAGCCCTTGTTTGTTCCAGTACCTGCCCGGCCTCTGTCCGGCGCGCCTCGAGCTCCAACACTTCACGACGACGCTGAAGCAAACCGCCGCCGCCACCGCTTCCTCCACCGATAATCACGCCGGCGGCATCCAACGTCTCGCCGGATAGGGTCACGCATGTCGGACCCATTGGAGCGGACCACTGATGCCGCTCCCAGAGATCCAGCGCCACGGCCAACGATTCCACAACCACAATGCCGTCGAAAAGATATCCCAGAGTAGGCGCGGAGTTCCCCTCGGCATGAATCAGGTCGGTCGCACGGCCCACCACTCCCGGCTGCCCACTGATGGCCGGCCACCAGACGGCCGAGGGCTCGGCCGACGCGTCAGGCGACCATCGCAATTGCTGGGGAATGAAGGCCCCGCGACCCAACTGCTGCCCTTTCAAAAACTCCACCGCGCGGGACGCGGCCATCGGCTCCTCGACCAACCAGCCCCGCACCCGCTCGCCGAGGATTGTTTCGACGGCCCGATCCAGCCCGGGCGGAATGACCAGCCATTCTGCCAATGCCTCCCGAACTCCCTCACAGGTTTTTAGCGCGGTTCCTTCTTCCTCGCCTTCTCGTCCGTATCCCATTTCTTCGCGCACCACGCCCTGCAAGGCGCCAAGTCGCGATTCCACTCCGGCAACCTCTTCCGACAGCCGGACGATATCGCGATCCAATCCGACGATCTGCGTACCCAGTCCCTCAATACGTTCAATCGCGGCCTGGCGTTCGGCCATGAGATCCTGGATACGTTGACCGGCCTCTTCGCGCTGCGCGATGAGAAGATGCTGCTGTTCATCCAACGCGCTGACCTGCTGAACCAGGACCTCTCGCTCACGTGAAACCCGCTCCGACCGGACGGCCGTTTCCTGCTGCCGGGCAGTCAGCTGCGTGAGGCTCTGCTCCGTATTGGCCACGAGCACGGCGAGATTCAGCACATCGCGCCGGGCGCGTTCTTCTTCCTCCACCGCTGCCGCGCGCTGTCCGGCCAGCGCTTTTGTCTCGACGTCCAGCTGCTGAAACTGCGCCTCCTGCTCGACGATGTCGCCCTCCAGCTGCAGCAACATCGCGCGAAGCTCTTCAATCTCTGTCCGCGCCTGTTCTTGGTCCGATTCCAGCCGAGCCATTTCTTGCGCGGCCTGGGCGCGTTGCCGCTCAAACAATTCCGTGCGATTCCGTTCGACTTCCGCCGCCGTCAGCGCTTGCGATTGCCGTTGTTCAGTGCCGGCTAAGCTTTCGCGAACACGGGAAATCCCCTCCGCCGCGTCGTTCATTCGGAGCCTGATGGCCTCCTGTTCCGAATCCATGCGGGCTTGTTCAGCGACCTGTTCGGCTTCCTGCGATTCGACCTCACGCGCTTCTCGATCGACAGTCTCAAGGTCTGCGCGCATCGCGCGAAAGTCGCGGGAGAGGAGTTCAATCTCGAGGCCCCGGGCTTCCTGGTGCAAGGTTTGGTAGGAGCGCGCTTGACGGGCCTGACGCTCAAGCGAGTTGAGCTGCTTCTTCACCTCTGCCACGATGTCGCGCACGCGCAACATATTCTGCTGCGTCGACTCGAGCTTGCGTAAGGCCTCAGCCTTTTGCTTCTTGTATCGAACGATGCCGGCGGTTTCTTCGATCAATTCACGACGGTCCTGCGGCGAGGCTTGCAAAATCTGCTCGATCCGGCCCTGCTCGATCACGGTATGACCTTTCGATCCAGCCCGGGTTTCGATCAAGACATTTCGAATATCCTTGAGCCTGCAGACCGTCTTATTGATCAAATATTCACTGTCGCCGTTTCGGTAAAGCCGGCGGGTAATCATGAGTTCTTGGTACTCGCTGAGCTGACTCGGCAACCCCGAAATCGCATCCAACCGCAACTCGCCGAGACCGCCGATGACCAGCGAGACCTCCACCAGTCCCAACGGTTTCCGCACCTCGGTGCCGTTGAAAATGACATCTTCCATGCGCTCGCTCCGAAGCGTTTTGGTACTTTGCTCGCCCAGCACCCAGAGGATCGAATCCACGACATTGCTCTTGCCGCTGCCGTTCGGACCCACGATGGCCGTTATCCCCTTCGGGAATTGAATTTTCGCCTCTGCGAACGATTTGAAGCCGAGCATTTCCAATGACTTCAGATACACCGGCTACCTCCAGAGCAAGAAGGTTAGATGGGACGGATTTTTAGGGATAAAACGCAGATCTTCTATCACAGGGATAAAAGCAAAGCAAAGAAAAATACCCGATATGGGGGAAGGTTACTCAGCTTCCCACAATATATGGATGGAGACTTGGAAATGATTCGCCTGGAGGAGGAACGGCGCTCGGCGAACCTAGTTCGCCGAGACCGAGGCACGATTGGCCGATTCTATCGTGACCAGTTCTTTCGGAAGGAGAAACTCGACATCTTCCTCGATCACGGTCAGCTCCTCAACTTCTTCGGAGGACCCGAGGCGCTTCAGATACGCGACCACCTCGGTGACCAGGACTTCCGGGGCAGAGGCTCCGGCCGACAGTCCTACACTCTTGGCATCCTTCAACCAGTCGGGATTGATGTCCGATGCGGCGTCAATGAGATAGGACGGAATGCCGCAATGTTCCCCCAGTTCGCGAAGACGATTGGAGTTCGAACTGTTCGGCGATCCGATGACGAGAATGACGTCAACCAGTTTCGACAACGACTTAACCGCGTTTTGGCGATTCTGGGTGGCATAACAGATATCTTCCTGATGCGGGCCTTTGATATTGGGGAACCGCAGATGCAGGGCATCGACGATGTCTCGACATTCATCGACGCTCAACGTGGTCTGGGTCACATAGGACAAGTTCTGCGTCTTTTCGACATGCAGCTTCTCCACATCCTGCACCGAGGACACTAAATGGAATTTATCCGGAATTTGCCCCAACGTCCCGATCACCTCGGGGTGCCCCGCATGACCGATCAGAATCAATTCGTACCCCTGCGTATAGTCGCGATTGACCTCGTTGTGAACCTTGATGACCAGCGGACACGTGGCATCAATGACGTGTAAGCGACGGCTCTGCGCCTCTTCCCACACCGATTTCGCCACGCCGTGAGCGCTGAAAATCACTACGGATCCTTCCGGCACTTCGTTCAGTTCTTCCACGAACACGGCGCCCTTGTGTCTGAGCGAGTTCACCACATGCCGGCTGTGTACGATCTCATGGCGCACATAAATCGGCGCCCCATATTTTTTGAGTGAGAGATCGACGATATCGATCGCGCGGTCCACACCCGCGCAGAAGCCACGAGGATTGGCTAAATATATCTTCATAATCTGTATTTTCCTCTGACGATTACTGGGCCGTGAACGGCCTGCTGGGAGAGCTAGAGTATGGGTGCATGGTCACCTTACGTCAGACTCGCCCTAGTCGTCAACAGTTTCGATCCCGCCCATCTCTTCGTCGCGGGCTTGAGGCTGCTCAGCCGTTGTGGGAGAATCCCGCCATGTCACCCCCCACACCGAACTACAAAAAGATTCTGATTGTCGAAGATGAGAAAGATATTCTCCAACTCATCAAACTCTACCTCGAAAAGGAAGGGTTTCGTACCGTCTCCGCGATGACGGGGACGGAGGGGCTCCGGCAGGTCAAAGCCGAGCATCCCGATCTCATCATACTCGACCTGATGCTGCCGGAGATGGACGGGCTGGAAGTGTGCAAACGAATCCGCCTGAACCAAGATACGGCGCTCCTCCCCATCCTTATGTTGACCGCCAAGGCAGAGGAGTCCGATACGGTGATCGGTCTCGAATTGGGGGCGGACGACTATGTCACCAAACCCTTCAGTCCCAAAGCGTTGATCGCGCGCGTTAAAGCCCTCCTCCGACGATTGGAGCGAAGCGCAAACAGCCCCAAGATGCAATACCAGTATGGCCCCCTACTGGTCGATCTCTCTCGACATGAAGTCCGGCTGGATGGGCAAGAAGTCACACTCACGGCCAAAGAATTCGGCCTGTTGGAGCATCTCCTGCGCAACATCGGCCGAGTGCTCACCCGCGACGTGTTGCTCAACGCCGCCTGGGGGTATGACTATTACGGCACGACCCGCACCGTCGATGTCCACGTGCGCCGGCTCAAACAAAAACTGCCGCTCTTGAACGACGCCATCATTTCGGTCAAATCACTCGGATACAAACTTCGCGAAGCCGACATACCGGCATGAACCTAGGCATCCGGTGGAAAGTTGCCCTCGGCACCCTCGCGGCCGTCATCGTCGGCCTCCTTGCCGCCGGTTGGCTCGTGATTCGCTCAGTGGAACGCACGGAACTCGACCGCATCGCCGACACGCTGGATGCCCGCGGTGGATTGGCCGTCATGTCACTCAGGCCGCTGTTCGATCAGTCGGGCTTGACCGTCTCCTTACCCGTGCTGCATGCAATGGTCCGTGAACTGAGTCAGCATGCCCGCCTGCGCATCACCATTATCCGGCAAGATGGAACCGTGCTGTCCGACAGCGCCGTCCCTCCCGAAGGACTGGCCACCGTCGACAATCATCTCTCCCGACCTGAAGTGACACAGGCATTGGCAACGGGAGGCGGCATGGATATTCGAGCCAGTCACACCACCGGCGAACGCACCTATTATGTCGCGCGCCTCCTGGCAGACCTCGCGACATTGCAACCGGGCATTCCGGTCATCAGACTGGGATTGCCGCTCACGTCGATCGAAGAGCGCGTCCAACATATCCAGCGCGATTTGGCGGCAGCCTTCGGCGGGGCCTTTCTGATCGCGATGGCCCTCAGCCTCTGGGTCTCGCGCAATCTTACGAAACCGTTATCGGAAATGGCGGCGGCGGCCCGCCAGCTCGCCGGCGGAACTCCCGGCGTTCGCCTCGTCGTCTCATCGACAGACGAGGTCGGCCTGCTCGCCCGCACCCTCAATGACATGACCGAGCAGTTGGAGACGAAAATTAAAGAAGTCTCCGACGACCGCGCGCAACTTCTGGCCATGTTGATCGCGATGGTTGAGGGCGTCATGGTGCTGGACTATCGAGGTACCGTGGTCCAGGTGAATCCTGCGCTGGAACGCATGTTCGCCTTAGGGCTCACGGAATCACGAGGACGCCACTATGCGGAACTCATCCGGCACGAAGGACTCAACACGATCGTGGCCTCGGTACTGCAGACCCGCTCGGGCCAGGGCGGTGAAATCACCCTGTCACCCAGTGGACGCTGCCTGCGGGTCGAAGCATCGATCGCCGGAGGGAGCCGCGAGTTGGAAGCCTGCGCCGTATTTGTATTTCACGACATGACAGAACTTCGCCGTTTGGAGAAGATCCGGAAAGATTTCGTCGCGAACGTCTCGCACGAACTTCGCACCCCCCTGACCTCAATCAAGGGCTACGTGGAGGCGCTGCTGGACGGAGGCAAGGACGAACCGGACACGGCGGCTGCGTTTTTGGAAATCATCATGCGGCAGAGCAACCGCCTCAATCTGATTCTGGACGACTTGCTGCAGCTCTCCCAAATTGAATCCGGGCAGGTGTTGTTCCGGCACGAGCCGGTCGAGTTACGCGCCTTGCTGGAACGGACAGTGGCCGTGATCAAGCCCCTGGCGGGCAAGAAGCATCATACGATCGAGCTGTGGCTGCCTGACGAGTATGTGATAGCCGAGGGGGACGAGGAACGCCTCGTGCAAGTATTCATCAATCTCTTGGAAAACGCCGTAAAATATACCCCGGATCACGGGCAGATCTCGGTCAGCATCCGATTTGTCACGCAGAGCCGAACAATCGCGCAACGCCCGATGATCGAGGTTGTGGTGACCGACTCGGGGATCGGCATTCCTGAGGCAGACCGACCGCGCGTGTTCGAACGATTCTATCGGGTGGATAAGGCGCGCTCGCGAGAACTCGGCGGAACCGGCCTGGGCCTCGCCATTGTGAAGCATATCGTCGAAGCCCATAGCGGGCACGTGTGGGTCGAAGGGAATGCCCCCAGAGGCAGCCGCTTTGTCGTGCAACTTCCGGCGCCGCAGGAATTATCTACAGCAGCCTTGATAAGAGCAGATAACAAATAGTTGAAAGCAGCGCGGCCCCAGGCAAGGTGAAGAGCCAGGCCGACAGTATCCGCCGGGTCACACCCCACCGAACCGCCGACAGCCGTTTCACCGCCCCCACACCCATGACTGTGGAAGTGATCGTATGGGTCGTGCTGACCGGAAGCCCGATGTGCGCCGTGGCCAAGAGCACGACCGCCGCTCCGGTTTCAGCGGCAAATCCATGCACCGGCTCCAATTTCACGATCCGCATTCCCAGCGTCCGGACGATCCGCCAACCACCTACCGCCGTGCCCAACCCCATGGCGAGGGCGCAGGAACCGATCACCCACGTGGGCACCTCCGCCGTCGGCAGCACGCCGGCCGACACGAGCGCCAGCGTGATGATGCCCATGGCTTTCTGCGCATCGTTCGCCCCGTGGCTGAAGGCCATAAAACTCGCCGAGACCAGTTGCAGTCGAGAGAACAGTCGGAGTGCGAGGGCACGCGGCACACGGAAGAACATCCAACTCAAAGCAATCATCAGGATAAGCCCGATGGCGAAGCCAAAAAATGGCGACAAGACCATTGCCTCCAACACGGCTCGCAGCCCTGAAAATTTGACGGTCGCCATCCCGCCGTGAGTGAGCGCGGCGCCGACCAACCCTCCGATGAGCGCATGGGAGGAACTGGTCGGAAGACCCAACAGCAAGGTAAACAAGTTCCATGCGATCGCACCGGCCAGCGCCGACGCTACCACTACCTGGGTGACCGACTGCGGATCGACAATCCCGGTTCCGACCATCTTGGCCACCGCCGTCGACATGAACGCCCCGGCCACGTTCAGCACACCCGCTACCAACACCGCCGTAGATGGACTCACCACCCTGGTCGAAACGACCGTCGCGATGGCATTGGCGCTGTCATGCCATCCATTGGAAAAATCGAAGAGCAGCGCCAGGATCACAACGACCAATAACATCCCGCTTACTTCAGCCATACATGCCGGCTCCTACCCTTTGCCATGGATTGGGATGAGTGTCGCACGAGACACGGAAGGCGCTCAGGTATGCTTGAGGGCGATGCGCTCAAGAATATTGGCGACATCTTCGCACCGATCGGTCCCCGCCTCAAAATTCTCGTAGATCTCTTTCCACTTGATGACGGCGATGGGATCCGTTTCCTTCTCGAACAGCAACGAGATGGCATCCCGGGAGATACGATCGGCTTCATTTTCTAAACTATTGACCCGCACGCTGCACTCCGTCACGGCCGGATGCGATTTGCCGAGCAAATCCACCGTCGCGCCCACTTCGACCGACGCTTGGTAGAGCACGTTCGCCAGTCGGAGCGCCGGCTCTGAGGGCGCCGCCACCTTATAGAGAACGAAGCGATCCGCGATGGCCTCGACTACATCCAAAATGTCATCGAGCGCGCTGGCGAGGTCGTGGATGTCTTCGCGATCGATGGGTGTGATAAACGTCAGGTTAAGTTTTCGCGCAATCTCATGGGTAATCCCATCACCGATATGTTCGACGTCTTTGATGCGTTGGGCCTTCTCGATCGGATTCCGGAAGTCGTCCATCATATCCTTAAGGAGGCGACTCCCTTCGATCATGTTGTGCGCCGCATTTTTGAACAAGTCGAAAAAGGCTTCTTCCCGAGGAATGAGAGCGAACATAACGTCTTTACGTCCTTTCTAGCCGAGCGACATTACCAGCGTACCAATCCTGTGGCATAGGTCATGCCCCCGCCGAATGCGCCCAGCACCAGGAGATCCCCGGCTGCGAAACGATGTTCCCGCACGGCATGATCCAATGCGATGGGTAGCGAGGCCGATGACGTATTACCGTAGCGATCAACGACCGAGTACAGCGCCTCGTGGGGGAGCCTGAGACGACGCCGAAGCTGTTCCAGAATTCGCGCATTGGCCTGATGCGCGATCACATGCGCGACATCCCCAACCGTCAGGCCAAACTCCTTCAACAAAGTGGACATTGCCTGCTCCAGACGACGCACCGCGGACCGAAAGACGGCGCTGCCTCTCATCCGTAGTGTATGCTCCTTCGCGCGCATCCCCTCGAGGCTGCTGGGCTGTCGTGACCCGCCGGCTGGAATCGTGATGAGGTCGTGGCCGGAGCCCTCCGCGTACAGACGCACGCCGAGTATGCCGGGGGCATCCGGACTCGTGCTGTCCTCGGCAGCGACCACGACTGCACCGGCGCCGTCGCCGAATAAAATGGCGGTTTCTTTATCCAGGAGATTGAGGGAACGCGACTTGATTTCGGATGCGATGACCAGGCAGGTTCGGACCTGACCGCTACGGATCAGGACATCGGCCATCGATAATCCATAGAGAAACCCCGAACAGGAGGCAGACAAGTCGAAGGCCATGACCGATTTGGCCCCTATGGCTCGTTGAACATGACAGGCCGTGGATGGAAAGGCACTATCTGGGGAGGTCGTGGAAACGATAATCCCTTCAATCGATTCTGGAGCCAACCCTGCTGCCTCGCAGGCCCGTTGCGCTGCCGCCAGCGCTAGATCTGATGAGGCTTGTCCCGGCTCTGCCCAATGCCTCGTCCGAATTCCGGTCAACGCCACGACCTGATTCGACTCCAGCCCAAGAGGCGCTGCCACCTCCTCATTGTCGACTACCCGGAAGGGAAGGAACGAACCGGTTCCAACAATACGACTGCGCGTCACAGGATCCCCACTGAAATGTCATTGAGGTTCGCCTGCAGAGCGGCATGGCCGCGCCTCACAAGCTGCGGCGAGATTATAGGACCCACGCCCAAGAGGGTCAACCACCAGACGCTGAATCCGTTGCTTTTCAGGCGTCGATCTGCTAGAAAAAATTTATAGTTACGATCGATCACCATCTAGTTCAGCTACGAGAAGGAGTTGTTGGATGCCTTTGCGTTCAAGGGGTTTGTGTGCCTACCTCCCGGTACTGGTGGCCCTCCTCTGTTTTTCCGACGGCTGCTCAAGCAAACCCAAAACCACCGCTGAAGGCAAACCCGTCAGTGGCACTGACGAGCAAATCTTCCTCGGCGACACCATCGAAAAGAACTACGACCCGAATGTGATTATGAAGCGCGGCGAGGCCTTTTTTGACAAAGAGGAGTACGCCGAGGCCATCGTCGAGTTTCAGCATTTTCTTGAGCTGCATCGCGCCCATCAACTGGCGGTCTATGCGCAATTCAGAATGGCGGAGAGCCATCTCCGTATGGGCAAATCGATCGATCGCGACCCAGAACCCATCCAAAAAGCCATTTCCGCCTTCGAAAAGTTACGCAAAGAATTTCCAGGCAGCAAATATGAGGGACAAGCTCTCCAGCGTTTGGAAGACTGCCACGATTGGCTGGCCAAGACCCATCTATTCGTCGGGCAGTTTTATTACCGCAGGTCTTCCTATCTTGCAGCGGCCCATCGTTTTGATCAGATCATGAAGGACTATCCGGATAAGCAGGTTGCGCCGGAAGCGTTGTACTATCTGGCTATGACCTATCAGGAACTCGGCGCCATTGATTGGGCGATGGAGAAGCTCCAGCTCCTGGCTGAAAAATATCCCAACAGCGAAGTTTCTGGAAATGGTCGTCGGTTGTTGGCCAAACTGGAGAAGAAACCTGCTTCCTCCCAGCCGGCGGTTGTGGCCAAGACCGACGCACCGACAGCTGACAGCCAACCCGCCAACCAGCTGCTTGCAGCCAAAACCCCATCGTCGGGGAGCTCTTCGATCGCGGCATCGACCGACCGACGCGAACCCGCTGTACCAGGTTTGTCGCTACGCCAACCGTTCGTCTCCTGTCGCCTCGGCGCGTGGTGCTGACCGGACACCACTACCCTCACCGCACCGCTCTAACGCAAGTGCAATGCTTCCAGCAACAGATCATTCACTGAGGCTTTGACACGGGTCTTTGCCTGGGCCAGAAATTGTTCAGCAGAGGTACGCCCCTGCAGCACTCCATAATAGGATTGCACGACATCTTGATAACGGCGAAGAAGCTTGAAGCCCAAGCGCGGAAAGGCATAGATCACCTTCGCAATGCGAGCGGTGACCCGAAAGTCGGGCACGATGTGCCGTTCCAACCCCGCCTCATACCCGGCTAATGAGGCGGTATGATCGTGGGGGGCTGATAGAATCTCCCGTGCAGCCAGTTGCCCCGAACGAACGGCATAATAAATACCCTCTCCAAACAAGGGATCGACCAGATGGGCCGCATCACCAACCAGCAATGCCCGACCACTGACGAACTGAGACGGCATTTTCTCCCTTCGCCCCACGTCGCCCTCTAAAAAAACAGGGATTGGATGCCCCACCGGGCGGGGCACTATCCATCTCGTTAATGCTGGCTCACCCTGAATGAAACGGTCGAATGTGGTACGTAACCCTGTCGATTTGCGGCGAAATTCACCGACTCCCACGGACAGGCAACTCTGCTTGGGAAAGATCCATCCATAGCCTTGGCGGGCGGCGCCCACATCGACCAGTATCGTGGAGGGACCTGGGTAGTGACCGTCCTTCTCAATGGGCACCTCGCTTTCTAGCGCCGGGGCGCGATACTGTGAGCGATGGGGAAAGAGGCATCGGGCGACGAGACTATTGGCTCCGTCTGCCCCAATCACGATCTTTGCGCAATATTGCCCGCGTTCGGTGACCACCGTTACGCCGTCTGATTCTTGCCGGACGGCGATCACCCCTTCGCCATTGCGAATATCGGTCCCTGCGCACCGGGCTTGTTGGAGGAGGTACTGGTCGAAGCGGTCCCGCATGACCATGTATGCAATGGGTTCCGAGGACTCAATGAGGATGGGGTCCTGTCCTTGATAGACGAACTGCACTCCATTCACCGCATGCTCAACCACCGACTGAAACCCGGGATCCAACAGCTGGGCGACGCGTGCAGATAGGCCGCCACCGCAGACCTTGTAACGAGGATGCGTCTCTTTGTCGAACCCGAGCACACTTAAGCCGCCACGGCTGAGTGCCGACGCCGCGGACGCACCGCCCGGACCCATACCGACAATTACGACATCGTAAGTTCTGCTTTCTTGCCTATCAGCCATGCGCCTATCCCAATCGCAAAACACACAGGTGAGATCCAGTGTTCCGGGTTCTGAGGCTCACATACCTTATGCCTTTGGAGGAGATCACCGAGGAGGGAGAAGAACGTCGGAGTTACTGTCCGAGGTACCAGCCGATCCCGTATCGTTCAAGAAAGCTCGTGATCATAGTGAGCGAATTCGCGTAAATCATCACGCCCACCACAATCAGCATCACTCCACTCACGGTCGACACACCCCAGAGGTATGCCCGCACTTCCTTAAAGTAGCTGAGAAATCGATCGACACCGAGTGCCGTCAAAAATAAGGGCAACGCCAGACCCAACGAGTAACATGTGAGTAACACCACTCCACTATACATCGATTCTGTTGTGCTGGCGTAAAGCAGAATGGTTCCCAATACGGGACCCACGCAGGGAGTCCAGCCCGCGGCGAACGCGATGCCGATCAAAAATGAGCCGAGCAATCCAGCCGGTCGGCTTCGAAACTGGTAGCGGTGCTCCATTTTTAGAAAGTTCAAGTTCAGAATACCGAGCAGGTACAGGCCAAACACAATTACGACGATCCCGCCGAACCGCCGCAAGTGCTCCTGATATGTCATCAAGACTTGCCCCAGCAAGCTGGCTGAAGCTCCGAAGGCAACGAAGACGGTCGAGAACCCGGCGATAAACAACAGGGAGTTCACAATGATCGCTTTCCGAAATCGGCTTCTCTCGGACACATCGGTCAACTGTTCAATCGAGAGACCTGTAATGTATGAAATGTACGAGGGAACCAGCGGCAGCACGCAGGGTGAGACGAAAGACAGTAGCCCTGCGGAAAAAGCGGCGATCAATGAAATCGACTGTACAGAGTCGGTCATGCTTAAGATTCCTGCAGAAGCGATTCCACCAACCGTTTTCCAGCCGGCGTGTTCCAGTCACGGGCGCCTGGAATCCGGTTGCGAATGATGCCCTTGCGATCGAGAAGAAACGTCATCGGTAGCTGACGTGCGCCATACCGTAGTCCGATCCTGAAATCGGCGTCGTGGAGCACGGGAAAGGTAAAGCCCGCCTCCTGTTGAAACGGACGGGTAACCGCTGCACCCTGGGCGTCGGTCGAGACAGCCAGTATCTCAAACTCCGTGCGACTAAATGATCGATACAGGCGCTCCATGGCCGGCATCTCGACTTTGCAAGGACCGCACCAAGTCGCCCAAAAGTTCAGAAGAACGACTTTTCCGCGAAACTGATCCAGTGCGACATTAAACCCTTCGGAATCCTTCAGGAGAAAATTCGGCGCTTCATCATCAACCTGCGGTGCTCGCTCGACAACGGCGAGAGGAGAGCCAAGCGGCAAGGAATCGGCGGAGCGAATGTTGGCGGTGAGGAGCCCGAACATCGTAGCAGCACCGATGATGAACAGTAACGACCAGCGCTTCATCATTTCACTTACAGCGCGGGAACATCTTGAACAGCGGATGCCCGCGCGGCCTTCTCTCCAGGCTTCAAGAGTTGCGTCAACACCTTGAGATTATCCAATCTGGTCCAGTCACGAGGTCCGATCACCTTTTCCCGGAGAACCCCTTGCTGGTCGATGATGTAGGTTTCAGGCACTCCCATCAACTTGTACCGTTTGTCAGTCTGCCCCCAGGAGTCGATCAATACGGGAAACGTGAGATTGAGCCCCTTGACGAACGGCGGAATTTCCTTCTTGGTGGTGACACGATCGATGCTGACGGCGAGGATGATCAACCCATCCTTCTCAAAGTTCTTGTACAAAACCTCCATCGAAGGCATTTCCTCCCGGCAAGGCTTGCACCACGTCGCCCAAAAATTTAGAAAGACCACCTTGCCGCGGTAGTCTGAAAGCCGTAGCTGCTTATCGTTCAGATCTGGCAACTGAAAATCAGGCGCCACTTTGCCCACCAGCAACGGCTCATACTTGGAACTTTGCAGCCAGACGATTAAAAACATCACCGCAAGAATGGCAGCGGCAGCCAGCACGACCACGGTTCGAGACGGGCCAGACTTCTGGGCCGCACCGACGGAACTCTGACTCAATTGATCAGCCATGGGTTAGGCGTACGCGTGCAGGCCAGAGAGTAGAAAATTCACTCCCCAGAAACAGAAAATCACCATAAGAAACCCAAAGATCGCATAGACAGCCGCCCGATGGCCCTCCCATCCCCGTGTCATGCGGGCATGAATGTAAGCGCCATAGATCAGCCAGACAATCAACGACCAGGTTTCCTTGGGATCCCAACTCCAGTAACCACCCCAGGCATAATTGGCCCACATCGCCCCTAAAATGATCCCGAATGCGAGCAGGGGAAACCCCAGCATGATGGCCTTGTATCCAAGTTCATCGATGGTCTCGAGATCGGGAAAGGCGGCGTAGAAACGGGACTGACTTCCACGATTGACGGCCCGCTCTTTGAATAAATACATCAAGCCCAGTCCTCCCGCCATGGCGAAGGCGGCGTAGCTCGTCAAGGTGACGGAGACATGGATGTAAATCCAATAGCTGTTCAAGGCCGGCACGAGTGGCTCTGCTGTTTGGTACCGATAGGGTAAGAGCGATGCCGCGCCCATGGCGATGAATCCGATCCCGACTACAAACGCTCCGACAGCCTTGATCCTATATCGGAACTCCAAAAGCACGTAGCCCAAGATAATCGCCCAGGACACATAGGCCATCGCCTCGAACTGGTTCGACCAGGGCGCAAACGTGCCGGAATGCTCCATCCGCTCGAACGCCCGCGTCGTCAGTGCCAGGGTATTCAGCACCCATCCGAACACAGTGACTAGCGTAGCCACTTGTCCCAATTGGGTGGCCCAGGCGCCATCACGTTCTTCAATATTGTCAGTCGGATGCCCGGCCGGAGCCAGCTGCATGGCAGGACGTTTCGCAAACAAGTACGCTACATACAAACCCAACCCGGCCAGGTAGAGCCAGAATGTCATATCGAAAAGGAACAGTGAACGCATCATACAGGCCTCCGTCTATCATAGATTGCAGTGCGGACCAGATGAATCGTTCCTCACTGCCGCACGGCAACGCACTTCCAAATTACGTCTTGGACTGGATTTTTTCTGTCAGTTTCCTAAACTCTTTTTGAAAGTCGATCTGACTCTTGTGTGTCGTCCCGCCCAGATACATCATGACCCCTGATTCACCGGGTACGATCTTCGCCCACAGCCGGCGATGATAAATCACGGAAGATAGCGTCATGCCCACCACCAACATCGTACACCCGATCCACACCATATTGATGCCTGGATTTCTAGCGATCTGCAGACCGGTGAATTTTTTGGGTTGATACCCGATGAATTCAAATTGGTAGGCAGAATCTTTGATCTCAAACAGATCGGGATAGTGATAAAACACCCAGGGGGTGGACTGAACTGTGCTTCGCTCGTCGACCGTCAACCGAATTGCCGGGTTGGCATGTTCAGCGGTTTTGGAGAAGACCTTTTTCTCAGTCGAATTGAATGCGAAGTCCGCGACGAAATCGGTCATCTTCATCTTGAGCGGAAGCCCCTCGACAGCCTTTTCCTTATTCCATTCCAAATCAACGGTCGCGACAATTTTATCGCGATTTTTTTCCTTGATGTTAATCCTCGCCGCCTCAATCTGATCCCACGCATCGCCATAACTAGACTGATAGAACCAGATTCCTTTATAGACCAGCGGATCATTGACCGTAATGGTCTTCGTCGCGGTCTGAGTTCCTTGATCGATCACCGTGAGCGTGCTGTTATAGGATTTAACCGATCCGTTTTCATGGTAATCGATCCAAAACTTGTCCACCCGAAGATCGAAATTGCCACGTGGGATATGGTAGGTCTGGCCTTCCAAACAGACCCCAAATTCCTGGAATCCATAGTAGCTTCCCAATAAGCCTCCGAGAACAATAACGGTCGCACTCAGGTGTGCGACGTGCGCACCCACGCGGCCCATGATCCCTTTTGTGGCGTACACCGTCACCTCACCCGGATCACTCTTGGCCAGCACGCGATAGCCTTTTTCGGCGAGCAGCCGCACCAAGTGCTCCGCGACGGCTTCTTTGGACTGATTGAGCGACAGCGTCGCCTGTTGCTTCATGCCTTGGACGAAGGCCAACGACACGCTGACCTTATCCTGGCGCATAGAACGCCACACGCTGGGAAATCGCTTATGGAAACAAGTGAGAGAATTAACGCAGAGAAGCCCTAACAGGCTGGTGAACCACCACGTATGATAGACGTCGATGAAACCTAACCGGACGAACCAGCGGTACGCATCCTCACCATACTCTTGCACATAGGTTTCCGGCCGTTCCCCCTGCTGAATGACCGTTCCGATCGTCGCCGTCATGGCAAGCACGATAAAAAGGAACATAGCCAGTTTGATCGAGGCGAAAAATTCCACGACCTCCCGTGAAAACTCTTCCCAACCGAGTCGGGAGGGGGAAGGAATAGGTGCCGTCGAATCTGGTGCTGCGTCGGGTTTACTGTTCATGAATCAAAAGACCTACCTGCTTTGACCTGCCATCATGCAGACCCCATCATCATAAACGATGGTACGCTGCGTGTGGGATACTGTGCCGATGCAGGCCGGTACCTCGAGGTTGGGGATTTCCGGGGCAGAACGTTGTTATGAAAAATGTTCCAAATGCGCGAAAAGTAAGCTATCTTACAAGTCGTATCGAAGACCTGTCAAGCAAGAGAGTTCTCGTGATCGCGAATTGATCGAATCCTTTTGATCGGTGGACAAATAGGGCCTAGTCAGCTACTATTGCTTCAGTTTTCTGCGCAGTTGGCTAATCATTCTGAGAGCAGTGTCTTCCACATTCAGTCGTCGTGCCACCTCAACTCAACCGCCGAATCCTCGAATCACTTCAATTCCAGGGGGAACAATGAGACATAACTATCTGTTCACGTCTGAGTCGGTCACTGAAGGACACCCGGACAAGATTGCCGATCAAATTTCAGACGGAATTTTAGACGCCATCATCACACAAGACAAGTATTCGCGAGTGGCCTGCGAGACGATTCTGACCACCGGGATTGCATTCGTCGCAGGAGAAATCTCGACGAAAGCCTATGTAGAGATCCCTGACATCATTCGCGAGGTGATTAAAGATGTGGGCTATAACGACGCGACGTGGGGATTCGACTCGAACACCTGCTCGGTGCTGACTTCCATCCACCAACAGTCTGGTGATATCGCCATGGGGGTGGATTCAGGCGGCGCTGGCGACCAAGGACTCATGTTCGGCTATGCCACCAATGAAACGACCGAACTGATGCCGATGCCGATCGTGCTGGCCCACCGGCTGACCAAACGTCTGGCGGAGGTACGCAAGAAGAAGATTCTCAAGTGGGTTCGTCCCGACGGCAAATCCCAAGTGACGGTGGAATACAAAGACGGCAAGCCCTTCCGCATCGACACGATCGTCGTCTCGTCACAGCATAGTCCGGATGTGACCAACAAACAGATCGAAAAAGATCTGATGGAGCACGTCATTAGGCCGTCCATGCCCAAGGGGTTGTACGATCCGACGAGCGTCAAGCACCACATCAACCCGACGGGTCGATTCGTGGTCGGGGGCCCGATGGGTGATTCCGGCCTCACCGGTCGAAAAATCATTGTCGATACCTACGGCGGACATGGCAGCCATGGCGGTGGCGCCTTCTCCGGCAAAGATCCCTCAAAGGTCGATCGCTCAGCCTCCTATATGGCGCGCTACATCGCAAAAAATATCGTGGCCGCCGGGTTGGCCTCCAAATGCGAGGTACAGTTGGCCTATGCCATCGGGGTGGCCGATCCTGTTTCCGTGTTGGTCGACACTAAAGACACCGAGAAAGTGGCGCCGGAAAGCCTGGACAAGTTGGTTCGAAAGCATTTCCCGCTGACACCGCGCGGTATCATCGACCACTTGAAGCTACGACGGCCGATCTTCAAGAAAACCGCCGCCTACGGGCACTTCGGACGCAACGAACCAGAGTTCACGTGGGAAAAGACCGACAAGGCCAAAGTCTTGCGCAAGGATGCCGGCCTCTAGGTCGCGCAGCAGGTCGCACCAGCCGAAGGGGGCGGGTCGCAAACCCGCCCCCTTTTTTCTGCATTCACACATCAATCGTTTATCAGTCACAAAACAGGAGGACGACCAGTGGACTACGACGTGAAAGACATGGGATTAGCAGATCAGGGAAAGCTGAAAATTGAATGGGCCGAGGCCACCATGCCGGTGTTGCGACTCATTCGAAAACGATTTGAGAGAGAACAACCGTTCAAGGGTATTCGCGTCACGGCCTGCCTGCATGTGACGACGGAAACTGCCAATCTCATGAAGACACTCAAGGCCGGAGGGGCAGACGCTCGCCTCTGCGCTTCCAACCCTCTGAGCACGCAGGACGACGTAGCTGCGGCCCTGGTTAAGCACGACGGTATCCCGACTTTTGCTATCAAGGGTGAGGACAATAAGACCTACTACCGGCACATTGAATCGGCGATCGCGCATAAACCGCACCTCTCGATGGACGACGGTGCCGATGTCGTCTCTCATTTGCACTCGAAGCGAAAGGATCTCCTCCGCAACGTAATCGGCGGTACCGAAGAAACCACCACCGGCGTCATTCGGCTCCGAAGCATGGCAGAGAAGAAGGTGCTGAAGTTTCCCGTCATCTCTGTGAACGACGCGGATACCAAGCATATGTTCGATAACCGATACGGCACGGGCCAAAGCACCATGGATGGTATCGTGCGTGCCACCAATCGGCTGGTGTGCGGATCGACCCTGGTCGTCGCCGGCTACGGCTGGTGCGGACGGGGTATTGCCACGCGCGCACGCGGCATGGGCGCCAATGTCATCGTGACAGAAATAGATCCCTTAAAGGGCCTCGAAGCCGTTATGGACGGATTCCGGGTCATGCCGATGAGCGAAGCCGCGCCAATCGGCGACTTCTTTGTAACCGTCACCGGCAATTTGAAGGTCATTCGTGGCGAACACTTTGCCGCGATGAAGGACGGCGCGATCGTCTGCAATTCCGGTCACTTTAACGTCGAACTGGACATTCCCGCGCTCGAGAAACTGAGCAAGAAGAAACTCGTTGTCCGCTCCGGTGTCGATCAATACACTTTGAACAATGGTCGTCGAGTCAGCCTCCTCGGTGAGGGCCGCCTTGTGAATCTGGCAACCGCTGAAGGGCATCCCTCCAGCGTCATGGACATGAGCTTCGCAAACCAAGCCCTGGGTGCAGAATTCATCGTGAAGAATTACAAGAAACTGGAAAAGAAGGTCTATCCGGTCCCTGCCGATATCGACAAAGAAATCTCCCGCCTCAAGCTCGCCGGCATGGGCGTGGTGATCGACAAGCTCACGAAAGAGCAAGTCAAGTACTTGGCGTCATGGGAGATGGGAACATAAGCTCTATTGTTGCTGTAGGCAGTCGTCAAGCGGCCGGTTGCGATTTCGCACCGGCCGCTACCATCTGCGCTCTGACTCTGTTCGACTGGCACCCGCCACGCTACTGACTGCTCATCTCAGACGCTGAGCGCACGACTTCCTTCGGATACGTCAAATTCGTCCCCTTTCTTACCTTCAGAAGTTTGATTAAAATAGCCGATTTCGCATTGCGCGTCTCTTTTAAGACAAAAGGGGAAGCGCGATTTCTTCATAAGGACTCTCCACGTTCGCCTTCATCACTCATCCTTGTTATAACAAAATTGAGCAAAAGCTTTGCACTGCCGGCCGGAAGTGTTTTTGTGCGAGAGTGCTGATGTAATATTCGGCTGTCTGAGAGGCAAATTTTAGATTGTAGCTCTCATAAGGATGCTGCGGCGGATTACTCTTCATCGGCTGTCATTCCCCGCCGCACCACTCACTTCATAAGTGACCAGTCTCTCGCCAATAACTTTTCTTGGCGTTGCCGTCTAAGTCACGAACGTGTTTTTTCCTATGGCATCCATTCACATTGGGCTGTCCGGCTATTCGTATAAACCATGGCAGGGGCCGAAGCGGTTTTACCCATCAGGACTCAAGCAATCTGAATTTCTCGAATATTATGCGACACGATACGACACGGTAGAATTGGATGGTTTGTGGTATCGATTCCCCACCTTATCATCCGTCACTAAGTGGACCGATCAGACGCCGGAACACTTTGTCTTCTCGGCGAAGGCTCATCGCCAGATCACACATGTGAAACGGCTTCGTCCTGAAGCGGTCCCTTTCCTCCATACCATGTTGGACCATTTAGCGCCCCTGGCGGCAAAGCGAAAACTAGGGCCGATTCTTCTTCAGTTACCTCCCAATCTCAAACGAGACAATGCCAGGTTAGCTCAGTTTTTGCCTTCCCTTTCTCGTAATTACCGCTGGGCGATAGAATTTCGCCACGACAGCTGGAACCATTCTGAGGTGGAAGATCTCTTACGACACTTTCACATCGCCTGGGCGGCGGTTGAGACAGATGATTGCCTTGCAGAACACCGGGACACGGCTGATTTTCTCTATGCTCGCCTTCGACGGAGTCGCTATTCGGTCAAGCAACTGGAGAAATGGGGGGAACACGTCATCGAGGCACACGCGAATGGAAAGGATTCCTATGTGTATTGCAAACATGAGGATGATGGATCGCCATGGGTGTGGGCAAATCACTTATTGAAAATTACATCAGCAGCCGCCCTACCTGCTGGAAATCATGGGGAGCTCTCGTGATCCCTCCGCTTCCTGCTGAATCCGCTGACGCTCCGCCTTCGACTCTTCCAACACGCTGTGTAATAACTCATCGCTGAGCTGCGTCAGCTGCGCCGCGGCGTCCTTCATCTCCGCATGCTCCACTGCTCGCGATAGCACCTCGGCTTTTGTCGCGCCCTTTTTTTGACCCAAGAAAGGCTTAATGATCAGATAGGCCACATCACGGAATGGCATGTAACGCAAAAACCGACGCAACAATTTGAACGTCTGGATGGGATAACGAGTGAGCTTGTAGATGAAGAGCTTCTTCAAACCTTCCTGCCGCACCGAATTGATCACCTCTCCCGGCAAACAAGTTGGATCGATCTCCGAGCATTTGAAATACTTGTACCAATCCTTGGCGTCCGTGACGAGGCCGCGCTTGATGTATTCCTGCCACAGTGGCGTTCCGCGATAGACGCAGAGTCGGTTGAAGCCGAATGTATCCAGGGGGAGTTTTGAGGCGAATTCGAATGTCTTCTGCATATCCTCCACGGTTTCATCTGGATTGCCCACAGTGAAGAACCCATGAACGATTTCGATGCCGGCCTTTTTGGCATTTCTTACCGCAGTCTCAACCTCGGCGAGCGTCTGCTCTTTTTGAAGTCGATCCAAAATTTTCTGGCTGCCACTCTCAATCCCAAACATGACCGTGCGGCAATGTGCTTTAGCCATAGCAGGAAACAGGTGCTGCGCAACGGAATCGACGCGGCCTTCGATGCCCCATTGAATGGAGAGCTTGGCGTCGATGACGCCTGTGCAGATCGCATCAATTCGTTTTGGCTGCAGCAGGAAGTGATCGTCCACAAAATAGACCGACCCGTACCCGTTTGCTTCGAGGTACTTCAACTCGTCGACCACGTGCTGCGCCGTGCGGGCGCGCCACTTACCCTCGTTGAAGATCGGAATGTCGCAGAAAACGCATGGCCAGGGACAACCCCGAGAGGTCTGCATGGTTGTAAACCGTTCCATCGAGAGTACGGCGGGCACATCCAGCGGCATGGACTCGACGAAGTCCAACTCCAAACTTTCCCGATCCGGGAAAGGCCACTGATCCAAGTGACGCTCCATAGGCCGGTTGGGATTGTTGATCACCTGACCGTCCTTCGCCCAGGTCACGCCGCCTACATCCTGTGGGTCCTCGATCCGATCCAGTAAATCTAACAGGAGCTGCTCCCCGTCTCCCCGGCAGATGAAATCTACTTCGGGACATTGCAGTTTGACAAGCCCAGCGTTGAGACTGGCGAAGACACCGCCGAAGGCCAACTTCACATGGCTGTCAGTTGTCCGAATTTGCCGCGCGAGAATCTTCGCATAGGGATAACTGGTTGTACTGAGGAAGCTCAGCCCAACCAGAGCCGGTTTCCGTTGTTTGATCTGTTCGATAATATAATCATTGGGTGTCTCCGGATGTGCCTGGTCGAACATCACGCATTCGTGGCCAGCGCGCTTCAGCACGGAGGACAAGGACATGATGCCGATCGGCGGAAAGCCCATCACTCGAATACGTCCATTCTTGGCGCGAGTCTTTGCGGGGAGCGCATAAAACTGTGGATCACGAACATGTATGAGAAACACGAGCATAGTGGCGTCCTTTCATATGGACAGTAACCGGAGCTCCTTGTACTGTCGGGGCTTCTCCTGGAGGGAGGCCGATCCTATCTCGGGTTAGAGGCGAGCGATTCAACACAGGCAGACTGTCCCACGTTCAGAGCCCGCTACACAGTATCACGTCTATCGCGAGGGAAAAAGAGAAGATTCCTGGCCCTTGCTTACTCAGGTAGTCTCAAGGACGGTGTGAGGGCGATGGTGACCATGGCTCTGCCACCATCACATGCCGCATCCCCAGACTTCATTACGCAACCCGGCGCATTGCCCTGAGACAAAAAAAGAGGGCGCCGGATTAAATCCGACGCCCTACGACGCCCAATAGAGAAAATAGGCTGGCCGCTAGCGGCCGAGCGCCGCTTTCACGGCATGACCAATCTCAGCGGGATTCTTCACCACTCGAACGCCAGCCGCTTCGAGCGCTTTCATCTTCTCACTGGCAGTACCTTTGCCGCCAGAAATAATCGCACCAGCGTGGCCCATGCGACGCCCGGGAGGCGCGGTTATGCCTGCGATAAAGCTGACCACAGGCTTCTTGACATACTTTTTAATATACTCAGCAGCCTTTTCCTCAGCATCGCCACCAATCTCACCGATCATGACGACGGCCTGGGTTTCGGCATCCTTCTCGAAGAGCGGCAACACATCGACAAAGCCGGTGCCGTTGACCGGGTCACCGCCGATCCCTACACAGGTCGTCTCACCAAGTCCCAACGTCGATAGCTGATGGACCGCTTCATACGTCAGGGTGCCGCTGCGAGATACGACGCCGACCACTCCACGCTTATGGATGAAGCCCGGCATAATGCCGATCTTGGCTTCATCGACCGTAATCACTCCAGGACAATTGGGACCGATTAACCGGACATCGCGACCCTGCAAAGCACGCTTCACTTTCACCATATCGTTTACGGGAATGCCTTCCGTAATGCAAATAATCAGCTTGACGCCTGCATCGGCGGCTTCCAATATCGCGTCGGCACAAAACGGAGGAGGCACAAAAATTAGTGACGTATCGCATTCGGTTTTCTTAACCGCGTCGACCACCGTATTGAAAACCGGAATGCCTTCGACTTCTTGCCCAGCCTTCCCCGGCGTCACCCCGGCAACCATCTTTGTACCGTAGGCCTTGCACTGCGTCGCGTGGAAAGAGCCTTCTTTCCCCGTGATTCCCTGCACCACTACTCGCGTGTTCTTATTGACGAGAATGCTCACGGTCTTCTCCTTTACGCCGCCTTGCCGGTCAGCTTCACAATTTTCTGCGCCGCTTCCCACAGATCATTGGCAACTTCTAACTTGAGACCCGACCCTGCTAAGAGTGTGCGGCCTTCATCTGCATTCGTTCCCTGGAGTCGCACCACCAACGGCACCGTAATTTTCACCTCTTTAGCCGCCTCAATCACGCCATGCGCAATTCGCTCACACCGCACGATGCCGCCAAAAATATTGATGAAGATACCTTTGACGTTCGGATCTTTGAGCAGAATCCGAAAACCAGCCGCGACCGTTTCTTTCGTTGCGCCGCCACCCACATCCAAGAAATTCGCCGGCTCACTGCCCGCCAGCTTAATGACGTCCATGGTCGCCATGGCAAGACCGGCGCCGTTCACCATGCAGCCGATGTTCCCATCAAGCTTGACGTAGTTCAAATTGTTCGCCGTCGCTTCGATTTCCAACGGATCCTCTTCGTTGAGGTCCCGCATTTTCTGCACATCTTCATGCTTATAGAGCCCGTTGTCGTCAAACGACACTTTACCATCCAGGGCCACCAAGGTCTTTTCCTTCGTGATGATCAATGGGTTGATTTCGACGAGCGCAGCATGCTTCTCCATGAACAGGCGATAGAGATTCCCGAGCATCTGCACAAAAGGATTGATGACGGCCGGTTCCATGTTCTGAAGCCCCAAAGCAAAGGCCACATTGCGCCCATTGTGCCCCTGAAATCCGACTGCGGGATCGATCGCTTCCTTGATGATCTTCTCCGGAGTATTTTCCGCCACCTCTTCGATTTCCATACCGCCTTCGGTGCTGGAGATAAACGTCGGCCAACCAGTGTCGCGATCCACCAAAATGCTCAAGTACAGTTCTTTGGCGATATTGGCCCCTTCTTCGAGAAGCAGCCGATGGACTTTTCTTCCCTTCGGTCCAGTCTGGTGCGTGACCAGGGTTTTACCGATCAATTCCTTCGCAAAGCCTGCAACCGCCGCCTTGTCCTTCGTAATCTTGACGCCGCCGGCCTTGCCACGTCCGCCAGCATGGATTTGCGCTTTCACGACAAAGACGGGGGTATTCAGCTCATTGGCCCATGTCGTCGCCGCCTCCGGTGACGTAATCTCTTTTCCGCGAGGCACCGGCACCCCAAACTGCGCAAACAACTGCTTGGCCTGAAACTCATGAACGTTCATGTAATCCTCATAAGATCTAATGGCTTACGGCATTCCACGTGTGACGGAGAACGAAGTGTGCATGAGCAGACTGGACACCATCAGCCATTCGCGGTGCGTTCCGGTTCTTTGCGCGTATAGGCAGGAAGAATCATCGGGGAGATCACTCCGCTGGAATTGCCGTGTTTTTTTGCTTCAGCACGGAACCGTTGAAGATGCTTAACCGTGAGCGCTCCTTGTGGCATGGATCCCGCCCGAGACGCCGCCGTGAGGCCGGAACGTTTGCCAAAGACCATCAGGTCGAGCAAGGAATTGCCCATCAATCGATTGCGTCCGTGTAAGCCGCCTGAGGCCTCACCTGCTACGAAGAGATTTCTGACGTTCGTTTCTGAATGTATATCAATCTTAACGCCGCCGTTCTGATAATGCAGCGTCGGATAAATCAGCACGGGGTCCTTGCTGATGTCGATTCCAAACCGCTCGAACTGCATCATCATCGCGGGGAAATGCTTCTCAACTGTTCCCGGGCCATGCTCCGCATCCAAGAGCGGCGTATCCAACCACACCCCGACACGGCCTGACATGGTGCGAATACCACGGCCTTCTTCGCACTCTCGAATGATGGAAGACGACACCACGTCACGGGTATCGAGTTCGTTCACGAAACGCTCCCCCTTAGCATTCACCAAATGGCCACCTTCCGAGCGGATACCTTCCGTGACTAATGCCCCGATCAATTGCTCTGGATACACTGCTCCCGAGGGATGATATTGAAACGTATCGATGTGGTCGAGCGTCGCGCCCATTCGGTACGAGAGGCAGAGGCCGTCACCCGTTGCGCCATAATGATTGCTCGTTGGAAATCCCTGAATATGTAACCGGCCGATTCCGCCTGTCGCGAGAATCACTGATTTAGCTGCCACGACCACTTGCCGATGATTGTCGAGATCCTTGAAAATCGCTCCAGTGCAGTGGCCATTGTCGTCACTGAGCAACTCGACCGCCGCGCAAAACTCTAGGATTTGGATCTTTTGATTCAGGACTTCGTCCTTCAACACGCGCATGATCTCAAGGCCGGTATAGTCTGAGCAGGTCAAAAGGCGTGGTTTGGAACTTCCGCCACCTTTCTTCACGTGCAGATTACCATCCGCCTGTCGGTCGAAGAGGACGCCCAGTTCAATCAGCCACTTTGCGATCGACGGTCCTTCCTCAACCATGACTCTGAGCAATTCATGGTCATTCTGCATGTGACCGCCCTTAAGCGTGTCGAGGAAATGGGTGACTGGAGAGTCTTCCGGCGCAACAGAAATTTGCATGCCGCCCTGCGCCATGACGCTATTGGAGTCGCCCAGCCGAAGCTTCGTCGCAAGAATAACCTTTGCGCCGGTGCCATGGGCATGCAGTGCCGCGGCGCAACCGGCGCCCCCACCCCCAACCACCAAGACATCCGTCGTGTAGTGCGGCGTGAGATCGACATTCTCCGCAATCGGGCTGTCTCCTTCGAGAAGCGCAGCCAGCTCAACGACTGTCCTGTCATTCATGTTAGGGCCAAATCGAATCGGGCGATAGGCGCTGGCACGGTAATCAGGGTGATACTTGTGAATCAGTTGGTCACGGTCTGCGGGGGAAAATTTCGGAATGGTTTGCTCGCGACGTGCATCCCGAGTCTGGTGAACAATTTGTTGAAGCGCGTGAATGTCCATGATTTCGCTTTCAGCGGGAGCACAATCTCCAGGCATATCTTCGGAAGCCCGGCTGACGACACAATGCATTACATTACTGTCGCGCAGTGTTCGGCCATCTCTTTTTCGTTCATGGCGAGGACCCTGTTCCACTCCTCGTTGAACCGGCCGTCCTGAATTTCCTTGATGCGTGTCTCAAGCCCCTCAGGCCTCGCGGTAAAGTGAGCGCCTTGTGCTCGGCTGACATACAGAGCCACTAAATTTGGAGCAATGTCGGCAATACAGACCGGTGTGCACATCCCGCACATGACACAGTCCATGAACATCTCGGACACGCTCTTGAAGTCGCCGAACACGGCTTTCCACACACCTTCCCGGACGTCGATTTTTTGCGGGCAGGCCTCGGTGCAGGCGTTACAATTCCGACAGAGCGGCGCTTCGGGATACAAATTGAACAGGTCTTGCTTTGGGTCTTTAAGGGTCTGAATATCGTACAGTGCCTTCCGCGCTGGAAACGGAGGCATAATGGTAAAGGACATACCGTCCTCTACGGCCATTTGGCAGGCCAGACACGTCCGGACCTTCGGATCGTCTTTCGTGCGATAGTAGGTTGCGCAAGCCCCGCAGAATCCACCGAGGCAGCCGGCTCCTCGCACCACCTCCTGGCCCGTGTACCATAAGGCCTTAATGACCGTGATACCCTCCGGCACTTCATACTTCTTACCGGAAATTTCAATGCTCACCATTTTATGGCAGAGCACTTCAGGCTGGTCGATTACATTGGCGTCTTCTTGTGCCATATTCCTCAAACTGCTGAGAGGTGAGGTTGGAGGTACGACGACGAAGGATCGCCCCTCATCGATTACCCCCAACGAGACTCACACAACACGTTCTACTCGTGATAAACAGGCCCACAATGCTCTAGGCAATCGCGTCCACAATTGCATTCAAGGTCGCGCTGGGACGCATGGCTTTAGAAGCCTTCGCATCCTCAGGATGATAGTACCCACCGACATCGACCGGCTTGCCTTGGGCAGCGAGTAACTCAGTGGAAATCTTGGCTTCATTCTGCTCAAGTTCTTTGGCGATTTTCACAAAACGAGCCTGCAAATCCTTATCCTGCGTCTGCTGCGCCAGTGCTTGTGCCCAGTACAACGCAAGATAGAAATGGCTTCCCCGGTTATCAATCTCGCCGACCTTGCGAGCGGGTGACTTATTGCTTTCCAGAAACTTCGCATTGGCTTGATCAAGCGTGTCCGCCAGCATCTTCGCTGCTGGATTGTTGGCCACCTTCGCTAAGTGCTCCAGAGATGCGGCCAGCGCCAGGAACTCTCCAAGCGAATCCCATCGCAAATAACCTTCCTGCTGGAATTGCTGCACGTGCTTTGGAGCAGAGCCGCCGGCTCCGGTCTCAAACAGACCGCCGCCGTTCAGTAACGGGACGATTGAGAGCATCTTAGCGCTCGTCCCGATTTCGAGAATGGGGAACAAATCAGTAAGATAGTCACGCAAAACGTTTCCTGTTACCGAAATCGTATCCTTGCCTTCTTTGATGCGTTCCAAGGAAACCCGAATCGCGTCTGCTGGAGACATGATCCTGACGTCGAGGCCCTTGGTATCGTGATCTTTCAAGTAGCGTTCCACTTTCTTGATCAACTCCGCATCATGCGCTCTGGTCTTATCCAGCCAGAAAATCGCTGGAGCGCCGGTAGCCTTTGCACGAGAGACGGCCAACTTGACCCAATCCTGGATCGGCGCGTCTTTCACCTGGCACATACGCCAGATATCACCTTCTTCGACGTTGTGCTCCAGCAATGTTTTCCCCGACGCGTCCACTACACGAATGGTCCCGTTAGCCGAAGCCCTGAAGGTTTTGTCGTGGGAGCCGTATTCTTCCGCAGCTTGCGCCATGAGTCCGACGTTGGGCACGCTGCCCATGGTCTTTGGATCCAGGGCACCGTGCTTCTTACAGAACTCAATGACTTCGTGATAGATGGGGGCGTAGCTGGCATCGGGAATGACGCACTTGGCATCCGCCGCCTTGCCGTCCGGGCCCCACATCTTCCCGCTGTCGCGAATGACCGGCGGCATGGAGGCATCGATGATGATATCACTGGGAACATGTAGGTTGGTGATCCCTTTATCGGAATTCACCATCGCCATCGGAGGTCGTTTCTTGTAGACTTCTTGAATGTCAGCTTCGATTGCTTTGCGTTGATCGTCCGGCAAGGCCTTAATCTTGATATAGAGATCGCCTAGACCGTTATCAGGATCAACTCCCAGCTTCTTGAGTGTCTCACCATGCTTTTCAAACACGTCTTTGTAGAATACGGTCACCGCATGACCGAAGATCTTGGGATCCGAGACCTTCATCATGGTGGCCTTCATATGCAGTGAGAACAACACGCCCTTCTTCTTGGCATCCTCGATCTGTTCCTCGAGGAATTGCCGCAAGGCGCGCTTACTCATGAATGTGGCATCGACCACTTCACCAGCCTGCAACGCAACCTTGGGCTTGAGCACGGTTATCTTGCCATCCTGGCCGACGAATTCGATCTTGGCATCGGTCGCCGTGGTCATGGTGAGTGATTTTTCGTTGGATCGGAAATCTCCGCCTTTCATATGGGAGACGTGCGTCTTAGAGTCCTTACTCCAAGCTCCCATCTTATGCGGATGCTTCCTCGTGTGGGCCTTCACGGAAAGCGGCGCACGGCGATCTGAGTTGCCCTCGCGCAGGACGGGATTCACGGCACTGCCCTTCACCTTGTCGTAACGGCTCTTGATGTCCTTCTCTTTGTCGTCTTTCGGATTTTCAGGGTATTCAGGAAGCTTGTATCCCTGCTTTTGTAATTCCTTGACGGCCTCTTGCAGCTGAGGCAATGACGCGCTGATGTTGGGCAATTTAATGATATTTGCTTCCGGCTTCTTGGCGAGCTCACCCAGTTCGCTCAAGGAGTCCGGCTGTTTCTGCTCAGGAGTCAAATATTCAGGAAAGACCGCGAGGATGCGCCCCGCCAGCGAGATATCCCGCAATTCGACGGAGACACCGGCTGCCTTACTGAAGGCGTTGATGATCGGCAGGAACGAATACGTCGCCAACATCGGGGCTTCGTCAGTTTTTGTATAAATGATCTTGGATGCTTTGGTCGTCTCCATGATTGTCCCTCTTTCAATGCTGTATTAGTTCAGCGCATTCAGCGCTGAACCAGCCTTGAACCAAGCAATCTGTTGCTCTGTCATGCTGTGGTTCACCTGAATGTTTAACGCTTGTCCACTCACCTTGTGAATCGTTACCTGCACTGCCTTTCCTGGGGCCAAGCTGTTCAAGCCCGTCACGCTAATGCGATCCTGCTGCTCGATTTGGTCGTAGTCCATCGGATCTGCAAAGGTCAATGCCAAGATCCCCTGCTTCTTCAAATTAGTTTCATGAATGCGGGCAAAGCTCTTGGTGATCACGACGCGCACGTTCAGGAACCGGGGTGACATCGCCGCGTGTTCACGACTACTGCCCTCACCATAGTTCTCATCCCCTACCACAACGGATCCAATACCCTTCGCCTTATACCGACGGGCAATCTGAGCAATGGTGAGACCCGATTCACCAGTCAATACGTCCGTGCCCTTACCGGGCTCTGATGAGAAGGCGCTATTCGCACCCAAGAACATATTGTCGCTGATCTTATCGAGATGTCCGCGGTACTTCAGCCATGGCCCGGCTGGAGAAATATGGTCAGTGGTCGTTTTGCCCTTCGTCTTCATCAAGAGCGGAAGCTTCTCGAAATCCTGACCATCCCAGCGCGGAAACGGCTGCAACAACTGCAGCCGTTCACTGGTCGGCGGAATGTCCACTGTGAGTCCATCGCCATTTTCCGCGGGAGCTACGAAGCCTTCGTCGCCCTTCGCAAATCCTTTGGCAGGAAGCTCTTCTCCCTGCGGCGGCTGAAATTTGAACTCTTTACCATCAGCGCCCTTGAGGGTTTGATTCACAGGATCGAAGCCAAGATCACCTGTAATTGCATACGCCGTCACGACTTCCGGGCTGGCCAGGAATGACAGCGTTTCGCTGATCCCGTCATTGCGACCAGGAAAATTACGATTAAATGAGCTGACGATAGAATCGGCCTTGCCCTTCACACCATCTGCGCGCTTCCACTGCCCGATGCAGGGCCCGCAGGAATTCGACAAGACGGTGCCGCCCAATTGTTCAAACGTCTCTAAGAACCCATCGCGCTTCATCGTATGATAAATTCGCTCTGAGCCCGGCGACACCAGGAAGGACGCCTTGGCCTTCAATCCCGCCTTCAACCCCTGCCGCGCAATGTGCGCGGAGCGACTGATGTCTTCGTATGATGAATTGGTACAACTGCCGATGAGTGCCGCCTTGAGTTCGACCGGATACCCCTTTTCCTTCGCCTCGGCCGCTAATTTTGAGATTGGCCGGGCGAGATCCGGCGTGTGAGGACCCACGACGTGCGGCTCGAGATTGGAGAGATCGACCTCGACAATCTGGTCATAGTACTTCTCCGGTGATTGGTAGACCTCAGGATCAGCCACGAGGAGCTCCTTATGGGACTGCGCAAAGCTCGCCAGGTCTGTCCGGTCCATGATGTTCATGTAAGCGACCATCTTCTGGTCGAAAGGAAACACGGAGGTCGTCGCGCCTAATTCCGCGCCCATGTTACAGATTGTCCCCTTCCCAGTGGCGCTGATGGTTTCCGCGCCAGGGCCGAAATACTCCACTATCTTGTTCGTGCCGCCCTTTACGGTCAGCAAACCGCAAAGATAGAGGATCACGTCTTTTGGTGAAGCCCAGCCGTTCAACTTGCCTGTGAGTCGAACGCCAATCAGTTTTGGATGCAACACTTCCCACGGAAGACCTGCCATCACTTCGCCGGCATCCGCGCCGCCCACACCAATCGCCAATCCACCCAAACCGCCGCCATTGGGCGTATGCGAGTCCGTCCCGATGATCAAGCAGCCAGGGAACGCATAATTTTCCAAGACCACCTGGTGGATGATGCCGGCACCTGGCTTCCAAAACCCAATCCCGTATTTTTTCGCAGCAGACGCGAGAAAGTTATAGACTTCTTTGTTCTCATCCATCGCGCGTAGCAGGTCCTTTTCGGAACCCATTTCAGCTCGGATGAGATGGTCGCAGTGGATGGTACTGGGGACAGCGACCTGCTTCTTATTGGCCTGCATGAACTGGAGTATGGCCATCTGCGCCGTCGCATCCTGCATCGCGACGCGATCAGGACGAAGCGCCAGCATCGCTTTACCTCGCTCCCAAGTCTGCGCATCGAAATTATCCGCGTGGGACACCAATATCTTGTCAGCCAGAGTCAGGCCACGGCCAAATTTCTTTCTGGCCTTGGCGAAAACGTCAGGCATTTTGGCATACAGTTTTTTAGCGAGATCCATCGACATGATTCTTTCTCCGTCTTCTGCTGTTGACTATCGCTCGCCTCTCTCAGGAGCCTTCCGCCTGCTCTATGGCTCATTGCGCAAGACGCTTCATAATTTGAAGCTATTTCAGTGGCGGCACTTCCCGTCGTTTGGGGGCCGCATAGTTCACGAGGTAATCAAATAACCGAATCAAGCGGCTATCTTGTCGCTTTTGATCCACCCAATGTCCGATGAGGCCAATCGTACGCGACAAAATAAAGAATCCGTTCAAGCTATCAACCGGGAACCCGATATCCACTAACACGGCCGCCATCGTCCCATCGACGTTCAGAATCAAATTGTCCTTCTTCACCGAGGTGATCTTTTCCACTTCAAGCGCAAAGTCCAAGCAGGGGGTTTTGATTTTCAGACTCTTGACGTAACCGACCAACTCTTTGACCCGCTTGTCCGGATTGCGCAGGCTCTTCACACGATGACCGATACCAGGGACCGGGCCGTGATTCTTTTTCATGTGAGTCAAGAATTCGTCCACTGACATCTTGTTATCGACCGCATATTTAAAGAAGCGGCCTGCGTCAGTCACAGCACCGCCGAAGCGCGGTCCAATCATGATCATTCCTGCAGCCACTGATTGCGACAACCCGATGCCGGCACAGGCGGCCAAAATGGTCGCGTAAGCACCGCTCACGCAGGGGCCATGATCGGCAGACAGCATCATGATTCGCTTGATGATTTCAGCTTCTTGCTTCGAGATCAAGCGCTTGTCCCACAGAAGGCCTATGACGTGAGGAATTTCGTAGCCCTTATTGATGAGCTCAGAGGCCGGATAGCCGTCATAGCAGGGCTCATCGCCACGGTCATCGCTGATGGTCGTGCGGATCAGCGGCGCAACCATGACCTCGTCGGCCTTCATGGCTTCTTCAACGGTTTTTGGCAACCTAGGCAATGTAGCCGGCTCAACCGGCTCCTTCACTTGGCCGGACTTCAACAGTTCCTGATAGGTCTCCTTTATGGCCGGGCCGAGTGCGCCGAACGTCGCCGGCACCAACGCGCCGGCTTTCTTAAGTGCATCCGATTTCGACCGGGCCGAACCTTCGCCCTTCAGCCCCTCCTTGGCACCTGCATGACCGAACTTCATTCCCTTCGGCAAGCTCTCCTGGCAGAATCCGGACACAACCGCAATCAATTTCACGCGTCGCTTCTTCGCGCCATACCATTCAGCCGCTCGCTCCTCGAGATCACCGCCCATCTCGCCGACAATGACCACCGCCTTCGTCTGAGGATCGTTTTCGAACATTTCCAGATAGCTGACATAGTCGGTTCCAGGATAGGCATCGCCGCCGATCCCGATAGCTGTGGTAACGCCGTCGGCAAATTGAGAGCAGATCCAGATGATCTCGTTTGACAGTCCTCCGGATTTTGTAATGACGCCAAACGACCCCTCGCGGTAGAGCTTGGAGAGCACGAGGTTGTCGAACGCACCGCCGATCACGCCCAAGCGGCAAGCCCCTGCCGAAATGATGCCAATAGACGACGGCCCGTTGAACACCTTACCGAGCTTTCGCGCATGGGCGCCAAGAATTTTCGCATCCTTCTCAGGCACACCTTCTGTGATCATCGAGACCACCTTGATGTGCGAATCGTCGAGCGCTTCCATGCCACCCTTCATCGCCCGATCGGCACCGATGTAGACGAGGCTGGTGTTGATCGTCGAGTGATGCTTGGTCGCTTCGGCAATGGATTTGTAGATAGGGATCGCAATCAAGCCACTGCCATATGGAATTTCGTTCGTTTTGCCGGCATCAGGCGGATAGACAAATGCTTCCACATTGAGTGGTCGCTTGATCAGATAGCAAAATTCAGCCATTCGTCGGGCGGCGTTGACGCCGGCCTGACCACCCTGAATCACCACGCGGGTGTCTTTATTTGCCAGAATACTCATCGGGATCTCCCCTTATCTCCGGTTGGTCATAGGCCGCGGGCTACTTCACTTGGAGCGCCTTGTCGACGATGTCGGTCAGCGGTGTGTTGCGGTCGAAGACATTGATGTCGAAGCCTTCGTCTTTCAGCGCGCGCATGGCGTCGAGTCCTTCCTTCTCGCGCGGCCCGCCGCGACGCACCCAGATCCTGACACCTTTCAGCTTGCCTTCCGATTTCGCCTTGCGGAACCCATTGATGATGCCGCCGAATGTTTTCTTTACATCGGTGAAGTTCGCGATCGCGCCACCGACGATGATGTTCTTGATCCCGGGTAACGAGCAGACTTTTTCCGTGAGGACTTCCACTGCCCAATCAGGTGGATCGCCTGAATATTCGGCATAGTTAGCCAATTTTCCGCCGCGCGCGACCACCGCATCCGAGTAATACACGCTGGCGCCACCACCCGCCGGCAACATAGCGGTATCGCCACCGGGAATTTCAATGAACTTGACCGAGCCCTTGATCTTGCTGTCGACTGCCATGACGTCGATTTCTTGCTTGGAGTAGGCGCGACCAAACTCCGCCGCAAACGCAAAGTTCCAATCCGGATGGCGAAACTTGGCATCACCGTCAAGGAGCGTCACAGCGTCAAGCGCCACGAGTTCGCCATCACTTGTGCGCAGGACCACGGGGTTTACTTCGAGATATTGCGCATCTTCGCTGTCGAAGCAGACAAACATTTTGGCCGCAAACTCGGCCATCTTTTTGATGAGTGGTCCGGCAAATCCCGCATCTTTGGACAATTTTTCGAGGGATTCTGAGGAGGGGGACTGCCCGATTTCGAGACACAACCGTTTAACGCGTTCCCAATTCGATTCAACTTCGATCCCGCCACAGTTGGCGACCAGAACCTCACTACCTTCGCGAGTGGATTTCACAGCGCAATAATATTCTTCCTTGTGCGGAATCATTTCAGAGACAATGACCTGGCTCACGGTGATGCTACCGACTTGGCGGCCGATCATCTCCTTCGCCGCCGCCTCTGCGGCCTTGAAGTCCAAGTCTACCTTGACCAGACCAAGTTTGAAGCGCGATCCCAGGGCCTCATGCGCCTTGACAACCAGCTTGGACTTCTTCAACCATTCATTGGCTTGTCCTAGCTTCGTCAGCTCATCAACGGAGGTGACGACCACATAATTGGGAACGTTGATTCCCCATTTCTTCATCAGCCCCATCCCGGGACCTTCAAGCACTTTCGCCATGGTTGACGACTCCTTGGTGTGTGATAGGGCAGAGAAAAGGAGCGACAGAGTACCGAATTCCGTTGCTTAGCTCAATCCTCCAAAGGGCCTACGCTTCGAGCACAGAAGTCCTACCACAATAAGCACCGAAGATTCATCACCATAAATAATTGATAAGCTTATTGTTGCGGCTTCGACCACGCGAAGGCGCCGTTCTACCGTTTGGCAGAACGGTTAGGGCTTTTCCGTTGGCAAGTTGGACAATAGAATGAACTGCGCTCGCCCACGGATCGTCGGATCACTGCCCCGCAAGCATTCGGACAGGACTCTCCGGTTTTCGCATAGACCAGATGCCGCCGCTTATACTGACCTTCTGTTCCATCCGGCGCAAAATAGTCCCGCACACTAGAACCTCCCATGGCAATGGCTTCTCGCAACACCTCTCCCATAATTCCATAGAGTCGCAAAACGACCTTCGCCTGAAGCTGATTGGCGGTCTGATCCGGGTGTAGACCGGCACGGAAGAGAATCTCATTGACATAGATGTTTCCAATCCCCGCGATCACTTGTTGATGCATTAACAGGGACTTCAGCCGGCTGCGTGTCGATCCGAGCAGCCGCAGGAATTCTTCCGTGGTTATCGCGAGAGGATCGTACCCAAATCGGCGTCCTGTATACCGATCCAGTCCTGCCTGATCAAGCAATGACAGACGCCCAAATCGTCGAGGATTCCAGTATCGGATCTCGGGTTCGGCCGCTCCATCCAGATGCAGAATAAAATGGGTGTGCTGGGGATGCCTGGTCTGAGTAGACCGAAATACAAGCAAGCCGGTCATGCCCAGTTCGGCGGCGAGAAATCTCACGCGTTCGTTGCGAGCAAAGGTGAAAATAACGCTCTTCCCTCGTCGCTCGACTTCAGTTATTTTGGACTGACGATACCACGCTACAGACGATAATCCCTCTCGAACGATGTCGTCACGCCCGACCCAGCAATCGCGCACGGTAGCTCCAACTACTCGGTCTCGTAATTGACGCGCAGCCACTTCCGCTTCCGGCAATTCTGGCATCGAAGTAAATTCCGAGGTGATGAAGGCCGCTCCTCACGGACATCGAATTACGCCATGACCATGGGACAAAATGCAACTCCACGCATCAACGCTTTTCGCGGGCTGAAATGATGTGGAGCTGAGATCGTAAAACTAGGCTAGGCGGAAGACGAATAATGAAAAGTTGGTAGCGACTGGCAGGCACCCCGACCTCTAGGCGATCGAGGAATCGCGTCCGCTCTGACGGAGACGGAGAAGGTCATCAATGATTTCTTCAAGATGCGGTAAAGGCATACCGCCGGGACGACGCGTTAACACAAGCCTTACAGCGTCCGGATAGGACAGTCCCTCTACGCAACAGAGGTACGCAATCACCACCGAGACCGAACGTCCCATGCCAACCCGGCAACACACCATGAGGCGGTGATCCACAACATGCGTCTCAATCCATTGCACAGCCTTGCCCAGCGACGAGACCGTTGGCTCACCAAATTCTTTCAAAGGAATTTTGGCGTACACAACCCTCGGTGGCACCGTCACGTTCTGCTCTTCCGCCACCATTAGAACAGCACTCACCTCCGGCGGAGGGTTCTTCGCATCATCGACATTGCCCACGAGAAGTCGTTTGGTAATCATATGCATGGTCTCGCAAGTATAGGGCCCATGGCCGATCGGTCAAGGGAATCCTGAGAATCTAAGTTGGGCGGTTGAAGGTGGCCTAGGTCGGTGCGTATACTCTGATATCTTTACTGGGGAAACTGATGGCTCACACATCTCTTGAAGAGGTTGAGAAACGGCTGCCAAGCGTACGCTGCGCAATTTGCAAGACGAACACCTTCGCCGTCGACCGTCGAACCTTGCAGGCCGACGGGGAGTGTCGTGCCGTCTGCCTCAAGTGTCGATATAATTTCCCGGTGTACACCGATATGGATTTTTATCGGCGAACCCAGCCGGATATCCCCTATCGACTGAAAGAAATCTCATGTCCAAGCTGTCAACATCGAGGTGTGAACCTCGATTTCCGCATTACCATGTCGGTTCGTGAAGCCATTTATTTCGTCACCTGCACGGCCTGCAAAACACAGTTCCCTGAACACTCATCCTTAGAAGCATTTGAGTGACCTTTCTGATCACCGTTGGTGTATACTGAGGTTCTATGAGCGATGCACCAACCCCCAAAGCACCTCAATCTACTCCCGCCCCCAGTGAAGCTGTAGAGAAGCCACGCAAGGAAATCCCCCTGGTTTCGGTACCCAATGACCGCGATATGATGGCAGATGAGATGGCGGAACTCTTCGATGAGGACCGTGTCACCCATCAACACGGCAGCTCTGAACCGGAAGCAGATTAGGATCTCAGGCAGGACGGACTATTTCCGCTGTTCCCGACGAAACAATTCGCCCCACCATGGCCGGCCTGCCCTTTCGGTCTTTTCTAACAATCTCACTGACCCGTACGATTGCCCCACGATGCCAGTCATCGAACGAAGCGTTGGCGGCCGATCTTTCCTTGTCCTGACGTCCAATTTCCGGTCTTCCCGCTTCGTCACATAGCCAGACGCGCTTCTCACCCTTCATAACACGTAACTCACTGACCACACGATGATAATTCGCATTTCGAGGCACGAGAGTTCTCCCATCTTTGCGCAAGATCACATAGGAAAATTTGAGGGCATCTTTTATAAACCCGACTTCCTGATCGACCTGAACAATCCAGGCTGGAACCTCCCATTTTCGCTCCTCATGGCACCAGTCATCCGGCTTCACCAGTGCAGGGCAAGGCGCGTCATGGAGACAGGGACTATAAACAGAACAGTGCTGCCCCGCCAAAAGCTTGTCTCGCACCTGATGCAACCCCCGCGAGGCAGATCGCAGGGCCGGTTCAATAAGCATCAGACTCCCATCCGCGGCCAAAGAATTCAATAACTCGCCAACCAATGCAGTTCGTTGCGATACTGGGTCCGGACTCCCGACAAATAATTCTGAGAGAAGATTTTGAATAATAATCAGGTGATAGCCATCCCCCGTGCCAACTTCACGGAGACCTGGGGAAAGGGAACGCTCAAGATTCCATTCAACTGTTTTCACCGAGGCAATGGTTTGATCTGGATGCTGTTCACCATAAGCCTTCAAAATCTCAGCACACAGCCTCAAGACCTGCGGCGAACGGTCAACAACCGTCACACGGAGGGAAGACGCAGGTATCACAGATTTTGATCGGCACCAATCAAGCACGCCCAGTGCTCCCGTTCCAGGGCCTCCACCGATGTCTAACACTCGAAATTCCTCACTCCAACCGAGGGGAAGCGCCGGCTTCAGTTCATCCAAAAGAACCTGCACTTTACCAAGATTAACTGGCACGTAGTAGGCTAGATATGCGGCACATAACTGAGGGTCCTGGAAATAAGCTACCCCCGGACCTTGGCCACGCCTCGTAAAGATTTCTGAGAGTCGTGACACGCCTTTAATGATGGATTCGGGCACCCGCTGATGCGGCTCCAGCACATTCACCCTAGCCACGGCAGCGATGGCACTTAACACTGCCGACGATAGCTGGTACATAGTGATCGGCCTCTTGGTTGACCCCCCAAACCATGCTGCGGTATTCTCTCAAGAGAGGAGTACTTCACATGACTGACCCTATTTTGCAAGCCTATCGAGAGGTGGAAATGGCCATGGAGCGCTTCACGCTCGTCCTCCATGACCATGTCGATCATCTGCGTAAGACTGAAGCGCCGGGCTCGGATAAGCTGCATCGCATGGCCAATGGCACCAAAGCCATGCGTGATAGCGCATCGATCTATTTATCCTATGCCAAATACGTGGCTCACGGGATGCCGGAAAGCCCTGATCTGGTCGAAGAAGATCTTCAGGGCTGAAAACCGGCTTCCAACATTTCCTCAAATGCACAGGGCCCGTTCGGTTTATCCGAACGGGCCCTGCTGTTTGGTTCGAACTATGCTTTTAGTCTAAATGCTACGCATGAAGTGCCCCATGGCCTCATGGTCAGATGCGGAGGCGCCCATGACTTGAGACATCGCCACATTCGTCGACTTCTTTCCCGTCAAGCCGGATTCAACCTCATCCACGATCAATTCGACCGGCATCGATTGGCCACCATACACTCGCGGGCCACCGATGATTTTAGCATTGGAGAAACCGTAGACAGCGGTTGCCACCTCTTTTGCTAGCCATCCCACGTAATTGAATTCGGGAACAACAATCAACTTGGCCTTCCCGCACAACTTGCGCAATTCTTGGGTTGGGAACGGACGGAGCGATCGGATCTTGATCAAGCCGATCTTGATACCCTTCTCTGAGCAAATTCGCACGGCTTCACGAGACTGAGCGGCCGCACTGCCCGACGCAATGATTACAGCTTCGGCATCATCCACATTTTCCGCGGTCAGCAGGCCACCCATATACTGATTGATGTACTTGCGGGAACGCTCGACGCCAGCCCACACTTCTTGCTGCCATACTGCGTGGATATTGTAGGCCATAAAATTCGACTTCTGAACTGGGGCATCTCTGGACAGTCTGGCAGGAGGGTTTTCCGCATCCAATACAGGCACAGCGCCTCGCCATGGCTCCCTTGGCGGAAGCTTCATCCCGCGATCTTGCATACGCACATAACCTCTGGCATGCGTGACAAAGAACCCATCGCAACAGACACCGACAGGAAGCGTGACATCGTTCTTCTCGCTGATGATGAAGCCGGCCAGCGTGAAGTCGTACATGTCTTGCTGATTCTCTGCGTGAAAGATAATCATGCCGCAATTCAGGAGGTACGACACCTCGATATTATCCGGCTGAATAGCCAACGGCGCGTTCACCACCCGACATGTGAACATGGCAACGACGGGCAACCGATGGCCCGGCCAAGAAGCAATCCCCTCGAGTCCCCTCAGTGTCCCAGGGCCCGCAGTCGCGGTATAACAACGAACGCCAGCTCGCGACCCTCCGGCAATTGCCGCCATCACGCCGACTTCCTCTTCCCCACGATAATATTCCTTAACATATCCCTCGCCGTACAATACGCCTACCAGCTGCATCGTTTCGCTTTGCGGCGTGATGGGATATGCAATGGCAAGATCGACGTTAGAACGACGGATGGCCTCTTTCGCTGCCTCACTCCCCGTAATAAACTCTTTCGTCCTCGGAGCTTCTAAAAATAGGTACTCGGGAGTGACAATCTTCTGCCGCTTCGCATCAGCATGAGGATCCTTCTTAGCTTCAGCCTTAGGGGCAGACACGCTCGTAATAGGATCGCCTTGGGGATTCGTCTTTTGTTGGGGCTCTAATGCTTCGCTCATCGTTGCACCTCTTGACTGTATCGCCTTAACCTAAGCTCTAGCCTTCTCGCTTCATCTGATCAGCTGAGTGGCCAAATGTGGCTGCGCTGCCAACGCCAGCAGCCGAGGGCATAAAGGTCATAGGGTTAGTATGCGTCTTGCCATTATGGACTTTGGCCTGGGTCCCAGTGAATCGGACATTTTCGCCGCTATCCGGCAGCTTAATGCCCATCTCTTCACGAACTTTCTTGAAGATTTGCGCGGTCTTTTTCAACTTTAGAGTGTCTGAATCGCGAATGGTCAGCATGGCATCTTCATGGCCCTGCTCGGCGCAAATAGCCATAGTGCAGCAGTTCGTCCCAGCACGAATCATTTTCAGAGTGAGATTGGCGTAGTGACAATGAACGCCGATGAAAATGCAGGCTTCAATCTTATTCCCCCAAATCGTAAGATTGGGATGGTTCGGATTGATGACCTCCTCTGGATCGATCTTGGGGTATTTCGGGCGATAGTCTGGCATGGGAATAATCATCACTTCGGGAATCTGCGCAGCGATTTCCAGAACTGCCTTAGCCTTTTCGATGGCATGGTCATTCCAGGCCCACAGGACGAGAGGCCCAGGAAAAATCGTGGCGTTCGGGCTTGTCAACATCTTCCGAGCCATCTCTTCAATCACTATGTCTTCTTTGGGCTCAAGTAATCCATAATAAAGCCCTTCTCCTGGATCTGGCAGCGCCACCCCCAACTGAGCAGCTGATGGTGGATGAAACCCTGCCGGTCCCGGCACGATAATTCTCTCTCTCGTATCTTGCGTCATTCCCACGCCCACTCCCCTTTCTTACGCTCACCCGACCACTGGGCTTGCCAAGACCGCTATCGTACTCTTATCGCCATAAGTGATGTTATCAGTCAATGCCGCCATGGGTAGTTGATCGATCATGATCATCTTAATGGCATTATTTTTTGCCATATTGTCGCAGACCCAGACACATTGTGCGCAACCTTTGCAACGATCCACGGCGACGTAGGCGGAACCGTACTTAAAGCCCTTCTCTTTCCCCATCTCCTCGCTATACTGAATGGTATTAGCCTCAGGACAATATTGCGTACAGAGCTTGCAGCTCTTTGAGGCACAAATTTCAACATCAATATGGGCTACTAAATACATTGGAGCTCCTTAGTTAGGCGCTTACGGTCGCACGGATTTCAGATCGCTTGACCGTCGGCGCAGCCCAACCGTTATCGACTGCATAGTTCCAGCCAGCCTGAATCACCGCCACATTTTTATCGATCAATTCTTGCTTCTTTTTGAATTTCCGCTCGACAACACTGTCCAGAGCCGCGGTCCCACCGGAGACTACAAATCCTTTACCAAGGAACCGGTCTTTCACCGACTGCTCCAACGCTTCCACCGTGGTCAGCCCCGTGATGGCACCGATACACCCCATCAATGCCATATTTGTGCACAGGTCCATGCCAGCCACTTCGAGGGAGAGCTTGGTAGCAGGGAAATAGTAGAGTCTTGCACGGCGCTCTTCTAACTCACGAGCCTGATCCCGATGGAGCTTCATAGGACCATCATTATTGATCAACGCGATTCCGTCTTCCTTCAGCCCGAAGTAAAACGGCATCGTGTACGATTTGCCATGAGTAATGACCTGTGGATGGAAAATGATAATGATGTGAGGGAAGGTGATTTCTCCGATTTCATAAATAGGCTCGTCTGACACCCGAACATAGCTTTCCACGGGAGCCATGCGCTTCTCGGATCCATAGAACGGAACGATCGTACTTTCGCCCCCAGCATTGATAACCGCAGTGCTCAGAATGTGTGAGCCTGTCACAACCCCTTGGCCACCCACGCCCGCCATTCGAATGTTGAACCGTTTCGCCATACTCAATCCTCCTTAAACGTGACTCAGGCCTTTGGAAGACCAGGAGCGGGAGCGGCCGGCTTCGGGAGAAATTCCTTATAGCCATAGCGCTCAGTGAGAAATTGCTTCGCTTCGTCAGTAATGTATTCAGAGAACTGATAGCGATCGTTCTCAACGTTCTTGGCGTCTTCCATAACCTTGTCTGTCGGAATGGCATACTCAATATTGCACGACGTGTAAGCCTGGATGTATGTTGACCCGACCTCTCTTGCAATCAATACGGCCTTCTTAATGACGCTCTCAACCCGACGGGGATTATTCGGCACCACGGTCGCCACATAGGCACAGCCAGCGACCTTCGCCATTTGGAGCATGTCCATTTTCTCAAACTTCTTGCCGAGCGGGGCCATCTTGAGCACAGCGCCGCGATTCGTCATCCCGCTTTCTTGTCCACCTGTATTCCCGTACACTTCATTGTCCAACATGATCGTTGTGAACCGCTCCTTGCGGAACCATGAGTGCAGCACCTGTTGAAATCCGATATCCGCAGTACCACCGTCTCCGGCCATCACTACTACATCTTTTGGCTTATCGCCAAAGCGCAGGCGTAAGCCACGAGACAGTCCACTCGCAACGCCGTTTTGGTCGCCGTAGTTACCATATACGAAAGGAATGGCGGCTTGCGAGATCGCCAAACGCCCACAGCCGGCGGTTCCAACTGTGATGGTATCTTCTGGGTTGGGAAATGCAATTATGGCGAGCCGGATAAAGAGGGTCATCGCACAGCCGGCGCACATAGGATGCTCTTCAAGCACTTCTTTGAACGATCCCATCTGCGATACCGATACCTTTTTGCCGAAAGGTCCATGTTCGACCATGTCCCTGTATTCTTTCGGCATGAACTTTTCGAAGCCGCTTGAAAACTTGACGTAATCAAGGCTCATAATGACTCCCTCCCTTTATTTGCCGGTGAATCCCTCCCAGCCGTGACGCAGCTAACAGGAAACTCATGTGCGGATTGTATCGACGTTGACTGGCCTGAGTACTGAGCAATCCTGACTTGGGAAAAAATGTGAGTTCTCTTCTAGATGATGACCTCGACGCGAGTGTAGCAAAGGACGAAAAAATCTGTCAATCGTACGGCATCACCCTACAACGAGAATCAGGGCTATCATTCCAATAGGAAAGCCAGTCTAAATTGTCCAGAAGAGCAATGCAACTTTTCAGAAGGCCCACTTAGGACGAAAGAAGGCCTAGTGTAAGCACTCACGCTAGGCCCTTGGCACCAGTTTAACGAGAACGCGAGACTTCTCTTGCAGAGGGATGCATCCCCAATTCAGTTGAAATTCGTTCCAGAAAGGGGTAAATATTGTTGCTTAACGACTTTCAGTTTAAACTGCGCTTATGTCTTTACGAGTCCTCGTGCCGGGAGAAGAACAAAACGAGCAGCATGTTGGCGGGGTGCACAAACGGCCTCCCATCCCCGATGGCTCCCTGAAAGCCGAATGCCCAAAATTCATGAGTCATGGTCCCTGCGGAGGTGTCCGTAAAGGAGGCTTCTGTGAGGTCTACCCAGAAATGACCTGCCCATGGGTTACGCTGTATCACAAACTTAATGAGCTTGGACAGCTGGAATGGATGAAACAAGTCTGATATGCGCGTAAGAGGGATATGGTGAAGGGTAAGGAGGTGGGGAAAAGAAGGAGTACAGCAACAACCAAGCTTGGGTATAATCTGAGCCACGCTACAAGCGGAATTTCTAGCCCGCTCCCTGAAATCGAAACGTTTCCCAACCAATACAAGGGATACGAAATTACGGTCGTTATTCCCGAATACACTGCAATTTGCCCGAAGACCAACCTGCCTGATTTTGGAGTAATCACACTCCACTATATGCCTGACAAGCAATGCCTCGAACTCAAGGCACTCAAAATGTATATCCACGCCTACAGAAACCTAGGGATCTTTTACGAAAATGCAGTGAATCGTATCCTGGAGGATGTCGTCCAAGCCTGCCGTCCAGTCTGGGCCCGTGTCACAGGCGACTTTACTGCGCGTGGCGGATTGTCGAGCAAGATTGAAGCACGGTACCGATAACCCAGCGCTTCCAACCAGTGCTCGGCGTCCCGGCGGCGAGTCTTCATTCGGGATCTCCGTTTTCCAAGATACTTCCCACAATGTTTGCCATTAGGAGTCGCCGCCTATTTGCATGCCCCGCTTCGTCACATGCACTTTCAGTTATATTGCCAATTTCCGACAGGGCAAGATAGTACAGGAAGACTACGGCTCGTGGCCTATTCCGTTCAGATCTTGACTAGCCATACCCACAGGCCGGAACCATTGGTCATATGCGCCATATTGCCGTATTGATGCACAGATTCTGAGTGTGATCAGGATGCGCCTAGGCTTTCGAGCTTGAGCGATAACTCGAGTAGGCTGCTCTTCCACTCAGGAATATACCTGCTCAGGCTGTCCGGAATGTTGCAATTGGCTCCCTGTCTCACCAGACAGCCTGATTGTTATCGCTCATCTGCAGGCGCGGAACAGCAGACACAGCTCACTCAGGCCCGTGACGCACGCCTTTGCGGTCATGGAAAGGAGCTGCAGGCCTGCGCAAGACATTGCTTATCCTGTCCAAACTTCCATCTGATGGCTGATGGCTTTCGACGTATCCCGGCAGGCCAATTAAACCGATCCTTCGCTACCACGTGGGTTGCGCAGAGGTGCCATCCGCGCTAGTCTGGGGACCTATGGCAACTTATGCAATCGGCGATATACAAGGCTGCTACACTTCCCTGCAACGACTCACACAGGTAGTTCGATTCAATCCTCAACGTGACCGTCTCTGGTTCACAGGAGACCTCGTTAATCGAGGTCCGGATTCACTTCACGTTCTGCGATACATAAAAGATCTTGGTCCTGCCGCCACCACAGTCCTCGGCAACCACGATCTCTTCCTCATCTCAGTCGCCGCAGGAGTGTCCACGCTTCGACGAAGCGATACGATTGCGCAAGTCTTGGAAAGCTCGGATCGCGATGAACTCCTCGCCTGGCTCAGACGGCAGCCGCTGCTCCATCGCGAAGGTGAGTGGGTGTTGGTCCATGCCGGGCTCTTGCCGCAATGGACCATTGAGGATGCTCAACAACTGGCGAAGGAAGCGGAGACCGCGCTTCGCGGAGAGCAGTACGTAGCCACCTTGCGCGCGCTTCATCCCGACGATTATTTGCAATGGGCCCCAGATTTGACCGGTCCCGTCCGTTTTGCCAGCATTATGAAAGTGTTGACTCGACTAAGGGCCTGTTCGGTCTCCGGCGTCATGGAATCGTCCTTCTCCGGGCCACCGGAGTTGACGCCGGAAGGGTTTCACCCTTGGTTCAGTATTTCCTCGAGAAGAAGCGCCACAGCCACCATGGTGTATGGGCATTGGGCAGCCATGGGTCTTCACATCACGCCAAATCTGTTGGCATTGGACAGCGGCTGTGTCTACGGACGACACCTCACCGCGATATGCTTGGAAGACCGTCGTGTGTTTCAGGTTTCCTGCGAGGATACTCGTGGAAGGCGATGACCCGCTCGTTCCGATTGACCAGTGCCGTTATGGCACCCGGGATTTTCCCACCTACCGATTCATCCCTGGGCAGACTCCGCACCCGCGTCGACATTCACAGGGCCACTCCTTTCGCCAGCCGGAGCCGCGCCCGCTCCCATTCAAGCACGATGAGTGGGCAGCTTCGGAAGATTACCTTCATGCCGTAGATCTTTACAACTTTGCCTATTGGTGGGAATCACACGAGGTCTTTGAAGGGTTGTGGCATGCGTCCGGACACACGACCGTGGCAGGGAACTTCTTTCAAGGCCTTATTCAACTCGCTGGAGCCAATCTCAAGCGAGCGCTTGGGAATGAAGCTGCCGCAAAAAAACTTGTCCGCAGTGGGCTTCTGCGCCTGCTGAACAATCCTGCCCACTACATGGGCTTAGATGCGGCAACCTTTGCCCAGGACATCGCATTGTGGGTGCAGAGCAACAACCGGGCATGGGTACGCATTCGGTTAGACGACCATACGCACGCTCGATCGATAAGCGCGCCCTCACGAGCGCCACATGTGGCATTGTAGGATCAGCAAATTTTCAGATTGCTCATCAGTGTCAGCCGAGCCACTGGCTATGTTCAGGAGTGATTTCGAGCCGAGAACGAAGACGGGGCCTTTTTCAGCACCTTCTAGTGATAACTTTCGGAGTCAGAAGGAAATGTCCCCTGTTCGACATCTGTTTTATAACGACGCAGGGCTTCCACAGCATCGGCTTTGAGGTGGGCATACGGCTTCACGAACTTTGGGATGAACTCGTCGAAGAGTCCCAGCACATCGTACAGCACCAGCACTTGACCATCGCAGTGAGTCCCCGCACCGATACCGATGGTTGGAATAGCGATAGACCCGGTTACAGCCTTCGCCAACCCAGTTGGAATCGCCTCCAGCACAATCGCCACGGCACCCGCCGCTTCCAACGCTTGCGCATCCTTCAGAATCTGCTGGGCCTGGTCCTTGTCCTTCCCCTGTACTTTGAACCCGCCGTACTGGTGGACGGACTGCGGTGTCATCCCAAGATGACCGACGACGGGGATGCCGATTCTTGTCACCGCGGCCACCCGATCAACCATCGCCGCTCCTCCTTCCATCTTCACGGCGGTCGCGCCGGCCTGGAGAAATCGTCCGGCATTTCGTAAGGCGTCATCCGCGCTGGCCTGATAAGACATGAACGGCATGTCTCCAATCACAAGGGATTGCTGAGCAGCTCCGGCTACCAGCTGGGTATGGTACAGCATCTCCTGCATGGTAACCGACAATGTGTTGGCCTTGCCCTGAACCACCACACCGAGAGAATCTCCCACCAAAATGACGTCGATCCCTGCCTGTTCGATGATTCGGGTGAACAGCGCATCGTAGGCCGTTACGACCGTGATCTTCCGTTTCTCGCGCTTGCACTGCTGCAAGTCCGGGACAGTCATCACCCGAGTTCCGCTTTCGTGAGAATCTCCGGCAACCGCTCGGTGGCCTTGATGGCCATGATATGCACCCCATCGCAGTACGGACGTACGGCTTTGATCGTTCGCACGGCGATCTCCACGCCCGCGTCCAAGGCCCGCTTGTCGCCCGCTGCGCGCATTTCATCAATCATTTCCGGTGGTACGCACACGCCCGGAATGTTGGCATTCATGAATTCCGCCATCTTCGCGCTGCGTAACAGCAGAATTCCGGCGAGCACCTTCCGTTTAAAGGGACGCACTGCCTCCATGAACGTCCTGAACTGTTCCGGCTGATAAATTGCCTGGGTCTGAAAAAAATCCACTCCGGCCCGCACCTTGACCTCAAACTTCACCAGCATGGGACCTAACGGATCGGCCTCCGGCGTGACGGCACCGCCGATCGTGAAGGCGGTAGACCCGTCCAGCTTATTGCCCGCATAGTCCTTGCCCTGATTCAATCCTTGCACCAACTGCATGACCTGCACGGAATCCAAATCGTACACCGGCTTCGCGTCTTTGTGGTCTCCGACAGTCGGATAGTCCCCCGTGAGACAGAGAATGTTCCGAATGCCGAGCATATGCGCGCCCATGAGATCGGATTGCATGGCGATACGATTACGATCCCTACATGTCAGCTGCATTACCGGGTCATGCCCCAGCTCATACAATATGCGACAGACCGGCAAAGATCCGGCGCGCACAATGGCAGCGGTATTGTCGGTTACATTGACTCCGTGGACCCGGCCAACGAGCGCCTTGGCACTCTCCACCACATGAGTGAGGTTCGTGCCCTTCGGCGGGTTATATTCCACCGTCACGGCAAACTGTCCTTGCGCCAAGACGTCTTTGAGTCGCCGCGGCTCCGGGGTCATCTAGGTCTCCTACGCATGTGTGGTCATCTCCTTCTACTTCACGTCCTACCCTTACCCTATTTCATCCCTGCCATTCTCTTAGCAGATTCAACGGTATTGTCGAGCAACATCGCAATCGTCATGGGTCCCACTCCGCCGGGAACCGGGCTGATCCATCCGGCCTTTTGGCTGACCGACTCAAAGTCGACATCCCCGACCACCTTCCCGTCCGGAAGGCGATTCGTCCCCACATCAATCACCACGGCTCCTTCTTTCACCATGTCGGCTGTGACGAATTGGGCTTTCCCGATCGCCACCAGCAAGAGCTCGGCCTCGCGGCAGACTGCCGGCAGATCCTTGGTCTTCGAGTGACAGATCGTGACCGTGGCATTGCGATGAAGCAACATCAGCGCGAGCGGTTTGCCGACAATATTGCTGCGTCCCAGCACAACGGCCCGCTTGCCCTCGATCGACACCCCGGTCGACTCGATCATCTTGATGACCCCTTTGGGCGTGCAGGCTTCAAAAATAGGACTGCCTTCTACGAGGCGGCCGAAATTATAGGGATGGAATCCATCGGCATCTTTCTGAGCGGAGACAGCGTCAAGCACAACCTTGCTATCGATATGTTTGGGCAGTGGCAGCTGAACGAGTATACCGTGAATCTTGGGATCGGCATTTTTCTGGGAAATCAATGTCAGCAGATCCGCCTGGGTCGTGTTGGCCGGCAATTTCGAATCATCAATGTAAATCCCCGCCGCATCGCAGGCCTTTTGTTTGCTTTTGACATAGAGATGCGAGGCAGGGTCATCACCCACCAAAATGGTGGCCAATCCCGGCTTCATGCCTGTCTTGGCCAACACGGCCGCGGACTCCTTGGCGAGCCCTTCACGGACTTGTTGGGCCAACGCTTTCCCATCAATGATTCGTGCAGCCACAATATCCTCCCTGAACTGAACATGAGCAAGAAAAAGTCAGGGCACCATAGCAGGCAATTTTTCAACAAGTCAACGCTGAGGAGCCATGGAAGAACCGCCCGCAAGCCTGATGGAGATCGGCACGTGAGACCCTCGTTTCATGCCGCTGCCGCTGATCTAGAATCGTTATTCCTCATGGTAATGCGTGGCTTCCTTGACAGTCTCTGAGACCCTTGGCTACGATGCAGTCACAGAATCTTCTGTGCGATACCGTCTTGCATGATTTCCAACTCCAGTTTTCACAGGGTCTTTAGTCGGACAATGAGCCGCCGCTGGATCAGACTGGCTGTTTGGGGGACGATTGGGGTCCTGCTTCAGGGGTCGATCGCCGCGGCCCTTCAGGTCAGCGGATTGGAAGCCCCCCACAGCTTCCTCGCTGATCCAGTGTCGAATTCGTATTTTATTTCCAACATCAATGGGGAATCTGAGGCTCGCGACAATAACGGATTCATTACCAAGCTCAGCGACGACGGACGCATCACGGCCTTCAAGTTCATTGAAGGTGGCCGCGGGGACGTCACGCTCCACGCGCCCAAAGGCATGGCGGTCGTCGATCACGTACTGTATGTCACGGACTTGGATACGCTTCGCGCCTTCGATAAGACAACTGGGAAACCTCTCTCCTCCGTCGTGCTCCCGCGCCCGACCAACGCCGATTCGCCCCAGTCTCTGGTCGATGTGGCCGCCGATGGCCAGGGCCATTTGTATCTCGCCGATCTGCTCGGCAACGCCATCTACCGCCTGGATCTCACACCGGCATTGCCCCTCTCACTCTATGTGTCCGGCAGTCATTTGGCCGGTCCGTCAGGAGTCGCCGTGCATCCCAAGACCGGACATGTCGTGGTGGTCAGTTATGATTCCGGGAAAATCTTTGACATCACGCCCGAAGGAGCCCTCACGGAGCTAGTCTCGAACGGCTTTTTCACCGCCCGTTTTCAGAATCTGAGCGGGGTAGATTTCGATCGTTGGGGCAGCATGTATGTGGCGGACGCGACCAAGGGGAAAATCTGGCGGATGGGGCCCGATAAGAAATTTCAGGTCATCGCCGAATACCTTCCGTCACCCACGGATCTGGGTATCGACCGCGCGAATCACTTGATCCTTGTTCCCTACCAGGACTCCAACGCGGCGGAGGTCAACGGACTCGAATCGCCCACAGCCTCCTCCTCGGCCGACCGAGCGAAACGCACGCTGGCGGACTATGGATTCGTCGAGCCCCTGAAATCGGAAAAGAAAGGGTCGCCAGCAAAATGAGCCAGTGCGTGCATTGTCATCAGCGCAAGGGGAAACGATCCTGCCCTGCCCTCAGCGGCCTCATCTGCAGTCAATGTTGCGGGGAGCATCGCCTGACAAGAATCTCCTGCCCTCCAGACTGCGCCTATCTCGAGACGGGCAGCGACTACCAGCAAAAGCGGCTCGGCGAACAGTTCGCGCCCGTGCGGCGAGAGCTCTATCGCCAACTTAGCGTCGCCGGCGGCGAGAAGGCCGCCGCGTTCTTTAACCTTATCGAGGTCGTCACGTTCGGTTACTTTCACGATCGGCGCGACGGCCAGGATGCCGAAGTCATTGCGGCCATCCAGGCCCTTCGCCGAACCTTGAGCCCCTTGCATGTGCCGTCGGCTCCTATGCCGGTATTCGCCGAACGGCTCAAGAGGGAATATGACACTTTCGCCAAACAAAACCCTCAACAGATCGCCGACCTGGGCTCTGCTCCAGAAATTCTGGATCGAGCCTTGGCGCTCATTTCAGAATTTTCCGGCCAAGACTTCCAATCGCGGCGCTTCCTGAGCGGCATGATCGGTTATGTCAAAACGTTCCACCCCGAGATTGCGGAACATTTGAGCAAACAACACGAAGCGGGCCGGATCGTGTTGCCGGGGCAACTGACTCCGCCGCCTCAAGAGCCATCGCACGTGCATGGTCCTGAGTGCCATCATCATCATCACTAGCCTTCTCACGCGTCGGCATAACCAATCGCTGCCACGTTCACACATCAAAATCCCTGCAGCCGAATTCCAGATCTCCCCATCACGCATTCTTTCTTTAGTTTCACGAGTTTTCTACCGATACAGGCGGGCCAGAATCCTCATGAGCAATCACGGCGTGATAGCGGGAAGAATCACATAACCGTTTGATCTACATGGCTTCATTCACGACATTTCCTTGCAGTACAGCCTAAGAGGCAGGCATTCCCGCCTCAGTGCGATCGGTCGATGAGGAGCCAGGGGAGATACGGCTTGAGGGCACTGACAGCGGCATTGGCATACCTCCCATGCCGAAGGAAGAATCCTCGACTAGCCCTCACGGGTGGACGGGCTCCATGAATCGAAAATACGGAGGCACGGCGCTCGGACTCCATTGAAAGAGTTGATGGGCACAATAGGCCGACGGAGCAGGTCTGGTAAGGACGACGTCTCTTGTAGAGGCCTCTATCTACTTACGAAAGTCAGCAGCGAATCCCGGAGCCGACCAGCTCATCCACAGCGATACACCCGTGATCTGGCAACGGTCACTGGGGACTTAGAAGGAGCATGCGTCTATGGACGTCGCAACAAGTTGCATTAAAAGCGACAGTGCCTGGGCTCCTTCGGCGTTCGCCGAGCTGGATTCTCCGGAAACACTTGTACTGCTGTTTGGTTCATCCGGCCTTCTTGATACACCGAACCGCATCCATCAGGTGCTTGACGTTTGCCATCAGAGTCACGTCATCGGCTGCTCAACAGCAGGAGAAATTCACGGCAGTGAGATTTCAGATGACAGCCTCGTGGTGGCCGCTGTTCGATTCAAGAAAACCCCCGTCCGCATGGCCCAGGCCATCGCCCGGGACCCGGAGGATTCTTACGCCGCCGGAACCGCGATTGCCTCTCAGCTAAACCGGCCCTCGCTTCGCGCTATCCTGGTGTTGTCGGACGGCCTGCATGTCAATGGCAGCGAACTAGTCAATGGTCTAAACGAAAGTCTAGGCGGAACCACCGTCATTACGGGGGGGCTGGCCGGCGATGGGACTCACTTCAAGCGGACATGGGTTCTGAAGGACCGCACGCCTCAAAGCGGCTATGTCACCGCCGTCGGCCTCTATGGCGATCACGTCCATGTCGGACACGGGTCCAAAGGGGGATGGGACAAGTTCGGACCTGAACGACTGGTCACCAAATCACGAGGTCATGTGCTCTACGAACTAGATGGCCGTCCCGCGCTACACCTGTACAAGGAATACCTAGGCGACCGCGCGGCCGGCCTTCCTGCAACAGGCCTTCTGTTCCCCCTGGCGATTCGAACCTCGCCGACTGAGGGAAAAAGTCTAGTCCGCACGATCTTAGCCGTGGACGAAGCCGCTCAATCCATGACCTTCGCCGGGGATATTCCGCAAGGTATGTACGCGCAGCTCATGCGCGCGAATTTTGATCGATTGATTCAGGGCGCCTCCGATGCCGCCACACTCACAACAAATAGCCTCAAAGAACGGCTCCCGGACGGTCCTACCCTCTCCATCGCTATCAGTTGTGTAGGACGCCGGTTGGTCCTGGGCGAACGATCGGAAGAGGAAACCGAAGCGACTCTCGAGATTCTTCCGCAAGGCAGCCGCCAGATCGGGTTCTACTCTTACGGTGAGATTTCTCCCTACGAGAGCGGCGCGTGCGATCTTCACAATCAAACCATGACACTGACGACTATTACGGAAGCCTGATTACGCTATGCATCCGCTGCTCGCACGACAGCTCAAGCGCCTGGGACTGGATGCCGCCACTATCCCCTCATCACTCGACACCTGGCAGCAACTACTTGCGCGGGTGAACCAGAGTTATGTTGAGTCCGAGCAGGGGTTTGAACTTCTGGAGCGTTCGATCGCCCTCTCCTCAAGAGAGATGCAGGCACTCAATGAGCAGCTGCGCCGCACGTCCGAAAGCCGACTTACGGAAGAGCGAGACAAGCTGCAAACCGTGCTCCGGTCTCTCGGCGACGGGCTCTGTGTCGTCGATCAGAACTGGAATATCCTGCTACTGAATCTCGAGGGCCAACGCCTATGCGCTTGCACCGAAGCTGAGGTGGTCGGCCGGCCGCTGCCTGCCATCATCTCACTGTCATCCGGTACCAGCCTGACTGAGCCAATTTTTACTCAAATTTTATTGGAAGAAACGGCGCAGGGGGATACGTTTCGGACAGATGACGGCTTGCTTACCACGACCGCCGGGCACGCATTTCCCGTCTCCTATGTCTTGGCGCCTATCGTTCGGGAGAATTGTGTCGCCGGTGCCGTGCTCGTCTTTCGTGATATCACCGACCGAAAGCAAGGAGAGGATAGCCGCCTGCACGCCGAAGCACTGTTGCGGAGGCAGCAAGCCGCTTTGCTCGATCTGACTCGAAACTCTATCCTTCAAAGTGGATTATTGGAACATGCGCTGAAAGAAATCACCCGCGCTACCGCCTCGGCCTTGCGCGTGAGCCGGTCAAGTATTTGGCTATTCAATGAGGAGCGAGGTAGTCTGGAGTGTAAAGACCTCTATGAAGCGCCCAGCGATCGACACTCGTTTGGGATGGAATTGCGAAGGACTGCCTATCCCACTTTTTTTGAAGAATTACTCGCCGAACGTGTCATCGATGCCTCTGACGCCATACACGACCCCCGCACATCCGAGTTCGCCGAGAGCTACCTCACCCCTCTGGGCATAACGGCCCTGCTCGATATCCCGATTCGATTCATGGGCCGACTCGTGGGCGTTCTCCGCCAGGAACATGTCGGCCCAGCGCGGACCTGGCTGCTGGAGGAACAGCAGTTTGGCTACGCCATCGCCTCTCTTGTCTCTCTCGCTCTGGAAGCAGCCGAACGCCTCCAAGCAGAGCGATCCCTGCGTAAAAGCGAGGGCCGGACGAGACTGATCATCGACACCGCGATCAGCGGAGTCATCGGAATGGATGACCAGGGGATCATCATCGACTGGAACGTTCAAGCCGAACAAATCTTCGGATGGACGCGTCATGAAGCCCTCGGCCGCGCCATGACGGACACCATCGTCCCTTTCGCCCACCGCGAGGCGCACCAACGCGGACTCGAGCGGTTTCTCAAGACCGGTGAGGGACCGGTCATGAACAAGCGGATCGAAATCACCGCGCTGCGTCGCGATGGCATTGAATTTCCAATCGAGTTGGCCATTACTCCGCTGCGCTTGGAGAATGCCTACACCTTCACGGCATTTGTGGTGGACATTACGGAACGGAAACGGGCTGAAGAAGCGCTACGCACGAGCGAAGAGCGTTTGGCGATGACGGTGCGAGGCTCGCACATTGGAATCTGGGACTGGAACGTCGCGACGAACACGGTCTATCTCTCCACACAGTGGAAACATCACCTCGGCCACGACGATTCCACGCTCACGAATGACTTTGAAGCCTGGAACTCACGCATTCATAAGGATGATCGACAACGGACTTTTGAAACCTTACAAGCTGCCCTCAAAGGCACAATGAACCAATTTGAGTACGAACATCGTCTTCGGCATCGAGATGGCTCTTATCGGTGGATCCTTTCGCGAGGCTGTGTCATCCGAGATGGCCACGGCGTAGCCTCACGCATGGTCGGCATTCACATCGATACCACTGATCGGAAACGCACCGAAGAGGAGCTTCGAGCGGCGAAAGAAGCCGCCGAGGCGGCCAGTAAATCCAAAAGCGAATTTCTCGCCAACATGAGTCATGAAATTCGCACCCCCATGAACGGCGTTCTTGGCACCACCGAACTACTACTCAATAGCGAGCTCACGGACAAGCAACGGCATCTCGCTTCGATCGTGCACCGTTCGGGAAGAACCCTTCTCGCGATCATTAACGATATCTTGGATTTCTCTAAGGTTGAAGCCGGCAAATTGGAATTGGAATCCGTCGGTTTTGATCTCTCTCAAATGCTTTCGGAATCGCTCGAGCTGTTCGTGGAAGCGGCGCGACGGAAGCAAATCCGGCTTACCCATCACATCGGCGCAGACGTCCCACTTTATCTCATGGGTGATCCGGTCAGGTTCCGTCAAATCCTCATGAATCTCCTGAGCAACGCGATTAAATTTACCGAGACCGGCACAATCTCTTTGACCACCACACTGCTGGAAAGCACGCCTAGCCAGGTCCTCTTACAGCTCGCAGTAGCCGACAGTGGCATCGGCATAGCGGCAGCCGCTAAATCTCGCATCTTTGACGCTTTTTCACAGGCCGATGGATCCACCACCCGACGGTACGGCGGGACCGGATTAGGTCTCACCATTGCCAAGCAGTTGGTGACACTCATGGGCGGAACCATTACGGTGGATAGCGTAGCTGGGAGCGGTTCGACCTTCGCCTTTACGGCGCGGCTCGACCGGCAATCCCTTGGAGCAGGGTTACCCAAGAAGCTCAATCCTTGCGCGCCATTGCCCACGGCATATTTCGCATCTGAACAAGCCTTAAACGTACTTCCTTCGTCATCATCCTCTTCTATAGCTGACAAGCCTTTCCCAAAACCGAACGGTCGAATCCTGCTGGCCGAGGACAGCCCGGTCAATCGAGAGGTTGCTGTCGGCATGCTGGAACGACTCGGCTACGAGGTTGAGGTGGCGGAGAATGGCCGACAAGCCTTGCTGGCTGCTGATCTAGAAAATCTCGACATGATTTTTATGGACTGTCAGATGCCTGAAATGGATGGGTTCACGGCCACGGGACAAATCCGTCAGCGTGAGGTTTTTTTGGGGCGACGTCGAGTGCCTATCATCGCTTTGACAGCACACGCCATGCAAGGATACCGCGATCAATGTCTCGTAACCGGCATGGATGACTATCTGACCAAACCGTACAGTCAGATGCAGTTAGGCGATATGGTACTCAAATGGTTGTCCAAGAAAGTTACGGAACCAACCGCATCAATTTCTGTATCGGCCTCGCCCGATTCAGCCGCAATACCTGACTCGTCCCCATCAACAACCGTGGTGGAGAGGAAGACGTTGACGGCGCCTGCCGGTATAGACCTGACCGCTCTGGCCGGCATCCGCAAATTGCAACGTCCCAACCGGCCGGATGTACTGGCGTCCATTCTTCGGAAGTATCTCGACTATTCACGAGACAGCGTGGATGCCCTCGGAGATGCGATTCGCGTGAACGACCCCGCGACGCTACAAGCGATCGCACACCGACTTAAATCGAGTAGCGCTCAGCTCGGAGCGGTCGCCCTCGCCGCGCAATGCCAGGCGCTAGAAACCATGGCTAGTCGAAAACATCTGATCGATGCGGACCGCGTCCTCGCGCAACTAGAATCGGACTACCTGTTTGCCTGCGCAGTATTTCGAAACGAGATCGCAAAGGGAAAGCAGCTATGAATAACCCTCTCATATCAGGACGAAGCCCACTTGCCCTAGTGGCGGATGACGATCTCATCATCCGCATGTTTGCTCGGGAAGCGCTGGAACAGGCCGGCTGGATTGTCGAGGAAGCTCCAAACGGACAGGAAGCCTGGGCAGCTTTTCAACGCCGCCCGCCTGATGTCGTATTGCTTGATGTCATGATGCCCGGAATGGATGGATTTAGCACTTGTGCGGCTTTACGTCGACTGCCGAACGGCGAACACACGCCAATTCTCATTATGACCGGATTGGATGATTTTGACTCGATCACAAAAGCCTACGACGCCGGCGCAACAGATTTTATCGTCAAGCCATTGAACGCGGTGCTGCTGACTCATCGCATCCGCTATATGGTTCGAGCCAACCAAGTCCTACAGGAACTCCGAGCCAGCCAAGCCACATTGACGCAGGCCCGCGATGCGGCCATTGAAGGAGCCAGACTGAAGTCGGAATTCCTTGCCACCATGAGTCATGAGATACGTACTCCCATGAACGGCGTGCTGGGAATGACAGACTGGCTCCTGGATACGACACTCACAGCTGAACAGCAGGACTGTGCACAAACCATCCGTTCTTCGGGCGATGCCTTGATGGTCATCATCAACGATATTCTCGACTTCTCCAAGATCGAGTCCGGAAAGCTGTCGCTCGAATTACTGAACTTTGAATTGCCCATATTTCTCAATCGAGTCGTGGCGCTCTTTACCGAACGAGCCCAAAGGAAAGGCTTGGTATTGACCTCCCAGATCGCCGATGGGGTGCCGACGGGGCTACTTGGCGATCCTTGCAGACTACAGCAGATTCTGAGCAACTTACTCGCCAATGCGATCAAGTTCAGCGATCACGGAACGGTATCTGTCCACGTGGATCTCGATCAGCGGCCGCCTGAACAGCGCCTCGAATTTCCAGCCATCCGTTATGGTGAAACCTCAAGCGACCACAACAGGGTCATACACGTCCGGTTTTCTGTCTCTGATAATGGAATTGGGATTGCCCCCAGCGCCTTCTCCAAGCTGTTCCAACCATTTGTGCAAGCGGATGGGTCTACGACTAGAAAATATGGAGGGACGGGCTTGGGACTCGCCATTTGCAAACAATTGGTGGAATTGATGGGAGGTCACATTGGCGCAGAAAGTGAGCCAGGAAGTGGCTCCATGTTCCATTTGACGATACCACTCCAACAGCTCCTGCCAGACACTGAGGCTAACAAACGGGCCGCCTAACGGAACCTCGGATTCGAGCGGTCTTCCGGTCCATGCTCTACCCCATCTTATTGCAATTCCAAGCAGTATCTTTATGGATACACTAGCCATCTTATGCTGGATACGTTTCATAGGCTCAGGAATCTAATTTCAGCCTATCATACTGAAAATACTGGGTAATACTAAAGGCTCAAACATTGCTTTACTTAGTGCTGCACACGTAGTATACAAAGCACGTCGAAAGGGGCTCGTTGTGAATCTCACATTCCCATCCCGGACGGCCCACTTGAAATATCTCTCCTTGTATGGAATACCCTACAGCCGGTAAGGAATTCGCCTGTGCATTGCCTAACATTCGACATCGAAGAACACTTTCAAGTATCCCGATTCGACTCCCCGATTCGCCGGCGGCATTGGGGATCGTTTGAGAGTCGGGTAACCCCAAACACCTGCAAACTGCTCGATCTTCTCGCTCGTTATCAAACCAGAGCTACCTTTTTTGTATTGGGTTGGGTCGCTGAACGTCATCCAGGGCTGATCAAGCAAATCGTCGAGTGCGGACATGAAGTCGCATCCCATGGATACGGGCATGAGCTGGTCACGGCACAAACGCCAGAATTATTTCGTGCAGACGTCAGAAAAGCCAAACAGATTCTTGAAGACCTCACGGGTGCGCCCGTCCAGGGTTATCGGGCGCCTGGCTTCACCATTACCCGGGAAACCCTCTGGGCTCTACCGATTTTGGCAGAAGAAGGCTATACGTATGACTCGAGCGTCGTCCCCATCCGACATGACCATTGCGGTATTCCTGGATCGGACCCTTGGCACCATCTGCGACAAACCTCTTCAGGCCCCCTTTGGGAAATCCCCCCCTCCACGGTGAACCTCGGTGGGCTGCGGCTCCCTATTGCCGGGGGGAGCTATTTTCGTCTCCTTCCTTTTTCAGTATTGTGTCGGTTGCTGAAACGCATAGAACGACAGGGCCGCCCCTTAATCATGTATTTTCATCCATGGGAGCTTGACCCCCTGCAACCGCACATGGAGGGGACATTTCTTTCCCAACTGCTCCATTACCGGAATTTAAACAAGATGGAATTCCGGATCTCTACGCTCATGACCACATTCCGATTCGCGCCGATTGCCGAACTGACCGACTTTTCGCCTATCATGCCTCTCGAACCGACTATTTTTCCGGCCATTCCTCCGGCAGAAATCGCACAAGAAGCTTGAACCCATTCCGCAATTGAATGGAGGCGCTGGCCTCTACACCTTGCCTCGTGTCCTCTCGCGTCCCCTCAATACGGATTTGCAGTGTCGCAGAAGTTTCAGTAGGGTAAGGATCCTCCAGACATGAACAGCGACAGCGATTCAGGGAGAACCACCATGCATGACGGCAAGATGAGCCCTCGTTCCGGGTCCTACCATCTCTCAAGCCTGCTGTGGGCGTTGGCACTGGCCCTATTCTGTCCAACTGCGGCCATCAGTCAAACTGTCGACGAGACTGTCCAGTTCATTGGCGACATGGCCAACACCCACGGTTTTGTTCGCAGCCTCAGTTGCAGAAACCCTAAAGCCGGAAAAGCGACGAAAATCACCGAAGTGTATAGCGTCATTCCAACTGGAACGAAGCTCGGAGCCGTTGAGCTCAATCATGGCCATGACGAGGTGAATACCGGCTTCACCCATTTCGACCTGCATGACATCGATACGATCGCGTACCGAGGACAGGACAGTCGTGAGAACAACCTGGTCCTCTACGGGGTTCGTTTCACCTGCATGAGTAGCAGCCCCTGCGTGATGAAAACCAGTTTTTGTACCGGGGCGATCGCGGAGCTCGAAGCCCAATTTCCTGAAGACACGTTACTGTTTCGATCCGCGTCTCATGCCGAGCGGGTGACAAAAGCTTTCGCGCATTTGTTAACGCTGGTCCGCGCCCAACAAAACAACCAACCTTTTTAGTCGGCTTTAGGGGTTCCTAGCGGACTACGCCGGCTCGATCACTGACAAAGAATCTTTTTTCGAAGGTAAGGAGATCGGCAGAAGATTCTGTTCGCCATATCGATGGCGAACAGGGTTACACGGAACGCGACAGCTCAGACCTGAGACATCAAAGCGTATCAGGACAAGAAAACTGAACGGATACTTGGCTGACACGCGCCTGCCTCGATTTATTCCACAATCGTGACCGTCATTTCCACACGATCAATCGGATTGTCACAGGGCCCTTTGTCTGCAGGGGTCGGCGCACCCGTTTGGCACATGACTCTCGGCAACGCGACAATTTTATCCGCGACCCCGATTCCTTTGACCACCTCACCGAAGATCGTGTATTTGCGATCTAGAAATCGTGACTCTTCCACAACAATAAAAAACTGCGATCCCGCGCTATCCGGCTCGTTGGCACGAGCCATCGACACCATGCCACGCTTATGAGGCAGGTCGCTAAACTCACCTTTTACAGTGTGCCCTGGGCCACCCTGGCCATACGCATTCTTCTTCAACGAATCTTTGGTATTCGGGTCGCCGCCTTGGATCATAAAGCCTGGGATCGCACGGTGAAAAATTGTACCGTTATAAAATCCGGACTTGGCCAGTTTGAGAAAATTCTCGACATGATTTGGAGCTACGTCGGGCAGAAATTTGATCTCCATATCCCCGAATTTGGTCTTTATGATCGCCCTCGCGTTGCCGGTGTTCACAGATTCATTGCCGGAGGACGCAGAGTCAGCCGCTGAACAAACTCCCGTCATACCACCCGCGATCAGTAAACTCGTTATACTCACAATTCCCCACGTCTTCATCCATTGAGTGTGTGCCATCCTGCCCCCTTTCAACTGATCCACCGTTGTCGCCTCACGCCCGGAACTGCGTCAGTGCTTCTTTTGCGGCCATTTGTTCGGCTTCTTTTTTGCTGTGACCATGTCCGACTCCACTTATGATACCCTGAATTGTTAGCTCGACTTCAAACACTTTTTCATGATCAGGACCAGACTCTTTGACGGTTACGTAACGCGGCAAGGTCTCGAAACGTTTTTGACATGCCTCCTGGAGTTGAGTTTTGTAATCATCCATCCCAGGATGGGCTTGCTCTGCACGGGTCGCCAGCAGTTCTTCTTCGAGTACTCGCAAGGTGAACGTTCGACTGGCTTCAAGCCCGCCATCCAAATAGACTGCCGCAATCAATGCCTCCAGGGCATCTGCCAGTAGAGAATGTTTCTCGCGCCCTTTTGAAAGTTCTTCCCCTCTTCCCAATCGTAATAGACGACCCAGCTTCATGCGCCGAGCTGCCCTCGCAAGCGAGGCCTCGCTGACGAGTTGCGCTTTCAGTTTAGAGAGCCCACCCTCACTACTGTCTGGAAATTCCCCGGCAAGATACTCACTCATCACGAGCGACAGCACCGCATCGCCAAGAAACTCAAGCCGTTCGTTTTGGGTTCGATCCTTGCTGCGCCGCTCGTTGGAAAAAGATTTGTGCGTCAGCGCTTCTTCCAGCAGACGAAGCTGATGGAAGCGATAGCCCAGGAGGCGCTGGACCGTCTCCATTGACGTTACCGGCGTCATAAGAATCGACTCGCGATGAGCAGGGAATTAGGGATCACACCGGCGAAAGATCAGACAGGCATTCACCCCGCCGAAGCCGAAGGAATTGGACAGCACGACTTGGGGCTTGGCCGGGCGCGCGTGATTCGGCACGTAATCAAGATCACACGCGGGGTCAGGCTGATCAAGGTTGATCGTTGGGGGCAATATGCTGTGGTAGAGCGCAAGAATACTGAATATTGCCTCGATTCCGCCTGCCGCACCCAACAAATGCCCTGTCATGGATTTCGTCGAACTGATTGGAATGTGATAGGCCTGCGCCCCAAATACCTGTTTGATAGCCTTGGTCTCAACGGCATCCGCCATGGTCGACGTGCCATGGGCGTTGATATAGCCGATATCCGTTTTTGCGACGCCGGCATCCTTCAATGCCATTTCCATGCAACGAACGGCGCCTTCGCCCTCCTCAGGCGGGGCGGTGATATGGTACGCATCGCTATTCATCGCATACCCGATGACTTCGGCATAGATGCGTGCGCCGCGCTTTCGGGCATGCTCGAGTTCTTCAAGCACGACCACCCCTGCTCCCTCACCCAATACGAATCCATCTCGATCTTTGTCGAATGGCCGACTAGCTTTGGTCGGTTCGTCGTTTCTAAAGGAGAGGGCTTTGGCTGACGCAAACCCGGCTACACCCAATGGCGTGATGGCCGCTTCCGCGCCTCCGGCGATCATCACATCCGCATCATTTCGTTGAATAAGCCGACTCGCATCACCAATACAATGATTACCTGTCGCGCAGGCCGTAACCGCACAGGAATTGGGCCCCTTAGCGCCAATTCGGATGGCCACCTGGCCTGAAGCCAGGTTGATGATCGTCATCGGTATAAAAAAAGGCGAAACCCGGCCCGGGCCCTTTTCCTTGAGCACATCGTGGTAATGCTCAATAGAGCCCAGGCCGCCGATACCGGACCCAATATAGACCCCGACGCGAGTAGCCTCCTCGGGCGAAACTGTGAGTTTCGCATCGTCCACCGCGAGGTGACTCGCCCCCACCGCGTAGTGGATGAAGGTGTCCATCTTCTTGATTTCTTTTTTCTCGATGAACTGCGCCGGATCGAAATCCTTGACCTCCCCGGCAATCTGCGCGTCATAGCCGGTCGGGTCGAATCGCGTGATGCGGCCGATGCCGGACTCCCCGGCGCAGAGCGCCTTCCAAGTCTTCTCCACTCCGGTTCCCAGAGGGGTGACCAGTCCGAGACCGGTGACCACGACACGTCTGGTGGGTCGATCCTGCATAAGTGCAGCCCAGCTACGCCTTCTCTTTAATGTATTCCAGTGCTTTCCCGACCGTGAGAATTTTCTCAGCATCCTCGTCGGGAATCTCGATTTCAAACTCTTCTTCCAGCGCCATTACCAATTCGACCGTATCGAGCGAATCGGCGCCTAAGTCTTCGACGAAATGCGCCTCCAGGGTCACTTCCTCTTCCTCGACCCCTAGTTGCTCGGCGATTATTTTCTTCACCCGTTCATCTACTGTTGCCATTGACTTGCCCACCTCCTTCCCCATCCTAGCCTCCTTCATCCACACCGGGATTCGCCGAATCGATCTAGGTCGATCCAGTCACCCGACCTGACTCACTTATACCATGAGCATGCCACCGTTCACGTGCAACACCTGCCCCGTGATATACGACGCCGCATCCGACACCAAGAAACGAACCGCCGCGGCAATATCGGACGGCAGTCCCAACCGCCCAAGGGGAATCTGCTTTTGCAATGCCTCTTTCACCTCGAGCGACAATCCCTGCGTCATCGCCGTATCGATAAAGCCCGGCGCCACTGCGTTGACCGTAACCGCTCGACTCGCATACTCGCGCGCCGCCGTCTTGGTGAACCCGATCACCGCCGCCTTTGACGCAGCGTAATTTGCCTGGCCCACGTTACCCATCGCGCCTACGATCGAGGCGATATTGACAATCCGTCCATAACGTTGCTTGGTCATTGGCAGAAGGACGGCTTTCGTGCAATGAAAGGTTCCGTTCAAATTGACCTGCAACACCAAGTTCCAATCTTCTTCCTTCATTCTGAGCAGCAAGCCGTCACGGGTAATCCCGGCGTTGTTCACGAGAATATCGATTCTCCCCCACTCCTGCATCACCTGATCGGCCATAGTCTTGGCATCGTTCCAATCGGCCACATTGACCTTCACGCTGAGTGCGCGACGCCCCAGCTTCTGAATCGCGGCCACCGCCTCTTGCGAGCGCGCCGGATCGAGGTCCGCGACCGCAATGTCCGCCCCATCCTCGGCTAACGCTTCCGCAATCGCACGCCCGATGCCCTGAGCCGCACCGGTGACAATCGCCACCTTCCCCTGTAAGGCCATCAGTCTGCTCCCCGCCGCTCCATCCTAACCTACGCCTCCTTGCGCACACCTAATGCGGTGAGCGTGGCTTCCATCGATTTCTGATCATGTACATTTAACGTGGCGGCACCCGGCACAATGCGCTTCACCAACCCTGTCAGAACCGTCCCCGGTCCAATCTCAACAAACGTCGTGACGCCCAACCTGGCCATGGTCTGCACCGACTCTTCCCACCGCACGGATGACGGCAACTGCCGAATCAGAGAGCTTCGAATATCCTCCGATCGCTGCAACACCACCGCTTCCGCATTATTCACCAACGGCACGGTCAAGTCTCGCCATGTGACCCCGTCAAATTCCACCGACAGCCGGTCTGCTGCGCGCTGCATCAACGGCGTATGAACCGGCACACTCACCGGCAGCGGAATTGCTTTTTTACAGCCTCTCGCCTTGGCAATCTCAATCGCTCGTTCAACGGCAGCCTTCTCACCGGCAATGACCACCTGGCCAGGAGAGTTGAAATTCGCCGCGGCGACGACGCCGACGGTCGCCGCCTCCTCACAGGCCGCTTTCACGGCATCAGCAGAAAGTCCCAACAGCGCAGCGACAAGGCCAGTCCCAGGGGGCACGGCTTCGGCCATATACCGGCCTCGCTTCTGCACCAGGCCTACCGCATCACGGAATGATAAGCCACCCGCCGCGTAGATCGCTGAATATTCACCAAGGCTATGGCCTGCTACAGCCGCCGGCTGGAGTCCAGCCGGTTCCAATGCCTTGAGCGCGGCTGCGCTACTGACCAGTAATGCCGGCTGGGTATGTTCCGTAAGATTCAGCCGCTCAGCCGGACCGTCGAAGCACAATTGGGCCACATCGTACCCAAGGATGGAGGAGGCTTCATCATAAACCGCCTTCACCGCCGGGGACGCGTCATATAACGCTCGCCCCATTCCCACGGACTGCGACCCTTGTCCGGGGAAAAGAAATCCAATTTCTGAACCCGCCATAGCCGGGTAAGGTATCGTAGAAACCAGGCTTAATGTCAACGGGAAAAAAGCAGGCAAAGCAGGCGAGGCGCCTCTACATGCGTCGTCGGTCCGCTATCGCCCTTTCACCAGCGAATCAGCGCCGAAGCCCAGGTCAATCCCGCTCCGAACGCTCCCAACATCACGAGCTGTCCGTCTCGCACCCGTCCATCACTCACGGCTTCATCCAAGGCAATGGGAATCGACGCTGCCGACGTGTTGCCATATCGATCCATGTTCAGTACCACCTTTTCGAGTGGAAGCCCGAGACGCTCCGCCACGGCCTTGATAATTCGAAGATTGGCCTGATGAGGGACGTACAGATCGAGATCCTGGACAGTCAGATGGTGCGCTGCGAGCGTTTCTCGCGCCACCTCCTCGAGAGTCCGCACCGCCACCTTGAACGTTTCATTGCCCTTCATCTTGATGTACTGCGACCGCTCGCTCATCATCTCTTCAGAAGGAGGCATTCGCGTCCCTCCTCCTGGCACGACGATCAGATCGGCAAGACTGCCATCCGAATGCAGATGAGTGGACAAGATGCCGCGCTCACCCTCGGAGGCACTCACCACCGCTGCACCTGCGCCATCACCAAATAAAATACACGTATTGCGATCCGTCCAATCGGTAATCGCCGACATCACTTCCGATCCCACTACCAAGACATGGCGCATGCCGGTTCTCACATACGCATCAGCCACACCAAGCGCATAGACAAATCCACAACAGGCAGCAGAAATGTCGCAGGCAGCAGCCCTGCTGGCGCCCAACTGATGCTGGAGCAGGCAGGCTGTTGAAGGGAGGGGCATATCTCCTGTACAGGTCGCCATCAGAATCATATCGAGTTCGCCCGCCGACAGTCCCGCCGCCTTTAAAGCCCGCTCTGCCGCAATCAGCCCTAGGTCTGAACAGGCCTGTCCCTTGCCTGCAATGCGACGCTCTCGGATGCCGGTCCGCTCTCGAATCCAATCATCGGACGTGGCGACCAACTGTTCCAACTCGGCATTGGGCATCACACGTTCAGGCGCATACGACCCTGTCCCAGTGATTCGCGCCCGTATCACGCCTGTTTTCCTTCCGAAGCCTCGTCTTGGTGCCGCACGAAACTTTCTTCGATATCGCGCTTGATCAACTCATCCAACCGGGTCTCAGCCAATCCCTTTGCCCGACGAATCGCATTTTTGATCGCTTTCGCAGAAGAACGACCGTGGCAGATAATGGTGGTCCCATTGACGCCGAGAAGAGGGGCGCCGCCAAATTCGGCATAGTCGATTTTGCGTTTAAGATTCAGCAACGGTCCCGCGATCAATGGATAGGCTAACCGCCCCAGCCATGACCCTGAGATCTCTTTGATCAACAATTTCTTGATGACTTCAGCGACGCCTTCGGAGATTTTCAGGGCCACATTCCCGATAAATCCGTCACAGACCACCACATCCGCGCTGCCGCTATAGACTTCACGTCCTTCAATATTGCCGATAAAATTCAGCGGACTGGCCTTCAGGAGCTTGAAGGCTTCCTTGGTGACTTCGTTTCCCTTGGTATCTTCTTCTCCGATGCTCAGGAGGCCAACACGCGGATTGGGCTTGGTATAGAGGTGCTTCGCAAACTCATTCCCCATCAACGCGAACTGCTCTAAATGCTGTGCCGAACAATCGACGTTGGCGCCGACATCCAGCATTACGGCGCTGCCCGTCAGCGTAGGCAACATCGTGGCGATCGCAGGGCGCTCCACACCTTTCGTCAATCCCAGCAAGAAGAAGGAGGCGACCATGCTCGCGCCGGTATTGCCCGGGCTCACCACTGCGTCGGCCTCACCGGACTTCACGAGTTCCGTGGCGATCCAAATCGACGAGTCTCGCTTTTTCCGAGCTACCGACGCCGGCGACTCATGCATCTCCACCACCTGGGGAGCGTGATGGATCGTAATGCGCGAGTCAGTACATTTGAGCTTCCGGCAAGCGGCCGTCAACTCGTCTTCCTTACCGACCAGGATGACGCCGACGCCCAATTCCTGCGCAGCCTGCATTGCGCCTTCAATTACCGGGGCTGGTCCGTGATCCCCGCCCATCGCATCGACGGCAATCTTCATGTGCGGTTAGTTGTCCACCGATAGAGAGGTAAAGAGTCGTGTAGAGACGCCTTCAGCTAGGACCTGAACGGCCTTTCGCATCACATAGCGTCGGATCGTGATCACGGTGGGCAATTGTATCCGAATGACGGATGGAAAAGAAAAGTAGTTAGGATTCCTCGACGACGATGACGGCCTTTCCCTTGTAGGTCCCGCAATTCATGCAGGTATAGTGAGGCAGTTTCAACTCGTGACACTGCGGACAAAGCGAAAATCCAGGGGGAACCAGCCTTGTCTTGGCCGTTCGCCGCATATCTCGCCGGGAGCGTGAATGTTTGTGTTTTGGATTTGGCATGACAACTCCTTCAACGGGCACGTGACCCGATTAACAGACTATGCGTTTCCACTTTTCGACTGGCGCCCACGTAACACACGAAACGGGCTTGGTTCCGGCGCCGGAGGACAGGCACAGCGACGCTCATTGAGGTTCTGGCCGCATTGCGGACAAAGCCCTAGACAATCCTCCCGACACAACGGTTGCATCGGAGCAGCCAAGATCACCTGTTCGCGAACCATCGGAGCCAAATCGAGGTGATCACCCTGATAGAGATATACCTCGTCTTCCTCTTCGGCTTCTTCCACCGCCTCAACCGGCCGAACAGCTCGCTTCGGATTTTTCCGCACCTGGGGCACTGACGGCTTGGGGATCTCATCAGGTTGCCGGAGAAACTCCGCGTACAAAGAAACGAAGAGCGCATCTGAAAAATCCGTGAGGCAGCGCACACATTGACGAATCGCGGTCCCTTCCAAGGTTCCGGTGACCGCAATCGGACCGTCCTGCTGAACTAGTTCAAGATTGAGCTTGAGCGGTCCCTCGAATTTCTCCTCCGGCTCGTTCAACCCGAGCTGTGGTCCGCTGGCGGTGCACGACAAGGACAGCCCCTCCGGGGCGATATCGACGATCGCTGGGTTGAGTGTATCTATAGGCACCGTCATACCCGAGAATCTCATCTTCTGACCGAGCAAGAAATAGACCGCTCGGCCACCTGGTTCAAGACTCACCAAATCCTAGTCCCTCGGCCTATCGCTCTTCAGCAAAACTGACCAAGGCGATCTGGCGTGCCCGCTTCACGGCCACCGTCAATACGCGCTGGTGTTGTAGGCAATTGCCTGAAATGCGCCGAGGCACAATGCGCCCGCGCTCCGTCAGAAAATTGCGCAATAGACCGATATCTTTGAAATCGATCGGCGCTTTATCGACACAGAATCGGCACGGCTTGCGGCGCTGAAAAAACCGTCCGCCTCCGCCCCCGCCATTACTACGTTCTCCTCGTTCCATGCTTGCCTCCGTCTGCTACGACTGTTCGTCTTCGTATGAGGGTTCTTCATGCGCGCCGCCGCTCTCGCCTCCGGCCTCGCCGCGCTTCGGCAGAAAGGTCACACCCTGCGCCACGACTTCATGCTTGCTGCGTTTCTGGCCGTCTTCCGTCTCCCAGCGCCGCTGCTGGAGGCGGCCATCGATGATCACGCCATTTCCCTTGCTCAGGTATTGTCCGCAATGTTCCGCTTGTTTACCAAACACGACGATGTCGATAAAGCAGACTTCTTCCTTAAGTTCTTCCGCCTGCTTAAAGCGTCGGCTAGTCGCCAAACCGAAACTGGCGACCGGTGTCCCGCTCGGCGTATAACGCAGCTCGGGGTTGCGGGTCAGATTCCCGACCAGAATAACTTTGTTAAACCCCGCCAACGGTCGCTCCCTGCGGTGCCGGCACGGGTGCGCCTCTCGGTGGAGCAGGCTCTTGCTCCAACTTGACCGTCAAAAATTTAATGATCGAATCTTCGAGCCGGTAAGAGCGTTCGAGTTCGGCAATCACCGCTCCAGGCCCCTTGAAGTAGAAATAGACGTAAGTGCCCTTGCGCTCACGCTTAATCTCGTAGGCGAGTTTCTTACGGCCCCAATTCTCAGCCCGCTCGAGCGAAGCCCCGTTCTTCGTAACGGTGCCCTTCATTTTTTCAATTAGCGCAGTTGTCTCTTCGTCGCTTAACGACGGACGAATAATGAACAGGGACTCATAGAGTTCCATGCAGAATCCTCCTGGGCAACGGCCCCCATTCACAGATGGGAGCGAGGTGTGGGTATGCCGGACAAGCCGGGACGAGCTGGCGAAGGTATCACAGCCTCAAAGAATGTGTCAAACGGGGTGGAAGACCAGCCCTGCTTTCGGTGGCAAGAAGGCTGCGAAAATACTCTAATGGCGGACTCGATATTCAATTGACCACAACATTGAGCTCGAAGCATTGACCACGAAGGAATAGCATATCCGCAGGAGCACAAAAAGTCCGTCCGGCAAGGGCGTAGCGCGGCGCACGGCGCGATGATAAAGGGCGCCACGTCTGTGTGTAGGACCGTGACCCGGCAATGTCTCGCCAGCGCGCCGCTGCCGGATCGGAACCCTGTCAGGGCTCGTTGCGGGCAGATGAATTGTAAAGAAGATACAAGGCAATCCCACCGGCAACGGCAATACCCATCCCCGCCAGGGCGCGGGTCCAGAAACTTAGTGGCCCAACGAAGACTTCCGCCACATGCGGCAACGCCACGGTGGCCGCAATGACCAACGCCAGCGCGATAAGGTGAATCCGCAGATAGATCGGTTCGCCAGGCTTTCGCATGGGTCAGAATGAAGATGGGAGCACTGTCTGATTTCTGGCGCCACTATTCCAATGGACAATGCCATGTCTCACAAGTCAGGCCTCCCAATTAGTCTTGAACGAAACGTTTAGTCTCTTCGAGATGCTTGTTCAGATAGAACATGAACGGCATGCCGCCTGTCCAGACGGCCGTCGGGCTGCTCGTGTGCGATTGGTGCTGGGCTCATCAGAAATGAACTATAGTGGACCGGTCGTCAGGAGGAAACCGCGCTCCGTCGAAATATCGAATGCCCAGATCGAAAGTAGCGAGAGTGACACAACAAATTCCTGACCGCGCGTCGTTCTCCTCGAATCTTGCACTCCAAAAGGAGACATGGCTGGCAATACGCTACCACAACACAAGCGGCTGGCACTACCGATGACCTGCGTTCTCACACTCTTGTGCGGCGGCATAGCACGATCCTGCGAAGCGTGGTGATGATGTGTGAATATCGGTGACTGTTGAAAAGGGAACTTCAGGGTTTGGGTAGTGCGCATCAAGACAATGGCAGGGTCTGGAGGAAGTCCCCCAATGGCCGTTCGTCGAACGAATCGCGAATCGCGAGCGATCCCATATGGGTGAAGGAACGGGCAGGGTCGGTAATGAAGTTGAAGGATTTATGATCAGCCTGTCGGACGTTCAAGCAAGGTCAACGCTATAGGTTACGCAGGATGGACTTTTCCCTCCGATACCGAAACCGCAGCTGACCAGTCGAGATAGTGAGCGATTTTGCGTGGAAATGATCCCGGCTACCCTGCACGTGGACGACCAGCGCTATCCTGTGCGCCCTCGTCCGCAAGGAGTTAGCTTGGTCGCTCTTCCCCTTCTATTTTGTCCCGGACATTGAACTGATTCATCGCGGTGGCGAGATCGCGGTTGAGCAGCAGTTCAAGCGCATCGACCGCTCGTTCGAGGCACGGATGATAGACGGCCATTTCGTCAGACGAGACGCGCTCCAACACATAATCCGCGGAATCTTGTCTCGGAGCCGGACGACCGACACCAACTTTGAGCCGCACGAACTGTGGCGTGCCTAAGGCCTCGATCACAGATTTGATGCCGTTGTGCCCGCCGCTCCCTCCGTTGTGCCGGATCCGGAGACGCCCTGGCTCCAGATCCAGGTCATCGTGCACCACCACCAAATCATCAGGAGTCAGGTCGAGTTCGCGGAGAAGGCCCTTGAGAGGGGAGCCGGTGATGTTCATCCAATCCAATGTGCCGGCGAGTTCAACTAGTTTGGAACCGGCGCGACCCGAGCCTCGCTGGGCCGCGCCTTTCCTTGTGAGACGTATCGACCAACGCGCTGCGGCCCGTTCGATTACCCAACAGCCGATATTGTGCCTGGTATTGGCATAATCGACTCCCGGATTGCCCAATCCGACGAGCAGGCGCAACGCCACTACTTCTTCTTTTCCGCTTCCTTTTTCGCCGGCGCTGCTCCGGCCTTGGGCGCGGCAGCACCGGCCTTGGCATCGCCCGCCTTCCCCGCTTCCGCACCGGCCGCTCCTTCGGCGACCCCTTTGCCCTTCACAGCCACCTCTGGTTCCTTGGCCGCTTCGGCCCCTGGCGCACCGGTGGTGAGCAACGATTCAAGCTTGGCATCGGTCATCGGTGCGGCCACACTCACAACCATATGATCCTGGTCATCCAGAAACCTCAGGCCTTCCGTCCTGGGAATGTCTTTGAGGTGGATGCCTTCATTGATCTGCAATTGGGAGGCATCTACGGCAATGAAGTCCGGCAAAACCGAGGGAAGACATTCGACATGCAGTTCGCGTAGCGCTTGATGCAACACGCCGCCTTCTTTCAATCCCAGCGGCTGTCCGCCGGTCAAATGGACAGGCACTTTTACGCGGATCGGCTTGTCCATTGCCACCTCGAAGAAATCCGCGTGCAACACGCTGCCTGCAATCGGGTCAACCTGATAGTCCCTTAGTAGCGCCGTGCGATTTGCCTTGGACTTCGCACCATTGATGGTAATGGAAATAAGTGCGGTCGATCCGGCTTGGGCCCGCAGAATTTTCACGAGCTCCTCCGGCTTGACGGAGAGCAGGAGGCATTCCCCCTGCCCATACAACACAGCCGGAACCCGACCTGCACGACGAAGTTGGCGCGCGGGGCCCTTGCCCCCACCTTCTCTGCTCTCAACGCTTAACTCAAATTTCATAATACTCCTCCTCGACCTGTCGCTCCACGCGGACGGCCTACGCGAATAACGAACTTACTGACTCATCCTCATGGATGCGCCTGATGGCCTCCCCTAGCAAAGGGGCCACAGACAATGACTTCAATTTTGGGCACTTCTGCTCTTTGCCACGCAACGGAATCGAATCGGTCACGAGCACCTCCGTCAGGCAGGATTGATGAAGTCGCTCCAACGCGGGACCTGACAACACCCCATGCGTACAACCGGCCCACACCTCGCGTGCCCCTTTTTCCATGCAGGCTTGGGCTCCCTGCACAATGGTGCCCCCGGTATCGATCATGTCATCGAGCAGCAAGGCGCTTTTTCCCTGGACGTCCCCGATGATGTTCATCACCTGCGCCTGATTCGGCCCCTCACGGCGCTTGTCGATGATCGCCAAGTTCACCTGCAGCCGTTTCGCGAATGCCCGGGCTCGCTCAACCCCTCCGGCGTCAGGTGATACCACGACCAAGTCTGCGACCTTTCGCTTCGTGATGTAGTCCATGAGAACCGGCAGGGCATAGAGGTTATCCACCGGAATATTGAAAAATCCCTGAATTTGGCTCGCATGAAGATCCATCGTCAGTACCCGGTCTGCGCCCGCCGTCGAAATGAGGTCGGCCACAAGCTTCGCGGAGATGGGCACTCTGGGCTGATCCTTGCGGTCCTGTCGAGCATAACCATAGTAGGGAATCACCGCCGTGATGCGGTTAGCCGATGAACGCTTCAACGCGTCGATCATGATGAGCATTTCCATGATCGAGTCGTTGACCGGGGCACAGCAGGACTGGACCACAAACACATCGGCTCCGCGCACGTTTTCTTCGACCCGGATCCGAATTTCGCCGTCGCTGAACGCGGATACCGTTGCGGCTCCGATCGGCAGATCCAGATACGTGCAGATAGCGCCCGCAAGCGCAGGATTGGCGCTGCCCGAAAAGAGCTTCAGTTCCCTGTTCATTCCACCCCTTCGAGACGGTACGTGGCGGATGCTGTTACGGTCTTGTCGAATCGTGTAGAACGGTGGGCACGGGCAGATAATAATCCCGCTGAGCCTCGTGCACTTTCAGGACAAGAGGACGCCTACCGAAGCTCAGCACAATAGCGAAAAGCCTGGGAAGTTGTCAACCGAATCGAGGCTGCTGTGTTGACCCGCCACGCGGAATGACGTCCCAGAGCGCTCAGGCGATACTGGTCACCGGCGCGCCGGCCGTCGGCACCGCATAGGCTTTCGTCTTTGAATCGCGGCCAATCACAGCCGCGGCCCGTTCCGCGCCGGCTTGGTCGGAAAAAACGCCGAACATTGTAGCGCCGCTTCCGGAGAGCAGAGCCACTTCAGCTCCCTGGCTCAGGAGTCGCTGTTTGATCTCTTCCAACAGCGGATGTTCCGTAAACACCGGCGCTTCAAAATCGTTCTCCACTAGTGGCATAATTTCCGACCAATCCAGCACGGATCGGCTGCCTAACTGCTGGAGTGCCGGGGAGAGTGGGCGTACGCCGAGCCTATCCGAGGAAAGCCGTTGATACGCCCATTTGGTTTCAACTGGAAACCCGGGGTTCACAAGCACGATCCACCGGGTCCCACTCACTCGTACCGGTCGTACCTGCTCACCTCTGCCAGTGACCACAGCGGCGGGTGCCAGAAAGAAAAACGGCACATCGCTGCCCAACTGCTGGCCGAGTTCGCACATTCGCTCAATCGGCCAGTCCAATCCTAACAAGCGCGTCAGGCCAAGAATAGTGGCGGCTGCATCGCTGCTTCCGCCACCTAATCCGGCCCCAAGCGGGATTCGCTTGCTCAGGTTGATCGACAGATCCACGGCTCGATCGGCCTGGTCCAATACCAAGCGCGCAGCCTGATACACTAGATTCGTCGGATCTGCCGACAGTTCGGCGTGGTCGCAGCGCAAGGCGATCCGACCAGGGACGCCCTCCCGGATGGTGAGTGTGAGTTCGTCTTCAAGTCCGACCGCGTGCATCAACGACCAGATGGCATGAAAGCCGTCAGGACGACGATCGAGGACACGGAGAATGAGATTTACTTTCGCAGGAGTCCGAACACGCAGGCTGGTAGAGTTCACTCGCAGATTACTGGGCGGCGCTAATCCCGTCCTCCTTTGATTTCGTATTTTTCGAGACGGTACCGGAACGACCGGGTATTCAACCGCAACAATCGCGCGGCTCGCTTCTTGACCCACTGACTCCGTTCGAGCGCTTTTAAAAGCAAGCCTTTCTCAATCGTGTTGATGAGCCCTTCCAAGTCCAGGCCGTCCTCGGGCAACTCCGACGGGAGGGCCTGCTGATTGCTCACCGGCTTGTGCAGCCATCCGCGAATATCCGCATCCGTCACCGACGATCCCGTGGTGAAAGCCACGACGCGTTCGACCACGTTCTCCAACTCCCGAACGTTGCCTCGCCACTCATGCGCCAACAGCACGCGCATGGCCTCCTGGCTCATCGTCGGAACTGGTTTACCACTTTCCTTCGAAAATTTCTCCAAGAAATGTTGACTCAGCAACGGAATGTCTCCAGTGCGCATACGCAAAGGGGGCAGCTTGATCGGGATCACATCCAATCGATAATAAAGGTCTTCCCTGAAGGCGCCTTCGGCCACCGCCTTTTCGAGATCCCGATTGGTGGCGGCCACGATGCGGACATCAACTTTTACATCGTGGGTGCCACCCACCCGCCGGAATTCCCGTTCTTGAATCACTCGCAGCAGTTTCACTTGTATGGCCGGCGTCGTATCGCCGATCTCATCCAGGAAAATAGTACCGCCATTGGCTACTTCAAACAAACCGGCCTTATTCGCAATCGCACCCGTAAACGAGCCCTTCATATGGCCGAACAACTCGCTTTCCAGCAATGTTTCCGGCACCGCGCTGCAGTTGACCGTCACGAACGGCATCGGCGCGCGTGCGCTGTTGTAATGGATCGCCCGCGCCACCAGTTCCTTGCCCGTGCCGCTTTCGCCGCCGATCAGCACATTGCTTTTCGAATCGGCCACCTTCTTGATCACGTCATACACCTTCTGCATTGCCTCGCTCTGACCGACAATTTGAGAGAAGGACGACTGACTGGCCAGCTCTCGCTTGAGAAGCATGTTCTCCGTCGACAGCCGCCGCCGTTCCATCGCATTGCGAATGATCAACTGCACTTCGTCGACCTGGAAAGGTTTGGTGAGATAGTCGTACGCACCGTGTTTCATCGCCTCGACCGCTGACTCGGCCGACGAGAACGCCGTGATCATCAAGACGACGGTTTCCGGCGATGAGGCTTTCACCGCTTTCAATACCTCCAGGCCACCCACTTTAGGCATCTTGAGGTCTGTGATAACGAGATCAAAAATTTCTCTTTGAAGGTGCGAGATCGCCTCCTCACCATCGGAGGCCAGTGTCACCGCATAGCCCGACCGCTTCAACATAATGTTCAGGACTTCGCGTAACCCTTGCTCGTCATCGACGACTAGAATTTTTTCCACGGTTCCCTTCCTTCATGCCACAGCGGCACGCCGGTCTCGACGGACTGCGGGAGACACACGACAAACCGTGCCCCGGCCCCGACCTCACTCTCAACTTTGACCCATCCGCCGTGCAACTCCACAATGCGGTGCACCTGGGCCAGCCCCAGCCCGGACCCTTCTTTTTTTGTGGTAAAAAACGGCAGGAAAATTTTATCGAAATTTTGTTTGGGAATACCTTCTCCACTATCCTGAAATCCCATTTCGATAACATCAGTGCGGCAGCCGCCGACCTCGACTCGCCTCAGCCCCGTGGTGATGGTGAGGGTGCCTCCACCCGACATTGCCTCGAAGGCGTTCGTGGCAAGATTCCAGAACACCTGTTTCAGCTGATCGTGATCGACCTGCGCAGGCAGGGGTTCAGCAGACAGCTTGGTGACGATCGAAATACTTTTTCGAGACCGCGCTTCATGTTGAATCAGATCCAGCGTATCGGCAAGGACTTTGTTCAAATCATGTTCCACTAAATTCAATGCGGGTGGACGGGCATACTGCAAAAACTCGGAAATAATATTGTCGAGCCGTTTGGCCTCGCGAATCGCAATGTCCATTAATCGCTGGCTCGTTTCGTCTGGCCCGACATCTTGCCGGAGCATCTGCATGGCGCCGGCCAAGGCGCCGAGCGGATTGCGGATTTCGTGCGCCATTCCCGCCGACATTTCGCCCAAGTTGGCGAGCCACTCTCGCCGACGCATCTCCTCCTCCAAATATCGAATTTGCGTGAGATCCTTGAATACACCGACCAATCCTCGCTGCATACCCTGTTCATGCAACGGAGACACGGTCATTCCCAGCACGAGTCGGCTCCCATCGGCGCGCTGACATTCCACCTCAAACCGAACGGAAGCCACCGACGTCACTTCGGCCTCGTCCGTCGTTTCGCTGGCATGCCAATTAAACACCTCGCGCCAAGACCGGCCTTGAACCTCTGCGAACGTATATCCTGTCACCTCATGCGCGGCCGGATTAAAAGAAGTAATTCGGCCCGCTTCGTCTGTAGTGAAGACTCCGCTGCTGATGCTCCGGACAATATTTTCATGGAATACTTGGAGCCGGGAGAGTCCCTGCTCCTTCTCCTGTAACGATTGATCGGCACGACGAAGCTGATCAGCGAGCACGCCGCTCAACAGTCCCACGACTAAGAAGGCCAGGCCATACACGCCGAACGTTTGCCACGTTTCAGGTCCCGCAAGCTTGCTCGGGGCCAGCCAAGGGGAGGACGGGAGAAAACCGACATGCTGGACGATCGTGACGAGCCCAAACAATATCGTGCACCCGGCTCCCGTCACCAATCCCACCCGGCGGCGCGGGACGAGACTGGCGACTGTGACCGTAATCACATAGAGCACCACGAAGGGGCTTTCGATGCCGCCGGTCCGCGCGACGAGGATGGTTTCCAGAATAAAATCCATCCCCACCTGCACCCACGTAAACACCGTCAGCGAACGGGGCGCCGTCAAATAGCGCGTCAGCAGGGCGTACACAATCGTGATGAGGTAGGTGAAGATGATCAGGGCGGAGAATGTGACGGCAAACTCGCCGCGCCTCGAGTGGAAGGCCAACGACAAGCCCAGCATGAGCGTCACCACCACGACGCGGAGACCCATTAACCAATGCAGTCTGGTTTTGAGTTCAGGCATCAAACGCTCGCCTGCCTGATGCGGCAGGGCCACAGCGATTGACGGCAACATTCGACTGGGCAGGGAAGGATCGTCTCCGTCGGTTCGGATCGGATGAGCCGAGGACAGCATGGTAGGTGCAGTGCCTGTGGATGTGCGGCGCGGGCCTTTTCGGGAGGACCCTCACGCCAGAGGATAAACGCGTCGGTGCGGCGTCGTTATTGGATGGCCTGTGCCATGGTGAAGATCGGGAGATACATCGCGATGACGATAAACCCGATCACGGTACCCAGCACCACCATCATGACCGGTTCGAGCAGCGAGGTGAGCGTGTCCACCGCCTGGTCGACTTCATCCTCATAAAAATCGGCGATCTTGCCCAGCATGGCATCGAGCGCTCCGGTGGACTCTCCGACGGCGATCATGTGGGTCACCATCTTGGGAAATACGTTGCACTTGGCCAGGGGTTCAGAAATCGTTTTTCCGCCGCTGATGCTCACTCGGGCATTCATGAGCGCCTCCTCGATCACCTTGTTGCCGGAGGTCTTGGCACAGATACTCAGCCCTTCGAGCAATGGCACGCCGCTCGTGATCAGTGTACCCAATGTACGCGTGAACTTGGCGACAGACGCTTTCCTGATCAGGTCCCCGACTACGGGGATCTTAAGCAGGAGACGATCGATGACGATGCGACCATTGACCGTCGCATAGTACCGCTTGATCGCGATAATCACGCCCACAAGTGTGCCGCCCATTGCATACCAGTAACTCTGGAAAAAGTTGCTGACGTTGATCACCAGTTGCGTCGGACCCGGCAGGCCGATTTTTCCGCCCGACATCTCAAGGAACATCTGGGCAAATACCGGGATTACCCACACCATGAGCACGCTGATGACAATGACCGCCACTCCAACGATGGCCGTGGGATAGACCATGGCCGATTTGATCTGCCCCTTCAGCTTCATCGCCTTTTCGATGTGCTTGGCTAAACGAGTGAGAATCGTATCCAGCAGGCCGCCGACTTCCCCGGCGTGAATCATGTTGGTGTAGAGCTCATCGAACACCTTCGGATGTTTCTTCAACGCATCGGAGAATGTGGATCCGGCCTCCACGCTGTTCTTGACGTCTCCGACGGTTTCTCGCAACACTTTGTTTTCCGATTGGGTGGACAGAATGTCGAGACATTGAATCAACGGCAACCCGGCATTGATCATCGTCCCGAATTGGCGGGTGAACACCACGAGATCCTTGTCATTGAGCCCGCTTCCCAGACTAAATTTACGCTTCCCGCCCTTCGCTGATTTTTCCTCCAAGCTGGTCACCACGACCTGCTGCTTGCGAAGCTGGTCCACCGCTTCATCTCTAGTCTTGGCGCTGAGCTCGCCTTTTTTCACGGCACCTTGGCGGTTGCGTCCGACGTAAGCGAATGTACTCATACAGCCGTTTTCACTCCTTTGACCGCCAGGCGAGCACGCACGAAAGCAGTGGGAAACTATGATCGAAGTCTATAAGACGACCCAAAAACTGTCAAACGATTGCAGGAAAACAAGACAGGCCGAGAAGCCGTCAATGGCGGAGCCGTGAGGCGATGGCGAGTTAGGTCTGACCCGAGGTGACGTGGCAATAGCCACGAGAGAGATAATGCAGACCGGACAGCAGCGTGACGACGCCCATCACATATAGGAGCGGATCAAGAACGGCAAGATCCATCCGTCGCGAGGCAAAGAAAACGACCGCGACCAATGTTGTCAATTGGATGAGCGTGGTGCACTTTCCCAAGGCTGTCGGTGAAATATCGACCTGCGTATTGGTGAAATGCGCGACCGCCGCTCCCAACATCAACATCAGATCTCGGCTGACCACAAGAATGGTGATCCAGAGCGGCACCAGATGCATCACCGACAGGGTAATGAATCCAGTGGTGAGCAGGAGTTTGTCCGCCAAAGGGTCCAGCACCTCTCCAAGCCGCGTCCGCTGGTTGGCAACGCGAGCAATGGTGCCGTCGAGCGCATCCGTCAATCCGGCGATGAAGAGAGTCGCCAGCGCATAATTGAATTGCTCATAGTTGAGCAAACCCACATAGACGGGAATTAACAGAATACGCAGGATCGTGAGGGTGTTAGGGACGTTCATGTTCATGAAAAAGGTCGCGACTCGTTTCGACTTTGGTATCGAGCGATGCCGCGAAGACCGCGCATCATAGAAAGGCATACGGAACCTTGTCAACGACGGTTGCACTCCAGCAAGCAGGTCCCTATAATCTGGATCTTCGACTGGTTGATGACTGATCGACGGAGGATTCTATGAGCGGGCTACCCCTCCTCTTCAAAAAAGAGGGATTAATCGAACGACATCAGGTCGAGGGGATGGATCCAAGTGATCGCTCGTTCAATCGGGCCGTGCTCGTCAATCGTGTGGCGGCAGGGTATACCGGGAAGGTCACCTATGAAGCGTTCGCTGTTGAAGGTGCCGCGCATCCGACCACAGGCGCTGCCGTCAAGGCCGTCGTCGACAAGCTACTGAGTTTCGGTTTTACTCAGTTACGCACACGCCTGAATTTCAAAGGCACGCGGTACCTGGCCGAAAAAGAAACCTGGACCGACTATCCGGACCTGCCGGCTTAGGATCCTAGAATATCCCTACAGACAAGATCGTGAATCAGCGGGCGAAAGGCCCGAATGCGCTCATTCCGCCTCGTGGGGTGCACACGGTTCGAGAGCAGCACGACCGCCAGCTCCCTAGCCGGATCTATCCATAAGGATGTGCCGGTGTAGCCGAGATGTCCGAACGACTCGGGAGAAAACAGCGTCCCGGAGGAGGATGGCACCGACGGCGTATCCCAACCCAAGGCCCAACTGGAATTCGGAACCGTTTGCTGCCGGGTTGTAAACCGCGCGACGAGCTCCTGAGCCAACAGCCCTGCCTTCCCCCGCCGGCCATCAAGCCACGCCTGCGCCACCATGAGCACTGCTCTCGCCGTCCCGAACAATCCGGCATGACCGGCCACGCCACCCAATGCAAACGCATTTTCATCATGCACCTCTCCACGGAGCGTTCGCCCACGCCATGTATCTTCTTCGGTGGGAGCAATCGCTAACGCCGACTCGGGCGGCTCAATATGGAGTGCAAGGGGCCTACGCGGCGCATAGGTCAGTGGGTGGGCATCCAACGGATCATAAATGCGCCGTCGACAAAATTGCTCAAGCGATTCACCCGATAGCCGTTCCACACTGAACCCGAGCAGCAGAAACCCAAGATCGCTATAGAGGCTGCGCGATCCCTGTTCGTAGAGCAGGCCCTCCTGCGCGATATAGCCCAGCATGACGTCCCGAGTCGCGGGACTCCCCAGAAACCCAGGGACAGTCGAATCAGTTGCGGCAATCCGCTCATAGTAAGGACGCCACCCAGGGAGCCCGGAACTGTGCGCGAGCAACTGCCGAACCGTCGCCGCGCCCACCGGGTAACCTCGGAGCTCCTCAAGAATCCGATCGATCCGATCATCCAGCGTAGCCTTTCCATTCTGAATCAAAAGGGCCCAAGCCGTGGTGGTCGCCAACGCTTTGGTCAGAGAAGCCAGGTCGTAGCACGTCTGCAGAGTGACGGGGTCGCTCGCTGACTTGTAGGTGAGTCGTCCGACGGCACCTTCATACACCACAGTCCCCCGGAGCCGGACGGCAAGCGCGGCACCGGGAAACGTGCCATCGTCGACGGCCCCCTGCAGTGCCGATAGGATAGAGTCTGAGAATGACATGGAGGAGAGTCTACGTCGTGTTCGTTAGACGAGTCGTGTGGATCGACGCGAAGAACTCGGCCGGCGATAATCTAAACGCAGAAAAGAACAGAGTTCCAGGAGAGCGTCGGACTTTCAACGCGCAGAACTGGATTCGCCGGCCAGCTTTCCCTCGACCGATGCAGAATCTGATTGGTAGGCGTCGCTTTCTTCCACCTCCAACATGCGTTCAAACGAACGCAAGGTCGACCGGAATCGTTCCACCATCATCAGCCGTTGTTTTTGCAGATCTGCCACGCCGCGTTGCATCTCGGATAGACTCACTCTGGCCTGGCGGATAATTTCGCTGGCCTTCAACTCGGCCTCCTTCAAAATCAGATCGGCCTCCCGCTGCGCGGATCGCTTGACATCTTCGGCAATTGTCTGAGCTGAGACTAACGTATTCGAGAGCGTCGACTCAGTGCGCCGCAAATCGGCGACCTGTTGCTCCGTGATGGTCAACTTGTCGCGCAACACACTGTTGTCCCGGTTCAAATTTTCGACGGTCAGGGCCAATTCTTCGAGAAATCGGTTGACTTCATCACGATCAAAGCCTCGGAACTTGACCTGGAAGACCATCTGCTGAATGTCGATGGGAGTGATTTTCATACGACACCTCTTGCCCGACGGTTAGTGCATCCGCACGGCGATATCACGTAACGATTGAACCACGGCATACTGTAAAAAGACAAGGATCAGGATGGCGATCATCGGAGAGAGATCCATGCTCATACGCCACCCAACCAATCGGCGAATCGGCGCGAGCACCGGTTCCGTAGCGCGCTCTAAGAACTGCACGATCGGATTCCAGGGGTCCGGGTTGACCCACGAAATCAATGCACGGGCGATAATCACCCACATATAGAGCCACAATACCGTATCCAATACCGTCGCTGCACCCTGCAGCACGTTGCTCATCACAAACATCAGCGTCCCAACTCCTGTGATCGTTTCGTCGCGGCTTCGACGGCCGCCATCAAACAGCTTCGTATGCCGCCGGCCTCCAACTGATGCAGACCGGCAATGGTGGTGCCTCCCGGCGACGCGACCTGGTCCTTCAATTGGGCCGGATGCTCCCCTCGCTCCAAGACCATGCGAGCGGCGCCTAATACCGTCTGCGCGGCCAGTAGTTCTGCGGTCGCCCGCGGCAATCCCATCTTCACGCCACCGTCGGCCAAAGCTTCGATCGCCACGAATATGTAGGCCGGCCCACTTCCGCTCAACCCTGTCACCGCATCCATAAGGCGCTCCTCGACCAATACCACCGACCCAACCGCCTCGAACAGAGCCCGCACCGCGGCTACATCACCAGGCGCGAGGTCCGTCTCATAGGCCAACGCCGTCGCCCCAGCGCGCACGAGCGCCGGCGTATTCGGCATGGCCCGCACGATGCCTCTTGGCGCTTGGATTCGTTCACGAATCCAAGCAGTGGTCACCCCGGCGACGATAGACACGACTAATTTCCCGCTCAGGGCCGGTCCAACCTCAGTGAGCAGCGCCGGCAGCGCCTGCGGCTTCACTGCCAAGACCACCAGATCAGCCGCGCGAACAGCCGTCGTATTATGCTCATCCACCTGGATGCTGAAGCGCGCCTTGAGCACCTCCCGTCGGACGGCCAGAGGATCGGTGGCATAGATGGAGGAAGGGTCCCCGACATGTGCGGCCAGCATACCGCCGATCAGAGCCTCTGCCATGTGCCCGCCGCCGAGGAATGCGATCAGTCGGGCCGGAATTGGATTAGTCACGACGCGCTCCAAAAATCGCGGTTCCCACTCGTACATAGGTGGCGCCTTCTTCAACAGCCACCTGGTAGTCGTGGGACATGCCCATCGACAACTCCTGCATATTAATGTTCTCGCAACCTTGTGCTGTCAATGTCTGCGCGAGTTCTCGAAGCCGTTGAAAATAAGGACGAGCGCTTTCTGCTGTGGGGCCAGGCGGCGGAATGACCATGAGGCCGCGAACTTTCAGGTGTTGCAACCCGTTAAGTGACGTCAGAACGGCTAAAAGATTCTTCGACTCGAACCCGCCCTTGCTGACTTCTCCCCCAAGATTCACTTCCAGCAGCACACGCTGACGGAGCCCAGCCTCCTGAGCGCGCCGGTCGATCTCTTCCGCCAAGGCCAGACTATCGACTGAATGGATCGTCTCAAATCGACCGACAACCGATTTCACTTTGCGGCGCTGTAGGGAGCCGACGAAATGCCATACCACACCATCGCGCCCCAACATGTCAATTTTTGGTGCCGCTTCCTGAAGGCGATTCTCTCCGACATGCCGAATTCCCGCGTCCACGGCCTCACGCAGCTGTTCAACGGATACCGTCTTGGAAACCGCCATGAGCCGAACGTCGTCTGGCGAACGCCCAGCGCGACGAGCCGCGCGTTGGATCTCATCGAACACCACGCGAACTCGAGCGGCGATCTCTCCTGACTCTGTCTGCATCCCGCTACCACCCCTGCGAATCGATGCTGCAGCCGAGCGTCCGGGACGACTATGGGCGCTGCGCCAACGCGATCCCGCTGACCATCGTGGCCTTCACCACACCCTCGCGCCGGTAGCTGAAAAACAGGTCGGGATGGCAGATCGTACAGACATTGACGGTCACAATTCGTTCTGCTGGTAGCCCGTCCGCTAGCCCTTGTCGCCGCACCAATGCGCGCAAATCAAGATGGGCCTTCTCGGCGCCTCTCGGCTCTACGACAGACCGCCATTCAGGAAAGGCTTCCCGTAGTCTTGCCAGCACCGGCTCATCCACTTCATAACAGCAGGGGCCGGCGGAAGGCCCGATCGCCATGCGCAGTCGTTCGACAGTGGCTCCAAATCGGCTCACCAGTAAGGCGACGGTCTTCGGCACGATCCCGGCCAGCGCCCCACGCCAGCCGGCATGAACCGCCGCGACCACCCGCTGAACCGGATCGTGCAGCAGCACCGGAACACAATCCGCAGTCCGTACGGTCACCATCACACCAGGCTGATCGGTGACCAGCGCGTCCCAACCGCCCTCGAATGACTCTCCCTCTCGAACCGGCTGATCCACGACCAGAACATTCGTCCCATGAACCTGCTTGACCGCCACCATAACCATCCCGGCTCGATCCCCATGGGTTTCCTGAAGCAGAGCAGGACGACCCGGCGTCACCGGGAAGGACGACGACCGAGTCCCAAAAAAATGCTCCACGCCATCTGCGATCGGCGCAAATGATGGAACGGTAATCACGGCGGAAGCCATCGCGTATCGCTGTCTCACCACAAGCGACAACCGTGATTCTTTAATCGGCCTGCTTGCGTAGGAAGGTCGGCACATCCCACTCATCGTCGCCGACCACTGCGATCCGCTCCACCGCTTCACGCTGCTCACCCATCCGTCGCAAGAAGGTCGGACGATCTAGATCTTTATGGGGTCGATCCGATCCTGAAGCATGCACCCCGGTCAACACTTGCTGGGCTGGCCGCCCATTAGTCGGTCGCACCGCAGCGCGTTCCGGCGTCACCGGTCTGGTCGAAGGAACTTCTTCCCGCTCAAATCCGGTGGCAATAACGGTGACGATCAGATCGTCGCCAATCTCGGGATTGATCACCTGTCCGACGATGATGTTCGCTTCCGCATCCGCCGCATGTTGTACAATCGAGGCGGCTTCTTCTACTTCATGCAGCGACATGTTCGGACCGCCCGTGATATTCAGCAACACGCCACGCGCGCCTTCCACACTGCCTTCTTCCAGCAGTGGGCTGCAAATCGCCTGGTTGGCCGCATCCTGCGCCCGGTTGGCGCCACGACCGATTCCCATGCCCATGACTGCCCGTCCCGTGTGGGCCATGATGGTCCGCACATCGGCAAAGTCGACATTCACCAGTCCGATGGTCGTAATCACATCAGCGATGCCTTGAATGGCTTGGCGCAACACATCGTCCGCTACCTTAAAAGCGTCCAGCAGGGGAGTCGCCTTATCGACGATGCCGAGCAACCGTTGATTCGGAATAATCAGCAACGTATCGACATGTCGACCAAGATCGCGAATACCTTCCTCAGCGTGGCTCATCCGCCGATGACCTTCATACTGAAAAGGTTTTGTCACGACCGCCACCGTCAGAATCCCTAATTCGCGCGCGATGCTCGCGACAATGGGGGCCGCGCCCGTACCGGTCCCGCCGCCCATGCCGGCGGTGACGAACACCATGTCGGCGCCGACCAAACTCTCCCGGATTTCATCCTTGCTTTCCAGCGCGGCGTCACGCCCCACTTCCGGTTTGGCGCCGGCGCCCAGGCCACGAGTCCGCTCCGGCCCGATCTGAATTTTATAGGAGGCATGGGATCGTTCCAATGCCTGGACGTCCGTATTGGCGGCCACGAAATCAACCCGGCACAATCCGCCGGTAATCATGGTATTGACGGCGTTGCAGCCGGCCCCACCCACACCGATCACCTTGATGCGGACGGGTGATTGAGGCTCTTCCTGAAATGAAAACATCGTGGCACCTCCTTGTCGATGGCGCGGCTGCGGCATCATGCCGTCCGCGACAGTTAGAAAAACTCGAACATCCACGATCGCATGCGATCGAATACTCTCCCCAAGCCTTTCCCATGACGCATGCCGGCTGCCTCCAAATTATCGGCGTGCTGACGCGCATGCAGCAGCAGTCCGACGCCGGTCGCGTGCATCGGATTGCTCACAATATCGCGTAGTCCACCGATGCCTGTCGGCATACCTCGCCGCGCCGGAAGATTCAACCCTCGCTCCGCCGCATCGGGCATGCCTTCCAACAGCGAGGTGCCGCCGGTGATGACGACCCCGGCGCCCAACATGCCCTCATAACCGGCCCGCACGATCTCTCGCTTCACGAGATCGAACATCTCTTCAACGCGCGGCTCAAGGATCTCTGCAATATCGCGGCGCGTAAATTGCCGCGGCGGGCGATCGCCCACGGACGGAACTTCCACAGTCTGATGCCCATGCACCAGCTCGGTGCGGGCGATCCCGTGCTGCACTTTGATTTTTTCCGCGTCGGTTTGGGAGGTCAATAGACCGATTGCGAGATCCTTGGTCAGGTTCTGGCCCCCGATGGGCAACACCGCCGTATGCCGGATGCTTCCGTCGAGAAAGATCGCCAAATCGGTCGTGCCGCCACCCAGGTCGACCATGGCCACACCCAACTCTCGCTCTTCCGCGCTCAGCACAGCCTCGCTCGACGCGAGCGGCTGCAGGATAATGTCCACCACATCGAGTCCGGCTCGATTGACGCTTTTGATAATGTTCTGCGCCGAGGTCACCGCGCCGGTGATCACATGCACGTTCACTTCAAGTCGGTTGCCCGACATACCCAATGGCTCGCGGACGCCCTCCTGATCATCGACCATGAATTCGCGCGGCAGCACATGCAGAATGCGTCGCTCGTGTGGAATCACCGCGAGGGTCCGCGCACTTTCCACCGCGCGGCTGATGTCATCCCGCGTGACTTCCTGCTTCTTGAGGGCCACCACGCCCTTGAGATTCTCACCGGAAATATGGCTGCCGGCGATACCCGTATAGACGGAATTGATCTGCACGGCCGCCATCAACTCCGCTTCTTCAACCGCTTTCTTGATCGACTCCACCGTACTTTCGATATTGACCACCACGCCTTTGCGAAGCCCGCGCGACGGGCAGGAGCCGACACCGATGATGTTCAGCGGGCCCTCCTCCGGCACTTCGGCGACAATCGCGCAAATCTTCGTAGTCCCGATGTCGAGTCCGACCAGGATATGATCCCGCTTAGACACTCGGCTCACCCCCTTCCTCGAACAATGACGCGGTCGGCAAAGCGAAGATCGATTTCATTCGCCCTGGCGCCCTCGCCGTCAAAATCCACATCACGCAATGAGGATCGCATTTTGAGAAACCGCGACCACTGTTGATCCATGGACGTCTCGCTGAATTGAAACGTGACGCCCTGCACCAGCACGACCATATTATTCAGATTTTCCACATTGATGTCCGGGCGACCGCCCGTCGTCTGCCCCACCATGCGAGCCAACGCCGCGCCGACGTAGACCGCGCGTCGATCCTCAGCTTTACCTTGTGCCAACCGTTTCCCGTCGACGCCGGAGAGAATGGGCAGAGTCGGATCGTCGGTCGACCCCAGATGCGCCAACAACACACCCTCCGCATCGGTCAGAAGGTTTTCTGTCAGCGTGCGTACCACGACAGCCGGCAGCCGCTCAACGATTTCGATATGGATGTCATGTAATGGCTTCAGTGCCACCGTCGCGTCTTTGATCCATGGGTGGGTTCGGAGCCGTGCCGCCAGCCATGAGGGATTAATGGAATACAGCGCGGTATCGGGTTTTAGCGCCAATCTGCCGATCACTTCTTTTCTGGTCACATGATGCAGGCCGTTCACCGAAACCGAGCGCACCAAAAACCACTCACGGGTGAGGGGTCCCAATTCGCGGGCCAATACAAACAGCCCCGAACAACCCCCGACCAACACCGTCACCGTCGCGACCACCCGCAGGGAGATCAGCAGCCCACGCCCCAGTCGCGACCAATACCCGCCGGCGGCGCCCCCTCGGTCGCGCTTGAAGGGAGACTCCGAGCGCGCGTTGGCCCGCGGATTGTCCTTCTTTGCGCGTGTTGTACGGCGCCACCGCAGAGACATGCCTACCTCACCGCTCGGAATGAGCCCACTCCCGCTCGCGCGAGCGCAGACTGGAGAATCCGTTCCGTCAATGCGTCATAGGAAATACCGGCCTTGCCCGCGGCCATCGGCAAAAGACTCGTCTCCGTCATTCCTGGCACCGTGTTGATTTCCAGCACGTACGGTTTGCCCTTCGGCGTGATGCGAAAATCCACGCGTGCGGCTCCGTTGCAGCCCAACACCTGATAGGTCTTGATCGCGAGTTGCCGAATCTGCCTGGTCACTGAAGCAGACAGCGGCGCCGGGCAGAGATACTGAGTCCGGCCTTTTTCATACTTCGCTGAGAAATCATAGAATCCGTCCGGAGCGACGATTTCAACGGCAGGCAGGCCGTTCACCGTCTCATCGGCTCCACCTAATAACGACACCGTCACCTCATGCCCAGGAATAAAGGCCTCGACCATCGCTTCCTCGTCGTACTGATGCGCCAGCCGAAGAGCCTCTTTCCATTGTGAGGGTTTGCGAACGATGGTCACGCCGATGGTGGATCCCTGGCTCGCCGGCTTGACGACCACAGGCAGTGTCAATTTGGACGTGCTGAGGATACGCGACAAGGAAGGAGCCCTACCCCGTAATACGACCATGCCTTTAGGAACGGGAATCCCCTCGGCCGCCAGTTGTGTCTTGGTTGCCACCTTATGCATACCGATCGCGCTCGCCCGTACGCCGGATCCCGTATAGGGGATGCCCAGCGTCTCCAAGAACCCCTGAATCGCGCCGTCCTCTCCGCCTGGGCCATGTAGCGCCAAGAAAGCAATCTCGATCGAGTGCTCTTGCATAGTCTGGGTCAGAGCCGGTCCGACATCAATGGCCACAGCGTCATAGCCGCTTCGCACCAGCGAGCGATACACGGACTCACCGGTCTTGAGCGACACCTCGCGCTCCGAGGACCGACCGCCCATCAGTACCCCGATTTTCGAACGAGTCAGCGGCTTCCGTTCTGTCACATCCATGCCCCTTCCTCGCTCCTCGTCAGGCCTGCCCGACGACCTTAAGTTCCAAATCGAGCCTGACACCTGACAGCTTTTTCACCCCTGCGCGAACTTTCTTAATGAGGGCCAGCACATCCTCGGCCCTCGCATGGCCTACGTTGACCATGAAATTCGCATGTTTTTCGGAGACCTGGGCATCTCCCACGCGAGCGCCCTTCAGGCCCGCCGCTTCGACCAGTCGGCCGGCTGAATCTTGCGGCGGATTCTTGAACACACAGCCGGCACTGGGCAACGTCAGTGGCTGAGTGTCCTTGCGATACCGCAAATACTCCTTCACCGCCTGTTCGATCTGACTGTGCTCACCGGGCTTCAACTGTAACCACACGCCCACGACGATGCCGGGCGGCAAATGCGCTCGACGATAACTGAAGGGAATATCGGCCGCCGGGATGTCCAGCACCCGCCCACGCGGATCGATCATTCGAACGGCCTTTACGGAATCCTTCATCTCTCCCAACCGCGTCCCGGCATTCATCACGACACAACCGGCGACGGTCCCCGGAATGCCGGCGCCCCACTCCAATCCAGCCAGGGAGCGACGAACCGCATAACCAATCAGGGTCGGCATGCCGACACCCCCTTCCGCATAGAGCACATAATCCGGCTCCTGGCGGATGACTTTGAATTTGCCCAGACTGACCACGATCCCTCGAATACCGCCATCACGCACCAGCAGATTCGTCCCACCCACGACAAAAATCGTAATCTTTTCGGCGCGGGCCTGTGCCACCACGCGGCAGAGATCCTCCACATCGCTCGGTTCTATCAAGACCTCCGCAGGCCCGCCGATACGGAAAGACGTGTACGATTGTAACGACGCCTCATAGGTGACCATGCCCCGAACTCCTTGAAGGATGCGTGCCCAATCCTTTTTGCTTCTCGTCGATCGGGTCTTCCGGCCTGCGGTTGGCTCCATTTCACCCATCGCAGTACGCTTAAGCCGGTAACCGTTCCAGAATCGCCAAACCCGCCTTCCAGATGTCCCCAGCTCCGAGAGTGATGACAAGATCACCCGACTTCAGCGTCGGCAACACCTGATCCGCTAAGGTTTCTTTGCGTCCAACGAAGGTCGCTGATGGATGGCCTGCTGTTCGAACAGCCTCCACCAATTTTTCACCGGATACCCCGGGAATCGGCTGTTCGCCGGCCGCATAGATCTCCGTCATAAACAGTGCATCCGCCTGATCAAAGGCATGGGAAAATTCCTGCATCAAATCGCGTGAACGGCTGTAGCGATGCGGCTGGAATAGCACCACCACGCGCCTGTCCCAGCCTTGCTTCGCCGCCGCGATCGTCGCGCGAACTTCGGTCGGATGGTGCCCATAATCGTCCACCACCATGATTCCGGCCTTTTCGCCGCGTAGATGAAAACGCCGCTCCACACCGGTGAAGGCGGCAAGGCCTTTGCGGATCAGATCGACGGGGATTTCCAATTCCATGCCGATCGCGATCGCGATCAGCGAATTCGACACATTGTGAATGCCTGGGATGGCCAGCCGGAACGGTCCGAGATTTCGACCACGGAAAAAGACGCGGAACTCTGACCCCCACTGCCGCAGGCTGATGTCGGTCGCCCGGAAATCCGGCACATGGCCGGGGTGTTCATGGAGGCCATAGGTCTGGTACCGCTTGACGACGCGCGGCAGCAGCTCACACAGTCGCTCGTCATCAGCGCAAAGCACCGCCAACCCGTAGAACGGAACCTTATTGATAAATTCCAGAAAGCTGTCGTTGAGCCGCTCCATCGTTCCATAGTGGTCGAGATGTTCGCGATCGATATTTGTGACCGCCGCGATCGTTGGCGCCAGCCGAAGGAATGACCCATCGCTTTCATCGGCTTCCGCGACGAGCAGATCGCCACGCCCTAGACGTGCATGGCTTCCCAGCGCATTCACTTTTCCGCCGATCACCATGGTCGGGTCCAAGCCGCCTTGGGCCAGCACATTGGCCACCATTGAGGTGGTCGTCGTCTTGCCGTGGGCGCCTGCGATGGCCACACCGAATTTCAGCCGCATCAACTCCGCCAACATCTCGGCACGCGGGATGACGGGAATCTGTTTCCCCTTCGCGGCAACCACCTCAGGATTGGTCGCGGCCACAGCGGAGGAAATCACTACCACCTGCGCCTCGCCGATATTGGACTCCTGATGGCCGATGGCAATGCGTCCCCCCAACTCCTCGAGCCGGCGCGTGGTTTCCGACTGGCTCAAATCCGAACCGCTGACCTTGTAGCCGAGCGTCAGCAACACCTCGGCGATCCCGCTCATCCCTGAGCCACCGATACCCACCAGATGAATATGTTGTGTTTTTCTAAACATCGTCGCCTGCCTTAACCCCTGTATTCCGAATGGTTTGCGTAGGCTGTGCCGGTCATCGCGCTGTCCCTCCTGGTCTCGTGATTCATGGGACGCGAGCGCTCCCGCTGATCGCATGGCGCCTCCTTATGACCTCGTAGCACTCACGAACAATGGTTTTGGCCGCATCGCTACGGCGCATATTCCAGCTCTGTCGACTCATGACGTGAAGCCGCTGGGGATCGCACAAAATCTCCGTGATGGCGCGAGCCAGGCATGGGCCGGTCAATTCCGCCTGTGGGAGCAGCAGGGCGCCTCCAGCCTGAGCCATCACCTCCGCATTGCGCAGCTGATGATTGTAAATCGCAGTCGGGAGGGGGATCAGAATTGCCGGCTTTCCGCACACAGTAAGCTCAGCGATCGTCATGGCGCCCGATCGGGAGACCACAAGATTAGCCGCACGAAGCACCGTCGGCATGTCGTACAAAAATGGCACCACCTGAGCGGCGACTCCAGCCCTGTCGTAAGCGGCGACAACCCGGGCGTGGTCGGCTTCGCCCGTCTGATGTGTAATGGTCGGGCGGTCTTTCATAACGCCGAGCAACGGCAATGCCTCGATGACTGCTGAATTGATGGCCTTGGCGCCTTGACTCCCGCCAAAAATCAACAGATGTCGTGTAGTCGATACGTCGGCTCGCCGGGCATCGGGCTCCTCGGCTGCGAGGAATGCCTGGCGGACCGGTGTCCCGACCACCCTGGTCTTTCGTCGGTCGAAGAATTGCACGGTCGATTCAAAGGCCAGAAAAATTCGCTGGACGAGCGGCGCAACTGCTTTGTTGGCCATTCCTGGAAAGGCGTTCGGCTCGAGAATCACCCCGGGGATTCGTCGCAGAAACGCCGCTAAGAGCATCGCCGGGCTGGTATAGCCGCCCACCCCAAACACAAGATCAGCCCCCTGCGCTTTGAGAATACTGAGCGATTGCCCCAGACTCATGGGTAATGTGAACAGTGCCTTCAGTATTTCGCTGGGACGCTTCCCCATCAAAGGATTAGCGGCAATGCACTGCAAGGGAAACCCCTCGTGCGCGAGTACCTTACGCTCAATGCCACGCGTCGTGCCGACGAACAGGATTCGCGTAGAGGGGTCTCGTTCTAGAAACTCCCGGGCCACGGCAATAGCCGGGTAGAGATGCCCGCCGGTTCCGCCGGCTGCGATGACAATGTTCATGCCGTGACAACCCCACGCTTCCGTCCACCGCGCGGGCCACCGCTCTCCCGCCCGCCCTGCCGGTCGCGCGAGATACTCAATAAGATGCCGACGCCGAACAAATTGGCCACTAACGATGACCCGCCATAACTGACGAACGGCAGGGTCAATCCCTTGGTCGGCAAGAGTCCGGTGACGACGCCGGCATTGACCAATGCTTGCATACCGACCAGCATGGTGATGCCCATGGCGAGATACCGGCCGAATGGGTCGCGTGCCCGCCCGGCGATCTGAAAGCCTTTCAGGACAAACAATCCGAACAACATCACGATCGCCACGCTGCCGGCCAACCCAAGCTCCTCCCCGACCAGGGCCAGCACAAAATCCGTATGCGCCTCCGGTAGAAAGAACAACTTCTGCTTCCCCTCGCCCAGCCCCACTCCGAAGGGTCCCCCGCTGCCGAACGCCAAAAACGACTGGGTGATTTGAAAGCCCGAATCGGAGGCATTCTTCCAGGGAGACAGGAACGTCATCAGCCGTTGTCGCCGATAGCTCGATCCAAAGATCAATGCCGCAACCGCAGGCAACGCGCATAACGACAGGAGCCCAAGGTGTTTGATGCGCGCCCCTGCAAGAAACAACAGCGTCACGACCACCAGTCCCATCACCACCACCGTGCCCAGATCGGGCTCCAGGAGGATCAATCCGCTGAGCAGTCCGAGGACGATCAACGGAGGCAATAGGCCGCGCGCGAACTGCGTCAGCTGGTCCTGCTTCTTGCTCACATAGGCCGCGACATAAATCACCACCACAAATTTGCTCAGCTCGGCTGGCTGAATGTTGATCGGCCCCACATGCAGCCACCGTCGCGCCCCCTTGGCCGCGCTGCCGAGCGAGGGAACGAGAACCAGCACCAGCAGCACCGTCGTCATCAACAACAATGGGACCGAGAGCTTCCGCCAGAGGGTGTAGTCGATCTTCGACACAAGATGCATCACGAGTAGGCCGGCGCCCAGCCATGCCAATTGACGTTTGAGGAAATACCAAGGATCGTGAAAGCGGCTCCCCGCCACTACGGCACTCGCGCTGAACACCATTACGACTCCCACCAGTGCCAGGACGAGCGTGATCGCCAACAGCGCCGGGTCCACCGGCACGCGTTTGGACGACCGCTGGGGCGAGGCCGACCAGGGCAAACTGAGTGTCCCGAGCGCGTTCTGTGCCATCGTTCAGCTGTCGTTCCTCCCAGCTTCTGCCGGTTTCACGCCGGCAGCGCCTGTACAAGGCCCTTGAACTGCCGGCCTCGGTCCTGATAATCCGCGAACATGTCAAAACTGGCGCAGGCCGGTGAGAGTAAGACCACCTCACCGGGCTGCGCCTCGCGAGCAGCAAGCTCCACGGCATCGCGGAGAGTCGCTGCAGGACGACACCGATCAAAGTCTCCCATGGCGGCCTGGATGCGGCCGGCCGCCTCGCCGATCAGAATGAGTCCCCTCACCCGCTGCCGTATCAATTCGCGCAGACGAGCAAAATCGCCTCCCTTGTCGCGTCCTCCGGCAATCAACCAAATGGGCTGCTCGATTCCTTCCAGAGCCTTGAGCACCGCATCCACGTTCGTGCCCTTCGAGTCGTTGACATATCGGACGCCTCGACGTTCGCGGACGACCTCAAGGGCATGTTCCAAGCCGGGAAATGAATGCAGCACAAAGCGAATCGCGTCGAGCGAACAGCCGCAGAGTAAGCCATAGGTCATCGCGGCCATCACGTTTTCAACGTTGTGGAGTCCGATCAAACGCATGTCGCTCCGACGACAGATCTCTTCTCGTGACCCTCTGACGGTCGTCACGATCCTGTCGCCCTCCAAGAATGTGACACCAGAGACACCTGGAAGCAGGGCACCGGTCCGGCTGAATCCCAACACCGTCGCCTGGGTGCGCGGACGAAGGTTTGCGACGCGCACATCGTCCAGGTTGAAGAGAGAATAGTCGCCAGCGACCTGATTGGAAAAGATGTTCGCTTTTGCCGCCACGTAGCCGTCTACCGACGCATATCGATCCATGTGATCCAACGTCACGTTGAGGACAGCGGCAATCCAGGGATGAAATTGCTCGATGGTTTCCAGCTGAAAGCTGGAGGCTTCCAACACCATATAGTCATAGGGTGCGGGGACACCCTCGGACTGTGCCTGGATGCAGGCGAGCGCCGCTTCGCTGGCAGCAATTCCCAAATTGCCTCCGACAAAGGCCCGTTTTCCGGCCTCTTGCAAAAACTTACCGACTAACGTCACCGTCGTGCTTTTTCCGTTGGTTCCGGTCACAGCCAGGACGGGTGCGGTCAGAAATCGCGACGCCAATTCCAATTCGCCGATCACTGGGACGCCACGCGCATGCGCGCGATTGAGCGCGTCGAGGTGAGTCGGAACGCCGGGGCTGATCACGATGAGATCCGCCCGTTCGAGCGCCGATTCATACTGCGCTCCAACGCGTATGGCGATGGTGGACTGATCCAGTTGCTGCAGAACGGCACTCAATTCTTGCGGATCCTTGCGATCGGCCGCGGTCACATGCGCACCGAGCCGGCTCAGCAGCCGCGCCGCCGCCACGCCACTTCGCGCGAGTCCGACCACTGTGACCTGTAGACCCTTGACGTTCACGAAACTCCAGACTAGCGAAGTTTGAGCGTGCTCAAGCTCAGTAGCGCCAACAAAATGGCAATGATCCAGAGACGTACCACGACTTTCGGTTCGTCCCACCCTTTCATTTCGAAGTGGTGATGGATCGGAGCCATGTTGAAGATGCGCTTTCCCCGCAATTTGTAGGATCCGACTTGTAAGATCACCGATAAGGCTTCGATGACAAAAACTCCGCCGACCAACAGCAACAGGAGTTCATGTTTGCTGATCACGGCAACCGTTCCAAGCGCGGCTCCCAATGGGAGCGATCCCACGTCGCCCATGAAGACAGAAGCCGGGTAGGTGTTGAACCACAGAAACCCCAAACTCGACCCTAAGATCGCTCCGGTAAAAATGGCGATTTCTCCCGCGCCTTCGATGTAGGGAATAAGCAAATATTCTGCCATCACGCGATTGCCCGTCACATAGGCGACGATGGTATAGGCCAACGCGGCGATCATGACCGGGCCAATGGCCAGCCCATCGAGGCCGTCCGTTAGATTCACTGCGTTCGAACTACCGACGATGACGAGAATGACGAACACGATGTAAAACCAACCCAGATCCGGCGTGAAGAACTTGAAGAAGGGCACACTGAGTTTGGTTGTGTAGCTGGGCAGCGTATACAGAAACACGCCGACGGTGAGCGCCACCAGAATCTGACAAGTAAACTTTTGTGTCGCCGACAGGCCTTTCGATTGCCGCTTGATGAATTTGAGATAGTCGTCGGCGAAGCCGACGGCTCCAAATCCCACGGTCGCGATAACCACCAGCCACACATAGCGGTTGGTCATATCGGCCCAGAGCAACGTGGACAATACCACGGCAAAGATGATGAGAATACCGCCCATGGTCGGCGTTCCGCTTTTTGCCAGGTGCCGTTTCGGCCCGTCGTCTCGAATCTGCTGGCCCAGCTTGATCTCCTGCAGCTTACGAATGACCCAAGGAGCCATCACAAACGCAATGAGAAACGCTGTCACCGCCGCATAAATGATCCGAAAGCTTTGATAACGGAAAACGTTCAGAAAAGAAAATTGCGTATGAAGTGGATAGAGCCAGTTATATAGCATCCTACGGCATCTGTGCCCGCCATCGATCGGCGGGCGCGACAGTTCCCTTCTCGTCCTAAATCTCAGCTGGCCTTGGTTCCGACTCGCCGCATCCCGGTTACGGCCTCCACGACCTGTTCCATACGCATCCCACGCGAGGCCTTCACCAGCACCACGTCGCCCTGCCTCACCATCGTGGTCAAGGCGGAGCCCGCAGCCACCGCGTCCGGAAATTCCGTAATTTTGTCGGTCGGCATACCGGCTCCGCGAGCACCCTCCGCAAGCTCTCGGCCCAGAACGCCGCAGGCCAGCAGCTGTCCGATCTCTTGGGCGGCAAGACATGCCCCCACCTCTCGATGCAATTGTTTGCTGCCCGCCCCCAACTCGAGCATGTCACCCAGTACCGCAATCGACCGCTTCCCCTGGCTCATTTCCGCGAGGAGCTGAATAGCCGCCTTCATGGAAGCTGGGTTCGCGTTGTAACAATCATTGATGATTTTCACTCCATGTGAGATGCTGACCTGAGATCGCATGGCAGCGGGACGAAACTTGGCCAAGCCCTCCGCAATGGCCATCCCCGGCAAACCCAGAACAAAGCCGACCCCGGCGGCCGCGAGCGCATTGCTCACGTTGTGAGTACCCTGGGTGCGGATGCGCACCTCCGGATGGCGGCTCTTGCCCGGCAAGACGAGGCCAAAAATGGTCTCACCCTTGTCATCAGACCGAATGTTGACGGCACGAATATCCGCCTTCGGCGTACGACCGAACGCCACCACGCGGCATTGAGCACGGGCGGCAAGGTAATCGAAATACTCGTCATCTGCGTTCAACACCACGGCGCCGTCCTGCGGCAGATGATCCAACAACTCGGCCTTGGCTTGGGCAGACCCTTCCATGCTGCCGAAGAACTCCAAATGATCAGGACCGATATTGGTAATGAGGCCGATGGTCGGCTTCGCAATTTCGCACAACCGTGTCGTTTGTCCTTGCTGATCCACGCCCATTTCAATGACGGCCGCTTGATGGCGCGGCGAAAGTTGAAACAGAGTCTGCGGGACACCGATGCGATTATTGAGATTGCCTTCGGTTTTGAGCGTCTTCCAGCGTTGCATGACCACCTGGGCCACCATTTCCTTGGTGGTCGTCTTGCCATTGCTCCCCGTAACGGCAATGACCGGAATTGGAAAACGGTTTCGATAGTGAGTGGCCAATCGTTGATAGGCCTCCAGGGTATCTCGTACCCCGAGCAGCACCGGCACATCCGCGCGTTTCGGTGACTGCGGCAGACGATAGTCTTCTTGCACGATGGCGCAGACCGCTCCCTGAGCCAGCGCGTTCGTCACGAACGCATGACCGTCATGGCGGTCACCTGTGAACGCGACGAAGAGATCGCCGTTTCGCACCATCCGTGAATCCGTTATCACGCGTCGGATCCGTTGTTTGAGGACGTGCGGGGTCAGCCCGGCCGGTGCCTTGACACTCAAGACCTCGCAGATCTCCTCAACCGTGAATAACGCCATCACTCCACGGCTTCCATGCTCGCGCATGCGCTCCTTGCCTAGGCACCAGACCGGATGGTCCCGATAGTTTCACGCGCGACTTCACGATCGTCGAAATGATGCTTGGTAGTTCCCAAGATCTGATAATCCTCGTGGCCCTTGCCGGCGATCAACACCATGTCTCCGGGTTTCGCCTCCTGAATTGCCGCCGCAATGGCAGCGCGACGATCAGGCATCATCTGGTATTGGACATGGCTACGCTCAACGAGCGCTTCCTTCACTCCAACCTCAACCTCGCGCAGGATGGCAGCGGGATCTTCGGTTCGCGGATTGTCGGAGGTCAGTACCACGACATCGCTCAACTGCACGGCGACTCGTCCCATCTTTGGGCGCTTGCTACGATCTCGATCGCCACCGCATCCAAAGACGGTGATAATTCGACCCCTGCGAAGCGCCTGCGCCGCCGTCAGCAATCGAACCAAGGCGTCTTCGGTGTGCGCATAGTCCACGACCACCGTGAAATCCTGACCGGCCTCGACCAGCTCGAACCGTCCCGGCACAGTAGAGACCGCGCCGACGGCAGAGCGGACTTGGTCCAACGTCAGGCCTTCCTGCAGCACCACGCCGATGGCGGCTAGAAGATTAGAGACATTGTGCTCCCCAACCAAACGGCTCTGGATGGCACAGCTTCCGAAAGGGCTGCGCAGGGTAAAGGTTGTGCCGGCGGCAGACAGCGCGACGTCTTCCGCACACAGGTCTGCCTCATGACGCAACCCATAGGTCCAAGCCGGCGCCGCGCAGGCCTGGAGAATCCGCGCCCCCCAGGGGTCGTCGATATTGATGATGGCTCGCTTATTTGGCTTGGTCGCCCCCGACGCTCCAAGTTCGACAAAGAGTTTGAGCTTCGCCTGGAAATAACGCTCCATGTCGACGTGAAAGTCGAGATGATCTTGCGTCAGGTTCGTAAACACCGCCACATCGAACTCAGAGCCGGCGGTCCGGTCGAGAGCCAGCGCATGGGACGAGACTTCCATCACCAACGTATCCAGTCTGGCCTCCGCCATCCGCGCAAACAAGCGCTGCAGCTCTAAAGCACCCGGTGTCGTATGGGAGGCCGGGATGACCTCCTTTCCGACAAGGTAGCCCACCGTCCCGATGAGGCCAACTCGTCGGCCTGCCGCTTCGAGCATGGCTTTCACGATATACGTTGTCGTCGTTTTTCCGTTGGTGCCCGTCACGCCGATCATCCGCAACGCTACGGAAGGGTCGCGATAGAACCGGCTACCGAGGATCCCCAAGGCCTCGCGCGAATCTCGCACCCGAACAGAGGGGATCGGTTCGACTGGCACCCGCTGCTCCATGACCACTGCGGCCGCTCCTGCAGCCAAGACAGATCTCAGAAAATCATGTCCATCGACCCGCTCTCCCTTTACGGCCACGAAGAGTGATCCTGGTTCCACCTTCCGAGAATCGTCGGTGAGGCTGGTGATGGTCACGCGCTGGTCTCCGATCCGTTCCAGCACTTTGAGACGCCCCTGGATAGGGCCGATCAATTCATCAAGTGTCATGTCATGATTTAAAAGCCGGCCATGGCCAACTTCACGGGCTCATCCACCGCCACGCCCAGATAATTGAGGACCTGCTCGCCAACGCGCCGGAACACCGGGGCAGCCACAACGCCGCCCCATCCCTCTCCGCGCGGCTCATCTATCAGCACGATCATCGCCAAGCGGGGATCCTCCGCGGGAACATACCCGAGGAAAGAACCCACGAGGAGCGTGGAGGAATATTTGCCGCTGCGGGGATCCACCTTTTGCGCGGTGCCGGTCTTTCCGGCTACGCGATAACCGGGGATCGCCGCTTTGCCGCCGGTTCCATTTGTCACGACCCCTTCCAAAAGTGTCGTCATAGTTCTGGCGGTATCCGTGGAGATGATGCGTCGCTTTGCTTGCGGCATGGTTTGCCCCACCAATTGCCCTTTGGCGTTCCGAATCTCCGAGACCATATAAGGCTTCATGAGGACCCCTCCGTTGGCAATGGCCGACACTGCCGTGACCATTTGAAGCGGAGTCACCCCTATTTCCTGTCCCATTGAGATGGAGGCCAGAGAACGCTTGCCCCATTGGCGCGGTCCCCGCAACAGCCCACCCATTTCGCCGGGCAAATCGATACCGGTTTTATCCCCAAATCCAAATTCCTTCAGATAGTCGTACATCCGCCACTCGCCAAGCGCCATTCCCACCTTTGCCGCGCCGATATTACTCGACTTTTGAATCATCTGGGCAAAGGTCATCCATCCCGTCTTCTCGTGATCGTGGATAACCGTGTTGGCGATCGACAACTGCCCGTTTTCTCCATAGAGCATACTCCCGGGCGTCATCACTTTCTCTTCCAGCGCCGCCGCCGCGATTACAGTCTTCATCGTCGAGCCAGGTTCATAGATATCCGTCAGCGCGCGGTTGCGCCAGCGGTCAGGCGCCAACGCAGCCACTGCATTGGGGTCGAACCGCGGACTGACAGCCATCGCTAACACTGCCCCGGTTCTAGGATTCATCACGATGATCGTGCCGGACTTTGCATTGGATCGACTGACCGCGTCGTCCAGTTCTTTCTCGGCTATGTACTGAATCACTTCGTCTACGGTGAGCGTGAGGCTGTGCCCTCCGGCCGCGCCTTCTTCATTCAGGCCCTTAGGGAAAACGGCTCGCCCCAGCGCATCTCGCTGTAATACCACCCTCCGCTTCTCGCCCCTTAAGTACTGCTCATATCGTAACTCCACACCTTCCAGCCCTCGATCGTCCATTCCAGCGAAGCCCAACACATGAGACAGCAAGGGCCCTTTGGGGTAGAACCGGCGGCCTTCCATGACGACCCCTACGCCGTCGAGGGACAGTCGTTCAAGCCTTCGCCCTTGTTCCGGCTCCAACTTTCTCGCGAGCCACACAAAATGCTTATCCTGCTTAAGCTTCTTCTCGATTTCTGTCGCCTTCACATGCAAAATCGGCGAAAGATTTCGCGCCGTCAAGCCGGGATTCCCCAGCGATGTTGGCACTCCGAACACGGACGGCACATCCATATTCATCGCCAACACTTTGCTATTTCGGTCGTAGATTGTGCCTCGAGCTCCCTCCAGCATCACGTTCTTCTGATGTTGCCGATCCGCCTTGACCGTCAATTCCGCCGCTTGCAATATTTGGAGATTCACCAGGCGGACAATGACAAGGGTAAAAGCCGCCACCAGGCCGCAGGCCACCACAATACGTCGGCCCCGAAAGGGTGCCATAGCCACTACCGCGATCTCCGTGTCACCATATTTTTGGCAATGCGCATCTCACCCTCGGCGACAATCGGATTCGAGGGCAGTTCCGGCTCGAGATTGATCACGACAACTTGACCTTTTTCCGGCTGCATCATCCCTAATTTGTCAGTAGCCAACCGGGCGATTCGCTCAGGCGCCGTGAAGCTCGACACTTTGACGCGCAATTCGTCGCGTTCACGCTCAAGGAGAACCTTCTGCGTTTTGAGCCGCTCGATATGGTAGCCGATGCGAACGATGTCCACCCGCTCCCACACGAAGAGTAATACCAGCGACGTGACCGCAGCAAACGCAACGGCTTTCATTGCATACACTCCTTGGATATCCGTTCTGCGACGCGCAACTTCGCGCTTCGTGAGCGGGGATTTCGGTTACGCTCGTTTTCCGAGGCGATGATCGGCTTCTTCGTCAGCAGTCTCAGCGAAGTTTCGGGACCGCTTGCCAGCGCCCGAAACGTATGTTTCACGATTCTGTCCTCAAGCGAATGAAACGACACGACACAGACGCGCCCACCCGGAGCCAGAATATCGACAGCATCCCGAAACGCCGGTTCGAGCACATCCAACTCCCGATTCACGGCAATCCGTAATGCCTGAAAAGTACGCGTGGCACAATGAATCCGCCCGTACCGGTATGAAGTCGGCACGGCCTGCTCCACCACAGCCGCTAATCTCCAGGTCGTATCGATCGCGCTCTGTGCCCTTGCCTGCACAATCGCGCGAGCAATCCTTCGTGAATACCGCTCTTCACCGAGGTTGTAGATCAGGTCAGCCAATTCTGTTTCGGGCAGATCACGAACGAAGTCCGCCGCCGTGCGCCCCTCACTTTGATCCATGCGCATATCCAACGGGCCATCTTCCCGAAAGCTAAATCCACGCTCCGCACGATCGAGTTGAGGGGAGGACACGCCAAGGTCAAAGATCACGCCATTGATCTGCTGCATCCCGCACGCGGCAACATGCGCCTTGAGCTCGCTAAAATTTCCATGTCGCAAGCGCGCACGCGAGCTGTCAGTCCCCAGACGCATAGGCGCCGATGCGAGCGCGGCTGCGTCGCGATCAATTCCCACAAGGATGCCATCTGGAGCAGTACGATCGAGGATGCGAGAAGCCAGCCCTGCATATCCGATAGTGCAGTCCACGTATACTCCGCCGGGTTTGCATTGGAGCCAGAACATAATTTCTTCGACTAAAACCGGCACATGGGAATCGTGAGCAGAACTCATATATCCATTTCCACCCACTTCATCCCACTCTTCGGCTGGAGTATACACTCAACCAAATGGCTGTCAACAGATTTACCCCCTAGTTATCAAGAATATTGTTGCGACTTTCCTGCACAAATTGGTGCGTGGGCAAGACCGACTATTTTATCCACAATTGTGGATAACACTGTGGGAAACTAACCCACCTCGCGACGTTTCTGAGGCCAAACTAGTCCCGAGGAGATTTTTTCTGAGTAAAAATCAAAGAGAGGGCTGGACACTTCGGGTAGGATGCGCGAGAGGAAAACTATCCACAAGACCTGGGCATTAAATGTGTTTACCACCTACTTCCCTACATAACCCAGATTGACGATGACTCCGTTTAGGCTATGCGCATCTTTTTCCTTTTGCCTACGGATACCGAACTGCCCGGGGTCGTGCTCATCATTTCCCGACAAGCTAGGATGATGCTCATGATTGAAAATGGTGCTAAATATCCTCGACACAGCCAACGAATGATAGGCCGTACCAGTTTACTCAGCGAAAGTCCCCCCCAGCTCGATCCTTGAACGTTCCTGCATATAGAATTAAAGCGCGAACGACGCCGGCTTCGTTTGTCGTCACAATTTTGCCTTTGATTGACACAATTTCATCCCCAGCGCATCATGAAATTCATGATGCCTGGGATATACATCCATCCTCTCAATATCGGGGTCACGCTGCTCACCGGTCTGCTCATCGTTGCGCCCTGGCCCACCGCGCAAGCGGGTGAGTTTAGAACGGATAATCCGTTAAATCAGCCCGGCAAGATTTATTGGTGTCCGAATCGTGGGGCCGACAAGCAAATTACCGCCACTCCTGATCGTGGCTGCTCGCCCCTGTACGATGTGGAACGCGACGCTAAGAAACCAGATCAACTCAATCAGGCTAGCCACGAGGAGTCAACGCAAAAAGGACCCTTGAAAATCATCGACATTCAAAATGAGGCGTCAAAATTCTCGCGAGAGTACCGCGAATTTCTCGACTGTTGCGCCGGCGATTTTGATTCGCTCGAGCGACTCGACGAGTTGTCAGACCAGTCCAATCATATTCTCATGTCGGTCCAACAAAAAGGTATCTACAACAGCGCGGGTTTCGGAATCGGTAGTGGCGCAGATGGACTGGGCGGGGGACCAGGACAATCACCTAAACTCGGCACCTTCGCGCGCCAATGGACGCTCAGTGAAATCGTGGGCACCGTCGCCACCGCGCGCGACAATCTCATGAAAGTCCGGACTCGACTAAAGGAATTGGGCGACCGATCCGAGAAACTGAACACCCTGGACTATGAACAGCGCGGGAGGGAAGAACGACGCATCCATGAAGAGCGAGAAGGCATTACTCGTGACCTTCGAGCCAAAAGACCTCCGGCATCAGCGCCTACAGGCATGGACATTCAAGACACGACGATTCCGACAAGGATCGGCGGAGACATTGAAAACACGAATCTGAATCGCTCCCTCAATCCTAGCTTTGGCGCCGATATTGGGGCGACCGTTTCGCCTTACAGCAACGTCAATGAATCGTTGCGCCCACGACGGGGAGAAGACCTTAAAGACAGCAATTTGTCGGACCGGGTCGGCCCCCGCACGCAGGACACCACGTTGCCGAACGCGTTTGGATTTGAAATCAATGGTTCTGAAAATGCAGAGAGCCCGTCTTCGGTGCAGATGCGGGGAGTCGGCCCGTCAATCGGCGACTCATCGCTGAACAACCAATCCCGCCGATAGTCTTCTCCCTCAATTACGAGGCCGCCTATTCTTTTGGGAAAATCGAAGGACGCGCCTCCCAATGCATGCCCCCGTCCACACTTCGGTACAAACCGCTCCCATTGGTTCCGGCATAGAACAGATTGGGATCGATCGGGCTCTGCGCAAGTGATCGGATGTTAGTGGTCGATAGCCCGTCATTCAGCACAACCCAGGTCTTCCCGCCATCCTCGCTCCGATGGATCCCATCCCTGGCCGCCACGTAAAGAACGCCCGCGCGTGCGCGATCAAGCACCATGGCGACGATCATTTGATCGGGCAGCGACTCCCCGACACGCACCCATGAAGCTGCACCATTTGTAGTCTTGAAAAGACCGGCCAGCGTTGCGGCATAGACCGTCTCGGGCGCAGATGGATCGACCTGCACCGACGTGACACTCAACGCCCGCGATGTCTTCACCATGTCTGCCGGCACCAGGCCCTCATTCACTTGCTGCCAATGCGCCCCTTGGTTGGTCGATTTGTAGACACCGCCACTGGTGCCGGCATACAACACCGCCGACCTGGTGGGATCCATGCCCAACGTCACGACCATCAGCACTTCCTTCATGCCCTCCATCCGCTTCACCCAACGCTCCCCGGCATTCTTCGTTTCGAAGACGCCCATGGTCGTCGCCAGAAAGAGATGCTGGGCATCGGCCGGGTCGAAGACAAATTGGTTCACCACCGAGGAGATGGTGGCGTCGTCCAAGCCGACACGGAGTGACGTCCAGCGTTGCCCACCGTCGTAACTTTTGTAGACGGCGTCGCCTTTCGTGCCGGCATAGATCGTTGCGGGATAGAGAGGATCAATCGCCATCGAGATCACACGCGAATAGCTCATTCCTTTCGAAAGATTCGTCCACGTCTTCCCCCCATCACGCGTTTTGTAAATGTAGTCATTGGTCGCAATGTAGAGGATGTCGGGATTCGTGGGGTGCAGCTCAATGACGACGATCGGGTCAGACCCACTGCACCCGCCGAGATAGAGCTCGACAAGAAAGAGGAGAACGAGGAGATTTTTCATGGAAAACAGGATTTGAACTCTTCCCAGGATGCTCAAACGGGCCAGCCAATAAGGCCGCAGGGAAGATCGGTCGCCGAGGCGTGCTCAGTTCTGCACGTTGAGGCAGACGATCGACCGAGAACGAAGTTGGGGGCCCGTTTCAGCATCCTGCCTAGCGGTAATTGGTGAACTGCAAATCAATACCAAAATCCTTCCCTTTCAGAAAGGCAATGGCCGTTTGCAAATCATCCTTGCTCTTGCTGATCACCCGCACCTGCTCCCCTTGAATTTGCGCCTGCACCTTTATCTTGGACTCTTTCACGGCCTTCGTGATTTCCTTCGCCTTCTCCGTAGAAATGCCGCTTTGAATCTTGATCACTTGACGAACCGTGGCGCCAAGCGCCTCCTCGATCTTCCCGTACTCGAAGGCCTTCAACGACACCCCTCGCTTAACGCATTTTGACTTGATGATTTCAATGACCGCGTTCAACTTGTACTCGTCGTCGGAAAGCACCACCAGTTCCTTTTCCTTCTCTCTCAAGGTCAGCTCGGTCTTGGTGTCCTTGAAATCAAAGCGCTGTTTGATCTCTTTCGTCGCCTGGTCGACGACGTTTTTCATTTCCTGCATGTTCACTTCCGACACCACATCAAATGACGATTGATCTGCCATGTGTTATCCCTCCAAAGGCGCGTTGTTCATGGAACATCGCGCCGAGTCACTCATAGTGAGTGAGACTATTTGAGCCGGGCACAAGCCCGGCTTTCGCAATCCTGATGACAAAAAGATGGTCAGCAACAACCGCCGCCATGCGGCAAACGAAACCGTCTCAGTTCTTCCTGCTTGACACCGTCCTGATAGATCGCCGTCTGCACGCGGCCGGGGGAGCCACCTCCGCCCATGGCGATGACTTCGCTGCTGGTGAACGGTCGCTTGAGAATCACATAGCCGTACCACTGTCTCGTGCTATCCACCAGCACGATGACTCCGAGAATCGCCACCACTGCCACCAGCACCGCATCAAGATAGAGCGTGAAAGCCTGGGCTCCGGCCGTGAGCGTCGAGGCCTTCGTCATGAACATTCCAAACATTTCATACGAGCCGGCCAGCGTAATCCCCCCGACGAAAAGCATCGGCGCCGCCGTGACCCAGAGATACTGCGACTTCCACATTTTGATGAGCACCGTCGTGCCGATACAGAGCGCCAAGCGTCCCAAGCAACTGATTCGCCGCGCCGAACATCGGCCAAATCGTGGAGATATTACCCGTGCCGATCAGATAGGCCCAGGCTCCGACAACGAAGCCGCTGCTCAACCACACGCCAGGCCACCAGTTCATCCGGCGAAACGGCGTATACACCCGTCCGGCCATTTCCTGGATCAGGTACCGCGCCACACGAGTCCCCGTGTCGATCGTCGTCAATATGAACAACGCTTCGAACACCAGCGCAAACTGATACCAATAGGCCATTAAACCGGCCATTCCCGGCAAGGCCGCGAAGATGGAGGCCATGCCGACAGCAAGAGACACGGCGCCGCCCGGCCTCCCCGCCACATTTACCTCGACCAGCTGCGAGAGTTCCTGAATGCGTGCTGTGGGGAACCCCATCATGGCCAGGGTATCAACAGATAACATGGTGTTGATCGCCAGGTAATCACCGGGGATCAGAACCGAGGCGGCAATCAAGGCCATCACGCCGACAAAACTTTCCAGCAGCATGGCCGCGTAACCCACAGTCGCCTGCGACTCCTGCTCAATCATCTTCGGCGTCGTACCGGAAGACACCAGCGAATGGAAACCGGACACAGCCCCGCAAGCGATCGTAATGAAGAGAAACGGGAACAGCGTGCCGGGAATAATCGGCCCGCCGCCGTCGGCAAACGAGGTCACGCGGGGCATTTCGATCGTCGGCGCCATGAGGATCACACCGAAACCAAGCAGAAAACACTACACCCAGCTTCATAAAGGTGGAAAGATAGCCGCGCGGCACCAGCAACATCCAGCCCGGCAACACGGAAGCGAGTAAACCATAAGCAGCCAGGAGCCATACCAGCGGTGTGCGTTCGAACTCAAACCATGACGCTATGGATGACTGGGCCACGACACGACCACACACAACTGCCGCGATCAACAGCGCGACGCCCAACAATGATACTTCCGCAATCTGTCCGGGACGAAACTTCTGCAGATAGAATCCCATGACGAAGCCGATGGGTATCGTCATGGCAATCGTGAAGGTCCCCCAGGCATTGTGGTAGAGCGCATTCACCACTGCGAAGCCCAGCCCCGCCAGCGCCACCACCACGATGAACAGTACTGCCACGGCTGTCGCCGTGCCGGTGACCGATCCAAGTTCGTCATGGGCGATTTCAGGCAACGAGCGGCCGTTCCGTCGCATCGAGGCGACGAGGATGATGAAATCCTGCACGGCCCCGGCCAGCACTGCGCCGATCACCAGCCAAAGAAATCCCGGCAGAAATCCGAACTGCGCCGCCAAGACTGGACCGAGCAGCGGACCGGCTCCCGCAATCGCCGCAAAGTGGTGGCCAAACAGCACGTCCTTATTGGTCGGATGAAAATTCACGCCGTCATTCAACCGCACGGCCGGCGTCAGACGCTTATCGTCCAACTGCACGACCTGGCGAGCCAGCCAGCGTCCATAAAAGCGAAACGCGAGGGCATAGATGGAAGCCGCCGCGACGACCAGCCAAAGACCATTCACTTTTTCGTGGGGATTTATGGCGCCGGTGACATGGCCAAGCGCTACAGCCCCCAGGATAGAGAGCAGCGCCCAGAGAAGCACGAAAGGTACTTTCATGCGCGGGATACTATCATAAAAGGAATCAGCTAGCCTGGTCTCACCGGAGCAGACAAAATAGGGTTAGGGATCGATACGATACGGGCGTCGCCTCCGCTTTTTGTTGTCCGATCGTCCCTCGTCGATTACGATCGCTACGGCGTGATCGGAAACTATCTCTTCAATAGAAAAGCCTCTTCAATCGAAAAACGAAATTGCCCAATTTGAAAAGCCTGCGCCGCTGGCATCACACGATGGGAACTAATCACCCACGCCGGGGGTGACTCAGCTCCACACCCTCACAGCGATCCGGTCGATGGAGCGCATGCGGACATCCTCGTAATCTGCCAACTTTGCTATACTTGCTCACGTCATGTCGCCCGATACACCGTCATCACAGACGTCAGGAAGAGAACGCCGCGAATATTATCGTATCACCGTCGTTCTGCCCATCTGCATTCAGGTCGAAACGGACAACCGAGAAGGTGCGTGCATCGAGAAATCTGTCAGCCTCAGTGGCGGCGGTATCGGTGTGACGGTCACTACAATCTACGAACCCCATGAAGTCCTTTGGCTCACGCTGCTCCTTCCCGACCACGTTCATTTCAAATCTCCTATCGAAGTCTTGCGGCTTGATCCTGCCCAACCTCCCGGTAATACGTACCGCCTCCATGCCCGCTTTGTCAGGATGACGACACAGAACAGGGAGCTGTTGATCAGATACATTGTGCGTTTCCAGCGCGACCACCTGCAAGGACACTATTCGGTCTAAACCAAGTAGTCCTCCAGGGGTGAGCTAATCGCTCCCCTAAAACGACTAACCCATGCGTCAGAACTGGCGTGGCTTTCCCTATCAAATAGACTGGCTTCGCGAGCCGCGTTTCTTTCATGTGGGGTTTGAGCTCAATTCCTACCGATGGCGACCTTCAGAATATTCGATTCCCCAGATTGAGTGATGCCGAACTCCTGATCTCTGAGCGAGGCATTGTATCGCCCATTTGCTTCCGCGACCCATAACGATGGATCATAGTCCCCATGCACATTCTCAAATGGCTGTTCAGTGCGCTCATCCTTTTCATGATCGCCGGCATGGGCTACCAGTTCGCGGGTATGGTGCTCGATCGATCGCACTATCCGCCTCCTGGGCAGATGATCGATGTCGGTGGTCACCGCCTCCACCTCTATTGCATGGGCACAGGAAGCCCGACGGTTGTGCTGGAGGCCGCGGCGCCTGGCTGGTCGCTCTACTGGAGTCTGGTGCAGCCCGACGTGGCCAAGATAACCAGGGTCTGCGCCTATGATCGAGCCGGTCTCGGATGGAGCGAGCGCGGCCCTTTACCTCGCACGGGACAGCGCATGGCACGAGAACTTCATCAATTGCTGACGCGCGCAGGCATCTCCGGCCCCTACATTCTTGTGGGCCACTCGCTCGGCGGCTTCGTCGCCCGGCTCTACCGAGAGGAGCATCCCGCTGATATCGTGGGCATGGTCTTGGTCGATGCGGGGCATGAATCGGAAATGCGGCAGGCCGAATTCAGAACCTTCGTCAATACCGGCAAGTCGATGCTTCCTGCCATCCGCGCGATGGCGGTCCTGGGCGTCCCTCGAATCGTCGCGTCGTTCGGGAGTCTGCCGCAGTTTTTCAGTCAACAGGAGGACCGCGTACCGGAGAAGGTTCGATCCATGCTACGTGCCGGGTGGCTGCGGACGAGCTATACCAGGGCGCTGAGTGATGAGGGAGACGCGTTGATAGAGACGCTGGAACAAGTTCGACACGTCGGCCCACTCGGCGATCTTCCGCTAGCCGTTCTGACCGCGACCGGCCCTGTCTGGTGGCCGGACATGCCAGGCGAGGTGAACCCCGTCAAGTTCAGAAAAATGTGGCTGGAACTCCAGGAGGATCTGACCAAACTTTCATCGAACAGTCGCCAAGTCTTCGCCGACCAGAGCGGCCACTTTATTCAATTCGACCAGCCGGAACTTGTCATCACTGCCATTAGACGGCTCGTCGAAACGGCCCATCAGAAATCGACCGGCAACAGATGAGGAATCGGCGAGGGCAACGCGCGTTTGGATCGGCTACTAGAATCCGACCGGTTCGTAGATCTCGTAGCGCCCGATAGCTTGCACGAGCCTTACACGGTGCTGCGTGATCAGAGGTTTGTAGAACCCCGCCCAGCGGCCATACTCACCGACGACCATGTAATTGGGCTTCGCCAGCAACGGATCGTAGGTGACCGCCTGGTTTATCTTTTGCTCCCGAAGAATCACCTCGACCAATGCCTGCGGTGGAGCATAGGTGTAGCGGCGGTTGAGAAACAAAAACAGCTCGCTGTCGTACGTCTCAATCAGCGCGGTCGCCGGTGTGGCAGCATGCAGATAGGCGATCACATCATTTAGGTCGCGCGCATCCTCTCGCGCACGAAACGCATACCGCTCCTGCACGACGACCCAGCCCATCACGAAAAGGAGTGCGACGGTCAATACGACTTTTACCCCATCTCTGGTGACGTGTCCGGTTCGCACGAGTGCCGACAGGACGTCTCGCACAAATGCGGCGTCGAATCCTTTGGTGAGCTCGCAGAATAGAGCCGCAGTGAATGGAGCGGCAACGAACAGGCCAGGGAAGGCATATCGCGTCTCGCCCGCACAGAGCAGGGCAAACCACGCCAGCCAGCTGGTTGCCAACAACAGGAGCATAGTGCGGACGGTCTGTTCGAACGGCCGCCGCCCGTGCGCAGGGCAAGAACGCCACAGACCCCAGGCCGCATAACCCAAGCCAATCGTATATTCCGGCCAGAACGCCACCATGTATTGAATCGTCTCCAGGCGAATCGACGGCACGAAGACCAGAGCGATCGCTTCCGTCATTCCACTTGCAGGGGGATTCGGGACTGTATGACCCGCTAACACCAATTCCTTCGCCACTACCAGGAGCCGGTACCCGCCCCACGAGCCACCCAAGAGCAGCCCCAGCTGACGAGCGGTGGACCAGTCCCCACGGAGGCCAACCAACGCTGCCGTCCCTGCCAGAGAAGCAATGAAGAACGGGGCCAGTTGAGACTTGGTCATCCACGCCAGACTCCAGCAGGCGATCGCCGCAGCAAGCCAACGTCGACCATCATCGATCCGCAGCAGGCAGGCGTACCCGGCCAGAAGGAAACATAACATGGGCATCTCGCCCAACACCTGACGTCCTATAAAGAGGGGATGGATCGACCATTTCACTGGAACGAGAATCAGGAGCCCGAGCGCCACGATGGCCACAGGCCGACTGAAGAGTCGTCGCGCGATTGTATAGAGAAGGAGGAAGGCGCCGAACGTATAGAGCAAGCCGACCACTCTCGCCTGCCAGATACCGATACCAAAGAGCTTGAAACTTGCGGCCACCGAGGCGACCACGGGAAAATGGGCCGACAGCACCGGGGCGGCCGGTTCGCCACGGAGCAGACAACCGTAGTGCCCCATCTCGACCCACGTGCGCGCGACACAGACCGTCCACCCTTCATCGAACCAGAGCGGGGGAAAGCTTTCGAGATGAACGAGGCCGCTTCCCAACACGATCAGAAAAAGAACCCCGGCTACGACGCGGTCCGTCCTAGCGGAGGCGCGTTCGATCCGGCTGATGAGTTTGAGTGAACCTGTCGCGACAAGCATTGCCATAGAGAAAAAATTTCAGGAAAACCAATGTCAGGTCACGATCAAGCGGCAGCAGGTCACGCGGCTCGATAGACATACAGCATGATGTTTTGAAACCGGCCGGGAGCATAGAGCGGCATGCACACCGCATCGACTTGATAGTCAAAACCCTGCGTCTCGAGCGTGCCTAGAAAATGCCCTAATTTTGCTCGCTCGCCGCCGATTTTGTGGTGGAACTCGATCAACATTTCCCGTATCGCCTTCAGTCGGCCCGTGCTCGCGAGATCCCGTAGCACTGCATCCTCCGCCCCTTCGACGTCGAGCTTGAGAAAATCGATGTCGGTTTCCGGCAACTCTCTGCGAATCAACTCTGAAAGTGCCAGAGTCTCGACCGTAATAGTGTCTTTTGGCATGCGCTGGTAATTCAGACTCATCCGCAAGGATCCTGGATTCGCGTGATCCACATGAAATTCGGCCGTGCCTGCCTTATCGGATAACGCCACATTGTAGAGATGCACCGCCGTCAGACTGTTGGCCTCAACATTGCGCTTCAACAGGGCAAACGTATCGATGTCCGGCTCGAACGCATAGATCACAGCTTGAGGGTACAACCACTTGAAAAAGAGAGTCGCCAGGCCAATGTTGGCGCCACAATCGAAAATGACCGGTCGCGCTTTGGACGTCTTAAAATAATATTCATTGCGCAAGAGAATAACTCTGAACAGCAGATGCATGGTCCGATAGTTGAAACAGCGGATGGTGAATCCGAAGACCTTCTCCTCTGTAAGGGGGCGGAACGGATGGATCAGTAGCAGCCTGAGACTCAGGCGGAAGTAAGTCAGCAGGATGCCGACTTTTCTGCGTGACGAAAAATTCCCCCGCAACAGATAGGGCGCAAACATCAGCGTATCGAAGGCCACTTCCAACCAAAGCCAGATGCCGCGATTCATGGTAACTCACCACTCATGTCGAGGCAGTCAGTCGTTGGGGATGGCGACTGCCTGCCTTGATGGCTTGCGGCTCGAGCGCTCCGCTCGGAATGAGAAACGGAGCACAACGGTAGACCGCCACGGTCACGTGTCCCTCGCCGTGCCGCGCCAGCAAGGCGGCCTTCAGCGTCGCCCACTCTCCATACCATTGGGCATGAGGAAACATGGCCGTTAAATCATGCGGCTTCAAGCCAGGAGAAAGAGCCATCATGTGCTGCTGTTTCTGCTGCAGCAGCTTGACCACCGTCCTTACTTTTTCCCATGGTCGCTCCAGATCGGCCAACCGAAGGTGCGTGAGGCGCCGGGCGATACGCGACCAGAGAGGACTGGCCACCGGAAATAACTCATGGGTACCCAATCCGAGGGGACAGGCGGCAATCACCACTCGAGACGCACCCGTCTTGGCCCGTTCAATGGGCCACATGCCACGGTCCTGAGCGAATTGCCAGCTGGTATCGAAGGGGTACATGTCGGCCACCACCACATCGGCGTCAGGCAGTACGGACACCCCGTACATCCGCTGTGCCGAACGGACACCTTCCTCATGCGCCTGCACAACATCGCCCACAAAGAGGCCGTTGATCGCGCGTCGGTGGTTCAGCGTGACATTTGCGATGAAGTCGAGTCCTACTTTTCGAGCTACGGCGATCATGTCCCGGCGCAACTCGGTATGGATCGAGCCTCCACGCTCGCGGGACCCTCGCAGATAGTCATGCATCATCCTCGTCGTGTCGACGCCGCAGACCGCCGGCAGAATGATCTTCGCTCCGCCTGAAAACCCGGCGATCGGATGGGGGTAAATGCATCCCACTCCGATCTTGAGATCGCACTCCATCACAGTACGGTTGAGTTGAAGCGGCAGGCCGCCTGGAGACAGGCCGAGATCCACCAGATCACCACCACTGTCATGCGCCATGACCCTGATTTCAGGCGAAAGCACTGAGCCCACCTTTTTCGTCATCTCTTCCGCGGATGCCGGAGGATGCGTGCCACCCGCGAGCATGATCGTGATCGCGCGAGGCGGAATGCCTGCACGAGTCACTTCTTCGACAAGCGACGGAAGCAGATCGGCAGCGGGTGTGGGGCGAGTGAGATCGTCGACCACGATGACGGCCTTGGTTTTGCCTTTTGCGATTGCCGAGAGCCGCGGCGTGCCGATCGGCCGACCCAACGCCTCCTGCATTGCCCGTAGCGTCAAGGCCGGTGTATCCGAAGGGCCAACTTCGACGACTTTCCAGGAGGGTGGAAAGTCAATCGCGAGAATGTCATCCCCGAACCAGGCCTTCGTACGCAGAGACACGTCACTCATGATTTGGATTCCACCGTATGAGGATCGGATGTTCTGACTGCGCCGGGCGCACCTTCTTCCCTCATCGCTCCTCTCCATAGCCCCCAGAGAAACCCGGCAGCCTGACACTTCTCGCCAAGCCAAAACAGCCCAAAATGCCGCATCTGCTGAAATCGTCTCCATTCAAACGGGCCGAGTAGTTTCTCCCACAGAGCTTTGAACCATCGCGGATGGGTTTTCTTGCCTGCCTGGCCCCATAGCAGACTATCTTGAGGAATGACGCCGCTCTCATCCATTCGCATGAGACGAAATAGATTTGCGATGCCAATCCCCCGGTGGAACGAATGGCGAAGGTGTTGTACTGCCGTCGCCCGGCGCAAATGGGTGATCGGTTGGGGCACATAGACCAATTTGGCTCCGCGTTTTCGCAGTCGCCATACAAGTTCCCAATCCTCGCCGGATCCCGGGAAAGATGGATTGAAGGCATATCCGTCCTCTCGCATGCAGATGTTCAACCAGTCCCGGTTGACCAGCATGTTGCCGCCGTTGCCGACCAGGCCTCCTCGGTCGACCTGCTCGTGATCTGGTAAGCGTGTACGACGACGAATCGCGTCCAAGAGCGGATCCGTCTCCTGAAACGTGCCTCCCACGACAGCTGCTTGGTGACGATCCAGCGCGTCGACTAACCGTTCCAGCCAATCGGGGGGCGGAATGCCATCGTCATCGGCAAACGCAATCAGATCGCCGGACGATCTGGCGATCCCTTCATTTCTGGCCCAGGCCGCCCCGCGTCGATACTGGTCGACCACAACGATCACTTCCTCCGGCTGCCTGGTCTGCTTTGCCAAGGCCGCCTGACACAAGGCCAAAGTGTCTCGTCCAAGAGTCGGGATGACAACCGATATTCTGTGTTGATCGATAGGCAAGATGCGAAACTCAGCCTCTACTATAATGCCGTTGGTCTAAGCTTTAGCAGCGCCGGTTCCAGCCAGCGAAACACTTTCACTCCCGTCTGCCGCAAGACCCCCGGCAGACTGTGTACCAATTGTTCGACTTCCTCGACCTGCAGGAGCCCAAGCCAAAAGATGCCGCTCCAATACACCAACGCACCGACCGCGCTCCCCACCATCACTGATAGAATCGGCGCATCGATCATTGCAGCGCCACCCGCGGCAGCCACCCCTGCTCCTGCCAGAAGACCCACTAGCTTAGAAATGGCCCAGCTCTCGAAGATATGGACCTCCCGACGGCGCAACACCCAGGCATACCCGACCGCCACCAGCGCAAAGGATGCTGAGGTGGCCAGCGCCGCGCCCGCCGCTCCCCACCTCGGGACCAAAACCCAGCATAATCCGACATCCACCAGCACCGTCGGCCCCATCACCCGGATGAGATGTGCTCCGTCGCCTCCGGCTTGAATCACCGGCCACAACACACGCGCCATCGCATAACAGAACGCGCCAGGCACCAGCAACCGCAATGCCAAGGCAGCCTCGGCGAATTGTGGTCCGAAATAGAGAATGACAATCTGATCGCCTAACGCAAACACAATCAGAAGCAAGAAGGCGGTGCCCAACATCACATACCGCAGGAGCCGACTCACTAGACTGCTCACGTCCCCTACCCGCCGTTCGGCCCATAAACGAGCCGTCGACTGAAGCATGACGCCCTCTACCGCAATCGGGATAAACCACACGAACTGCGACCACTGGACGGCCGCCGCATAGAGCCCGGCTTGCGCTCCACCAGCCAAATGGCGAACTAGAATCACATCGAGTGCACAGAGGGCCATGTTCAACACCGAGAAGACCATGGCGGCCAGGCCAAATCGCAGCAACTCTTGTGTCGGCAGAGGTATCACGGGAGCCGACTGGGCGCGCTCTGCTCCCTGGAGCACATGCATGACCGACCGGAGACACACCACCGCAACAAAGATGTCCGCCACTAGCAGCCCCATCAAAGCGCCGACCACTCCCATACCGCTTATCGCGAACGTCACGCCGAGGGCGCCCGCCGTCACGACGCCGATGATACCGGGTATCGCCGCGCGTTCCTCGCGTCGGAGCCCGAACAAAATCCCGCGCGCATAAAACCACACTTGATCGAATAGCAACACACCCACGACAACGCAGGCGGTCACAACGGCAGCCGTCCCTTGTGGCCCAGTGCTGACCAGGATCAGGCCCACCAAGAGGCCGACGATAGCCACGCCCATTCCATTGATGAGGGCGCCCGCCTGCGCCACCGCTCGGCACCAGGCAAGATCATCCGGTCGCTCCGCGACACGTTTGGTCATGGTCTGCATCATGCCGACATTGGCAAATTGGGAAGCGAGGAGGAGAACGGCGAGATAGTAGGCATATTGCCCATACCCCTCGATACCGAGAAGACGCGCCAAGATCGGCAGCACCACGGCGGCCGTCGCCAATTTCGCGACCGACCAACTTCCGACTGAGACGATCCCCTTCGAGACGGCCTTAGAAGACATGCAAGTATCTACCACCTCAATAGGCCGTTGTTTCAGCTGGCGCAGCGACCTTTGGGCGAGTCAGGCAGCAAAGCCCTCATATTGTTGCCGATGGGCCTCTAAGGCCTTGGACGTTTCGTAGGTGTCCCGCACATAGTTATAGGCGGCCCGCCCTTTCTCCAGCGGCGCGTCCGCGAGGAGACTTCGAATGGCGGAGGGATAGTCGTCGTCATGCACTTGTTTGCCGAACTTCGTGGCGAATTGATCGGGATCGACACGACTGATAATGGGGCATCCATAGGCCGCCGCTTCGAGAAAGGTCAAGGGAAGCCCCTCGCGCACCGCCGTACTCACGAAGATCCATGTGTCTGACAAGATCTGGTGCATGCGCTCCGGCTCGCGAAAACGATTGATGAGGCCCGGCATTTCCAGATTCGGCACGTCACGAAAACGAAGACGCAACTCGGCGTCGAATCCGAATTCGGCGGATGCGCTGCCCTGTCCCACCGCCACAAACCGATAGTCAGGAAACTGTCTGGCCAATTCCAAAAAAATCCATGGCCGCTTACGCTTGTCCCATCGAGCTACAAACGTCATGGTGGGACGTTCACTTTTCTGCGGCAGGACCGTGGGCACATCAATGAGATTCGGCAGCAAGGTCGGCAGCGTCGAGAGGGCATATAATCGTTTCACTTTTTCCTTCAGAAAATGTGCCGGGCAAAAGACACCATCGGCCCGACGCACGGCTTGCCTGACGAACAGACCCGATTCGGTCAAGTAATTGAACGGCGTCAGGAGGCGACGCATCGGGGTAGCATAGAGAAATTCGATCCACCAGTCATGCAGTTCTCTGGGGTCTCGACTCGTGACGAGATGCGTGCGACGTGGATGGAGGCGCTGCGCCAGGTAGGTCAGGACGGTGGGGTCTTGCGAGTGAAAAATATCGGCTCGTGAGGCTCGGATGATCCGGCAAGCCTCGAGCACGTGGCGCGGCGAGAAGCTCTGAATCTCGACTCCCCCGATCGTCTCGACCGGCTTCTGGCCTTGGCGCCCGGGAACGATGACGCTGACTCGATAGCCGATCCCCACCAGGCTTTCAGCCAGCTTGCGCGACATGCTGCCGAACCCGCCATAAATGCCCCAATCGAAATACTGACTGGTCAGAATACAGACATGCGGCTGCTTTGTCATACCCGAGGTTCCTTGAGCAGATCATCTCGGACATCGAGCCGTGAGCGACCGATCGTCCGCTGGCTCTCCGCCGACGGAAGCATCACCCGCTCGCACAACTCGATGTAGCGTGCCGCCAAGACCTGCCAACCGAACTGCAGCGCTCTTCGCCGACTCTCGACACCCATCTGATGACGGGCATTTTCTGTATTCAGCATGTTATGTAACGCTTGGGTCAGGGCCGGAACATCGCTCCACGGAACGATCTCGCCGTTCTGCCCCTGCGTAACCAATTCGGCGGTGCCTCCCGTTTCGGTTACAATGACCGGCAATCCCGAAGCCATTGCTTCGAGAAGCGCGATCGACATGCCTTCCTGCTGAGACGGCAAGACAAAGACATCCGCCTCTCGGTACAGGGGGGGCATCTGTTCACGCGACACGAACCCCTTAAAGGTCACGGCATCCGCCACCTGCAGGCTGTCAGCTAATTCCCTCAACTGCGCCTCGGCGTCGCCGGTCCCGACAAATATCAGCCGCACTGGATGCGCACAGTTCACCCGTACCTGTGCCAAGGCCCGCAATAGATGATGCTGCCCTTTGCGTTCGATCAAGCGGGCCACACAGATGATTGTGAACGGCCGCTTCGCCTCGTCGGAAGGGGGCGCAAATAATTTCGTCTCGACTCCGTTGGGGATTGTCACCAGCGGCAGGTCTGGTATCGTCCGATGCGCCAACAGCACCTGTTCGGCGCTGATGGCAGTCACAGCACTCGCTCGCCGCCAGATCTTTTTTATCAGGGGCGTCAACACAGGGTAGAGGTAGTTGTAGCGCGCCTCAAACCCCGGCACATCGGGCCCCTGCAGCGACAGCACATAGGGCAGGCCGTGGGTCAAGGACAAGACATAGCTGAGCGCTCCGGCGGGCACCCCGGCGAAGGCAAAACTCACGTCATACCGATGTTGCTTCAACAATCGCCGCGCCATGCGCAGGCCGCGCCAGCTGTACCGGAGCAATTCCAAGTTGCTCGCATGGTGAATGTTGCGGTTGTCGACCGGTACCTTATAGATCGTGATGCGGTCAGCGAACCGTTCGGTTTCATAGGCGGTCCCGCTGCGCGACGACGTCACCAAATCCACCGTGACATCCTGGGACCGTGCCATTTCCTGCAACAGGTAATAGTTGACCACTCCGGTGCCGCCCCCGAGCGGAGGGAATTCGTTATCGAACATGAGGATACGAATGATGGCTATCTCCTGGTCACGCGACGGGCCACATACAACGGACGGTGTTTCACTTCGTCTGAAATCCGGCCGATGTATTCGCCGATGACCCCGATGGTCATCAACTGAATACCCGCGAGAAAGAAGATCGAGACGACGAGGGTGGTGAAGCCAGGAGCATCGATTCCCAGCGTTATCTTCTTGATGACATAAAACATCGCGACCATGAACGATAGCGCAGACACGGCAAAACCAAGAATCGTGATAATCCGCAGCGGCATGTGGCTGAATGAGACGAGCCCATCAAGCGCCAGGTAGAGCAGCTTCCGAAACGTATATTTGGGACTGCCGGCATGGCGAGCCTGGCGCTCGTAGCGGACGCCGATCTGCCTGAAGCCCACCCAGCTTCGGATACCCCTGACGAATCGATTACGTTCCGGCATCCCAACCAGCTCATCCACTACCCGGCGATCCATGACGCAAAAATCGCCGGCATCCAAAGGAATCTCGATATTGGCGATCCGTTGGAGCAAGCGGTAGAACGCGGCATAGGCGAGCCGCTTGCCCCACCATTCCTTCCGATCGGTGCGCACGGCATAGACCACTTCCCAGCCTTCTTGCCACTTGGCAAGGAACATGTGCAACACCTCCGGAGGATCCTGGAGATCGGCATCCATAATACAGACAGCGCGGCCCCGACTATGCTCAAGCCCGGCGCTGATGGCGACTTGATGCCCAAAATTTCTCGCAAACTCGATGACGACGATTCGGCAGTCCTCACCCTCCAGACGTTTCAGGATTTCAGGACTCTGATCCTTGCTCCCATCGTCAACCAGCACGATTTCATAGTCGACTCCCAAGCGATTCATCGCGTCGGTGAGACGCGTATGCAGAGTGGGAAGATTATCAGCCTCATTAAAGACTGGAATGACGATCGACAACAGGGGGAGCGGTCGTGCACCATCCTGCTCCTTTGAGATCACATGTAATTGTGAGACCTGCCCATGATCCTGCGTGGGTTGGGCGTCGCATTGCATAGCCGCGGCCAATGCTCGACAAAAATTGAGTGCCGCGATGGGGTCCTCGAGCGGAAGCACCAGTTGCCCATCCTTCTTGTCTGTAGCCATAGTCCGAGCCTGATCTTCCAGCCGTGGTTGGATCTCAGCACTTAGAAAATTTGGTTGAGTCATGGTTTGCTGGCATCCTGGTTAGTCTACAGCATCGACCACGAAGGAACGTCTGACGCCTGAAGCTTACTTGCATAATGAAATATAGTGAAGCTGATAATGGAATTGTCGTGCAATTTCCTTTCGGACAATACCTTAGATTGACATGAAAAATTACCTATGTGCGAAATCGCACCCGTGCGAAGGAGCGGAATTGCACGGTCGCGAAATCATGCATGAGGAGGGACGTTGCGATCCTGGCGGCGAGGGGGGCAGAAAGGGCCCAGCGATTTCCGGAAACCAAGACACTATCATTCACGCTTCAAAGAGCCTGTTCAGCGGGAAGACGTCATCACCTCCTTGCCCCTTGTCATCACGACGAGACAGGCGAGACCAAGCAGGATCCACACCAATTCTCGGAAGCGTCGCAACAGCGCAAAGGTAATGCCCGTGACTTCCCCGTATCCGAAGGCCGTCAATAGGAAAAGGTTGCCCGCCTCTTGAGCCCCCAGGCTACCGGGAATGAAAAATGCTCCGCCCTTGATAAAGACCGAGAGCGCGCCGATCGCGACGGCAGACAGCACCGTAATAGGATGTCCCAGGCAGAAAATGATGACCAAGACTTCCAAGGCCTCGGCCAACCATCCGAGAAGGAACAGCCCCGTGGATAAGAGGAACGCCGGCCGCTGCTTCGCATAGAAGTGAGCGATGGTGCGATCCAATTCAAGCAACTTTTGTTCGCGTGATTCCAGAAACTGCAGCCGCAGGCCGATGTGGCGCAGAACCTTCAAAATCCAAGTAAACATGCCCTGCCGCTGAACGATGACAAACGCGCCGACTCCGAACACCAGCAGTCCCACGCTGATTAATCCGGCGATGATGGTCTGTCCGGCCGATCCCTCGGACCCTAACAACCAAAACCCCAAACCAATCCCGCAGATGATGAAGAGAATTTGAGCGATTGTCATGGTGGTTTTCGCCGTCACCACCGACGCCAACCCTTCCACCAGTGGGACGCCTTGTCGTTTGAGCAGGTAGGCCTTGAGCGGCTCACCGCCCATATAAGCCGTGGGCGTGGTCATGTTCACAACTTCCCCGGCCGTGCGAATGGCCAGCACTCGCCAAAACGGCACATCCTTCGCCCACGCGCCGAGCGTCACAAGCCAGCCGTAAGCTTCAAGCACGTACATGAGAAGGGACGGCAGAAGGATCGCCGCCATCGCGGTAGGACTCAGTTCAGCAACCGCGGCATAGATCCGCTCGATGCCGATGTGCCAGATCAGGAAAGAAAGAGTCAGCGCCCCGAGGAAAAAAAGGGCTGCTTTAAGCACGGGCCCGTGCCGAAGGTCGTATGACCCAAACCATCAACAACCAAAATACCGTTGAGCCAAACGCGGCCATCCAGAGAAACCAGTCGAGCTTGTCCAATATCGCAAAGAGGAACACCACCACGGAGAAATCTCGGCTCGCCACATTCTTCAAGATAAAATCGGACCAGGCTGCCTGCTTCGGTGTATTCCAGCCGCGCGTGATGCCGATTTTTTGCGCCTTCGTGACCAACCAGAACGACATTGCATTGCCCAATACCGCAGCCCCGCCGAGCGCGACGGGTACCCAATCACCATCTGTCCCGACCTGCCGGAGGTAGGCTCCACAGGCGATCCCGGCAAAGATGGCCATATGCACGACGTTGTCCATGGCGATATCCAGCCAGGCGCCGAACGGCGATTCGGTAAAAGTCAGACGCGCCACCTCGCCATCACAGCAATCGATGATTGCCGCCAACTGAAACAACAATGCGGCGATGATTCCAGCTTCGTACGTACCCCATCCGAAGCCGAGAGCCGAAAGCAGTCCGACCGCCGTCGCGATCATGGTGATCGTATTAGGCGAACATTTCATCCACAAGAAGGCGCTTGTGAGCAGACGCGAGAAGGTTCGATTGAAATACCGATCCACAAACCCTTCAGCGTCTCCCTTAAGCGAGTGAAGGAGGGTACGCTCGGCGATTCCGGCACTGGATTGGTCCCACACATCGCGATACCACAGACCAGCATGGGAGGTCGCGGTCACGACCCGCACACGTCCTTCCGCCGCCGCCCGCTCCAGCCAGCGACGCACGGGAATCATGCCAAGCCGGTCCATCGGGTCACTGCTCACCGCGGAGGCCGTCTCGCCGGGCGGATTCAGAATGCTCGCCGGCAAGACCACCAAATCAGCGGCCACCTGATGGCGTTCATCGGCAACGTGGGGATGAAATGAAATGAGCCGACCTTCCTCAAACGCCACGACCGGGTTTCGCCGGCCTATAGGCGGGTCGATCGAACCGGCTTCACGCGTGACGACCACGGCTTCCCCATCCCGTACCGTTTGCCGCAAGTGCTCGATGAGCTGTTTCGAAAACACCGCCTGCACTCCGGCGATCAAACAGAAGCCCGGCACTTCGGCCGCGAGCGATTCCCAGGTGCGTGTATCATCGAGCGGGAACTCCCGAATCGGCATCCATCGGACCGGAATCGTGACCCGCGCCCCCCGCGCCAGCGTATGTTTCAGCAATTCTTCATCGGCGCCTGCCAGCACGATGAGTTGGCGAATCCCCGCCCGTTGCAAGGTCAGCACTGTGCGCTGAAACAAACTCAGGCCTCCGACGAGAGTGAGCGGGCCGACGTCCGTCAATCCACGACCAAGACGATCGCCGAACAGCCCCGCGCCGGGCAGCAGAATGGCCGTACTCAATCCCTGCAATTCAGCACCGCGTTGTAGTGTGCTTTCGCTCATGCCAGCCAGTGTCTCGCGAAGATTCAGAGCCGGGGCAAGACCTCGCGCTCGGCCTGCGTTATATCCTCGGGGAAGTCGATCTCGGTCCAAGGCAGTCCGCCGATTTTCTCATGCCCGACTTTCACGTCCTGAAAATACTGCAGCAACCCGTCTTCGTATTCCATCTCCCAACGACCTTGATCGATATAGCCTTTGAGCGAGCCGATCACGTGCGCGGTATCGGCCCGACGCACCTTCAGAAATCCGACGCCCTCTCCGGCGACATCGTATCGTTCCGGCATTTTTTTGCTCAAGGCGATCACCCGTCCCCCCGCGACCACCACCATACATTCCTCTCCGGTCTGCTTCACCGTGTCGTCCATCAGCAAACAATTCGTGAAGGGCGACGTCACCAGACGACGCAGAATCTCACGATGAAACAAGACATCTGCGTCCATAATCACCACGTCGTCGGAGAGCACCGAGCGGGCGATCCACAGCGACGAAATACTGCCTCGGTGGAACTCCTCGTTGACGAGATAGGAAATGCTCACCCCCCGGTGTTGCGTGCCCACCGCGGCCCGAATCATCTCCTGCTTATAACCGACGACAATGGTGACGTCGCGGATTTGGACGCTAGCCAACACCTCGAGATAGCGGGACAGCAGTGTCTGCCCACCGATCTCAATCAAACATTTCGGCTTATGCTGTGTGACCGGCCAGAGGCGCTTGCCGACTCCCGCGGCCAGGATGACCGCTCTCATGTATGCACGACAGCGCCCGCAAGCACCTGCTCGAAGGCCGCGAGAAAGCCCTGGATGTCCTTCTCAGTCAGCGCGCCCATATTGGCAATGCGGAAGATCTTCTCTTCCAATTGTCCCTGTCCGGCGTAAATGACATAGCCACGCGCTTTCAGCTGATCATGCAATGCAGCATACGTGATGCCAGGAGGCAGACGAAACGCCGTGATCGTGTTCGATTGACATTCCGGCGGCAGCAATGTTTTCACACCCAATTGCCCCAGACGTTCGCGGATCCGCGCGGCGGTTAGCTTGTACCGCTGCATGCGATTGGCCACACCCTCCTCCAACAACTCGTTCAACGCCTCTTCAAATGCATAGTACACCTGAACAGCGGGCGTAAAGGGAACGGTTCCTCGGCCCTGATCATCAACATAGTGAGTCATGTGGAGATACCACGATCGTTTGGGATACCCTCGCATCCGCTCCATAAATCCCTTGCGGAGGAGGACAAACGAGACACCGGGGAATCCCTGAATACACTTCCCGGCCGTGCCCGCCACCATATAGATGTGCGACCCGGCAATATCGATCGGCTCTCCCCCGAGGCCGCTCACGGAATCCACCACAAACACGCGGTTTTGACTATCGACGACTTCGGCAATCTCTTTGACAGGATTGATCAAGCCGGTGGTCGTCTCGTGATGCACCATTGCCACCGCATGCACCTCGGGGTGTTGGCGTAAGGCCAATCGGACTCGTTCGGGATCCGGCTTGATATGCCACTCCGACTTCAGTTCAGAGACGCCGAGTCGATGCAGACCGATCATGGTGGAGAGCCGTTCGCCATAGACGCCATTGTTGAGGACGAGCATGCGCTTCCCCGTTGGGAGACAGGACATGACGGCCGACTCCACCGCGGCGGTGCCCGAGCCGGTCAGTATGACCGCCACATAGTCGGCCTCTGCCCCGGGCACGAAGGCGGTCAGTAATTTCTGCTGAATGCGGTACAAAAGGTCGGAGAATTCGGATTCTCGGTGGCAGATATCCGGATGCATCAACGCCTGCCGCACCCGTTCGCTCACGTTCACTGGCCCTGGATTCAAAAGTATCATGTTCAATGCCTCAGGCTGTGGATCGGGACTGAGCGCAGCGGCCCCACACATCGCACTCAGCACACGGGCGCTATTCTATGGCTTTCATGAATCGAGCGGTAATCGCCGACGGCTCAAGAAGGACCCGGCCGGCATCCTCGACGAATTCATTGATCTTGACCAACAACATGCTCGGTCCGTCTTTCTTCAGCAAGTCCTTAAATTCATACAGAAGATCATCCCGATCGAGCACCCGCTCGACATGAACATATCCCGCCGCCTTCGCCACTTTTTCCAGCGGCACCACGTTCGAGATGGTCGGCTGATTTCCGGTCGATCCGTACACTTCATTGTCGAAGACGACATGAATGAAATTCTTTGGCTTCAAGGCCCCCACCGACGCCAGAGTCCCCATCCCCATGAGCACATTGCCGTCGCCATCAAAAATAATGACCTGTTTGGTAGGCCTGGATAATGCCACGCCGAGCCCAATCGCCGCCGCATTTCCCATTGAACCGATCATATAAAAATGGGTCGGCCGGTCGGCGATTTTGTGCGCTTCGCGAGACGGAAAGCCATTACAAATAATGACCGGCTGATCGGTCAATACTTCCAGTAATGCCGCCATGGCCTGCGCTCGGCTCTGCATGGTGCCTTCTTCCGGCCTCATGGGTGCAGTCCCTTGACGATGTTTTTCTTGACCGCGAGCACAAGCGGAATCCGTTGTTTCATAAAGGTCTGGCCGACCCATCGAAGATCGTCGGTCATCGTCTGTTCCGACAGGATGCGGTGGGGAATTTTCATGGTATCAAGCAAGGGCAACATCGTCTCGCCCATGACGAGGTGCTCCGGCGCATCGTTGCCTTGGAACCCCCGCCAGGAGACGAGCAGAATGCAGGGATGCCGATACATCATATTCAGGGAAATGAGCGTGTTCAAGCAAGTGCCGAGCCCTGAATTCTGCATGAGTACGGCGGGAATCTTCCCGGCCATATAGGCGCCCGCGGCCATCGCGATCGCTTCATCTTCACGCACGGCAGGGGTGTACGCTTTACGCGTCATCAGTTCTTCAATGATCCCGCCCAGGTTCGAGTCGGGCACGCCCGTAAAAAAATTCACGCCCATATCTTGGAGCGCTTGCACAAATACGTCGCTATCGATCATGCCTCTGCCTCTATCGCCTTCATGATGTGCGCAAGAGGCGCATTATAGCCAAGGGGTCCATCATTCACAAGAACAGCGCCGAAGAGTTGCCGCCATCGAGACAACCATGGTAGCGTGCCGGAGGAGACTTTCGACCATGCTGTACGCCTCTTCGATATGGTCACCCCTCCGCGTCATCGGCCGCCTCCTCGTTTTTGGGGCACTCCTGGCCTTTCCTGCAGGACCGGCGTTTGCCATCACCATGACGAACGATCCACAGGGGTTTCACCAGATTCCATGGGGCGTGCCTCTCGCCGATATTCCTGAACTCTCCATCGCGCGCACCAATTCGCATACCACAGATTACGAATTCCGCGATCGTCCCCCGGTTTATGCCGACATCCCCGTGGAAAGCCTGCAGCTTTCTACGGTCGATGCGCAGTTTGCACGCGTCACCGTTCGCTATCAAGGCGCGCACACTCACACGAAAGTGCTCCAATTTCTCGAACAGGCCTATGGCGCGATCGAGCGCCTCCCCGGACAGATGCTGCGGGGGCTCAATCAGCAATACACGTGGCGCGGGCCGGATACCGAAATCAGCCTTACTTACCAAGCCAACCGAGACCGTGGGTTCATCTTCATTGAGAGCCGAAACCTGGCGCCTCGGTTCCAGGATCGGATCGCGGACACGGCGGAGTAATATGTGTCGACTTACCTGCATCCTTCGCACGCCTCGGACGATCTTTGCTCGAGCCGTGATGCTAGCCATGTGGCTCCCGGTCGCCGCAGCGCTGGCAGTTCCCATGCAGCATGACTCGAATGGATTCGAGGGCATTCCCTGGGGGGCGGCCTTCTCAGAATCCGACACGTTCATCAAGATTGAGGACAGTGGCCGGGTGCAGACGTACGAGCTCAAAGGGACGACTCCCACATTGGGGCCGGCGCCGGTTGATTCCATGCGGTTCAGCACGATCGACGGAAACTTTGCGCGCGTCATGGTGCGGTACAGCGGCAAAGAGTCGCACGACCGCATCCTGAGTTTCCTACAGCAGAAGTTCGGCCCGCTGGACCGGACTCCGGGCCAGGTCGCCGGAGGCGCCGTGAAGTTCTTCAATTGGCAAGGCGCCGACAGTGAGATCATCCTGCGTTACGACGTGCGCACGAGCCAGGGGGTGATCTTCTTTGAGAGTCAGGTCTTCCGCAGCCAATTCAATGAGAGCCCTTCGCCCGCGCCTTAAGGAGGCGCCGTCTGGAATTATGCCGTAGACCTGGAAAAACACAGCCAGGGACACCTCCCGCGTGAATGAGACTCTTCAACTTCCTTTCTTATCTCCTTGTCTCGCCCTTCAGGCACGTGATAATTTCATGGTGAGTGACTACTCACTCACCCAACCAGGACAGCATGGGTCCAACGACATCACTTTCGCGCAGCCCAAGCCGTGATCGCCAGGCCAGCCTGATTGCATCCGCCGCCGCCTTATTTGCTGCGAAAGGCTTCAAGGGCACGACGACGAAGGAAATCGCTCGTGCCGCCGGGATCAGCGAAGCCCTGGTGTTCAAGTATTTCCCGACCAAACGAGCCCTGTACGCAGCGATCCTCGCTGAAAAAGCGCAGCTCAGCGAACTCCTCGGCGCCGTCGAGCAGGTCGCCCGAAAACGTGACGACTATGGCGTCTTTACGCTCATCGCCGGCTATCGCATTCGCCCCGGCGCTGACCCCACGATGTTACGGTTGCTGCTCTTCAGCGCGTTGGAAGGCCACGAATTGGCCGACATGTTTTTCGGCAAACAGCACCGCGTGTTTTACGAATACCTCGCCGGATACATCCAGACTAGGATCAAGGAAGGCGCCTTCCGAAAAACCGATCCACTGCTGGCCGCGCGGGCGTTTATCGGCATGGTCGTCCACCATCGACTCCTACATGAAATCTTCGAGGTGCCGCTACATTGCTCGCACCAGGAAATCGTGGCGGCCTATGTCGAGCTGTTCCTTCAGGGCTTGGCAACGCCTCCCACCAACAATCCGCGAGGACTGTCCCGTGCCCGGTAATCCCCTCAAACGGCATCCGATCGTCATCTTGGGAGTCATTCTTTTCTTCGCCGTCACGGCCCTGATCGTGTTTCGTCTCAGCAGCGGAGCCAAGACGGACGCTAAAAAAACCCGCCTTCTCACCGTCGGCACCATGAGCCCGATTAAGCAAGACTTGGACGTGCGTCTCACGTATACGGCCGACCTCATCCCCAACCAACTCGTGAATATCTTCTCCCGCGTGGACGGCTATATCGCCAAGGTATACGTGGACAAGGGCGACTTGGTGAAGGCCAATCAATTGCTGGTCGAAATTGATCCCACCGACTATGTCCATGCGGTCAACCAAGCGAAAGCTAATCTGCTGTCCGCGAAGGCGAAGGTCGCTCAACAAGACGCCGCCGTGCGCAACGCGGCGCTGACGTTGGATCGCATGCAGGCATTGATCAAGGACCAGTTTGTGTCCCAGCAGGATCTGGATACAGCCGAGGTGAACCGCGACGCGGCACTCGCCATGCAAGACTCGTTGCGCGCCCAGGTGCAGCAAATGGCGGTGGCCCTGGCCCAGGCCGAAACCAATCTGACCTACGCCTCCATCCGCGCACCGTTTGCGGGGTATATTGCGGAACGCAATCTCGATCCCGGCGCATATGTGAGCGGCACGACCGCCAGTACTTCCACAATGTCCCGCGGCATACTCAGCGTCCATGACGTCGAAACCGTCCGCACCCTCATCGAGGTCGTAGAAAAAGATGTGCCCCTGATTAAGATCGGCCAGCGCGCCGATGTCCGCGCCGAAGCCTATCCGAATGAGGTGTTTGCCGGCACGGTCACCCGCATTGTCCAAGCGTTGAACCGCGCCACTCGCACGATGACCGTCGAAGTCGATCTCCCCAACAAGGATCACCGTCTCAAGGGCGGAATGTTCGCCCGAGTCGAGGTCCTCGTGGGAATACATCCGCAGGCGATTCAAATTCCGTTGGATGCGGTGAGCCGGCTGGAAGAGTCGCAATATGTATATGTCGTCAAGGACGGAAAAGCGCATCAGGTTCCGGTTCAACTGGGCGCGCGTGTGGAAAACCGCGTCGAGGTGGTGAAGGGGCTGAGCGGGGACGAACAACTCATCGTGTCCGGAAAAGACTTGGTCAGCGAGGGCGCAACCGTGCAAGTCCAACCGCTTGAAGCCGCAAAGCGTGACGGGTAAGGGGCAGAACATGAACACGTTGGACACCCAGAGATCGTCGCTCGACCGATCGAATTGTATGCCTCACGCCTAACGCCTTCATCATTATGTGGCTGACACTCCTCGCACTTCGCAACCGTATCGGCATCCTGATGCTGTCCCTGGCCATGGTCATTCTGGGAGCCACGTCCCTCGAACGTCTTCCTGTCGATCTGTTCCCCAACATTCAGGTGCCGGTCGCCTTTGTCGGCGTCATTTATAAAGGGGCGCCTCCACTCGATATCGAACAGAGCGTGGTCTATCCGATTGAAAAGGCCGTCAGCTCCGCATCGAACGTCGAGCATGTCGAATCATTCGCGAAGCAAGGCATTGGGGCGGTTCAGGTCTGGTTCAACTGGGGCGCGGATATCAATGTAGGGCAAATGGAGGTGATGCAACGCATCACCCAAATCCTCAACAGCCTGCCGCCCGGTATTCTGCAGCCATTCATCGTTAAGTTCGACGTCTCCAATATTCCCGTCGCCATGGTGACGGTAGCGGGCGGCGACCTCGACGAACGAGGGCTCTACGATCTGGCCTATAACACCATCGCGCCACAGATTGAACAAATCGCGAACGTCGCGGCCGCTACGGTTGAGGGCGGTAAAATTCGGCAGATCAACATCAACCTGGACCCGGCGCTGCTGCAAGCGCGCGGACTCTCCATCCTCGACGTGGTCAAGGCCGTTAAAGCCTCCAACCTGATTCTCCCTTCGGGTGACATTAAGGCGGGCAACCTAGACTACAACGTGTTCACGAATACGCAGTTCAAGACGGTGGAGCCGATCAACGACGTCGTGGTCAAGATCGATCCCAGAGGCAACCCCGTGCGAGTGCGCGACGTCGGCGTATTGACAGATTCCTCAGACATCCAAACCAACGTCGTTCGCACGGACGGTAAACGCTCCGTCTATCTCCGCGTGAACAAACAGCCGATTGCGAACACGGTGGAAGTGGTCGATGCCTTGCGGAAAGCGATCCCCAACATGATCGGGATTCCGCCGGGCGTGCAATTGGGCATTTCCTTCGATCAATCCGTCTACATCCGGCAGTCGATCAAGAACCTCATCGAGCAAGCCCTTCATGGATCATTGCTCGCAGCGGCGGTCATTCTCCTGTTCCTCAGAAACCTGACCAGCACCCTGATCATCTCGGTCGCCATTCCCCTCTCGATCTTGGTGACCTTCATCGTGCTCTACTTCACGAATCAAACCCTGAACGTCTTTACCATGGGCGGGCTGGCGCTTGGCATCGGACGTCTAGTCGATGACTCCATCGTGGAATTGGAAAATATTCAACGTCACTTGAACGTCGATCGGAACCGGTGGGACGCCATCGTGAATGCCGCGCGCGAAGTCGCCATGCCGATCTTGGCCTCGACGGTTACCACGGTCGTCGTCTTCCTTCCCATGTTTTTCATCGTCGGCATCGCGCGCCTGTTGCTCATTCCATTGACCCTGACGATCGCCATCGCTCTGTTCACATCGTTCTTCGTCTCCCGCACGGTGACGCCGGCGCTCTGTTATCGATTTTTGAGATCGGAACAGGAAGCGCATCGCCACTTGCCGGGCTGGTTCGTGAGGATCATGCAATGGAGCCAACGGCGCTATGAGGCCCTCGACGAAGGCTATGAGCGCAGCCTTCGCTGGGTCCTGGCTCACCGCCGGACATTGCTGATCTCGGTCGTCGTCATCTTTGTGAGTTCTCTCGGCCTCGTGCCTTTCATCGGGACCGAATTTCTTCCGGTCTCGGATGAAAGCCAATTCCGTATCGTCTTACGCGGGCCGGTCGGCCAGCGGGTGGAAAAAACCGTCGATCAAGTGGCTGAAGTCGAACGGGTGTTGCGGGACATGATTCCTTCGACGGAACTAGAAGCCATTGCGTCCAGCACCGGCGTATTGGCGCAGGGGCGGTCATCATTGTTCAACCCCAACACCGGACCGCATACATCGGTCATTTCCGTCTATTTGGTGTCCCCCGATAAGCGACGCCGCACTCAGGTCGAAGTCATGAACGCCGTCCGTCCCGCGATTCTCAAACTCTTCCCCGGCGTGGCGATGTTCTTCGATCCGGGAGGATTGGTCAAACGAGTCACCAGCTTCGGCTCACAAAAGTCTATCGACGTCGAAATTTACGGCTACGACTTTGAAAAAGCCCGTAGCGCCATCCAGCAGGTGCAGGACATCATGCACAAAATACCGGGCATGGCGGATATCGAAGTCAGCCGGGAAGAAAACTACCCGGAGGTCAACGTGGTCGTAGACCGAGAGAAGGCGGCGCTGCTCGGCATCAGCGAAACGGACGTCGCCAACGCCGTGCTGTTTTCCTTAAACGGCAACGGCCAGACCGACCCCATCATCTTCACCGACCCGCAAAACGGCAATGAGTATTACATCAGCGCCTGGCTCGCCGAAGAACATCGCAAAGACCTGACGGATATCGAAAACGTCCTCTTGACGACGAAAAACGGAGAGCCGGTGTTGCTCAAGAACCTGGCGACGTTGAAGCTGAACGCCGGCCCCGTAAAAATAGAACGCAAATATTTCCAGCGAGTTGTTCATATTACCGCCAACCCCGTCGACCGCGATCTTGGATCCATCGCCCAAGATTTGGAGTCAGCGTTCGACCAGCTGCAATTGCCGCCGGGATTCAGCATTCGTCTTGCCGGGCAGATCCAGCAGCAGCGAGAAACCTTTGCGGGCCTCATGTTTGCCAGCATCTTGGCCTTAATCCTGGTGTACATGGTCATGGCGGCGCAATTTAAGTCGCTCATCGATCCCTTTATCATCATGTTCTCGGTACCTATGGGTATCCCGGGCGTCATCGTCATCCTCTACCTGACCAACACTACCATCTCAACCTCGTCGATGATGGGAATCATCATGATGCTCGGCATCGTGGTGTCGAACGGTGTGTTGCTGGTGGACTACACCAATGTGCTGCGGCGCCGAGGGTTAGATCTTGCGAGTGCCGTGGTCACGGCATCACGCACGCGGCTGCGCCCCATCCTCATGACCTCGCTGGCCACCGTGGTGGGACTGATGCCCATGGCGTTGGGCCTCGGCACAGGCAGCGAAACGAATGCGCCGCTGGCCCGAGCTGTAGTGGGCGGTCTCACCGTTTCGACGATCTTAACCCTGTTCCTGGTTCCGACCGTCTATGCGATGTTGGAGGAACGGTTTCCGCGGAGCACAGAACAACTGGCTGAATCCCAAGCCGGCGAGCCGGCGGTTCAGCCGATATGACGACCGCCTGCACAATCGCCTACATCACGAAGCAGAACCGGCGCCAGCGAAAAGCGCACGCTTTTTGCGTTGAGAATGTTGGGGATTTGCTAGAAATAGGAAGAAGCGAGAGGGTCCCTAGCGAGCCGTTGAAAAACCATTTCGCTGTCCCTGAAAAAAGTGATGGTAAGATGAGGCAGATATTCAGAACGCCCGCAGGATGGTCAAAAAGGTCGTCCTGCGCGGCCACAATGCGAGAACAAAGCTGGCGGACTTTTTCAACATCCTGCTACGGACGAAGGCTTGGAAAGAGCGATGCTAGCTGCAATGCCAACCCCATGTCGCCGCTGATGCGCAAACGTCCCGACATGGCCACCATGGTGCCGCTGACCTGACCGTTCAGCACCCGGAGACAATCTTCACCTGACATCGCCAGCGTCACATGCGGATCCGGGTGGGTGCCTTCCGAAACTTGACAAGCACCGTCCCGGATCTGCAGTTGGTACTGTCCCCCATCGGCGCCGTTCAAATCGAACTGGTAGACCGCATCCAGTCCTTCGGCCGCCTCACGATTTAGTTTGCCGGCGAGGGTAGAGAAAAACGCCCGTACGGTTTTGGGTGGACTTTGAGTCATGACGTGCAGAATTGGCAACACCCGAGGCCCTGCATGGGCCGGGCGTGCTACGGCTCTCGTTTAGTAACGCAACATGGCTCGATGGCTTGAGCGACGGGCGCCGAAAAAGGCTTTGGAAAATTCTTCGACGATGGCCGGATCGTAGCCCTTGCAACTGAAGATATCCAGATAGGCGCTGTTCGTGTCATTGGCGAAGTGCCCGCTGATCAAGGAGGTCTCGATCAACTGCACCATGCTATAGCCGGCCACACGCCCTTCACCGAAATTGACGACCTGGCAGGCGCCGTAGCGCTTCATCTCGATCAGCTCGCAAAGCTGAACCACGTAGGCTTCGATTTGTTTGGCATCACGGATACGGTCGGGGACGCAATCGTGGAGGTCGACGGAGGTGCAAATTCCCCAGGCTTTGCCTGGTCCGACGGAGTCCGGATGGACCGCGGAGTCAGCAACCCTGGCTGAAGATGATGAGATGTCGTCTGAGCTGACACCTTCGGCGTTGTGCATATGCGATACGACCTTTCTGTTGGGAACGGTGGGGGTGGGAAAACATACGTTGCAATATACTCAAGGTTTGAAACCCTGTAAATATTTATCTCCGAAATTTCTCGTGACTGATCACATTGACAAACTCTTGAGCCCTTAGCGAGAATGCCGACCATGGCTGACGTATCCGTGCCGCAATCAATCACCCCCGCCGACACCGCCGACTTGCCGGAACGTGTCTGCACCTGGTGCAAGGTCGCGATGACCAAACGCCTTGTCGCGGGCGGCCAGTTCATCCATTACACTTGCCCCAAGTGCGTATTTCAACACACCACCAAACGCGTTCCGAAGACTCAGTAGACCTCTTGCCTTTGGAGGGCAGAAATAGCCCAGGCCGATCAAGGAGGTCGCGAACAAGGCCGCAGCTAGCGAATGACTGAGGCGTACTGTTCTTGTACGTCGAAGGAGTGAGCGACGCGAGAACGCCGTTGGCGGCCTCTTTCATCGGCCTGCTAATCGTCGTAATACTTTTCCCGATAGATCGGACACAACCCCTTGGCATTGAGCTTTGTCGTGACATCCTTGATCATGCCGTTTCCGCCGCATAGATAGGCCGCAAGGTTTTTCACTGAGGGAACACGCTGGTCGATCAAGGCCGTCACTCGTCCGATCGCGCCGTTCCATCCAGGTTCCGGCCTGGAAAGCGTCGTCACGTAGGAAAACTTAGGATAGGCACGAGCCAGTTCCTGCAGCTCCGCCTGTAGATATAGATCCCGCTGGCTGCGAAGCCCCCAGAACAAGGTCACGGATCGTGACTCCCCACGCTCCAGTTGAGCCAAGATCATGCTGCGGAATGGAGCGATGCCGGTTCCCGTGGCGACGAACAACAGGTCTCTTGAGCCATCGCCTCGCAAATAGAACGATCCTGCCGGCCCTTTGAACGAGGTTCGAGAACCTTCCCGCAAGCTGAAGAGGTAACTCGAACCGGGGCCCCCCTGGACCAGATTGAGGATCAGAAGAATGCGATCTCCCTGACTGGGTGGCGAGGCCACGGAATAGGGTCTCGTCACAGGACGAGGTTGCCCTTCCTTCGGCATCTCAAACGAGACAAACTGCCCTGCCTTGAACATAATGTCGCTTGGTTCCAGAAGGCGCAGCTCAATTGCCCGCACGTCGTGCGTCAAATCCTGGATGTGGCTCACCTCAGCGATGAACTCTTCCACCCTGTCTCCACGGATTGCATGATTGTGACTGGTGTCTCGCTGAACAGGGTCCCTCAGCCTTGTGAGGAAGGCAGGAGCAGATGCGTCTCATAACTCATGATACCAAGAAAGGCAGCGAGCCCAAGGTAGTACAGCCCATAACTGATCCTGGTCGCCAGTGGCACGTCATAGTAGCGTGCAGGCAATCCGTGGGGACCGCCTCGGAACGTGGACATCACGTGGGGAAAGGCCAGAATGGCGACCAACAACAGCATAGGGCTGTGGGTGATGAAGAAGAGGCCGATGAGAATCGGCATACCCAGCCACCAGACCTTGGGCGAGATGATGGCCGTGATCCGCCCCCCATCCAACGGAGATATTGGAATAAGATTGAACAAATTGATCATGAACCCGGCATAGGCCAAGGCCAAGAGCAGCTGGCTGTGGGTATATTCCGCCGCGTAATAACAGGCCATTGCGGCTACAGTTCCGGTGACCGGCCCGGCGATGCCGACATACGCCTCAGTTTCCACGTCCATCGGTTGCTCTTTGAGCTGAATCCAAGCGCCGACAAAAGGAATGAAGGTGGGCGCACCGACATTCAGATTGCGCTGCTTCGCCGCCCCGTAATGACCCAGCTCGTGAAACAGAATCAGCAGCACAAACCCTACTGAATACCACCAGCCAAAGATAAAACTGTAGGCCACCATGGAGATCAGCATCGTCCCGCCGGTCAGCGCGACCTTGCCGAACTTAAGTCCCGCGAGCAACAACAGCAGAACCTTCACGACAAGCCTCCACCATCGCCCAATTGTTCCGGCTTGGATTTCTTCTTAAAATACTTCGCGGCCAATCCGCCCAGCGCAATCACCAACAACATCAGCAGCTTCTTCCCTGCTATGACGAGGGGAATAATGAATGCCCATAACTTGGCCAGCAGTCCCGACTTGATCGCGGCGCCTGCGATGAGCGCCGACAGACCGACCGCGGCAACCTTGTCGGTCGTGCTGTCGAAATCGCTGTAGCGTTTACCCTCGATAAATTCCACGTTGGATAGAAGCAGCCCCACATGCGGCTTCAAGGTCGGCAGCTCTTCCAAAGACCCGACCATGTTCATGCTGAGATACCCCTGCCGACCCAAGGCCAACGTGTTGTAGTTCACCCCCACCGTCTCCCGCTCCTGCGCCGAGATGGCCCACACCACTTTGTTCGCAGCCTTATCGTAATGCGGCTTTTCCTCCCAACCACGAACGACCAACGGGGGAAAACCTTGCGATTGCCTGGTCTTGTTATCCTCGTCCGTGCCTTCTTTGATGGAAGCCATGAGCGCATCGGCGTCCCAGTTGGCCGCCTCATCATCCTTCACATAGCCTGCATCGATATAACGCACCACCATGAACCACTCCTGCCCCTCGATCGCCGAGGTGATCAGACCCAATTCAGAGCCGGAAGGAAAATTGCCCATCTGTTTGAGCAGCTGTTGAGTCTCTTGCTTCCCAAGGAACCGGTATCCCTGAGGCACTTTGAGAAGCGCCTGATCGCCCAATTTGGCCTCGGTCGGGCCGACTTGCCAAGGCACCGCCCGCGGCGACGACTCCTCCGCTATGGCTGGAAGGGTCCAGCCACACAACACCGCAACAACTATCACCATCAGTTGAACACGGTACCACCCCATCATCCACACTCCTCCGGAGCCATTTTCATATTGAGCGGGCACATGGATGGCCTGTGCCCGGTGCTCCCATAGTTCTCGCCTACCTCGATCTTCATCCAAATCCATTCCTCCATTACTCGGGCTCATCATGTGTCTCTACTATTTGCCTTTTCATCATACAGGCTTTTCCTCAACCAGAGTTCGACAATCACCGCCGTATCAGGCGGGCCCAGGTGGCCGCCGCTTCGTCTCGATAGGCGAGATGAGAGCGATGCATGCCTTACGCGCCGCCGCCGACTTTCGTGCCGATAGGGGCCTGTTCGATGGCGGCGATGGCCTGACGCCGTCCAAACACAATGGTGTGATCGACGTCACGTCGCTCTCAACCCGCACCATCTCAGGAGGAAGGTTTGCCGCCTGGCATACATTCAACGGCACCTCGTCGCCTCGATTGAGAAAGATGCGCATATTGTAGACGACGCGATCGCCCGTCTGCGCGGCCTGCTCTCACCTTCCCGTCACTCAAGGAGCGCAAGCCCGCTGATGCGCCTCATGGGATATCTCGGTTCGTCCCGTCAGTAGACGACCGTGTGTAATAGCTGCCGTCGCTCCCGCCTATCCTCCACCCGGACAGCCACCCTTCCGATGACGCGGCCGTCTTCGGTTTCGATATCCACCCGCCAGTCGCCGGGATCGAGCCCCTGCTTGAAGGTATAAGCCCGGTACCCCCCCTCACGGCCCCCGGCAATCTTGAGTGGAATCTTGTCGGCATGGCTGAAGGGCTTGCCCTTGTCGCTGCGGTGAAACCAATGGTGATAGACGGTGGTTTTCAGCGTCACGGGCGCGAACACCGCCGTGAAGCAGTAAATCGGCTCGCCGGCGGTGAACGTCGTATTCGACCGTTTCCAGGACTCGTACCACGCCCGCTCATACGACAATTCGAAGTGCTCGCCGGACCGCTTCACTTCGTGATACATCCCCCCGAACTTCATCGACAGCGGCACGGGTGGAATCCAGTTCAAAAAATAGAACCCGATCAATAGGCCGACTAGGGCCAGTGCCGGTGCGCCGGCCAGCATGGCTTCACGATTGGTACGGGCCGAATTCCGCCAATAGATCAGGTGCACCACGCGCCACACGACCAGGATCGTGAGGCCTGCTCCAGCCAGAAAAACCATTGCGTTCATTAAACCGGTCATCACCGGAAGGAAAAATGTGAAGAACCCGAAGCACACGAGGGCGTAGAGGCCCACCAGCAACTGAATGTTCGAGAGTCTATCGCGCAGAAATTCGTTGGCGACCAAGAATCCGACCAAGAGGCAGAAAAATACTGCGGTGCCGGTGAGGGTGGCGCTTTTTGAATAGAAAATCGTATAGGCGCTGAACAGGCCACCCAGCAAAAACTGAATGGCCATGGGGGCATAGGGCTTGGCTTGGACGACCCATTTCATGAGCCTCGGCGCATCCGGTGGAAGATCCTCGACCGTGGCTTCATGCGTCCCTAGCCGACCAGTCAGGACAATGAGGAAGCCCAGCATGACGAGGTAGAGCAGCAGCAGTAGATTATCCTGCAACCGGTCGATGCGGGTCAGGGTCACCGTGTCGTACGTGACTCCGCTAAAGAAAAACAGCGGCGGAAGGTAGGGCTTCCCCAGGACCGACTGGAACCGTTGCATCGAGACCATGGGCTAGATTTCAGGAGAAGCGCGCGATTGTCAAACGAAGAGAGGAATTGGCCGCGAGAGTCGAAGAGTGCTTCAGTTCATTGGCAAGTCACGAGCCTGCACAGCATCAATGACAGCCGGCGGCCCAAAATGGTCATCCAACGAGGCCGCAGGAGAGAACTCACCGGAGACGTACCCTTGGGGTACGTTGAGGATGAGTTCGACCCGAGAACGAAGCTGGGGATCGCTTTCAGCCGCCGCTAACAGCACAGGATGCTCAAAACGGTTTTCCGGCCAGGCCGCAGCGAATGAGAGGGCGAGGGCGTACTCTGACGTAGTACGTCGAGTCCTCGAACGAAGCAAGAACGCCGCCGGGAGCCATTTTCAGCTCCTGTCAGACGAAGGGGGGGAGCGGAGCATACACGACCGCATACCCCAACAGGCGTTCCAGCCATGCGGCCATTTGCGCTTCGGGCAGCGGGGCACGGTTCAACCGCATTTCGAGTTGAAAGCTTCCGGCACTGCCGACAATGCCGATGATGGCCGAGGCGTCCTCCTCGTCCGGCAGCAGTTCCTCGGTATTGAATTCACATAGTGTGCTGTACAAGCGTCCCTGCGGCTTAATTGCCGCGAGTATCTCGGGCAACTCTCCCAACGCGCAATGCACGGAGCAGCGATACACGGAACGCGCGCCGGGCTGAATGGCAGCAAACTTCTCGAGTGTCTCCACCGAAAATCCCGTCAGATACGCCCGCACGCCGGCTGCTTCAGGCGCGTAAGTCGCAGCCAATTTGCTCCCCGGCACAAGAAATTCGTAGGCATCTGAAGAATTGTATTCGAACTGACAGGGTCCGAAGGCATCCGGCCAGGAGCAAAAAAACGGGGTCGCGGGGTCGGCTGGTGTCAGCACCAGACCGCCCTTCTCCACCGAGGTCTCAACCGGAAGGTCCAACGTGGCGATCGCACCCAGAAATATGGTCCGGCGTTCATCGACCCAGTCGGTACGCCGCGCGTCCTCGCGCGTTTCCCCCGGCGTCACGACTTCCCGTGTCTGCAGGCGCACGCGGATAAACGCATGGTTGTGCCGGAACCCCAGCCACAGCATGCTGGTCGGATGGTGAAACCGCAGCGGGCCGGTGGTGCGCCAAGGATGACTGATGGAGCAGTAGGTGCCGACGTCCTGATACTGCTGATAGACCGTATGGTATCCGCCAGCCAGCAGAAAAAAATCACCCTGCCACGCTTCGCGGACATGGATCAGCGTGACATCTTCCGTGGCCCAACGGTCCAGTAGATCAAACGCGTCAAGGGAGTCGACGGTCCAATCTTCCACATAGCAGATGACGTCTTTGGCAGGAGGCGCCGGCTTCAGCCCAAGCGCCCCAAGTCGTTCGCCCACGCCCACGACGTCTTGAAAGGTCAGCCGGTCCGAGGTTTCCCACCGTCGTTCACGCACTACAACCCTCCGCACCGACCGAACCGCTGGCGAATCTAACCCACCTCACTTGGCCGACTTCAATGCGCGGCCTTCGATTTTCGTATCGGTGAGAAAGCGGTCGATCCCATCTCGCAAAAGGCCGGACATAAGCGTTTCGACATCTTCACTGGTGAACCAGAAGACGAGTTTGCTCTGTTCGCCTTGAATGTTGCGCTGCGTGCTGCTGTCGTCTGCAAGATTCTTGGCTTTGATGACCAGACGGCTCTCGCCCGTCAATTTGGTATTGAAGACGCGGCTTTTTGCATTCGCCGCAAAGTCCCGTATTTCTCCGCCGATCACGATATCAGCTCCCGAGATCGCCGACACCCGACTGCACGACCCGCGCATCCCACCCACGGCGATTCCATCCTCGCCAGCGCAAGGTTTCCGCCAGGGCTTCGGCGATCGTCACGCCGGGTGATCCTCCACTGACATTGAAATTCGTCACCCCGCCGCCCAAATGGGTACGCTGACCGATCTTCGATTTGTCGGCGCGAAGATCTTCAAACGGCTCGATCACAATCTTCAACGGCTCCGGTTGGCCGCTCTGCACGAACGGTTGCTGCGGCTGCACGTTGAGCGAGACCATCTCTCCTTTTCCGGCGCAGCCCAAGAGCAGCGCCAGCCCCACTGCGATACAGACCTGACTTGCAATTCGACATCCCTGTGCAATCACACATCCCTCCCTGTCAGTAAGTGGGTTCGCCTAAGACGGGCCACAGTCTACCCAACTCCAAGCGGGATGACAAACAGGAAACGGGCGCCGGAGAAGGGAACAACCGAGGCGGACGGCAGGTACGCGGCACGGAGGAATGATTGAATACAGACGCCCATTACGGCGTCAGGAGCGGCAACAGGCTTCGGAAGGTGTCTCGGGCGAGCTCCGACAGAAGGCCTTCCTGCATGGCCGGCGAATCCAACGGCACGAACCGGGCGATCTTGAACCAGGACCGCCCCGATAATACTGCCGCCAGCTGGGCTTTCCGATCGTGGGTAATGGGCAGCGTATACCCCTCCCCGCGCTTCCATTCCCAGAGCGTCGGCGCGAGTGAGAGCTCGAGGTCCTGACCGGCCAGCTGGTGGAATCGATCGACAAAATTCTTCTTGTACTGCTTGACCAGTCCGCCATCTACGATCAACGCAAAGACGAGGTGGTGTCCCCACCAACACATCGATCGAAAGGTGAATTTATCATCCCCTAGAAAATGTTTCGGATAGTCCAGATACTGATAGGGACAGTTCTCCAACCGTTCGCCCTTCACGAATTGCACCTTGGCCGGCTCGAACTCCGGCGGCAACAGCAGCATATTCCGGCCCAGATCTTCCTGAAGACCCCGCTGAAGCTCCGTGAGCACATCCCGAATCTTCAGGATGATGCGCTCTTTGGTGTGGAACAGGTCTTTATCCGCCACCAGCCGGAGTTCATCCGGGGTCAGAGACAGTTCGTGAGAGGGAAAATCCATATCGTCTAGCAACTTGCGGGAATATCATATTGATGGGTGCGGATTCCGAAGGTCCGTGCGTATGGCGCCATAGTAGCCCCCTCAGTAGGATGCTCAAAAAGGCCGTCCAGCAAGGTCCACGGCGCGACGAATAAGGAGCGCCAGGTCTGTGGACGCCGGCGAGAAAGTGAGCCGGCGGTGTCTTGCCCCAAAGGCGTCACGGTTCTTACCCGCCCACTCCGAGCCTGCAGAGGCAGGCTCTGTTCCCACAGGGGGTACGTTGAGGGTCCGAACGAGGCGAGAACTCTGCCCGCGGACTTCAGCATCCGACTAAGACTTTTGGTGAGATTCAAACATCGACACCTGCAAATCATACATTCGGCGGCACTCACCACAGCGCAAGCCCACGTTATCGCGGATCACATCGAGTTCCCGAATGGTGACCGCCTCGGGATGGGTCTGAACGCAGGTCGTCAGGAGCTCCTTGGCAGTCGGGAGCGCCTTAGCGCTGATCACCTCACCGCCGAGCGGGACGGCGGCCACTCGCGCCACTATTTGGGTAGTCACCATCTGGTGCATCATGCGGCAGGAGGTGCAAGAAACGAGCAGGCGTCCCTCAGCATCAATTCGCTTCAGCGATAAACACAGGGGATGGACCGCGAAACATTGCTGCACGAAGGCGCCGCTTTGAAACCGCTGCCCCATAGTCACCTGTTGAAGACCGCTAAAGGTTCCTGCGTCTGGAATCGTCCGGCAGATACTTACAGGATGTTCAAAAAGACCACCCAGCGATGCGAGAACAAAGCTGGGGGATTTTTCAACATCCTGCTACAGTTTCGCTAGCCCCAGCATCATCAACGCGCCAAGCGCGTAGGGGATCATGCAGGAGTACAGCACGGCGTTGAAGGCCCGGTCCGGCAAAGCGGATCGGACCGTCTGATCCTTGTAAATGAACTCGTAGGCTAAAATGAGCAGGGTCAATGTCAGCACGAATACCCGGCTGGTTCTAGGCCACGTGTAGTGCCCGATCATGATGAAGTTGGACGTGAAGAACCCGCTTGAGAGGAATAGCATCGGTGCGAGCACATACCGAAGAACGTGGGAAAAGTACACATGCCAGTTTGGTCTGGCTGAGCGTTGATGTGGTTCGAGGAGGAGGGTCATGATCCTACTGGAGCGGGTTCGCTGGAAGGGGGCAGCACGACTTGCTTCGACTGCTGCTCAGCGGCACGGCAGGTCTTGCAAATGCGTGGACGCGCCTTCAGAAAGCTGACTTTCCCGCTGGCAAGACAACTGTAATGCACGAATTCGTCGCACCGCGCACAGCGCGACCACCCACCGCGCCACATCGTTTTATCGCGATAGAGCCCGAGTTGGCAAACTTTGCAGTTCCGGGGTTCAATCCCCAGCAGCATGGGCTCCCAATCACCGGCCGCTCTCCTGATACTCATAAGGCCGAAGTATAGCGAACGGGTCAAAGAAAAAACAAGGAGAAGGGAAGAGAGGGAGCCACCCGGCGATCCTTCTTGCTCCCAGAACGCGCACGATTAGAATCTGCTCGTCCGATGCGGGCAGTGAAGGATCGCCAGGTAACTCCCTAGGAGAGAAATGGATAGACGCCGCATGACTCCCTCAGGGAAAAGCGAAGAAAACGATTGGATGCCAGTCCCTAGCAGAGTGGGGGTAAGGTGACTTAGTGGACTATTGTCCCAGGGCGAACAGGCGGGCCGCGTGGTGCACGGTGAGGACATGCACCTGCTCCTGTGTCACTCGATAGACAATGCGATAGGAGCCCTGAACGACTTCGCGAATCTGTGGATCGGCAAGTTCTGGCACCATCCAACCTGACTGGGGAAACAGTATCAAGCGGTCCACTGCAGCCACGAGTCGCTGAGCCACCAACTGGGCCGCATGCGGCGAATCTTTGGCAATGAATTGCTTGATGGCCTGGACGTCAGCGATGGCCCGACGTGTCCAAAGGAGGGTCATCCGAGCAGTTGGCGAACGGCTTCCTGGTGGGGGATCGTCTCGCCGGCATTAGACTGGCGAAGCCCTTCCTCTACCTTGGAGAGGAAGCAAAGCCGTTCGATGGCATCTTCCAAAGTTGCATCGTCGGGCAGCCGCTCGACAGCCTCAAGGATCTTTTGTTTCGCAGTCTGAGCACCCATGGGCAGCACTCCTCGGTGTGGGAATCACTCTATGCCACTCGCCTGCCGTCGTCAATCTGAGGTAACGGACATGCCGATCTCCTGAAAACGGCGCCCCTGTTAGACAGACCGCCAATCAAGCTCACTGAATGATCCTGGCGATGCTCGAAAAATCACCGTCAGTAGGCATGACGAACAGGCAACGGCCCCCACTTCGGGAAGCCCAGACCGCACCGACTGCTCGTTTCTCCTCGGCGTCAACGCCGTCGAAGAGATGCTTCTCCTTGTATTCAATCGCCAACACGCGTCCGCCCGTCAATTGGCAGAGAAAGTCTGGGTAGAACCAGTCCTTCGAGGTCTGAAGTCTGAAGGAAGTAGCTTTCCGCGCAAGATTTCTGACCCAGAATCGAACCTGAGCCAGCCCGTCGAGGAACTGGGCACACTGAAACTCCTCCGTCGTTTGACCGTCGGCCGTCTTTTCCGTTAATTCACCGGGCTTAGGTCCAAAGTAGTGCTTCTGAAACTGAAAGCCGCCTTCATAGACGCGGCTCGGTTCATAGCCCATCGTCTTGAAGTTGATCGTGCGTTCCTCACTCACGGTGAGTGGCGAGTCGGAAAGGAGAAACATTTGAAATGACGCCTTGCGCTCACTTTTCCGATGTTCCTGAATACGAACCGCAACCTCATCGCGAAGGCGGAATCGATCGAGTGCCAACCTATCGATATCTGTAACGGCGGTCGTCGCTATAAGACCTCGGATCACCTTCCGCAGAAACTCAGCCGATTCCCCGGCAGGAATATCGTGGTGATCGATCTCGCGGTCTAGCCACGCGACCAGACTTTCGAGAGACCATTCGTTCGTGCCTCCCAATTGAAGTGTTTGCTGATGCAGCATCCCCACAAAGTCCGCACCCTTAGGATCCTGAATCACCTCAGTCTGAACCTCACCCTTCACGCCGACATCGAGGATCCCCCCGTAACCCACTGGACGTTTGAGGGGGTCGTAGCTGCCGGACAAAGAAGCGTCTTTGTCGCTGAGCTTCCATGGGTGCTCGATGAGGAAGGTACTTTCAAACTCAAACAACATCCCGTTCTCTCGGACACAGAGGAGCGGCACGAAAAAGTCCAGTTGTTGTTCATAGGGAGACGGAACCCTGGATTCCCCACTTCCGCCGAAAGCCTGCTCGGCCTTTTGTACTAATTCAGCCGCCTCTTGAACCTTCGCCTTGGCTTCCGGAGTCCTGACACAGCTTTTCAGTCTCTCGATGTCGTCTCCATCAAGCGGCACCACGATGATAATCTCACCGGCTGCCGCTTCAACACGGACCTTCCCCATCAGCGCCGCAACCTGCACCGCTGCCACGGAGGCGTCAATTTCGGATGGTTCCAATTTCAACGTGTGCGGCTGCACGCCGAGCGGAAGTGTGCCTTGCGGGATTGGAACAATGATTCGCTCCGCTTCGGCGGCCGTGAAGCCATTATTCTCCAGCGCTTCGCGTAACTCCGCCAGTACATCCGTAATCGATTCCGACACCGAGAAGGCATAGGCGCAATTTAGCTCGGGGTGTCGTTTCGCCTGGGCGAGGAGACTGCCTATTTAGTGATAGAACCGCATGTCCTGTCGTACTCGAGCCAGCGAATGAATCGAGAACGAGATCTTCCGGCCCTGCAGCAAGTTGGACAATCCGAGCCACGAGCTTGGGGGGTTTGGGTGTCGTGAAGACTTCGGAGGCCTCAGGGAGAGCTTCGATCAGTTCCTTTTTCGCGTCTTGAGTATGCCCTGCTTCCTCGTAGGTCCAAATTGTCATCGGCACGACCCCTTGCTTTACCTCGTTCAAGAAGATTTTCGGTGCCGGAACATTGTTTCCGTCTTTTCCCCACCAGATTCGTCCATCTCGGTCGAGTTGCTCAAACTTCTCTTTCGAAACCCGCCAGTAAGAGCCTTTCGGTGGCCCCGGTATCACACGGCCGGATGGGCATGTGATGCTATAGACACCAAGACTATAGGAGTTTCGCGCAGCAAGATTGTTTGGCCGCCAAAGTCCGCGTAGATCGTTGTCGGGATTCCTGTAGGCCTTATCCTGTTTTTCTGAACGGGGAATCAGGTTCCGTTGCCAATGTGCTTTACTCTTTGCGTAGAGCACTATGTAGTCGTGGTTTTCCGAGAGGTATTTCGAAGACGCTTTGGTGCGTAATTTTTCTCCCAAACAATGGTTGTCACGAAATTCTGCTCACCGAAAATTTCATCCATCACGTAACGCAACGCTTGGATTTCGTTGTCGTCGAGACTGATAAATATTGCGCCGTCCTCACGCAGAAACTGCCGAAGCAGAGCAAGGCGCGGATACATCATGCAAAGCCAGCGGTCGTGCCGATCGAGCGTCTCGCCTTCTTTGCCGACGGTCTTTCCGAGCCACTCTCGCATCAGGGGACTGTTCACGTTGTCGTTATAAACCCAGCCCTCGTTGCCCGTGTTATACAGCGGGTCGATATAGATGCATTTCACCTGTCCGGCGTAGTAGGGCAGAAGCGCCTTGAGCGCCACGAGATTGTCGCCCTGCACGATGAGATTACCGTCGCCCGGCTCACCGCAGGCGAGATCCGGCACATCCTTCAGCAGGTGAAACGGCACCTGCCGCTGATGATTCACCACCGCTTCTTTTCCGATCCAATTCAGTGTGGGCATGCAGAAATCCCCTGAGCCTGAGCCGCTGAGGGATACCCTTTTCCCATGGGGAAATCAACCAAGTCCGCTAGCAGTCGGAATGCATCTCCTTTTCACTCATCCAACTCATCTCAATGCTCCTTCCAACCTCGCCCTAACCTCTCCCCCAGGGGCGGTGTCCAGCAATCCTCAACTGCGCACGTCGAACGAGGCCCTTCATAGGGCGCGCGTTCCGAGAGCAAGAGGATGTTGGACACCGCCCCTCCCCCTCCCGTTTGACACTCCTCAAACCCCTTTGCTACTCTCTCGCGCACATGAAAAATTACGGCGTTCACACAATCTCTGCATGAGTCCCACGAGTCAACTGACCCCAACCGGCATGGATATTCGTGAATATCTCGAGCGAAAGCGCGAGGAGGTGGATCACTATCTCCAATCGGTGATCCCGAGCGCAGAAGCCATGCCCACGACCCTGCACGAGAGCATGCGGTACAGCCTGTTTGCCGGTGGGAAGCGGGTCCGGCCCATTCTGGCGATTGCCGCAGCCGAGGCGGTCGGCAATGCTGGGCAGGCGGTGCTTCCGGTCGCTTCCTCGCTGGAGCTGATTCATACCTATTCGCTCATTCACGACGACCTCCCGGCGATGGACAACGACGATTTTCGGCGCGGGAAACCCACCAACCACAAGGTCTATGGCGAAGCGATGGCAATTTTGGCCGGCGATGCGCTGCTGACTATGGCATTTGAACTGTGCCTCCGCGCGAACGCCGCCCATGGGCTCGATGCCGCGCGCCAAGTCCGACTGATTCAGGAACTGGCCGCCGGATCCGGCAACGTCGGCATGGTCGGCGGGCAAGTTCTCGATATCCAGGCGGAAAATAAAGACATCGACTTGGCCACGCTCCAATCCATCCACAAGCATAAAACGGGCATGCTCATTCGGGCCGCCGTACGCATGGGCGCCATCACGGCCGGGGCGACTCCCGCTCAACTCGACGACATGACGGTCTATGCCGAGAATATCGGTCTAGCCTTCCAAATCGCCGACGATGTGCTGAATGTGACCGGCACACGCGAAGAACTTGGCAAGAACCCCAATACCGACGCGCAGCGTGGCAAAAAGACCTACCCGACGTTTTACGGCGTCGAAGGGGCCAAACAATTAGCCGAAGACTGCGTCACCCGTGCCAACGGCCGGCTCGCCTCATTCGGCGCCAAGGCCGATCCCCTCCGCGAACTGGCGCGCTACATCACCTCTCGGAAGAGTTAACCGTCTTCCGTGAAACGTATCTCGTGAAGCGTGCAATCGCTTACTGTCACCGTCACCTCACCGGGCTTCCCATGCGCTTCACAATTCACGCTTCACGCTTCGCGCGGTTCTCGTCATGAAAGTGCTCGTCACTGGAACAACGGGATTTGTCGGAGGCGCAGTCGCGCGAGCCTTGGTCAAGACCGGGGTCGAGGTCCGGGTGCTCTCACGAAAAGGCGCGAATCTTCAGAACCTCGTCGGACTCCCGGTCGAACAGGTCAATGGGGACCTACGTGACCGCGACTCGCTGGGACAGGCTCTCCGCGGCTGTCGGCAGCTCTACCATGTGGCGGCGCATTACGCGCTGTGGGCCAAGGATCCGTCCATCTTTTACGATATCAACGTGACCGGCACGCGAACTCTGCTGGAAGTCGCCCGCGAGGTCGGCATCGAGCGCACGGTCTATTGCAGCACCATCGGCGCAATCGGCCTCCCGCCTGGCGGAGGGCTGGGGACGGAGGAGACGCCGGTGGCGCTGGAGCAGATGGCCGGCCACTATAAACGTTCAAAATATCTCGCCGAACAGGAAGTGCTGAAGCTCGCCCGGGAAGGGTTGCCGGTCGTCATCGTCAACCCGAGCGCGCCGGTCGGCGAAGCGGACGTGAAGCCCACACCCACCGGCCAGATCATCGTCGACTTCATGAAGGGCCGCATGCCTGCCTACATTGAAACCGGCATGAACCTGATCGACGTGGAGGACGTGGCCCAAGGCCACCTCCTGGCCATGCAGAAAGGGCTCCTTGGCGAACGCTACATTCTCGGCAATACAAATCTTATGTTAAATGATGTGTTCCGGATCTTGAGCCGTCTCACCGGCGTAAAGGCTCCCACCATCAAGTTGCCGCGCCTCGCCATTCTACCTTTGGCCTATGCAAATCAATGGCTTTCGAACCTGACGGGCCTCTCGCCACGCATTCCGCTCGAAGGCGTGAAGATGGCCAAGTACAAAATGCACTACGACTGCAGCAAAGCCATCCGGGAACTCGGCCTGCCACAAACACCGGTCGAAGTGGCGCTGGCAAAGGCGGTGAAGTGGTTTCGCGATCATGGGTATGCTTAGTCGGACGCTGAAAAAGCCCCCCAACCGCGTTCTCGGCTTGACAAAATCCTCAACGTACCCCAGAGGGTACGCCTCCGATCTTGTCGTCGCCTGCGGCCTTGTTGGCTGGGCTTTTTAATCATCCGCAGGATTCAGATCGTAATGGAATTCCTCGTTCTTTTTGCAAAGACCATCGTCTTACGCCCCTACGTGTTCGCCTTCCTCGCCGCATTCCTCGTTTCAGCCATTGCGCTCATCGGCTGGCCGCGGACCTGGCGCTTCTGGCTCATCAGCTGGATGACCGCCTTCGTCTGTGAGTTTTCCTCTACGCGCACGGGCATTCCCTTCGGCTGGTACTTCTACAACGGATCCACCATCGGGCAGGAGCTGTACCTCTCTAACATTCCGTTCATGGATTCCATTTCGTTTTCGTTCCTGCTGTTCGCCAGCTACTGCCTCGCGCTGCTGTTCCTGCTGCCGATTCAGTCTACATCCGGCACCGCCGCCGCCTCGCGGCTCCCTGATCTACGGTTTGATGCGCCCCTCCGTACCTCTTGGCCGGTGTTCGCGCTGACCGTGCTGTTCTTCGCCTTCATCGACATGGTGATCGATCCAGTAGCGCTGCGCGGTGACCGGTGGTTTCTGGGCAAGATCTATTTTTACCCGGACCCCGGCGTGCATTTCGGCGTCCCGATGGAAAACTATGTAGGCTGGGCCGTGGTGGGATCGATTTCCTTGTTGCTGTACTTCCCCCTCGATCGCCGTCTCCGCAACCCGCTGCCGTCGCACCGTCCTTCCACCACTCCTCGGCTGCTGTTAGGAGTCGGGCTCTACTATGGAGTGCTGGCGTTTAACCTCGGGATGACGTTCTGGATCGGTGAGGCCTTACAGGGAACCACCGGCCTGCTCATGTATGTGCCGGTAACAGCCCTGCTGATTCTACGCCTGCTCGGCCCAGCTGGATCATCCGCTCAATCTGAGGCTGATTGAGCGCTCACCGCTGCAATTGGCATTCATTCTAGCGACTCTGTATATTGGAGATGGACTTGTGCCCAGCTGCGGGGTCTGTAGCCGGTGAAGAAATTCTGTGGGGTTCTGATTCTTGGCCTATTAGCCACCCTGGCCCTGTTGGGTTGGTTTGGCTATCAGTCATACAGCACGGGGTTTAGTGCCAAAGCCGAGCCGAACGCATTGGAAGTCTTGATTGCCCGACAACTGCGACACCTCGCGATCCCGATCGAGAACCGCCGGCTCCGTAATCCCCTGCCCTTGACCGAAGAACTCCTGAAAGACGCGCGCGCCCACTTCGCCGACCATTGCGCAAGCTGTCATGCCAACAACGGCAGCGGGCAGACGACCATCGGCAGGAACGTGTACCCCCAGTCACCGGACATGCGGCTGGCGGACACGCAAAACATGTCCGACGGAGAACTGTTCTTCATCATTCAGAACGGCATTCGTTTTACCGCGATGCCCGCCTGGGGTACCGGCGACCCCGCAAAAGACAGCGCCAGCTGGCAACTCGTGCATTTTATTCGCCATCTTCCCAGCCTGACCGAGGAAGAGTTGCAGGAGATGAAATCTCTCAATCCCAAGACAAAAAAAGATGTGGAAGAAGAAGCGCTGTTCGAGCTTTTTCTTCAAGGGGATGATGCGGCCGCGACAGGAACACACCAGCACTGACGATGCCACAACGAAAGGACTCCATCGTGATATTCCTTCGCTACATTTTGATGGCTGTGATGCTCATTTGTACGCCCGCCTGGGTCGCCGCTCATGGGAGCGGCCAGCATGTTCTTGGCGTAGTGACCGCCATCGACACGGTGCATATCGAGGTTAAAACAACCAAAGGTCAGTCCGTTTCGGTACGGCTCACGGACAAAACCCACTACAAGGCGAAGAATCTGCGCCGAACTAAAAATACGCCTCAGGTGGGTGATCGGGTCGTCGTTGAGGCGGAAAAAGATGACGCCGGACTGGTCGCCACCGAGGTCCACTTCTCAGACTCCAAACCGAAGCCAACAACTCCATAGGCACCAGGCACTCCATGGCCGAGTTTCACGTTCAGAATTCGCAGCCTCCGCCAAACGGCGGCCTTCGACCATTTTTCATGCGGGTGCTCGTGATGGGCATTGCCGTCTTTCTAGCCGTGACGGTCGTGCCCGGCATCGAATCGGACAGTCTTGGCGCCGCAGTGGGGGCGGTGTTGGTGCTCACGTTATTGAACACGCTGGTCCGACCACTGCTCTATTTGCTCTCGTTGCCGTTGATCGTCCTGTCGCTCGGCCTGTTTCTGGTGGTGATCAATGCCCTGCTCTTGCAACTGACCGCTGCACTCGTGAAGGGTTTTACCGTCGCCGGGTTCTGGGCTTCCTTCTGGGGCGCCCTCGTCATTAGCGTAGTCAGCGCTATTTTGAACGGCATCTTGGCAGTGGAACATGCCAGCGTAAGAACCATCAATCGATCCCACCGTCCTCCCACCATCATCAATCCTGACTAAACATCTGCTTCGAAAGAAGACCGCAATTGGAACACGGCATTCCTTGAGTTACCAGAAATCGACTGTTACAATGCGCCCCGACGCCCGACATGTACCACAGAGATTGACAACCTATAACGAACACCATGTTTCGAACAGGCTACAGGTCTTGGCTCCCCTATCGACCGCTTACTCGATGGGCAACCACTGACGGTCTGACTGGTCCAGAGCATGGAGCATAGAGGTCGATGAGTCCTCCAGTGGAACAATCCAAAGCCACGGCCGAAACCCATCTGCAACGCACCCTCACCTCCGTCCTGAATGGGCTGCCGGCCGATGCCGCATTGGTCGCCATTTTCCACCAGGAACAGGGACCGCTCACGACGCAAGTGCACCGGGGCTTCACGCCTCGCGATGTCCAGTCGATCGTTCGCACACTCTCCTCGGAGAAAGTACTGACGACCGTGCCGGCCGCCAATGATCCCGACGCCTCCCGCACCATGCGGCTTCGGCTGGTCACGCCGGGCGCAAAATCACTCCTTGGTATTCCGCTGCGAAATCGGCAACGCACCTACGGCTTTTTAGTGATCGGGCGAAAAGACAACGCCGTCTATGCCAAAAAAGACAAGGTGATGCTGGAGCAGGCCGGAGACGACATTACTAAAGCCCTTGATCGAGATAGTCTTTTCGATCTGAACGTCATCCTTAGCCGTCCATTGGTCGTAGCCGAGCCCATCCCAGTCGTCGCGCCGGCAGATGTCTATACCGCGCCGACCTCCCATGCGACGCCGGAGATTCAAGAGAAGATCGTTGCCCTGCTTGACGAACTGGGACAAACCCTCTCGTTCGATCGCGCGTGGATCGGAGCCTATGACCCCCTAGCCGGCAATGTCGAAGTACTGGGCATCGCTGGTGAGCAGAAGACCGATCCGAAGGACCAAAAAAAAGATCTGAAAGCAGGTCAGCGCCTGGCCCTAGACGCATCCGCCGCCGGATGGGTCGTTCGCCATCGCAAGCCTCGCGTCGACCATGACTTGGCATCCACCCAGGGCCGTTTCCTCGACCATAAGTTTTTGTACAAAGACCGGTTCCAGTCGTCGCTCGTATTGCCGTTCTTTTTGCGCGGCCAAGTCGGCGGCACCATCACCCTCGCGTCAAAAGAAGCGGATCGTTTCGCGGTGTCCGACGCCCGCCAGCTCGAGCCGATCAATTTGAAATTGGTGGACTTGCTGCAAGCGGCGCCCCTCGCGGCATCGAGCGCCCCCAGGGTTGAAGGAGCACCGGACGCAGCTCCCGGCGCCGCGCCTCTCACGTCAGCGGAACCTGTGATTCGGAAACAGGAACGCCAAGCTGCCATCGGAGAGTTCAGCGCCTTTCTCGCCACGGAGGTTCGCGAGCCGCTGGCTTCGATTCGAGCGCAGCTGGAGGAGGTGACGGCGGAAGGGATTCTTGATTTTGATCCCCAGACCCGTGTGGAAAATGCGATGAGAGACTTGATCCGTATCGAAGCTATTCTCAATGAAATTCTCGACTTTGCCAAACCGTTGGACCTCAATCGGAGGCTCTGCCGCGTCCCCGAAATGGTGGAAAACGCCCTCACGGTAGTCGCCACGGAGTTGGAAGCGACTCGCATTCAAGTGGACAAAGAATATGCCGGCCTCCTTGCCCCTGTTCGGGCCGATGAAGCCAAGATGCAGCAGGTTTTTCTCAGTATTTTCAAGAATGCGATCGAGGCCATGACGCCCGGCGGCATCTTGACGATCGCCATGAGCAACCAGCGGGCAGCACGACACCTGGAAGTGCAAATCCTGATTAAGAACAATGGGGCACCCATTCCTCCCGAACATGTCGACAAGGTATTCGAACCGTTCTTCACGACCAAACGATCGGGCACCGGGCTGGGCCTCGCCACGGTAAAAAAAATCGTGGAAGAGCACCAAGGCAGCATTGGTATTTCGGGAACGATCGGCGAGGGAACAACGGTCACTATTCGCCTGCCAGGCGTAAGCCGCGGCCCCGCGCATCGGTATCGCGGGCGTGGGCGCCGTCCACCCCGTCGCCCGACCTCCGCATCCTAGTCGCCATTCTCCCGGGCCGAGTCGATAGGCTGCGCCTCTCCGCAAGCGCCTTCCGAAACACGTCACTCTTTCCCTGTCCGATATTCGCTTCGTGTAGATTGGCCCGTGAGCCACTGACCAACCACACCCATTCCCACCGTCAGTCATCCCGCTGTTTCCTCGTGCCGGTGGTCGTCGAGGCCGTCCATCTGCGCGCATGGGCCGAGTACAGCTTTTCCTCAACTCAAGCGGTAGGTATAGGCGTTTGCTCCTGCGCGCGTCCAACGAGGGACTTCCGAGACCGCGCATTGCGCGAGCAATGCAGACGCCTTAGCCTGCCGCCCCCCTTTCTCCTTGACAGCGCTTCTCTAGATAGCTAAGATTCCCGCACTATTCAGGCTTCTAATCGATTATCCTCGACCAACATACTTTCACATTCTTTCAAAGGAGTAGGGGTATGAAATTCGTGATCGGCACCGTAGCCACCCTTGCAGGCGTCTTGTTTGTAGTTTCGATGGCCTCCGCGAATCCGGCGCTACTGCCGAAGCACGAAGGCTATCCGATGAAGAACGACGGCAGCCCCGTGAATGGACAACCGACGGCCAATGACCCCGGGCAGAAGGACGCCCGCGGCGAGTCCACCTTGGTGAAATCAGCGGACTCGATCAAGAGCGCCGAACAGAAGCTGACCAAAACCGACAATGCCCGTATTACCGAAGGCCAGGGCGCTGGCCGTTTGCCGAACGTGCAGGGACCGCAGATCAAGATTGAGCCACCGGTGACCTCGGCCACGAAGATTACCGGCGATCGGAAGATCGACTAGTTCGGATTCCATGGAACGCAAACTGGGCCGCAGTCTCAAGACTGCGGCCCAGTTTCTTTTTCGCGCCTCGCTGTCCCTACCCCTTCCTTCGTCCTGGATCGGTCCCCATCTGCAATCGAAATCGCCAGGGTTTTTTCGCCCATTCTCCTGCGTAATCGACCCCGATCCGTGGATAGGTTTTCAGTGCCCCTCGTGGCAGTAACTCCCCACGGTCCTCAAACCAGAGGGATTGGCCCGCCGTGAGGTCGCACCGATTCAATCGACGATCGATGCCAAACGCGCGGGTCAGCCGGCCAGGTCCATCGATGAGTATTCCGTCACACTCCACCGCCCGCAAGAGGATGGCAGCGGGAAATCCATCCTGCTCGGTCACGACGTTCAACATTTCGTGCATTCCATAACAGAGATACACGTACGCGTGTCCGGGCGGACCGAACAAGACCTCCGTCCGAGCCGTCCGACCTTTCGACCCATGACAGGCCTTGTCTTCCGGACCGACATAGGCTTCGACCTCTACAATCCGTCCCGCGACCACCCCCTGTCTGTTCTCACGAACCAGGTACTTGCCGATCAGCGATCGCGCCACATCGAGCGTGGGACGGCTGAAATAGGATCGGTCCAGGATTGTGTTCTTGGATTTACTCATCACAGAATTATTACTGTTGCTCCCTTATGACGTTCAGCGCGTCCTGCCTTCTTTCGCGTGCGGATAGTAAAGCGAGGCCCTTTGGATGGCAGGCTGCTCAAAAAGGCTATCCAACGAGGCCGCACGGAGGCCGGCGACTGAGGCGTACTCTCGTACGTCGCAAGGAGTCGGATGACGGAGAACGAAGTTGGGAGCCTTTTTCAGCAGCCTGTTAAAAATACCATGCGACGCCCCCCATGACCATCCGCGGATTGCCCGGCACAAAGTGAATGTCGGTCACACCCGCCCCTTCGTTTCTGAGCCTCGACTCAAAGGCAAAGACCGCTTGCTCCCATTTGGTGTTCAACAGATTCTGCACGAACAGAAACGCTTCAAGGCGCCCATGCGCCAGGTTGACCGGAATTTGATAGCGTTCCGAAAGGTCAATATCCAGCCAGGACGGCGACTTGATGCTCCGGTCTTCGATCAACGGCCGTACCCCCATGTACGTGGCTTGAAGTTGCGAGGTCAGGCCTTCCGGCCATCGGAGAATCAGTGCACCATACCCGGTGAGCTCCGGCGCCAGTGGAATCGCATCTCCATTGTTAAACTCCGCGTGCGACCACGTGAGGCTGCCGTTGAAATATAGCGGCCCGATAATTTGGCCTCGTGCCCCCACTTCGACTCCCCGTCGGCGCGTTGCTCCTCGAATGTCGGTCGTTCCCTCATCTCCGACGAACAACAGTTCGGATTTAAGATCGATGGCCCATAAAGTCGCGATGAATTCCAGGCCCTCAGCTCCCCAGGGTTTTGAACGAAGTCCCACCTCATAGGTTTTCGCGCGTGCGAGCGGAGCGGAGCCCGGCGCCACAGCAGAGCGGGCATCGTTACTATGAAAACCCTCGCCATAGTTGGCGAAAAACTCCGTGCGGAACCAGGGGCCAAGAATCACGTTCACCTTGGGTAACACGAGTCCGCTGGTGGTCTTCCCAGCGGGCTGTTCCGGGCAATCGGGACAACGATTCCGAACATCAAACGTGAAGAGTTCGCTTCGCAGACCACCGGTCACTCGCATCCACGGCGTCGGTTCCAGCTCCAGTTTCACAAATGGTGCATAAGATGCTTCCAGAATATCGCTGTCGATGGTCGTCCCCAGTGGATTGCGCGTTGTTTGCGTACCCAGCCGCGCATGGATATTGTCTACCCGCGACTGCAGGCCCACTGTGACGGCACTGTCCATATCCAGCACTCGTCCGGGTTGCCGATAGCCGAGATCTCCTCCATACATGACCCGCCGGTCAGACTGCTGAATGCCATCCCCATTGATGGGGTCGTCGAGAAAAAAGGTGAAGTTCGTAAAGAGATCAAATTTATAATATTGCCCGTAGGCATTCGCGAAAAATCGACCACCGGACGGCGTATCGTAATGGTAGTTTAATCGGGCGGTCGAGCGAATCGTTTTTCCTCCTTCTGAAGGATCGATGGCGCCGAATCGATCAAGCGACCCATCCTGCACGGCCCGCAGGGGTATTTCACCTGACGCATTCCACTGAGATTTCTGGAAGGTTCCTGCGATGCTCAGCTCCGAGCGCGGAGTCGGGTTCATCGTCGCCTTCCCCAACAGGTTCGTTCGAAAATAGCGATTGTCGTTTTGAAACGGCCCGTTCGTGTAGTACCCCTCCGCGGCAAAAAGTGTCCGCACTTTATCCTTCGTCGGAGAGAGCATCAACAGATACCGCTGGGTATCGAACTGACCGCCGGCCGCCTGCACCATGCCTTCGCGCACCATCTCACGAGTCTTGAAATTGACGGCGCCGGCCGTGTTGAAATCGCCGAATTCGACGTGATACGCACCTTTATAGGCTTCCAACCCTTCAATGGTTTCAGGGATGATAAAGTTCAAATCGGCATATCCTTGACCATGCGCATGCGAACGAAAATTGATCGGCATGCCGTCGGCGAAAAACGCGACATCTGTGCCATGATCCGCATCAAACCCGCGCAAAAAATACTGGTCGGCTTTGCCGGCGCCACCCGAATGTTCCACGGCGACAAGCCCTGGAATCAAACGCAACACCTGGGCCGGACGACCCTGAGGTTGCATGACGTACTCCTTGTCGGGAATGAATTGCTGAGACGACGCAGCCACCGGTCGTTCCGCTTCGATACTTATTTCAGGGACTTCGAGGTCCGGCAGATCAGGATCATGAGCATGGACGAGCGTTGCCATGCCGGCATAGGTCATCACTACTCCAAGACCGAGAAAACAGATGCGCCAACTCATTTCCGAGCCCCAGTCAGATCGGATGAACGGACAAGCGTTCATTATGGGTTACCGGCAGCCCATGTCGGCCGCCTCAGACCTTCGTGATCTGACTGTTGGAGTATGAGCAGGAACAAACCGCGCCGCTCAGATTATCGGCCTGAAAAGACTCGCGATCCGCTGAACGGCATGGTCTATCAACGCATCGAGGGTTCTTCTCTCGGTGCCGACCACTTCGACCTTCCGTTTGTTGATGGGAAGAAGCACTTTTTTTGCTGGAGACCCCAGCACCGCTTGCACAAGAACTGGCGTCACTTCGTCCAACATAGATCCCGGCATCAAGAGACTCACTGACCCGACGATCAGATCCGCGCCATCGAGCCGACGATGAATCATCTGCGGAGCCGTTTCAATCGAGGTGGCGCCGGCCCATTTCATCGCCTGTGCTGACACTCGATTGAGTCCCAGGCCAAAGACGGCGTGACCCTCTGCCGCCATCCCCCGCAGTCCTTCGCCCACCCGACTGCCCAGACCCCACCTCGGCCATCCGGCACACAAACCGTCATTAAAGACTAAGCCCCTTGCCGGTCGTCGTCATGGTCAGCTTCCCATGCTTCACCCCTTTGACACTCAGCAGGGCATCGGCGACCTTGCGGATGGCCACCCCCTTGCCTCTGGCCACTAGGACCTCCAGACAATGAACATGGTCGAGATGGACGTGCATCCCCGCCATGATATGACCTTGAAAATCGTGCTGGATGTGAGTCAGTTTTCTCGCCAGATCCGGCACGTGGTGGTCGTACACGAAGGTAATCGTGGCTACTGTCTCCTTGTTTTCGTCCCATTCCTGCCCGACGAGACTATCCCGAATCAGGTCGCGGATCGCTTCGGACCGGTTCGTATACTTTCGTCGCTCTATCAAACGATCGAAATCCACGAGCAGATGCTGATCGAGTGACACACCGAATCGGACAAGTTTCTTCATGAAGCCTCAGGTGCTACGATTTATATAAACGTAACACTTGAAAACTTATTGCGTCAACGGAAGAATCACCATGCATGCAGACTGGAACGACGAGGAGAAGCCTACTCGGCTTGGACCGGGATGTAGAGAATGTTGCCCTGGCGATTGATGAGCAGGAGGGCAAGATCGGTGGAACGAAACGGCTCGGCGAGCCGTTGGAAGGTAGCGAAGTTCGGAATCGGCTGACGGTTGAGTTCGAGAATGAGGTCGCCCGGCTGGAGACCGGACACTTCGGCGAGGCTGCCTTCCTCAATATCCGTCACGACGAGTCCGGAATCGGCGGCTAAATCCATCTGACGCGCCAAGGCGGGAGTCACATCATCGACAATCACGCCGGCCAAGGGATTCGTCGTCGAGCTCGCGGCGTCCGCCGTTTGGCTTTTCTTGACGCGCTCTCGCGGCGCCTCCTGCGCGGTGAGGTCGGTCTGCATCAGCCTGGCTTCGCGGATCAACTCAATCCGGTGTTTGCTGCCGATGATCGCCGTCGCCATTAGATTTCGCAAGTGCCCGCTGTCCATGACATCGCGCCCGTCAAAACGCACGACCACGTCGCCGCGCTTCAACCCCGCCCGTTCCGCCGACCCTTTGGCCTGCAGGTCGGTCACAATCGAGCCTTTGACATCCGGCAGGTGAAAAATCTTGGCTAACAACGGGGTCACATCCTGCGTAGAGGCGCCCAAAAACCCCCGCACCACGCGGCCGGTCTTGATGAGACTTTGCATGGCGGTTCTCGCCATGTTGCTGGGAATTGCGAATCCTACGCCGACGCTGCCGCCGGTCGGGCTGGCAATGGCCGTATTGATCCCCACCACTTCGCCATTGATATTCACCAACGCCCCGCCGGAATTCCCGGGATTGATCGGCGCATCGGTTTGAATGAAGTCTTCCACGTCGGCCACACCGACATCGGCGCGCCCGACGGCGCTCACAATGCCGAATGTCACCGTGCGGCTCAGTCCCAATGGATTGCCGATGGCCAGCACAAAATCGCCTACGGCGAGGGCGCTGGAGTCTCCCCACGCCGCGGTGGGAAGGCTGGTCGCGTTGATCTTCACAACCGCCACATCGGTCTTTGGATCGGTGGCCACCACACGGCCTTTGAATTGCCGTCGATCAGCCAGAATCACTTCCACGTTTCCCGCATCCGCCACGACATGATTGTTGGTGATGATGTATCCATCCGAGGAGACGATCACGCCGGAGCCTTGACCATATTGCCGGCGAGGCGGCACGTCTTTGAACATGCCGAAGGGAAGGCCTTCATCGCTGAACGTTTGATCATGCACCATGACGGTGGAGGCAATACTCACGACGGCAGGAATAACTTTAGCTGCGGTCGTCCGTACCTGAGTCTGCAAATCTCCGATCGTGTTGACAGGGGTTGCACGTGCTGGCAGCGATGCAGGACCGGCTGCGTCGCCAGTGCCTATGGGACCGAATCCCAGCAAGACCCCGAGCAGTCCTGCGCCCAGAATATGTTTATGACACAGAGTAGACGGCATCGTGTTGCATCTCCTCTGAACGGCCAGGCACCAAGCTATCGCGCGTTGATGGGCCACACACTTGGAACTCATAAATCGGCATGCCGAAGACGCAGTGCGTTTGAAATGACCGACAGGGAGCTCAAAGTCATCGCCGCGCTGGCCAACATCGGACTGAGGAGGATGCCGAAGAATGGATACAGCACACCGGCCGCGATAGGCACGCCGACCATATTGTACACAAAGGCAAAAAAGAGATTCTGCCGAATGTTGCGCATCGTCGCCTTGCTCAACGTGCGAGTTCGCGCAATGCCTCGCAGATCTCCTTTGACCAGCGTGACACCGGCATTCTCCATCGCCACGTCGGTTCCGGTCCCCATGGCAATGCCGACATCAGCCTGCGCGAGAGCCGGAGCATCATTCACTCCGTCACCGGCCATCGCTACCACGTGGCCCTTCGCTTGAAGGTCTCGCACAATCCGGCTCTTGTCTTCGGGCTTCACCCCGGCCATGACTTCATCCAATCTTAATTCCTTCGCCACGGCTTGTGCCGTCACGGCATGATCCCCCGTGACCATCACCAGTTTGAGGCCTTCTTGTCGTAACAAACGCAACGCCTCCGGCGTGGAACTCTTGATCGGATCGGCCACGCCCAACAGACCCATAGGACGGCTATCGACCGCGACGAACATTACCGTATGTCCCAGCTGCCGCATCAACTCAGCATTCGCTTCCAATGAAGCCAGCGCGGATTCGTCATCCATTCGGATCTCCCGCATGAGATCGACAGTCCCCACCGCCACTCGCCGGTCCCCGACCGTGGCCAGTACACCTTTTCCTGTCTTTGACATGAAATCGGACGTCTGTTCCAGCTTGATGTCACGCGCCTCGGCCCCGCTGACAATCGCGCCAGCCAACGGATGTTCACTGCCTCGTTCGACCGAGGCCGCGAGTCGCAACAGATCGGCCTCGGACCAGGGGGCCAAGGCGCTCACGACGCGGAGTTTTGGCTTGCCTTCGGTGAGCGTCCCGGTCTTGTCGAAGACCAAGGTATCGACTTTTTCAATCGTCTGCAGCGCATCGGCCTGCCTGAACAGAACGCCTGCGGTCGCACCACGTCCCGTTCCCACCATGATCGACATGGGCGTAGCCAGGCCAAGCGCACAAGGGCAGGCGATGATGAGCACCGCTACCGCATTCAGCAACGCATGCGCCAGACGCGGCTCCGGCCCAAATAAGGCCCAGGCCAGTCCGGTCACAATCGCCACCCCGACTACAATGGGAACAAAATAGCCGGCCACCACATCGACCGTTCGTTGAATGGGTGCGCGGCTGCGTTGCGCCGCAGCCACCAGCTGTACGATATGCGCCAGCAGCGTGTCCGCCCCCACGCGATCGGCCTGCATCACAAAACCACCCAAGCCGTTGATCGTGCCCCCCGTCACCCTGTCACCCGTGGTTTTCTCGACGGGCATGGATTCGCCCGTCACCATCGACTCGTCGAGAAATGTGGTCCCTTCGAGGATGCGGCCATCGACCGGCACCTTCTCACCAGGTCGCACCCGCAGATGATCTCCTACTTGCACCTGATCCAGCGGCACATCCTCCTCGCGACCCTCATCCCGTACCCGTCTAGCACTCTTGGGGGCCAGTCCCAGGAGTGCTCGGATGGCGCCGCTGGTGCGACTTCTCGCTCGAAGTTCCAACACCTGACCGAGCAGCACCAGTATCGTGATCACGGCCGCGGCTTCGAAGTAGACCGGCACCGCTCCATGCTCAAGCCGAAATGATTGGGGAATCGACGACGGAAACAATGTTGCGAAGGCACTGTACAGATAGGCCGTGCCGGTGCCGATCGCGATCAGCGTAAACATGTTCGGACTGCGATGGACGATCGACGCCCATCCGCGTTGAAAGAACGGCCATCCGGCCCATAAGACGACCGGCGTGCTCAGGATGAACTGTACCCATGCCGATCGCTCGTCCGAAATCACATACTGCATCGGGTGACCGGGAATCATATGGGACATGGCCAGCAGGAAGACCACTGCCGTCGGGATCAACCCGATCCACAACCGTCGAGTCATATCTAATAATTCAGGGTTTTGTTCTTCCTCGACGGTGACCATTTTTGGCTCCAGCGCCATGCCACACTTGGGGCAGGCGCCCGGCTCTGATTGCACGACTTCCGGGTGCATCGGGCAGACATATTCTGTTCTGGTCGGCATCGGTGTCAGCGAGGCCGGTTCCAGCGCCATGCCGCACTTAGGACAGGGCACCTGGGTGTCCTCTAACACCTCTGGGCACATGGGACAGACATACTTCGTCCCAGGGACTGCCGGTGCAGTCGGAGCAATCCCTTTCGAGGGCGCAGGATGGAGATATTGCAGAGGGTCGGCGCGAAATTTGTCCAAGCAACTTTGGCCACAGAATGAGTAGGTCGTGCCCTCATGGGTATACGATCCGGCCGCCGTGGCTGGATCAACCGTCATGCCGCAGACTGGATCGATGACACCGGAGATCTTCTCGCTCGACAGAGATGCCCCCACCATGGGGAACGGCTTTCCTCCGCATGGCCCGGCCGTCGACACCAGGGGTGCGGTCGTCGCCGTCAAATATCGAGCAGGATCCGCTCGGAACTTTTCAAGACAACCTTGACTGCAGAAGTAATAGGTTTTGCCCTCGTGCTGATGAGATGCGGCTGCTGTGGCCGGCTGGACGGTCATGCCGCAGACCGGATCAAGCTCGCTGCCTTGGGTCGGCTGATCCGCCATCGACGGCATCATCGGGATCGAGCGGCGACCTCGCCGTTGGTTGAGTCATACCGGCGTCAGTCGCCCTCTTTACATACTGGTTGGGCGCCGCTCGAAATCGGTCGAGACAATGGGTGCTGCAAAAGTAGTAGGTCACGCCTTCGTAGTCGAAGTGGGCCGCCGCCGTTGCCGGGTCCACTGTCATTCCGCAGACTGGATCAGTCGTCATCATAATCGCTCATGAGGAATACGTCGTAAAGGGTGATCCCCTCTGACTCCAGACGCCTCGGCCTTACGGACGTTTCCCGTCGCCATCCAGAATACTCTGAATGACAGCCCTCAAGTTATCTGGATCGATTTGCTCTACCTTGATGTTGCCGTCTAACAACACGGTGGGCGTCTGTTGCACCTTGATGCGATCGCCCCATTTGCGGCCTTCTTCAAAGGCTCTCGCCGGCTTGGCGCTCGCCAGACCCGCTTCAAAGGCCACAGGATCGAGGCCCACCTCGCGGATCAGCAATTCACGTATCGTCCGGTCGATGATGCCGATCTTGTCCGTATGGATGACGCGGAATAAGGCCCGTTTCATCTCATCGCCTTTGCCCATCGTCTTCGCCTGCTCATACATGTCGAACGCGGTGGGCAACTTGCCGGGCATCACCGGATAACCCACCATTGTGACGTCCAATTTTTTCCCAAATTCCTTCTGCAATAACGGGACACCCTCTCCGTCAAACCGGTGGCAATGGGGGCAGTAGAAATCGGCGAATTCCACCAACTGCACTTTACCCGGCTTGTGCGTCGATGCCTCATCCTTGAGGATCTCAAATTTGCCTTGCAGTTCCGCCTTCCCTGCCCAGGCAGCTCCCGCCAACAACCACGCGGCCGTCACCACCATCATTCCAATCAAACCACCTCTCCACACACGACTCTCCACCATACACGGCGCTCCTTTCCACTATGCGGTTCGACCATCTCACCGGCATTATAAACAATGCTCGTCGCTTTGTGCCTTTGGTATAATGCCCATGATGCGGGGAAAACTTCTACAGGGGATTGTGATGCTCTTGAGCGCCGCAGTCCTGGCGGCCTGTGCCTCCTCAAGCGAGACCGTCGATTCCGCGCAGAGCGGGCCGCCGACTCCTCCCTTTGCTCAAATCAAGACCGCCCCGGATTCTTTCAGAGGGCAACCCCTCGTGCTCGGCGGGCAGGTCCTCACAGCCCGGCGCATGAAAGACGGCACACGTATCGAAGTGCTTCAGCTTCCGCTCAACGATTCGCAACAGCCGACGCCTGATCTCATGAAATCCCAAGGGCGGTTTATCGGCATACAACGAGAATTCCTCGATCCCGCCACGCTTCCCCATGGGACTTTCATAACTGTCACCGGCGAGGTCACCGGTTCCACCACTCTGCCGCTTGATGAGACGGACTACACCTACCCTGTCATCGACATCAAGAGCCTTCATACCTGGATTCCCTCGCAAGACTCGAACCAGTGGCGAGGCCGCCCCTATCCTTACTACAGTCCATACGGTTATCCCTACTGGGGACCATACGGGCGCGCCTATCCCTATTACTGGTAGGTTCTGAAAAAGACTCATCGCAGAGCATCACGCGCGCTCATCAAGACAGCAACGCCCCGTTCATCCGGCAAGATGAACGGGGCGTTGCTATGACCAGCGTGCCCCATGCGTTAAAACACGGCATTCACCGGACCGGTCATTTGAGAACCTCGCAGCGCTTCTATTCTGTATGCGATCAAGAAATTCTTTCCCGAGGCCTGCTCATGAATCCTGCACAGACAAGCGGCACTGCTACCTAATCGAGGTGGGCTTTAAGAAACTGCTCCATGTGCGTGAACACCTGCAGGCGGTCTTGCTCACGACTGAGAGCATGATCCGCTAAGGGAAGTTCGACATACCGATAGGTCGTCACCTTCGCCTCTTTTAGCGCTTCGGACATGGCCCGTCCCTGGGACAGTGGCACAATCCGATCCATGGCGCCATGCATCAGCAGAAGCGGCGTCCGAAGCGATTTTGCATTGTACACCGGCGAGGTGTCTCGCAATCGCTCACGATCTTCCCACCAGGATGTGATCCGCGACTCGACCAGCAGCTTTTGGTTCAGATACCAGCGTTTGTCGGCCACAATCTGCAGCAAATCAGTGACCCCGCCAAGACTCACGACGCAGCGAAAGAGGTCCGGCGTCTTCACCGCACCCATGAGGGCCGCGTAACCGCCGTAGTCGGCACCGACCAGGCAGATCCGGTCCGCACTCGCATGACCAGCATCAATCGCCCACTGCGCACTATCGGTCAAATCGTCTTGCATCTCCAAGCCCCCGCGCTGGAACCCGGCCCGCAAAAACTCATCGCCGTACCCCTCAGACCCACGAAAGTCAATCTGCAACACCGCCCACCCTCGACTCACAAACCATTGTGTCCAATAATTAAAGGCATTGCGTTCATGCGAGGCGGGGCCCCCATGAGGAAACAAGATCAAGGGTAGCTTTCCTGGCTCCCGATGTTTGGGAACAGTCAGGAGCCCGCGCAACTCTTTCCCATCTCGGGCAGCCATCGTGACCGCTTTCGGAATCGGCAAATCGTCGGCGTCCAGATCGGGATAGCACCGGCCGAGCAAGACCATGCGACCGTCACGCTCGTCGAAAATATAATAGTCCGGGGGCTGCGCCAGACCTCCCGCCTTCACAATATGGTATCGTCCGTCGTTGCTGCTGCTGTGAATGACATTCGCGCGTTCAGGAATCGCCCGGTCGATGCGTGCCTGAAGGCGCTGCGCGTCGAAGTCCCAAAACAGGACCCGGAGGTCTTCATCGCTGTACCTGACGCCGACGATCTTTCGCTTCCACGGGGCGTAGATCAACTCTCCCGCGAGATCGAACTTCGGATCCGCGGCCACGAGTATGCGGTCGGCAGTCCTGTCGGCAAGATTGATCTTAAAGATGGCTGCACGCCCTCGGTGTTGATCCCGGACATACAACCAGGCGGGATCAGCGTCGAAAGCCAGGGGAATCAAGCCGGTTTCTTTGGCGAGGTCATATTCGGCCAGTACACGCCAGATAATGGATTCCGGAGCTCTGAAAATTACTCGAACTGTGGTGTGAAATTGGCCGACTCCCACGCGAACCTGCCCCGCGCGATCGGCGATCCACTGTAGCACCGTGTCGGAGCCTGGTTCGGTTCCAGGATTCGCCTGTACCAGCTGTCGCTCGCCGGAATACACATCCACCTTATAGACATCCGGGGACAGGGGATGGTCCAAGTCGAACGCGATCAGTACCTGTCGAGGCTCTCCTGGCAAGGTGCCTACGAGGCGATCCTGGAACTGAGGAAAATGTTTCTTTCCAAAAATAGACGCAAACGCCGTCTGCTTGAATACATTGGGGCTCTTTTGCGTCCCGTCACGATTGACCGCCACGAGCCGTGCTTCTTGTGAGTCGATCCCCGCTGCAGCGTCCACAAATCTAGTACCGATCAGCAGGCGTTCGTCATTCACCCATCGAAACCATGTCATGACATATTCGCGATTATCCGTTGTTAGTGCGACATGCGTATCCTCACCGGTCACCGTTTGCGTCATGAGTTCGGTATTGCCGCCATGATTGCGGACCGCCGCAAGATGCTTCCCGGAGGGGGACAGTTGAATCGAGGAGATACGCGGAAGCGCGACGAAAGCCTCGGGCGGTGGCGGAGCAGCCCCTGAGTCCGCATGGACCGGTACAAGGCCCCACAGCAATAGCAGAATGGCAAGCAATCCGTTCATGCGCTGGTTCGATTGATACTGAAATGAGTGGGACAATCTCATCCGAGATTGCCTCACAATGGTACCATATCACATGATCGATCAGCGATCGTCCACTCCTCGAGCCGACTTACAACACAAGGCTTGTGCCGAGCCAGCCGAACAACCAGGCACGGCACAGGAGCGATTCAATACGACCATAAATCATGGCCCACGCTCAGAACTTGTACTCCATGCACTCAAACCTGCTGATTCCCAAGGCCGGGTTGGCAAATCGGATGAACTGGTCTTTCACGACCCTCCTCCAGAGATCACATACGGCGTGCCGAACTCAACCTCGAAGCTTTGCGAACGTGTCAGCGCACCGGTCATACCGTCAAATTAACTTCCTGCGTCATGTTGTTCTGCACGAGCCTGTCCAATGAGGCCCGAAATGCTCTCAAAGGTTCCACACCCTATCTTGGTGCGCTCCAATCGGCCATCGTCCACCCATCGAGAGATCGTCCAGCGGCTTACCGCCAACACATCCGCCGATTCGCCGACAGGCATTAGCTCCTTGTTCACGGCAACCTCCGGATTGAATAAATGTCCGATCGGCCATGTGTCATGGCGTCCCGCTCGCGCCACTACTTAGAACAACCCCAACGTCACACCCCCGTAGATGGCTCGGCCGTAGCCTGCGAAAAACGCCTGTTGCCCAGCCGCGGCACCGGCGGTTTCTCCCCCGATCACCTGGCCAGACGCGGCGTATTTCTTATCCGCAATGTTGTCGAGTTCCAAATAGAACCTGGCGAACCGGAACCAGGAATTCTTCAACTCAAAGTTTTTATGAATATTCACATTCGCTACCACATAGGATGGGATGCTGAACGTGTTACTGTTGTTCAGGAAATAACTATTGTAATAACTCCCCTCGACCCAACCACCCCAACCGGTCGCTTCATGTTCATACGCTACCTTGGTATTCAAGACATCGGTCGGCACGTTGGGGACCTTCTTGCCATCTCGGGTTAGAAAGTCTGTCGTACGATCTGAGAAGTTGATGTATTTGGCAGCAATGTGGGTGTACGCCCCCGTCAATCGTAATCCGGTCACCGGTCGCCAATCGTAGAAGGCTTCGATCCCCTGATATTGGGACGAGTCGGCATTCACAGAGGCCGTATTCCCGCCCGAGATAGTTTGCGTAATGATCTCATCCTTAAAGAAGGTCCAGAACCCGACCAGTTGAACCGACAGGGTCTGATGGACCCTCGACTCCGTCCCGATCTCAAAATTGAGGTTCTTTTGCGGCTTCAGGCTAAAGTTAGCGCCTGGTTGTCCCGTGATAGGATCTCGCGTGAGCTGACTAAATTGAGGAATGCCATACCCCGTCGAACCTCGGACCCAGTTGCGATAGCCTTCAGCTGGCTTCCAACTCAGCGACATTTCCGGCGCCCAGTTCGAAAAATCACGGTCCGCATTCGCGCGTGAGGCGAAGGCTCCTGAGTTGGCGTAATTAATCGTCTGCACACTCAGGTGAGACTGCTCGAATCCGAGGCCCGCAGCCAACACCCATCGCGGGACGAATTCCAATTCTTCACGGAACCGACCGCCGATGTTTCGAATGGTCCCGCGATTATTCGCCAGCAAGGTTCCGCGCGTCCCGAACCCATCAGCAAGATTCTGAAAGGTCTGTCCTTCCTGCTCCATTTGGTTCGCGAAGAATCCGACGTAACTCCTCAACGGCATCTCTCCGAGGCGACCGTCATGCCGCAAATCGGAATAGGTTTTGTAGTTCGGGTTCACGTTGTCGGTAATCTGCGAGAAGTATTGGTTGATGTCCTTCACATCGTAGTCAGCTTCCACGGTCAACACGGTATTCGCATTGATTTGCCGTTCGTACATGCCTCCCACGATGGAGCGTCGGTCGTTTCGCCTTTGAGCAAGCGCGACAGCATTGGCGCAACCGGCGTTATACGTCCCGGCCACGCAGGTGGTCTGCGCTCCGCCAGCCTGTCGCTCGTCGGTGTTGAATTGTCCTTGGGTGAGCCGAGTGGGGACGCGTGAATCCAGCCAGTTCGTGATCGCCTTGAAATAGAAGTTCTGTTTGTCGTCGATTTTAAACCGCAAATTAAAATTCAAGGTCTGCGTTTTATAATTGCTGTTCTGAATGAACCCGTCCTCCCCCACATTGCTGATAAACATCGAAAGGTCAAGGTGCTCGGTTTGCTGACCGAAGGCCAGGGCTTCTTTGTGGTACCCATAGGAACCGCCGGACAGGAACGTTTCCACTCCATTGATGTCGCTGCCGCGCCTGGTACGAAATTGGACCATCCCGCCCAGGGCATAGTTGTCATACAACGACGATGAGGCGCCTCGTGTCACTTCCACGCTTCGCATGAACCAGGGATCTTGGATGTCGAGGCGAGAGAGCCCGTCGGATTGGGTTTGCATAAATCCATCTTCATAAATTTTGATATCGCGAACTGCGAAGGCAGTTTTGGCCCCTTGCCCACGAATCATGATGCTGAAGTCGCGCGGGCCGTTCGCCTGACGGAGGACGACACCCGGGAGGGACTCCATCGATTCCTTCATGGTCCTGGTCGGCTGGGAATCGGTCTCAGATGGCTGGGTGGCAGAGAGCGACACGCCTTCCGGCCGCCGCTGCACTCGTTCGCTGACAATGCTCACATCGGCCAACTCGTAATGCGGGATCGGCTCTGCCAAGGGCGACTCAGGAGACTCCTGTACGACCGCCGGTTGAACCGGCACGGCCGACGCGCCCGATGGCGGCTGCTGTTGCAATTCCTCCAACTCATGAAGGATTTTCTGCAATCGCTCTCGCAGTTCGCGCTCCCGCGCGCTTTTCTCGACTACAGTTCCGGCCTCCCCCTCCTGCGCGAATGTCTCGGGCGCGGAAAACATTGGCGCCAACACAAATGCAGAAAGCAAAATGAATTGAAACTGAGATGGATACAGACGGACCCACATATACTTCCTCCTGGCGCAACTCTGCGCATGACAGCAGAGACACCACCCCCGTCGTCCTTGTCAGAACGGACGGCAAGAGTGGCTGGCACAACCAACAATATGGAATGGATTTACAACTGAACGGGAGGCGCACGGGAGGCGGCGTAGAACCCAGACCCGCCCGCAATGACGGCGTGGGCACACTCAACGCATGGCGAGGCCACAAAATACGGGTGCATCACAAGAGCGGAAGGCCCGGCATCCGAAATAGGATCTGCTTGGCAGACCCACGTGCAGAAACTGGAGTGCGAAACGGTACCGCCATGGTGATGGCCCGATGGCTGCGCCAAGCCATGCTCGAACGCACAGGCGACGGAAATAACCGCCAGGACGAGATAGGTGGCCGCCAGAAATGCCGCAAGGCTGACGAACGGTTTCTTCATGCGGGTCATTGCATCATGTCCTGCAGCAGTCGAACGGTCTGCGGCGCATCCCACTCGCGAGGTCCAACCGCGCGCCCGACGAGAGTACCCTGTCGGTCAATGAGCACCGTCGTCGGCAGTGCGCGCACCAGGTAGGCCTGTGAGACATCCTGCTGCTCATCGAACAAGACCGGGAGTTGCACATGCAGGTTCGCCAAAAATTGCTTGATGCCGTTTCGTTGGAGGTCGGTTGTGACCGTCAGCAGAGCGAAGCGTTCGGGGTCCAGCTTTTGCCGCAACCGTTCGAAGGCCGGCATTTCATCCTTACAGGGGCCGCACCAGGTGGCCCAGAAATTCACGATGACGACTTTCCCCTTCATGTCCGAGAGTCGAACCAATGTGCCATCCAACGACTGCAGCTCGAAGGCTGTAGCGGCAGTGCCCGGCGCGACCCGCGCAATTTTGAGCGTGGTGAAGGGATCGCCGGCCCATGCATGGCCGGTCGTCATGCCCACCACAACGGCCGCCAGGATGAGGCTCCTGAATAATCCCGTCAGCATCATCGTTCCAATCACAAGCCCGCCCGACTATCGTACTGGCTCAGCCGTCACTTTCACCGATGGAGCCGTTACCGTCTGCATTACAATTTTATGACCCGGCATGCCATGTTCCATCCAAGCCATGGCAAACACCCCCAGTGCATTCACCGCTACGACGGGGGTCTGGCTCTTTTTCTCATTCACCTTCTGCGGGGCCGTAAACGTCTCTCCTCGATCGGTCGAGACACTCATCACCACATCACGCTTCACCGGCGCCTGCTCCTCCCACACCGCCACGATGCGCCCCTCCGGATCGACTGCAATCTGCGGATGGTCGGGAAACGTATTCTTGGAAACGTTCAACTTCCGTTTTTCAGAAAAGCTCTTTCCCCGGTCGTCCGAATGGGCGATGTAGACGGCGGGGATTTCGTCCATCCCTTCCGTGTACCACACCACATAGAGCCGGCCTTGCCGGTCGACGCCCATGGAGGCTGGACGATGCGGGCAAGCAGGGAACACCCATTCATCGTGGCCGACTATGACGGAGGCCTCGAACGTGTCGCCGTGATCGGTCGAACGAGCGACGACGGTTTCGCGAACATTTCCCTCGAATATTTTTCGCCAGGCCACATAGACCATCCCGTCCGGGCCGCTGGTGATCGCCGTGCGGCAGCAGACACAGGTGCCTTCATCCACCTTCATATTTTTCGTCACGGTTTGGCCGCGGTCCAGTGATCGGGCCACATAGGTCCCTGGATCTTTCTTTCCGTCACGTCCATCGATCCATGACAGGTGCAAACGGCCATCCGAGTCGCGATGCAGCGCATCGAAAGCATGTTGAATGACGCCCGGATCATCGTTCACGATCACCGATGGCTGAAACGTCTGTCCCCGGTCGCTTGAACGGCTCAAGCGCAACTCCGTCGCGAACGGTTGCTGCGGGGTTGCCTTATGAGGTGTGAGGCCCCACGTCACAAATACCTCGTCCCCTTGCACCACCAGGGCAGGCGCTTCCTGTCTCCAGTAGGGGACTTCCTCCGGACGATTCACTCGCACCGGCGACCCCATCGGTCCACCGGGCGCGGCACTCCGAGCAAAGAGGACGGAGCGGACATCCTTGTCTTCCTCCATCCAAGCCAAGGAGACCTGCCCCTGCTCGTCTACCTGCACGGACGGACCAACGACGCTCTTCACCTTGTGCTCGGTCACAAATTTCACACCGAGTTCATACGGGAGACTCGGCTCGGACTGTGCCGGCGCCGATTGGGCCGCCACGCCCAAGCACACCGTAAACAACACACCGGTGAATCTCGCAGGATTGCTCATCATCGCACCCTCTCTGTCATCGGTGTCATTGCCGAATCCTCTAATGGAGAGATCCAGCGATTTATTCCTTCCAAAACGGCCAGCAGGATGGTCAAAATTGGCATCTAGCGAGGCCGTAGGGAGGAGTACTCCCATACGTTGAGCTGCTGAGCGCCGCGAACATGAAGCTGGGGATCGTTTACAACGTCCTGCTAACGGTTCAAACTGTAACTGACCGGCAAATGCAGGACGACCATCGGCGCGGTCAATTCATGCTTCATGTGAAGCGGACAGGCGCGCCGCACCGCCTCTATCGCCGCCTGATCCAGCGATTCATGTCCGGAACTTTTCACCACCTCGACCTCTTTCAACTGCCCATCCTGACGGATGGAAACCTTCAGCACGACCTTGCCTTCCCAACCGTTCAAGCGGGCGGTGCTGGGATAATGTCGCAATTCGATGATACGGCGATGCAGCGATTCGGCCAGCCAGCCATAGTCGGCTTTGGTGGCCGGCCTCGGCGTCGTCATGCGCGCCACGACTTGATGCTCTTGCAATGTGGCCGGATCAGGCTCGGCTGCGACGACAGGGGCAGGCGGTGCGCTAACCGGTTCTGCCGGAGCCGGAGGAGCGGGAACTGCCTCCGCGGCTGGTGCCTGACTCGGGGGCGCCGGTTCAGCAGCGGGAGGACCCTGCACGACCGGAGCATTCGCCGTGACAACGGGGGCAGGTTTCGTCTCCATCACCGTCGGCGTACTGACGACCGGCTGAGCCTCATACGTGTGAGCTGCAACGGACGTCGACTCAACCACCGTCTGCTCGACCGCCGGAGCGGTTTCCCGCACCACCTCAGCCGGCACTGCCGCTTGTATCAACGGCTTCGCTTGCGGCTCGATGGGCTTCGCTTGCATCTGCACCACTTCCCTGGACGGCTGAATCTGTTCTTGAGGACGAACTGTCTCGACGACCGGCTGCACCTCACGCTGGATCGCTTGAGGCACCACGCGCGTTTCGACCTGACGTGGCATCGGCTGAGGCGGCGGTTGTACGGCACGCACCGGCTCAGGTCGCGGCTTCACCGGCGTAGGAACGGGAGGGTGCACCTGTGGCACCGGAGCCGGCGCTTCCTGGCGCGGTGCCTCGACGAGGGCCACGTCCCATGTGAACGGCTCTTTCTCCACCATCATGACCATCTTCGGCATGAGTCCGAATGCAGCGAGCGCGAGACAAGCGTGCAGCAGGAGCGACGCTCCCCACCCTGTCATCGATCGCCTCGGTTGCCACGATTGCGCCACCAGCACGTTCTCCATGAGACACTCCCTTCCGAACGATTGGTTCCGCCCTTACTTAAACATCACCTTGGAAACAGATCCGATAGGCACCTCGACCTGACCGAAATCCGATTCGCCCTTGAAGCTGCCGCTGACGGCAGGCATAAACTCTCCGTTCTTGCCGTTCGTCAAGGTCACCGTCATGGCCGGCCCGGTCTTGTCGGCGCCCGGCTTGATCTCAATCTGCTTGATCTGGTCGAACTTGATATTGACGGTCGCCGTGCCACGCCTGGCCGGCAGATGCCGCAACTCATGCGGGACAAACGAGGTCTCACTCATTTTTTCTTCCCAATAAAAGATGCCGTTCTTGAGCTCGGTCTCGACCCCCTGCTGGTCAGTGACTGCCATCGTGAACGACTTCTCAGCTTTTCCATCGGCAGCGGACACATTCGGCACCCACAGCAGGAGCGCCAGTCCGACCAACCCATAGAGCCCCATCCGTCCCGCCCGCTGATCCACCTGCGTCTTCATGACTCTTCCCTTGCTCCTTCTTTAATGGGAATCGCCGGACCGCGCTAGCGTGTCACGACACGCGACAATTGCCCTTGTTGTACGATAGTTCTGTAGTGTGGGACGCCATGTTCGGTCCAGGTCGACGCTACCTTCTTCACCTCTCACTGCGCCGCGTTTTTTCAATCCTGCCCGCGTGCAGACGTCCATCGCGATGAAACCGAAGTGTGGGGGGAGACAGCGCCGTCGTGGACTGAACGAGTGTAAGCGGGGCCCCAAACAGTGTGACCGCCGGGAGCTCATTCTGGTTAGAGACACGGCTGCTGAGGCCGACGAGGGTCAGCAGGGTTGCAGCACCACAAACGCCAACGCCAATCTCACGTACAGGGATCATCACAGTGTCCTAGTATTCGACCCTCTGAAATCAGAAATGCACCCCCAGCATGCGAGACACCTCGCCGAACTGGTTCTCGGGCTCTGCGACAGCAGTCACGGAGCGAGTAAGGGCACAACGTAGACTACAGTGAGGTGACTACAGGAGGAGCGCGGGGGCGACTCGGGGCGAGTAAATGGGGAACGCGCACGATATCGACACGGAACGACACGTCACCGGCCACCGCGAACAGATGCGGAGAATGCAAGGGCGTGACCACATGCACGCCTGCGGTTGCACACATCCAGGCACAAATGCCGGAGCCGTGATTGCCCGCGTTGTGATGGGCCGCATGTTGCAGTTCGTGCGCAACCGCGCTGCCGGTCGTGACGGCCAGTATGGCCAGGACGGCGAATGCGACGACCCACACCGTGCTTTTGAAGATCGGATTGCGCATAGATAAAACCAGGATGCAAAGGCCTATTGGGCAGATTAACAAATGGGGCGGGGAAGCGTCAACGCGATATCCTTCCTCCTGAGCTAGGGTCCGCCCATTCCGATGATGCGCTCCACCCGTTCATCTCGCCCGCCCAGATCCCGATACCGCCGGTATTGCGCCAGGGCTCGGCCCATGTCCTTGCGGTGAAGTTCGTAAAAGACTCCCAGGTTATAGTGGGCCTCCGCCGAGGTCGGCTTGAGGGCCACGGCCCGCTCATGTTCTTTCTCCGCCTCATCCAATCGATTCAAGTTGGTATAGACCATGCCCAAATTCAAATGGGCCTCCGCATATTCGGGGCGATATCGAATCACCTCCAAAAACTCTCGTTCGGCCTCTAAAAGGAGACCCTGGCTGCGAAACACGAAGCCCAAGTTGTAGTGGGCATCGACCAGGTCCGGCTTCACCGCAATGGCCTGATTGAACGCGGCGGCTGCGGCGTTCAAGTCGTTCCCTCGCTCCGCGAGTCGCCCGAGGAGGTACCAGGCATCGGCATGCCGCGGATTCGCCTGCGTGAGGCGCGATAGTTGCTCACGGGCCATCTTGAGGTCACCTTGACTATCGTAGAGATTGGCCAGGTGGTACAAAGCCTCGGCATGGTCGGGTCGGACACGCAATAATGACTGGTACATTTTCACCGCGTTGGGGCGATCGTGCCGCTCTTCATAAATCCGCGCCAAATCCAGATGGGCCTCTTCGTTGCCCGGCGCAATGTCCAGGGCCTGGCGCAACACTTGTTCGGCTTCGCTTCCCCGTCCCTGTGCGAGATACACATCGGCCAGATCGTTCAGAATTTCCGCGGATGGCGGTATGAGTTTCAGCGATTGCTTGTAGGCCTGGATCGCTCCATCGGGATTCCGCTTACTCTGAAAGTACACCAACCCCAGCACATGATAGGCCTCGGCCAGCTTGGGATTTTGCGCGATCGCCTTCTTCAACGCCTCGATCGCGCCGTCCGCATTGCCTTCGCGAAAGAGTGTGACGCCCAGTTCATAGCTTCGCCGGGCCGATTCTGATTGCGGGGCCGAAGCCGCCGTCGAGTCGGAAGCTGAGAAAATACAGACCATGCAAATGAGCGAAAGGCTGGTGAGTAAGCTACGCGAGAGACTGGCTGCACGCCGCATCGAGATCCGCAGTTAAATTCGTGGGTGATCTTTGCCGAACGTGTCGGCGGAATGACGGCCCCACTATAGACGGCAGGTCCCTCGAAAGCAATGAGAGGGATCTCATCGTAGCGCGTCTCTGCGAAGCAGTTGAGACCATGACCGCTGTTTCGGTAGGATTCACCCATGGATTCCTGTATACTCCGCCGCCGAGCCGATGCGCCCCTTTCGGGCCTCGCTCGTGAAAATGAAGGTACGTCTGCATGCTGACACAAGTATTGAACATAGTCTTCGGAAGTAAAAATGATCGCGAGATCAAGGCATTGCGCCCGATCGTCGAGCGGATCAACGGCCTCGAATCCAGCCTGACGCCGCTCTCCGATCAGGCCTTGGCCGATAAAACTCAGGAATTTAAAAAGCGTGTCGAGGCTGGAGAAACGCTCGACGACATTTTGCCCGAGGCCTTCGCCGTCTGCCGTGAAATGTCTCGCCGCCGCTTGAACATGCGGCACTTCGACGTGCAGTTGATCGGCGGCATGATCCTGAACAAGGGTCGGATCGCTGAAATGAAGACCGGTGAAGGCAAAACCTTAGTCGCCACCCTTCCGCTCTACCTGAACGCGCTGGAAGGAAAAGGCGCCCACCTCGTCACCGTCAACGATTACCTGGCCAAACGCGACGCCCAATGGATGGCCCAGCTCTACCACGCGCTCGGCCTTTCCGTCGGTATCATTCAGCACGATGCGTCTTTTCTCTATGACCCGACGTATGAAGCGGCCGACAAGCGGCTTCAGCACTTGCGACCTTGCAGCCGGCATGAAGCCTATCGCGCTGAGATTACCTACGGCACCAATAACGAATACGGCTTCGACTATCTTCGAGACAACCTCATCGTCAGTGACCTGAGCCAGTGTGTGCAGCGGCCCCTGCATTTCGCCATTGTGGACGAGGTGGACAGCATCTTGATCGACGAAGCGCGAACGCCGCTGATCATTTCGGGTCCGACCGATCAAACCACCGATCTCTATTACCGGATCAATTCGATCATCCCGCAGCTCAAGCCGGAACACGACTACACCATCGAGGAAAAAACCAAGACTGCCTCGCTCACGGAAGAGGGCAACGTCCGCGTCGAAAAGCTACTGGGCGTGGATAACCTGTACGACCTGCAGCACATGGATCTCGTGCACCACATTGTGAAGGCCTTACAGGCCTATGCCCTCTATAAACGCGATGTCGATTATGTCGTGAAAGACGGCGAAGTCCTGATCGTCGATGAGTTTACCGGCCGATTGATGCCGGGCCGTCGCTGGAGCGATGGGCTGCACCAGGCCGTGGAGGCCAAAGAAGGCGTCAAGATCGCCAACGAGAACCAGACCCTGGCCTCGGTGACCTTCCAGAACTATTTCCGCATGTATAAGAAGCTGGCAGGCATGACCGGCACCGCCGACACGGAGGCGGGCGAATTCGCCAAGATTTATAATCTGGACGTCAACGTTGTCCCGACCAATCGCTCGATGATCCGGAAGGATTATGCGGACGTGGTCTATCGCACCGAAAAAGAAAAATTCACGGCCATCGTCGAAGAAATCAAGGATTGCCATGAACGGGGCCAGCCGGTCCTGGTCGGCACGATTTCCATCGAAAAGTCCGAACGGCTAGCGGGGTATTTGAGCCGCAACGGCATCAAGCACAACGTGCTCAATGCCAAGTTCCATGAAAAAGAGGCTGAAATTATCGCGCAAGCCGGCCGCAAAAGCGGGGTGACCATTGCGACCAACATGGCCGGTCGCGGCACGGATATTCTCTTGGGCGGCAACCCCGACTTCCTGTTCAAACGGATTCTCTACCAAGACGAAAGCCTGGCGGACACTCGCAAGCTGGAGATCTTCGAAGAGATCAAGGCCGACTGCGAAAAGGACAAGCACGCCGTGATCGCCGCCGGGGGACTGCATATTTTAGGGACTGAACGGCATGAAAGCCGCCGCATCGACAATCAGCTTCGCGGCCGCGCCGGTCGGCAAGGCGATCCTGGATCCTCGCGCTTCTATCTGTCGCTCGAAGACGATCTCATGCGCATTTTCGCGTCCGAACGCGTCTCCCAATTGATGCTCAAGTTGGGCATGGAAGAAGGCGTGCCGATCGAACATGGCATGGTCACCCGCGCCATCGCCAACGCGCAGAAAAAAGTCGAGGCGCACAATTTCGAAATCCGCAAACAGCTCCTCGAATATGACGACGTGATGAACAAGCAGCGCGAAGTGATCTACCAGCACCGCCACGCCGTGTTGGCCGGTGAACACATTCAGCAAGATGTCCACGACATGATGAAGGATGTGGTACAGGCGTTCATCGACACCTACTGCTCCGCGGAACAGTATCAGGAAGAATGGGATTACAACGGTCTCGGGGAAGCGCTGCAAGGCCAGTTCGCTCTGGATATCACGCAAGGCCGAGGCACTGTGGCCGAACACTTCAAGGACGTCGGTCGAGATGCTCTCATTGAGGAAATCCAGACCAAGGTTCACCAGGCCTACGAGCACAAAGAGCAGGAACTGGGCTCCGAGCTGATGCGGTATTTGGAAAAAATGCTGCTCCTGCAGGTGATCGACCACCATTGGAAAGATCATCTGCTGGGCATGGACCATCTGCGCGACGGGATCGGCCTGCGCGGGTATGGACAAAAAGACCCGCTGATCGAGTACAAGCGCGAAGGGTTTGACATGTTTTCCGGCATGATGGACCGCATTAAGTCGGATGTGCTGGAGCGGATGTTCCGGGTGCAGGCTGTCAGGGGCGAGCAACCCCCGCCGCCACCTCCAGAACCAGTTCTGCCGCCACGCATGGTGCTCAATCGTAGCGATGAACCGACGCCACAAATCGCCCAACACCCAGCCGAGAAGGTCGGTCGCAACGATCCCTGTCCTTGCGGCAGCGGCAAGAAATTCAAAAAATGTCACGGAACATAGTCCGAGAGGAGGCGGGAAGATCCTGCTGACTTACGGCTCCTGGTCACGCCTACCTCTCCATCTTGTGCTCTCGTTCCGGGTCTTTTCGCCTTGACTTGCCGCTGAGCCAGCGGATAATCTAACCCCCTCTTTTCCCTAAAGAATCCGGCAGAAGAGCGGTTTCTGGCGTCGACGCTTGAAACGCAGCTCGACTACCGACAAGGGTCGTGTCACTTTGAGCACCGGACATCCACAACTTCTGGCGGAGATCAGGGCTGAAATTGCCGGGACAGGTCCGATCTCGTTCGCCCGCTTTATGGATCTCGCCCTGTATCATCCGCAATTCGGCTACTACGTGCGCCCAGTCGACGACCTCACCAAGGAACGCATCGGGTGGTCGGGCGACTTCTATACCAGCTCGGATGTGCACCCGATTCTAGGGCAGGCCCTGGCCAAGCAAGCCCAGCAACTCGATGCCGTTCTCGACCATCCCGATCCGTTCACGATTGTGGAAATGGGACCTGGCAAGGGATTGCTCGCGCGAGATTTCTTGGCCTCCTGCCAAGATGCTCCCGCCGACCTTGGGCGACGCCTTCGTTACATTTTGATCGAGCGCAGCGCGGCGATGCGCACCTTGCAACAGCACTACCTCGCCCCCTGGGTTGGACAAGCCGGCCATGTGACCTGGATCGATCGCCTGGAAGATCTGCCGCCGGACAGCATTACCGGCTTCTTTTTTTCCAATGAACTGGTGGATGCGTTTCCCGTGCACCGCATCTCGGTGATCGACGGGAAACTACAAGAAATGTATGTCGACTGGCGTGAAGATCGATTCACGGAAGTCTACCGCCCCTTGTCCGACGAGTTGGCGGCTTATGTGCGAGAAGCTGATATGACCCTGCCGGAGGCATATCGAACTGAAATCAACCTGGCCGCGCTTCGTTGGATGAAACAGGTAGCGCAGGTGATGAATCGCGGCATTGTCATGACCATCGATTACGGCCACACCGCGGACGACCTCTACGGACCGGACCGGAAAACAGGCACGTTCCTTTGCTACTACAACCAAACCACCACGGAAGATGCGTTTGACCGAGTGGGCGAGCAGGACATGACCGCGCATGTGGATTTTACTGCCTTGGCCAGAGTGGGACAGGCGGCAGGATTGAGCGTGACCGGGTTTACGAATCAAATGAGTTTCTTGATCGGCCTGGGCGCCGAGCAATTTCTGGAATCGCTCCAGCCGGAATCACCGGAATTTTTTGCCGCCATTCACCTCCTACGACCGGAAGGCATGGGACGGACCTTCAAAGTCCTGGTCCAGCATGCGAACATGGCCAAGCCGGAACTGGACGGATTGAAGTTTCAGCCGTTTTTCGGGTCGATTTTGCCCGCGCAATCGGCCGGCCTAGCAGAGAGCCGGCAAGAAATGATGGGAATCATGACAGGCAGCATGTCAGACGTCACCTTTCGCTCGCGCCTGGGGTGCCATGGGTAGCGAAGCAGCTCCGCTGAATTACATCCCGATCCTGATCTTTATGGTGATCGCCGTTGCCTTCGCCGCGATCCAGTTGCTGGTCGGGAGAATCGTCCGGCCGAGCCGCCCCTATCGCGCCAAGCTCGCGCCCTACGAGAGCGGCAGCCCGTTGTTTTCGGACGCCCGCGTGCAGTTTCCGATTCGGTATTACATCATTGCGATGCTCTTCGTGATTTTCGACATCGAAATCGTGTTTATGTTTCCCTGGGCGGTGGCGTTCAAGAAGCTGGGGTTGGTAGGGTTGATCGAGATGGGCGTGTTTATCGCCATTCTGATCGTCGGGTTCTGGTATGCCTGGAAAAAAGGGGCGTTGGAATGGGACTGAGCGTGGGCGTGGAAGAAGCGGTATCCGGCATCGGACACGGCCGGCTCACCATCTCGCCGGCGTGCGCAGACATGACGCTCCTTATTCGTCGCGTCGCGCACCTCGCGAAACGCGCGCCTCAGAAGACCTCGTTCGACGCGCGCAGTGAAGGGCAGACCGCTCATCCCCTCCAACTGGGGAGAGAAAGGAAAAGGCTATGAGCTTTTTAGAACGCCAGCTCGATGCCAACATCATGACGACGAATCTCGATGCCCTCGTCTGTTGGGCGCGCAAGTCTTCCTTGTGGCCCATGACGTTCGGCTTGGCCTGTTGCGCCATCGAGATGATCGCGAGCGTGTCCTCGCGCTACGACATCGACCGGTTCGGGGCGGGTGTCTTCCGCGCGTCGCCTCGCCAATCAGACTTGATGATCGTAGCGGGAACCGTCTGCCGAAAGATGGCGCCGGTCATCCGCCGGATCTACGATCAGATGCCGGAGCCGCGTTACGTCATCTCCATGGGATCCTGCGCCACGTCCGGCAATCACTACAACAGCTACGCGGTGGTCCAGGGAGTCGACCAGATCATTCCGGTCGACGTGTATATTGCCGGTTGCCCCCCTCGCCCGGAAGCGTTGCTGGACGGCCTCCTGAAACTGCAGCAAAAGATCCAGCGCGAGCGAGTATTCGTGAAGTAAATCGAGGACGATGCAACCGCTGCTTGAACGACTGATGACCGCCTTTCCCGACGCCATCCGAGGCGTGGAGGTGGATACCGCTCGAAATGAGGTGACAGCTCGCGTGGCCGCCGCGCGGATCGTCGATATTGCGCGCTGGCTTCACGAGACGCCTGAAGCGTCGTTCGACCATATCACCGACATTTGCGCGGTGGATTATCCCGACGATCCGGAACGCTTCGAAGTCGTGTACCAACTGCTCTCATTGCCGCATCGGCGGCGTATCAGGGTCAAGGCCCGCGTCACTGAAGACGCTCCGGAAATCGCGTCCGTCACCGGCATCTGGAAAGGCGCCGAGTTCATGGAGCGTGAGGTTTTCGATCTCATGGGCATTATCTTCGTGGGGCATCCCGATCTGCGGCGCATCCTGTTGCCGGAAGACTATGAGGAAGGCCATCCGCTTCGGAAAGATTTCCCGACCGAAGGGCGCGGCTGGCGCAGTTCTTTTCCATTCATTCCGCGTCTGGATGAAGCACCCGCCGAGCAAACGGAAGGGGAGATTCCCGACAAAGAGAAACAGGCCTTCCTTGCGACCGCACCGACAGGAGGCACGCGCCGCCGCGAGGAGTTGCTGCTGAACATGGGGCCGCAACACCCCAGTACGCACGGCGTGCTCCGAGTGGTATTGGAATTGGACGGCGAGCGGATCGTGAAGGCGACACCGGACCTCGGGTATCTGCACCGGGGAGTCGAAAAGCTGGCCGAAGGCCTCCACTATATGCAGATCATCCCGCACACCGACCGACTCGATTATGTGTGCGCCATGACGAATAATTACGCGTACGTCCGCACGGTAGAGAAACTGCTGGATATCACGGTACCTGAACGAGCGGAATATGTCCGCACGCTGGTCGCGGAGATGCAACGGATCGTCGGGCACTTGTTCTGGCTCGGCACGCAGGCCCTCGACATCGGGGCCATGACCGTGTTCTTTTGGACTTTTCGGGAGCGCGAAGTGCTCCTGGATATGTTCGAAAAGCTGTGCGGCGCGCGCTTGACGTTGAATTACTACCGCATCGGCGGAGTGGACAGTGATTTCACGCCTGATCTCGTAGCTCGGCTGAAAGCATTTCTGCATACATTCCCGGACAAGGTCAACGAGTACAACCAGCTCCTCATGTCCAATCGAATTTGGGTGGGACGAACGAGAAACGTGGCGGTGATTTCAGCGGAAGACGCGATCAATTTCGGGCTCACCGGCCCCACATTGCGAGGATCCGGCGTGGACTACGACGTGCGCAAGTACGAGCCCTACGGAGTCTATGACAAGGTCGAATGGGAAGTGCCCGTCGGCAAACAGGGCGATACCTACGATCGCTACTGGGTTCGCATGGAAGAGCTTCGGCAAAGCGCGCGCATCATCGCGCAGTGCCTCGACCAGATGCCGGAGGGGCCGATCATGGCAGATGTGCCGCACGTCATTCCCCCGCCCAAGGACAAGGTTATGCGGGACATGGAGAGCCTGATTCACCACTTCATTATTTTCACGCAGGGCTTCAAGCCGCCGAAGGGCGAAACCTATTGCGGCACGGAAGTGCCCAAGGGGGAGCTCGGCTTCTTCATCGTCAGTGACGGAAGCCCTCGGCCCTACCGAATGAAAATACGCGCCCCCTCTTTCATTCATATGGGCGCGTTCGACCACATGGCCCGCGGGTATTTAATCTCGGACATCATCACAATCTTCGGGACCTACGACATCGTGATGGGAGAATGTGATAGATGAACGCCAGGGTCGATAGTGCCTCCTTGCTCGCAGATCGCGCACGATCAGAATGTGCTCGCTCGATGCGCGCACTTGGAGGCGCCATACACCTGCGTTTCTTGGCTTGTGCGGGGCTACTTGCGGACGCGCGCACGTTGGAACATGGTGCCCTCACGCCTTATCTTGGTAGCGGGCATAGATAAGAGATAATGTTGAAAGAAACGCACCAGGCAGAAATCGACGATATTCTGAGCCGGTATCCGGTAAGGCGGTCGGCGCTTTTGCCCCTGCTATATCTCGCGCAACGAGAACAGGGCTATGTCACGGAATCAGCCATGCAGGAAATCGCCGGCATCTTGAAGCTGACCACGCCGCAGGTGTATGAGACAGCCACGTTTTACACGATGTTGAATCTGAAGCCGGTGGGAACGTTTCACATTCAGGTCTGCAAATCGCTGATGTGCGCGCTCGTCGGTTCTGATACCCTCATCGGCTGGATCGGCACGAAACTGGGCATCAGACCAGGCGAGACGACGGCAGACAAATTGTTCACGTTGAGCGCCGTAGAATGTTTGGCCGCCTGCGGGACCGCTCCGATGATGCAGATCAACGATGATTACTACGAACGGCTGACCGAGGCCAAACTCGATCGCATCCTGGCCGATTTGCGAGACACAGGCGCTTCGTCGCTGAAGACCGGTCCCTTTATGTGGCCGGAACCGGCCGTGGCGAAGCCGGGTGCGTGAAACGTGAATCGTCTTTCGACGGTCGCAATTCGAACTGAGGGAACTTCCCGCGCTTTCACGCTCCACGTGCGGCGCTGCACGAGATTAAGGGTATGAAGACGTACGAACCGATTCTTCTGAAGAACATGCTGCAACCCGGCTATACGGGCTCACTGGCCGAATATGAGCGCGCGGGCGGATACCAGGCGCTACGGAAAGTGGTCGGGAAGGTCAGCCCAGCGGATGTGACGGCCACGGTCATGAAGTCGGGGTTGCGCGGACGCGGCGGTGCGGGATTCCCCACCGGAGTCAAGTGGGGATTTCTTCCCAAGGACTACAAAGGACCGCGCTACCTCTGCTGCAATGCCGATGAGAGCGAGCCCGGCACCTTTAAAGATCGCCAGTTGATCGAGCGTGATCCGCACCAATTGATCGAGGGCATTGTGATCGCTTGTTACGCGATCGGCGCCGTTAGTTCCTACATTTATATCCGTGGCGAATTTGTCCTGGGGGCCAAGATCCTTGAACGTGCGCTCGCGGAAGCCCGCGCCGCCGGGTATGTCGGCAAAAATATTCTCGGCGGTAACAGCACCATCGATGTCTGGGTCCACCGGGGCGCCGGCGCCTATATTTGCGGCGAGGAAACGGCCCTCCTTGAGTCTCTCGAAGGCAAACGCGGCCTCCCACGCGTCAAGCCGCCATTCCCCGCCACGCACGGGCTCTATAATAAGCCCACCGTGGTGAACAACGTCGAGACCCTGGCCAATCTGCCGCATATCTTGACTCGCGGGGCCGAATGGTTCGCCTCGATCGGCTCGCCGCCGAAGAGTACGGGCACTCGGGTGTTCTGCGTGAGCGGCCATGTGGCCAGGCCGGGCAATTACGAAGTTCCGATGGGGATCACCTTCCGGGATTTGATTTACGAACAAGCCGGCGGCATGCGATCGGACAAGAAACTCAAAGCCTTCATTCCAGGCGGCGCGTCCGCGCCTTTTCTGACCCCTGATCATTTAGACGTCAAATTGGATTTCGAATCGGTGGCGCAGGCTGGATCGATGTTGGGCTCAGGCGGTGTCACGGTCATGGAAGAAGGCACCGACATGGTATGGGCTGCATTGCGCCTGATGGAGTTTTTCTATCACGAGTCTTGCGGGAAATGCAGTCCTTGCCGGGAGGGCAGTTCATGGCTCGTGCAAATCATGCGCAGGATCGTGAAGAAGCGCGGGCAGATGTCGGACCTGGAAACTTTGACCGACCTGTGCAAAAACATCGCCGGACGCACGGTCTGCGCCTTCGGTGATGCCGAGGTGTCCCCTATTATGAGCACGCTCAAGCATTGGCGGCACGAGTATGTCACGCTGATTCATGCCGCCGAGGCGGCGAATTTGATACGACCTGATCCGGTCGGAACGAGAACGTAGCATGGAGCCTTGTGCCGACATGTGGCTGGAGAGTCTTCGCGAGTCCATCACGTTGCACGCTTTCCACATGAACCCGTCGGCACATCAGGATATGTAGTCTGACTATGGCTGATCCAATGACAGAAACAGTTCGCCTCACGATCGACGGCACCACGGTTGCGGTCCCCAAGGGCACGCTCGTTATAGAAGCGGCCCGGCGCGTGGGCGTGATGATTCCGCATTTCTGCTACCACCCCAAACTGAAGCCGGACGCCAACTGCCGGATGTGCCTCGTCGAAGTCGAAAAGATGCCGAAACTCCAGACCGCCTGCAGTACGCCGGTGGCCGAAGGCATGTCCGTTCGAACCGCCACCACCGTCGTCGACGATGCGCATAAATCAGTGCTGGAATTCATCCTGGCCAACCATCCGCTCGATTGTCCGGTCTGCGATCAAGGGGGGAAGTGCGACCTGCAAGACTTTTCACACCAATACAGCCCGACGACAAGCCGATTTACGGAGACCAAGCGCATCTTCCAGAAGGAATACTTTAGCCCGCTCATAGAAACGCAGATGAACCGCTGCGTGCAATGTTTGCGCTGCGTCCGCTATTGCGACGAAGTCATGGACGTGAAAGCGCTGGCGCCGGTCGGCCGCGGCACCATGACCGAGATCAAACATTTCGCGGCCCATCAGCTCGACTGCGAATTTTGCGGGGGCTGCGTGCAGATCTGTCCCGTTGGGGCCATCGTGAGCCGCCTGTCCATGTACGAATATCGCCCCTGGATGCTCAAGCGGGCCGAAACCATTTGCACCTTCTGCGGGGACGGCTGCCGGATTACCGTGCAAACCAAGGGCAACGAACTGATCGAGGTCAACTCGCAGTATGGAGCGGGCCGGAACAACGGCGATCTTTGCGCACGCGGCTTTTTCGGCTTCCATGTCTCCACCCACCCCGACCGTCTCATGCACCCTCTGATCCGCCGCAACGGCACATTGGTCGAGGCCACCTGGGAAGATGCGCTGGAATATGTTGCCGAGCAGGCGTTGCGCCTGAAGTTATCTCATGGGCCGGATGCGTTCGGCGGGCTCATCACGTCTCGCTGCACCAACGAAGACCTCTATCTGTTTCAGAAATTCATGCGCCAGGTGATCGGCACCAATCACATCGACAGCAGCGCTCGGTATGGACATATCAGCGGGGTGCAGGCCTTGCGACGGGTGCAGGGCACCCACCGGTGGAGCATCGCATTCGAAGACATTACCGCCGCCGACACTCTGCTCCTGGTCGGCACGAATATTACCGAGACGAGTCCTGTCACGGGCCTCAGGGTGAAAGAAGCCGTCAAAAAACGTCAGGCGACGCTCGTGACGATCGAAACCCTGCAACCGGCAATCGATACGCTGAGCAATATCGTCAACTTGGCCGCCCAGCATTTCCTCACCTACCCGGCGCAATTCGGGAATACCGTCATCGGATTGATCAAAGCAGTCCTCGAACAGAACCTGTTCGACGCGACCACGTCTCAACAGGCGTCGGAATTTGTGCAACGCCTGACTTCCGCTGTGGCGGGCGCTTCCTGGGAGGCCTTGGAAGCGGCCACCGGTCAGACACGATCCCAGTGGGCGGAGACTGCGCAGACATTGGCCATGGCGAAGCGGTTGGTCATCCTGGTCGGAAATGGCGTGCTGCGTCAGCCAGGCGGACAGGACATCCTCACGAATCTCCTGGATCTGCTGATCCTGCTGGGCAAACTCGACAAACCAGGGTGCGGGCTTGGGCCACTCGCTGAAGAGAACAACGATCAAGGCGCTGTTGAAATGGGCGCGATGGCCGAATTTTTCCCAGGTCCTGCGCCTCTCAACGACCAGGCCGCCCGCGACCGCATCGCGACAGTGTGGCGGGAGGAATTACCTCGCACTCCCGGCGCCTCGCTGACCGACATGCTGGCCGCTGCAAACAAGAGCGCGATGAAAGCGATGTTTATCGTTGGAGAAAACCCCGTCGGCACTCTGCCTGCCGCAGCCCAAGCCAAGGAAGGCCTCGCGAAGCTGGAGCTGCTGGTTTGCCAGGAATTGTTCCTCACCGAAACCGCAGCAATGGCCCATGTGGTGCTGCCGGCCTCTTCGTATGTGGAGAAACACGGAACCTTTACGAACTCCGAAGGACATGTCCAGGCGGTCCGCCAAGCGATTGATCCGGTGGGCGACAGCCGTCCCGATTGGGAAATACTCTCAGCCATCTCCGTGCTGATGGGTTCGCCTCTTGAATACGGAGATGCGCGTGAAATCTTGAAAGAGATTCGAAGTGTTATCCCTGGTTATAGTCTGCTGGGACCGACGCCGACGACACCTAAAGTGGATCAGCCCATTTTGACCCAATATCTGACCAAAGGATTTACAGACGATCTGGCGACTCGTTATGCCCTCTCACCGGCGCGTTCGACAGACAGCGATCAATTCACCCTTATGTTCGTCCAGACACTGTTTCATTCCGGAAAGTTGTCGACCCGCTCCAAGGGACTTCTCCAATTGCAGCAAGAGGGCTTTCTGTCGATCAATCCGGTGGATGCCGCCAAATTGGGCCTGACGGACGGAGGACAGGTTCGGGTTTCGAATCCACGTGCGGCCATGACAACGACCGTAAAGGTGCGCGAGCGTGTGCCCGTCGGCTTGGTCTGGTTCCCGGAACATTTTGATGGCGAGGCCAAGCAGCTCGCTGATTGGATGATTGATCCCCAGACTCAAATCCCCTATTTTAAGCTCGCGCGGGTGTCGTTAGAGAAGGTCTCGTAAGACAGAACGAGGGAGTATTGTCGTTATGGATATTGGATTGCGACTGGCGGTGTCGTTGGCTCAAATCGCCGCAGTGATGGGGGTGGTGATGCTGACCGTCATGGTCCTCACCCTCGCCGAGCGGAAAGTTCTCGGCTGGATGCAGGATCGCATGGGCCCGATGGAAGTCGGCCCCTATGGCGTTCTGCAACCGATCGCGGACGGTCTCAAATTATTCTTCAAAGAAGACATCATCCCGGCCGGAGCCAACAAGTTCCTGTTTACCCTCGCGCCGATCCTGGCGCTCGTGCCCGCGATGATCGGCTTTGCGGTGATCCCGTTTGGTCCGAGCATGACCATCGAGCTATTCGGCATGCAGATCAAGCCGTTCATCATCAGCGACATCAACATCGGGATTCTCTACATTTTGGCCTTTGCCTCGATCGGCGCCTTCGGGATCATCCTGGGCGGCTGGTCCTCGAACAGTAAGTATTCCCTTCTCGGCGGACTCCGTTCCGCCGCGCAGGTGATCAGCTACGAATTGAACGTCGGACTCGCGATCGTCGGCGTCATTCTGCTCTCCGGCTCGCTCAGCCTCGTGAAGATCACGGAGGCGCAGGCCGGCGGGTTTTGGAATTGGTACGTCCTGGCCATGCCGTTCCCGCAAATTTTCGCCTTCGTGGTCTACGTCATTTCCGCGGTAGCGGAAACCAACCGTGTCCCATTCGACCTGCCCGAAGCGGAGAGCGAGCTGGTGGCAGGATTCTTCACCGAGTACAGCGGCATGCGCTTCGCCTTTTTCTTCATCGCGGAATACGCCAACATGATTTTGGTCTCCTGCGTGGCGGCCGCGCTGTTCCTCGGAGGGTGGAACGCGCCCTATCCCGGCACCATCCTCGAATACATCGGCCTGGAACGCATCGCCTGGATGGAAAACGTCGTCTGGTTTGCCGTCAAGGTGTACTTCTTTCTGTTCCTGTTTTTCTGGTTACGCGCGACACTGCCGCGCTTGCGATATGACCAACTGATGCGGTTCGGCTGGAAAGTGATGTTACCCATCGCGTTGGGAAACATCGTGCTGACAGCCATCGCCGCCTATTTCTTTCCTCGGTAACGGAGGGACATGAACGCCGCCGTCTCGGCACAACCGAAACGAAAACTATCTCTCAGCGATTGGCTGAAGACGTTGACCTTCTACGAACTCCTCATAGGCATGAAAGCCACACTCACGCATTTGCTTAACTACAAACCGATCACCCTGCAGTACCCGCACGAGAAGCGCATTTTGCCGGATAACTATCGCGGCATGCTCGCCTTGCTGCGATACGACGATGGCACCGAGAAATGTGTCGGCTGCGATCTCTGCGAGGCCGCCTGCCCCTCGCGCGTGATTCGAGTCGTCAGCGCTGAAGTCCCCGGGGAACCGACCAAGCGGTACTCCAAAGAATACTACATGGATATGACCCGCTGTCTCTTCTGTGGCCTCTGCGTGGATGCCTGCCCGGTAGATGCCTTGGGAATGACGCGCGAGTTTGAATGGGCCGTCTACGACAAGCGCCAGCTCCATCTTAACAAGGAGCAACTGCTCGCCATCGGCGACCGCTCCTTTCCCGTTCGGGAAAAACGCCTTGAGCTACAGCACCGCAATGTGGCGTTTTTCAACGTCGCATTCAAGAATCTCCCGCAAAAGGAGCATTAATCGCCCGGCTCGCTCTCCGTGATCCCCCGGCACAGAGAGGAGCGAGTCGCAGCGGGCTGTCATCGGACAATGCGCAAGACAACAGGGAGCAAGAGGGGTTGGGCCTGATTTGGGATACTCGACAGCCACATGGACCACATTTTTTTCTTCTATTTCGCCGGCGTGATCGCAGTCACCTCGCTTTTGGTCGTGACACTGCGAAATCCCGTCTACAGCGCTCTTGCCCTGCTGATCATGTTTTTTCATGTCGCGGGCCTGTACGTCACCCTGCATGCGGAGTTTCTGGCCGCGGTCCAGATCGTCGTCTATGCCGGTGCGATCCTGGTTCTGTATCTCTTCGTGGTCATGCTGCTGAATGTGAAGACCGAGGAGCGCTATCACAACCAACTGCCGGTCGCGGGGCTGCTCGGCGTCGTGTTGTGTACGGAAGTGGTTCTGCTTCTTATTCAATCTCGCGTAGGGGCATCTGGGGCAGCGCCTCCGGCTGATCCGGTCGCCGCAGCCGGCAATACCGAAACGATCGGCGAAGTCCTGTACTCCACCTATCTATTCCCTTTTGAGGTCGCATCTCTGATTTTGTTGGTCGCGATGATCGGGGCGATCATTTTGGCCAAGAAGGATACCGGTGAGAGTGCGCCGTCCCCATCGGTGAGGCCATGACAGTTCCGTTATCCTACTATTTGATCTTGAGTGGGTTTGTATTCCTCACCGGAGTGATTGGGGTATTAATTCGCCGCAACATCATCGTCATTTTGCTGTCCGTCGAATTGATGCTGAATGCCACGAATATCAACTTTGTGGCCTTCTCTGAATACTTTCACAATGTCGCTGGGCAAGTGTTCGTGTTCTTTGCTCTCACTGTGGCGGCGGCTGAAGTTGCCGTCGGCCTGGCCATTATTATCGCCCTTCATCGGGCAAACTCATCGATCTACGTCGACGACCTCAATTTGTTGAAACGCTAGTCTCCCGTATCGGCCATGCTCTACACACTGATTCCATTTCTCCCCTTGTTCGCCTTCTTGATCGTGGGCATCGGTGAACAATGGATTAAGGAACGGGCGCACTTGATTGCCGTTCCAGCCATGGTGGGGTCCTTCGTGCTCTCGCTATTGGCGCTGTGCGACGTCGCCACCGGCCATCCTGTAAATGTCCCCCTCTACACCTGGCTGACCTCGGGAAACCTGGATATCCATATCGGAATCTCGATCGATCGGCTGACTGCCGTCATGCTGGTGCTGGTCACGACCGTCAGCACCCTGGTGCACATCTACACGATCGGCTACATGCAGCGAGAACCGGGATACGCCCGCTTCTTCGCCTATATCGCCCTGTTCACCTTTTCCATGCTGATGCTGGTCATGGCGGACAATCTGCTGCAACTGTTCGTCTTCTGGGAAGCGGTGGGGCTCTGCTCCTATTTGCTGATCGGCCATTGGTATGAGCGACCGAGCGCCTGCGCCGCCGCCACCAAAGCCTTTTTGGTTAACCGTGTGGGAGACTTTGGCTTCATCCTCGGCTTGTTCCTGGTATGGTATTCCTTCGGCTCCCTCGATTACGCCACGATGTTTGCGCAAGCTCAAGACCTGGCATCCAAAACAATGAACTTGCTCGGACCCTTCGGCGGGACATGGGATGTCTCAGTGATGACGATGATCTGCCTTCTGCTCTTTACCGGAGCGGTCGGAAAATCCGCGCAGGTTCCCTTACACGTTTGGCTCCCCGATGCCATGGAGGGACCGACGCCGATCTCCGCATTGATCCATGCCGCCACCATGGTGACGGCCGGGGTCTTCATGGTCGCGCGATTGTCGCCGCTCTATAACCTTTCGCCCACCGCCATGACGGTCGTCGCCCTCGTCGGCGCCCTCACCATGGTACTGGGAGCAACGATTGCCCTCACCCAGACCGACATTAAGCGTGTGGTGGCCTATTCGACGATGAGCCAGCTCGGCTACATGGTGATGGCATGCGGCTTGGGCGCTTACGGCGCAGGCATGTACCACCTCCTGACTCACGGCGCCTTCAAAGCACTGCTGTTCCTCGGTTGCGGCTCGGTGATCATCGCTTTGCACCATGAGCAGGACATACGGCGCATGGGCGGCTTGAAAGACAAGCTTCCGGTCACCTATTGGACCTTTCTCGTTGGATCGCTCGCGCTGGCGGGCTTCCCTCTGACGGCAGGCTTCTTCAGCAAGGACGATCTCCTGATCTCTTCATGGTCGGCCGGTCCGTTAGGACAGTTCCTGACGGTTTGCGGACTGCTGACCGCAGGCCTTACGGCTTTTTACAGTTTCCGTCTGGTCTTCATGACCTTCTGGGGGCCCTCTCATGTCGATCCTCATCATGCGGGCCACATTCATGAACCTTCGACCACGATGACGGTACCGCTGATGATTCTTGCGGTCCTCAGTATCGTCGCCGGCTATCTAGGCATTCCCGAATTTTTGGAACCGGTCTTCCACGGCCACAACGCGGCCGCGCAGCATGAAGGCCCTGCCGCCTATGGCATCATGGCGTTCGCTACCTTGATGGGACTCTCCGGGATCGGTGCCGCGTACTATCTGTATGTGCTGAACCCCAACTTGCCGAATCGGCTCGCGCAGCAGTGGCGCACGGCCTACGAGTTGTCGCTTCACAAGTGGTATGTCGATGAGATCTACGACCGCTGGTTTGTCCGTCCTACGTTATCAGCCGCTAACGGTCTGTGGAAACATGTCGATGTCTCGATCATCGATGGCGCGGTCAACGGAGTCGCCCGCGCCGTTGCCTGGGGAGGCTGGATCATTCGTTTGACGCAGAGCGGACAAACGCAACATTACGCCCTCGGCATGACACTTGGCGCCGTGGTTATTTTGACCGTGTATTTGCTGTTCTAGAAACGGAAGGGGAATCAATGGTCACTGGTCATCGGTCGTCAGGAATCGCCTGCGTATCCTGCTTCCGCTGCCATGGACTCTTGGCCAAGTATTCATGACGAGTTCGTTTCCCTGGCTCAGTCTGATCATTTTCCTGCCCCTGCTGGGAGCCGTTCTCTGTCTCCTGGTGAGGGCGGAGTCCGCCCGTTGGCTGGCGCTTGGCATTACCGTGGCGGATTTTCTCTGCTCGCTTCCGCTGTGGTGGCTCTTCGACTCTTCAACCGGTGAGATGCAATTCGTCGAACGAGCCTCCTGGATTACGTCCCCGCCCGTGCAATATAGTCTCGGCCTCGACGGCATCAGCTTTCCGCTACTTCTGATGACAACTTTGCTCATGCCGTTCTGCGTCACCGTGTCCTGGACGGCGATCGAAAAACGCGTCCAGCTGTTCATGTCGATGTTGCTGGTGATGGAAACGGCCATGCTGGGCGTCTTCGTCGCCCTCGATTTTGTGTTGTTCTACGTATTCTGGGAAGCCATGCTGATCCCGATGTATTTGCTCATCGGCGTCTGGGGAGGACCCAACCGCCTGTATGCCGCGATCAAATTTTTTCTCTACACTTTGGCAGGCAGCCTCTTGCTCCTGGTCGCGATCATCGCCCTCTACTTCCACGGCGGGCAGACCTTCGACATCCTGGTGCTGAGTCGGGGCACGTACAGTGCGTCGCTGCAAATGTGGCTGTTCCTCGCGTTCTTCGCCGCCTTTGCGGTGAAAGTCCCCATGTTTCCATTTCATACCTGGTTGCCGGACGCGCACGTGGAAGCTCCCACTGCAGGCAGTGTGATTCTTGCGAGCGTGTTGTTGAAGATGGGCACCTATGGATTTCTCCGCTTTACCTTGCCGATGTTGCCGGACGCGACCGTCACATTTACCAAGCCGATGATCGCGCTGTCGATCATCGCCATTATTTATGGCGCTTACATGGCCCTGGCACAGACCGACATGAAAAAACTCATCGCCTACTCCAGCGTGAGTCACATGGGCTTCGTCACGCTGGGCATCTTCGTCTTGAATACCCAAGGGATCGAAGGCGCGGTCATGCAGATGGTCAACCATGGCATCACCACCGGCGGACTCTTCCTCTGCGTGGGGATCATCTACGAGCGGACCCACAGCCGCGAAATTCTCGACAATACCGGACTGGCCGGGCCGATGCCTCGCTATGCCCTGTTCCTGATGATTTTTGCGCTGTCCTCTTTAGGACTTCCCGGCACCAATAGCTTTGTCGGCGAATTTCTGGTGCTGGCCGGGACGTTCCTCTGGAGCAAGGTCGCCACGGCCTTCGCTGCCTTGGGCATTATCTTGGCAGCGGCCTATATCCTCTGGCTCATGCAACGAATGGTTTTTGGAAATCCCTCGCCCACGCATCGCGCGCATCTGTTGGACCTGAATGCTCGGGAAACGGCCACGCTGGTCCCTCTGGTCGTCCTGGTCTTCGTGATCGGCATCTTCCCCAACCCTCTGCTGACCCGAATGCATGCCAGTGTGGCGCACTTGCTAGCCGCCCCGAGGACGCCGGTGTTTGCGATTGAACCCCGGCCTGAGCCCAGCACAGAACCAGTGTCCACTGCCGCGATCGCCGCGTCGCCCACGACTCCATCTTCTGAACAGGCCACCGGACGATGACGATTCCCATACAAGACCTGCTCGCGATCCTTCCTGAACTCGTGGTGATCGGCACGGCTTGCCTCATCCTGGTGCTGGATCCCATCCTTGCGGATTCCAAGAAGGACCTCCTGGCTTGGCTGACTTTAGCAGCCCTGGCTATTTGCCTAGGTCTCACTTCCTCTCAATTGATGGGTCGCCAATATGCCTTCAGCGATCTGGTTGTGATCGATGCGTATGGGGCCTTCTGGAAACTACTGCTGTATATCGTGACGGGGCTCACGGTCCTGTTGTCCCTCGCGTACCTCAAGGCGGAGCGATTGAACATCGGCGAATATTACGGCTTCATCCTGCTATCGCTGGTCGGTATGATGGTCATGGTCTCCGCCGCCGACCTCCTCACGATCTACCTCGGCACCGAATTGATGTCCCTCTCGCTTTATGTGATGGCCGGACTCAAGCGAACTGAGGCGCGTTCGCTGGAAGCGTCGGCAAAGTATTTCGTGCTGGGAGCGTTTTCATCCGGAATTCTCTTGTACGGCATTTCGCTCTTGTTCGGGCTGGCCGGGAGCACTCGTCTCTCTGTGATCGCAGAGGAGATCGCCGCGCAGGGAACGGGCAATCCCTTATTGTCCCTGGCGCTGGTGTTGCTGACAGTCGGGTTCGGATTCAAATTGGCCGTCGTGCCGTTTCACATGTGGACGCCGGACGTCTATCAGGGAGCGCCGACGTCTGTCACGGCCTTCATGGCCGTTGCCTCGAAAGCGGCCAGCTTCGGCGCCTTTCTCCGGGTGTTTGTGGAGGGCCTGGGAGGGGTGAGCGCGGATTGGTCGATCCTGTTCACCGTCATCTGCCTGGCGACGCTGGCCTTGGGCAACCTTGTTGCAATCGTGCAGACCAACATCAAGCGTATGTTGGCCTATTCCAGCATCGCCCATGCCGGCTATGCCCTCATCGGGGTCGTCGTGGCGGGCCGGCAAGGCGGAATGGCCGCCTCAACCGGCCTCGCAAGTGTGTTGCTCTACATCGCGATATATTCGTTCATGACGCTTGGCGCATTTGCGCTGGTGGGGATGCTGCGCAAAGACGGTCAGGAGAGCGACAACATCGAAGATTATGCGGGACTGGCGAAACGTGAACCCTTGGGGGCCTTTTTCATGTTGGTCTTTCTGGTGTCGCTGGCCGGCATTCCTCCGACGGCAGGGTTCATCGGCAAGTTTTATATCTTCATGGCCGCGGTGAACGGTGGAATGGCATGGCTGGCAGTCGTCGCCGTCATCTTCGCCGCGATCTCTGCCTTCTACTACCTGCGAATTGTGATGGTGATGTACATGCGCGATCCCGAAGGCTTGCCACAATCTCAGTCACAATTCGAAACCTCTCCGGCTCTATCGTTCGTCCTCGCCTGCGCTCTTGCCGGCGTCGTGCTCCTGGGGCTGTTCCCCAACGGCCTATGGTCAATGGCCACCCATGCGGCACCGTTACTGAAATAACGGATGGGCATCTCTTGCATCCTCATGCAACCTTCCCCGTTCTCTGTTATCGTGGCGCACCGACATTCATCACCACAGGACCGGCAGCACCCGGCCGATGGTCTAACCGCGTCGGCGTGGCTCAAGACGGGCTTGCATGATCGGATTATCGTTTCTCTCCAACGTAATTGAAACCTTTAGGCGGCGAGGCTGTCTCAGTCTGGCCGCTTCGCTGGCCTTCTTTTCCCTCCTCTCGCTCTTTCCCATGGTGTTCCTCTTGCTCTACGGCATCAGCTTCATCGTGAGCCAGGACGTCATCGGCTATCAATTCTTGTTGGGATTCCTGAAGGGATTTCTTCCCAGCATGGGTGAACGTCTGGCAAAAGATATTCGGCGCGTGGCGGAGCAGGAGCAAGTGCGATGGGCCGTTTTCCTCGCATTCGGTTGGTTCAGCGCGCTGGTATTTTATGAACTAGACTACGCCATGAATACTGTGTTCGGCACGGCGGCCAAGCGGCATCCGCTGATTTCAACGCTCGTGGCCGTCGCGATGATTTGGATGCTCGGCTTTCTGGCCCTGATCTCATTTGTTGCCACACAAGCTATTGAATTGCTGACTGCCTATGCGCCGCACTTGTGGGGACTCGACTTGGTCGCGATCACCGCGCACGATTTCCTGCTCGCCTATTCATTGCCGTTTCTGCTTGCCTTCGCTTCCGTCACCTGTCTCTATCGATTCCTTCCTCACCAGCGGCCCACATGGAAAGAGTCGACCATCGGGGGGGCGGTCTTCAGCCTGCTGTGGGTCTCCGCTAAGGTGGTGTTCGTGACCTATTTAGAAGATGCCGCGGTCTACACACAGATGTATGGCTCATTGCTCGAAGTGGTGTTGTTACTCCTCTGGGTCTACTACTCTTCGGCCCTCGTCCTCCTGGGCGCAGTGGTAACCCACACCTATCAGTGTCGGCGGCCTTCCCCCTTAGCCTCTACGACCGAACTTCTGCCCCAGTAGGTTCTGGTCGCAACCTGCGCTCTGTCTCATTCGCGACTTTTCCAGCGCCCTCGTCCGTGCCTGATAAAATCATGAAACACTCGAATCATCCGGCAGCCCACACGAATTTCACGATCTTCAACGGCTTCGACAAAGACCTCCTCACGTTAGGGGGCACCGTGGGGGCGGGTGGGTAAGAACAAGACGCCGCGGCCCGAGACACTGCGGCTCACCGGCTCGCCGGCGTCCACAGCCGTGGCGCTCATTATTCTTCGCGCCGTGGACCTCGCTGCGGCCTTGCGTGGGGCAGGGCGAGTCTTTGACGCGCCGGGATTGGGCGGGTAAGAAAGTCGCCATTTAAGCATCCTGTGGCACAGAATAGGCGGTGTGGGATGACCTACTTGGATGGATTGCGCTGCTCGATGAAGTTGCCGATAGAGGCGCGCGTCAGCAGGCCGAGCAGTTCCCCATCTTGCACCACGATCAGCCGCTCTGCCCCAAACGACATCATTTTCTCCAATGCCTGTATCACCGGCACTTCCGGCGATACGATCATCTCGTCATTGGAAGTCTGCATCACCTCGGCAACCCGGCGAAACGCCCAGAGCGGATTGTTGACGGCCTGTACCTCACGCACCGTCACGATACCTAGAAGCCGCCCATCCTGCACTACCGGAAATCCCCCATAGCCGTAGGGCAGGAAATATTGATGTACGGCTTCTTCCAGCGTGATGTCCGGGGATAGAGACACCACGTTCTTGACCATGAGCTCGCGGACGGACACCGACGCTAACGACGCACGGATCACCGCCTGCTTGCGACTTCCGCGCGCCGCCGTGAAAAGAAAAGCCCCCAGCAGCACAATCCATCCCCCACTACTTGCCAGGGCGCTCGACAGGGTCCCGGAAAGTGCGCCGACCAGCAGTAGCGCTCCGAAGAGACCAAAACCGACACCGAAGAGCAATCCTACCAATGCCGCCTGGCTCGTCGCGCGATAGAAATCCTTACTCCAAGCCCAAAGACCCGCCCGCAGGGCTCGGCCGCCGTCCAGCGGAAAACCCGGCAGCAGGTTGAAGAGGCCTAGCTGCGTATTGACCATCCCAAGGAGTGCGCCGAGCGCCGTTAACCCCTGCAGAGAGGCCCCGGACGGGAGCCATTCCAACAACAAGACCAGGCTCATACACAGCCCCGCCAAAAAGAAGCTGACAATCGGGCCTGCAATGGCGATGAGAAATTCCGCCCTCGGATGCGGCGGTTCCTTTCGCATTTGTGCCACTCCACCGAAAATGAACAACGTAATTTGGCCGATGGGAATGTGATAACGAAGGGCAACGACGGAGTGACCGAGTTCATGCAGCAGGACCGATGCGAACAGGAGAAGCGCGGCCACCCCGCCCATCCCCCAATACCGCGGCTCTGAGAGACCTGGTAGCATGTCGGGCAGATACCCTGTGGCCAGCGACCAGGTCACAAAGAAGAATACGAAGAGCCATGAGGCATGCACGTAGATAGGAATTCCGAACACTCGACCGATTTGCCAGGCAGGTCCCTGCATATGGTCACCGTAGCAGCCACCTTGACAGACCGTCAACTATCGCCGGTCCCTGTCATCGGGTATACTCCCCTCCATGCGATGGAACCTGTGTCAAGTGACTCTATCAGCGATGTGTTCGATGGCGCTGGTCGTGCATGGCCATCTAGCGGAGGCCCAGGTCATCAGGGCCGGCTCTCCCTCATGCCCGGCGGTTGCGCTGACCTATGATCTGTGTCCGGTGCGCACCGCCCCGGGATTCGACCGCGAATTAATCGATTTCCTCATTATGAACAAAGTTCCAGCCACATTTTTCATGTCCGGTCGGTGGATGGCCAAGCACGACGCCGAGGTGAAAGAGCTCTTGGCCGTTCCATTTTTCGAAGTCGGGACGCATGGCGAGGTGCATGCGCATCTCCCGATGCATGAGCTGGAAGAACAACAACGAGAGATCGTGGGACCGGTGCGAATCCTCAAGACGAAATACGGCCGTTCGACGACCCTGTTTCGACCACCCTACGGGGAATATAACGATCAGACAGTGGAAGCGGTGAATGCTCTGGGCTTGCGGTTTATCATGTGGAGTCTCGAGTCGGGAGACCCCGATCCGACCCTCACGGCGGACGCGATTCTGGCCCGCCTGCGGAAACACATGAAGCCGGGCAGTGTCATCGTGTTGCACGCTAACGGGAAGGGCAAACATACCCGGGAGGTAACCACAACTTTAGCCACCACAGTCCTGCCTGACAAGGGCTTGACTCCGCTGACGGTATCGGACCTCTTACGATGCAACCAAGCCACAGCCCCACTCCGGCCATAATCCGCGATATGCGGCCGGAGGATCGCGATGCCGTGATCGGGATCCTTACTGATTCCGACCCCTGGAAACGACTCGGGTTTACTGCCGACGATTGGGGAAGGATCTTTTCGCCCGTGCCGCAAGCTCGGGACACGTTTGTGATGGAAGCTGAAGGAACCGTGCTGGGGATCGCCATCGTGCGACGAAAATTCCTTTTCGGCGACTATCTGGAATTACTCGGCATCGCCCCTTCCGCAACAGGCACCGGCCTCGGTAGCCGGCTACTGGCTCATATTGAATCGCTCACATTCGCCCGGGCCAAGAATGTGTTCGCCTGCGTGTCGGATTTTAATGAGGGGGCGCGCGCCTTTTACCGCAAGCAAGGTTATAAGGAAATTGGTCCCATGCCGAATTTTCTCATTCCAGGCTACGCCGAGATTCTGCTTCGTAAGACGGCTGGTCCGGCAAGGACAACGTGAGGTGATACGCCGCAATGGTAAGATCGTTATTGAATTCCTCTTTCGGTTCTTTACAGGGATCATTTCACAGGCTGCTCAAAACATTCTCCAGCAAGGCCGCAAGGAACGAGGACCCCGAGGCGTACGCGGGCAGGGTACGTTGAGGGGTTCGAGCGACTGAGAACGCAGCTGGGGGATGTTTTCAGCAGCCGACAAAGGAGACAGGACCGTGCGCGTGAAAAAGCTGCTTCACACCCGCATGCGGGTCAGCAATATGGATCAAACCATCCAGTTCTACCGGGATGTACTGGGCCTGGAGGTCATGGAACGCAAAGTGTCTCCACGCGGATCGCATTTGGCATTTCTGAAGGTGCCGAATAGTGAGGAACTCATCGAGCTGTGTAGTTTTCCTGCCAGCGGACCTGTGACCGTGCAAGAAGATCTGGTCCATCTCGCCTTTGAGGTTGAAAACTTGGACGACACGATCCGGGCTTTGGAATCGCAGCAGGTTAAGATTACCGACGGCCCAACCCGTACCTCCTCGGGTAGCCGATTCATCTTCATCGACGCGCCGGACGGCTACGAGGTTGAACTCATTGAACGCCCGCCAGGGACCGCGCTCGTGTAACTCTTATCATGTGTGCGCTTCTCCCCATTGACGCGGCAAGAATCGCCGCAGTACCTTTTCCAGCTTTGCAAGGAGTAACGGGACACCTCTTCCCATCTCAAGGAGACCAGGCATGAAGAACGGGTTTTTTCGCGGGCATGGACTCGGCAATGACTATTTGGTGATGGATCCTCTAGAGCTGACGTTCAAGCTCTCCGTTGGTAAAATCCGCGGCATCTGCGATCGCCATTGGGGCGTGGGCAGTGACGGCATCCTCGCGCTGGTGCCTTCCAAGAAGGCCGACTTCGGCCTGCGTATCTTCAATCCCGATGGAAGCGAAGCTGAGAAGTCCGGCAATGGATTGCGCATCTTCGCTCGCTATCTCCATGCCACCGGCAAGACGAAGAAGAAACAGTTTACCGTCGAGACCAAGGGCGGCCTGGTCTCCATATCGCTCCACCTCGATCGGCACGGCGATGCCGCCGCGGCCACCGTCGAGATGGGGCGAGCCTCTTTTCACCCAGCCGCACTCCCCTGTACCCTGCCTATGGATGAATTGATCCAAGTTCCTATCGAAGCGGCAGGACAATCGCTCCAATTCACGGGTGTCAGCGTCGGCAATCCCCATTGCGTGCTCTTCAAAAAGGCCGGCGAGACCTGGCGCCGTGAAGACCTGCTGCTGCTCGGGCCTGCGCTTGAAAATCACCCGTTCTTTCCGAAGCGCACCAACGTGCAACTGGCGATCCCGACCGGGCCCAAGGCAATCTTCATCCTCATTTGGGAGCGAGGCGCCGGCGAAACCCAGGCCTCCGGTTCCTCGTCCTGCGCGGCGGCGAGTGCTGCCGTCCGGCTCGGTCTGGTCAAGGGCCCGGTCACGGTGAACATGCCAGGGGGGAGTCTCAATATCGAAGTCGCTCCGGATTTCAGCCTCACCATGAAGGGTCCGGTCGAAGAAGTGGCTCGAGGCTCCCTCAGTCCGTCGTTCGTGCGCACGCTACGGTAGCAGGATGCTGAAAATGCCCGCCACCTTCGTCCACGCATCGTTCACAGCGTCAACGTACCGCCATGAGAAAAGAGCCCGTCTAGGCAGGCGGGCGGGTAAGAACGAGACGCCTTGGCCCGAGACACAGTCGGCTCACCGTCACGCCGGCGTCCGCAAGCGTGATGCTCATTATTCCTCGCGTCGCGGACCTCGTTACGGCCTCGCTGGACGGACCTTTTGACCATGCTGCCGGAGTGTTCCTGTCGCGCTGCACCTGCTCACTTCAAGGTCCGGTTAGCCCGAGTAGACTTCCCCAGCCTTTAGTTCGTGCTGGATAGTCCCCCCCGTTAAGGAAGTACAATAACTACCGATGCCGACCGAAACATGTGCTTATTAAGAATGACAGACGCACTGCAATCCAAGCTGTCGCATTTGCCGGAACAACCCGGCTGCTATCTCTTCAAGAATGACAGGAAGGAGATTCTGTACGTCGGCAAAGCCGCGGTTCTGGCTGACCGGGTCCGCTCCTATTTCCAAAAGGGCAGCGACCAGACACCAAAAACCAGCCTGCTCGTCAACGAGATCGCTGATCTCGAAACTATCGTCACCCGATCCGTTCTCGAAGCCCTGATCCTCGAAAGCAACCTGATCAAGCGTCATCGTCCTCGATTCAACGTCGTCCTTCGTGACGACAAACAATATCCCTATCTTCGCCTGCCCATCAAAGAAGATTTTCCTCGCCTCTCGATCGTCCGGCGCGTGCAGAAAGACGGCGCGCTCTACTATGGGCCCTATACGCCGGCCGGAGCGCTGCGCGATACGTTGAAGGTCATCCGGAAGGTCTTTCCACTGGCCACCTGCGAAATCGACATCAACGGCAAGGCCGAGCGCGCCTGTATCGAATTCGAGATCAAGCGATGCATGGCGCCCTGCATCGGCAATCAATCTCGCGACGACTATCACCTGATCGTGAAACAAGTCCGCCAATTCCTGGAAGGACGCGACAGCGAATTGCTGGACAGCCTTCGCGAGGAAATGGAGCGGGCGGCGGAACAGGAGCAGTTTGAAGAAGCAGCACGGTTGCGGGACCGGCTCTTCAACGTCGAGCGCACCCTTGAGAAACAACGCATCACCCAAATCAGCGCCGCCGATCAAGATGTGGTCGGTTTGGCCAGGCAGGGACCCGCGGCAGATCTTCAACTGCTGTTTGTGCGGGGGGGGTTACTGATCGGGCGTAAAGATTTCTTCTGGCCTCAATCGAGCGATGCCAGCGACGAAGAATTGGTCCGCTCCGCTATTGAGCAGTTCTACAACAAGGAAGGCCAGCCACCGAAAGAAATTCTGGTGCCGACCGCACTCGACGATGCGCCGCTCATCGAACAGTGGCTGACGGACAAAAGAGGCGAAGCCGTGCGGCTCATGGCTCCTGAGCGTGGCGCCAAGCATCAATTAGTGCGACTCGCCGAAGAAAATGCGAGCGCCGCCATTGCCGACCATTTGCGCAACGAAGCCTTGGACCGTCAGGCGACGGCGGAGTTGAAGCGCCTGTTACGCCTCGAAAAGGCCCCGCACCGCATTGAAGGCTTCGACATCTCGAACATCATGGGCAATCAGTCGGTCGCCTCATTGGTCGTCTGGGAGGATGGGCAGGCAAAAAAATCCGATTACCGAAAATTCCGGATTAAAACCGTCGAAGGCGCCAACGATTTTGCCAGCATGCAGGAAGCCGTCATGCGACGCTATGGCTCGACTGAAGACCTCGCGCGCCCGGATCTGATTCTTATCGACGGGGGGTTGGGCCAATTGAGCGCCGCCTTGGATGGGCTCAAACAGGTCGGCCAAGAACAGATTCCCATCATTGGCCTAGCCAAAGCGCGTGGCGAGAAAGAGGAGCGTATTTTCCTGCCGGGGCGAAAGAATCCGATCATCCTGCGACCAACCTCACCCGCCACCCACCTCGTACAGCGGATTCGAGACGAAGCTCACCGATTTGCCGTAACCTATCACCGGAAGCTCAGAGGCAAAGCCTTACTGGCCTCTGAACTCGACCAAGTCTCCGGCATCGGCGAAGTCCGCCGGAAGCGGCTCCTTAGACAATTCGGCAGCCTCGAGCGAATTGCGGAAGCCACCGATGAACAGCTCCGGTCGGCCGGTATCGATTTATCAACAGTCGCGGCGCTACGCAAAGCACTGACCCCCTCATAGCCTTTTCTGTCAATCCAGCATATCTTACATCGTCCCTGTATTCACTTCGATACACTCGTATCGGAATGGGTACGATGCGGTATCTGCCTCAAGGTGAAACAGACCCACGTTTTCGCTTGCAGCGAAACGAATGGGCGATTAATCTGCCCTGACCAAGATGAATGATCGTGAGGTACGTAGCTTGCCTATTATAGAGACGGATCTGCTCAAGGAATTTTACTGGGAGGCGCCCCGATGAGGATGTTGCGCATCTGTAGCTGGCTGATGTGTGCCTCGCTCGCCGCCTGCACGACGCCGCCGGAAATCAAACAGGCCCTCGTGGCTAAGGACCAGGCCTATGCCGAAAACGAACAACTGATGCAGCAGTATCGCGAACTGGTCAGCAATATCACCACCCGGCATCAGCAGTGGTATCGCTTCGTTCAAACCAGGCTCAAGCTAGATCTTGCATTGCAATGGGCGACCACAAATCCCAGGCGCACCGACATTGCTGACGCGGACATCGCGAAAGATGATGCCGACCTGCTGGGAACCAAGGTGATCGCCGTAATCAATACGATGCGCCTCACATCGCTTCCTGAGCGCAAGGGTCCCAACGGGCAGACCGTCTTTCAGCCTGGGGCCAGCGACATGAGCAACCTGATCCAGAAGATTCCGGAACTCATCACGCAGGTCGAACAACGAGTCGCCGCAGATTCGCAGGTCCCTTCGGCCGTTGACCTCACGGTCTTCGACAAGTACCGGACCAATGTCGAAGCGCTCCGACGAATCAACAGCATCATCAAACAATACCTGGACATCGACGTCACCCTCACTCGAACCGATACCCAAGGATTGGCGGATGCTGTGCGGCAGGTGCGCCGATGACCAGACCATCCGTCAGTGAGCAGAAGGAGTCTTCCATGATCCGACGAACCCTGCCCATCTTGTCCATGATCATGCTGTCACTGGCCGGCGCCGGTTGCCATTCCATCCACAGCAACTCGGTGCGTGATCTTATCCAATTGGAAGGCACCAAGATCGATGCCGCCCAAACCAACATCGATCTCTTCCAAAAAGAAACCGAGGCGCGGGTCAAGATGCTGGAACAGGCGCGCAGCTTTCTGCATGAGAGTTTTCAATCGCTTCAGATCGAGGAAACCAAGCACCGCTTCGTCCTGGCCTCGTTCCGCAACGTCACCAACAAGAAAGGTGACGCCGCCTACGCCGCCGCTTATCTCATGAGTCTGCTTTACATGGCCGAAGCGCAAGGACTTGAAAAAGCCGTGTGGGATCAATTCGAGGAAGATTTCTGCGGCCTTCGTGATACGGCCAATGCCCTCAACGACTCGTGGAAACACACCGCGACCCTCCATGCTCAAGTCCAGCGCTTCGCCAAACAATCGGCGCTCGCTTCCGTCGACCCTGAGTTGGTCGGCTCGATTCTCGATCAAGCCCCGAGTCGATCAGAACAGATCATGGGAATTGTGAACCATTCCCGAACGGTCAATGACGCGCTGGAGGAAGTCGTCGGCGCTCGCATTCTTCGCATCGGCGGCTTGGCCCGTGCCCAGAGCTTCACCGCCGACTTGGTGGAATTGCTCGACCGAATGAAGAAGGACGACGCACAGTAACGGAGGCTCTATGAACCGCAGCTTCGAAGGAGTGGTCACGTTCCTTCAGGACAATGACAGCCTCATCAAGCAATTGATGGAGACGGCCGAGAGCGCCACTACCAGCATCGAGCAACTGGCCACCCAGGTGGACCATGCCCGAGATGAGGCCCAAACATTGGTCGATCAATTGGGCGGCGTAGATTTTGCCGTCGGCCGTCAGGACGACACCAAAGTGCGTCAAACGGCGCTTCTTGACGCCGTGGCGGCGCTGCGAAAGAAGTTTGAGACCTACAAAAACGATCCCTTGCGCCGAGGAATTTACGCGGCGGAGATCTCCAATCTGTATCTGCAACTGGCCAACACCTTCAACAATGAGACGGTGGCCAGGATCGTCCCGTTTGAGGCGGACGAGATCACCAGTTACAAGGATCTTTTGACAAAATGCTTGCTGGATGCCGCCTCGCGAAAGAAGCGGTCCGCCGTCATCAAGGCGGCGGCTCAAGTGTCCAGGCTGGCGCTCGGCGTGGCCGGAAAACTGGCGATGGTGTGATGGCCATGAAAGGTCGGCGTACGATGTGGCCCTATCCAACGCTGCTGCTGCTCGTGGTCATACCCGGATGCAGTCTCGATGCCGCCTCCCGCGGTCCCTTTGGTCCGGAAGATCCCGAAACCATTGTTTCGAAGACACCGCTCCCGGCTCAGATCCCGGCCAGACATATCCTCGAGTTCACCGACGACGAATCCGTCGGGCACATCAAACCTAAGATGGCAGGGACAGTGAATGAGGCAGCCGTCCTGCGATCTCCTAATCAGGCCGCGGTCCTCTCAGCTTCTGAAATTGTCGCACTACGGAAAGCAGCCGAAGCCGATCCCAGAGTGGTTACCCTTCTGGGTGACCGGTGGGGATTCATCGATGCAAATCTCCTGTCGCCGGACGGCAAAGTCGCATTCGGTTGCTGCCGAAATCAAGCCCGACTCGCCCGAATCACCTACTTCAGCTACAGCCACAATGTCGCGATCGATGTCCGCATGAAAGACACGGCCGTACTGGAAGCTTCGAGATATGAAGGGTACCTGCCTGCCGAGGGACCGCAAGATGTGCAACGAGGGATCGAATTAGCTCGTGCCGATGCCCGCCTGGCGGGGAAGGTGCAGGCGCTCCAGGGACATGGGCTCCTGATGCAACCGGATCGTGGGTTCTTCAAAAACGATCCGGGGTATGAGCACCGGGTCATCTGGATTACCTTCTCCCAAGGACAGGATGGAGACCCCAAGTACTGGGCGCAGGTGGATCTGACGGAAGACCGCGTGCTGGACGCAGGGGATGAACCGCCTAGATAGGCGAATCGAAAGGATAGCAGATGACACGCGTTGCGGTGATTGCTCTGCTGCTGTTCTCCGCTCTCACACGCCCTCTGCCTGGCTTGGCAGACGAGGCGTCGGAACATCTTGACTGGGGACGCTGGAGCCTCGATTACGAGGTCAAAGACAGCACCGGTCTCGCGCTTCGCAATGTCACCTATGCCGGGGAACAGGTGCTGGCCAAGGCCAGTATGCCGGTCGTCCGCGTAAAATATGTGAAGGAGCGCCGATGGTGGAATCCCTTCACCTGGTTCGGCTCGCGCGCGGACAGCGGGCGTTGCGGACCTTTCCAGGACCGCCTTCGTTGGCAGGACCTAGTCCCGATTGTGAACTGCGGAGACCACAAAGTGTGCCTCGAGAGTGCCACCCAGCAGGGCGTGAAATGGCTGGAGCTGGGAATGTATGCCAGAATCGGTGAATATCACCTCTACCAATCGTGGCATCTATCCGAGGACGGAGAGATCCGACCGGTCCTACAAAGCCGCGGGCTCTCATGCAATACGGATCACATGCACAATCCCTACTGGCGCTTCGACTTCGATATCAACGGCAACGGAATGGACCAGGTCTTCCGACACGACGACGGAGCGTCGGACTCAGGGTGGGGCCCCGGTTGGAAGAAATATACGAATGAACGGAATGACGTCAAAAACGTGAGTACACATCGAGCCTGGTTCGTTCGTGACCAGCCGACAGGACACGGCGTCTGGATTCTCCCTGGCGATGGGTATGCCCCGCTCAGAGATGACGGAGAACGCGACAGCTTTGCTGACCTCGATATTGCGATCCGGCGTGCAAATCCAGCCGAAGACATCCCATGGGTGTTCGGGGCTCGGGGTCAGCTCGGGTATGACGAAGACAATCAAGGCGTGCAAGAACAGGATATCGTGTTCTGGTATGTGGCTCACCTTCCTCATATGGCCGCGCTCGGCCCTACGAAGTGGCTTACCCTTGGCCCCACCTTGAAAATCCAGCGATAGCTGAAAACCAGGATTCGTCTGAAGCGAAGCCCGCGATGATGTCAACGCTACGATTTTGTCGATTGCCACTCAACTCGTAGGCACTCACTACTAGGGTGTAATTGCCCTAGCCATGCTCTACCTCCGGAGGGTACAATCGGCATACTCCACCAGAGCACAACGGCGTGAGTACCAACCGGCTTCGAGATGATCAATTCGCGTATCGCTATGCTTCCCTTGCAGGAATTCATCGCATCGGATGGACATCATGAATCAGCCGCAATTGTTACCGATAGAGGTTCAGCCGGCCCAAACCACTCGGTCCGGCAGGTGGCGTCACTATTCCGATCCGCCGAGCACGTCTGCAGCCCATCCTGGCGACGTCCTGGCCTCCAGGATGTAAGAGAGGAGGTCGCACCATGATCTTTCGGGGACCTGAGAGCTTTCAATATCTTTCGCGCAAAGAATTCCAACACATGGGCGAAGTCATGGAACGCGTGCGACGCATACAGGAGCGCGCTCAATTGCCCGACCTGACGGCAGCCGTCGCCTCGTTGATTCCCCACCGATTCTCGGCCAACGGATCGTTTCATATCCAGAAAAAGGCATTGGAGATCGGACATTCAACCTACGGTGATGAACATACCCATCTCTATGCGACGCAGGGATATGTCACGGATCCTGCGATCCAACTGCTTCAAAAAACTCATATCGGCACCGTATCGAGCGAAGACTGCCTTGATATGCCGATTCCGCGTGAAGTGATTAATCTCAAACTCGATGCGGGAATCAAGACCTGCTTGACCGTGGGGGTGCGTGGTGTGCTCGGACTGTGCACCTATTACGCCTTCAGCAACTTCGACCAGCGATTGATGACCCGCCTTCGGACCATGATGCAAATTCTGGCGCCTCATTTTCATTTGGCCTACTTGCGCGCCACGACCCAAGTCACCGACGACCAGACGTCGACGGACAGTCCCGCTCTGACGGCCCGAGAAGAAGAAATTATGCGATGGGTCGCCGAAGGCAAAACGAACTGGGAAATTTCCATCATCCTGCACGTCAGCCTCAATACGATTAAATTTCACCTCAAGAATGTCTATCAAAAGCTCGGCGGCGTCGAAAATCGCTGGGCGGCGGTCGCCCAATGGCAGAACAGCGCGAAGGGCTTGTTGGTTCCACCCGCTCCACGCCAGTCATCTAAGGTCTCACTGACCTCCGACAGACCTCTCCCTACCATTCAACCGCCAAGCCCCTCGCATCTCGCTCGATAGGAACGAAGCGCCTCAGCTGCCACCTAAGTGCCCTCTATCGCCCGGAGGCAACCCACCGTTACGATCGCGTCGTCGCGAACGGCAGCTCCAAGCCGGCGTGCGGGAACTCCTCACCGATTGAACGTGACGCATTGTTTCGCCTGCGCATCACAACGGAGAGATTTGCGGGCGCCATTAAAAAGCCGAATTGCTCTTCGACTGAACGAGCGTTCATTGGTTTGGAAATCGAAAAGTTTCGACAGAGCATCGCCATGATGGCTTTGATTTCAAGGAGCGCCAAATTACGTCCCGGACAAAACCGCGGACCGGCGCCAAATGGAACGAACGCTTTTGTATTGTGTCCCTCCTGAGTACCCGCGCCAGATACCAACCAACGCTCCGGCAAGAATTGCTGCGGCGACGCAAAGGCCTCCTCCTGCATCCCGCATTGCCTGGTGAGCAAGAAGATCGCCGTATCGGCCGGAATCCGCACACCACCTAACTGGACGTCTTGATTCGTGCCTAAAAACAGCACGGGAAATACGGACTTCAAGCGCATCGTCTCGAATGCAACGGCCTCCACATAGGGCAGTCGTTCGTGGTCACGATAGGCCGTCAGCATGTCGCCGTTGCCCAGCACCTCGTCCACTTCCGTCTGCGCGCGCGCCTGAATATCAGGATGCTCCGCCAAGAAATGAAACATCCAGGCCATCGTTGCGGCGGTGGAGTCTTCCCCGCCCAGCAACATCGTCAAGACGTTGCCGGAGATCTCCTCGTCGGTGAACTCGGGACCATCCGTCTCGCGCGTGGCCAACATAGCCTCCAGAAAGTTGGTCGGATGGGCCGCCAACTCAGGATCGTTCGCCAAGCGAGCCCGGCTGTTGGCGATGTACCCGCGGATCGCCCGGTGAACAAACGCCAACGATTCCTCCAAGGCTCGATCCGCCGGCGTCTTCATAAAATGCCAATACGGGAACGGCGCATTGATGCGACGATTGACCATGGGGAAGATCCGCGCCAAATGACCCTGGAGCTCATCGCCTTCTGTTTCAAGCGTATTGACATCGTATCCAAATGCCAGATTGGCGGTCACATCGATGGTGTACCGACTCAAATCTTTTTGCGCCTCCACGGCACTCCCTTTGGCCACGGCCTTCTCCCACCGGGCTTTCAATCGACCCGTCACCTTGACGAGCGTTTCGAAGAACTGGCGCAAATGAGCAGTATTGAGGGCCTGCATGGCGATCCGACGTTGTCGATACCAATGATCCCCTTCGGCGGAAAATACTCCATTGATCCCCATCTCTTTCAACACAGGTTCGATGGCATTCAGACGGCGATACGCATCCGGTCGCTTACGCAGGACTTCGTTGATGAGGTCCGTGTCGGTCACGGCCACGACGGCCTTGTGGGCAATCCGGAATTGATACATCGGACCATGCTCGCGCGCCCACTGTTCGAGGACGGTGTGGAGATGCTTCAAGTCCAACTGCAAAAGATTTCCAAGAATCGGCAGTCCCTTAGGTCCGGGAAGATCCGCCAATGTGCGGCCTGGCGATGCAGGGGCCGGCGCGACGTTCGATTGGGCGGCCGCTGCCGAGTGATACGGGCATCCGGGAGAAGTTGATGGTGTCATATGCATGCCTCCTGGTGGTGACGCCTCCCTGCGACGGCAGGAAGGAGAGAATAAGAGCGTTGCGTTTTCTCGTTCTCTGTACGTAGTCCTGTCTGAAACTCAACCACGCGCATCCGCACCATAGAGCAACGTCCCATTCATGAGACCTACCCGGCCGGGTAGGTTCCTTCCTTAAATGTTTCCAGTAGGGTGTCGCATCATCCGCAGAACGTGCCGCTCACCGGCGACGCAGCGGGGACCGACATAAGGAGGACGACATGGCGAATTCAGCGTGCCAGGTTTCCCGATCCACTTCTGTGCAAGCATTTATGGAATTGCTGGAACAGCGAAAGACGCGACGGTTCGGGTGCGGCATGGAATTACCCGCCGGCCCTCTCCAGTATAAGAGCTCCCTCCCTCCCCTACCCCTGAACGCGGAAGAAGAGCGCCATCTGATTTTTGCTGGGGTAGGGAAAACCGGCGCTCACACGGCGGACATGCAGTTTTCATCTCGTCCTCACTCCGAGGACGGTCAGGGAATGGCCCTTATGAGTCTCCAAGGGCGCACGGTACCCAGCGCCTGTGCCGCTCAAACGACTCGGCTGTTTTTCACGAATGATTCAGGAACCTATTTTGTCAAGGAATCGGCGTCGCCTGAAGACCCGGCCATGACGAAATTGACGGAATTGTCCGCCGAGCGACTCGATATTCCCCGGCAGCTGCCATTCATGCTCAGTTTCAACCAGTGGTATGCCAATCGTCCCGGCTCTACGTACTTCATTCCTGTCACCGAGATCGCCAGCGTCTATCTGAACCTACTCTTGGTCTTGCTCAGTGATGAGTACGGCTATTTCATTGTCGACACCGATAACGGAAATAGCGCCTGCGGGCTCGATCGTTTCAGTAAAAGCCGCGGAGGACACCTCCATGATGACCCGGCCAAGCGCCGCACGATGACGTTGCGCGACCTGGATAACGCCATCAGCGATACTGCCCTTCAGGAGCAGGGAATCGTCGCGGAGCATATTTTTCTTATGGAACAGGCCATGGGGTTGGGTGGCGGAATTCACAGCGTCGGGAGCGGTCGCCACCTCCTAGGCATCGAACCACATCTTGTTCCGGGACTCGGCTTTCAGTTTCACATGCCGACCACCGGGCCTCGCCGACCGAATCCCGTCGGTCTCCCGGGCGTCTGGGAGGCCCCCTGTCCTCCCCTGATCGGCAACATGGAGGAGGCCGTCCTCAACCTGATCGCCTCCAAATTCGGGGCTACCGGATTGTATGCAACCCCCGACTCTCAGCCTTGGAACAATCCGTCGATCAAACCTCAGATCCCGCGGCACTCTGAACAAGGCATCGCCGCCGCCATCGCATTTTGCGAGTACGTCGTTCAGACCTATGGACGATTTCCCGCCCACGTCGACGCGTTTAAATCCATCGTGGCCTGTCAGGCCCACCATCTGGACCTAAGTTTCTACGACAAGTACTACCCGCCGTCCGCCGTGTCTCAGAGCCATCATGAACACCTGATCGCTTGGCATGAGGGTGAAGCATGTCGTGACCGTCATCAACAGTCGTAACAGGGAGGTTGAATCCATGAAACAGATGCGCAGAGTCGTCATCACGGGGCTTGGTATCGTGTCCCCTCTGGGAAATAATTTGCAGACGTTTTGGCATTTGCTCAGCACAGGCCAGAGCGGGATTGCGCCGCTCTCCTCTTTCGATACGGCCCCGTTTTCCTCCAGCCTCGCCGGCGAAGTAAAAGACTTCGATGCCGAGGATTTTATTCCGCGGAAGCAAGCTCGACGCATGGGCCGCGTCAGTCATTTCGCCGTCGCGGCGGCGCTGATGGCGGTGCGGGACGCCAGACTGGACATCGAGCATGAAAATCGTTCGGAAATGGCGATTTGCCTCGGCACGTCTATCGCAGGACTGCGCGAGGCATTTGCGGCACACGACAGCATGCTGAAGCACCAACACCTCAGCCCTTTCACCATGGCATCGACATTCCCCAACGCCGTGTCGGGAGAAATTGCCATTGCGCTCGGTATCAACGGAGAATGCGAAACCTACTCCATCGGATGCTCCTCGACGGCCAATGCCATCGGCCGAGCATTCGAGATGATTCGCTCCGGCAATGCCGATATCATTTTGGCCGGAGGTACTGAAGCCCCGCTGCATCCCACCATTTTTTCGGCGATGGAGGCAGGACGGGTACTCGCGCCCGATCACGGCGGCACGGTCCGCAATCTGCCTCGTCCATTTGATCGAACACGTTGTGGCATGGTGCTGGGCGAAGGCGCCGGTTGCCTCATACTGGAGGACTACGATCACGCGCGCTTACGCGGAGCTCACATGTACGCGGAGCTTGAAGGATGGGGCTTCACATGCGATGCCTATTCCATGGCGCGTCCGTTGGCGTCGGGCAAGGAGCAAAAACGCGCAATCGACCGGGCCTTGATTACCGCCAGTTGGTTTCCTGAAGAAGTCGAATATGTCAACGCCTGCGGCCTGGGGACCATGGAGCTCGACAGTATCGAAACAACCGCCATCAAAGAATCACTGGGATCCCATGCCTATCGCGTACCTGTCAGCTCGTTTAAATCTGCTCTGGGCCATGCGTTCGCAGCGAGTGGCGCCTTTCAGGTGATCGGTACGGCACTGGCCATGGAGCATCAATTCATTCCCCCCACGTTGCATTTGACGAACCCTGACCCTACCTGTGACCTGGATTACGTGGCATTGCAGGGCAGACCTTCTCGCATCGGCAAAGCCCTGATCAACAGCTTCGGATTCGGTGGGAAAAATGTCGTTCTGGCGCTCTCTCGTGTGGACGTCGGGGTCCGAGCTCATATCCCATTTCCCATCGTGGAACAGGCCACGCTCGGTCACCTGGCAGAGGTGTCTTAGTGGTGTGGTCGGTGCTCCATGTTCGACGGAATGACGAAGCCCCTCTGACGAAAGAGGGGTCGCATGAGGGCAGAGGTATTTTACGGAAAGGAGATCACGCCATGGCGATACATCACGAACCAAAACCCACTCGAGCACCGAGTTCAGCGCCATCCGGCGCCATGGTATCCGCCTCTCCAATCGGATTGTCGGAACAAGAGGCTTCTCTCAGAGTTGTGAACCATAAAGCAATCCAGCATCCATCAACTTGGAATACACCTATGAATCAGAATCAGGGGAAACTGTCCCGCGTGTTCATTGTCAATCCGCAAGAACTGGTGCGAGTGGGTATACGCACACTGCTCGAATCCGTCACAGACTTTACCGTGATCGGAGAGGCAAGTTTGCGACAGGACGCAGTGCCGCTCATTCTTCAACTCAAACCTGACCTTGTGATGCTCGACCTACGGGTGCAGGACGGCGCAAGCATCGACACGGCTAAGGAGATTCTCGCTAAGCTGCCGACCACGCGTATCCTGTTCCTCACCGATACGCTGGATGACACAGTCCTACTGTCGGCTGTGGCCACCGGAGCTCATGGGTATGTGCTACAGGACGCCGGAACCGAAACGCTCCTCCATGCGCTGCGGACGGTCAGTAAGGGGCAGTCGTATCTCGATCCCGGCATGACCAGGCATACCTTTGCCTATCTTCGTAAACTTGCGGATCGAGAGCCTGAGCGAGGGCGGCATCTGCTGTCGCCTCAGGAGCAACGCCTGCTTCCGCTTATTGCCCAAGGAAAAACCAACAAAGAAATCGCGGCAGAACTCGGCCTCAGCGACAAAACGGTCAAGAATTATCTAGCCAACGTATACACCAAGCTGCACCTTACGAGGAGATCCCAGGCTGCTGCCTTTTACCTGACACACTTGTCTGAATGAGGCATCTCTTTATGGACAGTTGTCATCAACTTAAGTTCGGTCCACCGCGCACCGAAAGAGTATCCGGAAAACTCTTTCTGCGTCCGGAGATTCACGCTGCCGCCCATGTACCATCTTCGATCGTTCCATCTCAGGGACATGACAGCCTGCGGAGCGGCCCTCCGCGTGCTGGGGACAGGCGCAACCAGTCTCGAGGCCGCCGCCGATCGCCTGGTCCGGTATCTGTACAACTCCTTTACCCTGGACCAGAGTGAAGAATCGGCCTGCGTCCTCGTCCGATTGTTCAAGACAACTCCCTATGGTCGTCTGCCGCCGGAGCTTCGCGACCTGGCGGTCACAAAACTAGGGAAGATCCCAGATGATCCGTCCCTTCCTTGCCTGACCTTGCTGGCTAGCGCTAGCGCCGTACAAGGCTGGGACGATCCCTCGCGCTCCAGTCGTTACCGAGTCGTCCCGCTCGGTAGCCCCGACGATTTCGCCCAACTGCCGATGTTCAGCCAGCTCTTTCACCAACTGGGCATCTCACTTTCTCAATTGACTCAACCGAATCATCATCTGCTCCTTGACTCGGAGGAACATCTGTTCAATGTTTTTCATGTGCTTCATGCCGAAGGAAGCCCGTATATTCCTGCCCAAGACGAATTCGTACTCCCGTATGGCGTGCGTTCGGTGCTGGGATTCGGGGCTCCACTGCCCAACGGAGATATCTTTTCAGTTATCCTCTTCAGCAAGCAGGTCATTCCCGAGGCGACGGCACACCTATTCAAACCGCTCGCCCTCTGTGCACAAATCACCCTTGCGCCACATGTGGCCACGACTTCCTTATCGCCAGCGTCGGTCACCCCGCAGCCGACCGTCACTAGAAACGATTCGAACGATGCCAGGGTTGCCCAGCTGAGCAAGAGAATCGTGGAGTTGGAGAGATTGCTCACCGTGCATGAACAGACGGTGGAACGACAAGCCAGTCGGATGGACATGATCGTCGACGCCGCCGATATCGGAACATGGGAATGGGACATTCCGAGCGGACATGTGATGTTCAACGAACGATGGGCCGGCATGCTCGGATATCGCCTAGAGGAAATCGAACCGCACATCCGGAGTTGGGAGCAGCTGCTCCACCCCGACGATAAAGCCGCGGTGATGGAGGCCGTCGCGGCCCATCTTCGGGGAGAGACGCCTAGTTATTCGAGCGAACATCGCTTGCTACACAGGAGCGGCGTCTGGCAATGGATTTTTGGCAGCGGGCGCGTCCTCGCCCGAGATGCATCCGGCGCGCCGTTGCGAGCGGCCGGCATCCATCTTGACATCTCAGCGCGGAAAACACTGGATTCGGCGGCAACGCGGACCCAACAGGACCTATCGAAGAAGCAACAAGCTCTGAACGAAGCGCAAGCACTGGCTCATCTGGGTTCGTGGGAATGGGATTTAAAGAATGGATCCCTCCATTGGTCTGATGAGCAATTTCACATTTTTGGGTTCGATCAAGGCCATACCAGGCCCAGTTACGAAGTCTTCCTGGACGCGCTTCATCCGGATGACAGAAACCGAGTACGGGAGGCGGTGAATACGTCACTTCACGATGACTCGCCTTACAATCTGAAATGCCGGATTCTCAGGCCCGACGGAGAAATCCGGCATATTCACTGCCGTGGGGTGGTGCATCGTGACGCAACCGGCCGGCCCATTACAATGATCGGAACCGTTCTGGACATCACCGACTATGAACGCACCGAATCCGCCCTACGTAACAGCGAGGGGAAAATCCAATCCATATTTGACAGCGCGATCGACGGGATCATGGTCATTGACGACCAAGGTCGGATCGAAAACGTCAATCCTGCCGTGCTTGCCCTGCTTGGATATGAGGAGCAGGACCTGGTGGGGAGCCATATTAAACTTTTGATGCCATCCCCCTATCGGGAACAGCATGACGACTTTCTTGCGATGTCTCTGAGCGCCGGCAAACGGAGCATCATCGGATCCTCACGCGAGGTGCAGGTCGTTCGTAAGGACGGCAGGCTCGTCGACGTACACCTCTCTGTAAGTGAGCTGGCAATCGGACAGTCTCGAAAATATACAGGTATGTTCCGCGACATTTCAGAACGGAAGTCGCTGGAAGGGGCTCTCCAGGAAAGCGAAGAACGCTTTCGACAGCTGGCGGACCACATCGACGCGGTGTTTTGGCTGACATCGGCCGATACACATCACATGCTGTACGTCAGTCCCGGTTTCGAATCCATCTGGGGCCGATCCCGTGACGACTTGTACGCGAACCCCATGCTGTGGATCGAATGCATCCACCCGGATGATCGTGAACGCATCGCCGTCGCGGCAGCCTGCCAAACCTCTCTTCCCTATGACGAGGAATACCGTATCGTGACGGCGACCGGCACCGTGCGATGGATTCGCGACCGAGGATTCCCGGTGAAAGACCAAGAAGGGAAGGTCTATCGCTTGGCAGGTATCGCCGTCGACATCACTGACGCCAAGCAGCTGGAATCCACCGTGCGGGCCGGCGAGTTGCGTTATCGGTCGCTCGTAGAGTTGTCCCCGAACTCCATTTTCGTCATCTGTAGCAATCGAATAGTCTTTGCCAATAATGCATGTGCGACTTTGTTAGGCGCCATGACCCTGTCACAACTCCTGGGGCGTCCCATAGCGGACTTTATGCAGAGGGACGCGCGATCACTCGTAGAAGAACGGGCGGGGGGAATCGACCGGGAGGGGCGCGATGCGCAGATGGTGGAGCGGGTACGTCGTCTTGACGGCAGGGTGATTATTGCGGAAATCGCCGCCGCTCCCGTGACATACGAGGGAAAGTCCGCCACACTTGTGATCCTGACCGATGTCACCGAGCGCAAGCATTTGGAAGACGCCCTGCTGTCCACCAATGCACAGCTGATGGGTATTCTCAATGCCGCCAGGCGTCTCTCGATTATCGCGACCGATACCACGGGCCGCATCACGACCTTCAATGCAGGAGCCGAAGCGCTGCTAGGTTACGCGGCCGAGGAAATGCTCGGAAAACATTCCCCCAATATCTTGCACATTCCAGCCGAGATCGAGCGCCGCGGTCAGGAGCTGAGCACGCCGCGTGGGCTACCCGTGCGAGGCTTCAATGTCCTCGTCCACAATGCGCGGCAAGGTGGCTTCGACGAACACGAGTGGACCTACGTCAGGAAAGATGGAACCCACTTCACAGCGCTCGTGACCATCACCGCTCTACGCAATGAGGAGAACGTCATCTTAGGCTACCTCGCAGTGGGACATGACATTACACAGCGGAAGAAAGCTGAGGCAGCACTCCTTCTAACCGCTCAGGAGTTGGAAGCAAAGAATAGTGAACTCGCTAAAGCCAGGGATCAAGCCCTTCAGGCCGTCCAACTCAAGACCGATTTTCTCGCGACCATGAGTCACGAAATTAGAACCCCGATGAATGCGATTATCGGCATGACAGGTCTGTTACTCGATACGGATCTGACCGAAGAACAGCATGAGTTTGCTGATACGGTCCGCCGCTCGAGCGACGCCTTACTGACTCTGGTAAACGACATTCTCGACTTCTCAAAAATCGAAGCCGGCAAACTTCAGTTTGAGAATCTCGCCTTCGACCTCCGGACGACCGTAGAAGATACCTTGGAGCTGCTCGCGGAACAGGCTCAGAGTAAGGGCCTTGAGTTGATCGGCCTGGTCGATGCCGCGGTGCCGATCGGTGTCCTTGGCGACCCAGGCCGTGTCCGACAGATCCTCGTCAACCTGATCGGCAATGCCATTAAGTTCACGCCCACGGGCGAAGTCTTTCTCCATGTCACGTGCGAAGGGGGGGGAGAAGCGGCTGTACTGCGATTCACGATTACGGATACCGGGATCGGCATTCCCGAAGCAGTGCAGGCGCGACTGTTCCAAGCATTTACCCAGGCCGATAGTTCAACCACTCGTCGATATGGCGGCACCGGCCTCGGGCTCGCCATTTGCCAACGCCTCGTTAAACAGATGCGGGGCCAGATCGGAATCGAGAGCCGTCCGCGCCAGGGCAGCACCTTCTGGTTTACCGCAGAGCTGCCGGAGGCGGCGCTCGCCCCCCCGCCTCTCACGATTTCCCTGACACAGCTTCGTGGGCGCCGTGTTTTGCTGGTCAATCACAATAGGACCACCAGACATGCGCTCCACCAACAACTTGTGCCCTACGGAATAGATTGTGTCGAGGCGCAGAACGGCCCCGACGCCTATGAGAGGGCGCAGGCTGCCGCAGCGAAACAAAAACCGTTCGACCTCGCGTTGATCGAATTGCATCTCCCAGACATGGATGGATTCCAAGTCGCCACAGGCCTCAAGAGCGATCCTGCGACGGCCGCCACGCGGGTCGTCGTTCTCACCACCGTAGGACGACGAGGAGACGGCGGCAGGGCGCAAGCCCACGGCGTCGATGCCTATCTTACGAAACCGCTGCGACAATCTCAGCTGCTTGAGTGCCTGTGCCGGCTACTGGACACTCCCGCTCCAGCCGGCATACAGCAACCAGCCTCTACGACACCTCTCATCACGCGACATACGCTTGCCGAAGCCCACACCTCGACCCTCACTCGGTTACTCTTGGCGGAAGACAACCCGATAAATCAAAAGGTCGCTTGCAAGATATTGGAAAAACTCGGATGCCGTGTCGATGTGGTGGGAAACGGCCAGGAGGCCGTCGCGGCTCATGAGCGAGCGCCCTACCCGCTGATTTTTATGGACTGCCAGATGCCCGAGATGGACGGATTTGAGGCCACCGCCATGATTCGAAAGATGGAAGGCTCGTCAGGACACACGCCGGTCGTCGCCATGACGGCGAACGCCATGAAAGGGGATCGCGAGAAGTGCCTTGCCGCCGGAATGGACGATTATGTGGCAAAGCCGATTCGCCCCAAGGATTTGCAGACGATCCTCGACACATGGTTGCCGAAGCGCGGGGAAGCGTCTGCGGCCTAAGTCTTTCCGAGATCCCGACTACCGTGGCTGTGACTGCGACCCTGCCGCCATCCATCGCCTAACACATTCCGCATCCAGCAATTGACAGACGCCGATCTGCGCACTAGGATACGCGCTCACGAAGGAGAGTGAGTGCACGCGTGAGCCATCCGTCCTCTTCCGGTCCCGTACCATCACATCCCACGACCCTCAGCCGAATTGAGCTGGCGTTTGAATTCCTGGTCTTCGGCAGCCGGTGGATTCAAGCCCCACTGTATGGCGGCCTCATCATCGCCGAACTGCTGTACGCGTCCAAGTTCTTGCTCGAACTGTGGGAGATGGGGATTCACTTCAAGCAGCTCGAAGAAACTAAATTCATGCTAGGCGTGCTGGGACTGATCGACGTGACGATGGTGGCAAATCTTTTGACCATGGTCATTATCGGCGGTTATGCCACATTCGTCAGCAAGTTGGATCTCGACACTCATCCCGACCGCCCTGAGTGGCTTACCCATGTGGACCCTGGCACTATCAAGATCAAGCTGGCGGCTTCCTTGGTCGGAATTTCCAGCATTCATCTGCTCAAATCTTTCGTCGATATCGCAAACGAAAATCCCGAACATGTGAAGTGGAAGATTTTCATTCACATGACGTTCCTGGGCTCCGCCATTCTGTTGGCCTATACAGACAAACTGATGCAACGAGAGCGGAAGCATTAGCCGCTTCGCGGGAGAATCCTCACGCCTCTGCTTCGGCCAACCGTTTTTCGGAGAAACCGAACGACCCGATCTAACAGTCTTGCCGTTAGATACACCTTGTATCTGATCTGATAATCTCGACGACTCACCAACGGCAAGGAAGCGTCTGTTTTACCTATTGATCCAGCTTATGGAGTTGCCTGAAGGCTTGTTGCAAGGCGAAACGCTGCATCGGGGAACATAGGCATATGGCTTGCTTTTTTCTACCGAGCATCCTGATCGCTCGATCCTTTCCCACGGAGTGATACGACGTGCCTGCGCTGGCCGTCATGACAGAACCAGGTCAGGCTGAGACCTGATCTATTGGAGTACCCATGAAGAACCTCGCGAATCAGGACGATCCGCTTTCACTCACCGAGGTTGTAGAAGAAGAGGCCAGACTGCTCGATGGGCGCCTCTCGAAAGACGATCCCATCACTCAACACCCACGCGCGGCACTCTGCTTTTCAGGAGGAGGTATCCGTAGCGCCACCTTTGGACTGGGAATATTGCAATCCCTCGCTCGACTGCAGCTGTTGAACCGGTTCGATTACCTCTCCACGGTTTCGGGCGGCGGTTACATCGGCAGTTGGCTCACCGCATGGATCCATCGCCACCCACGGGGGCTCGACGGCGTCATCGAAGACTTGCAAGCCACTGCGAATATGAATGCCGAGGACCGGCCGCATCCGGTCCAATGGCTGCGAAACTACAGCAACTATTTAAGCCCACACTTGGGCTTCTTTTCCGCCGACTCTTGGACCCTGCTCGGAATCTATCTACGCAATCTGCATCTGAATTGGATGGTACTTTTACCGCTTCTCATGTTGCCTTTGCTTCTACCCCGCTGGGTCATTGCCCTGGCTCGATTGAACACCCCCGACGAGCCACTCCCCACCGCTGCTGTTCCGGCCGTCCTACTCACCGGTCTAGGACTTGCGGTTATGGCGCTCATATATCTACACCTCTGTCGTCCGGCGCTACGCCCATATCGGCTCGATACGCGATGGCGTTGCCTCGAACAACAGCAATGGTTTCTCCTGGCCTGCCTAGTCCCGTTGGTGGGGGCCACGCTGTGCCTCACCACGGCCTGGGCTTGGTTTCGGAATGCAGGCGGGTTGATGGATCAGTTCACTTTCTACCAATCCGTTATCGACGGGACTCTGATTCATACCTTCAGCTGGCTCTTCGCCACGGTCGCCCTGAAGCGCTTCAAGGCCATTACCTGGTGGCTCGTTCTCGAAACCGGCGCCGTCGCGGCCACCGGCGCATTGGGCGGTGGCTTTCTCTGGACGGTGCTGGCAAAGACACCGGACCAGATGGCAGTGGCTCAGTATGCCGAGTGGTTCGCCTCTTTTGCCGTCCCCGGCGTGCTGGCCATGTTTTTACTGACTGCCACGATGTTTATCGGACTGGCCAGCCGTTTTACGGAAGAGCAGGACCGTGAATGGTGGGGTCGCACCGGATCATGGGTGCTCATTGTGATGGTCATCTGGTCGACCCTGAGTGCCGTTGTCATTTTCGGGCCTGGCCTGATCGCCTGGACGCCCACAATGGCTTCGGCTCTCGGCGGATTGTCAGGGCTCATGACCCTCGTCCTTGGATTTGGCTCACGCACCACGGCTCAGGGGGCCGAAGAACGATCGCACCTGACGATCATCACCGATATAGCGGTGAGAGCAGCTGCGCCGATTTTTATGCTCTGTGTCTTAATTGCGCTCGCGCTCGCCAGCAGCTGGCAACTCGATGTGTTTGTTCATCAATTCAACCGGCATCTCAGCGATCTTGTCCATCCAGACCCCACGCGTGTGGGCCGGTTGATGCCACCGGATCCTTGGGGACACAACCAGGTGCTCCATAACACACCGCCTTGGATGCTGCTCTCGTTCACCCTCCTCGTAGCCGCGCTTGGTTTCCTCATGGCCCGCTTCATTAATATCAATCGGTTCTCACTCCACGCGATGTATCGCAACCGGCTGATCCGTGCCTATCTGGGCGCCTCACGCGCTCAGATCGACCGCGAGCGAACATTTAATCCCTTTACCGGGTTCGACAATCTGGACAATCCGGCCATGAGTGATCTGCGGTTTGATGACGTTCGTCTGGCTCGTTGGCTTTATGCACGGGAGATCTCTTCTCACACTCGCGCACAGCTCACAGCGTTTCATGCCCTCACAGGGCATCCACCAGCTCTGTTGCAAGGCATGATCGACCTACTGGGGCAGGAAATAACTGCACTGCGGGATCGAGGTGCGCTACAGGAGGCCGCCGACCATCTGCTAGTCGGGCCGGCTTGCGCCGCCAAGCTGACAGCGTTACAACAATCGACCGATGAAACAGCGGCAACGCGGGACGCCGTGACCTGGTTCGTCGACCTCTTTCTCAATCGAGCCTATGAGCGGATGCCGCGACCGCTCCATCTCGTCAACATTGCGCTCAATTTGGTCAAAGGAGACAACCTCGCCTGGCAGCAACGGAAGGCCCAATCCTTTACGATCAGCTCACTGCACAGCGGCAGCTGGAATCTCGGCTTTCGACGCACCGAAGCCTACGCGGCCAACCACTATCTCGACCAGCCGCTCTCGCTCGGCACGGCGCTGGCGATTTCCGGAGCAGCCGCCAGCCCCAACATGGGTTATCACTCCTCGTCGGCGGTAACCTTTTTATTGGCGCTGTTCAATATTCGTCTCGGTTGGTGGCTCGGCAATCCCGGTCCGGCCGGCATCGATACGTATAAGCAAGCATCCCCGACTGTCTCCGTCGGTCCCCTGATCGCTGAAGCGTTCGGACTCACCGATGCCAGGCATCCCTATGTGTATCTTTCCGACGGAGGACACTTCGAAAATTTAGGCTTGTACGAAATGGTGTTGCGCCGATGTCATTGCATCCTCGTAGTCGACGCAGGCTGTGATCCCCACGCAACCTTCGAAGATCTCGGCAACGCCATCCGAAAGATTCGAATCGATCTGGGTATCGACATCGATGTGAATCTGGATGCACTGAGGCGGGCTCCAGGGTCGACGACCGGCAGTCGCCACCATGCGATCGGCTCGATTCGCTACGACACAGTGGACGCGCCTGCCGCTGCAGGCACCCTCCTGTATCTCAAAGCCTCATTGACCGGCGATGAGCCTTCGGACATACAGGACTATGCGGCGCGCCATCCGGCGTTTCCGCATGAACCAACTTCGGATCAGTTCTTCGACGAAGCGCAGTTCGAATCGTATCGCCGGCTGGGTGAACATGTGGCCTGGGAGGTGCTGCGGCCGGCGGCCCAGAATAAGGACCAGGATATGTCAGCCCTGTGCCAGGCGCTTCGCGCTTACTGGGCCACTACGCCCCCTGGCGCTCAAGGGACCTCGCCTGGAAAACCGACGAGCCCGGTATAGTCGTCGGTTGGGCGCTGCCACCCGGCGTCTGTCTGTAGTACCATTCAGGTCGAGGACAGATGAACCGTCATTCCCAGGCAGGCACTTGGGTCCCGCTCCCATCCTGCCAATATGGAGCCCAGGCGAGGGCCACGAGCTTCACAGCGATGTTCGATTTGGTGGGTTTCAACGACGAACGTTGAAGTTTCTCCGTCAGCGGATCGGTCGCCGCGCTGAGGGCCTCTGTTTCAGCTTTGAACTGACCCTCAAGCTCGGTCAGTTGCTGTTGGAGGGCTGTCGCATTGTCCTCGGCCTGACCCACATCTTTGGATTCTTTGATCACCCGACCAGCCCCACGAATCGCAGTCGTGGCTTTGCCGATATTCGCCGCGCTGATTGCCTTGCGCCCAAGAAACGCTCCGAGAATGCTAGCGCCGATCGAGATGACCGCCTGAACCTGGCTGTTGCGGGATTCGGTCTGCTGTCGCTCAACCATGTGCTCGGCCCGACGGATGCGATCCTGAAGCGCCGCAATCTTGGGGGCATATTTTTTTCGCAGGCTGTCGAGTTGTTGATCGCGCTCCTCACGACCGGCTTGCTGAAGGCGCAGGCGAAAATCACGCTCCGACTCATTCGGCTTCGAGAGTTTTTTCGTGGTGGAACTTTGGAGCAGATCGAGTGTTTGGGTGCGGTACAACCAGCCGGACAAGTCGGCCTTCCAGCTCTCATACTGTTTGATCTTGGTTGCCGCGCCGGGAAGCGGTCGGAATTGGGCGGTGCCAGACGGCTCGCGCTCCAAATCAGATAGAGCGAGGTGCGCCGCCGTGGCTTGCGCCCAGTCCACCGGTACTGCGGCGTCTTGGATCGGTGCCAACCATGTCAACTCCTGCCCTGTATCAATCCCTGCTTTCACATCTGAGAATCGCACCAGCGCCGCGCCCAAGACCATCGGTCGATAGATCAACGTATGCCCGCCTGTTTGTACCCCTCGAATCGGAACAAAATACTGCGGAACCTCCGGCGGCAACATCGGACGTGAGACGCCGGCCCCGGTCGCTGAAGCTGCCCCCAATCCAAATCCACGTTTTCCTCCGCCACCTGACGCCTGCCCGGTCACGCCTGTTGTCTTAAGAGGAGCCATCAACTGCTTGATTTGCGTACGCGTGAGGGGACCGCGCAGGTAGGAGAGCGTCCAGCGGGTCTGGAACACTTCCGGCGCATCTTCATGAACGTTGTTTAACAGGAACACGCGGTTCCCTAGCCCTGCAAGGATCTGTTCCATTCGTTGGCGATCGAACTTTTTCCCGCTGCTGACCGCTGCCCCTTCCAACCCCTCGATCACCCGCGCCTTGTCACGTTCCGTTTGCAAACGACCAATAAACCACGTGCCGGTATTGGCCAGTCCCTTGTAGTCCAGGTCGACCGGGTTTTGCGTAGCCAGCACGACGCCCAATCCATAGGCCCGCGCCTGCTTGAGCAAGGTCAGCAAGGGAGCCTTGGACGGAGGGTTCGCCACGGGCGGAAAGTAGCCAAAAATTTCATCCATATAGAGGAGGGCCCGAAGACTGGTCGTGCCGGACTGAGCGCGGACCCAACTCAAGGTCTGGTTCAGGAGGAGCGCGACAAAGAACATTCGTTCGGCATCGCTTAAATGGGCGATCGAAAAAATCGCGATGCGCGGCCTTCCTGAGGAGCCATACAACATCTGCCCTACATCCAGCGCCTCGCCTTCCATCCATGCGGCAAAACCTGGGGCTGCGAGCAAGTTATTCAATTGCATGGCGAGCGCAAATCGTTCCTTTGCCGGGAAGAAAGAGTCCAGATCGAGCACGCCCACTGTGGTTATGGGAGGAGTCTGAATCTGCTGAATGAGCATCGCCAAATCAAGGTCCTGCCCCTTCCGCCATGCGCTGTCCAGAATCGACGCAAGGAGAATATGTTCACGGTTTTTGATCGGATCAGCCTGCACCCCGACCAGTCCGAGCAGACTGGTGACCGTTGTGTTGATGCGTTCACGCAAAAGTTCGATATCGTCGAGCATCTCCTGCGACGGAGCGGCAAACGACTTGAGGATCGATACCGGCAAACCGGCAGTGCTCCCCGGAGTGTAGACAACGAACTCTGCCGCATCACGGAGCTTTTGGATGCGCTCGCCGCTTTGTCCCCACTCCCCCAACCCCTTTTGCCACATTGCTGCCTGCTGGGCCGCATATTCTGACTTGGAGAGACCTTTCTTGCGCGCATCATCTTCGTTGACCCAGGGGGCGAAATCTTCTCCCCGGAGTTGTGGAAACGTGAGCAAGAGGTTGGCGAGATCCCCTTTGGGATCGATGACGATGGCCGGAATACCGTCGATTGCGGCCTCCTCCAGGAGGCCGACACAGAGACCGGTCTTGCCGCTCCCGGTCATGCCCACACAGACCGCATGGGTCACCAAGTCTTTGGAATCGTACAGCAGCCACCCCGGCTTCGGTTGCTTGGCAGCGAGGTCGTAGGGTCGTCCGAGGTAGAAGACGCCCAGCTTTTCAAAATCCTCAGCCGTACGTGCCTGATCAGTTGATGTGCCCTGCGATAGCGATAGGTTTTTTTTGCTCGGCATTAGTCTCTCCCTACTACACCGGTTCAATTGAGTCGGGCAACGGCAGGCATTGTATGGCCTGTGTTGAGGGGCCGCAAGCGAGTCCCAGGTCCAAACAACTCGGGCTGTATGGGATGGGGGCTAGGGATATCACTAGTGTATGTGTAGTCGCCACCTCAATACAGTCAGCGTGAGACGACAGGCAGCATTATTTACCGCCAACAGAGGAGCACCGTTATGAAAAGGTCGTGGGCACTCGGAATAGTTGTGCTGATCGCAGGTTGTGGGCCTCATTACACCATTCCCAACTTCGACACCAATGAAATTGAAAAGGTCATTTCCAGTGGCCGATCCCCGGAAGGCTGCATAGAAAACCTCAAGGAGGACGCTCAGAAGCTGAACGTGAAAGTGCGTCTGACAGACGTGCAAAACCAGCCCTCCTCCGGACCGATTTCCTGGATCTATACAAACAATTATATATGCACGGGCAAAGTGGTGATGAATAAAACCTAGGAGCAGGACGATGAACGCACTAGGGGCCTTCCTGGGAGCCGAAAAAATCCGCACGGTGGGCATTGCATCGGCCGACTCGGACGACCCTCGGCTCACCTTGCGCTTCTTGCTCACGTTTGATGACGGACCGCATAGCCATACCGGTCAAGTGCTACGCCATTTGGCGCGCAATCCGGTCCAACAGGACATCAAAGCGATTTTCTTCGTGCAGACGAGAGATCCCAAGAGGGGCGGCTCATCTGAGGGTCGAGCCATCTTGGCCATCGAACATGCAGAGGGCCACCTCTTGGGTTTGCATACGGGAACGGCGCGGGGACATGTCAGGCATACCGGCATGACCCCGACGGATCTGGATCGCTCCCTGCTGGATGGAAAGGAAGACCTCGAGGGCATCACGGGACGACCAACCCTGTTGGTCAGGCCCCCCTATTGGTCGTACAATTCGTCGACGCAGTTTCGATACAGCCGGCATCAACTTCGTATGATGTTGTCGGATGTGAAGGCCTTCGATGGAGTCAACTGGGGGATTCATTTGCTCCGAAAATGGAGCTTCCCCTCTCAGCTGGCAAAGCTCCGATCCCGATTCCTCAGGGGGGAGCTGCCTGTCGTCAATCAAACCATTCCGGTTGTCGTGACGTTCCATGATACCAACGCCTTCACGGCCGAACATATGGCCGAATATCTCGGGCTCCTGGTTGACGAAGCGGTGCGATTGGGCCTCCCGCTGCATCACAAGCCGTTTTTCGACAATCCCGAGGAACTCTTGACCGCAGGCCTTGCGCGAGCCCTGTCCACTGTTTCAGTCAACTGCTCCACCGCCACACTTGTAGAGGCACAATAATATGGCGACACCAGCGCATCCGGGTCTCAATACAGAAGAGGATCTCCAGCCGGGCATCGCTCGGCTCATCGTCGACTCGCTTAAACTGGAAATGCTGCCAAAAGACATCGATCCCGAAGCAGCGCTCTTCGGTGAGGGGCTGGGACTGGACTCCATCGACATGCTTGAGGTCGCCCTGGCGGTATCCAAGCGGTACGGTGTGGAATTGCGCTCTGAGAACCGGGCCGCCTTGGCCTCCCTGCGTGCCTTGACAGATTACATCGCCCAACATCGGATTCGATGATGCGCTCAATGGACAGTGAAATTGCTTCGGTCACTCTCCGACGGCGCTCTCATGCCCGCACGTCCGCCGAGCCGACTGTCTATCCCCTGCTCGCGCATGCATCGCCGACCTCTATCATAGCCTGGCAGGGTAATCGCGCACACTCGGTTCAGGAGTTCCTCCGGTCGGTGTGGGGCCTAGCCAGCAGGCTTCCCGCACAACGCTATGCGATCAACGTCTGCAAGGATCGCTATCATTTTGCCGTTGGATTTGCTGCGGCACTAGTAGCCCGGCAAACGAACCTCTTGCCACCATGCCGCGCGGAAGAATCACTGCATCAACTCGCGCACTGTTATTCCGACGCCTACGTGTTAACCGATCATGACCAACTGGACACTTCGCTGCCTCAATTCCGGCTCGGCGATTGGGGCTGGTCTGCTTCCGGCTCGCCGGAAAACCCTATTATTCCAGCCGCGCAGATTGCTGCCATCGCCTTCACTTCAGGAAGCAGTGGGTTCCCGCAGGCCCATGCCAAAAGTTGGGGATCTCTCGTGATGGGAGCCAAGGCACTGGGCAGGCAGTTTGACTTGGCCAGCTATCCTCCTCGGACCGTAGTGGGAACCGTCCCGGCGCAACACATGTATGGATTGGAAACGACCGTCATGCTTCCCTTCCAGTGGGGCTGGAGCTTGCATGGCGGCAATTCGATTTTACCCGCGGACATTCGTACGGATCTCGAACGGCTAGGCTCACCAGCGTGGTTGATGACCACGCCTTTCCACCTGAACGCCTACCTCTGCGAGCAGACTCTGCTGACCGGCCTCGAGGGCATTATTTCCGCCACCATGCCGCTGGCCCGCTCGGTTGCGCAGGATGCGGAAGACCTCTGGCATTTGCCGGTCCATGAAATCTACGGCTGCACAGAAGGCGGCATGCTCGCCTCGCGACATACGTCGGATGGTGACCTCTGGACCCTTTGCCATGAGTTGCGGATGAAACAAGAGGGTGACAGCACATGGGTCATGGGCGGGCATGTGGGCGGATGGCTCAAATTGACGGATCGCATTCATTTGCGCAACCGGCGGGAATTCCTGCTGCTTGGACCACATTATGACTTGGTTAAGGTAGCCGGAAAACGCGCGTCTTTGGCGGCGCTCAACACGGCTTTGCACCGCGTGAACGGGGTGCTCGACGGCGCCTTTTATTGGCCGGATCACGGAGAGTCCGGCAACGGTCGCTTAAGCGCGTTTGCAGTGGCCCCTGGTCTCAGCCGTGCCGCGATACTCGCCGATCTCAGAAAACGCATCGACCCGGTCTTCCTACCGCGCCCCTTGTATCTTGTGGACTCCTTGCCTCGAAACGGCACCGGCAAACTGCCTCACGAGCTATTGAAAACCTTTGCAGAGCAATTCCGGCATTCCAGGACTTAGAGCCCGCGCGATGGTTTATGCGACATGAGGTGAGGCGATTGATCAGCCCGGACCATCCAGCCTTAGCGGGACATTTTCCCGGCAACCCCGTCGTGCCGGGCGTCGTCATCTTAAGTGAGCTGGTGCAGGCGACGGAAGCCTGGCTCGATTGGAGCGGAGATCCGGTTTCGGTGACATCGATAAAATTTATGCGCCTGCTTCGCCCGAGCGAGGCCTTCACGTTGCATTTGGAACGATTGTCAGAGAACAGTGTGTCATTTGCGATTCTCCGCAGTCAGGATCGTATTGCCGCCGGCACACTCCAACGGGCCGCCCCCGTGACAGATCAGGATCGGTCATGAGCACCCGCTGGCTCATGCAACGTGAACGCGGCAGCCGGAGATTGATTCGCCTCCTGGCCTGGATGACGCTTCGTCTGGGCCGTGCCATTGCCCGCTGGTTTCTCTATCCGATCTGTCTCTATTTCCTGCTGTTTTCCCGAGGCACTCGACGCACCTCCCGAGAATACCTGCGGCTCGTTCTCAATCGAGCCCCTGGATGGAAGGATGTATTTCGTCACTACCATGCCTTTGCATCGACCATCCATGATCGAGTGTATCTTTTGTCGGGCCGGCATGGTTATTTCGATATTCACATGGAGGGCGCGTCGGAACTACAAGCCATTCTGGCCCAAAAGCGTGGCTGTCTCCTCTTAGGGTCGCATCTGGGGAGTTTTGAAGTGCTGCGCGCGCATGGCCTGTTCGATCAACACTTACCGATCACCGTGATCATGCATGAATCCGCGGCCTCCAATTTGAACGCCGTGCTGCATAGTCTTCACCCGCAGATTCGCGACCGCATCATCCCTCCCGGCACACCGGGTACCATGCTCGCGGTGAAGGAGCGGCTCGACCGAGGTGAAATGGTCGGAATTCTGGGTGACCGAGTGTTCGGTGAAGAAAGAGGGATGATGTGCGATTTCCTCGGTAAGCCGAGGCAGTTTCCGGAAGGGCCGTTATTGCTGGCCGCGCTCCTGCAAGTGCCGGTCGTCCTGTTTTTTGGACTCTACCAAGGTGGCAAACAGTATGACATTCATTTTGAGCGGTTGGCGGACAACATTCCTCTTGATCGCGCAAAACGGTCGGAGTCCCTTCGACCCTGGATCGAGCGGTACGTCAGTCGCCTGGAACATTATTGTCGCCTCTATCCGTACAACTGGTTCAACTTTTATGACCTTACCGATGACCCTCGCCCGGTTCACACTGCTGTGTAGTCTATTCCTCGGGCTACCACCAGTCTTCGCCGAGCAGGTGACCGACCGGTCACCTTTGGACTTACCAGGACTGATGGACCTCATGGCAAGGGTGACCTCCCGCGAAGATCGATTCACCGAAACGAAGACCGTGGCCATGTTGACCCAGCCGTTAGTCCTGAAAGGGACCTTGGCCTATGTACGCCCCGACCGTGTCGAAAAACATGTCACGTCACCCTATGCCGAACATCTTGTCGTCCAAGGGGATCAGCTTTCACTCTCCACCCGGGAGGGGACGAAGCACTTGGCCGTGGACAGCCATCCGTTGATTCGCTCGTTCATCGAGGCCATCAGAGCAAGTCTGGCAGGCGAGCTCGCCGTCCTGAGGCGGCTGTACCACATCAAAATCCAGGGGACTCAGCAGCAGTGGACGCTGACGCTACGGCCATTGGATGCACAGGTTGCGGAGTACCTCACCTCGATCACCATTTCGGGTCACGGCGATCGAATGACGGTGGTGGATATACGCGAAACCGGAGGAGACCGTTCACTCATGCAGATCCTTGAGCCGGCCTCGTGATGCGGCAGGCTCAAGCGGCGGTCATTTTCTGGTTGGTGTTGCTGTTTGTCAGTGGAGGAGTGATCGCGAACATGACCGTGACTACCGACCTGACGGCCTTACTGCCCCGCTCAGCGGATCACATGCAGGAATTGTTGGTGAGCCAACTGCGTGATGGCGTGGCCGCGCGGCTCATTCTCATTGCTCTCGAAGGCGCCTCGACGGAGGTCTTAGCCGAGGCCAGCCGCAAGATCGCCCACAGCCTGAAGGAGACCGCGCTCTTCACATCGGTGAACAATGGAGATCCCGCGGATTTCACCGTTGAGCGCGACATCTTGATGCGTCACCGTTATCTCCTGAGCTCGGCCGTCACACCCGAACACTTCTCGACGCCGGCCCTGCGATCGGCGCTCGAACGACAGCTGCAACTACTCGGTTCGCCCGCAGGAGCGGTGTTGAAATCCGCATTGCCCACCGACCCCACCGGGGAAGTGGTCCATATTCTCTCCGAATTCTCGACCACCGACCAGCCTTCGATGTTGCACGGCATATGGTTTTCTCATGATCACACCAGGGCTCAACTCGTGGCCGAAACCAGCGCGCCGGGATTTGATCTCGATCAACAGGATGCGGCGGTGCGCGCAATCCACGCAGCCTTCACCGCTTCAGGACTGCCGGAGAGCAGCCGGCTCCTCTTGAGCGGCCCAGGCGTATTTGCGGTTGAATCCAGGGCCACGATCCAACAAGATTCCTGGCGCCTCTCCCTCGTGGCCACCGTGCTGGTCACCGCGTTATTGTTCGCCGTCTACCGCTCTTTGACTCCAATTGTGTTGAGCCTGCTGCCGGTGTTAACCGGACTGCTCGTGGGCGTGGCTGCAGTCCAATTGGTCTTCGGGTTTGTGCATGGCATCACGCTCGGCTTCGGCGCGACACTGATCGGAGAGGCCGTCGACTACCCGGCCTATGTCTTGACCCAGGTCAAGGCCGGTGAACAGTTGCAGCACACCTTAGCGAGAGTGTGGCCCACCCTGAGACTTGCCGTCCTGACCACGGTATTCGGCGCCCTCAGTATGTTGTTCTCAAGCATCACTGGCCTGTCGCAACTGGGCGTTCTCGCGTTCGTGGGCGTGCTGGTCGCTGGACTCGTCACACGCTGGATCCTTCCGGCGTTAGCGCCACGGATGTTGCGCACTCTTCCGCACGAGATTCTGCCGCTGAATTGGACGGCGCTCATTGCAACGGTGGGTCGCGCGCGCTGGATCGTCTGGTTGTTAGTCGTTCTCGCTATCGCAACGCTGGCAGTCCGTCATCAAGACATCTGGGATAATGATCTCGCCAATTTGAGCCCGATCTCCCCATCGTCCAAGGCCCTCGATGAACAATTGCGCCATGACCTCGGCGCACCGGACGTTCGATATCTGCTTGCCATTCGTGGCGCGAGCCAAGAAGAGGTGCTGCAACGCAGTGAATCTGCCGCGCTTGTCCTCCACCGGCTGGTGGAGGACAAGCTGCTAAGCGGTTTTGATCTGCCCAGCCTGTATTTGCCGTCAGAAAGGACGCAACGGCTTCGCCAATCGGCCCTTCCGTCTGCTCCTGTGCTCAAGGCCTCCCTCGACCATGCTCTGGAAGGGCTGCCTTTCCGAACCGGACTTTTCGAACCGTTCTTGCATGACGTGGAACAGGCCCGCACTCGCGAATTGATGGACAGCGTCAATTTGCAACGGTCCGCCTTCTCTCTCAAAGTCAGAGCGCTTCTCTTGGGAAGCGGAGATGAATGGACGGCTCTGGCTCCGCTTCGCGGGGTCCAGTCCGCCTCGGCATTGGCCGATCGCACGAACCATGAACCGGTCCCAGGCCTGACCTTTCTCGATCTGAAGGCTGAAGCCGGTCGATTGGTCAACGGCTACCGGCAACAATCCTTGCAACTCACCGCGCTCGGAGTGCTCGCCATCACGGGCATATTGTGGTGGGGATTGCGTAATGTGCTCCTCGTGGGACGCGTCCTCCTTCCGCCGTTACTCGCCGTCCTCTTTGTGGTGACCGTGCTCACGCTCATCGGAGAACGGCTCTCATTGTTCCATCTCGTGTCCTTGCTGCTCGTATTGGGCGTGGGGCTCAACTATGCCCTTTTCTTCAACCGGCCGTTCGCCGATGAAGACGAGAGGCGGCAGACGTGGCTCTCGCTCACCATCTGTATCTTGGCGACTCTTTCGGCCTTCGGCGCGCTGGCGTTCTCCCGCACGCCCGTCCTCCATGCCATCGGCCTCACGGTCGGGCTCGGAGCCGCCTTCTCGTTGCTCGTCGCGGCGATGCTGGGCAGACAACAGGTGATCGCATGACGACGGCGCCGATCATCACCGCAATGGCCACCGCGAATCCGCTCGGACGCGGCCTCTCGGCCACTTGGGATGCTTTGCGTAAGGATCGGCACGGGCTGCGTCCCAATGATTTCGAGGATGCGGCCGTTAAGACATGGATTGGACGTGTCGATGGACTTGAGGCCGAGCCGATCTCCGACGATCTCGCCGACTTCGACTGCCGAAACAATCGGCTGGCCTTGGCCGGCCTGCGTCAGGATGGATTCGAACGGGCCGTCGCCGTGGCGCGTCAGCATTATGGTCCCGAGCGCATCGGTGTGCTGATCGGCACCACGACGTCCGGCATTCTCGAGACCGAACTGGCCTATCGCAGACGCACACCATCCGGCGAACTGCTGCCCTTGAGCGTTCGCTACCGCCACACGCAGAATTTGTTTTCCGTCAGCGAGTTCGTCCGGCGCCGCTTGAATCTAAAGGGTCCTGTCGCATCGATCTCAACCGCTTGCTCGTCTAGCGCCAAGGTATTCGCCAGCGCATCCCGTTGGCTGGCGGTGGGATTGTGCGATGCCGTCGTGGTGGGCGGCGTTGACAGTTTGTGCTTTATGACGCTCTACGGCTTCGCCTCACTTGGACTCCTTTCTGAAACCCCCTGCCGGCCCTGCGACGAAGGCAGAAACGGGCTCTCCATCGGAGAAGCAGCAGGCTTCATGTTATTGGAACGACGCGGCGACCGCGACGGCGCACTTCAGCTGCTAGGATACGGCGAGAGCAGCGATGCCCATCATATGTCCACGCCCCATCCGGAAGGATTGGGCGCGGCCCTAGCCATGGAACGGGCCCTCGATCGCGCAGACCTGAAGCCGATCGAGATTGACTACATCAATCTCCACGGCACCGGCACACCGGCAAACGATCTCGCGGAAGATCGTGCTGTCCGGACCACGTTCGGAGGAAGGACGCCTTGCAGTTCGACCAAGGGGAGAACCGGCCATACGCTCGGTGCCGCCGGCATCACTGAAGCCATCCTCTCGGCGCTCTGCCTCCGACATGATTTCATTCCAGGCACGATGCATCTGAACCGGCTCGATCCTCAGCTGCAGAGTTGCGTAATGCTCCACAGTGAATCCCGTCCCTTGCGCGCGGTGATCAGCAACTCGTTCGGCTTCGGCGGCAATAATTGCAGCCTCATTTTCGGGAAGAGGCCGTGATGCACGTCTTTCTTACGTCGGTTGGCATCGCGGGGCCAGGGATGGACGGGTGGTCGATGGCTCAACCAGTCCTCGCCGGCCGTTCGGAATACCGGCCTGGGCCCATCTCTCGCTCGATCCCGGATATGTTATCGGCCGCCGAGCGACGTCGCAGCAGCCCGTCCGCCCGTCTCGCCATGATGGCGGCACAGGATGCCTTTCGTGCCGGAGGCCTAAGAGGAGACGAGATCGCGACCGTATTCGCTTCCTCGGACGGAGACGGAGCCATCACGCAGGAAATCTGTGACGCGCTGGCCGGCCCGGCACAAGAAGTCTCTCCCACCTCCTTTCATAACTCCGTGTTCAACGCGCCGGCCGGCTATTGGAGCATCGCAACCCATTCGAGGCTGGCATCCACCAGTCTCTGTGCTTTCGATGTGTCCTTTGCCGCCGGACTCATCGAAGCCGCCGCTTTTGCCACGGTCGAGCGCCAACCGGTGATGCTGATTGCGTCGGACGTCCCCTTTCCGGCTCCGCTGCATACGATTCGTCCGGTGGAAGAAAGTTTTGCTGCCGCGCTATTGCTATCCCCCACGGCCCCGGCTGGGTCCTTCATGCGATTGGAGGTCACACTTGAGCCCCGCGGAGCCGTCACAACGTGGCCCGAGAAGTTGCCGAAAAGTTTGCGCAGCAATCCGGCCGCGCGTTGCCTTCCCCTGTTGATCGTATGGGCTACACGAGCGGCAGAGACCGTGGCGCTCGAGTATTCAGACACCAGCGACCTCGTCGTTGTGTGTGCACCGGGAGCGTGATTGATGGACGGTTCATGCTTGGACATCTCCCGCTTGATTCCACATGGGCGAGCCATGTGTCTACTCGATAGTATTGACAGTTGGACTGAGGATTTCATCGTCTGCCGAGCTACCAGCCATCGGCGTCTCGACAACCCGTTGCGTGACGACAGCGGATTGCGGGCGCTCTGCGGCATTGAATATGCCGCGCAGGCTATTGCCGCCCATGGGGCACTTCTCAGAGGGCCGGGTGAACCCTGTCCCTTAACTGCAGTACTGGCTTCCGCACGTGACGTCACGACTACGCTGACCCATCTGGATCAGCTGCTTGGGCCCTTAAGCATCCACGCTACCCTCGTGCTGACCCATGAAGAAGGCCGCATCTACGACGTCATGATGACCGGCGACGGTCGGACCCTGCTGACCGGACGCCTGTCCGTGATGATGTTGACCGGCCTTTCTCACATGGTTCGACCCGTTCCGACGGAAGGAGTGGCATGAAGAAGCGCGCGCTTGTGACCGGCGGAAGCGGCGACATCGGACGAGCCATTTGCTTGGCACTGGGCGAAACCGGCTTGCACGTCATCGTCCATGGCTGCACGAACGGAGCGCGCGCTGAGGCGGTTGCCCAGTCCATTCGAGACAAGGGAGGCCAGGCTGAGGCGATCTGCTTCGATGTCACGGATATCGAGCAGACCCAACGGGCCCTCGAACAACTGCAAACCGCCGGTCCTATCCAGGTGCTCGTGAACAATGCCGGCATCTATGACGACGCTCCCATGGCCGGCATGAGCCGAGAACAATGGCGCAGGGTAATCGATGTGTCGCTGAACGGATTCTTCAACATCACACAGCCACTGCTGCTGCCCATGATTCGCACGCGTTGGGGACGCATCGTCACCATCACCTCCATCAGTGGGGTCATCGGAAACCGTGGGCAGGTCAACTACGCCGCCGCCAAGGCCGGGCTCCATGGCGCGACAAAAGCACTGGCGCTGGAACTGGCCTCACGACACATCACAGTCAATGCCGTGGCGCCAGGGATCATCTCCACATCAGCCACGCAGGCCTCCTTCGACACCGACGCCATCGGCCGATTGGTCCCGATGAAACGCGCCGGTACCGTAGAAGAGGTGGCGAGTCTCGTGACCTATTTGGTTTCCGATGCCGCGGCCTACGTCTCCGGACAGATTATCTCGATGAATGGAGCCCAGGCATGAGGACATCGGCTCCGGAGTATGTTGCCGTCATACCGGCCTACAACGAGGCGGGGACGATCGGCGCGGTCGTGGCCCAGACACTGAAATATCTCGATCGTGTCGTGGTGGTGGATGATGGGTCCGTCGATCAGACCGTGGACTGCCTGCGTGAGTTACCGGTGACGGTGCTTCGGCATCCTCGCAATCTTGGCAAGGCTGCCGCGCTCTGGCTGGGCATGCAGCATGCCATGACCCAAGGCGCGAGCGCTGTCGTCACACTCGACGGAGACGGACAGCATGACCCAGGAGACATCCCGTCTCTCATCACCCTCCACCGGCGCGATCCGTCCGCCATCGTCATCGGTGCCCGTCTGCGCGCCGGCAGCGCCATCCCCTGGGTACGGTACCTCGCCAATCGTGTGGCGAATTTCTGGATCTCTTGGGCGGCTGGATCTCGCGTTCCAGACAGCCAATCCGGATTTCGCTTGTACCCGACTGCGGTGCTCAATGCGGTGGGTTCGGGTTGTGATGCGATGTCGGGTTTTGCCTTTGAGAGTGAACTGCTGATTGAAGCCGGCCGAATCGGTGTGCCGATTCGGACAGTGCCGGTCTCGGCCATCTATGGACGTCACCTTAGACAAAGCCATTTCCGGAAGGTGCGGGATGTGATGTGTATCACCCGCATGGTGGCCGGCAAGCTGTTGGCCAAGCGGCTCGATATTCCCGGCTTGCTCAAGAGCCGGCGACCCTGCCACTCCAATCCCGACTCGTTCCGAAATGCATCAGCCCCGCGGTGGGTCGCCCCTGCCTCGGCGCAGACGGATACTCTTTATGGCCGAGGCCGTCAGTCTCGCGCATGTCGCGAGAGCTGCCGCGCTGGCGCGCGCGCTTGATCCTGAACGATATGACGTTCATTTGGCCTGCGATCGACGCTATCTTCAATTCTTTGAAACACTGCCGGTCACCGTTCATCCACTACATTCCATCAGCAGCGAACAGTTCCAGGATCGCCTGCGCAAGGGAAGTCCGCTCTACAGGACAGACGAACTGCGAGGCTATGTGAAGCAGGACCTTCACCTCTTGGCCGATTTGAATCCGGATGTCGTGATCGGAGATTTTCGCTTGTCTCTTTCAATCAGCGCCAGAACGGCCGCCGTTCCTTATCTTACGGTAACTAATGCCCATTGGAGTCCCTATGCACGAGCGCATTTCATCGTGCCCGAACTTGCCATCACGCAGCGATTCGGTCCACGACTGGGGCAGGCGCTCTTCACGATGATAAGGCCATTCGTTTTCGCGCAACAAAGCTCCGCGCTGAATCGCGTTCGCAAGGAATATGGCTTGTCCTCCATCGGATACAGCCTGTCGAAGATTTTTTCCGATGCTGATGAAACCCTCTACGCCGACCTGCCCGATTTGGTTCCAACTTTCGACCGGCCGCAGAACCACCACTACCTCGGTCCGGTGCTCTGGTCGCCTGAAGAGACGCCTGCATGGTGGAGTACCGTTCCGCCTGTTCGACCAATGGCCTATGTCAGCCTTGGCACCTCCGGAAGACCTGAGCTTCTGTCGAGTGTCTTAGGCGCATTGCAGTGTCTGGGCATCGGCGCTCTGGTTTCCACGGCCGGCAACCCACCGCCTGAAGACCTCCCAGGCAACACATGGGTCGCCCCGTACCTGCCCGGCCTTGACGCGGCAAAGCGAGCAGACCTCGTCATCTGCAACGGCGGCAGCGCCACGGTCTATCAAGCCTTCACAGCGGGCGTTCCAGTCGTGGGAATTCCGGCCAATCTGGATCAGTACCTCATGATGGATTACGTACAGCAATACGGAGCGGGTGAATCTGTCCGGGCCGGCGAAGCCTCGCTTTCGGCTTTGACCCGTATCATAAAGCAGATTATGGACAAGCCTGCCTATCGACTGCGGGCCGGTCGCCTCGGTGCGCTGATCGCCACCGAACAGCCGCGGGAAAAACTCCATCACATACTTTCAAGAATACTTCGAGCTGATCAGGATCCAACATTCGAGAGCACCGCGGTGGCATTCGACGCATCCTCAATCGACTGCACAGCCAATTCACAGGCGAGGACACTGCTCAAACCTTGATCCCTTCGCGACACATGACGCGGAAGGAACGGTCGGGAGACAGGAACCGATGACCACGATCGATCCGACGATTTCTCAGACACCAGTGGTTTCGAATATCGATCCGGCTGTCAGCGACAGCGAACTTAGACCACACCTGCATGTGCACAGCGTCACGCTGACAGGTTTGTTTATTCTGGCCGTCTTTTTTACCCTCCATCTTGGGCGTGTGATTTTCCTTCCCATCACCATCGCACTCTTGTTCGCGGTGCTCTTTGCGCCCCTCTTGCGCCGTCTGAGACAGTTACACATTCCCGAGCCTGTGGGCGCGGCCATTCTGCTGTCGCTAGTGCTGGCCACCCTTGGTTATGGGGTCTCGCGACTGGCCGAACCGGCAGCTGACTGGGCTGCCAGAGTGCCAGACGCCTTCCGCGAAGCCGAGTACAAACTTCGCGTGTTCAAACAACCGATGCAGGAAGTCACCAAGGCGACTGAGCTCCTCTCCAAAGCCGCCACATTGGATGGGACAAAAAAAGTGCAACAGGTTGAAGTGAAGAGCGATGCCTGGCCGATGAAATTCTTCAGCGTGACGGGCGAATTCCTCATTGGGGCCGCAACGACCATCATTCTGTTGTACTTCCTGCTCTCGTCGGGCGACCTATTTCTGCAGAAGCTTGTGAAGGTACTCCCTCGCTGGCCGGATAAGCGGCGAGCCGTGGAGATCGTGCGACAAATTGAAGAACAGCTCTTTCGATATCTCTTTACCGTCACCTGTATCAATCTAGGACTCGGGACGTTGGTCGGCGTGGCCATGTATTTGCTGGGCATGCCGAATCCCATCCTCTGGGGCGCAATGGCCGCCCTGGTCACGTTCATTCCCTATTTGGGCCACATGTTCGGCATCATCGTGGTCATGCTGGTGGCGACCCTGACCTTCGACGAATTGGGCCATGTCTTCATAGTCGGCGCTGCTTACGGTGGCCTGGCACTCCTGGAAGGCTGGTTCGTCACCCCGATGATCCTTGGCCAACGGCTAGAGATGAATCCTGTGGTGCTCCTCGTCGGCCTCATGCTGTGGGGATGGATCTGGGGGATCGGCGGCGCATTGCTCGCCGTGCCGATCCTGGTCGCATTTAAAATCTTCTGCGACCATGTTGAGCCCTTCTCTTCCGTGGGAGATTTCATCGGTAAGTGAAATTGAGCGCCACATGTGCGGGGCATGAACCACAACGAGGGTCATAGCGTGGCTGTGTGGTCTATGCGCACCACGAGGCAGCCGGACGCAAAGATATTATTCGCATAGCGCAGTCGATTGTCGCAGCAGAGTTTCTCGCTGGATTAACATCTTGCTGAGGGAGGCACTCATGAGCACCATACTGCTAGTCATTCTGATTCTCATGCTAATCGGCGCCTTGCCGAGCTGGCCTCACAGCGCGAATTGGGGGTATGCGCCCAGCGGCGGGCTCGGATTGGTCGTCCTAATTCTGTTGATTCTGGTGCTGACCGGACGACTGTAGGTGGGGAGATTTCCACCTACACTACACGAAGCATCTCGAAGTTCCAGTTCACGCGAGTTAATTCACACCGCACTTGTGTCCAAAGGAGGAATCGATGAGACATATAACTTTTGCATTGCTTATGATTGTCATGGGAGTCGGGACCGGCTGCTCAATCTCCAGCGTAGCGTCTGACCCCCGAGGAATCAAAGGGGTGGATGGCGACCACCTGACTCACATCAACACGAGAAACTATGCCGTGCACCTGTTCATGACCAAACCGATCTGGGGAGACGCTACACTGAGCAATACGGTTCAGAGTTTTGCCGATGAGGCCAAAAAACACGGTGCCACGAAGGTGAGAATCGTGCAATCGGATGAGGCCACTATGTGGTATCTGGTCCCAATCATTGGATTCATTTTTACCCCCATAGCCACGAACGTCGCGGGAGATGCGCTCCTTCCGTAGCCGGCACCGCGATGAAACACCCTTGCTTTTTGTTTGCGCGAGCGGGCGAGCCGTCTATGCGAGGCAAATCGTCGGCACTCTTGAGGAGTATCGATTTGACCTCACTTGAACGATAACGAGCCTGCCACGGAAGTGGCAGGCTCGTAAGAGATTCACCGGGCTGTGCACCCGGTCATCCGTTCGGCTATTTTCCGCAGGAAATTTTGAGCGATTCAATATCGTTCGCCATGTCCAGCTTTCCCAGATTAGCCACTCGTTGTCCTGGCACGAACGCGAGCTCCGTGCCTTTGAAATCTTTATCCTCGTAGGCGCGCACGGTGGCGTTTGAGCCAACGATCACGCTTTCAATATCGTTGCTCCAATCTTTCCCTGCCAAGTTCTTCAGCGTTGCATACTCCTTGGGGCCTTGCAGTAGGACATGCGGATCATCGGGATCAAAGTTGTCATCTTCAAAGACCTCAATGTAGCAGTTTTTATCGACCACTTGCGTTTCCAAATCGGCGGCATAAGCGGGAAGCCCAGCTATTGTGAGAGCCGCAGCCATCATCAGCGGATATCGTAATGCCATATTCTCACCTCCAGATGTACATCTATCTCAGCCGACCTTCGGTTTCGGTGTGAGATTATTTTAAAATTCCAAGAAACCACAGCAACAGAAGGAGGCTTGCCGGAACCCCGAGCACCCACAGCATGAATCCCTTGCCCATCGTTCCCATAAAGCCCTCCCCCTAAAACGGCTTAGGGCAGTAACGCCGCCGCCGTCAATTCTCGATTCAATGCACTGACCATTTTGAGATGCGCCGTGCGATCCTCGTCCAAGCCTGCTGCGAACAAGTCCGCGTGTTTCCGCTGCAAGACGACACTAAAGTCGTCCTGTTTGGCCACCGGGATTTCGTAGAGAGAGGCCAAGGCAGTCACATATTGTCCGCCACCGGCCGCAGCTTCTTGCCGCAGATTCTCATACGTCACTCCGGCGAATAGATTGATTCTCTGTTCTTTCAACACCATGCCGTCGGCAGAAAAGAGCTCATTCGGGGTCGTACTGGAGAAGAAATTGACGGTCGTATCGACCGTGGCTTTTGTCGTATTACAACCCCCGAGCAATAAGCCGGCTGCTACGATGCATAGGCCCAATCCCAGATTTCCAACCGATGGTGATGCCTTCATAAATGCCTCCTTTTCTTGTCTCCCTGCGAAACCTAAAACTCTTGATTCGCCTGTCAGTTCACTTTGTAACCGATGAAAGCACGAGACGGGCCTAGTGATTACCCTGGGGAAGCGCGAAGAAAGACCTAGCGAGATAATGAAGGCTGGAGACGGGCAGTGGGAACTGGGTCAGAACGCATGGCTACCGACAGAACAAGCACCCGGCAGGACTCTGTAAAAAATGATGAGGGTGATGACGTACAGAATCGTCTTGAGCTGCGCCCGATCGCATTCGTAGGGCAATTGGCGTGAAAAATTGTTGCCCGATTATGGAGATTATCTCTTGCTGCGAGTTTGCCTTTAACATAGCAATGTTCAGTTGAGTCCAGAATCAATCACACAGCCTCTGCGAAATGTCAGGCCACTTGAAAGATGGGGTATTGCGCTGGATGACAGGTAGGAAACGAAACGATGAGAGTCGAATGACACCGTCCCGCCGCGGCTTCCGCCCTTAATTATTTTTGAGAGAAGAACCCAGTCATGAGAAATGAAAAGGCCCCAGCCTCAGTTCCACGCATGATGACGACCGGCTGCATACTACCTGCATTCGCGCCCATACTTATTCCTTACCAACCTCAAAGCGGATTGGCTGGATCGTCCTTCACTGCGCGCGTCCAACGAGGGTCTTCTGAGGCGGCGCGTGGCGCGAGGTGCGCGACGCGACGAGTAAGGAGCGTCACGTTTGCGCACGCCGGCGAGTGGTGAGCCGGCCGTGCCCTCGAAGGACGACCGGCCAGCCCGCTACACCCCCGCTTCTTTCAGCACCTGCCCCGTATAGGACCGTTTCACCTTGGCAATTTCTTTCGGCGGGCCTTCGGCCACAATTTCGCCTCCTCGATCCCCGCCTTCGGGTCCCAGGTCGATGATCCAATCGGCGTTGCGGATCATATCGAGGTTGTGTTCGATCACGAGAACGGTATTGCCGGTCTCGACCAAACGGTTGAGTACATCCAGCAATCGCTGAATATCCGCGAAGTGCAGCCCGGTGGTAGGTTCATCCAAAATATACATCGTTCGACCGGTGGGACGTTTTGAGAGTTCACGGGAGAGCTTCACGCGTTGTGCCTCGCCGCCAGACAGGGTCGTCGCAGACTGCCCCAGCTTGACGTAATGCAATCCGACATCGTGAAGTGTCTGCAGCTTCGTCTTGATGTAGGGAATGTTCTCAAAGAATTCTAAAGCATCGTCGACTGTCATATTAAGGATGTCGGCGATGCTGCGACCCTTATATTGAATCTCTAGTGTCTCGCGGTTATAGCGCTGGCCTTTGCAGACTTCGCAGGTCACATACACGTCGGGGAGAAAATGCATCTCGATCTTGATGAGGCCGTCGCCCTGACAGGCTTCGCAACGCCCGCCTTTCACATTGAAGCTGTAGCGGCCAGGCTTGTACCCGCGCACGCGGGACTCCGGCAAATTGGAAAACAAATCGCGGATGAACGTGAAGAGACCGGTGTAGGTGGCTGGATTCGACCGCGGCGTGCGCCCGATCGGCGACTGGTCTATATCAATGATTTTATCCAGCGCGTCGTCGCCCTTGAGCTCTTTACACCCATCGATTTTTGGCTTCTTCTGATAGAGCAGCTGAGAGAGCGAGTGGAACAGGACCTCGAGCACGAGGGTGCTCTTGCCGGATCCGGAGACGCCGGTCACACAGGTTAACAGGCCTAAGGGAATATTGACGGTCACGCCTTTGAGGTTGTGCTTTTTCGCGCCCACGACGGTCAAAGCCCCTTTGGCTTTGCGGGCCCGCTGAGGAAGCGAGACCATTTGCTCACCGCGCAAATATTTCCCAGTGAGTGAATCGGGATTCGCCATAACCTGCTTGGGCGTCCCCTGCGCGATGATCCTGCCGCCGTGCGTGCCGGCGCCCGGCCCCAGGTCCAAAATGTAGTCGGCCGCTTGCATGGTCTCCGCATCGTGTTCCACCACAATCACCGTGTTGCCCAGATCACGCAGGCGGAGCAATGTGGTGAGCAGCCGACGGTTGTCCCGTTGATGGAGGCCGATAGACGGTTCATCCAAGATATACAGCACACCGACCAGCCCCGAGCCGATCTGGGTAGCCAAACGAATACGCTGGCCCTCTCCGCCGGACAGCGTCGCCGCCGGACGATCCAATGTCAGATAATCCAATCCGACGTTGACCAAAAACCCTAGCCGCTCGCGAATCTCTTTCAGGATGCGATGGGCGATGACGAGTTCGCGCTCGGTGAACTTGAGCGTCGAAAAAAAGTCCGCCGCTGCCCGCACGGATAGTCGCGTCACTTCGGCAATCGATTTCTTGGCGATCTTGACAGCCAGACTTTCCGGTTTGAGCCGCGCCCCCTGGCAGATCTCGCAGCGTTCCAACAACGTAAAGTCTTCCTCTTCCGAAGCCCCCGGCGTCATGGCGTAGCCGATTCCGTCGCAGGCCGGACAGGCCCCATGAGGACTGTTAAAGGAAAAGATCCGGGGGGTGATCTCTGGATAACTCACGCCGCATTTGATGCAGGCCAACTTCTCGCTATAGAGATGGATCTTGCCTGTTTCCGATAACACGCCGACCAACCCGCCGGCGAGCTTCACAGACGTTTCGACGGAGTCGGCCACCCGTCTCATCAGCGCATCACCAGGCTTCATGACCAACCGATCAACGACGATCTCGATGTTGTGTTTCTTCTGCTTGTCGAGAATCACATCCTCATCGAGATCGACCAATTCCCCGTCGATTCGCGCCCGCACGTAGCCGGCCTTCCGCATCTCCAGCAATTCTTTTCGATATTCTCCTTTTCGCCCCCGCACGATCGGCGACAGGATTTGGAATTTTGAGCCCTCCGGCAATTCGCAGATCGCATCCACCATCTGCTGCACGGTCTGCGCGGTAATTTCCTGCCCGCATTGGAAGCAGAATGGGTGACCGACGCGGGCGTACAGCAGCCGCAGATAGTCGTAGATCTCGGTAACGGTCCCGACCGTGGAACGGGGGTTGTGGCTGGTGCTTTTCTGCTCGATGGAGATGGCGGGCGACAATCCTTCGATCGAATCAACGTCCGGCTTCCCCATCTGTTCGAGGAACTGCCGGGCATAGGCAGACAGGGATTCGACGTATCGTCGCTGACCTTCCGCATAAATCGTATCGAAGGCGAGCGAGGATTTCCCCGACCCGCTCAGACCGGTCATCACGACCAGCTTGTCCCGGGGAATCTCGACGTCGAGATTCTTCAGATTGTGTTCACGCGCCCCTTTGATGATGATCGAATTATTCATAAGAGGCGGATTATACCACCTGAACTGACTCGCTTGACAAAGCTTGAAAGCTGGTGCTACCACGCTCGTATGGTGAAGATCCAAGAACCGGCCACGCATGAGACAGATCCGCTGTCACCGCAGCCGCAAGCCGTCTCGACCTGGTCGGGGCAGGCACGTGAGCAGGCCGTCCAGCGGATGTTCACCGCGATCGCCGGCGTCTATGACCTTAACAATACGCTACTCAGCTTTGGGCTCCATCACCATTGGAAACGCCTCACCGCGTCGTATGTGCCCACGGTCACCAACGGGCGAGCCCTCGACATCGGCGCTGGAACGGCAGATCTCGCGCTGTTAATTGAACCGAAGATGGGCGAGCAGGGTCATGTCGTCGCCTCCGATTTGAACCATGCCATGTTGGCGGAAGGCCTGAGAAAGGTGACAGGACGCGGGCTCCGCAAGCGGGTGACCTGCCTCCAGGCCAATGCCGAACAGCTGGGATTTCCCGATGGGACCTTCCATGCCGTGACGACGGGGTTCTGCATGCGAAACGTGGGCAACCTGATGCAGGCCTTCATGGAAATCCGTCGCGTGTTGCGACCGGGCGGCCGGTTTGTCTGCTTGGAATTTTCACGACCGGCCTACGGCTGGCTGCGCATGCTCTATGATTGGTATTCGTTCCGCCTGCTCCCCTGGGTCGGCACCAAGGTTGCCCGCGACCGCACGGGTGTATACGAATACCTGCCAGCCTCGATTCGCACCTTTCCCGATCAGGAGCGGCTCACAGCGCTGCTGCGGGAGGCAGGGTTCAGCCAGGTGCAACACCGGAACCTCACCGGCGGCATCGTCGCGATCCACGTGGCGACCAAATAGCAAAAACCACATGACGAATGGCAGCAGACAGCGGGGATTAATCTTTTTTCAGGTATCAGTCATCGGCTATTAGCAACCAGCTCCGATATGGAATCGATTCTTTACATCTTCCTCCCCTGCAAGAAGGTCTACCCGATAGGTGTGACCTATCTGGCGGATTTCATTCATCGCCGGAAGCCGGAGGTCAGGCAACGCATCCTCGACCTGTCGTTGTTTCCTGAATCGCAGCGCACCCAGGCGATTCGCGATGCCGCGCTCGACTTTAAGCCGGATCTCGTTTGCTTTTCCTGGCGGGACATTCAGATTTTCTCTCCCCACGAAGGCGATGCTTCGCTGGAGCATGCGTTCAATTTCTATTTCGCCGGCAATCCCATGAAGCGCGTGATGGCCTCATTCGCCGGCCTGAAGCAGCTCTATCGCTACTACAGCCACATTCGCGCAAACCTGTCGTATCCCTGGTTGATCCGCAAGGAATTTCCCCAGAGCCAGATCATGATCGGCGGCGGAGCGTTTACGGCCTTTGCCGATCAGCTGATCGAGAAATTGCCTGAAGGGACCATCGGAATTCTGGGCGAGGGGGAGGACGCAATTCTCAAAGTGATCAACGGCGAATCGCTTGAAAACGAACGCTACATCATTCGCGAGGGGAAGCAGACTCGCAAGGGTAAGCAAGGCTCACCGGCGCTCCTGGACGCCCTCACAGTCGATCTTCCTTACCTGACATCCATTTTCCCTCAACACGCTTCGTATATGGATGAATCCATCGGCGTTCAAACTAAACGCGGCTGCCCCTATGATTGCGCCTTCTGCCTCTATCCCTATATCGAAGGCAAACGAGTGCGGTACCGCCCCCCGGAAATGGTCGTGAAGGACATTTCGCAGCATTACCACCAATGGGGCGCCCGACGGTTCTGGTTTACCGATGCTCAGTTCATTACCGGCAAGGAAGCCTATCCGCAGTGTACTGAGATCCTCGAACGGATTTTGAGTGAAAAACTGGAGATTGAGTGGTCAGGCTACATCCGCACCTCATTGATCACTCCGGATCTCGCCAAGCTAATGGTGCGATCAGGCGTCGGTGATTTGGAAGTCGCCATCACATCCGGCTCGCAAGAGGTGCTGAATAACCTGCACATGGGCTTCAAACTCGAACGGCTCTACGACGGATGCCGTTATCTGGCCGAAGCTGGTTTCAAGGGCAAGGTGATCCTCAATTACTCACTGAACTCCCCGAAGGAGACGGAAGAAAGCCTGCTCCAGAGTGTCGAGTCCTACAAGAAAGTCGCTGCCATCTTGGGTGAAGAGCGGGTATTCCCCTTGATGTTCTTCCTGGGCATCCAACCCAATACAGACCTGGAACACCGGTTGCTGGAAGAAGGCTACCTCTCGGCGGGGTATAACCCTCTCATGCTCACGCCGACGAGCATCCGCAAACTTCTCTATAACCCAGCGCCTCTCAATAAGATCATCGCCAAGGCTTGCCTCGCCGCCTGGGAACAGAAACAAGGCAGCCGCGACCCGCGCGCTTGGACCGGCTCACTCTCTCAGAGACCTGCGCTTGACTCGGCACCCGATACCGCCCATTATGCCGATGCGAATCTGATTCGAGGCATCGAACACAATTCCGGACGGGAGGCCCTGCTGAATTTAGAGGACATTATCCGGTCGCGTCGGCCTGCTCATCCTCCTGCCGCCACCACGGAAAAGACAGCTGCGAGTACAATCAGTTAGACGATATTCACAGCCCCTTGCTCACCTCCGGTTTGCTTGCTTTACCCGAGAGCCCGGTGCTATCATGCCGTTTCTTTTGGGGTTAACGTCCCATTCAACCGTTTGAATTCTTGGCGGTTCTCTGATCTGACCCCCTTGTAAGAGTGTTTGCCTAGGAGGCGTTGTCAATGTACAAGACCATCTATATCCCGGTCGATAATTCCGACCATTCCAATACAGCCGTTGATGTCGGCGTCGAGTTGGCGAAGACCTATGGTTCCAAGATCGTCGGCAGCCACGTCTATGCGGCCAAGATGCACGACAAACGATTTAAGCAGATGGAAGCCGGCCTTCCCGAGGAATATCATGACGAGAAGGAACTTGACCGGCAGCGCCAGATCCACGACTCACTCATTACCCGCGGGCTCCAGATCATTACAGATTCATACCTTGATTACGTCGATAAGAAATGTACCGAGGCGAATCTTCCGGTAGAGCGTCGCTCCCTGGAAGGACGCAATTGGAAAGTGCTGGCCGAGGACATCAATACCAACGCCTACGATCTCGTCATCATGGGGGCCTTGGGCGTCGGAGCCGTTAAAGATAGTGTGATCGGCAGCAACACGGAGCGGGTCCTGCGGCGCGTGCGCAATTCCGACATGCTGATCATCAAACAGCCGACTCCGGTGGGCAGCGGTAAGATCGTCGTCGCTGTGGATGGGAGCCCCTACTCTTTCGGCGGGCTCATGACGGGTCTGGCGCTCGGCAAGGCCTTCAACGTGCCGGTGGAAGCCATTTCCGCCTTCGATCCCTATTTCCATTATGCGGCATTTCACAGTATTTCCGGCGTCCTTAACGAAGAGGCCGGCAAGGTCTTCCGTTTCAAAGAACAGGAAAAACTGCACGAAGAAGTCATCGACAGCGGTCTGGCGAAGATCTACCAATCGCACTTGGATATTTCACGTGAAATCGCCCAAGCCGAGCAGACCGACGTGAAAACGACGCTGCTGGATGGAAAGGCCTTCGAAAAAATTATTCAATATGTGCGAAAAGAAAATCCGTGGCTGCTCATCGTTGGACGAATTGGGGTCCACAGCGATGAAGACATGGATATCGGCAGCAACACGGAAAACCTGCTACGGGCGGCTTCATGCAACATTCTGGTGTCCAATCGCAAGTATGTGCCGCCGATCGACACGCAGGCGGAGTATACGATCGCCTGGACGGAAGAGGCCCTGCACCGTATGGAGCGGATTCCTATCTTCGCGCGGGGCGTCGCGAAAACGGCCATTCACCGGTACGCAATTGAGAAGGGACACACCATCATCAGCAATACGGTCGTCGATGCCGCAGTCGGACACATCCTCCCGAAGGGGGCTATGGATGCCATGCGGGCATTGGGTGGGAACCTGGATGCCGCCGGCATTGATCGCAACAAGATGCAAGCAGACGAAGATGTAGCCAAAGACCTCATGGGGTCCACGCTCAGCAACATGATGACACAAGTCGTCGAGGAAAAGCCGATCAATAGCCCAGGAACCCAGGCGTACCTGGATCGCATGAGCCAGAACTACTTTGTCTGCGACGGGTGCGGCTATATCGGAAAGGGCGATACCCCCGTGAAATGCCCGGTGTGCAGCGCCGAGGGCACCCGATTCAAACAAGTCGATAAAACCATCTTCGAGGCCGCGGCCAAAGCTGAGGGAGGTCTCGAGACCGACTTGGCTTATGATGACGTGCCCATGCAGTGGACGAAGGACGCGAAGGAAGCCATTCGCTCCGTACCGGCGGGATTTCAACGTCGGCGCGCTAAGGCCAAGATTGAAAAGAGCGCACGCAAACTCGGCATGACTACGATTACGCTCGAATATGCCGGCCCCATGATCAAAGAAGCGGCATCCGAAGATTACACCCCTATCTTTGCGAATAAGGGGACGGGGACAACTCCTCAACCGACCGCTGCCGGAACCGAAGCGAACGGGAGCGAAGTCCCCGCACCGAACGGCCCCGGAGTCGAACCGGGGCAGGCACCTCAGGAAACTGTGTCGCCCTATACCTGGACTCCGGACGCCCAAGCTCGATTGGATCGGGCGCCGGAAGGGTTTATGCGGGAGTGCACCAAGGCCCTGATTGAAAAACACGCGGACAAGATCGGCACCACCGTCATTACGTTGGAAGTGGCGACCGAGGGGATTGAGCAGGCCAAGGGCTACATGGCCGATGCGATGAAGACCGGCAATCTGAAAGACATGATTGCCAACCTGACCGGTTCACCCAGCAAGGCCGGGGCGAGCCACTAATGGGGAAGTCATTGCCGGTCCTTAATTTCCCGCTTATTGGAGAGAAGCTGGATTCGCTCCAGCAACAGATCTCCAAGTTCATGTCCCCGGGATCCCTGTCGCCCGCGCCGAACGATGGACGCACCGTCGATGACTTTAAACCTTATCTTGTTGCGCTGAACCTCACCAAACGGTGCAACCTCAAGTGCGACCATTGCTATCTCGATGCCACCACGAAAGCCGGCGGTGGGTCGGATGAGCTCAGCACGGAAGAATGCTTCCGCCTCATCGAGCAAATCGCCGAAGTGAACAAAGGCTGTCTGCTTGTCATCACCGGCGGCGAGCCGCTTGTGCGCCCTGACATCCTGGACATTGCCCGTCATGCCGTGAAGCTTGGATTCATCGTCGTGTTCGGCACCAATGGCATGTTGATCAATGACCGCATGGCCAAAATGCTGGTCGAAATCGGCGTGATGGGCATGGGCATCAGCATCGATTCGCTTGATCCGGACAAGCACGACAAGTTTCGCGGTGTCCCCGGCGCCTTTGCCAGCGCATTGGCCGGCATCGAAGCCTGCAAACGCAACGGGCTCCAATTCCAGGTGCATTTCAGCGCCCAGCCGATGAACTACCAGGAACTGCCAGCGGTCGTCGAGTGGGCTCATACATTAGGCGCGCGGGTGCTCAATGTGTTTTTCATGGTGTGCACCGGACGGGGAGAGGAACTGACCGACATCACACCCCAACAGTATGAAGAGGTTCTGGGCTACCTGGTGGATTGCCAGGATCAATATAAGGACATGTTAGTACGGGCCCGCTGCGCTCCGCACTTCAAACGGCTGGCGTACGAAAAGGATCCCAATTCACCGTTGACTAAAGCGACCGGCTACATGGGCGGCGGTTGCCTGGCAGGGACGAACTATGCCCGGGTTACGCCGAACGGCGAACTGACGCCCTGCCCCTATATGCCGCTATCAGCCGGCAATGTCCGCGAGACAAGCTTTGTCGATCTCTGGGAAAAGTCGGATGTCTTCAATTCGTTTCGCTACCCGCAACTCAAGGGCAAGTGCGGCGATTGCGAATATACGGATATCTGCGGTGGGTGTCGGGCCCGACCCTACGTGGATCATGGCGACTGGCTTGACGAAGACCAATGGTGCCTGTACACCCCCAAGGGTGGCGAAAAGATCAAGGTCGCTTTCAACACGCCGGAAGAAACCGATATTGCATGGGACGAGGCGTCCGATCTCAGACTCAGCCGAATCCCCTACTTCCTTCGCGCCATGGTCAAGAAAGGCGTGGAACGCCACGCACGTGAAAATGGAATCGCGCTCGTCACCGTGGAGTTAATGGAAGAACTCCGAAAGAAGCGTTTCGGGAACGACGCGCCGGTCTTCAATTTCGATATGCGAGGGAAGGACTAGGAAACCAGGCGAGACGCACTGCCTACGGTAGCCTCTAGCTGCATTCGCTGTTCGCCCCTGACCAATCACAATGGATTCCTTACAAAGCATTTTCCTCGACCTGAATCAGCTGGTTCCAATCGTGAACCATTGGTTCCATCTCCTGTCAGCCGTCATCTGGATCGGGGGGCTCGCCTTCCTCGTGATGGCTGTAAAGCCTGGGCTGCGAGAGTCCGGGCTACCGAAAGAATATGTCCGCCCAATCACTGACGCCTTCTACAAATACTATAAGCGCGTTGCCGGGATTCTATTGATTGTCCTGCTGTTCACCGGCGGCATCAACCTGCGCTACGTCAATCAAATATTTACGTCGCAGACCGGCCAGGCCATACAACACCATCCCAAGTATCTCTGGATTCTGTGCATTAAGCTCATCCTAGTCCTTAGCCTGCTCACATTGTTTCTGTACACCGTCATTTTCAAAGCGGATCAGGACGCAGAAGAGGAAGGCGAACACTACGAATCGATCCCCTATCAACGAGCAGCTCTGTGGATGGGATTTTTCATTATCCTTTGCGCGGCCGCGATGAAGCATCTGCATCAATAACCGGCATCTCACGCCGTTTCGTGTTACTCGCTTTCTCTCTTTCAATATCACCTCTTTCCGTTATCTTGCCTGTCGGCGAAATGCATCCATTTTGCTCGGCTCGCCTTCTCGAAAGAGGCTGGGAGCCCTTAAAAAATAATGGCATTCGCATTCTGATCCAGGTACCCTGCCTCCGCGCGTATGGCATCTATGGATTGCTTCTCTCACGATATGGTGAGGTGCGGCTTCTTTTCTCCATACCAATCCAGATCGGCCTGAGACATACGTATGACTGTCTTGTCCACACTCCGTCGTTGGCAGAATCGTCTGCCGGGATTGTCTCGCCCTACCACAAGGAGATGCGCCATGCTCTTTGACATCCAACGCATCCTGGCATTGGCAGTACTGCTTTGCGCTTGCTCGACCGTCCATTGCCGGGCGGCCGACCTGCCTGTTTCGCAGGCTCGACAGCCTTCCCCCATTCAGGGCTGGACGGAGCAAGACCGGCAGGGGTGGTACCATACCTCGGCAGGCACACAACTGATTCCCTATGACTGGTTTATTGCCCTTGAGGACGAACCATTAAGGAATAGTTTTACTCGAACCGGCATACTCGTCGACCCGACCCATCCGGACAGACTTCCGATTGGATTTTCAAAAACCGAAGGACCGAACGTTTCAGAGCCGCAGGTCGGTCTGACCTGTGCATTTTGTCACACCACTCAATTCACCTATCAAGGCAACCCGATTCGCATCGAAGGCGGGCCCTCCCTTCAATACAACCAACGCTTCCTGCAGATCTTCCTGGAAAGTCTGGGTGAGTTGAAATCACCCGAGAAGTTCATTCCCTTCGCCACTCGTGTGCTCCAACGTCGCGGGCAAGAAGTGACGCAGAAAAACCTCGGGGAGCTAGCCAATAAGCTCGCCGAAGTCGTGAAGGATCTCATCACTCGGGGAGGAAAGGATGCGTCGCCGGCACTGTGGGGCCCGGGACGGTTCGACGCGCTCGGTCGTGGCGGCAATGCCGTCTTCGGGCCCCTCAATCCAGACAACCTCAGACCGGCCAACGCGCCGGCAAGCATTCCAGCGCTGTGGGGCGTGTGGGAATATGACTGGGTTCAGTGGGCCGGCTCGATCCAACACCCGCTCGCCAGAAATATTGCTCAGGTCATTGGTGTGAATGCCGCGCTCTTTGATTGGACGAAGACCTCCCCCCAAACACCTGCGGACAAGAGCGAGGCATTTCGGTCGTCGGTCGATATGGCCGCCTTACAATCACTGGAGGATATTGCCAGACGACTGCACCCCCCCAGATGGCCGAGCGCCTTTCCTGCCATCAACCGGGAGTTGGCCGCACGGGGAAAAGAGCTCTACCACGGCAACCGAGAGAACGGAATTGCAAACCTCTGCGCTCATTGCCATGTCGCCGATCGAATCCAGAATCCTCATCCGAACGGACCGAGCCTGAATGTCCACCTGATCCCTCAGAAGGAAATCGGCACCGACAGCCTCTACCTGGAGAACTTCGCCAACCGGACGGTCGATCTCACTCGTCTGGGACGAGGCCGGATATCGGCAAGGGAGGCATCTGAATGGGTGACCACGGAATTGATGACACAGAGCGGCGCGGGGAACCATCCTGACTACCATCATCTCACCAACAAGTGGCGGGATGATCCCCGATATATAGCCCGTCCGCATTTGGCGGTGTGGGCCACCGCTCCATTTCTTCACAACGGCTCGATTCCCAATCTGTACGCATTGCTCTCCCCGGCGAAGGACCGGCCTGGCTGTTTCTATCTCAGTCCCAACATGGAGTTTGACCCGGTCAAGGTCGGTTTTATCGTTGCAGAATGCAATGGGTCTCCGACCTTCCGCGATCCATTGGGAGGTTTCGAATTCAAAACACAACTTCCAGGCAACAGCATGGCGGGACACGAGTTCAAGGGATCGGATTGTGGGCCTACGGCGAAGGGCGGCGGCACTTTAGGATGTGAATTGCCGGTCGCCGATCGCTGGGCCATTATCGAATATCTAAAGACTTGTGACCTCGAACGTTCCGTCATCCGAGACGCGCTACCTTGCCGAGACCTTGACTAACGAGTCACCATCCGTGATGAGAGACTACCCGACCTCCGCGAAGTCGACAATGCAATACAACTGCGGAGAGCCTGCTCGCTTAGTTCAACCGGCCGTACGCCTAGCGCAGGATTCCTTTGAAGAGACGCCTCAAATCGGTCTGATCGCCTATGATTGACCTCCTGCCAAAAGACCACAGCATTCTTGAACGGCCGTTCATGGAGTTTCGCCCATTCGGCCTCGATGATCGAGGTGAAAAGATCTGCGACATCACCGGTGTGGTCGTCCAGTCGAACGTCGATTACATGTGCGATTACCTCACACACACCGCCGGACCCGAAGCCGCTCAACAGGCCATGGACCGCCTCTGCCGGTTGCTGAATGACCGGCTACCCGACAGAAACTATCACGTCACTCCAGATTTTCTTCGAAATCCCTGGAATAGCTACGCCTATGAATTTGTCTGTTACCTTCGTGAGTTTTGCGAACAGCTCTCCGGCGATCCTCAATTTCACATCAATGTGGGAACGGAAAAAAAAGTCCCGCCTATCATCCAAATCCTGGCTCGACCGTTTTCCACGCAACAGCTCTACAAAATGTGGCCCTATTTCGGCAGTAAATATGTCCGCGGCGTGCTGGAATTTGAGGTCGGCCGGGTCACCACGCGCTCGGCGGTTCTGCGGATGACCTTCACGGACCGAGCCCTCGCTCAATTCGGCCCCTATCGCAAACGATGCGTCGATGTGATCTGTGTGTCCTGCAAAAGCAGCATTGCACGGGTTCAGACACAAATGCACGGGACCCCCGCCGCTACGGTCAGGGACCTCGCTTGTACGGCACTGGGTGATCCCTATTGCGAGTGGGAATTTACATGGACACCGCAGATCCGCAGCTCTGTCCCGCTGGCTATCTGGATGCTCGTGGCAGGGAGCACATACACATATCTGCATCTCCGTCAGCCGGATATGCCGACGATGGAGGCCGCAGGACTCGCAGCCATACCGGCATCCCTGCTCTGGTGGATGATCACTTTCCATATGCGGCAGGCGGCCAAACCACTGCAACGCTTGATCAAGGATCAGGAGCAGGCCGTCGATGCACGCCATGAAGAATTACGCGAGGCCTACCTGGAGCAACAGAGTACGGCGGTTACTCTACGCCGAAAAGTGAATGATCTGACAACGCTCCACCGCGCCGGACTGCTGTTCAGTTCCACGTTCGATCGGGAAGAACTGCTCACCAAGGTTCTGGATACGATCGTCCGAGAGCTGCACTACGACCGCGCCATGATCGCCCACTTCGATCGCGCTCGACAGGTGTCGCATGACTTTCGAGTCCGAGGGGTGCCGCAAGAGGTGGCGGAGTTTGTGCGTACCCAAGAGGTCCCGGTGTCCGATCCCGACAGCGTGGAAGGGAAGGTCTTGTTGCGGGGCGAGCCGGTGCTGACCAACAATATTCACGATATTTGGGATCACCTGCAGCCGTTCAATCAGAAATTGGTCTCGATGGCCCATGTGAAGTCATTCATCACCGTGCCTCTCAAAACCCAAGATGCCGTCATCGGCTCACTATCCGTGGACCGCACGCACGATCAGGCGCTCACGCAAGACGATCTCGACGTGCTGATGACTCTTGCCAGCCAAGTTGCCATCGCGCTGGACAATGCGCAAGCCTACCGTGAAATCGAATCATTGAATGCCGGCTTGGAGGCCCGCGTACATGAACGCACCGCGGAACTGGAAGCCGCGAATGCACGCCTCAAACAACTGGACCGTCTCAAGTCTCAGTTCCTGGCTCATGTCTCCCACGAATTACGAACTCCGCTCACCAGCATTGTGGGGTTCGCCGACAATATGATCGAGGGTCTCGTCGGGTCCTTGAACATGAAGCAGGAACAGTATCTCACTCGCATTAAAGCCAACGGCAACAGGCTGGCGCGGATGATCACCGATCTGCTCGACTTGTCACGTGTGGAAGCTGGAAAGATGGTGCTTTCTTTCGACTACGTCGTGCTGCCCGAGGTGGTTACGGAAGTGATCGAGCAATTACGTCCCCTCGCTACTGTCAAACATCTGCACGTGGACCTACACAGTCATGATCCATTGCTGCGGGTGTGGGCAGACCACGACCGGCTCAGCCAGATTTTGACGAACCTGATCGATAATGCCATCAAGTACACCCCCGATGGGGCGACTATTTCAGTCGACCTGTCGGTTCCTGATCAGGACATGGCGCGAATCGTGGTTCGTGATACCGGCCAGGGCATTCCTGCCGATGCGCTCCCCAAATTGTTCGATCCGTTTTTTCGTGTGCAACAGCAGGAGCGGAGCCAGACGAAGGGTCTGGGACTCGGGCTGGCCATCGTCAAAGATTTGGTCGATCTGCACGGCGGCAGCATTTCGGTTCAGAGTACGATGCACGAGGGCACGCAATTTTCTTTCAGCCTGCCCCTGCACCCGCACGAAAACACGGCTCCCGCCCGCTTGCCCACCACCAGCGGAAAACTCTTGGTGGTGGATGACGACCACGACATCTGCGACCTTTTGCGTGACCGGTTGGAATCGGACGGCTTCCAGGTGTCCCTTGCCAGCGATGGGCGGACGGCGCTGCGAATTCTGGCGGACACACCGATCGATGGCGTCTTGCTCGACATTGAACTCCCCGAAGTGAACGGAATTGATGTGCTCTGTCAACTGCGGACCACCCACCCCGCGCTGCCCGTGGTGATGATGACGGCCGTAGGGGCGTTGGACCGAGCCATGGCAGCAGTGGAGGCAGGAGCCCAGAGCTACCTACTGAAACCCTTCGACGGTGATCGATTGCGGCAGGTTGTCGATCGTTGGTTCATTCAGGGCAGGAACAACTCCTCCCCGAACCATTTCTCAGCGGGGAAATAACCTCATGCACTTCGCGCAGAGCTATTGGCGCACCCGGCTTGTGTTCTTGCTCCTCGCAACCGTTACGCTCTACACGTCGCCGACGACCGTCCAAGCTCAAACGCCTCGACTCCAAGGACAGTCTGCCTCCGCCGCAGGAATGGGCAATGCCTTCGTGGCGCAAGCCGATGATCCGTCGGCGCTCCATTACAATCCGGCCGGCATGACCCAACTGCATGGATTCCAGAACCTGTTCGGCACCTCCTTGATCGGCGGCACCACGCAGTTCACCAGCCCAACCGGCGCGCAGGCGACAGGCGACCGCAATGGCTCTGTGGCCTGGCCCCCTCCCGGCCATATCTATCTCGTCGCCAATCTCAAAGACCTCGGATTCTCCGCGCTCGGAAACCTCACGGCTGGCATCGGCTTCAACAATCCATTCGGCTCGCTCACCCGCTACCCGAACGACGGACCATTTCGCACCGCGGTGACGTTTACCACCTTGCCGTTACTCGACATCAAACCTACCTTGGCCTACAAGCTGAACGACCAGCTCTCGGTCGGTTTGGGAGCGGACATTTACACCTTCTCAGGACTATTCGGCGAGGGCCATGTCGAACAAAAATCCGTCTGGCCTGGAGGCCTGGGGATACCGGCCGGCTCGCTGGTGGAACTGAACGGCAGTGACACCACAGCTGGATTCAACGTCAGCCTTCTCTATACGCCATTTCGCAATACGGACGGAAAACCCCTGGCGAACATCGGTTTGGTCTACCGCAGTCAGGCGACCCTTCACCTCACCGGAAACTTCTTGGCCAATGGCGCATCGATTTCTCCGGCCTCCGCAACCTTTGTGCTCCCACAAGTCTTCTCTGTCGGCATGGCCGTCTGGCCTGTTCGGACGCGTGAGCGAGAATGGAAACTGGAACTGGATATTGACTATGTCGGGTGGAAGGCCAACCGGAATCTCGATATCCACCTTGCAAACGGCGCGGTGATTGCGAATCCGCAAAGCTGGCAGAACTCGTACACCGTCATGATCGGAACGGAGTACAGATGGCTTCACGTCGCCGCGATGCCGGACTGGGAGGTGGCGCTACGAGGCGGCTACATGAATCAACAAGCCCAAATTCCCGATCGTACTTTCAACCCCGGCGTGCCGTCCGCCAACACACATATTCCTTCCATCGGGATTGGGCTTGGCTTGCCAGGCAGAACGGGTCATTTCTTTGGACTAGTCAAATGCGGCGACTTAGGCATCGGATCACTGAAACCGAAACTGTTTGCAATCGACCTGTCCTATCAAACCGGGATCTACGAAGTGCGCAACGTCGTCGGCAACCAGAATCCCACGGTGAACGGCCGGTACGATACATTAATCCACGTCGGCGTCCCTATCCCTTCGGTTCAATTACTGAATCACGCTCCTGCCGACTCGGACCACCGTCACATCGTGCACGGATCGTCGACCGACAATTCTTGTCACCACCTCGCTCGCCGGCACGACTTCCGATTTTCCTGTGTTCTTTGCAGTGGCGCGCCCTGATAGTGGATGTCCCGCGCGTGTATCGAAAAGGATACCTCGCTCTCCTGCTTGCAACGCAATATTTCGCCCAACCGTAATTCTATCCGGTTATATTTTGCGTCCGGGCCGGAGCAGTCTTGCGGTGCAGCCAGATGTGGAATTCATCAGCGAACGTGGGACGCGTGAGCGGCATAGCGGTTGCTTCTCTGTATGTCGTGCATCAGGCCCTGCGTTCAACTGGCCTAATGATCCAGCCATGATACCTCGGTGTGGAGCAGAGCCGGTTTCCTGTCGCCGGTTAAGATTTTTGAACCGGCCGCATGTCACGGCCTCCTGGATTGTGCCCATCCAGCGCTGATCTGACCGCCTTCTGCCCACGCCATCTGCTGCGTCTCCGCCCATCACGGAGACGCAGCACCTTATTCGCACAGAACTTCCTTTGACTGCTGGTTCTGCATTTAGACCCTAGCCATCTTCGTTGTCCCCGGTCCTATGGGGAAGTGTATGAGTATCAGATCGGATACGCCATGAATCGAATCAGATACACCAACGAAAACACTACGTGCATTCGTATCTGTCTGAATGGAGTGGGGGCGAAACCCAGATGTCCTTAAAATCTCTACAGATCTTTACCACCGTAGAATGCATGAGCCACCTAGATTCGTAGGGCACAACCTTTGCGCATTGCCTCATATGAAACCAAAAATAGAAATTCCCTAGGAGGGCACGCCGATGGGAGCACAGCGGATACAGGAGGTCACCATGTTCGCGCTCCTCTTCCTGCTTCTCGGGATCCTCTTCCTTCTCATAGCGGCCGGCCGTATCTGGATCGATGCGTCCCCCCTAAATTTGCCCGTGGTCGATTCAAATGCAGCAAATAGCCCCGGCGATCCCGTTTCTCTACGCCACATGCCCGCGGGCAAGGACTCGGTCGCCTAGCCCCGATATGTGCGGTCGACATCCGAAGGGTGTAGCCGCACTGTGTTTCAAGTTAATGACCAGGATGTTCGGTCCATAAGACTTCCGCTCTCGTCTCGCGTGGTTCGGCACCACGCAGGGTGGAAAGTAGAGCTAAAAGGAGTGCGCCATGGATGGCTGCTCGAGTTCCGTAGTCCCTCCGTCAAGCCAAAGCATTCCCATCCCGTCAAGACCGATTTATCTCTCGCCATTACCGAAGGTACAGACTATCCCGAAGCCAGCACCGGCACTTAGCCACCTCGCTGACATGGCGGTGATGCGTGTTGTCGCGACCCAGGCGAGGACTCTTCGAATGGATGGAAAGCATGTCGGCGAGCCGAGCTATGGACCAGGCTGCAGTGGCGCGAAGAGGACACCATACGGTACCTGGATAGTGCATTGAAAGGAGTCAGGCAGAGGATACGTCAGTCTAAGGGGCGCTCCACATTCCATATCGGGAGGAGATGTGATCATGAACAAATGTAGATATGTAGCAGTTTGTGCTGCGCTGGTTTCTCTAACTGTAAACGAGGCTACCCCTGTATTCGCGGCTACCAACGCTAAAGATCAAATGAATTGCCCGCGAGTAGGTGAGGCCTGTGGCGAGGGTGCGGATGGTTGTTTTTCCGAATTCACCGTAAAAAAGGACGACAAGAAAGGTTCTTTAAACGTGACCTATCCCGACTCCGTCTTCGCAGTCACTCAACCAGACATGAATGACGAAACTGAGAAAAAATACGTTAAAAAACTAAGGAGCAAGGTGTACACGATCTCCGTAATGCCGGGCACAGTTGTAACAGAAGGGGACACCTATGAGTTCACAAGGTGCCCGAATGCTCTGTACGAGAGGGGTAAAAAGGTGGATCCCAAGCATAAGTAGGAAGGCAACTGACCACTCATTCAACTGACTTCTTCTGAAGGAGGTCTCGCGATGTTCATGCTCAGACTCGCACCTATACTCATGCTCTTTACGCTGCTCACAGGTCCATCACTCTTCATCCCGACTGAGGCTAACGCCCTTTGCTGCCCCTGCTGGAATCCGCAAGGGAATTGTCAGTGGCGTGGCACACCTGGATGTGCCACATGCCGTGCGAGTGGCACTGATCTCTTTCAGCTCCATGCGGCTGCCATCACCCCCGCATCGGCTTTCAATACGGGTCATGATTCACTATCCCTTACTCTGCCTTCAACCAACCTGCCCAAGGAAATCGTCGCACATGTGAGAGGGAATCGCTCGATTGGTAGTCTCGCATCGCGTCTCATCGCAGGGCCAGAGTTTAGAATCAAGTCCTGGTGCCTCGGGTCTATGGACAAAAGCGTCTAATTGGCTGTAGCCTTGCGTCGCTGGCAAGGGGATGAGTAGAAAAATCATGGGCTGGCCAACAGGCGCCAGCCCATGATCATCGACTGTTCAGTAGAGCTGAATCGTAACCCTAGGCAAAAGGAACCCTCCATGATAGGGACTACTGGCCGAGCGTCATTCATCTCCCTGTCAGGTGCGATGCCAGTTTTCGTGCTTCTGATAGCAGCCTCGCAGGCCTCACTCGGTCTCGCACAAACAGCTCCTCCCATCACTTCAACTACCGGTGCCGGCAACCTGGGCACCACCGTGTCCCAAGCGGGGAACACCTATAATATTACGGGCGGTACAAGGCCAGGAAACGGAGCCAACCTATTCCACAGTTTTGGACAATTCGGTGTTCCGACCAATAACACCGCCAATTTCCTCAACGACTCGGGCCTGGCTACCTCCAATATTTTAGGTCGGGTCACGGATGGCAATCCGTCCAACATCTTCGGCACTCTTCAAACCACCGGCTTCGGCAGCGCCAATCTCTTTTTGATGAATCCAGCCGGGATTGTTTTCGGCCCGAATGCCTCACTCAATGTCGGAGGATCAGTCAGTTTCACAACGGCTGATCACCTACGTCTAGCAGATGGTGCAAGGTTCACGGCGATTCCCGGATCGGCAGACGCGTCTATCTCCAGCGCACCGGTCGCAGCATTCGGATTCCTCGGATCGAACCCCGGGGCCATTACCGTTCAGGGCGGAGAACTCTCCGTGCTCCCTGGCCAGAACATCTCGCTCGTCGGTGGGAATATCACCGTTGAGTCCGGCACACTTGCTGACGGCACCGTCCGACCAGCACAGCTCGTCGCGCCAGCCGGCGCGATTTCTCTGGCGAGCGTTGCCTCGCCGGGAGAGATTCTCACGGGCACCTTGGAGCAAGCTCCCAATATAAACGGACAGTCCTTTGGAGCGCTCGGCACAATCCAGGTTTCGCAAAAATCGGTCATCGACAGCAGCGGCTACGACGGTGGGACCATTCGTATTCGGGGCGGCAGTTTTGTTATTGACGACTCGACGCTCTCGGCCAACGTGACCGGCCCACCCTCGGGACAGCCGGGCCAAGCTGGGACTGGGATCGACATTCAGATGGCCCAGGATGTGGTGATTCGGAACCTCGCCGTCCTTGAAACCAATGTGACCGACCAGGCATCACCGGGCCTCGGCTCGGGTGGCGTGCGCATACGAGCCGATCACATCGAGATGGTTGGGATTAATGAGTTCGATCTGGAGACATTTACTTTCCCCTTCACCGGCATCAGGTCCGATGTGGCGCCGATGAGTGCGGGGGGGAAGAGTGGGGACATTACGTTGGACGCCAACTCCATCCTCATGAAAGACGCTTGCGCAGCTCACGACCGCTACCGTGAGCGCGAGTGACAGCGGCAACATCACTGCACGAGCGGTTCGGAACATTGAATCGGAGAACTTTGGAGGTATCTCGACCGTTACGCCAAGGAGTGGATGAAGGAATCGCCTCAATTCGGGCAATGCAGGTCATATCGAACTCACGAGCACCCGAGGGACTCACATGCTGGCAAGTCCTATCATTACGTCTCAAACCAGCCTGAGTACCGGCAGGTCGGGTAACATCACCTTAAACGCACCACAATGGCGATATCGTTTGAGCCAAGGAGCGACTGTCTTCAACGCGGCAACGACATAACCGGTCGTTGGGAAAGGTGGAGATCACTCGCGCAAAACCTGACCCTTCAGGAAAGGTCCCTAATCGAGGGTGACAACTTGACTCCGCATGTACCAGGTAACATCACCGTGACGCTCTCCGAACAATTGAGCCTGGATGGCCAACTCTGTAATTGCAACTAATGCTTACCGATCAGCTCCAGCCGCCGACCTCACGATCACGGCTCCTCAGATTCTCGTGACAGAGCGGAAGTCTCCTCACCACCGAGACCTTCCGAATCCGGACAGGGAGGGAGGCTCAATCTCTTCACGAATAGTCTACAAGTCACCAATGGTGGGCAACTCAAAAGCGGCAGCACCCCGTTCCCATTTGATGCTCCGGATGCGCTCGTAGAAATTCCAACCGGTGGAGGCGGCACGATTACGGTCCAAATGTCCCCGGTCCAGCGCAATCGATTGTTATCGATGGAGTCGGGAGCGGAATCTTCACGGACGCACAAGGCACCGGGGCCGGGGGCAGCATTAATCTATCAGCCCAATCCGTCACCATTCAGAATGGCGGCGTCCTTTCGGCATCAACGTCGGGGATCGAACCCAGCGCAACGGGCGGGAATATTTCAGTCGTAGCGAATCAGTCCGTCACCTTGAGTAACGGAGGTTCGATCATCGCGAACAGCACCGGTCCTGCCAATGCCGGCAATATTGTCATTAACGCAGGGGCTCAGTTTTTGAGTCAGAATGGAACTTTGTCTACTACTGCAAACCAAGCCAGCGGCGGGAACATTACAGTTCAAGCGACGGATTCCATCAGACTGGTGAATAGCCAGCTCAGCACATCCGTTCAGGGCGGTCCCAACACGGCGGGCGGCAACATCGTCCTCGATCCGGCCATCGTCACACTCCAAAACAGCCAGGTCACGGCCCAAGCGGTGCAGGGCGCAGGCGGCAACATCAATATCATCGCGGGGACCTTTCTTGCCGACCAGACCAGCATCGTGAGTGCCTCGTCGCAGTTCGGGTTGAGCGGCGCCGTCAACATTCAATCGCCCGTGTCGAGCTTAAGCAACACGCTGGCCACGCTGCCGCAACGCCCGCTACAAGCACAGAACCTGCTCACTCAGCGATGCGCCGCCCAGATGAATGGTCAATTGAGCAGCCTCGTGGTAACGGGACGGGATGCCCTGCCTGCCGAACCAGGCGGGTGGCTGATGAGTCCGATGGCTCTGCTGACCCCCGAACGGCTTGAACCGGGTGCCCAGCCTGTCGCCGGCTTCCCTCGTGTCAGACCGGCGCAGAGCCAACTTCCGGGAGAAGCGTCGTTACGACAAATGAGCTCTTCACCCCAGCGAGGTATTTCTGACCGGGCAACCGGCTGTGGGTCTTAAGAAGCGGCCACAAAAAGTGGCCGGTCGACATAAGGTGATATGACGCGCAAGCTCCAGACCGGCCCAAGGCATCAGCGCCACTCACTGCGAACTACCGCTTTGGTAATCTGTTGTCTGATCCCTTTATGCCGGCCCGATCTGACTCACGCGCAAGCGACATCTCCCATCACCTCGTCAGGGCTGGGTACGACCGTCACGACAAGCGGCAACGTGCATGCCATCACCGGGGGCACTCGTCCTGGCAGCGGACCCAATCTTTTTCACAGCTTTGGTGAGTTCGGCGTCCCCACGAATCACGTCGCCAACTTTTTGAACGACTCCGGTCTCACAACATCTAATATTCTCGGCCGCGTCACCGGCGGGAATTCATCGAACATCTTCGGGACCATCCAAACCACCGGCTTCGGGAGCGCCAATCTGCTCCTGATGAATCCGGCCGGGATTGTCTTCGGCCCGAATGCGTCTTTGAATGTCGGCGGGTCGGTGAGCTTCACCACGGCTGATTATCTTCGCTTGGCGGATGGCGCGCGGTTCAACGCGATTCCCGGCTCACAGGACGCTTCCATCTCCAGCGCGCCGGTGGCGGCATTTGGATTCCTCGGCTCGAATCCGGGGGCAATTACAGTGCAGGGCAGTCAGTTGGCGGTTTCGGAAGGACAGGGCATTTCGCTGGTAGGAGGGAATCTCACTCTTCAGAGCGGGACGCTCGAAAATGCCACGGTGCAGCCAACCCGGCTTTCAGCCCCAGGCGGGCAAATCAACCTCGTGAGTGTCACGTCGACCGGCGAGGTACTGCTCAACAATGCGCAGCTCGAACATACGGAACCCTCGGTAAGCGGGTTCAGCAGGTTTGGAACCATCTCCCTTTCGCAAGGAGCAACCATCGATACGAGCGCCGACATGGCTGGGCGGATCGTGATTCGTGCCGGTCAGCTGGCCATGGACGATGCCTCCCTGAAAGCCGTTTCTGTGAACGGCTCGAACAGTGTGGCCGATATGCCTAATGCTCCTCCAACCATTTCCATCACGGCAGAGAACGTGTCGCTCACCAATGGGGTTCTCATCACCGCGGATACACATGGCTCAGCGCCGGCAGGTGTTATCACCTTCAATGTCGATACGCTGACCACGAAAGCCGGCGCCAATATCGTCCTGCTCAACCCCCCCACTGACGACGGGACGTTGAACGGCAACCTGATTGCGAGCGACAGCAGGAGCCGGGACGCCGATGCGGGCCCTGCGGGGAGGATCATCGTCCAAGGTCTGGGCGGATCCGGCACCGCTGCGAAGAGCGTTACGCTCAGGGACACCTCGCTGAGCACCAGGATTTTTGGCGGGACGGCAGATACGAGGCTTTCTGCCATCACGATTACCGCGGACTCGGTGTTGTTACACAATGAAGTATGGCCCGATGAACGAGGGGTGGGCGCCGCCACACTTGTAGCGAACACCAACGGCCCCGGACCTGCAGGCACGATTGCCATCAACACCGACCGGCTGCTTGTGAACGTCTATCCCGATGAGACGCCGATCGTTGGCGCGCACAGGATGTTCATTGTCACAGGCAACGACGTGGGGACCACGGCCGGCCCGGCCGGAATCCTGACGATTTCAGGAATCCGACCTGAGGCCACGGACCCTGCAAGGCTGGTTGCCCTCTATAATGCTTCATTCAGCTCCGGGCTGGATGGGGGAGCCGCGACTCTGCCAGCATCAAGCGCAACCGTCATCACCGCCGACACCCTGAGTTTCAGCGGCCGAACGGGGATTTTTTCCGGCGCCTTCGGTAACGCCGCTGCGCCAGCGGGGACAATCGCCCTCAACGTCAACATTTTGAGGGGAAACGTGAAACCTGACGGGACACCGATCAATGGCCAACCTCCGTCCCTCATCATTAGCTCAAGCGAGGTTGGCCAGGCTGGGACATTGACCATCTCAGGCATCGGCTCAGAACCCTCCGATGCGGCTCAGCTGGTGACGTTGAACAATGTCCAGCTCCATACGATAGTGAAAGATGGCCCAGCCACCATAGTTCCCGCCACGATCACGATGACTGCCGATGCGATCCAGCTGACCAATAGCGCCATTAGGACTGACACGCTGGGATCAGCGCCGGCTGGAAACATTACGATCAATGCAACCAATTTACGAGCGGATCAGTCCACCAAGATTACGAGCAACACATCTGCGGAAGGCCCTGGAGGCAACATTTCTCTCGCTGCCAGGCAGGCCGTCTCATTGGGCAATGGAGCGATGATTTCCGCGGGGAGCACCGGCCTCGGCAACGCCGGAAACATCACCATCAAGGCAGGTGCTCAGTTTCTCAGTCAAGACGCCTCTGTTACGACCGACGCAACACTGGCGAGCGGAGGCAATATTTTCATCCAGGCCACCGATTCGATCCGGCTTGTGAACAGCCAACTCAGCACTTCCGTCCAGGGTGGTCCAAACACGTCCAGCGGCAACATTACCCTCGACCCGGCCGTCGTCACGTTGCAGAACAGCCAGGTGCTTGCGCAAGCCGTGCAAGGCACGGGGGGCAATATCAGCATCATTGCGGGGACGTTCCTGGCGGATCCGACGAGCGTCGTCAGCGCCTCCTCGCAGTTCGGGTTGAGCGGCGCCGTCAACATACAATCGCCCGTGTCGAGTTTGAGCAACACGTTGGCCACCCTGCCGCAACGTCCCTTGCAAGCACAGCCGCTCCTCACCCAGCGTTGTGCCGCCCAGGCGAATGGTCAACTGAGCAGCCTCGTGGTCGCGGGACGGGATGCGCTCCCTGTCGAACCGGGCGGGTGGCTGATGAGTCCGCTGGCCTTACTTGCCCATGAAAAGCCGGGTTCCCACGCTCAGGTACGCCCCAACGGCGCCTTCGAGCTCTCGCAGCGCATTCAGCGGCACGTGGGACATGTGCCTGATCCATATCGCTCATTGTCACATCGAGGCGTCTCAGGCCAGGAGACCGGTTGCGGGTCCTAAGAACGACCATGAAAATGGTCGGTCGGAAGGAAAAAATCTTATGCTGAGCAACATTCTGACGGTCCCCCGTCACAAACCACCAGCACATTCCTCAGCGGCCTTCGTCGTTTATGGGCTCATCTCACTCTTTGTGCCTGCTCTTGGCCACACCCAAGCGACTTCGCCCATCACCTCGTCGGGGCTGAATACGACCGTCACAACAAGCGGCAATGTGCATGAGATCACCGGGGGCACTCGTCCTAGCAGCGGTCCGAATCTTTTTCACAGCTTTGGTGAGTTCGGTGTCCCCACGAATCACGTCGCCAACTTTTTGAACGACTCCGGTCTCGCAACATCTAATATCCTCGGCCGCGTCACCGGCGGCAACCCCTCCAACATCTTCGGCACCATTCAAACCACCGGCTTCGGCAGCGCCAATCTCTTTTTAATGAACCCAGCCGGGATTGTCTTCGGCCCGAATGCCTCCCTGAATGTCGGCGGGTCGGTGAGCTTCACGACGGCTGATTATCTCCGCTTCACGGATGGCGCGCGATTCAACGCGGTTCCGAGCCTGCAAGATGCGGCCATCTCCAGTGCGCCAGTAGCCGCGTTTGGATTTCTCGGATCAAATCCAGGAGCCATCACTCTGCAAGGTGGCCAATTGGCTGTTTCAGAAGGACATGGTATGTCCTTGGTGGGCGGGAATATCGAGATCACCGCCGGAACAGCCACGAACGGCGCCGTACAACCAGCGCGCCTCACGGCCCCCGGTGGCCAAATCAACCTCGTGAGTGTCGCGTCGGCCGGCGAGGTGCTGACGGGCGGAACTGCTGGACCTATACTGAACAGCTTCTCCGCGATGGGGACAATGTCGCTCGCGCAAGGCGCAGTCATTGATACAAGCGCCCCCTCCGCTGGTCGTATTATCATACGTAGCGGCCAATTCACCATGGAGAACGCCCACCTTGAGGCGAGCACGACGTTCACCGTTCCGGACGCGTCACTTTCTCCCGCAGCAGCAGCAGAGGGGATCTCCATCCAAGCGGATCACGCCGCACTGTCACAGGGGGCAACCATCCTGGCTTCCTCCATCGACCGGACGGCCGGAAATATCAACATGGAGGTTGGCAGCTTGCGTAGCAACGTCGGAGCCGATGGCACGCCATTGAGCGGCGCACCACCCGTGACCATTGCCAGCGCAAGTACGGGTCACGGCGGAGCCGGATCGATTTCCATTACAGGAGCGGCAGGAGGACCGGCTCACGAGGTCTTCCTGAGCAACACCCATATCGTGACAGGAGTCACCAATGCCGCCAATCCGAGAGTTGCACCTGGAAACATTGCCATCACAGCACAACAGGTGGAGTTGACGAACGGCACCCTCCTCCGGTCGGACACCACCGGTGGCGCGGATGCCGGGGCGATCACGTTGAACCTGGACACGCTTAAGACGCAAGCGGGGCCTGATGGCCGTGTACTGATTTCGGCCGACAGCAACTGCGGGAGCCAATGCCTGGGGGGACAAGCGGCTGACATCACCATTCAAGGCATGCCAGGCGTGACGCCACCCACCACACGAATTTATCGCCACGTCACGACGCCAGATGCCGAGCCGAACAGGCCCATCACTTACTACTTCGCAAAAGAGTTTGACTTTAAAGGCACCGATATCCATTCGGACGCTTATGCTAACGCGCCGGGCGGCAAGGTCATCATGCGAACGAACGGACCGGCTTCGTTCAGCGACAGCGCCGTCTCAGTCGCGACACAAGATTTTGAAATCAACGGCCTGAAACCCAATGGCGAGCCAGCAAATAATCAGGGCTTTAGCCGCATCGATATCATGGCGCACGATATCGTTTTGAAAGACAGCACGATTAAGGCCGACGCCGATGTCTCTGATATTGGATCCTGTCCATACTGTCAGGGAGGACCGAGCGCCGGCGAAATCTGGTTGCGCGTGGAACGCTCACTAACGGCGGATAACTCTTTAATCGCGAATAGAAGTCGTGGACGAGCCCAGGCCGGTATCACGAAGATCATCAAGGACCATTATTTTTCATTCGGCGCCGTCTGGGACACACTATACCCCGATGCTCCTGCGGAGTCCGTGAGGCTCACGAATTCTGAAGTCACGGTGGAGTCTCAACACGAGGGATTGCCTGGCTATCTCAGAATCAGGGCTGACAACATCAGCCTTGACCATTCTATCGTCAATTCAAAAGTAAACAATGTGACGAACGTCCTAGATTCACAAGGACAACTGATCGATGTGGCTGGTGCTGGCGAGGCGGGCACAACCGTGACCGATGGACGAAGCGTGCAAGGCAGTCTCTACATGTCTGCAAAGGTGCTTGACATCACCGGTGGCGGAATTATCGCGCCTACGCAGGGCAGTCGGATCGCCAATCGGATTGAATTGCATGCCGATCAGTTGATCACTCATCCCGGCACCAGACCAGCGGGAACGCTTGCCTCTCCCATGGTCCTCGACGGCACTGATCCGACCAGGGTCGTGATTTCCAGCAACAGCACCGGCAGCGGTGGGGCAGGCCTGGTCAGTATCACTGGGGTAAGTGTCCCGATAGCTGACGGTGTTCCCCATCCGCCCTCGGCCTCCATCATTCTTAATAGAACCGATGTGCTGACCGAAACCAACAGCGTTGGAATCGGAGGAAAAATTGAAATGCGGGCGACCGGCCCCATAGAACTGCGCGATTCGACCGTATCAGCCAACGTAACTGATGTTCGACCGAACGTTGCAAACATCCAGGCGGAAACCGGAAATATCGCTATATCGGGCGGAAGTATCTCGATGCAGGGCGGAGAGATTTCCGCCCTTTCTAGAGGAACGCGTGTCGGTGGCGACATTGCCATCAATGCGGGTCAGTCACTCTCCTTGAATAATGGGGCCTCCGTTTCGGCCAGCAGCATCGGCCTTGGCGACGCGGGCAATATTACCATCAACGCCGGGCCGCAGTTCCTGGGCCAGAACTCCTCCATCACCACCGAAGCGGCTCAAGCGAGCGGCGGCAATATTTTCATCCAGGCCACCGATTCGATCCGCCTCGTTAACAGCAAGCTCAGCACATCCGTCCAAGGCGGCCCCAACACATCGGGCGGCAACATTACCCTCGACCCGGCCGTCGTCACCTTGCAGAACAGCCAAGTGCTCGCGCAAGCCGTGCAGGGAGCAGGCGGCAACATCAGCATCATCGCGGGGACGTTTCTTGCCGATCCGACGAGCGTCGTCAGTGCCTCATCTCAATTCGGATTGAGCGGTGCCGTGAACATTCAATCCCCCTTGTCGAGCTTGAGCAACACGTTGGCGACGCTGCCGCAACGGCCGCTGCAAGCACAGCCGCTACTCACGCAACATTGTGCCGCACAGGCGAATGGTCACCTGAGCAGCCTCGTGGTGTCAGGGCGCGATTCCCTTCCAATGGAGCCAGGGGGATGGCTCATGAGCCCCATGGCGTTGATGGCTGGCGACGTCCCGACTCCACAAGCTCACTTAGCCGACATCGAACTCTCACCGCAAATCCAGGGGCATTCAAGACAGTGGTCTGATCAACGTGGTTCGTCATCACAACGAGTGGTATTCGACCGGACAACCGGCTGTCGATCCTAACAGCGGCACGCAGACGTGTGACTGATGAGAAAGGCCCTATGCTCACCAGCCTTCTGACTGGTTCTAGCCATAAGTGTTGCCCACATCTTTCTGCTGTGCTGCTCGCCTGTTGGCTGATCCCGCCTTGTCTACCGGATAGCGCGGGCGCCCAGGCGCCCGCGCCCATCACTTCGTCGGGGCTGAATACGACCGTCACGAAAAGCGGCAACGTGTATGACATCACCGGCGGCACTCGTCCTGGCAGCGGTCCGAACCTGTTTCACAGCTTCGGCGAATTCGGCGTACCCACGAGTAACGTGGCCAATTTTCTCAACGACTCGGGGCTCGGCACGTCGAATGTTCTGGGCCGTGTCACCGGCGGAAATCCATCGAACATCTTCGGGACCATTCAAACCACTGGCTTTGCGAGCGCCAATTTGTTTTTGATGAACCCGGCCGGGATCGTGTTCGGACCCAATGCTTCGTTAAATGTCGGAGGATCGGTCAGTTTTACAACGGCTGATTATCTTCGCCTCGCAGATGGAGCCAGGTTCAATGCGATTCCAGGATCGCTCGACGCCTCGATCACGAGTGCGCCGGTAGCGGCCTTCGGATTCTTGGGCTCAAACCCCGGGGCCATCACCCTGCAGGGCGGCCAACTGGCGGTCTCGGAAGGGCAGGGCATGTCCTTGGTGGGAGGCAATCTGACCGCTCACGGTGGAGTCCTCGAACATACCACGGACCAACCGGCACAGCTTGCCGCTCCGGGTGGACAGGTCACCCTGGTTGCGGTCGCGTCGGCCGGCGAAGTGTCGGCGACAGCATCAGCGGCTCTCGGGGAGTCTATGCTGAGCGGCTTCACATCGCTGGGAAGTATTTCGCTCGTTCAAGGAAGTGTGATGAACACGAGCGGACCGACTGCGGGGCGCATTGCAATCCGCGGTGGACAATTCACCATGGACAATGCTCGTCTTGAGGCGAGCACAACGGCCACCTCACCGAACGCAGCACCCTCTGCTCCGGCAACAGGGGGTATTTCTGTCCTAGCGGAGGAGGTGACCCTCTCGCATGGATCGAACGTCGTCGCATCCACCACCGGCGGAACGGCCGGTGATATCAGCTTTGAGGCGGGCACCTTCCGCAGCAATGTCGGATCGGCCGGCATTGCTCTCAACGGCGCTTTACCAGTGACCATTGCCAGTACCAGCACGGGCCAGGGCGGAGCTGGGTCCATTGCCATTCGGGGAAAAGCAGGGGAACCGGCTGACGCGGTCAGGCTGAGCAACACCCATATCGAGACGGGCGTCACCAATACCGCCGATCCAGCTGTGGCCCCCGGCAACATTGTCATCACGGCGCAACAGGTTGAGCTGGCGAACGGGACCTCCTTGAGGGCCGACACCACCGGCGGGGCGGATGCCGGGGCGATCACCTTGAATGTGAATACATTGAGGACGCACGCGGGACCTGATGGACGTGTTCTTTTTTCTAGTGACAGCAACTGTGGCAGCCAATGTTTCGGCGGGCAAGCGGGCGATATTACCATCCAAGGTCTTCATGATGCCGCGCATAGCGTGACGCGAAACTACTCCTTTATTCTCACGCCCGAGCTGGGGCGCACCGATCCGCTGACCATGTATTTTTCCCGTCGGATAGACCTTCAAGGTACGGATCTTCATTCTCAAGCCACAAGCAATGCCCCCGGCGGAAAAGTAATTCTCCGAGGGCAAGAGCGGGTATCGTTGACGGACACGACCGTTTCAGTCGCGACGCAAGACTTCGACCTGGACGGGACGAAACCCAACGGTCAACCCGCGCGATATCAGGGGCTGAGTAACATCGATATTATGTCATCGGATATCGTCCTGAATGACAGCACGGTCAAGGCTGACGCGCTGGTGTCGGATATCGGCACGTGCCCTACGTGCCAGGGAGGACCAACCGCAGGGGAGATTTGGTTGCGGGCTGATAACTCGGTGACCGCCAACAATTCGTTTATTACCAACACCAGTCGAGGGAGGGCTCAGGCAGGCCTCACGAAAATCATCGGGGATCACTATTTCACCGAAGGCGCCATTTGGGACACCCTTTACCCTGATAAACCGACAGGCACAGTCCATCTCGTCAATTCAGAGGTCACGGTCGAAGCTCTCCATTCCGGGCTTCCCGGCTATCTCAGAATCAGGTCCGGCAACATCACCCTTGACCATACGATCCTGAACTCGCGAGCCAACGATGTGTCCAATGTCCGGACCCGCGCAGGTGATCTGATCGACGTCGTCGGCGCGGGCGAAAGGGGCCCCGTGAACTCGGATGGCAGAAGCGTCCAGGGCAGCACTCTCCTCGCCGCGAAAAGCTTGGATATCACCGGCGGCGGGATCATTGCACCCACCCGGGGTAGTCGTATCGGCAGCACCATTCAGTTGCAAGTCGATGAGTTGACCACCCGGCCTGGAACTGGGCCAGGAGGGACTCTGGGTTCGCCGATAATATTAAACCCCGATAATCCTGCTCGCGTGGTCATCTCCAGCAGCAGTACGGGCAGCGGCGGTGCGGGGATGATCACTATCAGTGGGCGAAGGCCACCGGCGCGGGGAGATGCACCCTTAACACCCGGGACTTCCGTGAATCTCACCGGAACTGATCTGCTCACGGACACCAATATCGATGCGCTCGGCGGAAAGATCGTTCTGAACGTCAGAGGCCCCGTCGAACTGCACGACTCCACTATTTCGGCCAACGTGACGGATGTGAGACCGCAGTCCATCAACCTGCAGGAGCAAGGGGGCAATATCGATCTGACCACCGGAACTTTTCTGATGCAGGGAGGTCGAGTGTCGGCCCTGTCTCGAGGTACTCAGAGCGGTGGGAGCATCTTCATCAAGGCGCAAGACCAGGTCACCATGAGCGACGGAGCGGCCATTTCCGCCAGTAGTACCGATTTGGGCAACGCCGGTAACATTGCCATCAACGCCGGCCCGCAATTCCTAAGCCAAAACTCGTCCATCACGACGGAAGCGAACCAGGCGAGCGGCGGCAATATTTTCATCCAGGCCACCGACTCAATCCGACTCGTCAACAGCCAGCTCAGCACCTCCGTCCAGGGCGGCCCCAACACCTCCGGCGGAAACATTACCCTCGACCCAGCCGTCGTCACGCTGCAAAACAGCCAGGTGCTCGCGCAAGCGGTGCAGGGGTCAGGCGGAAACATCAACATCATTGCGGGCACGTTTCTCGCCGATCAAAGCAGCGTCGTGAGCGCCTCGTCGCAATTCGGATTGAGCGGCGCCGTGAACATTCAATCGCCCCTGTCGAGCCTCAGTAACACCTTGACCACATTGCCGCAACAACCGCTGCAAGCGCAGCAACTCATGCGACAACGCTGTGCTGCCCAGGTGAATGGCCACATGAGCAGCCTCGTGATCGCGGGCCGGGATTCATTGCCCGCAGAACCGGGTGGATGGCAGATGAGCCCCATGACATGGATGGCAGACGATACGCCTTCTCTGCAACCCTCTCCAGTCGGCGGCGACTCCCTCTATCCCTTGAGACAGGGACAAGCGCTAGCGGAACCGTGGATCGAACAGCTGAATCCTCTATTCCAACGAGGCATACACGATTGGACGGCAGGCTGTCGATCATGACAGGTGAGCCGGCACACCGACGAACAGGTTAATGAATGCCTTTGAGCATCTTCTATAGCCGGGCTCTGTGCGTTGGCCTTTTAATGAGCCTCTGGCTCCTCGAAGGTCCAGCCCTTGCTCAGGTGGCGCCCACGCTCCCGCCGATTTTTGACCCGACCGGCAAATCGGGAAAACCGCCTGCCCCCTTCAAGGAGGAGTTCAAAGCTCCGCTGACAGAACCACCGAGCTCGATACTTCCGGAAGTGCCGACCACCCCTCAAAAACCGGCCGACAATCGTTTGGGAAATATCCGGATATTTGTGCATGACATCCACGTGACCGGGAGCACCGTCTTTTCGGACGCGGAACTCGCTGAAGTCACCGCTCCCTATCGTAACCGTGAAGTGACCAGCGATGACCTGGAACGGCTTCGTCTCGCGCTCACCCTCTTGTACGTCAATAGAGGATATCTTACCTCCGGCGCCATCATTCCCGATCAAGATGTCAGGATGGGGCTCGTGGTCATTCAGATGGTTGAAGGCAAACTCGCGCGCATCGATGTGGAGGGCAACCAATGGTTTCGCAGTTCGTATCTGCGCGATCGTGTCGCGCGCGGTGTGTCCACTCCCCTTAGCATCCAGCCGCTCCAAGAACGGATTCAATTGCTGCAACAGGATCCTCGTATCGAACGCATCAATGCCGAGCTCAAACCGGGCGACATCCGGGGTGAAAGCGTCCTGAATGTGCGCGTGAAGGACGCCAACCCCTTTAAAGGGCCTGGCTGGATTTCAATAACTATCAAACCCCGGTCGTCGGAGCTGAGCGGGGCCTAGCGACGGTGGCGCACCAGAACGTGACGGGTCATGGCGATCCATTTTCGTTCACCTACGGACGGTCACGCGGCGTCAACCCCATCATCGATACGTCCTATAGTCTGCCGCTCAATTCCTACGAGACGACCCTTACCGCCAACTATCGGCGCAATGACTTCCTGGTGGTCGAGAATCCTTTTCGCTCCTTGGATCTAAACGTGGATTCCGAAGTCATCGGCCTTACATTGCGCCAGCCTGTGTACCGTACTGTCAGCGACGAGTTTGCCCTGGCCCTCACCGGCGAGCATTTGTATCTGAAGACGACGTCGGCGTTCGACGCCCCCGGGCTCCCATCGCTGTTCATTCCAGGCTCTTCCACGACCGGCGTGGCTACCGTCAGCGCGCTCCGATTCAGCCAGGAATATACGCATCGATCTCCATCTTTTGTCTTCGCGGCTCTCTCGCGCGTAAGCGTCGGCCTGAACGTCCTGGGGGCCACGATCAACAATGGACCTCTACCCGACGGTCAATTTGTCTCCTGGCTGGGTCAGGCGCAAGTGGTGAAGCGACTAGATGATTGGTGGGGCGTTCAGCTATTAGGTCGTGTGGCTGCGCAAATGGCGAGCGACCGGCTCTTTCCCCTAGAACAAATGCCCGTCGGCGGACGCTTCACCGTGCGCGGCTATCGGGAAAATACCCTCGTGCGTGATGATGCCGTATTGGCTTCAGTTGAATCACGATTTCCATTATTGCGCTTTGCATCCGGTGAAGACCGACTGCAGTTTGCACAATTCGTCGATTTCGGACATGCTTGGAGCGCGAAAGGCCCCACGCCCGATTTGCAAACCTTGGCCAGCGTCGGTGTGGGAGTACGATGGATGATCCTGCCCCAAGAACGCGCGCGATTTGAAATATACTGGGGCCAGCAACTTAATCACGTACGGAGCGGTGAAGGCAATCTGCAGGATTATGGTATCCATCTTCAACTTGTCGCGCAGGTTTTCTAAATGAGAACACCGCTGGAGAGCCGAGTTCCAATGGCCGCGAGGGCTCGCGCCAAAATCCCCAAGGCATTCGTCCTATGCATCATATTCCTGCTCGCCTGTGTGAGTACGCTCAGGGCGGAAACCACGCCTACGGCCGACGAGCTCATGCAACGGGGACACTCGGCCGCGCAACAAGGGTCGATGGAGGAAGCACTCGTGGCCTGGAAAGAGGCTGCGCAACTGTACGACCAGGCCGGCCAGGCCAAGAATCATATCCAGGCGCTTTCCTATGCCGCCTACGCCGCCCGCACCTTGGGCCACCTCAACCAGGCCTTCCTGCATCAGGAATTGGCCATGAATCTCGCGCGCAAGATTGACGACCCCAAATGGCTGACGGTGACACTTTCGGAGCTTGGCAAAACCTATGTGGCAAGCCATCAATACGACACCGCCTCAGACTATCTGTCACAGGCGGCCGTCATTGCGCAGTCACAGAATTTCGGGGCGCTGTCGGCGGCGCTGCAAAATGATCTCGGTATTGTCCGGGCGTTACAGGGCCAGCTCCCTGAAGCGCTGACCGCGTTTCAAGACAGCGCCACGCGTGCGCGGGACGAAAACCTGCCCGCCCTTGCCGTTCGCGCCCGTGTCAACGCTGCGCGTGTGGCCATTCAATTGAAACGATTTGAGGAGGCGGCGGCGGCCTTGAATGACGCCGGCGGAATTCTTTCCCCGGCGCCGGCCTCGCACGACAAGGCCGATGGGCTCGTCAACCTGGCCTTAGGATATCGTGACCTGGCATCGGTTCAGCCGGACTCTCATGACCGCTCGCTGAGACAGGCTGCGACCCTGCTGCAAGAGGCAGCCGCGATGGCGGATACGCCCGGCGGTGCACGCCTGGCCTCTTATGCGTATGGACACCTCGGACATCTCTACGAGCAAGAACGCCGCTTGGATGAAGCCCTGCAGCTCACTCGGCGAGCCATTTTTTCCGCGCAGTCAGCTCGCGCACCCGAATCGCTGTACCGTTGGCAGTGGCAAAGCGGCCGTCTACTCACGCGCCTGGGCAAGCTCGATGATGCCTTGTCGGCCTATCAGGAAGCGGCGGTCACCTTGCAACCGATTCGAGCTGAAGTCACCTTCGCTTCCCAAACCTCTCTGGAGCCAGGTCAACAGTCCATCCGCTCACTGTACTTTGAATCGGCCGATCTGCTGTTGCAGCGTGCGGCCTTGATGGGTGACGACCTGCAGGCCGAACCCTATTTGAAGGCGGCGCGCGATTCGATTGAGGCTTACAAGGCGGCCGAGCTTCGGGATTATTTCCGGGATGACTGCGTCGACCAGATGCAGGCTCGCATTACCAAGCTGGATGCCGTCTCTCCTTCCACGGCCATCATTTACCCGATCATCTTCGGCGATCGCACCGAACTGCTGGTGAGCTTCCCTGACGGCCTCAAACGGCATTCCATTCCGGTGACGGCGTCAGCGCTGACTGAGGAGATACGCAGCTTCCGGCGCATGCTCGAAAAGCGGACCACTCGCGAGTACTTGCCCCATGCCAACCGGTTATATGACTGGTTGGTACGGCCCCTTGAAAATGACCTTCGCCGACTCCACGTCACCACATTGGTCTTTGTACCGGATGGCCCGCTCCGCACCATCCCCATGTCGGCGCTACATGACGGCCACCAATTCCTCATCGCGCAATACGCCGTCGCGATGACTCCCGGCCTCGATTTGACTGATCCTCAACCCATCAATCGAGCCAGAGTCCAACTCCTGTCCAGTGGGCTGACGAAAGCCGTGCAGGGTTTCCCTCCTCTGCCACATGTCGCTGAGGAAGTCGGATATATTCACTCGCTGTTTAAGGGCGAGGAACTGCTCGACACAAATTTCGTCGCGCCACGGATAGAAGCAGAGTTGAAAGATGGCCGTTACACTATCCTTCATATCGCCACCCATGGCCAGTTCGCCACGGACGTCAACCAATCATTTTTGCTGACATTCGACGATAAACTGACCATGACGCAGTTAGAGCAGCTGGTGGGCATGTTTCGCTTTCGCCAAGATCCTTTGGAACTCCTCACCTTGAGCGCCTGTCAGACCGGCATCGGGGACGACCGTGCCGCACTTGGGCTAGCCGGCGTTGCGGTGAAGGCGGGAGCTCGGAGTGCCCTTGCCACGCTTTGGTTCATCAACGATGAAGCGTCGTCGGAACTGGTGTCAGAATTTTATCGTCAACTGCATGACACCTCGATATCAAAGGCACGTGCTTTGCAGCTTGCACAGCTGAAGCTACTGTCGGAGGGGCTCTATGAACATCCAGCTTATTGGTCGGCATTTCTATTATTGAACAATTGGCTCTAACAGGAGGCTGAAAATTCAGCGCGGCGTTCTCGTTTTTTTTCAGAGGCTTCACGTGCCGCCCGGGGAAAAGAACCTGGTTGGGAGGCTCTTCGCCTGGCTGATAAGAATGTGATGCGTCGCCTGTTCGTTGATTGCGGCCCTGCTAGCGGCCTTTTGAGCTTCGTCGGAGATATTTCTTCTATTGTGCTAGACGGGCCAGCGGTTGAATTGCCGGCATCGCAACAGAGTTGTTCCGCAGCCTACTGACGCCCATGAGAAGAGGGTGACACCATGTCAACCTGGAGATATTGCTGCTTAGCCCGGGGGATAGGCGGGGCGGTGCTGCTCGCCGCTCTGCTGGTAAACCCTAGTGGCGGAGTATCTGAAGTACGGCCCGAATTACCGGTGTACAATGCGCCTCAGCAGGTCACGCCCAGGGCACGCATCGGCGGAACCTTAAGAGGTAGCAGCAGGGAAGACCCCGCAGTCGCGGCACTCGTGCCTGACCACGTCGGCTTCACCGCCAAACAACACCCGGCACTGAATTGGTTTCTCTCCAGTCACACCTCGTTACCGATAAGATTCACCTTGATCGACGAGCGATCGATTCGCGGGCTGGTTGAGCAGTCCATTGCGGCGCCGAAGCAGGCCGGCGTGCACGCCATCAAACTCGATGACCTGGGCTTCGCCCTGCAGACCAACGTTCAATACCGCTGGTATATCTCCGTCATCAAAGACGCGGACTCGCCCTCACGCGATATCGTGACGGGGGGAATGATTGAGCGGTGCGAGTTCAGCGAATGCGTGATGTTGGGTGCCATCACGACCTGCACGGCTGAGGCTGTGGCGATGAGCGCCGCGAAGGGTTTTTGGTACGATGCCATGGCCTGTTTATGCGAGCTCATTGATGCCGACCCCGCCGATACGGGTCTGCGCAAGCAGCGCGCCGCCTTGCTTAAGCAAGTTGGCCTCCATGAAGTGGCTGAGTGGGATCTGGCGCAGGCTCATGCGCTCCGGCACGAGTGAGATTTGATAGTCCGTCGCTTCAACAGGTCCGGGAACGAGAAGATGATATCTAAAAAGCTCAGGCTCATGTTCGTTGTCACGGCCATTTGGCTGGCCTCGTGGCATGGTATCGCCATTTTTCCGGTCACGCTTCCCCACGGTGACGCAACCGATCTCGTCACTTCTCCAGAAGTTCCCATGCCCCTGTATAAACCGCGGCAGGACTTCGAACACCGAGCACGTATTGGCGGACAGAGCAGAGGCGGTGAACTGGAAGAGCCTCACCTCACGGCGTTGGTGCCAGATCATGTTGCGTTCACGATCAAGAATGATCCAGCCCTCTGTTGGTACCTATCCATGCACACCTCTCGACCGATGACCATCACCGTGGTCGATTCACGCGGAATTCGTCCCGTCCTTGAACGACCGCTTCCGTCGCCTGTTCGCGCCGGTATTCATTGCACCAGACCTCGTGAGTATGGGGTCGAGTTCAAAGAGCAGGAGGCCTATCGGTGGTTTGTGACGCTGGTGGTGGACCCAAACCGGCCGTCCCGAGATGTGGTGGCAGGCGGAGTGATCGAGCGGATTTCATTTGACGAAGCTTGCGCCCTCGACATGCCCTGCACTTGGACCGCTTGCAGTAGAGAGGCGATTTATCGCTACTCTGAGTCGGGCTTATGGTATGACGCTATTTCCTGCCTTCTTGAATTGATCGAGCATGATGATGACAAGCATACCTTGCGCCAAATGCTTGATCATCTGTTACACCAAACCGGGGTGTACTTGCCCAGCTAGCAGCGTTTCTTGACTCTTCCCGCAAATATCTAAAATTTCCCCAGCGCAGTCGCGCATCGGATCAGATACACCTAGCATCCGATTCGATACAGTTTCTCCCCTGCACCTGCTCGCCATGAGACGCAATCACTGATTGACCCGCTCCATGCTAGACAGAAGTTCGCAAAATATTTGCACGAAGGAGGTGTGAGGGATTTTAGATGACAATGGCACGGCTGTTGCTGCACTTCTGCCTGTAGAATATTTCAAAGTCTCTTGGGTGGCCCAGAAAACCCATGTGACACAGAAAGGAGCCTGACATGGAACTCGTCTTGGGTGGCCTACTGATTGGAGCCAGCGGCATGTTGGCCCTGCTAATCATCGCGGTACGGAAGGATCCCGTCTCACGCCAGTCTGATTCCCATTCTCCCCAGGGGGGAGTATGAGCCTGCGGCTACCCTGAAGGAGCAGCTGCCCTCCGTGACTTGATCGTGAGGGAACATGCGAACCCATTGGCTTGTCTTCGCTCATCCCCGTAAAGGAGTTGCATCATGAACCGATTTGTTTACTTAAGAAGCCCGAGACGCCAGCGAATGACTGTGAGTCTGCCGACCGATCTCCTTGAGCGTATGCGCGATGCCGCCTACTGGACCTCCGGCACCACCATGGCAGGCCTCATCTCATCGGCGCTCCAAGATTTTCTCCATAATCTTGAGTCGCAGAATGGCCAGCCCTTTTCGCCCCGGCTTCAAGACCTAAAACCAGGCAGGCCTCGCACCAGCAAAATTCACGAGGCACCTGTATCTGAAGATATACAGTCTGTATCCAGTCAGATACGCGCCTAGGGCCAGCCCTGGACCTTTGTGCTTTTCCTACGAGAAGACGTAGAAAATCGCTTACATTCCCTCATAGTACGGCCTATTCCTTCGCTCTCCTTACCCACTCCATAAGCACGCCTCTTGCGAGAGATCTTCTTGAAACTGAAGTCTCGTTCCTCGACGCGCGTCAGACTATTCGGAAACGGTCGGTAAGGGGCACCCGATATGCCATGCGCGCTCGAATGCAGGCCTGTCACATCGTTCCACCCAGCGCAGGCCCTCCGTCATAGGCTGATCGATACCCTATGGATGATCACCCAACCACCAACCGTTCGTCACTGCCTGCCTCCTCATCTGGGGAGGGATCTTAACCTTGTGTAGCGCCATTGCGACCCAGGCTGAGGACTCGCCTGCTCTTTCCGTCCCGACAGAGAAGGGGCGTGCGAACGACGCGCTCGAACTTCTCAAAGAAGAAACCGTGAGCATCGCGACCCGCTACGAGCAACCTATTTCCCAGTCACCCTCCAACGTCTATGTCATCACGGATGAGGATATTCGGCATTCCGGCGCAACCGACATTCCCACCGTGCTCCGGCCCGTGCCCGGTCTGGATATCATGCAGGTGTCCGGCGCCGATTTTAACGTCAGCGCGCGAGGCGGCATCAACGATTTGCCAATCAGATCCCTTGGGAGCCTCCACTGGGCGACATCATCGGCAGGCGGGTACTGGGATGGCTCACGCTACGGTTCTGGGTGAGTGATGTGATGCAGGCTGAGCTCCAGCGATCAGGTCATCCAGTGCTCGCGGCGGCACTGATGGTCGGCTTAACCGGCAGTGCATGGGCAGAATCTGCTGCACCTGAGAGGCCCGAGCCGGTGCCCGTTGAGGCGAGTCAAGAACTCGAACTACTGAAGGAAGAGGAAACGGTCAGCATCGCCAGTCGCTATGAGCAACCGATCTCTCAGGCGCCATCGAATGTTTATGTGATTACAGACGAAGACATCCGGCATTCGGGTGCCATCGACATACCAACCCTGCTCCGGCGCATCCCCGGGATGGAAGTCATGCAAATGAATGGCGCAGATTTCAACGTGAGTGTGCGCGGAGACAATCAAACGGGAGCCAACAAACTGTTGGTCATGGTGGATGGACGATCAATTTATAACGACGTACAGGGAACGGTGAACTGGAAAGCATTGCCGGTAACACTGCCGGAGATTAAGCGGATTGAAGTGTTGAAGGGACCGGCGGCAGCGGTGTGGGGATTTAACGCGTTTGATGGAGTCATCAACATCATCACGAAGTCTCCAGAAGATATGAAGGGGACCACTTTGCAATTCGGAGGCGGAAGCTATGGGACCATCATGGCCTCCGCGATCCAGGCCGGAACGGTGGACAAGTTTGGCTATCGTCTTTCCATCGGTCACAATCAGAACGCCTCCTGGAGTAACAGCAGTTCCTTGGCCTTTCGGGATAATCTGTTCAATGTCTTGACCGAATATGCTCTGTCGGCAGAGTCAAAGATCAAGGTCTCAGGCGGACTCGTTGATTCCAATGCGTTCAATTTCGGTGTGAGTCAGGATGTCACGACTTCTCAGAAACCGGTACAGGGATACGCCAGTGTTGCCTATGAACGACGTGACTTCTTTGTGCGAGCGTTCTGGAATCAATACAACGCCACATCGATTGTGAGGTTCCAGCCTCCCCTTGCACCGTTTCTCAGTTACAATGCTGGGGACGGGTCGCCGACCTCATCGTTCTTGGCTAATACCTATAATATTGACGTCCAACATTCTCTTGAAATGCTACCTAGCAATCGGGTGACCTATGGTCTGAACTACCGTCTCAATACTCTGTCGAGCAGTGACATCTCGCAATACAGTACAGAGAATAGACTGGGATTCTTTCTCCAGGATGAGTGGAAGCTCGCTCAGCCACTTAGCTTGCAGGCTGGATTTCGTTATGACATGGACACCTTTATTAATTCGACCGTTAGTCCTCGCGTAGCGCTCCTGTATACACCAGCTCCGAATCATACCTTTCGGGTGTCCGGTTCAGTGGCCTATCGACCTCCAACGCTTCTCGAAAAGAAGGCGAATGCGCAGGTGAACACGAACCCGCCGGTGCCCCCACTATCGACATCAATAGTGGGAGGCCAGAGCCTTTCACCAGAGCAGATCATCTCCTACGAGTTGGGATACCAAGGATGGTACTGGCGCCACCGGATCCTGGTTCGTGCCGACGCCTTTTACAATCATATCTCAGACCTCATCAGCGTACGCGATCAGTCTCCGACGGTGGCAACCTATACCAACGATAACCACTCTGCGGATATCTATGGCGGAGAAGTCGGGGTTGAAATTCTCGCCACTAAGTGGCTGACCGGATTTCGTGAACTACTCGTACCAGGACATCCACCAAACGTTCACCGGTCGCATCCAACGGGCCGCCCCTCACAACAAATTCAACATCGGGATGCGGGGCGAATGGGACAATGGGCTCAACGCCGAAGCGATCTTTCATTATTATGGATCGGCGAGCTATCCACCGGGGCAATCATTCACTACATTTTCTCAGCCCCCCTCTCCCTTGTGACGCTGCCGAACCCAAACGTCGGGGCCTACAACCTCTTGAACCTACGCGCAGGTTATCGGTTTTGGCACGAGAAGGCGGAAGTGGCCGTGTCCGCATATAACGCACTCAACGACAAACATCAGGAATACCCCCTCGGCGAGACGATCGGCAGCAGGGTGATGGGATGGTTGACCCTAAGATTTTAGCGTACGAGCCCTCCGGGACTCGGGAGGATGGCATGTCACCGACAACATTGGCTCACTCCATTCTCGTTGTGGATGACGATCCGGATATCGTCCTTGCCCTGCAGGATTTTCTCGATCACGACGGTTATGAGGTCAGCGTGGCAGGCACCTGCGCCGAGGCAATTTCACAGGCACATGAGCACCACTATAACGCCGTGCTCCTGGATTTGGGACTACCGGATGGAGACGGATCTTCGGTGCTCAGGACCTTGCACGAACTTCAACCACAGCTGCCGGTGATCATCCTCACCGCCTACACGAGCACCGATCGTACAGTCGGATCGCTGACACAAGGCGCGTTCGCTTATCTTACGAAACCCTACAATCGAGATGAATTGCGTGCAATCCTGCAACGGGCGGTGGGCGTTCAGGCTTTGGCCGCTAAAGCCGAGCATGCTGAACATGCGCTGAGCGAGAGCGAAGCGCGATTTCAGTCGCTGGTCGAAGCGGCGACCGACTCCATTGTGCTGGCCGATCACCACGGCAACATTCTCTCCTGGAATCGAGCTGCGTCGAAGCTTTTCGGATATGCCGATGAAGAAGTGGTCGGGCATCCCCTCACCATGTTGATGCCCCTGCGCTACCGCGCGGCCCATGGCCGCGGCCTGACCCGCCTCGGTGAAGCAGGCCAATCCCGGCTAATCGGTCGCTTGGTTGAGCTGGAAGGATTACGAAAGGACGGGAGCGAATTTCCGCTGGAACTGTCGCTGGCCACATGGAAAACGGCCGACGCCGTCTTCTACAGCGGCATCATTCGTGACATCACTCAACGCCGCCTAGCTGAAGAAATTCTCGACCGCCTCCGCCATTTGCACGAAGTGATTCTTACGCAAGCAGGCGAGGGAATCTATGGCCTGGATGGCGCCGGCCTGACGACTTTCGTCAATCCGACGGCGGCTTGGTCGCTCGGCTACGAGCCTTCCGAACTGGTCGAACGACCGATGCACGCACTCCTCCATCACTCTCGGCCTGACGGAAGCCCCTATCCGGCCGAGGAGTGCCCGATCTATACGTCCCTGCGAGACGGCTTGATCCATCGTATTACAAGCGACGTCTTTTGGCGGAAAGATGGCACAAGCATGCCCGTGGAGTATGTCTGCACCCCGATTATCGAGAAGGGTGTCGTTGCGGGAGCCGTCGTGGTATTCCGCGATATCACCGAACGAAAGGAGGCAGAACAAGCCGTCGAGGAAAGCCAGGAGCGGTTTCGTCAGCTGGCGGAACACATCAGTGAAGTGTTCTGGATTACCAATCACACCAAAGATCGAATGATCTACATTAGCCCAGGATACGAGGACGCCTGGGGGCGCTCCTGCGAGAGCGTCTACGCCTCGCCTCATTCTTGGATGGAGGCGATTCATCCGGAGGACCGGCAGCGCATCACAACCGCCGTCGCCCGGCAGGGACAGGGCACGTATCGCGAAGAGTATCGGATTGTACGTCCCGACGGATCGATTCGATGGATCTGGGACCGAGCGTATCCGATTCGCGATGCCTCGGGAACGGTCTACCGTATCGTAGGCTTGGCCGAGGATGTGACCGATCGCAAGCGCGTCGAGGCCGCGCTGATCGAGAGCGAACAACGATACCGGGTGCTGTTCGACGACAATCCCTCCATGTACTTCATGGTGGACGCAGAAGGCGCGGTGCTGTCGGTGAACCGCTGCGGGGCTGAGCGGCTTGGCTACCGAGTAGAAGAACTGCTCGGGAGGCAGGTCATGGATGTATTCCATCCGGACGATGGCGACGCCGTACGCCGACATCTCGCGGCTTGTCTCTCGGACATGAGCCAACCCGGGCGATGGGAGGTGCGCAAAGTCCACAAGGACGGCCGCGTGATCTGGGCGCGTATCACCGCGCAGGGCGTCCCGAATGAGCACCAGGGCCCGGTCCTCCTCATGGTGTGCGAGGACATTACGGCCATGAAGGAAGCCGAACTCGCGCTGCGCAACAGCGAGGAGCTCACCAATCAAATCCTGCGCAGCAGCGCCGACTGCATGAAGGTGCTGGATTTGGATGGACGGCTACAGTACATGAACGACACTGGGCAAACACTACTCGGCATCACGGACATCAGCACATACATCAATAAGCCCTGGGGAGATTTTTGGGAAGGCGATGATCGCAATGCCGCGCTCGCTGCCCTGGAAGCGGCAAGGGCCGGTGAAATGGGGAAATTCGTGGGATTTTGCCCGACCACCACGGGAGAGGCGAAATGGTGGGACGTGCAAGTGACGCCCATGCTCGATGCAAAGGGCCATGTCCGCCGCCTGCTGGCCATCTCCCGCGACATCACCGACTACAAACGAGTCCAGGAATCCCTACATGCCAGCGAGGAGCGACTGGAATCGGTCATCCGCGGGTCGACCGACGGGTTCTGGGACAGTCATGTGCTGCCGGGACGACCATGGAACTCACCGTCTACACCTGTCTGGTGGTCACCACGTGTGCGTGACATGTTGGGGTACAACCAGCAGGAGTTTCCCGACATTCTAGAGAGCTGGATATCTCGACTGCATCCTGACGATCGGAGAAGAGTGGTCCAGCGTCTCTCCGCCTGCCTCGAACCGGGCAGACCTCCATACGACATCGAGTACCGTCTGCTGGACAAGCAGGGCGACTATCGATGGGTGCATGCTCGTGCCGAAGTGGTGCAGCGCGACGAAAAGGGCCAAGCCCTACGCATGGCTGGCTCTCTGCAATGCATCACCGAGCGCAAACGCGCTGAGAACGCGCTTCACCGCAGCGAGGAACTGCTCCGGTCCGTCATCAACAATTCCACCACGGCCATCTATGCGAAGCAACGCGACGGGCGATACCTCATGGTCAACAAGCAATTCGAGCAGATCTTCCATCTCAGCTCCGACCAGGTTATCGGCAAGACCGATCACGATATTTTTTCGAAGGACTTTGCCGATGCATTTCGAACCAATGACCAATGGGTCCTCACACACGGCAAACCGTTTGAAATCGAAGAGTACGCACCGCACGCCGACGGCCCCCATGCCTACCTATCCATAAAAGTCCCGATCTTCGACCAGGCCGGAAACGTCTCGGCCATGTGTGGGATCTCTACCGACATCACGGAGCGAAAACGATCGGAGACGCAACTACGTGTCAGCGAGGAGCGATTGCGGATGGCACTTACCGCGTGCGAGGTCGGCATTTGGGATTGGGACGTGCGCACCGGTGCGGTCTATTGGTCCGAACAGGTCGAGGCCCTGTTCGGCCTGACGGCCGGTTCCTTCCTGGGGAACTACGCCGCATGGATCCACGCCATGTATCTCGAAGATCAAGCCACGGTCATGGCAAGTATCACTCACAGTCTGTCCGATCAGACCTCCATCAACATTCGACATCGCGTTGTCAGGCCGAATGGGACCATGTACTGGTTGGCATGGACCGGACGAATCCATCGAGACCAGAAGGGCCAGGCCATGCGCGTCTTTGGCATCGTGCAGGAGGCGAAAGGGCCGAGATAGCCGGTATGACTCAGCGCCTACACATGAAACAGGCGGATTCATCAAGGACGTCACTCGTGACACCCGTGCGGTCACACCATCACGCGACCATGGCCCGTGCGACTGGGCGACTACGCCACTGGCTCGTCCTCTGGTTGTTCTTCTGCCCTGCCGTGGTGTCGGCAACGGACATTGTCATTCTCAAATCATCCGACATCGCCGCCTATAACCAGGCGCTCAGCGGATTCAAAGCCGCCCTGCCTGGCGGCATCGTGCTTTCCGAGTATGATTTGCAGGGTGATTTGGAGAAGGGCCGGAAATTAGCACGCAAGATCCGGGCAGTCGATCCTGCCCTCGTGTTCGCAATCGGGTTAAAGGCCGCGAAGGCCGCACAACTGGAGATCGTCGACATCCCAGTGGTCTATTCGATGGTACTGGACCCGGCGAAGTATGGGCTCAACACTCCGAACATGACCGGCATTCTCCTGGAGGTACCGATTGAACGGCAACTGGCGACGATCCGGGCAGTGCTCCCCAATGTGAAACATATCGGCACGCTGTATGATCCGTCCAAGACGGCCCTCCTTATCGAGGAGGCCAAGCGCGTGCTCAAATCGAACGGTATCGACCTCGTTCCGACTCAAGTCACGAGCGAGCGGGATGTCCCCAGCGCGTTACGCGCATTGCTGCCTTCAGTGAAGGCTTTGTGGCTCGTCCCCGACTCCACGGTCGTGACCGATGAGTCCCTACGATTTATCTTGAACACGGCCCTGGAAGAACGTGTACCGGTCATCGGATTCTCCCGTGAATTTGCGAGAAGCGGCGCCTTTCTGTGCCTCTCCGTCAACTACGGCGATATCGGACGCCAAGCCGGCACTCTCGCCCGCAAGATTATCGACGGCCAGGTCGCGCTGCCCATGCGGCCCTTGCACCCAAACCGCATAGAAATGAGCCTCAACCTCAAGACCGCCAAGTTCCTTGAAATCGAGATTCCCAAGGACCTCGAGAGTAAGGCCGACGAGCTTTATTGATGAAAGGACCTCCGTGAAGAGCCCCGCCATTCACCTCATCAAACCGCCATTTCTCCCGAGCGGATTGGGACGATTCATCAGTCTCCGGACGAAATTCGTGGTGTTTTTTAGCCTGATCATTATTTTGACCTGCTCAGGAATGAGCTGGTACTTCATTTACACCAAGCGGCTCGCCATGACTGAGCGTGTGAGGGATTTGGGGGCCGTGCTGGTGAAGAACCTCGCCCACAACGTGCGGTATGGAATCATCATTGAAGAACGCGTCATTCTGGAGCAATTCATTGATGGAGTCATGGGAGTCGATGAGGTGGTCTATGCGATGATCACCGGCGGTGATGGCCAAGTCCTCGCCGCAAAAAGCAAGGGCAAACTCATCAACCCGCTCGTTACTGTTCGCTCGACCGAGCAGCCGTTCTACCCTCGTCCTGACATTGCGGAATTAGTGGTCAAGCGCCCGCCCACGGAACCAATCATCACGCGCCTCCGACTCAGTGGCTCCGGTACCATTCCGATCACCGAGCAGGACTCGGCGCTTTCCTTCTCGACAGCCGGCATTCGAGAGGAAACCTTTTATGATTTCGCGATTCCTGTCCTGAAACGTACAGAATCTCGTCTTGACGCCTTGGCGCTTCAAGACGAAGAGACCCGGAAAGGCGGAGTCTCTCAGCCGGCCCCGCAAGCCTTCGGCGTGGTCCAAATCGGCCTGACCGAGATGCCGATGCAGCGCGAATTGTCGAAGATCCTTCGTAATTTTCTTTTCCTCACGTTGGGCATCATCACGACCGGCATCGTGCTCACCAACTTTCTGGCTCGCCGTATCATTACTCCCTTGCGCAATCTCGCCGCCGGTGCACGGAAAGTCGGGGAGGGCGATCTCTCCACCTTTGTCGTGCCGACGACGCAGGACGAGGTGGGCCAATTGACCACGCTCTTCAATCTCATGACCAAATCACTCCAGGAACGCGATCAGGCCATCTCCACCAACGTGGATACGATCAGAAGACATGTCACCCAATTGACGACATTGAATCAATCCAGCGCCGCACTCACTTCCACACTCGACCTGGACAGGCTCCTAGCTACGGTCTTGGAGTTACTCAGCAAAAATTTGGGATTCGCGAGAATGATCCTGTTTCTGTGGGATAACGAGCGCGGACTTGCGACGGTGGGACAGGTCTTTGGCATGCTGCCCGAGGACGAAGCGACGGTCCGACAATTGACGATTCCAGTCCGCGATGACGGAGGCCTTGCGGCCGACCTGTTGACCCACGGCAAACCGCTGCTGGTGGCGAACTTGGACACGGTCGCCGACCGCATCTCGCCCACGGTGCTGCCGCTGCTTCGCCACATGGGAATTTTCTCCTTCGTCGGGGTACCGCTCCGTAGTCAGCAAAGGATACTCGGATACTTAGGCGCCGATCGCAGGACCCTGCCTTGTACGCAGGAAGACCTGGAGCTCCTGGCGACGATTGCCAGCCACGTAGCTGTGGCAGTGGACAATGCACGGGCCTATTCTGAACTGGCCGCCTTGACGGAACATCTCGAACGGCGCGTGCAGGACCGAACCCATGAACTACAGACGGTGAACGAGCGTCTTCAGGAGCACGATCGACGGCGTTCGAAGTTCGTGTCGGTCGCCTCCCATGAATTGCGCACGCCGATGACGTCTATTAAGGGATTCGTTGAGAACATGTTGGACGGGCTGACCGGTGAACTGTCTGACCGGCAAGGGCATTATCTGCAGAGAATCAAACACAATGTGGATCGTCTCACCCGAATCATCAATCAGCTATTGGACTGGTCGAGGCTGGATGTCGGGCGCATCGACATCAAACCCGAACCGCTACGCGTCGCCGAATTCGTGACGGATGTCGTAGAAAGTTTTCAAACCCTCGCCGCCGAGAAGTCTATGGAGTTGGAGGTCGTCCCCTGTGACCAGGCCCTCACGGTTCGCGCCGATCGCGATAAACTCGAACAGATACTTTGGAATCTTGTCGGCAATGCCATAAAATTTACTCCCAAGGCCGGACACGTCTCCGTGAAATGTGAGCTCCGGGACGACGGGTTCGTGCTTATTGCAGTATCCGATACCGGGTGCGGGATTGCGCCCCACGAGATAACCAAGGTGTTTAACGAATTCTCTAAGGTGGAATCGGCGATGCCGACATCACAAGGGGCCCAGCTCGGCCTCTTCATTACCAAGAGTCTCGTCGGTCTCCATGGGGGGCAGATCTGGGTCGAGAGCCAGTTGGGTGTCGGTACTCAGTTCTGTTTCACCCTACCGATCGAAACCGCGCCGTCCCTGAAGTTGTAAACTCCTTTCCGCAGTCTAGCCCATGCCCGCTCCCGACTGTATCTGATCCGATATTGCACGCATTCATTTGGACAAAAGTACCTCCAATCGCTGGCACTTGAAGGGCGCCAACGTACACACACCCTACACAGAATCAATGGGTTGTTCTCTGCATTCCAAGCGCTTCAGGTACGAAACTGCGGCATGGGTATTGCGCCCACTCATTGCCACAGCCTTCGACCCGAAACACACTGGTAACCCTGTGCAGACACCGATCCTCATTGTTGACGACGATCCCGATATCCGTGAATCGCTCGGCGACATGTTGTCGCATGAAGGATATGCGGTCCAGGGCGCCGCTACCGGCAATGAGGCACTGCGCTATGCAAAGCAGGAACAATACGGAGCAGCGCTGCTCGATATTCAACTGCCGGATCTGAACGGACTTTCGGTCCTCAAGGTGATGATGGAATTGGACCCTTCCCTCCCGATCATCATTCTGACTGGGAACGCCACGCCTGAAAATACGATCGGCTCCCTGACCAAAGGCGCGTTCGCGTACCTCACAAAACCCTACAATTCCCAAGAGCTCAAAGCCGTTCTTCGCCGCGCCGTATCGGTAAAGGGACTGGCCGTCCGAGCCGAACACGTGGAGCAGGCTCTGCATGCCAGTGAGGAACGGTTTCGAGCGTTAGTCGAATCTGCAGCCGACGCCATCTGTCTCGCTGATCAGAACGGCCACATCATTTGGTGGAATGGGGCCGCTGAACGGATGTTCGGTCACAGCAAGCGGGAAGCTTTGGGATATCCTCTCACCATGTTGATGCCGGAGCGGTTCCGATCGGCTCACACTGCCGGCATCACGCGCTTGGCTCACGGTGGGACACCCAAGTTGATCGGCACCGCGACTGAACTGGTGGGCCTCACGAGCACAGGAAAAGAGTTTCCGATCGAACTGTCCCTGGCATCCTGGCATGCAAAGGAAGGCCTATTCTTCAGCGGGATCATTCGGGACATTACCCGGCGCAAGGAGGCCGAGGAATCCGTCGTCCGGCTCAGCCAGCAGAACGCCTTGATCCTTGACAGCGCCGGAGAAGGTATTTTTGGCCTCGACCTTCAGGGACACGCAACGTTCGTCAATGCTACTGGAGCGCGCATGCTAGGCTGGAGTTCTGCAGAATTGATCGGCAAGGCGATGGCGCCCCTACTCTACCGCCTCGACGCCTCCGGCGCTTCACAGACATCCGATCCCTTTTCTCTGGACTCAGCGCTCCGCGACGGCACGATTCACCGCATCCAAAATGATTCCTTCCGCACGAAGGCCGGCACTCCATTGCCGGTTCACTACACTACGAGTCCAATTCGCGAACAAGATCGAATGGTCGGAGTGGTAGTTGTGTTTCAAGACATCACCGACAACAAGCGGCAGGAGAGCCTGCAGCGGGCGCAGCTTTCCATCAGCCATATTCTCGCTCAGGTTGGCACGATCGACGAGGCGATGCCGGAACTCCTTCGGGTGGTCAGCGAGATGGGACGCTGGGACATGGGGCTCTTCTGGCACCACTCCATGACAAGTGAGACGCTGACTTGTCATGGAGCCTGGATCCACCCCGCTTACCAGTGGGATGATTTCGTCACGCTCTGTCGAAAAAGCGTCTTTCCTCAGGGAATCGACTTTCCTGGAATCGCCTGGAGCACAAAACTCCCGCTCTGGATTCCGGATGCGTTGATACACCCTCAGTTCACCCGTGCCCCGACTGCCTCGCGACTGGGAATACATGGAGCCTGTGTCATTCCCATCCGCACCGGCGGCTTGATTCATGGCGTGTTGGAATTGTTCTCCGGCACCTCTCGCCCCACCGATCACACGCTCATCCAGATCATGGCCGATACGGGCATGAAGATTGGACAGTTCATGGAACGAGCGCATGCCGCGCAGGCGTTGCTCGCCAGCCATGACATGACACACAGTCTGTTGGCCAGTTTGCCGGGCGCCGTTCTCCTCTGCGGACGCGACTTGCGCGTGGAATATGCGAACGATCTGGCCCATCGCTATTTTGCCCCGGATGGAAGCTCTCTGCTCGGCCATGACCTGTCTCAATTTCTGGCTTTGACGGATGTGGCTACTCAACGCCTGGCACAGGAATGGAGCACCCTATCGTCAGAAGTGGCGCGAGGTTTGTCGGAGCGCGAATGCGAAGTTGCCAAGCGGGTCTATCGCTATCGATTCTTTCCTGTGGCCGCTCGTGAGGGATCACAGTATCAGCTCGGCATCGTGCTCTGGGATATCACGGAAGAAAAGCGGCTTCAGGATCAACTCATTCAGGCCGAAAAACTTTCGAGCCTCGGCACGATGGTGTCGGGTATGGCGCATGAGATCAACAACCCGGCCCAGGCCATTCTCAGCATGGCCGAGCTCATTCAGGAAGAAGAGGACCCCGGCAAGGTCAGGGAATTCGCGGCCGATATCGTGAACTATGCGCGCCATGTGTCCACCGTCGTCCGAGATTTTGCGAGCTATGCCCGTTCAACGGGTCGTGATGGCGAAACGGAAGTCGATGTGGCGGAGCGTCTGCTGGAAGCGGTCAAAATGGTCCGGCGAGGACCTCACTTCGGCTATGTGGACGTCGTCACTCAATTCAATACGCTCGCCTTTATCCGTGCGAGAAAAGGGGAAATCGATCAGGTGTTCGTGAATTTGATCAGCAACGCGGCCCAGGCGATGGAAGGAACCGGGCGCTTAACACTGGCCATCGCGCAAGAAGCAGATTGGGTCGACGTGACCATTACCGATACCGGCCCAGGCATTCCGGCGTCTATCCTGCCGGAGATTTTCGATCCGTTTTTCACGACGAAGGAGCCCGGGAAAGGGACCGGGCTCGGCCTCAGCATCGTCCATAAAATTGTCACGAAACATAACGGGACTATCACGGTGGATACCACCGGGCGCCAAGGCACCACATTCCGGTTGCGGTTTCCCGCGATAGTCTGAGCCAATGAGGCATGCCATGTCTGAACCCCTACACCTTCCTGCTCGTGCATCAGAGGGACGGATTCTCGTCGTGGATGACGAGCTGCCTATTCGCAAGCCGATTCGAATTGCGCTATTGCAAGCAGGTTATGAAGTCGTCGAGGCCGGCGACGGAGGGGAAGCCATCACCGCCCTGGGCGACGGAGACAATCCCCTGACGGTCGACGCGATTCTGTGCGACATCCGCATGCCGCGCATCAATGGGATCGATGCGATCCATTTCTTCAGGACACATTTTCCGTCGATTCCCGTGATTGTGCTGACGGGGTATCCGGATTGCGACCTTGCTATCACTCTGATGAAGATGGGCGTGCGAGACTATTTGGTGAAACCGGTTTCCAGGCAGGATCTCCTGCGTGTCCTGAAATGCGCCGTCGATAACCACACGCTCTTCAAGGACCAGTTCGTCGCGTGACCGTGGAGGGCTCAGTGCGGACAGTGGCTTTGCATACAGCCCTAGTGAGTAGTTTATGCGCGTGAATCGGGAGCGGACCGCTTGAAGACGGAGCGTAATCCGAAGTAGGCGAAGGAATCTTTGAGATTGGAATAGAGCCGCTTGAATGCGCCCATGTCCGGATTCGTGACGTACTCCATCGTCAGCACAATCCGCTCCTCCTGGGCTCCAAGTGGAGTGACTGCATGCCAGAGCTTATCGCCATTGAAGATCACCAGATCGCCGGGGGCGGTGGCTATCTCACGATGAACGGGCTGTTTACCCGGCACGTCTTTGAATAGATCGCACACCAGCCGGCAGTGCTTCGACTGGTCCAACAATCCCATCAAAATGGTATAACGGGCGCCTTTGTAATACGACGTATCGTAATGGTACCCGATATGATCACCGGCTTCCGTGTAGTAATACAGCGCGCAGGAATGGGGGTCATTGTCGGGGCAAAGCAGGAGGTTGACCTTCGTCAACCGGTTGAGCATTGCTCGCAAAGCCTCTGATCGATACAGCTCGATAAATTGCGGTGCCTGGCCCCTCACCGCATAGTAGCTGACACTCCCGCCCTTCTTATGCCCGGGGATGTAGTTGCGGTTCAATCCTGACTTGAGCACCTGCGCCTGCGGGACCAGCATCGCCTCCACGAAGTCTCGCGGCAGAAACTCCGGAATGTAGAGGAATTCGTTCTGATCCCAATAGTCCCGCTCCAACCGATCGAGGTCCAACGCCGCAATAGCCCGTTCTACCGCTTCCGTGACGCTGTTCACGCAGACCTGGTTCATGCTTCCCTCATCAAGTCAGAATTCATCATTCATCATTGAGTCTTGCCTGTTTCCTGCGGACTGTCGAAGCATCTCACTGCCCGAAAAACCGGAGAGCCAGCAGGATGGTCAAAAAGGCCGTCCGGCGAGGCCGCAGCGAGCAAAGAGGCAGGCGTACCCTTGCGGTACGTTGAGCCTCTGCGCGATGCGAGAACAAAGCTGGCGGACTTTTTCACCATCCTGCTAGGGTCGGCTCAACACCGGTGCCCTCACGATTTCTACATCGGCCGGCGTCTTGAAATCAAATAGCTCATCTTTTAATCCGCTGTTCGGCTTCAGTTCTGTAAATTCGAAGGTGGCGATATTGCCGCTGACCTCATGCAACGCGATGGTCTTCAGAAAATAGGTCTTGGGTTGCACTTCAATGACGATTTTCTGTATCGCTCGCTCCGGCTCGGCGCGACCCTGCTTCGGCGTCAGAGACACGAGAGGAATGCCCCCCGCCCCACGCTCTGTGTTTGCAGTGGGTTCGATATCAAATTCTTCGTCCAGTTTGGCCACGCCCTGCAATAATTGCAACGGGGCCTGCGAGGCAGCCATATAGGTAAGCTTCCCGACCAGCACCTGTTTGTGCTCCGGCACGTACATTTTGACATCGTCTTTGTTGACGTAAATTTCTTCCGTTGCCGGCTCGATATAGTCCCAGCGCAAACGGCCCGGCTTCTTGATGTAAAAACGGCCGGTTGAAATCACAGGGGTGGAAAACCCTTCGATTCTCGTTTTTTGAGTGAACGAGGCTTGCAAGTCTTTCGTCTTTTCATAGCGAACTTGGATTTTCTTCACCACCTCCTGAACTTCCTGCAATGCCTGCGCATCGACCGCCTGTTCGTCAGCCGTCGCCGTTCGAGGAGCCACCAGGAATCCACTCCACAGCAACAGTAGGACCAGAGAACACATCCGCATCATGCCTCATCTCCTCCGACCGGCCCGCGACGACCCAGGACCTCCCGACGTCCATCCCGACCCGCCGCTCCGACTACCCCTTCTGCTTCCATCTGTTCGATCATGCGCGCGGCCCGAGGATATCCCACTCGCAGGCGCCGCTGAATCAGCGATGCGGAGGCTTGTCCGGTCGACAATACCAACTCCTTGGCCTGTTCATACACATCGTCCTTGGCCTGCTCCTCCTCTGCTTCATCCAGCTTGAGCGATTGCAGCTCACGGCAATAGGAAGGCAAGGCCTGCTTTTTAACGAATTCCACGACCCGCCGCACGTCATCGTCCGACACATAGGACCCATGAATGCGCATCAATTTCCCGGTTCCCGAGGCGAGATACAGCATGTCGCCGCGACCCAGCAAGGCTTCTGCGCCATTGGCGTCGAGAATAGTGCGGGAATCGGTCTTGGAGGAGACCTGGAATGCGATGCGGGCAGGAAAGTTCGCCTTGATGAGACCCGTCAATACATCGACCGACGGCCGCTGAGTAGCCAACACGAGATGAATCCCGGACGCGCGGGCCATCTGCGCCAGGCGCGCAATCTTGTCCTCGACATCTTTCGGAGCGACCATCATCAAGTCCGCTAACTCATCGATCATAACCATGATATAGGGTAACGGTTCCGGCGGAGTAGGCTTGACCGAAGCAGTCGGCCCATTGTCACCCGCTGGTTCGGCATTTTCTCCCTGTGAAAGCCGCTCTTCTTCAGGAAGGAACGTCAGTTCCACCTGCTCCGCTTTGCCGGATTGCCACACATCCGAGACTGCCCCTTGAACCTGGGAGATCCTGAGATTATAGGCCTCAATGCTGCGCACCCCGGCCTCGGCCAGGAGTTTGTATCGCCGCTCCATTTCTTGCACCACCCATCCCAATCCACGCGCGGCCGATTTGGGATCGGTGATAACCGGACGCAACAGATGCGGGATACCGTCGTAACTTTGGAATTCCAACATTTTCGGGTCGATGAGGAGGAGTTTCACCTCATTGGGTCTGGCGCTGAACAGAATGCTGAGCAGCATCGTGTTCAAACTCACGCTCTTGCCGGCTCCCGTGGCGCCGGCGACGAGAAGGTGGGGCATCTTCTGGAGATCCGCGCTGACGGCGCCGCCAAAAATATCTTTGCCAAGAGCCAAGCTGAGCTTGGATCGAGATCGGGAAAATGAATCGCTAGTGACCACTTCCTTGAGCGAGACGGTCTCGCGGTGCGGATTCGGCACTTCGATGCCCACGACCGATTTGCCGGGAAGCGGCGCCACGATGCGCAGGCTGATGGCTTTCAACGCTAAAGCCAAATCGTCAGCGAGATTGACGATACGGGCGACCTTCGTGCCGGGTGCCGGTTCGAATTCATACATGGTCACCACCGGGCCAGGTCGCACTTCCGTCACCCGTCCGTCGATCATGAAACTTTTTAAGGCCTTGGTCAAAATTTCAGATTGCTGCGTGATCTCTGCATCGCTGAGGCGGGCGAGAGGTCCGGATGGGTCGCTCAATAATTCTTGCGGATCCGGCAACACATATCCGTCCGCCACGGAGGGGCTCATTGCGACAGCCGCTGCCGGTTCTTCGGCAGACGCCAAGCGTTTCTCCACTTTGATCGGAGGCTGAATTTTTGGCGGAATCATGGGGACTGCTATCTGGTCCACCGCTTCCGCCACGACCTCCACTTCACGGTCGAACGAGTGATCTTCAGCCTCACGCGGCACACGGGGCGCCTTCACACGCGACCGTTTCGAAGGGCTTTCTTGACTGGTCGGCCACTCCGGCAACCAACCTGCCATTTGTTCGCGGGCTCCAGCCCACCACTCGGGAAGTCGCTGGACCAGCAAGGTCAGAGAAACAGGCACAGTAAACAGCAACGCGACTACTAGGCCGGTGAGGATCACAATATGTGCGCCGGTGTTGGCGAAATAACTCCGAAGGCCGTCGGCTAGTACTTGGCCGATTATCCCGCCGGCCATGCCGCGGTTCACCCATCCGCTCGAAATAGTCGGAACCGCGGTGACTTCCAAATGGAGGAATGCGCTCAAACAGACCATCGCCGCCACACCGCTGCCTGCATTTCTGAGTCGGACGGTGAGTGGAATGGGCATGAAACAGCGGGCGCCGAGCAGCCCGAGCAGAATGGGAAAGAGATAGGCAGCTCCGCCGATCGTATAAAAAGACGCCGCCGCTACCAGTGCCCCCACCGACCCGATCATGTTCTTGGGCTGATTGCCGGCTGATCCGGATGCCGCGATCGATTTGGCATCGCCTGGAAAGAACGACACCAGACTGAGCAGGATCAAAAGGCCGGCTGCGATCAGGAGAACCCCGATCACTTCACGCTTCACATGTGAGGAACGGGAGGGGGCTGAGCGGGCGTCACCGCGCTTTGCCGTGGTGGATACACCCATGCGGCGGATCGTAGCACAGGGAAAAAGGCTTTTCAAACAAAGGGGAAATGTTGCACAGACCGTTGAACCCTCCACCTTTCAAGGCTTACTTGTCAGAAATCACAAGGGATCCGGATCAAATGCGCGTGCGAGCGTTCGGTAGGTGTCGAGGTCCAACATTTCAGCTCTGGCTTGCAACGGCACGCCTGCCACATTCATTGCCCGGACGATTCGATCCGCGGGAAATCCTTCATCACGCACCGAGTTCACCAATGTTTTTCGACGATGAGCGAACGACGCGCGCACCAACCGACGAAATCGTTCGTGACGAATCGGATCGAACCCGTCATGGGATTTGATAGTCAACCGCACCACGGCAGACCCCACCGTCGGGCGCGGCCGGAAACAATTCGCGGAGACGCGAAAGGCCAACTCCACATCTGCCGCCTCTTGCGTCAGCACCGAGAGAATTCCATAGTCTTTGCTGTTGGGCTTGGCCGTCAGACGAAGGGCCACCTCCGTCTGTAGCATAAGAACCATGCGATCCACTTGAGCGCGGGCATCCAGCAGAGCGAACAAGAGCGGGGTGGAGGCGTAGTAGGGCAGATTCGCCACCACCACCGTGCGAGGTGGCAAGCTGTCGAAAGAAAACTTTAATGCATCCTCAATTCGAAGATCCAGGTTTCGGCAATGTGCGAGATTTTTCTGAAGGTGAGGCTGCAACTGCGGATCGATCTCGACGGCAATGACCCGTCCTGCTTCGGCGCAGAGGCCTGCCGTCAGAGCCCCTCGACCCGGCCCGATCTCCAGCACCAGGTCATCGGGACCAAGCGCCGCCGCGGTCAAGATTTTACGGATGATGTTCGGATCGATGAGGAAATTCTGTCCGAGTCGCTTCAGTGCTGGTGGGAAAGGGGGAGCCATGGCCTCGCGTCACTTCTCAGGGCTGCGGAGGAACCGCCGCCCGGAGCCGTTTTGCAAGCGCCACCAGGTAAGAACGATAACACTCCACTTCGTCGGTGAATTCCTCGATCAGATCGTTGGTGAAGGCGGGGCCGGGATCCTTGCTCGCCAGTTCATCCGCCTCCTTCTTTCCCGCAAGTTGCTGGAGCAATGTCACTGTGCGGATCTTCCATTGCCCCATGCGTTCTGCGCCCAAGACGGTATTAAAATCTTGGACCGTTCGCTTCGCAATCGCGTCCAATTCCTTCACCTGCTGATCGATGATCGAAGCGGTCTTTTCTGACATGGCAATGCGTACTCCCTCTTATTTACCGAGACTGGCCCTGGGTAGGCGACCAAGATTGGGCCAACCTGGCCGCGACCTTGACGGCCTCCAGTAGACTCCCGTGTTCGGCCAACCCTTTACCGGCAATATCGTAGGCGGTTCCGTGATCGACCGACGTCCGGATGATCGGCAGCCCCACCGTCAGATTCACACAGGTCCCGAAGGCGAGCAACTTCAAGGGGATCAGTCCCTGATCATGGTACATCGCCACGACGCCATCGTAGGCGCCTCTGGCCGCCTTCCCAAATAGGGTATCGGCCGGCAACGGATCACTGGCCTTGATTCCGGCGGCACGGGCTTGTTGCACGGCCGGGACGATGCTGGTCGCCTCTTCATTGCCGAATAACCCGTGTTCGCCCGCATGGGGGTTCAGTGCCGCCACACCGATTTTCGGTCGCGCAATGCCGAAGTAACGCGTCAGCCCAAGATGAGCGAGACGAATAGCCTTCGTAATACGCTCCGTGGTCAACATCGAGGACAGTGCATTGATCGCGACGTGCGTAGTCGTGAACATGATCTTCAGCGGCCCGCCGACAATCATCATCCCGAATTCCTTGGTCTGAGTCAGATCTGCCAGCAACTCCGTATGCCCCGGGTAGTGGTAACCGGCCATGTTCATGGCTTCTTTATTGATGGGCGCCGTCACGATTCCCGCCAGACTGCCCGCCTGCGCAAGCCGGACCGCAGCCTTAATGAAGTCAATGGAGGCGGCTCCTGTCACATCCGCCGCCACACCCATGCGAAATCTTGGCAGCGGACTTTTCAAAGCATCTACGACCGCGACCTGCCCACCTTTCAGTCGGGCGATGTTCGCCGGATCGAAGTCCACCACTTGCAGCGGCAGTTGCATGGATGCGATCGTTCGTTCCATGACGGCGCGGGAACCCACAACCACCGGGCAGCACATGCGCGCCAACGCCTTATCGGCCAATGCCTTGGCAATCACCTCCGGTCCGATTCCGGCGGGATCTCCCATGGTGAGACCCAAAACGGGGCGTTGCGGACTCGTCGGACGTTTATGAGCCATGTGTGTACAGAAACAGTGTGTACCCAAGGTACAGGATGGCGCTGGCGCTCAGCAACCAGGGGCGCCACTGACCGGACCATAGCACTTGCAGCAAATTCATCCCCATAGCGAATACGGCCAGGACCATGGTCGCCACCGCCGTTGTTCCCAGCACCCATTCGGTACCAAGCAATCCGACCGACACGGGAATCATGCCCTGAAAGACCATAGCGCCGGTGACATTACCGACAGCCAACCGATCCTTCTTGCGATAGAGCCAGAGAAAGCTATTGGACATTTCCGGCAACTCGGTAGCCAAGGGCGCGATCAGTAATGCGAGGATCAGCGGCGAGACTTGCATTTCCGTTGAAATGGAATTCGCCGCAGTCACGAACAGGTGCGCTCCTCCGACCAACCCCAACAGTCCGACTATACCTTGCGCCGCGATCACGACATATGTCGGACGAGGCGACCTGCGCGCAAACAGCAACGGCTCGAGTGCACCACCCCCCTCGGATTCCTCATCCTCCGCCGAGAATTTGAGTTTCATATAGTACACGTAGAGGCCGATCAGGGCGATCGCAACGACTGCATGAAGCAGACGCGAGGGACTGAAAGCACAGGTTAACGCCAGGACATACGCGATGAGAAAAAATATGATATCGACCCGCACGTCGCCATAGTTGAGCTTGAAGGTCGCGGTCCGTTTCCCAATTCTGGCATAGAGCAACAGCAGGAACGCCAGAATCGGCAAGACCAGCGTGCTGAGCATAAACGGCGCCCCGAGTATCGCTCCTAACCCGACTTCCGCCTGCTCGCGACCGGCCCCGAAAAAAATCGCGATGATCGGTATTGAAGTCTCCGGCAGAGTCGTCCCCACCGCCGCAAACACACTCCCTACCGCGCCCTCGGAAATGTTCAGTCGCTTCCCCAGCCATTCGATTCCATTCGTGAAGAGATGGCATCCCGCGAGGGTGATGATGACCGAGGCCAGAAACAATCCCGCATAGAAGAGGATTGTCACCGGAGGCCTCGTGAGAGGGAAGGGCGCAGGAACACGGAGACGACGACAGTCGCGACTTTCACTTGCTCACTTTGACCCTTCGCCGTTTGTCTTGCGACTGACGATATATCCGCATCGCCGTCTCGAGAATATCCTTCACCGGACGCCCGCTTTGTTCCGCAATGCGTCGGCAATCTTCGTATTCAGGTAACGCCTTGACGCGCCCCGGCTCCTGGTCCGCCAATTTGATGCGAACATCGTGCCCCTCCACTTGGACCGAGGTGAACCGACGCGGCAAGACCCGTCGCTGCACCTCCTGGGTCCGAATGCCCAATGCCGTCGTATCGGCGAACAACACCGCTAACACGGCCTCGGCCTTCTCGCGAGGCGCCAGTACGGACAACACATTGCCGGGTCGACCCTTTTTCATCATCACGGGCGCGAGCGTGACATCCACGGCGCCGGCCGCAAACACCCGCTCGAACACGGTCTCGTAGACTTGCGGGTTGAGGTCGTCGATGTTCGTCTGAAGTTCCACGATCGTCTCCACTGAACCGACCTCCCTGTCCGCTGCGTCGCCGACAAAGACTCGTAACACGTTCGGCCACTGAGCCGGATCGGCCGTGCCGGCTCCATATCCAACATGACGCACCTGCATTCGAGGCAAGGAACCGAATTCTGTAGCCAAGGTACGCACCAATGCGACGCCGGTCGGCGTCGCGAGCTCACGTGCTGGGCCTTGAGCATAAATGGGAAGTCCGACAGCGAGCGCGGCGACCGCCGGTCCCGGCACAGGCAAGGAACCGTGGGCTGACGTGAGGGTACCGGATCCCACATTGATTGCGGAGGCCGTCACGCGCTGAATCCCCATCAGGTGCAGACCCAGGACACCGCCGACGACATCGACGAAAGAATCGATGACGCCTACCTCGTGAAAATGCACCTTCGACGGCTCAACGCCGTGGGCCTTTCCCTCGGCATCGGCCAATCGATCGAACACCGCCTGGCTTTGTTCTTTAACGACGGCAGGCAATCCGCTTTTCTGAAGAATCCGTTTGATTTGCGCCAGCGTCAACGGAGCTCGAAAGCCTTTGTCGATCAGCACATCGACTTTCATCGCCGAAAGAGCCCCGCGTTCCACCGACTTCTGCGTGAGACGAAACCCTTCGATTTGCAACCGGGCAAGACCGCGTACCAAGTCCTTGAACGGCAAGCCCGCATGCACCAGCGCACCCAAAATCATGTCGCCGCTGACGCCCGAGAAACAGTCGAAATGAAGGTGCTTCACCACATCGCTCCTACCATGCGCTTTCGTGCGCGATCGAGCGGCATCTTACCGGAGCCGCATCCAGACAGCAATCATTCCGCTCCTTCGTTGACAGCCCTGCGAAGCTGTGTTATCCCCAGTAAACACTTACATCCGATCAGTTCGTCAACTCACTTCGTGCGACGTCGACAACCGATGATCAATTCCAGCCGGCTCACCAATACCACCGACTTGCGCACACCACAGAAAAGACGGTTCGGCCTACTCATCTTGTTGAGTATTGTCTTCATGCTGGCAGGACAGAGCGTGGATGTGCTGGCCAAGACTAAGGGCAAATCGTTGGTCCCCCGACCTGAGCCTGAATTGAAGATCCTCACCCTGCACGCTGCGCCGATGCCCTATCGCCCACAAGATGGACCGTTTCATTTCATCGCCACGGTGCAATTGCCTAAAGACATCAATGAGCAATTGATGCTGGAGGTCTCTGCCCTGGTCATGTCCTCCTCTATGACGTCCTTGCGCTTCCTCTCCATCCGTCAACCGGTGAATGAACACGTTCTGTCGGACACGAATGGCAGCGGGGACCCCGCACAAAAACGCGTGCACATCGACCTCGCCTGGGACGGACTCGACCACAACAAACTCCAAGTTCCGATCGGATCGTACGAATATGAAGTGCGAGTGAAATTGCTCAGCAACGGGGAGAAAGGCCAGCGGACTCAAATGTTGTCGTGGCCCAAACGCGGCAAATTTGTGGTTAAGGAATAGCAGGATATTGAAGAGGCCGTCGGCTTTGTTCTCGCGAAGACACTGCCGCCTCACATCTCGGCGGCGTTCACAAGCGTGACGCTCCTTATTCGTCGCGTCGTGAACCTCCGAGACTCAGGGTGCCGCACAGGGGCAAAAGAGCCTGTCCCGGAAGACTCAGGGTAGGTAAGAACGCTGTGGCCTCCGCTCCCTGACATCGCCGCAGCCGCGCTAAACGACCCTTTTGACCATCCTGCGGGCGTTCTGTATAGCTCCCCAGGTTCACGCATCACACTTTTTCGGGGACAGCGAAATGCCTTTTCAAACGGCCCGCTAGTCGGCCGAGGAAACGTCGCAGCCTCAATCTTTCTTGCCTGTTGGAGCCGCACCTTCTACTTCCCCCACCATATTGATCCGATGGGCCATGCAACCGGCCCCGAAGCCGTTGTCGATATTCATCACCCCGACTCCCGCTGCGCAGGAATTCAACATGGTCAATAATGCCGCTAAACCGCCGAAGTGCGCCCCATAGCCGCGACTCGTCGGCACGGCAATCACCGGCTGTCGCACGAGCCCGCCTACGACGCTCGGCAGCACGCCATCCATCCCCGCCACCACCACCAAGGCTCGAGCCTCATGCAAACGATCCTGTTGACCGAGCAAACGATGGAGGCCGGCCACCCCCACGTCATACAAGGTGTCCGTTCGGCTCCCCATAGCATCGGCGGTCACGCGCGCCTCTTCCGCCACCGGGATATCGGCCGTCCCGGCCGTCACGATCAACACCGACCCGCGCCGCACCAACTTGGGGGGCGCGATCGCCACCACCCGCGCCGCCTCGTGATAGACCGCGCGCTTGCTGATACGCAGCAGCGCCCGGGCGACCGACGGCTCCACCCGCGTGGCCAATAACGAGTTCGTGTTCAGGAGCAACGTCTTGGCAATGGCCACGACCTGACGTTCCGTTTTCCCTTCGCAAAAAATCACTTCCGGAAATCCCTGGCGAAGCGCTCGGTGGTGATCGAGCGAGGCGAACCCCAAACTTTCGTACGGCATGGTCCGCAGCTGATGCAGCGCATCCGGCACGTCGAGGACGCCACGCTGAACTTGGGTGAGTAACGCCTGCAATTGATCTTGATTCACGACAGGCTTTTCTCCTCTTTGGCTACTCGCTCCATGAGATCGCCGACCGCCTGGCGGCACGATTTGTCGGCAAAGAGCACTGCATGCACTTCACGCACGATCGGCATGTCTACGCCGCACCGCAGGGCAAGTCCCAGAGCCGCTTTCGCCGTCCGGACGCCTTCCGCTACCGCCTGCATGCCGGCAAGAATGGTCTGGAGGCGCTCACCCTTTCCTAATCGCACCCCCACCGAGTGATTGCGACTCAACAGGCCGGTGCAGGTGAGGATGAGATCGCCGACCCCGGACAGCCCGTAAAACGTGCGCGCATCCGCGCCCATCGCTACACCGAGGCGAACCATCTCGGTCAATCCCCTGGTTATGAGTGCGGCACGGGCATTATGTCCGAGTTCCAGTCCGTCAACCACGCCGGCTGCCAGCGCCATCACGTTTTTCAACGCGCCGCCGAGTTGCACGCCGATCAGGTCATCATCCGCATACACGCGGAACTTGGGGGTCATGAGGAGACTCTGAACCGTCTTGACGAGCTGCGCATTCTGCCCGGCGAGACAAAGCGCCGTCGGCCGCCCCCGACTCACCTCAGTCGCAAAGCTCGGTCCCGACAACACCAGTAAGGACCCCTGCATATGGGCCGGGAGCATATCCTCCATGACCTGCGTCACGAGTTGAAGGGTATCTTCTTCAATTCCTTTTGTGGCACTAACCAACGGGATCGGATTCGGAAGGACCAGGGCGATCTGTCCCAGAACAGGCCTTGCAACATGCGAAGGCACGGCAAAGATCAGGCAATCGGCTCCCGCCACGGCTTCCGCCAGGCTGTTAGTCGCAGACAAGGTCGGTGGAAGCGAGATTCCGGGTAAAAACAGCTGGTTTTCGCGCCGGCTTTGGATCGCCCGGGCGACCTCAGGCTCGTGGGCCCACAGTCTGACTGAGAGTTGCTTCTCGGCCAAGTGCCGAGCCAACGCCGTTCCCCAGGCGCCGGCGCCGATGACTGCCACACGTTGAATGGATGAACTCGTCATGGACGCGGATTATAGGAAGGGGCTTTGAAACCTGTCAACGAATCGATCCGCGGACTGTCAGCTTCGTCGACTCATCACGCATCTCGATCTTGACGCTGGAATTCTTTTCGCACTCGCGCTAGGCTGCAGGCTCCATCGGGAATCTCTCGTATGAAACCCTGCCCTTCCTGCGGACGTGCCCTTCCTGAGATCAACCGGTACTGCACCGATTGCGGCGCCGCGCTCGAATCACACATCCCAGCGGCCGCCGCGCCGACAAAAATTAGGTCGGCGACCGAGCAACTGAACTTGAACATTCTCTACGGCATGGTGACGGTGCTGGTGGTCTCTCTCCTGATGCCACCGTGGGAGTCTCCTCCCTCACAGCCGGCGGCATTCCTGGGCTTCCATTTCATTCTCTCGCCCCCGCAGCCAGACGCCATCGTCAGTCGCTTGCTGCTCACGATTGAGCTCACGACTACCGCCATCGCGGGTCTCTATCTGTCGTTTCTTTTTCGCTCACGGTAGGGAGAAGACACTGACAGGATCAATCAAGAGCCAGGGTGAGACACTTGGCTGCGCCGCCGGACTTCATAAATTCGTCCAGCTGAACGGCGTACGTGCGGTAACCGCGCGCCTCCAGCAGTTGCGTCGTGCGAGGGCAACCGGCTGGGATGACGATGTGTTTGCCGATGCATACCGCATTGCAGGCGAACCGCAGAGCTTCGTCCTCGGGCACGGTCAACCGACGAGTGTCTGGAATCCGTTGAGCAATGGCCGCTTGTCCGTACGCATCGAACGCCGGCGGAAAGTAGAGCAACTCCCCACCGCTCAAAGGACAGAAGCAGGTGTCGAGATGATAGAACCGGGGATCGATTAATTCGAGCGGAATAATTTCCCGCTGGAACATGTCACCCACCTTGGGAAAAGCTCGAATGTCGGACCGCTGCCGGTATCCCCCGAACCACGCATCCTGAAACCCCAACAGGTCACCGGCCCCTTCAAAATAGAGGGTCTTGTCCATCGTCAACACTTCGTACTTCTGTTCGCGAAACCACCGTTCGAAGTGGACTTCCTCTCGTTGGCGCTCTGGGTAACGAAACCGGCTTACCAGGGCGCGACGCCCGACCACCACGCCCGCATTGGCCGTAAAGACCATATCAGGGAGACCTTCGACAGCCGGCATCTGCTCAATACCAGCCCCGACATCCTGAGATAAGACGTCCATCAGCGCGTGCCACTGACTCATTGCGCGTGCCGAGTCGACCGCGTTCGCGCGTCGCATCCATGGATTGATTTCGTAATTGATCCGAAAATAGTCTGGCGGACAGACCAAGAGCCGACTCATGGGCGCCACCCAAGTTCACGCGCGAGCTCCGTGAGAAACGAGGCGGCATCCATCACGAGACCAACCGCTTGAAAGCTGCCACGATCGGCCAGTTTCGTCGGAACGGCCGGATTCACATCAACGCAGACGGTGGGGATGGCGGCCGGTAGCAAATTACCCGTGGCAATCGCATGGAGCGTGGACGCCACCAGCAGCGCGAGGCCGACTCCGTAGATTTCCGCCCGCATCGCCTGCTGGGCCTGCATCGAGTCCGTCACCACACCGGGCAGCGGACCGTCGTCGCGAATGGTACCCGCCATGACCATTGTCACCCCGCGCCGCACGCACGCCGCCATGATTCCATCGGTTATGAACCCCGACCGCACGGCCGCTTGAATGCTCCCGATGGCACGAATCCGGTTGATGGTCCTGAGATGATGTTCATGCCCATGCGGCACTGAGCGCCCGGCGGCCAAGCCGTAACCGAGCGAGGTGCCATACAGCCCCGCCTCCATGTCATGCGCGGCGAGGGCATTACCGCAAAACAATAGTTGAATGTAGCCAGCTTCGATCAACCAGGCCAATGCGTCTCGGCCGCCCGCATGCACGATTGCCGGACCTCCTGCCAACAGCACCTTTGCCCCGGCGCGGCCCTCCCGATGCCACTCGCGTAACTTCTGCATCCGCTTCGCGATATCGGCAATCACCGGCTGATGCGGACGCTCCGAGGACACCACGGATTCCATGAACCCAAACACATCGCGCTCGGCCGGACGAACAAGTGGCGTCACCCTGATACCGTCTCGACCAATCACGATCAGATCTCCCGCGGTCACGGCACCCATCGGAACGGTTCGAGCGCGGGCCTTGGCCGGATCCACACAGATGCCAAGGTCCATTTCCATGTTCTCCACGTTCACCCACTCGCCATCGAGACGAATTTGAGTCGGGAGATGCGTCGTGGCATAGAACTCTTCAGGAAACACCCCCCGCGACGGGGCGGGCTCAAATCGGCAATCGGCTTCGCGCTCGATGGTAGCGCCATGGGGCTGGATGGCCCGTAGAATCTCTCCCAGCACACGGCTGGAAGGCGCCTGCACGACGATCCGCGCCTTGGAGGCGGCCTCTCTGGTCGCGCCGATGTTCACATCCTGCAGGTCAAAACTACCGCCCATCATCAAGATGGTGTCCAGAACTTTGGCCAGGATCAACGAATCAATGATGTGGCCCTGCAGAAAGACCGTTTCCTGCGATCCTGTCATAAATAAACCTCAAGTGAATTTCCCCTCGGAAAGAAACGCGCCCGGAAGCGATGAGTTGCACTATGTAGATTCTACCATTTGGAAGAAAAAATGATCCGTAGAGCCCACCTGGTGGAGAAAAGGCGTTTTGCGGTTCAAGTAATCGTCAGAAGATTCAAAATTTCACATGAGTGGCCACGCAGATGATTACTAAGGCCGTTCAGCTAGGTCGCAGCGAGTGAAGACCTGAAGAGTATACTCTGGCTTTACGTTGAGGGTCTGAACGAGGCGAGCCCGCAGATGGCTGACTTTTTCAGCATCCTGCTAGGAATTTGCCTTCACCACTTCCCGGAGCACACTGGTAGCGTAGGACCCAGGGGGCAGCCAAAAGGCCAGAGTCAACACAGAGCCTTCAAGCGACCAGGTGAGCTCATTGAGACGGATTCTAAGCGCCCGTCGTTCACCCCTGAATCCGCATTCGGTCCCCGCCTGGGACAATAACTCCGGGGTGCTTCCGAGGTCAGCCACCACCGCCCGTTCAATCTCCCCCGCGAACCCCGTGGCCCACGGTGCACGTGAACCAAAGAGGGGCCCAGTGGGGCTGATCTCAAACCGGTCCGCGCGCGGCTGTTCCACCTCGGGTTGTTCCACGGGAAAACAGGCCCCATTGTCCATCTTCATGGCCCAGTCACCCAGCAACACGCGATCCAGGCTCGCGATCCGTTTGGCCACGATCTGATTGAACACGTGAGATTGATAGGCGTTCATGAACCAGATACGCTTGGCACGGCTCATCTTGTTGCGGCGCGCGGCATCCTGCAACAACTCGGCGCCCAATTGAAAATTCGTTCCCGACCTCCCTTGTCGCTGAGGCCCGAAATAGTTCGGCACGCCCCGGCGCAGTAACTCATCGAACACCTGTCTCACGTGCGCCTCCGCACCCTCTCTGACATCCCGTATCACCAGCCGGAAATGATTGCCGGCATGGTGTCCCTTCCGGAGGCGGTTGCGATGACGTCCCAATATGTCCAGAGCCAGCAAACGCTCGTCGGTAGACAAGGCCGCTACCGCCTCTGCCTTCACCCCCTGCAAGGAAATCATCTGCGTCGTGACGGCTTGGGCGTCCTTCAGCCCGGCCACGCCGATAGATTGCGCTCTGACATGGAGCTGCGAAGAGAGTCGGAGAAGCAGATCGGGAGTGGACAGACCGCGCTTGGTCACCCGAATATACAGGTGTTCGCCTTCGCCACAGGGCAAGTAGAGCGGTCGTTCCTCAACACGAAAATCTTCCGGTGAACTGCGAATCCGGCCGCCGATCGCGGGAACTGCCGCAGTCAGGTAGGGGGAGGTGTCATCGAGCCAGGGCGGGGTTGGCATGCGCATTCCTTATCATGGGTGAGGGTGACATTGCCGACAGTGGGACACCAGTCGTGTTATACTCGATAGAGGCTCTACGGTACCTCAGCGGAGTCCAGAACTAAACCGATGCGAATGAAATCCATCCATAGGTATCTTGCTGCCGGGGTAGTATTTTGTTCGGTCACCGCTACCTTGGCCCCTTCACCGATGGCTGCCCCCCAACTGACCGCCATCGATATCTTCAGTCGCTTCACCCAACATATCCAGCGACAGGCCGAGACGGACAAACGGGCCTTTGCCATCGCGAGCCAGTGCATGAACTGGTTTTACAAACAACAACGGCAAAAGCCGGCTCCTCCTGCAGTGCAGCGCATCGCCTGGACTGGGCAGGCCGAATCACCCTGGGGTGTGGCAGAATCATCGGAGCAACAGGCATCGGACTGCCGCTCACGGTATCCCGAAGGAATTGATGCCGTCCGAACTGATTTTCAGCGCACCCAATCGCTGTTGTCTCTCAGCCTGACCTTTTATGAGTTCGCCCTGGTGGGTGATGGCGATGACAATGCCGTATATAACAACCGTGAACTTCGAGACATCCTCATCGCCCTCGATCTGTCGTCTGAACCCTCGTTGGGATCCACTGCCCATCTCCTCGCGCTCATTTCGAAATTCGATACGCTGCATAATGCCAAAGGCATGGAATCGCTGATGACCGGCATGGGCAAGCTGTACGATCAAGGGTATCGCGCAACCACCGCCGACAGAGCCCGCTTGAATCGGGTCATGGAATGATCGCCACGCTGATTCGGTGGCAGGAACTGGCGCGGGTTTGGGTCGGCCACTGGTTGAGTCGCCCCTTCCACCATCTGTTCAATCTCATGCCCGGCATTGAACTCGGGCTATCCACCCCAAGCATTACGCGCGTTCCTCTCGTCCATGCCCCGCTGGCCGGACGTCGCGCCGTGCATCTGAGCGACCTGCATTTGGATCGCTATCGACCACGACATCGCGCCATCGTTCGCCAAGTGGCCGAACTGGCGCCTGATTGGATCTTTATTACGGGCGATCTGCTGAACGTTCGGAGCGGCCTCCCGCACACCCTTCGTTTTTTGACAGAGTTGCGACGTCTGGCTCCGGTGTTCGTCACCCTCGGCAACCACGACCACTACAGTGGGGTGCGGATCGATGAATTCGCCGAACACTTCGACCGCCGCAAGGTGGTACTCCTGGTCAATCAAGTCACGTTTCTTCCCATGAAGACGGGCGAGTTGGCAATCGTGGGGCTCGACGACCCTTCACTTCACCGCGCCGATCTCCGGTGTATTCCTTCGCCGCAACCTGGGCGGTTCACGCTGGTGCTGGCCCATGCACCCAACATCCTGGATCAGCTGACGGCTCGCCACCATGTCGATCTCACCCTCTGCGGGCACAGCCATGCCGGTCAATGGCGCATTCCCTACGTCCCGACATTCTGGCTGCCGCCAGGCTGTCACGGCCGGACCAATGGACTCTACAGCAAGGACAACCACCGCCTGTACGTCAACCGCGGCCTAGGCTGGTCGGTCATTCCCATTCGTGTGAATTGCACGCCTGAAATCGTCGTGCTCGAGTGGACTGGCTGACCCGTCTGTCGCTGCTCTCCATCTCCGTCCCTCACAGTCATCGGATGCGCTCTAACGCCTCGCGAGCTCGGCTCCGCACGGTTTGGTCCCAGTCTTCCTTGCTGACATAGGCCAACTTGTCCTTCGCGGCGGGTGCGCGCAATCGCCCGAGACCGAGCGCTGCGCTGGAACGCACGTAAGCATGGTCATCCTCCAACGCCGCCAGCAGATGAGTCACTGCTTGATCATCGCCGATTACTCCCAAGTGGCTGGCCGCCATTCCCCGCACCCGATGTTGCTTCTCTCCCAAGGCCCGCTGCAAGGTCGTTACAAATAATTCCTGGAGCTGCGGCGCGATGACCTCCAGGCCAGCGCGGCGATATTCGTTCACTTCGATCATCGTGAAAGCCAATTCAAGTCGTTTCGGTGATGAGGTCTGCTTCTCCAGCAACGCAATCAAGCGCGCGCGTTCCTTGCGCCTATCAAGCCGTTTCCTGACCTTTCCTATGATGATCCCTATCGCTGTCAGCGCCATCAGCGATAGGGCGGCCAAAGGAACGGCTTGATCGATGATGAAGTCCTGTACGTCTAGTGTCAGACGCTTCCATACCCATACGCCCGAGACGACGAGGCCCAACAGGAGCAAAATGGCAGTCAGATTGGCTTGGCCGGATTCTGGATGACGGTACATGGCAGGCGACATGATAGGGGGCCGGTCCTCACGGCGTCAACGCGACATCCTCAGCAACTCTTGACAGGCGCCTGATGCGGTGACTACGCTGCCTGCGCTGTGGACAGTCCCCATCTCAAAGACGATTCCCATCTCAAAGTTTTACGCCCGCTGGTTGAGGCCTATCTTGCGTTCTGGCGCACAGACAGCCGGCATGTGCGTTCCTTGCGCCTCACCCCTTCGCAGTTCGACGTGATTGCGACCTTGGGCGATACAGACGGCCTGACCTGCGCCGAACTGTCATCTGCCACGCTGGTCACGAAGGGAACCTTGACCGGCGTACTGGATCGTCTGGAGGCCAAGAGGTTGATTCGCCGAATCCCAGTGGCTGCCGACCGACGAAGCACGCTTATCTGTCTGACCGACAAAGGCGATCGGTTGTTTCGAAAGACTTTCACAGCACATATCGCCTTCATTCGCCCATTCTTCGAACGCGCGTTCAGCCCTGCGGAGGCCGATCAGCTACGCCGGCTGCTCATTCGTTTGCGGCAGAGTTTCCAGGAGGCGCCGGTGTCATGATTCGAGTCACCGTCCTGGGCTCAGGAACAAATGTGCATCCCACTAGGGCCGCTGCCGGATATCTGGTTGAAACCGATCACACGTTCCTCCTCGACTTCGGGCCCCGCACCCTCTCCAACTTGATTCAGACCGGTGTCGATCGCCACCGCATCACACACATTCTGTTTTCCCATTTCCATGCCGACCATTTCGCCGACTTTATCCCATTTTTTTTCGATGCCGTCATTTTTTGCAAATATCAGGGCGGCACGAGACCGCCACTGACTCTTATCGGACCACGGGGAACCACACGCCTGATGCGAGCCATGCTAACCACGTTCCCAAGTTTCAACGCAGCGCCGTTTCGCGTGACGATTCGCGAAGTCTCCGATCGCAGCTTCCGCTTGGGTGACACCCGCATTCGGCCCGCGACTGTCACTCACGCGCCCCGTCTCCACTGCGTAGGCTACCGGATTGAATATCAGGACCACGTCGTCTCCTATTCCGGCGATTCGCTCTATTGCGACAGTCTGGTTCGTCTCTGCAGCGAAGCCAATCTGGCAATCCTGGACTGTTCCTTTCCAGAAAACCGCCCGGGAGCCGGGCATTTGCATGCCGGACTCTGTGGTCGGGTAGCGCAGGAAGCGGGGGTCAACCAGCTCGTGCTTTCGCATTTTTATCCGATTGCTGAACAGTATGATGTGTGCGCACAGGCGGCGAACTACTTCGCGGGGAAGATTCGGAAGGCTCGGGACCTGCTCAAGCTACGTGGTTGAGCTAGAGTCCCTCTTCTCGCTGCTCGCAGCCTAAAATCTCAAGGAACCGTGGCAGGCGTGTTTTTTTCAACGGCTCATCCAGCTTGCTGTAGATGGCCAACAAATTTTTGATCATCCGGGCCAAAATTGCGCGCGTGGGGCTCTTCTGCAGAAATCGGTCCTCGAACCCATAACCGGCTTCCGTAAGAAAACGCGCGCAGTTTTTTTCCGTGAGCAGCGCACCCCCGTTGAAACAATCGATAAAAATCTTGTACTTCTCCGAGTCGAACTTGACGAGGAAATGGCCCGGCATGCCGATCCCCTGAACCGGCAGCTGCAACCGCCGCCCGATGAGGAGGTACACAGTCGACAGACTGATAGGGATGCCTGTCCGGCGGTCGATCACACAATTGAGATAGCTGTTTTCGATCTCATAGTAGTTCTTGGTGTTCCCTTTAAAACCGGCTTCCGTGAACAGGTAGCGGTTGAGCGCCTTCACGGTTTCTTCGCCCGAGACCCGAGACCCAATCTGCTCGCGCACATCCTGCGCCATGCGATCTAACTGATGCCGGTAGGCCTGCACATCGAGCAGGGGATAGGCATAGCGCGCCAGGAGAAAGGCTCCCGCTTCAAGATCGACTTGGTCTTCTGGTGACGCGATGAGGTCGCGAAGCTCTTCCTCCAGCTTCGTCCCGCGAATTTCTTCCAATACGGTGACGATGCGGTCGGCCATGTCCGGCCGTTCGATCTCAGCCTCTTGCAGCAACGGTACGGCCGAGTCGCCGAAATCGATGAGTTTTCCGCTGATGGTTCTGACGATTCGTTCATCCTCATCGCCGAGGAGCCGGATCAATGCGCGGATTTGGCTTTCATTCACGAACATGTACGGTCCTTGATGCGAAAGTAGAATCACCCGATTGCCCGACGGAATGCGCGCGCTCCCCCATAGAGGCACAATGCATCAAATACGACCATCACCACGATCACCATTCCGACGTGGGGCAACGCTTCCGCCCATCCCTGGAGAATCAATGGACGCACCGCATCGATGGCCCAGGTCATGGGATTAAACTGCGCCAAGAATCCCATCCAGCCCGGCATGGCGGCTAGTGGCACGAGGGCGGAACTCAAGAAAATCATCGGCAAGGACAGGAACCCGAGGACGGAAAAGAAGTCGCCGTGGCTTTTCACGGAAAAGGCCATCGCCATGGAAATCGCCGTCAGCCCGACACCGAACATCATACCGATGAATAGAATCGCCGCCACTCCCAGCAATCCGGTCACGGGCTGCACACCGAACAACCAAGCCACACCCAGGATGGCTAACACCTGCATCGACGTGATGGTCATCACAAAAATAAACCGGCTCAGAATGACGGAGCTTCGGTGAATGGGCGTGGACATCAGCCGCTCGAGGAACCCGTTCTCCTTATCGAAGAGCAGGTCGACACCTCCCGCCAACCCGTTATTGAGTACGGTCATCACCACCACGCCGGCGGTGAGGAAACTGATATAGCTCGACGCTTGGGTCACCTGCATGTCGGCGGCGCGTTGAAACAAGTTGCCGAAAAAGATCAGCCAAAACAACATTGGCTGCACCAGGGTAAAGAGCATGCTGAACTTTTCACGGCTCAACCGCCGCACCCATCGCATCGTCAACGCTCGAATTTCCTGCCAATATTCTTTCATGACATTCCGTCGGCTTCCGGCGGTTATGATTGATCGTCTTCTTTCGGCTGATCATCCTTGATCGACCGACCGGTATGGGCAATAAACACGTCATCCAACCGAGGCCGGTGATAGTCGATGAATTCGAGCTGGCAGGTCAGGCGGCTGGCTGCGTCGAGGATGGCCGGCAAGGCCTTCTCGGGAGAATCGACTCGAATATCCAACCCGTTCGGCTTGATCATCACTGCGCGGATAGCCGGTAAATTTTTCACTGCCGCCGCCAATGCGTCGATGCGATCGTGTTCGCGCACCGTCAGCGACACCAAATTGCCACCCAATCCAACTTTCAATTCCGTCGGCGACCCCAAAGCCTTAATCCGGCCACCGTCGATAATCGCAATGCGATCACAGAGCTGATCGGCCTCGTCCAGATAGTTGGTCGTCATGACCACGGTGATGCCTCGATCCCGCATGGCCCGCACATGGTCCCAAATACGGAATCGGCTTTGCACATCCAGGCCGAGTGTCGGTTCATCCAGAAAGAGAATCTTGGGATCCGGCAGTAACCCACAGGCGATATCCAACTTCCGCTTCATGCCCCCGGAATAGGTCTTGGCCGGGCGGTCGGCCTGTGGCTCCAGTTCGACCAGCTTCAGCAGTTGAGGAATGCGGGTGGATGCTTCTTCGGCGGAGAGGTGATACAGATCAGCGAGGAGTTCGAGATGTTCCCGCCCAGTCAGAAAACGATCGATGGCGCGCTCTTGTGGCACATACCCGATCGTCTGCCGCACCAGGTCTGCGTCTTTCACAGAATCCAGCCCGAAAATGGTGGCGGACCCCGAGGTCGGGTGGAGCAGAGTGATCAGAATGCGAAGGGTCGTACTTTTGCCGGCGCCGTTCGGTCCCAGCAAACCGAATATCTCTCCGGCATACACCTGAAACGACAGATCATCGACGGCCTGGATCTTGTCGTACGTTTTTCCGAGATGCGACACCTCGATAGCGACCGCCCGCGACATTACCCCCACCCTCCGGCGCCGCGCCGCTCCGCCAGCTTGAATTGGATCAAATCACTCAGTCTCCTGGCCTGTTGCGGTAAATGTTCGGCCTCCAACAAGAACTGTTTTTCAAGCGGAGTACAATCAAGATAGGTCGAAAGAGAATTGACGAACACCTCGTCGGTGACGTCTGGACGCGCGAGACTATGCAGGGGCGAGGCCTCTTCGTCCGCCTGGAGATATTCATCGAGGATATCCATCAAATATCGACGTAACGGCGGATCCATCGAGAAGTCCCGGAGCCGGGGCTTGAGACTCACGCGCGCTTCGCGATAACTTTTTTCATGGAATTCTTCATGCACTTCATACCGATCAAGGCCCTGAAGCAAAATGTTCGAGCGGCCATCAGGTAATGCCTGGACACTGGCCAGACGCCCGACACAGCCCACCGAGAAGATGGGCGGGTTCCCGTCATATTGCTCTTCCCACCCTTCCTTCAGGAGAGCCATGCCGATACATTGCCCTCCTGCCGCCGCATCCGCTACCATCTGACGGTAACGCGGCTCGAATATATGGAGCGGAAGATAGGTCTTGGGAAAGAACACGACGTTCGGCAGTGGAAACACCGGAATGCGCTTCGGAATGGGAAACGATGGGGCTTTTCCCGACAGCTCACGGTGAGGCTGATCACGTTCCGGTTCAAGAAACATGGCTCACGATAGCTTATGCTTTGCAAAATTGTCAACGCCGTCATGTCGACTCGCAACTGCGTCAATACCCTCAAAACCATGATGAATATTGAGTTTCCTTCCACTTCGCATAGACAAACACCGGAGCGTCTCAGGCGTTTTCCCATGTCCATCACATACGTCGACCAATGAGTTTGCCATGACGAAAATTCGCGCTTTCTCCTTCGCGTCATGGGCGTTGGCGGTCATGTTGTTCCCGCTCGGAAGCCACGCTATCGCCACAGAGAAGGGCGACCAGTCCTTCTCTATCGCCACGCCTGGTTATCAGTACCACTTCCCTCGAGACCATGGCGCGCACGAACCATTTCGCACGGAGTGGTGGTATTACACCGGCCATCTCACGGCGGCCAGTGGCAGAACATTCGGCTTTCAACTCACATTCTTTCGCCGCGGCATTCCGCCTGATCAGGTCAAAACGGAGCCGTCGAAATGGTCGATTCATCAACTCTATCTTGCCCACTTCGCCGTCACGGACCTTGAGCACGAACGATTTCTCTATGCCGACACCGTCAGCCGCGCCGGGCTGGGCAAAGCGGGAGCCGAGAGGGACCAATTGCATGTGTGGATCAATCGCTGGTCGGTCTCGATGGAGCCTCACACCCCAAATCGGCAGAGGCTTCAAGCCGCGACCGACGACTTTGCGATCGACCTACAGATGCTCCCGCGGAAGCCTCCCGTGCTGCATGGTCAGGGGGGAATCAGCCGCAAAGGCGCCGCGCCGGAGCAGGCTTCGCACTATTACTCGCTCACGCATCTCGCGACCGATGGGAAGATCCGGATCGGGACGGACACCTTGACCGTCACCGGTCTGAGCTGGATGGATCACGAGTTCGGATCCGCCGACCTCGGCCGGGACGTGGTGGGATGGGACTGGTTCAGCCTGCATTTAAGCGACTCCACCGAGCTGATGTGGTATTCCTTGCGACGAGCTGATGGCTCGGCCGATCCGGTGTCGAGCGGGACGTTCGTCTTCGCCGATGGACACACGCGGGCTCTCAACGCGCAGGATCTCACCATTGAGCCGGTCTCCTATTGGACCAGTCCGCGCTCTCACGCGCGCTACCCGCAACGCTGGCGGCTTTCCGCTCCTACGTTCGGTCTGAACCTGGATGTCGTGTCGTTGCTCCCGGACCAAGAATTGGACACGGCCCACAGCACCCATGTCATATATTGGGAAGGAGCGGTGTCCGCCACCGGTCAGGCGGGGGACAGGCCTGTCACAGGACGAGGTTATGTCGAACTGACAGGATACGCTGAACGATTCACCCCACGGTTATAACCGCTCCTCGTAACTTCAGAATGCGTGACCTTGACTCGCTCACCCCGCTGTGGTTAGGTCTGCGGCCATCGTGATGTCGTCAGGCAATCCCACTCGTGCCATCGTCGGACCGTTCATTTTTCTGCTCGGCCTGTTCTTATTGGCCTGTGGAACGCGGGAAGCAGCCGTCGTCTCAATCGCGCTCCATCCCTCCAATCCCAATATCGTCTACGTCGCCACGAACGAAGCGGTGCATAAGACCAGGGACGGCGGCGCAACCTGGGAGCAGTTTTCCAGCTTCACCGCCCGTCGCGTGACCACTTTGGCCATCGATCCCAAGCTCCCTGCCACCGTCTACGCCGGCACCATGGGGGATGCCATCTACAAAAGTCCGGACGGCGGCCAGCATTGGCTATCGCACAACGTCGGTCTGAAAGAACACGTCTCATTCGTCAACGAGATCATTTTCCACCCCGACAATACCGAGATCATCTACCTCGCCACCACGGTCGGCGCGTTCGTCACGAAAAACGGTGGCCGGGAGTGGGAGGAACGGATGGCGGGCATGAAGGAAGTGCACATCGTCACCTGCATCACCATGGACCCTAAGCACCCGCGCGTGCTCTACGCCGGAACGACCGGCGGCACTTACCGCAGCGAGGATGGCGGCGGGAGCTGGCAAAAAAAGAATAGCGGGCTCATCCCCGATGAGGTCCTGAATGCCGCCATGGCGCTGGGAGTGAATGTCTTGGCAGTCGATCCGCTGAATTCCGGTATCGTGTACGCCGCCACCACGAAGGGACTCTTTCGAACGACCAACCGGGGGGAGTATTGGGAACAGATCGGACAGGGACTGTCTGCTCAATTTATCAGTAGCGTGGTCGTGCATCCGACAAACCCCGGCGTTCTCTATATCGGCGGGCCGGCCGGCGTCCTCAAGACGATCGATAGCGGAAAAAGTTGGCAGCCTCACAATCAGGGGCTCGCCACCTTGAACGTGCGCACGATCGCCATCAGCGCAACCGATCCTCAGCTCCTCTATGTCGGGACGAATGGAAGCGGGCTGTATCGTTCGACCGACGGCGGGGAGCATTGGTCAGCAATTCCGCTCACCGCCTCCCTCCTGACCACTCCATAGGCCCGACGAGCGTCACCGATGCCGATTCTGCTACTCATTCGCCATGGAGAAACTGACTGGAACCGATCCGGCCGCGTCATGGGGGATCAATCGATTCCGTTGAACCAAGCCGGCGAACGCCAGGCTCAGGCCTGCGCCGAAGTCTTGTCCCGCACTCCGATCACCGGGATCTTCACAAGCCCTGTCCTACGCGCCGTGCAAACGGCCGAGATTTTGCGTCAGGGACACGAGATGCCGCTGCAACTTGTATCAGAGCTACGTGAGATAGGAGTCGGCGATTGGCTGAATCGGTACTGGCGAGACTTCGCCGATGACCCAGCGAAGCGGGATTGGTACACTCAACCCGACGTGGCGCGTCCCTCCGGCGGGGAAACGTTGCGTGAGGTGCAACGCCGTGCGGTCTTGGCGGTGGAACGAGTCATTGAGGCCCCACAAGAGAGGCCTTACGTCTTCGTCTCTCACGGCGACGTCATTCGGGCGGTTCTCGCCCATTATCTGCACCTCGATTTGGCCATGATCCGCCATGCCACCATCGATCATGTCTCCGTCAGTGGGCTGGAACTGACGGACCACTCCGCGCAACTGCTGTTCCTCAATCATAGGCCAGGCATTGACCGGCTTCTATGAGAACCGCACAGGCCGCTTAGGGTTGGGACACTGCCGGGGCTACCGAATCTGTCTTCTTTCCGTAATAGCGACTGCCGTAGTTCTGCAGCTCCTCGGAGAGCCCAGCCCATTCTTGGGCCGTCAAGAGCCCCTTCAACTTGAAGCGAAGGCCCAAGATCTTGGCAGAAGAACGCATGCGGCTATTGTTCAACTCATCCAGAATGTGTGTGAACTCGTCCGGCGACGCCGCGTAGTTCGCATTCAATTCGTAGAGGGCGCGATGGTACTGGCGATGTTGTTCTCGCGCCGACTTGATCTCCGTGATAATCTCCCCCATCACCACATTCACTCGTTTTACTTTTTCGGGGTCATGAACATGTTTCTCGACCAGCCCGCTCGCATCCTGGCCGGCCTTGTTCCAATAGTCGCCCTGTGCGCGGCTATAATTCCCGTGATGATGGGACGAACAACCAGTGAACAGAACCAGAAGTATTCCGCTGAGAAGCATCAGGTACCGACGGCTCATCTCGACCTCCAAACAAAATAAAAAATCCTCGTCCGAGTAAAATCGCGTTGCGTGTCATGCCGTGCCTGCCGTAAGCTTCTCCCCAGTCATCGCACGGCTGAGGAGCATCGGCATGGGCAGCCATATGGGGCACAATCGCGGGACTGGTCCAGTGGAATCCCTTCGGAACGAGTTCCGGGAACATCTCGAGGTGTTTTACGGCCGACTCAAACTGGCCGCCCCCTATGACTCGGTCGAAAAGGCTTTGGGCAGCCTTGTTACGACGCTCAACGCCCTGTCGCCAGAGGAGCTTGCAATGCTCTCCACGGACGGATCGCAACGATGGGCGCACTTTCGACAGGCATTCATCGAATCCGGCCTGAGCTTGAAACATCGCGGGATCATCGCCGGCTTGGCACGCTCCCGACAATCACTCGATCTACCGCCGGAATTCGATCATCTGCTCGATCTGTACATCTCCCCGCGTTAGGCCTTGCTGGCCTCGTCCAATGCCAGGGCTCGGAGTTCCGTGTATACCTGCATCAACCTTGTGTTTTCGATTCGGTACGCTACTGTCACAGTCAAGAGGCCGAAGGCGACTACGATCAATCCCACCGCAGTGACACCGACTCCCAACAGCAACCCTCCCAACGACTCGAATCCTCCCTCAAACAAATACGTCAGCAGAAATCCGAGTGTGCCAACCCCTACGAGACTGAACCACAAGAGGGTGAGGATGGAGGACGACCAAGGCATCCGCTTCGTGCAGACCAATGTAAGACCATCCACGTCAGATGACCATTGAATAGAGCCCTTCAGCGGCCAAGCCGTGCGGAACCGCATGGAGAACAGCCGATAACTCGGACGGATGACCAGCCGATTCGCCCCCGGAAAGATCCGCGCAACCCCATGAGGCAAAGCGAGAAAGCCGTTCGTATCGAAGCGCCGCATCAGCTTCTGGACGCCCAAGGACGCAACCTGGTCTTGCACCCGACCGAGCCCGTACCCATAACGGGCGGCGTCGGAGGAAAGACGGCTAAAGTACACCCAATCTCCGATAATCAACCCCACGAACAATACGATGGCAAACGCCCCGGCTAGTACCATACGGCCAAACTTCCCATAGGGCCTTGCGGAGAAGCAAGCCCGGATACCATGCGGCCAGGCCCCCTACCTAGAGGAATTTGTTGACTCCCCATGAGTGCTTTGGCTACATTAAGATGTTCTTATCCGGCGGGTGAGGACGAATCTTCCAGTTCACAGTCCCGCCTTCATAGATTTTTCCACGCTATAGTTCTTATCGTCGGCACTTCCGCACTGCGGAGTGTGCCGGACGGAGAGGCGTGATTTTGCGGAGGGACGATGGATATCGCCAAAGTCGAGCGAGTGTATACCAATTATTCCGGCGTTTATGATCATATTTTTGGAAAAATCTTCCACCAGTCGCGCGAGTCCGCAGTCCGTAACCTCAGAATCCGCCCCGAAGAAAAAATTCTGGAAGTCGGAGTCGGCACAGGTATTGCCCTGGAGTACTACCCGAAGAACTGCGACATCATCGGCATCGACCTCTCCTCAGGCATGCTGGCGAAGGCCCGGCAACGCCAATCTCACTATCACCTGGACCATGTGCGTCTCATGCTGATGGACGCAGGAAAAATGGATTTTGCCGACGATAGCTTCGACACGGTGATGGCGGCGTATGTCGTGACCGCCGTGCCCGACTATCGCAAAGTCGTGAATGAAATGATTCGAGTATGCAAACCCGGTGGCCGCATCATCATGCTGAACCACTTCAGCAACGGCAATAAGTTAATCGCCGCCGTAGAAAAGGTAATCTCTCCTCTCTGTAAACATATCGGCTTCCGCACCGATCTCTCCTTGACCACGGTGCTTGAAGGTACCGACCTGCATGTCGCCCGCAAGGAAAAAGTGAACCCGATGAAATTTTGGCATTTGGTGGAGTGTGTCAACCATAAGGCGGGTAAGCATGTCAGCATGAATGGAAACGGGAACGGAAGAAATAGTCACCACAGCTAATGTGTATGCCGCTTGACCATCACGAGCGCGCCTGATACGCGCGGCCCAGCGATTTCCAGCTAGCCCAGTCGTCGTGCGAAAGGAACATCTGGCCCACAAGGCAGGTTCCGGCAAAGGATTGCGTGACCAGATCGGTCACCAAGTTTAGTAAACGGCCGCCTGACCGAGCGGCAAGGTGATGGAGGCGCATGCGCATTCCAAACCCCGCACCGTCGATCGGTCCGTAGATCTGCACTTCGACTGCCGCGGCAGGTCCCGCGTTCACATCTACTGCGGCCACGAGTTCGCCTTCCCAGCACATCACTCGATCCTGCGTCGGCCGAGATCTTGCCGCTTTCCAGATGCAGGGCGCTCCCGCCTGATCCAGCTGATCCAGTAACCAGGCTACGGTGGGGGCCTCGCCGCAATCAGCCTGAAACGTCCATTGCGCCACCGCACCGCCCATGTCCGCATCGCTCTGGGGCAGCGAGACCTCTTCGAGCAGGGCTTCCTCGCAAACCACGTAGAGTTCACCATGCGGATCGAACCAGAAACGGAACCTCCCTGCGTTGAACTCCACCTGGATCACGCCTAGGCGTGAAGGATCAGCACCCTCCTGCTCAAAGATGGACAGGTCTGAAACCCCCTGCATCGTCAACTTGGCGATCCGTAAAATGCCCTCCGCCGGGTAGCGGACTACCACTGTCACCGTGTTCCCTGCCAGGATCTCGCGCCCGCTCTCTTCATCGAAGATCCGGCGCTTGGCCACGTGCACATCTGTTACCTGCCCGCCACGAAATCCTTGGGTGTGCGAGAGAAACCAACGGAGATCGTCCATCGTTTTGATCGTATGGGTCATCGTTGCTCGAGCCCTTTGTTCGTGCGGCTATCGACCGACATCGCGAATAGGATACCTTATCACGCCGATGGAGCCGGAGACAGGACGACGAGAGGCGGAGAGAAGAGAATCTGAGGTAATGCGGTGCTGGTGTTAGAACAGCGGCTCTTGCTGCTTGAGTTCAGCCAGTCGGCGTTCCAGATCGTCCACACGTTCCTGCAGCCGCTGATTGTCCAGACGCAGAAGATCGAGGCGATCCAACAACTGTTCGCGTTGGATGTTGGTCCAATCAAGCGTGCGCTTTAACCCAGCCAGCTCCAGCTGTGCCTGTCGTCCGTCATCGAACCCGAAACCCATGTGTACGCCTCAGTCGATCCTCAGCCGCCACTGTTAGGCAGAATCGTACCCCACTCGCGGTTCGTTGCGGAGTGATAAGTAAATAATCGACAGAGGGGTGCAGAAGACGGCGGGATCCATCGATTCCGTGGGGCGAATAGGCTGCGTGGGGATTAGTTCAGGCCGGCGGGGGATGGCAATGCATTGGCTCGGAGGTCTTTGCTGCACTCCCAGCGATACGGAATCAGCACGCCGTTGGCTTCCCAACCCGGCGGGCAAAGCTTGCCCGTTCCGTAGTAGTCACCGTCGAGCACGGAAAATGGCGCGACGTTTTTGACCCAATCTTGGGCGTGTCCATTCGATTCGATGTAGGATTGAAAAAAATACGCGCCACCTGTTAACGGCAACTGAGGGACGATGAAATCGACATGCCCCTCTCCGCGCAAGGTCAACGGCGTGGGATCTACAATATCCGTTGATAGTACAAACAAATCCTGTCCCTTGCGGCCATTCACGGAAATGCTGACCCGGCAATTCGCAAACTCTTTCCCCGAGGTGCATCGATAATACAGGCGAATCACCGTATCACGTCCGGTAATCGCGGCGGCGACAGCCTGTCGGTCACTATCCAACACCTCGATACGAGTCAGCAGGATTTCGCCAAGTCCTTCCCGATCTCGGCGAGCCTCGATTGCCGTTCCGGCCATCGTCCGAATCCCATCGGCATATTCTTCAACCACCGTGTGAGTCTGACCGACTTTCGCCACTTGCCCTTTCTCGAGAAGAATCGCCCGCTCGCAGAGCCCCTCGATCACCGTCATGTTATGACTGACGATGAGGACCGTCCTTCCACTTCGACTGACCTCTTCCATCTTGCCCAAGCACTTTTGCTGGAAGGTGGCGTCCCCGACGGCGAGAACCTCGTCCACGATCAAAATTTCGGGTTCGAGGTGTGCCGCCACGGCGAACGCAAGTCGCACATACATGCCACTGGAATAACGTTTCACTGGCGTATTGATGAAGTCCTCGACGCCTGAAAAGGCGACAATCTCATCGAATTTTCGCAACACTTCATGGCGGCGCATACCCAGCATGGCCGCGTTCAGGAAAATGTTCTCTCGCCCTGTGAGCTCAGAATGGAAACCCGTTCCAACCTCAAGCAAGGAGCTCACACGTCCATAAATATCTGCCGTCCCCGTGGTCGGCTGAGTGATCCGGGATAAAATTTTGAGCAAGGTACTCTTGCCTGCACCGTTATGACCGATGATCCCCAGCACCTCACCCCGCTTGACCTCAAATGAAACATCCCTCAACGCCCAGAACAGCGGGTCTGAATCGGATGCAGGGGTTGTCCGTCGCGTGAGAATTCTTAGGCCGTGCATCAGGTGATCGCGCAGAGTATTGTGTTGGACGCTTCCCGCGCCCAACTGATACTGTTTTGACAGCTGCTCCGCTCGAATCGCGATATTACCCATTTAAATCACATCCGCGAAGGTGCGTTCCATAGAACGAAAATAGATCAACCCACCGACGAGGACGAGGCCGACAATGCCCAGACTCGGCAGGATCATTGAAAAATCCACCTGGAATCCTGGAATGAGCGCCCATCGAAATCCCTCAACCACACTCACGACCGGATTCAATGCATAGATCCCTCTCCAAGACTCAGGCACCTTGCTGACGGGGTACAGGATGGGCGACACAAACATTCCCAGCTGGATAAACATGGGTAGGATATGCCCCACATCGCGATACTTGACGTAGAGCGCAGAGATCCAAAGTCCCCCCGCGAAAGTCACGGTTGCAGCCAGGCCGGCGAATAGAGGCAACAGCAGGACGCGCCAGGTCGGCATGACATGGAACCATGCCATCAAGCCAACGAATGCGAGGAATGCGAGCAGAAGATCGACCAATGGCGCAAGTGTTGCCGAGAGGGGCAGAATGAGTCGAGGGAAATAGACCTTACTGATAAGCGGGGCCTCTCCGACCAAACTGGTCCCTCCCCGATTCAAGGCTTGCGACAGATAAAACCATGGCAGCAAGCCTGCGTACAGGAATACGGGATAGGGAGCACCATCCGAAGGGATCTTTCCCATTACACTGAATACAGCCGTAAAAATAAGCATGGTCGCGACTGGCTGGAACATGGCCCAGGCGACGCCCAGTACAGTTTGCTTGTACCGCACAGTCACATCGCGCCAGACTAAAATGTAAATCAACTCCCGATAATGCCATAAGCTCGACAAATCCAAATCCAACAGGCCTTTGGCAGGCCTAATTTGAACGTGGGTCAACGCAACCGGATGCTGCTGGTCGACATTCAGCCCCGACATTGCCATATATCCCTTCCTACAATGCCTTCCAGGGTACAAACATCAACCACCTGTGATGCTGATACACCACCGGCGAGCCGTATGCAGATTCATGTATCTTGCCGACCGACCGTCCAGCCTGCCTGAAATGACGATCGGATATCCTCAAGAAGCAGAGGTCTTTAACACTCACTCCGACGGCCCTTCAACTTTTATGTCAAAGTTATTCTGGAGGGTCAAGGAATTCATGTTCTTCTCCCATTACTTCCCACCTCGTAGGTTCGCCGCCTACCAGGCAAGGCGTCAAAGTGGGGTGAACAGACGATTCCCCGCGTAACCAGGTGACTGATAGGCCGACGTCTGGACCCTCCGATGCATCGCCGAGCAGATGCAATGGAGCGACTTGTATAATGCTCAGCAAGAACCTGCCTGAGGCAAAAGGATCTAGGCCCGGCGGCTAGGACTTTTATGCGTACATGAGTCGATGATAAGGATGGGTTAGGGCACGGCTGGCACTTGCGAGGGAGCGGCACGCAGCTCTTCATCAGACACATAACGAATGGCCAAGCCAGACATGTGAAGCATCCAGCCTTGTCCGCCGCCGGCTCCTTGAGCGAAACTCCAGGCATCCATCCGGAATGGGTTCCAATACCCGCTGCGATAGTTGGTAGCCGACGTGGCGCCCTGAATGCCAGAACCCATGGTCGACTGAAACGTAGGGCCGCGATCGGCGAGACGACGCACATCCGCCTCTCCAAGCACCACGGCATCAGCCCCCAACTCCTTCGCTCGAGAGAGAATACGATCCCGCAGCGTCTCTTCTGTGGCATGTTCACTCGTCGCCACAATGCGGGCGATCTGTACATATCCGCGATTGGGCTCACGCTGCAAAATCTTTACGTCATCTCCCCCCACGCGAGGCTCAAAAGCCTTACCGGTCAAGGGATCGACCTGTACCGATACACAGCCAGTGAACAGCGCCAACATGGATATCACGAAGAGGCGGAATAGTGGTGTCATGAGAAAACTCTTTCGAGTGTCACAGTAACCGCTCAGCTTGCTCTATCTTATAGGCATCTTGACTCGTTAGGGCACCCAATTCAACTATAAATGAATGGCTGCGTAGATATCCAGACACTTCCGAACGTCCGAACGCATGGTTCCCAGCACGTTTTATCAAGTCCGGGCTATAGTTTTCCTTCAGCCAGAACACGGATCGCTTCCATCCGCTTGCGGTTCACCCCAAGATCACTGTAGCCGGTTCGGGAAGCGGAACGAAACTGCACGGTTTTGCTGTTATCGTCGAACACGAATTCCACATCGTCGACGAATCGCAGCAAGAAACTCGTGACCTCCACACGCAGATAGGCCCCCTCTTCTTCAACGAGTACCGCGCGAGGGAGCGAGAGCACAATAGTCTTTAGGGCGCCTATCGCTTCGGGCAACTTTTTCTGATAGCGAAAGGGCGCGATCGAGTGCTTCTGATCTTCTGCCTGGGTTGACACGCAGTTGGGACTTGATGGACAGGGAGACAATTGCTTCATCGTATTCTCTCCATGAGTTTCATTCCGATGCTTACCAAGTCGCGACCTCTGTATATCAGTAGGCCACAGGGAAGATGTATCGTCACGAAACGCCACATCGTAGGCCGTACCAAGCCGCTAGCCTTGAGGGCCACTCATATCGGCCAGGGACACAGACTGCCTGAGGTTCAGCTACGGAGACACAGAGGAATGATGTCTTGGGAGAGGCCTTCAAACGAGTGTCGCCGTCGAAACGGTCCACTCCCTTGGGCGCCGGCCGAAATTGCATGAGATCCCCCCTCGCCACCGGGAGCCATACCTCCGGCTGCATGGCCTTCCGTTCTTATGGTTGTGTCAGTGCTAGGCCATCGGCAGCAGTGGTCCCGAGAGGACACACGCCGCGCAGACGGACAGCGGCATCTGCGCCGCGATGAACAGCGCGGCCAATTCTTCGACCGAGAAGCTCGCCTCAGGGATGATGCGCAAGATGTTTCCATCAACCGTGAGCACGGGGTGATCATGGAATGCGAGCTGCGCCTTCTCCAGACTCGTCCAACCTTCAACGGACAGTGCAGGCATTGGAAGGAGGAGAATATGGGTGCGGCATGTCGGCTGGTCGACCAACGATCTTCCCTCACCCATCGGTGGTCCAGGGCGATCATTTGACCGTTCGGCGCTGATCTCCATACGCCACGGCCAGACATACAGGCCAGGAACCGCCAAATCGGGTCGTCCCAGCAGCACTGGAATGGTCACCCGATGGCGAATTGTCTCACAGAGGGCGTGGACATGGGAGAGCACTGACATGGGTCAATCTCTCTCACAAAACAGCCTCCATGTCTCATGGCATGGGTGGCTGGAGATCAGCAACCCTAGTTCGAATTTCCTATCCTGTCAACCTAACCCAAAGGGTCGCACCCACCGATTCGGCAGACCCTGAGACATCATCGAAGCGAGCAGGCACCCACTCGTGGCACCGCTCGCTCACTTCCTTTCCGTTGATTGCAGAACCGGTCCTGCGGTACCCTACCTTCACTGATATACGCACTGGCGGGCAACCGCTCACGCATCACACATTGCTGAGCACCGCCGCTCAAGCCAACAAAGGAGCCCTCACGCATGTCCGGTTTCTCGATCGAATACGCCACCCGCATCAAAACACTGCCGCCCTATCTATTCGCCGCCATCGATAAGATGAAGCAAGAAGCTGTCGCACGCGGCGTCGATATCATTAATCTTGGCATCGGCGATCCTGATCTGCCGACGCCGGCGCCTATCATCGACAGCCTGGCCCAAGCGGCTAAGAATCCAAAACACCATCAATATCCTTCGTACGAAGGCATGCTGTCGTTTCGCAAAGCGGTGGCAGACTGGTACAAGCGCCGATTCGACGTCACACTCGATCCGTCCAACGAAGTACTGACGTTGATCGGCTCGAAAGAAGGGATCGGCCACGTCCACCTCGCGTTCGTCGATCCGGGTGATATTGTCTTGGTACCCAGTCCCGGTTATCCGGTCTATCCGGTCGGGACGAGCTTTTCCGGTGGCGTCTCGCACATCATGCCGCTCACGAAGGCGAATGGCTTTCTTCCTGATTTGAACGCGATTCCAAAAGACGTGGCCAAGAAGGCCAAGCTGATGTGGCTCAATTCACCGAACAATCCCACCTCGGTCATCATGACCAAAGAGTACTTCAAGCGCGTCGTGGAGTTTGCGCAAGAACATCACGTCATCGTCTGTCATGACGCGGCATACTCTGAAATCTATTACGACGGCAAGCGCCCGACGAGCTTTCTCGAAGTAGATGGGGCTAAAGAGGTCGGCGTTGAGTTCCACTCGCTCTCCAAAACATACAACATGACAGGCTGGCGCATCGGGTTCGTGGTCGGCAACAAAAATGTCTTGACTGGGCTCGGCAAGGTGAAGAGCCAATTGGACTCCGGTGTATTCGAGGCGGTGCAAGCCGCCGGCATCACGGCGCTAGGCCTCGACGATGCAGTCACCGACGGCCTCCGAAAGGTGTATCAAGAACGCCGGGATACGCTGGTGCCAGGTTTGAGGAAACTGGGCTTGGAAGTCGATCCTCCCCCTGCCGCGTTTTACATCTGGGTGACCGTGCCGAAGGGCTACTCCTCTGCCTCGTTCACCGCACACCTCCTGGAGAAGGCCGGCATCGTCACCACACCGGGGAACGGTTTCGGCGCGCCAGGCGAAGGCTACATTCGAATGACCGTATGCACCACGAAGGAGCGGCTCGCAGAAGCGGTCGAGCGCATCAAGAAGGCGGGGTTCTAAGGTCGTGCGGGGTGAGCTGACCAAGTTTCTCCCTACCCGCCTTACGCCGAACGCCTGACTGGCAAACTTATGGCGACAGCGTTTATTGGCTTTGGTTCCAACATCGGCAACCGAATCGATTTTTGCGACCGAGCGGTGACGTTGCTCAGCCTCCTGCCGCACTCACGGCTCGATGCGGTGTCCTCTCTCTATGAGACCGAACCAGTCAACGATGGAGCGGCACCAGGCCCGGAATGGTTCCTGAACGGCGTCGCACAAATCGAAACTAACATCGCGCCGAACAGCCTGCTGGAGATTTGCCGCGAAATCGAACGGGCTCTCGGGCGCGATCCCCAAAATCGCAAGGGCCCTAGGACACTCGATCTCGACCTCTTATTGTACGATGACTGCGTGATCAACGACCCTGCACTCACAATTCCCCATCCGCGATTGCATCAGCGCCGATTTGTCCTCGCCCCGCTCGTCGAACTGGCTCCCAACCGGCAACATCCGGTCTTCGCACAGAGCCTGCGTGAGCTCTTGCGGACGCTGGTCGATCAGTCGGTCGTGCGACGCCTCGACCCTCAGCCGAATTCTCGGTACGGATCACGGCCCGCCTGCAGTTCCTCTATCACGCCAGAACCCTGACAATGAGGACCATCCGCACACCGAGGACGATGGCTGCGTGGAGCCGACGGCTCCGTCGTGAAGGGGTGACGATCGGGTTCGTCCCAACGATGGGAGCGTTGCATGGGGGCCATCGCGCCTTGATCCGTGCCGCTCGATTGGCCTGCGATGCGGTAGTCGTGAGTATCTTCGTGAACCCGACGCAGTTCGGTCCGACGGAAGACCTCTCTAAATATCCGCGCCAGCTCCGACTCGATCGGGCGCTCTGCCTGGCAGAAGGTGTCGATGTGATCTTCGCACCGGAGCGACAGGCGATGTACTCTCCGGGCGCTCAAACCGTCGTGACGGTGCCGACCATTGCCAGACGTTGGGAGGGCGAGGCTCGACCGCATCATTTTCAAGGTGTGGCGACCGTCGTCACCAAGCTACTGTGCCTGGTCCAACCCGACAATACTTGGTTTGGACAGAAAGACTATCAGCAAGCGGCCTTAGTCCGACAGCTGGTAACGGATCTCAACCTTCCCGGCCGACTGATCGTCCATCCCACGGTGCGTGAGCCAGATGGGCTCGCCATGAGCTCGCGCAATATCTACCTATCCGCCTCTTCTCGTCAGGTTGCTCCTGTGCTGTACCGCGCACTCCAAGCCGGGGCGGCGGCTATTCGTGCCGGAGAAAGGCGTGGCCCACAAATTCAACGTCGCATGGCTCGGGTGGTCGCGCAGGAACCCCTCGCGACAACGGAATACTTGGCGGTTTGTGATCCCCTCACCCTGGAACCCCTCACGACAGTCCACCGCAAGACCGTGCTTCTCGGCGCGCTCCGGATTGGGGACGTGCGCTTACTCGACAATAGACTGGTTTTAGTTCGTAGGGCCTAATGTTTTTGTCGGCAATGCTTCTGAAGCGGACGGCAACCCGTCGATCGCAGCTCGACTATCGGTGCCGTTTTCAAGCACAACGGAGGCAGCATTCAGAAAGAGACGAGGCTAGGCGCTGACACGGGGAGCGGTGTTTTGATAGGCGAGGAGTTCGAGAACTAATTGACCCATCCGCTGTTTATCTTCTGGCTGAAATTCTAGAAACTTTACACCGATCGAGAGTGGCTGAATCGAAGAAATCATAGCCGCATCGATCTTGATGTCAGGCTGTCCGCCGGGAGCATGCAATACCACTTTCACGAATGTACCCCGCGGAAGTGCCGTGGTAACTTGCAACGTGCACCCCCCCATCGAAATGTCGGACACCAGGCCGTCCAAGGAGGGAGGATCCAAGATCAACGATGCAGCCAAATTCGTTCGTAGTCGCCGATATTCGCGTCGATCGAACTCCTGTGAAGTCTGTCTATTTCCAGGCCTGCGAGCTTGGAAACGGGTGGTGCAAAGCTGGCAACGAAATTGAAAGATGTGCAACTGATTCAACAGCTTTTCAATGAAGCCGGACCTTGATGAGACTCTGACACACGGCGTGCCGCACGCCGGACAATGAAGCTCTTTCATCCTATGATTCTGACTCCGTCATTTCTGTTGCGACAAATTGGGCTGACGAATCGCTTTTTGCCGACTGCGCGGCAAGAAGGGCCTCCACTTGCGCTGGAGAATAACTGGACGGTTTTACCCACTTGCCGTCGGCGCGTTTATAGCCGCCGACCTTGCTCAAGTTCGAGCGATGGACTTCTCGAAACACGGGATCCATATCCACCCCATAGGACACGGCTGTTCCATAGACCACGTACAGCAAATCCGCCAATTCCTTTGCCACGCCCGGGAGGTCCTGGGCAGCTATCGCTTCCTTAAGTTCCTCAAACTCTTCCTGAATCAGCCGCATTCGCAACTGGCGGGTTCCCTCCTCAGGTAGGGTCGGGCCATCTGCAACGGCAATGTCAAATTTCCGGTGAAATTCCTCCACCATCGCCTGGGGATCCATCATCCTCTTGTCCTCATGTCTTCGGTGGTGAATGAGAGGCCGGCCCTCGGTTCGCTGTCGCACGCTTCCAGCAGCGCAATGTCTTTGCCTGATGAAATCCCGAGTTCCTTGAACTTTCTGGTAGCCGGCAGCACCCGGCTCTCCAACGATCCCACCGCCTTATTATAAGCGCCCACACTCTTGCCGAGAGCCTGACCGATTTCATTGAGGTGGTCGGTCAGAACTGCCATTCGTTCGTAAAGCTCTTTCCCTAATCGGCCGGCCTGTTCGGCATGCTCGGTCAACTGTTCCTGACGCCACCCATACGCTACCGCTCGCAAGAGCGCCATCAGCGTCGTGGGTGTCGCCACTACGACACCCTGGGCAAAGCCATCTTCGATCAGTGTCGGGTCCTGCTCCAACGCGGCACCGAGAAATTGCTCGCCGGGTAGAAAGAGGACGACAAATTCTGGTGTTTGATCGAACTGCGTCCAGTAGGCTTTCAAGCTGAGCGCATCCATTCTGGTTCGCACTTGGCCGGCATGGCGAAGCAAATGTGCCTGTCGCTGAGGCTCGTCTTGAGCCTCATAGGCATCAAGATAGGCCGCCAAGACCGTTTTCGCATCGACCACGATCTGCCGGCCGCCCGGCAAACACACCACCATATCCGGACGTAAGAGCCCCTCTGCTGATGATACCGTATCCTGCTCGAGAAAGTCGCAATGGGCGACCATGCCCGCGAGTTCGGCCACGCGACGCAATGTCATCTCACCCCAGCGCCCGCGCACGGACGGAGATCGTAAGGCTTTCACCAGATTGCCGGTTTCTTGCTGAAGCCGCTGGTGCGATTCAGCCATGAATCTGAGCTGCTGATCCAGTCCGCCATACTCTCGCTGTCGGACCTGTTCGGCCTGCCGCAGTTGGTCTTCGTAGCGGCGCAGCGATTCTTCTAACGGCTTGACCAGCTCATCAATCGCTTGCTGTCTCTGGGATAAGTCCCCCTTGGCCTCCGCCTGCAATGTTGCAAAGGACGTTCGTGCGAGGTCCAAGAATGCTTCGTTATTCTGCTTTAAGGCTTGTCCCGATAACACGTCGAAGGATGCATGCAGTTCCTGTCTCGCCTGCGCCAGCATGACTTTTTGATCCTCCAGGTTGCGAGTGACCTCTTCCATGCGCGTTTCGGCCTTCGTTCGACCTTCTCGGGATTCAGTCAAAGCTTGCTGTAACCGTTCCACTTCTGCAGCTTGTTCCGCCCGACGCTGCTCCAATGCAGCACCTATGGCATCGGCGTGCAGCGCCCGTTCCGTCACCGCCATGATGTGGGCTTGTAAACGCGCTTGAACGCGGGAGGACACCCACCAACCGGCAAACGAAAATCCCGCCACCAAGCCGATTGCGATCCCGATCAGGAATGTTGATGAACCTAGATCGATCATGACGCTTCCCTACCACATGCAGAACGGCTGGATATTTCTCGACGCTTTCTGTAGGGAAATCGCGTAGATGCTACGAGAAAAGAAAACAAACGTCAAGAGACCAACCGCTTGATTATGCCTGTCGAACTGGTGATTTGGACCCGTTCCTCATCGCGCAAAAGGCTGGTTGCATAGGGCACATTGACCAGGACCGGAAGGCCATACTCCCGTGCGATGATGGCGCCGTGCGAAAGCGTGCCTCCCATCTCAGCGACCAAACCGGCCGCGACGCCGAAGAGTGGCGCCATGCCGGGATCGATCACGGGCACGACCAGAATGTCGCCCGCCTGCACGCGTTTCCAATCTGCAGCCAACCGCACGATCCGTACTGGACCACGTGCTATCCCGGCGCTAATGGCAATGCCGCGCAAGTCTCCGTCTATTTCGACGCCTATCAACTGACCGCTTTGAGTGTCGGCGGTCTCATCCCAATCCCGAATCGTGTCGGGAACCTGCACGGCCTCGTTACGAGCCCGTTCCTCGCGACGATCCCGGACCAACTGACGCCAGTCGCACTGTGAACTCTGTCCCAATGCCGTGCGTTCGTCCAGCGTGAGAAAAAATATATCCTCCCGGTGGGCCATGGCGCCCTGGTCCACCATTCGCTCTCCCAGCCGGAGCAATAAATGTCGCATGGCTGTCGAATAGTACATAAGATGATGACGGTTGGCCTCTCGCAAGGCACAAAATCGGCAAAGCCGCCTGTACCACCAACGAAATATCATCCCCCGATAGCGGCACCGGCCAAATCGCTGAGTGATCTCTGCGATCGCTGCGTCTCGCCGCTTCGTCTGGCGCGCCACAATCTCGGCGGGAGCGGCGGTTTCATGTGACCGGACTTGTGTCTGAAGCACGGCCAAAATAGCTTCGGGCTGCTCCGCAATTCGTACAGACATCACATCAGATTCTCCGACTGCCCTATGCCCATAATCCAGCAGGTAGCGTTCAAACAACCGCAGAAACTCCGTTCCCGCGAGTGTTTCTCGAAAACGATGCGCCGACCAGGCCTCCGTTAAGAACCATCGTTGAACTACCGGCTCTCTCCGCGCAACCTCTACGAGTTCGGCGAGTCGCACAAGTTGCTGTGCGCTAATCACGTTCCCCTGCCCTTGCACGGAGGCATTGAGTAACTCCCGCCAGTCCGGCCCAAGCCACCCTGGCAGGAACGTTCCTAAGGCCTGGAGACTCTGCGCCACGCCACCGACGATCCCGAAGGTGACTTCATGGTCGTCAAGCCATTGGCCTAAATTGTTGAGTGTCTCCGTTAGGTCCCGTACTGACAGGTGCTGGATGTGATCGGAACGGTACCTCTCCGACATCTGTTTCATGATGGCGAAATTGAGTGGCGCTTGCCTTGCTACCCTGCGCCATTCCCGCAGCATGATAAACCCCGCTCGGAGGAGAGCGAACGGCCCGAGCGGCCGCACAGGAGGAGTCACGGTAAGGCGGTCGCCACCCATCTGCTCGGTTAAAAACGCCGGGTTTCCGTATAGCTGAACGACAAACGAGTAGAACAGGGTCACGTTAACGTATGGACGTCCGCGCAACACTCGCACCGCTGAAAGTCCTTCGGGAATGGTGCAACCGAGTCGCCGATAGGGTGCGAGTATGTATTCGTCCATAAAGCGCTCAAGAAAGGAAATACTCAGAGGGCTTGGCAATTCCGGCATAGTTTCTTTGAAATTGGCCCGCGTCCACTCACATTCATCGTTCGTCAGCGTCCGGAGAGGTCGCACAGCCGTGATCGGGCGCGCTTGCAGCACCCACAGCCGCTCGGTATCCCACACCCATTCGACATCGACAGGTTGTTGAAATGCGGCTTCGATTAGTTTCGACAGCCTGGCAAGTTCAAAGAGTTGTTCGTCGGAGAGAGATGATTGCTGTTCGTCGGCGGTCGGAATTGGTTCCGGCCGTACGCCCTGCGTAGTCGCAACCAACTTCTGCAGCTTCCGGGTCACGAGCCGGCGCCGGATACGCGGCGGCTGGGCAGATACCCCTTCAACCTCGACCACATACTGGTCTGGTGTGACTTCTCCGCTCACAAGAGCGGATGCCAGTCCAGGCACGGCGTTGATGGCAACCTGGGAGGTCCGCCCCGTCACTGGGTGAATCGAGTAGGCGACGCCCGCCGCCTTCGCGTCGAGCATTGGCTGAACCACCACAGCCATGGCAGGACAGACCATGTCCGCGCCAGACCGCAGTAGATAGGGACCTACGTGTGCGCACCACAACGAGATCCAGCAGTCGCGGATGGCATCGAGCACCTCTGGCTGAGACAGGCCGAGTCCCGTGTGATAGAACCCGGCGGCACTCGCCTCGGTCGCATCTTCATTGGTCGCAGAAGAACGCACCGCCCAACGCGTCCAGGGGTCGTCAGCCACATTCGTCAATTGGTGGTTCAAATCGGCTTGGAATCCCGCCGGCCAGGGCTGCGCTAATAACACATCTCGAATGCGTGCCTGCTCCTGAATTCGCTGTGCTTCGGAAGAATGCCGTACCTTTTTCCACGCCTCCGCCGCATCAATCCCACTCGCTTCGAGGCAATGCCGATACAGGGCCGTCGTCACGCAAAATCCTCGCGGCACCGCAAAGCCGGCACCAATCAGTTTTGCTAAGCCGGCCGCCTTGCCGCCGACGAGACGCCGATCGCGACTCTCCTCCAGGGAAAGAATCAATGGATCAGGCATATGAACAGAGATGATACCTAGAGCGCGAGGAGGACGTAAAGATCGTTCACGTTGGTCCCGGTGGGTCCGGTCATGATATGGCCGTTGAGTTTCTTGAAGACAGGGTAGGCATCGTTCGCCTGAAGCGCGCCGATCAGATCCAACTTACCGCGTTCCGCCCGCGCCACAGTCTCACCATTCACGACCGCCCCTGCGACGGGGGTCGGCCCGTCCGTGCCGTCTGTGGCGAAACCGGCCACCCACACCTTCGGTAACCCTGCAATTTCCAGTGCCGCGGCCAATGCGAACTCCTGGGCTCGCCCACCCTGCCCCTGGCCTCGCATCGTCACTGTGGTTTCCCCCCCTGCAACCAGGCAGCAGGGGCGCCGGGAGGGCCGTCCATGTGCCACGATTTCCCGTGCCATCGCACCGAATAATTTGGCGATTTCTCGGGCTTCGCCCGTCACGGTGGTCGAGAGAACCAACGTATGGAGCCCCTGCTCCTTCGCACACCGCGCAACGGCATCGACTGCGGCCTGATTATCGCCGATGAGCACATTCTGCACTCGACGAAAGAGCGCGTCGCCGGCTTTGGGTGTTTCCGCCACAGAATTATTGAGGCCCGCCTCCATTCGCCGTCGCACGGGCATCGGAACACGTGTGGATACCCCGTATCGCTCCAAGATCGTCCAGGCCTCACGAAATGTCGTGGGATCCGGTGCGGTTGGACCGGACCCGATCGTCCCGAGATCATTTCCAATCACGTCCGACAGGATGACACTCGCCACACGCGCAGGAGTAGCGGCGGCAAGTTGCCCGCCCTTCACACGCGACAGATGCTTGCGGACTGCATTCATTTCCTGAATAGTTGCGCCGGAGCGCAGTAACAACTTGGTGGTCTGCTGTTTGTCCTTGAGGCTGATGCCTGCCGGGGGTGACGGGAGGAGACTCGACGCTCCACCGGACAGGAGCACGATCAACAGATCGTTCGGCTTCAGCCTCCCGATCAGGGCCATCATCATGTGACTGGCCCGGATCCCTGCTGCATCCGGCACAGGATGACCGGCTTCTACGATACGAATCCTCTGCGTCGGCGCGCCGTGACCGTACTTCACCACCACGAGCCCGGTCTCGATCCTCGGCCCCACTTGACGCTCTAACGCCTGTGCCATTCGGGCCGAAGCCTTGCCCGCCCCCACGACCACAATTCGATCTTTTGGCTGAAGCGAATAATGCTGAGCGCCGATGGAGAGCTGGCCGCGCCGCAAGCGAACCTGACGGCATACGGTCTCGTAAGGATCGACGGCCTCCAATGCCGCCTGGAACAGCCTTGTGAGGAGGGCGCGTGTTCCACGCTGCGAGACGCCGACTTTGATCATACGAACTACGGCAATTTGTCTTGTTTGAAGCAGCGATTCGGACAGGTCTGTCGCGGTACCTTAACCTGGTAGGTTCCCTTTGGCAAGTAGTCCTTCGTAAATTCGGGATTGAGCATTTTCAATTCAAGAAAGTAGGTACCATACTCCTGAGCGATCAATGTGAGACGCCGTTGCGTTTCCTTGATCGTTACCGTCACGGTTTCCGTTTCAAGGGGAGGGTAGAGATCTTTCTTGGTCAAACCCAGATATCTTTCAGGCTGAGAGTAGATTTCTTTCGCCGCAATGATCCGCGCCACGTATCGCATGGTCTCTCGCGGACCATGCATGTGCCAGAAGTCACTGACATTCTGCTCTTTGATCAACTTCCGAACGCGATCCTCCCCAGCATTGTAGGACGCCATTGCAAGGAACCAGTCCCCTTGCTGCAGGTCCCGTAGATAGCGCAGGTACTTGATGGCTGCTTCGGTGGACATTTCGAGGTTGCGCCGTTCATCCAGCCACCGTTCATTATGCAATTTGTATCGTCGTCCGGTGGAATTGATGAATTGCCAGGGTCCGGACGCTTTGGCCCGAGAATAGGCGGCGGCAATACATTTACTCTCGACAAGCAACATGTATTTCAAGTCATCCGGCAACCCGGCATCGGCCAGTTGCTTTTCAGCAGGCGCAAAACAACGGCCAGTCCGTTTTGCCAGGATAATGCTTTCACCCTGGTCCTCGAGAAATTGATAGAACTCGTATTCGACACGCTCCCGTACTTGCCAATTATCCAAAGGAACCGATTGACCGGCGAAGGTCAGCTTGTCGGGCAACTTGAACGAGCTCAAGAAAAATCTCTCCCCATCCCTTTTAATTTCAGGAAGTATCACCAGCCGATCTTCTAGCTCGGATGCAACCTCTGACTCACCCACCAGGGGAGTCACAGCTCCGTCCGGCTCTGGCAAACTGGATACATCATGTAACCTGGTCTGAGCCGAGGCCGTGGCATCCGGCTGTGAGGGCAATACAACAGCCAACATCGCAAGCCCCAGCGCGCCCCTGAAACACATTCCGACGGTCCGCATAACCCGATCATTCCTACCCATGTCATCCCTTTCGTCTCAGCTGAGAGGCCATGCTATCAATAAGGTCTCTGCAGGACAAGCAACTCGTGGGTTTGATACACTCACGCATCATGATCGCGCTCGCGAAGCTCAACGCGGAAATTATCAGCTGTATGCGCTGCCCGCGACTAGTCACCTACCGAGAAGCCGTTGCTCGGAATAAGCGACGGCAATACCGGGATTGCTCCTATTGGGGCAAGCCAATTCCTGGCTTTGGAGATCCGCATGCCAGACTATATATCCTGGGGCTCGCCCCAGCTGCGCACGGCGGAAATCGAACCGGACGCATTTTTACTGGGGATCGAAGTGGGGATTGGCTCTACGAAGCGTTGTATCGATTCGGGTTCGCGAATCAGGCGACTTCCACTCACAGGAATGATGGCCTCACACTTGCCGATTGCTATATCGGCGCGTCCGTGCGATGTGCACCTCCGGCCAATAAGCCGACGCTCGATGAATTCACGGCTTGTCGGCCGTTCGTTTTAGGCGAACTGCGGGAATTGCGGCGAGTACGGGTGGTTGTGACACTGGGCAAGATTGCGTTTGATCAGTATCAAAAAGCTATTCGTGAATTGGGGGATGAGCTCCCCCATCCACGCCCCCAATTTGGTCATGGGGCGACGTGTGTATTGCCCTCGGGAGTAACTTTAATCGGGTCTTACCATCCGAGCCAGCAAAATACCTTCACCGGCAAGCTGACTCGAGCGATGTTCCATCGGATTTTCTTCGAGGCAAAATGTCGACTATCGACCACTTCGTAAAGTCCAGTCCCTCTCAGGAGCCTGTGACTTTTTTCCCCATCGCGTCCCAATCAGCAAGAAACTTCTTCAAACCAATATCGGTTAGCGGATGTTTCACAAGTTGCTGAAATACTGAATAGGGCATGGTGCAAATATGCCCGCCGGCCAGGGCCGCCTCTACAACGTGCTGGGGATGCCGCACACTTGCTACTAGAACCTGGGTTTTGTAATCGTAATTGTCGTAGATCGTCACGATCTGCCGAATCAATTCCATTCCATCCGAACTGATGTCGTCCAGGCGACCAATAAAGGGCGAGACACACCAAGCCCCCGCCTTGGCCGCCAAGAGTGCTTGGGTAGGCGAAAAGCACAAGGTCACATTCACTCGAATGCCTTCGGCTGAAAGCTTTTTGGTTGCGCGAAGCCCCTCAGGAATAAGTGGAACCTTCACCACGATATTTTTGTGAATCTTGGCCAGTTCGCGGCCTTCTTTAATCATCCCTTCGGATTCGATACCAACCACCTCGGCACTGATTGGACCGTCGACCATTTTGCAAATTTCCAGGAGCATGTCTTTAAAACTGCCGCCTTCTCTGGCCACGAGTGATGGATTGGTTGTAACGCCATCGATGAGGCCAAGGCTTGCCCCCTCTTGGATTTCCTTTACATTGGCCGTGTCAAGATAGAGTTTCATGAAGCTATCCTTTCTTATTGCGCTTTCACCATTAACCTACGATCTATATTCTAGGTGGTACTCAATAACAAGGCAACCCGTCAACCATTTACGTGGTACATTCGTTTGATACAGAGTACGATTGTCACTAATTCCACTACGGAGCATGTGATTTTTCGAACACAATGATTTGTGCGTCATGAGGAGACTCGGCATGCGTACATTACCTTGGCTATTAGCTATAGGCTTCGTCGGATCCGCTTGCAGTCACAACCCCTATTTGGATGCCTCTTTGACTCGTTATCAAGGAAAGGACAAGGCGTGGATTGAAAAGGAATTGGGCTCACCCGACGCTCGGAGCGCTCGATTCTTTGGTGGGGAAAAGTGGACATACAACCGAATTGCAGGTGGGAAAGGGGGCCCGCTGTTATTTAACTTTAAAGCGACCGAATGCCAGATGATTCTGTTCTTTGACAGGGACGAAATTGTGTCCGACTCGAACTACTCCGGTTGTTGATTCGAGAGTTGTTTCTGGAATGCCTTCGCACACCCTGCGCTACAAAAAAAGTACGTCTGCCCTCCGATATCTTCCTGTACTGCATTCGCACGAGGAACAAAAACTCGACAAACGGGATCTTGTACCATCTGATTTCCTCGGTCACGACCCTTTTCCTGACTAAGCCATCCACCGGTCTCCTTTTGCTTGAGGACTGCCTTCCGGATAAGATAATAAGTGAGCGCCAACAACAGCGATATTACAATCACTCTATACATAGCGTCCCACCTTAGATGCCCCCCAATCTATAGCGGTCTTTCAGGTAACCATTATAATAAAAGGCTTGCTCATTTTTTTCTGTAATAAGAGACAAGGGACTAACGGGCAACGATAGGACCAAATGGCCTAGGTACCTTTGTGCCCACAAGGGCTTTTTACCAGTATTAAACAGTACTTCAGATGGATGGTTTCTCATACAACGCGATGTTATAAGCCCTACATGCATAAATGTGACAAATGCCGCGGAACGATGTTGCCTGAGCGGGCGGTTGACCTCAATGCTGGTTTAGCGATCACAGTGCTTGCCTGCCTAAACTGTGGACGACGAAAAGCAGCAGATGCAGAACCGAGACCGATCACCTCGCGACATTAGCGCCTCGACGATTACAAAACTTCAGAGTGCGATCGTCTGCAATGAGCTGGCAACCTCTATTATGTGAATTCAGGATTGCTATACAGTCCTGAGTTCAGATTCCCTTGCCGCTTCCCTACTCCCCCGATGTCCAACAGACCAGCCTAGAGACTCGACGCTTGATTCATCATTAGTTCACTATTTCACAAGCTGGAGTTGAAACATAAGCCGAGACCATCACTCACTTGCATTTCGGGTCGGCCTCTACCCATCGCCTCCATAAGTCGCCCATGGATACAACCTGCGGGAATTACTTGAGGCTCAAGACATCCGCCATATCGTAAAGGCCTGCAGGTTGCCTGACAACCCATCGTGCAGCGCGTAAGGCTCCGCGAGCAAATGTATCACGGCTACTGGCGCGGTGAGTAACCTCGATGCGTTCGCCGAGTGCTGCAAACATAACTGTGTGGTCTCCAACTATGTCACCTGCGCGTATAGTTTGAATCCCAATCTCTCCCCTTTTCCGCTCACCTATAAGTCCCTTTCGGCTGTATACACCAACCTGCTCAAGATCTCGGCTGACTGCACGAGCAAGCACTTCCGCTATTTTCAAAGCGGTGCCGCTCGGGGCATCCTTCTTGAGACGATGATGCGCTTCAATCACTTCAATGTCATAGTCTTCGCCGAGCGTCTTAGCCATTTCCGCAATGACTTCATACATCACATTGACACCTACGCTCATGTTGGGAGAGAACACGCAGGGAATTTGTTGAGAAAATTGCCGCAGTCCGTCCAACTCCAAAGGGGAAAAACCTGTCGTTCCAACCACAATTCCCCGCCTGTGCTGAGCCACGATGCCCAAATGCCCAAGCGTCGCCGAAGGCGTTGTAAAATCGACTACCACCTCACCACGCTCCATTGCCCTGGAAAGATCGTCCGTAATCAACACGCCGGTTCGCCCACAGCCAGCGACTTCACCGGCATCCTCACCCACGGCATGGTGCCCCTGGCTCTCCACTGCACCCGCAAGTGTCAGAAACGCCGAATCTTTTACCAACGCCACAAGGCGAGATCCCATGCGCCCAGCGGCCCCGGTCACCACAACTTTAATCATTACAACAGCCTTTGGCAGCAACAGACCTGGTTACACCAGTCCGGCTTCTTTCATTACATGAAGAAGTTTCACTCTGTTGTCTTGGCTCATTGGACAGAGCGGCAAACGCATTTCGCTCTCGATTTTGCCCATCATGTGTAGCGCTTCCTTCACAGGAATGGGATTGGTCTCATAGAATAACGCCGTAAAGAGCGGGGAGAGTTGATAGTGCATCGCGCGTGCAGCCTCCACGCGTCCGGCGAGAAACGCATTCACCAACTCGGCCATTTCCCGAGGAAGCAGATTTGCCGTAACGGTGATGACCCCCTTGCCCCCCAGAGCCATTATCGGCAAGGTCAAGGCATCATCTCCTGCCAGCACTGTCAGGCGCGCGCCACAGAGCTGAATGATTTCAGATGCCTGTTGAACCGAGCCGCTTCCTTCCTTGACAGCGACAATAGTCCGGCATGCTGTCAGGCGCGCAACGGTGCTCGGCAACATATTCACGCCGGTTCGTCCTGGAATATTATAAAGTACGAGAGGCAGATCCACGGCTTCCGCAACCGCCTTGTAATGAAGAAACAGACCTTCTTGCGTGGGCTTGTTGTAATAGGGCGTGATCAGTAGGGCTCCATCCACCCCGGCAGCTTTGGCGTGTTTGGTCAAAGCAATGGCTTCTTCGGTACTATTGGACCCCGTCCCGGCCACAACTGGAATACGGCCTCTGACGGCCTCCACAGCAAAGGTCACGACACGATCGTGCTCGGCGTGAGTCAACGTGGCGGATTCCCCAGTGGTTCCGCAGGGAACAATCCCATGAGTACCGCTGCCAATCTGCCACTCAATAAGGTCGCCGAACGCTCGCTCGTCGAGTTTTCCGTTTTTAAACGGCGTGACAATGGCAACCAACGAACCTGTGAACATGGGACACTCCATCAGGATGACAATTAAAGGACGAGTCTAGGAAAGAAACGCCGGTATCTGCTCGCCTCGTACCAAATCCTCATAAGTTTCACGCGATCGAATGACATGGATCTGCCCCTCGTGCACTAGCACCTCCGGCACGCGCGGTCGAGAATTGTAGTTCGAGGACATCACAAACCCGTAGGCCCCCGCACTCATCACCGCCATCAAATCACCTGCATTCATGTCCGGCATGACGCGATCCTTCGCCAAAAAATCTCCCGATTCACAGACGGGCCCCACGACATCAACGGTCTTCTTCGCTGCATGCGTCACTGTTTCGGAGAGCGGTCGAATATCGTGGTACGCATCGTACAGGCTAGGGCGAATCAAATCGTTCATCGCTGCGTCCACGATCAAGAAGCGCTTGGCCTCTCCATCTTTCGTATAGAGCACCTTTGTGACCAACACACCGGCATTACCGACGATCACCCGGCCGGGCTCCATGATAAGGACACATTTCAAATCGCGCACGAGCGGAGAGATTGCGTCTGCTAAGTCCTTCGGCTCGGGCGGAGTTTCATCCGAGTACGTGATGCCAAGACCACCCCCAATGTTGAGGTAGCGAATTGGAATCCCTTGTTCCGTCAAGGTCTGCACCATGGCCAGCACTTTTTTTAGCGCTGCAACAAAAGGCGTGACATCCGTCAATTGTGACCCGATGTGCGCATGCAGGCCGACCACCTCGATATGGCTGAATGATGCGGCCACTTTGAACTCTTCGAGCCCACGATCGGCAGCGATCCCGAACTTGCTCTTTTTTAAACCGGTCGAGATATATGGATGGGTCTTGGGGTCAATGTCGGGATTGATCCGCAGGGCGACCCGCGCCTTGACTCCAACAGATGCCGCCACGTCGTTGATGGCATACAGCTCCGCCGAAGACTCCACATTGAACATTAGAATATCCGCCTTTAACGCATCACGTATTTCGTCTGGTTTCTTCCCCACACCCGCGAATACGATTTTCGAAGCAGGCACTCCGGCCTTGAGGGCACGAAAAAGTTCCCCCCCAGAGACGATATCCACTCCGCTACCTTCCTTGGCCATGAGGCGAAGGACGGCTAAGTTTGAATTGGCTTTCATTGCAAAGGCGACGATATGCGGAATATTCCCGAACGCTCGGTCATACACGCGAAAGTGCCGAACGAGCGTGTGATGGCTATAGACGTAGCACGGAGTTCCGACCTCTTTCACAATGCGCGAGAGTGGCACGTCCTCACAATAGAGTTCGCCCTCCCGATAGTGGAAATCATTCATCTTCTCGTACCTCGGTCAAAAATTTCATATCCGCAACAAGCACCCATCGAAGTTCGTATTCTCTTCATCAATAACGAGGGCACCACGTCTGTCCCTGCCACTCTTACCATGCCCTTATCGCGTCCCCATCTCCCTCAACGGCGGAGTCGGCAATGGGGCTTGGTCCAGGGGGATCAAAACTTCTTCAATGGTGATTCCGCTCGGAGCATTTGGCCTCGAAGCCGTGCCCCAGATGGTCGATCCACGAGGCAGAAGCCCCTCACGTCTCAATTGCCGCTCAATCACCGGGGCCACCCCGACGTCTTCCGGAGGAATCGGCGCACCCAGCACACCACATCCAAGCACGTTCAGAAGCACCAGCGCCACGCCGGCGGCGCGAACGCTGACCCCAGCTCGCCAGACCGGCATCATCCCTTCAACGCTTTCTCAAGCTCCTTGATACGCGCCTCGACGAGACGTCGCGCCGTGCCTCCGATTTGGCGCTTGCGATCGATCGCCCCCTGCACGGTAAGGCACTCCAGCACATCTTGGTCGAAATGCCGCGAAAAGACTCGCAACTCCGCCACCGTAAACTGCTGAAGCGGTCGATGGCGCTCAAGTGAGGATCGCACAATATTTCCGGTAATGGAATGGGCCTCTCGGAAAGGGACCCCTTTCTTTACAAGGTAATCCGCGAGTTCCGTCGCGAGCATGCCACCGCCCTCGGCAGCCTCAGCAAGAACCGCCTGATTGACGACCAATCGTCGAATCAATTCGGTGCAGAGAGCCAGCGATTGCTGCGTCGTGTCCACAGCGTCGAAGAGCGCTTCCTTATCTTCCTGCAGATCGCGATTGTAACTCAGGGGTAGGCCCTTGAGGAGGGTTAACGTGCCCATCAGGTGACCATACACCCGCCCCGTCTTTCCACGGACCAACTCCGGTACGTCGGGATTCTTTTTTTGCGGCATCATGCTACTGCCGGTACAGAAGGTGTCGGGCAAATCCACGTAGTGGAACTCTTGCGAGGCCCAGAGAATCAGCTCTTCGCTCAGACGCGAAAGGTGCATCATGATCAAGGACAACGCGCTCAGCGCTTCAACCACGCCGTCGCGATCGGACACGGCATCCAGACTATTCTGAGTGATCGCGGGAAACGCCAGCAGTGCAGCTGTGTATCGCCGGTCGACTGGATAGTTTGACCCTGCCAACGCCCCGGACCCTAACGGCATCACGTTAAGCCGTTCCCGGCAATCATGGAGGCGTCCCCGATCCCGATCCAACATTTCAACATACGCCAAGAAGTGATGGGCCAACAAGACCGGCTGAGCGCGCTGCAAGTGCGTGTAGCCTGGCATGACGACATCCAGATGCGCGCGCGCCTGCGCCACCAACACCCGCCGAAACTCTTGGATCTGCCCCATCACGGTCGATAACACGTCTCGCAAAAACAAACGCAAGTCCAGCGCCACCTGGTCGTTGCGGCTTCGCCCGGTGTGCAACTTCCCACCCAGCGGGCCGATTAGTTCGGTCAGCCGGCGTTCAATCGCCATATGTATGTCTTCATCTTGCGGCGAGAAATGAAATCGCCCTCCATCCAGCTCTGCCTTCACAGTCTGCAATCCGCGCACCAACCCGGCCGACTCGCGAGCCGTGAAGACTCCTGCTCGTTCGAGCGTTTTACAGTGTGCGACGCTGCCCTGGATATCATAGGGATACAACCGTTGGTCGTAGGCCAACGAGGAGGTGAACTGCTCTACCAGACGATCGGTTTGCTCAGCAAACCGGCCGCCCCAGGCCTTCCCTTTGGGCAATGCACGAGCGGTTCCTTGAGTGGATCGAGAAGACTTACGCGCGCGTCCGGCGCCGACTTTCGACCTAGCCATCACTTTCGGGATCGCTTCTTGTTTCGCTGCGCTCGAATCGCCAGTCGGAGGGCATTCAAACGAATAAAGCCTTCCGCATCCTTCTGTCGATAGACATCGTCCTCTTCGAAAGTGGCCATATCCAGCCGATAGAGTGAGCGCGGAGATTTTCGTCCCACCACGGTGCAGCTCCCTTTGTAGAGCTTCACTCTAACCGTGCCCGTCACATCCCGCTGAGCTTCATCAAGGGCCACCTGAAGCATTTCCCGTTCAGGCGCATACCAGTATCCGTAGTAAATCAGCTCGGCATACCGCGGAATGAGACTATCCCGCAGATGCAGGACTTCCCGATCCATCGTCAGGGACTCCAATCCTCGATGGGCGGCATGAAGAATCGTGCCGCCCGGAGTTTCGTACACCCCGCGTGATTTCATGCCGACATAGCGATTTTCCACGAGATCAACCCGCCCGACACCATGCTCGCCGCCCAACTCGTTCAGGCGGGCCAATAACGTCGCCGGGCTCATCTTTTTGCCGTCCACCGCCACCGGATCGCCCGCGACATACTCAATTTCGACTTCCCGCGCCTTGTTCGGCGCCCGCTCCGGCGAGACCGACATCACAAAAATCTCTTCGGGCGGAGCCGCCCAGGGATCCTCGAGAATGCCGCCCTCATAACTCGTGTGGAACAAATTCATGTCCATGCTGTAGGGCTTCGCTTTGGTGGCGGTCACTGGAATCCCGTGCTGCTCCGCATACTCGATCAATTCGCGGCGCGAACGCATGGTCCATTCCCGCCAAGGCGCGATAATCTTGATCTGCGGATGCAGCGCCATGTAGGTCAGCTCGAAACGGACTTGATCGTTGCCCTTGCCGGTCGCGCCGTGACATACCGCCTCAGCGCCTTCGTTGGCGGCAATTTCAATTTGGCGCCGCGCAATGAGCGGACGGGCGATCGACGTGCCCAGCAGGTAGCTGCCTTCATAGATCGCATTCCCTCGCAACATGGGGAACACATGGTCTTTCACGAACACCTCGCGAAGATCCTCCACATAGACTTTTTTCACGCCCAGGGACTGCGCCTTCTTTTTGATGGCCTTCAGATCTTCTCCCTGCCCCAGGTCCGCGCAAAATGCGATCACCGTGCAGTCGTACACCTCTTCCAACCACTTCAAAATCACGGAGGTATCCAATCCTCCTGAATAGGCCAGCACCACTTTTTTATACGATGACCGACTCATGCGACTCCTCAACAACGTGAACTGTTTACGGCTTCTTGGTTGCCTTTTTCTTGGCCAAAAGTCTCACCAGAATGGCCTTCTGCATGTGCAGTCGATTTTCGGCCTGATCCAGCACCACCGACTGCGGGCCATCCAGCACTTCGGCGCTGATCTCCTCGCCGCGATGGGCCGGCAGACAATGCATCACCAGCGCACCCGGCTTCGCTCGTTTCAGCAATCGCTCGTTCAGTTGATAGGGCGCCAAGGTTTTGAGCCGCCTGGCCTGCTCTCGCTCGCGTCCCATACTGATCCACACATCGGTATAGACCACATCGGCATCCTTGACCGCCACGAGCGGATCGGCCCCGATCTCAATCACCGCCCCGGTCCGCTGGGCTTCCTCACGAGCCAGATCCACGATGTGTTGGTCCGGCTGATAGCCGGGCGGGCAGCCTACGGCGATCGTCATCCCCATTTTTGCCGCGGCCTCGATCAGCGAATTCGTCACATTGTTGCCATCGCCGACATAGGCAATCTTGACTCCCTTCAGCCGCCCTCTTTTTTCCTGAATGGTCAACAGATCGGAGAGCGCCTGGCACGGGTGATTCAGATCCGTGAGGCCATTGATCACCGGAATGGTCGCCTCACGGGCCCATTCCTCGACAATGGCATGGTCAAAGGTACGCACCACGATCGCGTCCAGATATCGCGATAAGACACGCGCGGTATCGGCCACACTCTCACCGCGGGACAACTGAATATCGCCCATGGGCAACACCATGGCCTGCCCCCCAAGCTGATTCATCCCAGCCTCGAAGGACACCCTCGTGCGGGTCGAGGGCTTCTGAAACAGAAGACCCAACATACGCCCCGGCAACAGAGGATGCAGCATCCCACGACGTTGCTTCACTTTGAGCTGTGCGGCTAGACGGAGTAACGCCGTCAGCTCTGCGCTGGGAATCGAGAGCAGTTCCAGGAAATCCTTCCCGAAACCGGCCTTGGTTGTGGCTTGACGAGGACGCCGCGACATATGCGCCCCTAAGGGTTAATGGGTTGAAGTAGTTCGTTGACTAAAAATCTGAGTGAGCGCGTTCATCAAGCAGGCAATCTCCGGCTCCGTGATAATCAGCGGCGGAACAAAACGCAGGACATGATCGCCGGTGCAGTTGATCAATATCCCGCGGGCGAGACAATCGGCAACCACAGCTCTCCCGTCGATGTCCAATTCAATAGCCTGCAACAAACCTAAACCGCGCACGTCTTTCACAAGACGATGCCGCTCTTTGAGAGCCGCCAACCCCTTCGCTAAACTTTCACCGGCCCGTCGGCTCTTCTCGAGGATCTTTCCATGCAAGAGCACTCGTAGCACGGCGAGGCCTGCGGCGCAGGCCAAAGGATTACCGCCGAACGTCGACGCGTGAGTTCCGGGAGAAAACGTCCGTGCCACAACGTCTGTGGCGAGACAGGCCCCGATCGGCACACCGCCTCCGAGCCCCTTCGCTAAAGTCATGATATCCGGCTGCATGCCGAACTGTTCGTAGCAGAAGAGCGTGCCGGTCCGGCCCATGCCCGTCTGCACCTCGTCGAAAATGAGGAGCACATCGCGCTCCCGACACAACTCCCGCAATCCCTGCAAATAGCCTCGATCCGCGACATAGACTCCCCCCTCCGCCTGAATGGGCTCCAGCATCACCGCGGCGGTTTTTGGCGTCATGGCTCGCCCGACTTCCGTGAGATCGTTGAACTCGACATAAGAAAATCCCGGCATCAGCGGGGCAAAGCCCTTCTGCACTTTTTCCTGACCCGTTGCCGTCAACGTGGCCATCGTGCGCCCGTGAAAGGAATTTTTCATCGTGATGATGTCGTGCCGATCGGCGCCGTACTTATCGAAGGAATATTTCCGGGCCAGTTTGATCGCCGCTTCATTCGCTTCCGCGCCGCTGTTGCAAAAAAAGACTTTCTGCGCAAACGAGTGCTCGACCAGCATCTTGGCCAACTGTACCTGTGGTTCAGTAAAATACAGATTCGATGTGTGGATCAGCTGCCGCACCTGTTTCTGAATGGCCAACACCAAATCAGGATGCCCATGCCCCAGCAAATTCACGGCAATGCCGGCCACAAAATCGACGTACTCGCGTCCTTCCAGGTCATAGACCTTGGTGCCCCGACCGCGCACGATCGAAATCGGCTGGCGCGTATAGGTATCCATCAAGTACTGTTCGGCGTTGAGACGCAGCTCACCCGTCGGCATGACACACCTCTCCCCACATGAGTCGGCGAAGCTACCATAGGGAAAACGTGAAAGCAACCGAAGCAATGCGCATTCGCGGCTCCCAGCGCGGCGAGCGGGCCGCTCCCCATACGGCCAGCAATCATCCTAGTCGTCCCTTGACGGGGACAGACGGCGGATGTGATAAGGTGCGGTATGAAACCCTGCTCTCAATGCCAGCAACAGAACCAAGATGACGCCCGTTTTTGTCACCAATGCGGTGGCGCCTTCGCCATGGAAAGCCAAGAGGCCGCGGTAGAAGCGGAACCATCGTCACCCCCTCCGCAGCCCCAGACGGATGCGGAACTCTGGAAGACCTTTCTCGGCCCGAATGCCGACCGGTATCTGACGACGTTCAAAAAGTTTATGGGTCCCGCGGGACCACAATTCGCAATGACATGGCATTGGCCGGCCTTCATTTTTGAGCCATTCCTGTGGTTTCTCTACCGAAAGATGTATGTGTACGCCGCGATCTATGCCATCGGTCCCGCCATGGCGTTCTACATCACCCAAGACCTCTCCGCCGACATCATCTGGCGAATCATCGCGGGAGCCAGCGCCAACTACATCTACTTTTGGCATGTGAAGGAGCAGATCGCCAAGATCAAGGGCGAACGGGCCACGGGCGGGGAAACGAGACAAAAGCTCCTGGGGGAACTTGGGGGCGTGCAACCGTATGTGGTCTGGGTCGGCGTCGGCCTGCTCGTGCTTAAGATCGGCCTCGTAGTCGCCATGTTTAAGGACGGTGCGCCGGATGGACCGAAAGGGACTCCAGCTAAGCCTCACCCTGCCAGCCTGACCAGCGTGTAAGCGGACACTTCCCGCAAAGAAGCTGAGAAAACTTTCCCTCGACAGCTAGGGATCTGCAGTCCCCTGGCTATCAGCCTCAATGGGATGCTCAATATGCCATTCAAGAAGCAGGCAGACGGCGAATGGGTGAGGCATACGATGTTCGGTCCGTGGAGGTTCCGAGTATGCCAGAGGATACTTGGCTAACCTTCGCAGCCTCTCGCTAGAGCGACGTGCGTTTCCGCTGCCATTCGATCCAGGACACGAACCAGTCAAAATCCTGCTGGTAGGCTGCGCCGCTTAGGTCGGGCCCGGTTTGAGTTGGCTCAAGCTGCGTGTAGGTTCGCGGCCAGTTCTTCTGCCACCAGGATTTGAGTTCATCAGGGCCATAGATCTGTCCATTGGGATTAGTGATGCCGGCAGCGGCACAGAGCCCGGCCACAAGCGGCCAATAGCGATCCTTACCGATGCTGAGATTTCGGAAGTGCTCGCGTAGCAGAAACACTACCCAGAGTTCGGCGCTGTTCTTCTTGTTGTGTTTGAAGGGCTGGGTTTGCCGCAGCGGAACCGGATCAAACGTCTTGATCACCGAGGTATAGTCCGGGCCTCCATAACTCCCGGCGGATTCGGCGATGCCCTGCAACATATTGGCTAGTTCGACCTCCACGACCGGCGGCTGAGCCGAAACCTGGTCTCCCGCACCCAAGGTCAATGGATTGGCTGCCGTGAGCAGCTCGATCAACGGCTTCAGCTCTCGCAGTCGCACCGCCGCAGCTTTGAGAATCTGCTCCGATTCGAGCCAGTAGTCGGGATCACCTTTGGAGGCACGCTCGCGCCCAGGCGGCGGCAACTCGACGGGGATCCAATAGCGCACGAGCACGAACAAGACATACTCGACCTGGCCGCCGACCTGTGCCACACCGACTAAGGCCTGGCTGACTCCAAGCGCGCGCCTAAAAAATGCTTCCACCCGATCTTCAACCTGCAGGCGCCGGCCCATCGCCTGCCACCAGTGCTGCAGCGGACCCCAATCTGATGGCGGAACAGGAGTCATTGTGACGATCCACGGATAAGGTCAAGTCGGCGGCATGGTACTGGCTGCCTCATGTGAATGCAACCGCGCCCTCCCATGTGCGAGTGCCTTCTCTGGCGGTGCAGAACGCTTGACAGAGTGAAGAGGAAATCGCATAAGCTGTCGTCACGAAGTTCTATCCTCTCGGAGAAGGAGACAAGGCACGATGAGCAAATTGGTTCTCATTCGTCACGGCGAGTCGCAGTGGAATTTAGAAAATCGCTTCACCGGCTGGGTGGATGTCCCGCTCTCTCCCAAAGGCATCGAAGAGGCGAAGGCGGCCGGGAAGAAACTGGCTGGGTTTACCTTCGATCGCGCATTCTCCTCGATATTGGCCCGCGCCAACGAAACCATGCGGATTATCCTTGAGGCAATCGGACAGACAGCCATTCCCATCGAAAAGGACAAGGCGCTGAACGAGCGTATGTACGGAGAATTGCAGGGGCTGAACAAAGCTGAGACGGCCAAGAAGTTCGGAGATGAGCAGGTCAAAATCTGGCGCCGCAGTTATGACGTGCGCCCCCCGGGAGGGGAAAGCTTGAAAGACACGGCCGAACGGGTACTGCCTTATTATGACAGCCGAATCAAACCCTTTGTCCTTCAGGGAGAAACCATTCTGATAGCCGCCCATGGCAACAGCCTTCGCGCATTAGTCATGCAACTCGAGCAATTGACCAGAGAGCAGGTCCTGGAGCTCAACATTCCAACCGGAGCACCACTGCTGTACGAACTCGAGAATACCGGCAAGGTCTTGTCGCACCGGTATCTGTAACAGGTCGTCGCCTCGCTACTGCAAACAGGATTGCTCGCGGGTGTTCAAAATGGCCGTCCATCGCGGCCGCAGTGAACGAGGAGGCGAAGCGTACAGCTGCCGTACGTTAAGTCTCTGAGGTTCACGACGCGACGAATAAGAAGCGTCACGCTTGTGAACGCCGTCGGGATGGTGAGGCGGCAGTGTCTTGCAAGAACAAAGCTGGCGGACTTTTTCAACATCCCACCCGACGGTTTACGCACATTCGCCCAGCAGAGCCTGATACTTATCGAGCGGCACTAAGTCGGGTAGCAACACGAGTAACTTCGGCCGATCCTCAGGCTGAATAAGGCCCTGGTCTTCGAGCAGGTCTGAAATTTCCTCGGATGCTGCAATCGCGCCGCCTTCGAAATCTCCAACGTGGGCGTAGAAAGCCCGCCGTTCTTCCATTTCGACCAGGTAGTCCTCCCACTTCACCATCTCAAGCTTGAACTCAGTGGCCCAATCGGCCTGAATCAACTCCAGCACGCGCTGAAACAGCACCTCGCGGTACTTCCGGGGAATGTGCGCATTGATGGCTGCATTGACCCAATAGAGTGTGAAGGAGAGCACTTCTCGTGTCATATCCTTCGACTGCTCCTCGGTCATATCAATGCCGTAGTCACCCATCATCACCACAGAAATCCGGCGTGGAATCAGTTTGTACAGGGACTCCGCGGCCTGAGCCGGGGTCATCGGTTCATTGGTCATAAGTCTCCTTCCGTAAGGGGCAAAAGAATACTGCAGGCACGGGCGCACTGACAACTAGCAGGGTTCCCGCCGTACCCCCGAAGTCTTGTCCGCTTAGGAAGGCTTATGCTACAGTCCGCGCCGCATCTAAGGACTGAATCGTGAAAATCAACAAGCGCCTCCCACTGGTTCTGCTAAGCCTCACCTGCGTGGGCTTAAGATGGCCTTCTCCCGCGAAAGCCGAACCAGTGAAATCGACCGACGTGCAGGAGGCGCGCTGGGGCTTCAACACCGACCTCGGTCTCTGGACCGGCACCACCAACAACACGACGTTCGCGCTCGGCTTCGGGCTCGACTACTACATGGACCAGAATTTTTCCTTTGACGGGATGGCCCTCTTCACGCCGGTCGGCGACCTGACACAGATCGGTGTTGCCGTCGTAGCCAAGTATCATCTTCGCCTCAACAGTGGATTCAATCTCGTGCCGTTCGCCGGGATCGGTTTTCTGCATGCCGATCTGAACCGCGGCAGCGGCCCATCCAAAATTGATCGCAACGATACCAGCCACTTCATTCCACTCGGGATGTCGCTGGAATATCAGGTCGGACCAAAAATCGCCTTCGCCACCACGCTCATGCTGAACCTGCGCCACATCACGCTCTCGCCCCCGGTTCCCGATGACAACACCAGCGTCGCGCTTCTGTTCTGAATCCGTTGGGGGCCGTAATTTTCAGACCCACAGTGTCGAACGCTGAGTTTAAGTCTTCATCCAGGTCTTCCCTCTCCGTCGTACACATGCATACGAATCGTCTCCCATCGCAACGAGTCAGAATCCTTTGCCTTCTCAGACGAACTCAACGGCCGTCTCATGGCCGAGGACCATTACAACCGTGACGTCTATCACCGGGGATGGGATATCGCAAAAATGAGCAAAGAGTGTTCCGCAATCGCTGCGGGAGAGAGTTCAAACGGGCTTTCATCAAGACCGCAGCGCACGAAAGACTGAGCGTACTGCGCCAAGTACGTCGAAGTCTTGAGAGAAGCGATAACGAAGTTGGAGGCTCGTTTCAGCGCCTGCCTAGGCGGCTTGGGCCGGGCGCCACCGCAACCCGACATGCAGCAATTCCTGCAGCAGATCTTTGTAGGCGAGATTCGCCTTTTCAGCGGAGTCGGCAAAATCTTCCCCGGTGGCGATTTGGGGATTGGGATTGGCCTCCAAGACATATACGACGCCGTCTTTATCCATCCGCATGTCGATCCGGGCATACCCGCTGAGCCCCAACGCGCGGTAAACGCGCTTGGCCAGGTGTTGAATATGGTCAACGACCCCCTCCGGCAAATTTCTCGCTTCACAGGAGCGGATGCCATATTTCTCTTGATATTTGCGACTCCATTTGACGCGCTCGGTCGCGATCCGCTTCGCCTCGTCAGGCATCTTATCCATCACCAATTCCCACACCGGAAAGACTTGCAGATGCGCATTCCCCATGACGCCGACATAGAGCTCTCGTCCTTCGATGTACCGCTCGATCAAGGCTCCTGTGCCGACATTGTCATGGATAAATTTGACTCGCTCCCGCAGCTTTTCATCATCCTCCACGATGGAGGCTTGTGAAATCCCCAGGGACGCCTCTTCGCTGATCGACTTCACAATTAATGGAAAGGGCAAATATTTAGGCCGGCGAACCATGCGGTGCAGCGGTACCACCATAAATTCCGGATAGGGAATGCGATGGTACGACATGACCTGCTTGGCCAGCGCCTTGTCCCGCGCCAGCATGAGGCCGCGCGGGTTGCACCCGGTGTAGGGAATGCGCATTAATTCGAGATAGGACACCACGTTCTGATCGTAGACCGCCATGCCATCGAACTCTTCCAGTAGATTGAAGGCAATCTGCGGCTTCCACTCCTCCACGGCCGCGCGGATCACTTCCAAATCGCTCTTCACGCCGAGGGCCTGCACGTCGTGGCCCAGCTTGCGCAACGTAGAAACCACGTCGTACTCCGTCTTCCAGGCCGCCACTTCGAGATCCTGCCCGGTCAACTGCTCCGGCGGGACGAGGTCTTTGTGCATCAACACGAGAATACGCAGTCGTCTCATAACGCCACCTTATGTCGGCCGGTGTGAAGATAGTTCATGGTCTGCACCGTCAGAAGAATCGCAAAATCCAACTTGGCTTGGTCTTTCTGGACAGTCAGGTGCAGTTTCAACGCCTGACATCGGTCGATCATACCTTCTAAAACCTGATCGATCGTGTAGTGATATTCACCCGTCCACTCCGCAACTCGCCGGCGTATTTCTTTTCTGGTTCGACGAAGAAATTCCGCGGCCGTCTGGTTTTTGACATGGCCCGGCGCGTCGGAGAACAACTTCTTCAAATCTGCGTCGTACGACGGCGCCCGACCGATCCCATAGTGCTTCCGCTTTTCCTCATAATGGTCACGCAGCGTTTTGTAAATGCCCGGCAATGGGTCCAGTTGCTGTCGCCCCGTCACAATCGGTGTTGCTCCGGCCAGTTCACCCATGAGCCGCTCCATAAACTCCAGTTTTTTCATCACCGGCCATTCGCGGTAGCGCTCCTTCCAGAGTGAATGTGGATCGAGCCACACGGCGAATGTCTCCGCGAAGTCTTCATCGGGATGGCTCTGGGCATACCAGACATCCAAATGACGCACAAAGCTCCGGCTATAGGGGCGCGGGGTGTAATACGTTGGATACGGCTGCGAAGATCGCCCAAAAAGTTTCTGTCGGCGGCGCCGACGACGCAATAGGTACGCATTTTCAATGGCATGGCCGGCCTCGTGTCGCAAGATGCGCATGCACCAGTCCATGGTGCCGCCCTCAACCTCCAACATTTGGCTCGCTTCCAATTTCGCCAATCGGGGATGTGCAAGATAGAAGGGCACGGCAATGCCAGGCACGCCGTCCGGAGTGAACCATTCGTCCGAGATCCAGACGTACGGCTGGAATAGCAGTCTCCTGGCGGTCAATTCACGCTGAAGCTGGGCAATAGGCCTCTCGTAAAAGCTGCCTTCCAATCGCACATGCAGATCACACATGCGCAGATCGAGGAGCTGGTCATCACTCCAATTTGCCCAATCCGGGACCGAGGCGACCCTACGTGACCGATCTCGCCGCTGGATGTGTGTCCGAGCCATCATTCGACCACCAAAAAGCCCCGTTCGACGCCATTTTGTCTGTATCAACTATAGCATTCCGTTGAAATTATGCCGGGAACCTGTCCTGACCTTCGGACTTCCCTGTCAGGGAAAACCATAAATCGGACAGAAGAGTGCAGGCTCTATTGAGTTGAGCTTCGGCCCGTGAAGATTGGCAACAAAAAATGAGAGGTCACTTCGAGGTATGACCGGCTATGTGGCGCGGGCTCGCAAGAGACTTCGCCCTGGAAGGACCTGTACGAGCGGGTTGCGTCCCCTGCTGATTCATTCGCTCAGAACGGGAAGATGGACGCCTCCCTTTTCACCTGGCCCAAATCCTCGACGATGCGGCCTACGGCTTGAAGAAGAGCATCCCATTTGATTCCTTCTTGCGATACAATGCCCGCCATGCCGAGCCCCATGACACCGCCACCCATAATCCCCATACAACGAGCCACACGCCAAGACGACATTGACAAGCTTCAGACCCGCCTCTGCCGTCTGGTGGGGCAAGCCATCGCCGATTACCGCATGATCGAGGATGGCGACAAGGTTATGGTGTGCCTCTCCGGAGGAAAAGACAGTTACGGTCTGTTGGAGGCTTTGCTCTCGCTACGCAGTCGAGCCCCGATTCATTTCGACCTCATCGCCGTGAATCTGGATCAGAAACAACCGGGCTTTCCCGCCCATGTGCTTCCAGAGTATCTCACTCGCCGCGGCGTGCCCTTTCATGTCGAAACACGCGATACCTATTCAATCGTCAAGCGGCTGATCCCGGAAGGTCAGACCACCTGCTCACTCTGCTCTCGTCTTCGGCGCGGACATCTCTACCGCCTCGCCACGGAGTTGGGAGCGACCAAAATCGCGCTAGGCCATCATCGTGACGACATCCTGGAGACACTCCTGCTGAATTTGTTTTTTACCGGCAAGCTCAAGACGATGCCCCCAAAGCTGCTCTCTAAGAGCGGTCGTCATCTCATAATCAGGCCGTTAGCCTATGTGAAGGAGGCGGACCTGGAACGGTATGCGGCCCTGCTCCAATTCCCGATCATTCCCTGCGACCTGTGTGGCTCACAAGAAGATCTCAAACGAAAACAGGTCAAGATGATGCTGCAGGAGTGGAACCAGCGTTTCCCAGGCTCCAACGACAGCATGTTCGCAGCGCTTTCCAATGTTGCCCCTCCGCTGTTATTGGATCGCGATTTGTTCGACTTCTCCGCCCTTCGGACCGACGCCATACCGGCAGACCTCCAGACGGATGATGCGGCAGACGATTTACTGTGAACCGACTGGCTTGCGCAGAAGCGGCGCATGGCTGAGTGTCATCGGACGTAACAGGCAATAGAAGTCGGGCGAACGTGTGGAGTCAGGTGCGCTGACGGAGATGAGCTCTGCGACCACATCGCAAGCAGCGATAGGGATAGAGCCCGATCAGGAAGCAGAGAAAGTCGAACAATCCCTGGCGGCGAGAGCGCTTCGTATAACCGGAACACTTACCACAAAACGACATATTGCCACTCACTCTTCATCGCAGACGTCATCAGAAGACATGACACGTGTGCTGGGAAAAGTATCCTACGGAAATTCCCTGGTTGGTTTCAAGTCTCGTTTGAACGACGGTTGGCATTGCTGGGAAGCGGGCTATGTATGGAGGTTTCAGAAATCTTGACCGCGGCTAGGTACGACGGCGAAGTCGGAAGCGGTACAGGCAAATAGTGCACCGAAACGGATAAAATCCGATCACTTGCATGACGAAATCTCGCCAGCCATGACGGCTCACCCGTTTAGCCGCTCCTGAACACATCGGACAATAGACCATTGCGACTGCCGCCACGGGCCTTTCTCCGCCGCTTGAGGTACAATCACCAGGCCGCACGGGGGCGTGAGTGTGAAGAAGTTTCGGCTAGGACGCAAGTCCCTTTGAAAGGAAACCGACCGGCGACATGGATCGGCCTGAACCATTTCAGCGGCAGGGAGCGGAACCTCCGCTCTGGTCAATCGCTCTTGCGGCGGCCGTGATTGTGTTGACTCCCATGGTGCTGTATTCCATTGCGCCGGACGGACCCATTCGTGAAGGGGACACAGTTTTCTCCAACGGCGCCCACAAGGTTCCACTCTTCCAGCCCGATCGGTACCACCCACTCGGGTTCGATTCGACCTGTCTACTCGACCCGAAGGACCCCTTGATTGTGACCCACTCTCAGGCAGAAGGGCCGGAGGACGATCTCATTGCCCAGGTGCAAGGGAAGAGCACCATCGAATGGCCGTTCTGCCCGCCCCAAGCAGAACTCCTTGTGAAGCGGCACCACATCACCCAACAACTTAACCTGCTTCAAGACCTGGGCGATGGGATCCGGCGACTTTTCAAGGCGTCGTAAAAAAATTCTCGCCGCCCATGGCTACGCTTTGAGGAGCGGCGCAAAGTGCTGGCGAAATTTTGCCACTTTGGGTTCCACGACATAGGTGCAGTAGCCCTGCGTAGGGTTGCGCGCAAAATATTCCTGGTGGTAAGACTCGGCCTCGAACCACTGACTCGCCGGCACCACTTCGGTGACGATTGAATTTGAATACAGGCGCTCCTGAGTGAGCGCCTCCATCACTTCCTGGGCTGTCTGTTGCTGCTCCGGGGAATGATAGAAGATCCCCGATCGATACTGCGTTCCGCTGTCGTTGCCCTGCCGATTGAGCGTCGTTGGATCATGGATCACGAAGAATATATTTAAAAGATCACGGTAGGTGACCATCTCCGGGTCGAAGGTGATCCGCACCGCCTCCGCATGTCCGGTTCGCCCGCCGCACACCTGCTCGTAGGTGGGAGCACCGGCCTGACCGCCAATATACCCGGACTCGACCGACTGAACACCTTTGACCTGGTCGTACACCGCTTCGAGACACCAAAAGCACCCGCCTGCCAGGGTTGCCTGCTCTGTCTTCACTTCCGTCATGACCCACCTCGTCTTGTCCGCTGAACCGTGTCGTCAGGGATTCCGCCGAACCTATCATCGCTTACCATTGCCGGCTACTTTGAGACCACCATGCGCCGGCAGACACCCGCACTGCATCCCACGCTATGCATGGCCACCATTCCACCATTCCCTTCCCTCACGACGCAATAAGGCATCCGCCTCGGCAGGCCCCCAACTTCCACTGGAATAGTTCGGAAAGGCGGCCGCTCCAGGGAGAGATTTCCAAACATCCAAAATCATTTGCACGACAGCCCATCCCAGCTCGATGGTGTCCGCCCGTTGAAACAGTGTGGCATCTCCCGCCATCGCATCGTGCAGCAGCGTCTCATAACCGGTATTGGGGGCATTGCCGAAATAGTCGGCATACTGAAAATCCATATCGACCGTACCGAGTCGGACTGCCGGTCCCGGTACCTTGGCCCCGAAGCGCAGCGAGATGCCTTCGTCCGGCTGAATGCGGATGACGAGCACGTTGGGAGCCAATCGATCGACGTGGGTCTTTCGAAACAACATGAACGGCGCGCACTTGAACTGCACCACAATCTCGGTCAATCGTCGGGCCATGCGCTTTCCAGTGCGGAGGTAAAACGGAACATCGGCCCAACGCCAATTGTCGATAAACAACTTCATCCCCACATAGGTCTCGGTCAACGACGTGGGAGAGACATGGGGCTCCGCGCGATAGCCGCCCACCGGCTTTCCATCTGCCGTTCCGCCGCCATATTGGCCGAAGACGACATACCGCAGAACATCGAGAGAAGTCAGCGGCACCACCCCTCGCAACACCTTGGATTTCTCATCACGCACCGCATCGGCTGCGAAGGAATTCGGCGGCTCCATGGCCAGAAAACACAAGAGTTGCAGCAGATGGTTCGGCACCATATCTCGCAGCGCACCTGCGTCTTCATAGTAGCGACCCCGGTGCTCCACCCCCAGACTCTCGGCCACGGTGATCTGCACGTGGTCGATATACCGGCGGTTCCATATCGGCTCAAAAATGCCATTCGCAAATCGCAGCACCATAATATTCTGGACTGTCTCTTTGCCTAAATAGTGATCAATTCGGTAGATCTGGTGTTCTTTCAGCGCCCGCTGTAGTTCGTGGTTGAGGGCCTTAGCCGATTCCAAATCATGACCGAACGGTTTTTCGATGATGACGCGGCGCCACGCGCCATTACGTTCGACCGTCAGGCCATATTCCCCTAAGTGCGTCACGATTTGACCAAACAACCCCGGAATCGTCGCCAGATAAAAAATGTAGTTACCGCCGGTGCCGGCCTCAGCGTCGACTTTCTGGAGCCGTTCATTGAGCTGCCGATAGATAACTCCTTCTTGAAAGTTGCCCGCCAGATAATGGACGCGCTCCGAGAGGGCTTGCCAGATCGATCGATCGACATCGGCCGGCAAAAAATCACCAACTCCACGATTCAACTTGTCTCGAAATTCTTCCGTCGTCATCTCCGCACGATCTAACCCCACGATCGCAAAGCGCTCAGGAAGAAATCGTCCGGCCATGAGGTTGTACAACGCTGGAAACAGTTTCCGCCTCGCGAGGTCGCCGTCCACACCAAAAATAACCATGATACATGAGGTTCGCAGTTGAGTGAGGTCTGATGATATGAGATGCTCTGTGGTCATGTCCTATACCTTTCGCCAATCATAAAAGCATCCTGCCTGATCCCATCCTTGATCGCAACTTCCCTGCTCGAGCACTGTGACTGATCCCTCCCCGCGCACGGATAACGCCTCTCATACCAAGGTACCGCTGGACAACCTGGTTGATGAGGAGAGCCTGACAGGAGACTAGAGGCTATCGCGACAGTAGGGGCACTGAAAGGTGCTAATTGTTCTGCGTTTGCTTCAGCCAGTCTATGAACCGCTGGAGCCGTGCATGTTCCTCGGTGTGAACATGCACGAATACGAGGCCAAAGCCGACGGCATTGGTCCACCGAACCTCGGCCACTTCGACCGTGAGTGGCTCGTAGGGGGCAGGGAATTCGACATGGAGGGACAGGCACGCACGGGCAGGCAAAGATTCCTCGCTCACTACATGGCACCCCTCCTGGGAGAGACTCGTGATCAATCCGCTTCCGGCAATATCACTGCCGGAGAACGTGAGTGGCACTTGAATTTCGTAACGGGGGCTGTCGCGACGCTCCACGAGTGCCTTTTGCTGAGTAATCCGCCGGATTCGGCCCAGGACGGTTGGAAGATGGATACGCTGTTCAGACGCCGAAATCAACCGCCATCCCCATCGGTCACTCACCAGGCAAGCCGAGTCCGCCGGTCCCTATCACTTCAGGCGGCTGCCCGCGGAGTATCGGTATGGATACGCACCCGTATCTGTTTCTCTATTTCACTCGCTTCAATTCTAAACTCACCGGTCTTCAAATCAACGGGGGCGGCTCAGCCTGCCACATGAACTCGGCCATGACTCGGCATAGGGATTGCTCATGGAAGGTGATATGGACGCGCTGTATCGAACTCATCGCAGAGGAGAGATCCATGGAGAATACGTTGGGACTACTGATCACGATGGGCGCTTTCGCGGCATTGATCGGGCGCTGGTTGATCGAGCTGCGGCAAAGCACCCGGCAAGACTTGACCACGCGACGCCGGCATCGCTGAATCCACTGGGCAATTCGTAACCAAAATATGATTCGAGATACGAGGTTTCCATCCCATGTTTTCCACCCTGTGGCTTCACATTCACCGAATGTCGGCGGGCAAAGGTATCATGGTCCTAGCCATCATTCTCCTGCCTTTCCCGGTGAGTATTCCGTTAGCCTGGTGGTGGAGTCGACAAGGGGATCGGGATAATGGCCGGCCGTCGCCCCCGAGCATTCCGTCGAAGCCATAACCTCCGACTCGCGAACGGTCCTTGGTGAAACGAAGAATTTTGGCGACATTCACCTTAAGTTCGGGAGAACCCCTACCGAAAGAGCCTTAAGCTCTCAGGAATGGGATCAAGGCAAGGAGGCCTTTTCAATGGATACGGAGCATCGTACTTCGACAAGAGCCGCCGTCACCTACCCCGTCCGGCTTTCTAGCGACTCGATGACCGGCGAGGGGACCGTGATCAATCTTTCGGTGCCAGGCTGTGCGATTAAGACGGACTTACCCGTTCAGCCTGGGGAATATCTCGAATTGCTGGTAATGGCGCCGGATCAGGCGCGGCCCCTCACCGTAGGGCTTGCAAAGGTGCGATGGACGACGAATGAGAAGGTCGGAATTGAATTCATTCGGGTGCGCCGAGATGATCAAAGCCGAATTCGAAGCCTGATCACCCAATCGCTCGAAGAGTCGACCGAGAACGCTCGAACCGCCCTGCCAGAATTGACCGCCGCATAACCAGACCCATCGCGATCGGTCCAAGTTTCGAATTCCTGTCACCCATTCACAGCCGCACAATCCAATGGCGATGGCTCACCGAAACCACAGGCTTAGGCGCCGGAGAGTTATGCCTCACCACCCTCCTTCGCCTGGCTCGCCATGCGCTTCATGATGATTTTCCGTCCCACGGTCATCAGGGTAAAGGAAATGCCGAAAGCGATTGGGACGAAGATCGCCGTCGCTACGTTGGCATTCTTCAGCCACCCCACCTCGTAACAGGCTTTGATCACATAACTTCCCAACCCCGTCAGGTAATAGGTGATCACGATTACGGAGAGGCTTTCGACGGTGCGTTGCAAAATGGCCTGCGCGCGAGTAGTGGAATCCACGCTGATCAGCAGTTTCATGTTCTGATCCTGCAGCCCGATATTCTGCTCCTGGAGCTTCAACTCGATATGGGTCCGGAGCACGGCCACCGTGGCCTCAAAGTCTTTTTCCATCGCATCGATTCGCCGAAGCAGCTGCTGATAGCCGTCCGTCACACCCGTAATTTTCCAATTCACATACTCGGAGAGTCGCCGCAGCTGAGCATACGTCCGCTCCTGGAGTGCTAACAGGTTGCCTTGGACGATGCGATCATAAGGCACCGAGGCGGACAGTCGATACCGCATCGATTCGGCCAACCGACTCACTTGCAGCAGGTCTTGCGTCAACACGGTCAGCCACTTCTGCATAGTCTGGGGCGTGGTCCCGCCGATCTGTTCGATCAAGACAGCCCTCTGGTACAGATGTCGCTGTTCATAGTCATGGATTTGGTCCACCGCCCTGGAAAACGCCTTCATCGGCAACATGACCAGGTGGTAGTAGTTTTCAATCGCGACAATCGTATCGGCGATTTTTGCCACCTGCTGCCGAAGCGATTGCTCCGAGGTCGAGCAGATCAGATATCGCTCCCGATCATATTCATCGGGAGTAAAACTTGTCACTGCGACGATATCGTCCCCCAAAATATAACTGCCATAGACCATTGCGCCGGGAAGCCGGGCAGGCAGCTCGTGCTCAAGGGGCAGCGCTTGCGGCAAGAACAGCAGGTCGAGAGCATTGACGCGCAACCCGAGCGGGGTGAACGGCATCATATAGCCGGGAAATGTGATGGGTCCGAAATCGAGCGGACTCGCAGCATCGCTCACTACGTGCCACACCTGATAACTATAATATTCCGTGTGCGCTTCCCACACGACGATCAGCCGATCACCATTGGCGGCGACCTTGAATCCGTAGCCGAATTTCTCGTCGATGGCGCCTTCTGAAATTTCGAGGGCCTGGAGCAGGTGCTGAAACTCCCGGCGGCTATTGGGTCGCTCCACCGGAGGATTGGCCATCCGGTAAGCCACATGGTGAATGTGCGCCGGGACCCCTAACCACTGGGGAAGGTATTGCTTGGTCGACTGATGAATCCGGTTCAGAAAACCAGATAGACGGCCATCAGTTCCTGTGGGAGGGGCAGAATCCATTATGCCGCCCGGCCCCTTGCCCGAGGCGTCTCAACCGCGCCATCGTCCCAGCAGCAGCCCATTCCCGACGCACAACGAGGCCGGATGGTGGATGGGGCCGATGCGGCAACAACCAGACGCATCATTATTCATCTTCCTCTTCAATGTCTTCGATACCTTCGTAACTGACGTCTCCTTCATGGATGGACGCGGCCATCTTTTCACAGGCCGACTCGATAATCTCTTCAGCCTCCTCGGGGGAGTCGGCAGAAATGAGGAACTTCACGGTAATCCCAAAGCGCTGGTTCACAAATCATACTCCTTCGTACGGGATGGTCGGCGAAAAGCCTGTCACCTGCAGTGGCTCAGATACCATAAGCTCCCGCGTATTGTCACCCTTATGTGATGGGAAAGGAGTGGGAGGCCGGGAGGTCTCGACGCGCTCATAGCCCAAAAAGCACTCCTCGGCAGCGGCCTCCGGTAGAGGAACCAGCCACAGTTCCTGGAGAGAAATCATTCAGATTATCGGGATCAGGGGCAGGAAGGAGAGAGAAAACTGCGCGAGAGCACGTTGAATGGCCCAGGCCCAAGCACGCCTTGCCCCGGCGCCCACTCACGGAAAGACGCCGGGGGCTCTCGCTTATTTGCGCAGCAGCATATGGCCACGCCGATTTTGCTGATGGCAGGCTTCGTCATGGTCGGCACAAAATGGGCGGTCTTTGCCATAGGAGACAATCGCCACCTGCTTTGGGCTCACGCCCAAATCGACCATAAAGCTCTTGGCGGCCTTGGCCCGTTTTTCACCAAGCACGAGATTATAATCGTGCGTGCCACGCTCATCACAATGCCCGGAAATCCTGAGAACGGACTTGGGGTTGTCCTTCAGCCACACGGCATTGTCCGTGAGCGACGCCGCCCCGTCGTTATCGGACACGCTATATCGGTCATACCCGTAGAACACATCTTTAAGTCCTGCTTCCATCGCCGCCGCCTCTTCCCGGCGAATTTCGGCATGCCATTTCTCGTCGCGATCAACCGGCATCAACATACCGCCGATGCTGCTCCGACTCAGTCGCTCTTCCCCCGCAATCCGGCCGTTCACCAAGGGTGAAAATCCCCGCAACACTCCGCCCTCAGCCTCAGCATTAACATCAGCATCAGACAGAGGGTTTTGTCGGCTGAGAGACGGGTACTGCCCATTTCGTCCACCTTGTCCCTGCGCGTGGTCGCCAAGCCTGTCGTTCTCCGAAACAGCCGTGTCATCCGATCCGGAGTGAAACCCACTCATACTGCTACATCCAGGGGCCGCGAGTAAGACAACGGCCATTCCGCCCAACATCCATTGCGACGCATCAGGGTACTTCATGAACCATGCTCCTTCACGCTTGGTGTGACCTTTGCCTAACGTTACAACTATAGCATCTGCTATTCGAAGTTCAGGCTGTCCCCAGTCTGTGATGAGATCGTCTATATTACAAGGAGTTAAGCATGCTCCTTCCCACGATATTACCCTCACGTCTCTTCGGTGAGGAGTAATGTTTGCCACAACCACGCCAGGATGGCAGAAGATAAGTGGCGAATGGGCCTATTCAGAGGAGATGCTGGAAAAGTCCCAGTGAGAAGGAGCGGGAGATATCATTCGATGATTCAACCGCATTGCCGGTCGAACATATTCTGCGGGGTGCGCCCGCGGGTCTTGAACCCGCACCCTCGGATCTGATGGCTCACGAAGTGCGCTAAAGACTGACGGTGATTGGTAGTGACGGGACGTGATGTTACCTTTGCCAATCAAGCTAGTAGACCATTACACGATGCAACCAGTGACGATGAAGGTAGATGAACAGTCGGGGCCAAAGCCGTGACCGAACCTTGACCAAAAACACGACCAGGTTTCTTTGATGCGAAACCCATTCCGTCTGCATCTTCGCAACGATTTATCCCCTCAAGCGGTCCACTCTGTGAACGTAGACCAGGGCTCATCCTAGGTGCAAAGGGGATGCGCTCCGCATAACCTGCAACCGTACTGTACCGGTTGAATATAAATGGCCGCGACGGCGCAGCATGCCTGCCTCTCAAAGCGAGTCGATTTCCCGGCGAGGTATCGCTCACACATCCTCAACGCCGTGGCAGCCAATTACGCTTGAAGCACCCACATTCACCTGCTCAGTGAATCGAAGAGAATTACTGTTTCGATCATCCCGAGCCAAGCAATGGCTCCTCTCTGACTGACCAAAGCATAGGGAGGTGACTTATGTACCAGGCGAAAGCTTACTCCGCAGCAAGTGCGAAATTGCCGCTACGGCCTACCACAATCGTGCGGCGCGATCTGACGGAGCGCGACGTGCAAATCGAGATCCTCTTCTGCGGCGTTTGCCACTCCGACCTCCACTCGGTCCGCGACGAATGGAGCAGTGTCATGCCCACTGTCTACCCCATCGTCCCCGGCCACGAAATCGTCGGGCGAGTGACTCAGATCGGTCCGGCGGTGAACAGGTTCAAGCCCGGCGATCTCGCCGCGGTGGGTTGCCTTGTCGACTCCGACGGGACCTGTCCGAACTGCACCGCCGGGCTTGAGAACTTCTGCCCGAACCTGACCCTCACGTTCAACTCCCCGGACAAGCACAAGATCGCGCCAGTCACGTATGGCGGCTACTCCGACAGCATCGTCGTCGACGAGCACTTCGTCCTCCAGGTCCCCACCAATCTCAACCTTGCCGGAGTCGCACCGCTCCTATGCGCGGGGATTACGACGTTCTCTCCGTTGCGTCACTGGGGCATCACCGAGGGGAAGAAGGTTGGCGTGATCGGTCTCGGCGGGCTCGGTCACATGGGCGTCAAGTTCGCCCGCGCGTTCGGCGCGCATGTCGTCGTCTTCACCACGTCGCCCGGCAAAACGGAAGACGCGATGCGTCTGGGCGCTCACGAGGTCGTCGTATCGCGCCACGCCGACGAGATGAAGAAGTACGCCGGCAGCTTCGACTTCATCCTTGACACCGTTTCGGCCGAGCACGACATCAACGCATACATCAACCTGCTCCGCCGCGACGGGAACCTGACGCTCGTCGGCGCGCCTGCGAAGCCCCTGGCGCTCTCTTCTTTCGCCCTGATCTTCGGCCGCCGCAGCGTCGCCGGCTCGAACATCGGCGGCATTCCCGAGACCCAGGAAATGCTCGACTTTTGCGGGGCACACCACATCACCGCCGACGTCGAAGTTATCCCCATCCAGAAAGCCAACGCAGCCTACGACAGACTGCTCAAATCCGATGTGAAATACCGCTTCTCGATCGACATGGCCTCGCTCAAATCGGAGTAACCGGCCGAGCAGGTGCTTATGAAAGAGCAACGAATCGTCATTTGGTGATTTCGAGGCAACCAGAGCGAACGAATGAGGTGCATTTTTTTGCTAGACCACATCTTCATAACCGTCACGGATCTCGACCGCTCTATTGCCTTCTACGAGAAGGCTCTCAAGCCGCTCGGAATTGTGCATAGTGTCGACTACGACGGCAGGGATGGCCCCGTAGGGCACCCTGACCTCAAGGGTTTCGGGCGGGACGGCCGTGTATTTTTCTGGCTAAGACAAGGGACTGCAGACGCCAGGGCCGCGCATGTCGGCTTCGTTGCCAAAAGTGAGTCTGAGGTGAACGCATTCTAGGAGGCTGCGATGGCGGCCGAAGCAATTGACAACGGCAAACCCGGCGCGCGCCTGTACTCTGACCCCCGGTACTACGCAGCAAACGTCTTTGGTCCTGATGGATACAGTCTCGAGACGGTCTACAAAAGCTGGCAACATCCTCAGCCGTAACGCGCATTAGATTTTAAATAGACCTTCCGGCCTGCGCAAAGCATAGCCTCAACCGCTGGGATGACCTGCGGTTTACAAATCGGGGAAGGGGGTGCTCAAGCCTTTGATGACTTGGGTAATCCCCGCCACTACAGCGGCTGGCACGAGGTCAGCCTTTCACTTCCAGTAACAGCACTTCGTACCAATTCCATTCGTTTTGTCTCTATTTCTAACACTAAGCTGACACCTCCCCCACTCGTGGTCATACCCTGCCATCCCCTTTAGGTGTCAAACTCCTATGGCCAATACGCGCTTAAAACAAAGGGAGCCAGTGGATGCTATCCGTCGCTGCATTACTCGTGCATGCGGCAATGCCCGTGACAGGGGTGCGGATTACGGAAGGGGTTATCCTCCAGGTCATGGGTCACGGTATGAGCGACCTGGGGGACCTATGGCCAAGTGTCAGATACAGGCGTTTTCCCCTATGACAATGGATGGTGGTTCCGGCTCATGAAAAGTGTTGGCATACGAAAGCTTACGGGTTTAGCGGGAGGTCAGAAGTTCGCTTAAGTTTGCCTTCTTAAGAGGAGAAGGCCGCCTAGCCCCGAAGCAAGAAGCAGAAATGTCGCAGGCTCCGGTGCCGTCGCTACCGTTTGACCCATGGCCCAATCTGCGACAAATTGGTATTGTCGATCAAACAGAGAGAGAGCGGTCCCTGTAGGCCCACCTAAGCTCACCCCCATTAAGCCAGGCTCATTGCCATGTGAGTTGTTCGGGTTGACGCCTCCACCTGGATACTCATCGTAATTACCGAACATGTGCCCTACCTCATGCACCCACGGTGCAGGACTACCGGTTCCATTAGGGGTCCCTACTGCAGACCATCCTGCAAACCAAGCGAGTTCATTGCCTCGAAAGGCGTCAGGTTTCGATATCGAGGGTGGCAAGTCCGGCAACACTGCAACGGTAATGTTTCCCCCCTGCCCGACAAACTGCACATTTACATTTATCGGTTCGTTAAATCTGTCGCGTGTGGTCCAAATGGTTTCGGTACTCGACTTCCATAAGTCCTTAACGGCCGGGCCAGGATCGACACCTGTTAACTGTATCTTCTCCGTGACGTTATACCCATCCTTTTGGGTGAAACCGATGTCATATCCGACAGTCATTAGGAATTCATTGTGAAGTCCGGCGAGGGCAGTGGTGCTGATCGTTTGTGTAGGAATATCGAAGGAGAATTCGGGTAGTATTACAACTGCATAAGAATACGTTGAGATGAGCAGGACGGCATTCAGGGCACAGAGACAAGTTAACCGCAGTTTGCTGCCCATCGCATTTATCCTTCCCCTTCAAACAAGATCGTGTTCGAGGTGATCAATCCTGTCCACGCCGCATAGTTAAACTTGCTTCCCGTTTCAGAATTCTGGTATCGCGCTGTCATCCGGTACTTCTGCTTCCGTTTCAGTTTGTCAAAAAGGCCAATTTGCAAGACAGAGATCGGCACTTTAAGTTTCTGTCCCGCCCTCAGCACCGTAAAATCCTCCCTGGTGATCGTGGGAGGCGGAGCGGAGGGAAGCCATCGAAGACGATTCCCCATCAGATCCTCAATGTCGATCATGAGATCGGGGCCTGGATTGGCCATCCTCTTGTTCAGCGTGATGTCGTGAGTGGAGCGATTCTCAAAAGTAATGGTGAGCGTAACGTTCCCATCATGGCCAGACACCCTCGCAGAGCTCAGAGAAAGCGCGACGGAATCATCGAGTGTATTCTGCGCAAGAGCAACGGCTGCAATTGATAACAAGGCTGCCAGAAGTGGGAGCGTGGAACATGTTGGTCCGTATAAGAAGACGCCCAAGGTTCCAGTGGGGGTAGCCCGTCGAAGGGTATTCACAGGTTATGGACCCTGGGCATCCTCAGGCGAAATTTGAGGCACATTGTCAAATTCCGTCGTGTAAACTTTCTCGTTCCGTCACCTACGGTCGTCGTCCCGATAGGAACTAGGCGTTGTACTCGCGAGTGGGTGCACTTTTATTCTTTAACCACTTCATGTCTTTATACGGTATGTATGGTTTCACCTACACTAAGTGAAACGGCTTAGGCTGTCAATATCCCTGTGCCCCCACAACAAAATTTTATTTATTGCCAGTATTACCTGCCGCCGTAGTAACTGAATGATGTTCTACTATCCAGTTTGTCACGGAATGCATCGGTGAGCGGTCAACTAAGAACTTTCTATATTCTTTAGCGGTCGATCAATCGGCATGGCAGGAGGTTCGAATCCCATCGTGCCCTGGCGAGGGTGCACAAAATGTAACCTCCTGTCGCGAAGGTCTTCGGCCGCCGCAGCCTGTCCGGCTCGAACATCGGCGGCATACCTGAGACTCAAGAAATGCTCGACTTTTGCGGGGCACACAACATCACCGCCGACGTCGAAGTCATCCCCATCCACAGGGTCAACGCAGCCTACGACAGACTGCTCGAATCTGATGTGAAGTACCGCTTCTCAATCGACATGGCCTCACTTAAGTCCGAATAACTGCCTCCGCCGCGGTACACACAACAGCCGCGTTCGCGACGCGAGATGAGAAACGGACCGCTTGCAGTTCAACGAGGCAGACAATGAAAAACGCATGCTCGGGAAAGTGGTCTGGAAGTATCAGCGCTGGGGCTGCATGAGAATGCTGAAGGTGTGAAGACCGTTACCGTTCCGCGTCTCGCTCAAGATGCGTGATCACTTCTTGGCCAGTGGACGTGACCCTGATCCAGGCTGACCCATTCTTTTCGAGGAAGGGAATGAGCCCCAGCCCATCGAGTCGATGCTCAATGGTGGCATGACTCTTCATCTGCAGCCACTCAGCATTGACCTTCAGGTGAAACGTACGGCGATCAGCCTTCCTTCTGAGCTGCAGATGTTCAGCGTTGGATGAAGACTCAATCCAGAAGTCACGTAGGAAGAGGTAGCATTCAAGGAGATGACATTGAGTGAGCTTCTCTTGGTGGCTCACGGGCGCTCCCTCAGACTCGGAAACCGTTGATCTTGAGGGCTTCATGTAACTCAGCCATGCACGAAATACCAGCCAGGATCTTGCCTAGGGCATATCTGAGTATAACCAGGCACTTTTGTGCCAGCCCTGAAGACGTTGGGGTCAGCTTTGCGGAGGAAGTAGAGATAAAAGAGCAGGCAGCAGTTCAAGCCAAAAAGGAAGCCGCCGAACATAAGAGGAAAAATGAGTTTGTCGATCCTCTTAGAGCGACCATATAAATGCTTGAACTTGGTGCGCCCGGAGGGACTTGAACCCCCAACCCTCGGATCCGAAGTCCGATGCTCTATCCAATTGAGCTACGGGCGCGCGCCGGTATAAGAACCACGTTGATCAGGTGTTGTCAAGGTTGTCGAGCGCACCGCCTTCTGGAAGGCGACCGCAAATCACTCAGCTGACCCACGACATACTTGTTGCAAGATCCGCTCGGCCACTTGGACCGTGGAGGCGCCATCAGTCGATACGACGTGGTGGGCCGCTGCCTGATACTTCGGCATGCGTTCCGTCAGCACGTCGCGAATTTCCTCGGTGAAGGATTTTGTCCCGGTCAACGAAGGCCGTTGCGTATCACCCCCAATGCGGCGAGTGATTGTCGCCACTGTCGCCGTGAGCCACACCACTGTTCCGCTTCGTCGCAACGCCTCTACATTCTCGCTTCGCAAGATGGCGCCGCCACCGGTATCGATGATCAGCCGCTCCTGCGCCGCAAAATCACGGCAGACCGCTGATTCTAAATCACGAAAATGATCCCACCCGAACTGCTTCACGATCTCAGGGACGGACAACTTGGCCCGCTTTATAATCTCCGCATCAGTCGACACCAATGTACGATGCAGCCTCCTGGCCAGGACCTTCCCGACCGTGCTCTTGCCGGTTCCCCGATAACCAATCAAGACGAGATTCCGGAGGGAGTCCTTGCTTGCGAATGGTGCAGCTAGTCCTGATCGTTGATCCGCGCGGGCGGGTGTTTCAGGCTCCAAAGCGAGACTCCAGCACCTGCCGCATCACGTCGGCTGGAGCCGGCTGATTGGTCCAGAGTTCAAATTGCAGCACGGCTTGGTTGAGAAACATCTCCAACCCCGAAATGGTCCGACAACCCGCCGCCTGCGCTTCCTGCAGCAATTTGGTTTCCCGGGGATTATAGACAATGTCCATGACCGTGAGTTCCGGCCTGAACAGATTTGCCGGCACACAGGATTCGTCCACGCGAGGGTGCATACCGACCGGTGTACAGTGGATCAAGGTGCGCACGTGCGGGACCCAGTTCCGCAGCGTGTCCAATGTCAGCGGGCCATCTTCGATGGGAATTCCGGTCTTTGCTCGAAGGTCCTTCACGAGCTTCTGCCGTTCCACCTCTTCGATCCCCAAAATTGTCAGGCCGGCGATCCCGGCTCCCGTCGCCAGCGCGAAGGCAATCGCCCGGGCGGCTCCGCCCGAACCCAATATCAGCACCCGGTGACCGTCAAGCAAGGCCCCGCCTTCTTTTAATGCGCGCAACGCGCCGGAGGCGTCCGTGTTGTACCCCTTCAATTTTCCGTCCTCAACCACGACGGTGTTGATGGCGCCGATGTGTTTAGCGGTGGGTTCTACTTCGTCTAGAAACGGAATCGCCGCCACCTTATGCGGGATCGTGACGCTCAACCCTCGCGCATGGCCCAATGCCCGCACGCCATTCAGCGCGTCAGCCAGGTTTTCCACGCGAAACGCCAAGTACACCAGATCCAACCCCATCTTCTGAAAGGCTGCATTGTGAATCGCGGGCGACAGCGAATGTTCGACAGGATTCCCGATGATGCCGCACCATTGAGTCTGAGCTGAGATGTCCATACGCAAATACTTCCTACTTCGAGAGCAACACCTTGAGTGCCACGTACTGAGATCCTTGCACCTGATACAGTACCGTCACGTGATCGTCTTTCTTCAAATCCTTCACTGCGTTCGCCCCGCCGTCGAAATGGGTCTTCTCATTGGCGACGAAGGTGAACCGGCTTCCCCCGCCGTCTTTCTTGACGGCGAACTTTCCGGATGACGTGTCCACCGACAAGACCGTTCCCACGAACTCTGTCCCGCCTTCCGCTTGCGCCACACCTGTCCCCAGTACCCCGGACAGGAGCGCGGCCAAGAAGATGGCCGGCATAACCACCGCGCTCACACGTTGCATAGCGCTCATGATCACCTCCTCGCTTCCGGCAACTCGGCGTCGCAGCAGACTCCCAGCGGTCGTCGCCCCAGGCCGCGACAGGGCGGTCGCCTCCTTGCTTACCCCTTGCTGATGGTCATGCCGCCGTCGATAGGGAAGGTTCCGCCGGTCACCCATATCGCATCGTCGGAGGCCAGATACAGCACCATCTTGGCGACCTCTTCCGGCTTGCCTGGCCGATGAATGGCGTACTGCGCGAGAATCGGCTCGAGGTTGGCAGGATTAGCCATCAAGGGCGCCGCCATGGGGGTATCGATCAATCCAGGATTGACCACGTTGCACCGGATATTGTCCTGCGCGTAATCGACGGCCATGGCCCTGGTCAGCGCATCTACCCCGCCTTTCGAGGCGGCGTAACTCGGGAGGCCGCGAATGCCGACCAGACTGGCCACCGTGGAAATATTGATGATCGCCCCACCGCCGCTTTTGATGAGTTCCGGCACCGCGGCGCGGGTGATGCGGAAGACTCCGGTAAGATTGATGTCCAACATCTTCAGCCAGGTCGCATCGTCCGTTTCATGCAAGCGCTTGCCGAAATCGCCGATCCCGGCATTATTCACCAGAATATGGAGCTTGCCGAAGGTACGGATCGTCTGCGTGACCACATCCTGCACATGCGCTTCATCAGTGACAGACCCGGCGACGGCCAGCGCCCGTCCGCCATTCACCCCGATGCCCTTCACGACACGGTCGAGTTCTTCTTTGCGACGGCCGGTCACGACGACGGACGCGCCTTCATCCGCGAACAATTTCGCGATGGCTTCTCCGATTCCCGCATTGCCGCCGGTGATGATGGCCACCTTTCCCTGTAACCGATTCATACTCGCGACGCCTCCCCTTCGCTTTCTTCCTGAGTGTCTTCAGCGACCGCGTCTGCCACCGTTGTCTTTGCCGCCTGCGACCACCACCCGGCTTCGACTTTTCTCGCCACGGTTAAAAACCCCGAATGCGCCACCATGCGGTGGTCCGGGCGGACACTGCGCCCTTGAATCGACCAGGTTCTCAACAGCGTTTCGAACGTCTCGACCATGCCGAATACCGCGGTGCGTTCGAGCGCATCGACAGTTTGCATGACCTGGGGCACGGTCGGGACGAAGCTGAGATAAATGCCGCCGGAACGCAACACCTTCGCCGCGTGGGGCACGACTTGCCATGGTTCCGGCAGGTCCAGCACAAGGCGATCGAACAAACGACCGTCTTCGAGTACGTCGATCCCCTCATAGGCATTCTTTCGACAGGGCATGAGCGTGGACACCGGCCCCATGTACCGTTCGATATTGGTGAGCGCCGTATGGGCGAAATCATCGCGGGCTTCATAGGTCACGACCAGGCCTGTGGGTCCCACGGCCCGCAATAATGCCATCGTGAGCGCTCCGGACCCTGTACCGGCCTCGAACACTCGGGCGCCCGGGTACACATCCGCCCACATGGGAATCAATGAGAGGTCTTTGGGGTACAACACCTGGGCCCCGCGGGGCATTTTGAGCACATATTCCCCAAAGGTCGGCCGCAAGGCGAGAAATCGCTTTCCCTTCGACAGGGTCACGATGGAACCATCCGGCATTCCGATGAGTTCGTCGTGCGGAATAGTCTCGCCGCTAAAGTGATAGATGTCCCCGGCTTTCAAGGTCAAGGCATAGTGCCGACCTTTCTTGTCTACCAGATGAACGCGTTCGCTATTTTTCAGTTCTGACATAGTTCGGCATTCTAGGAGACTGCCGACGGGTTTTTCAACCGAATGAGCCACGCACCCTTCTTCTCGTCTTCTTTCATCCGCTCGAACGTACACAGCCGCGAGGCGCCATGCCTCTCTTGACAGTTCGGTGAGCGGCTCTATCTCTATGGTAGGCAATCCAGGTTTGAGTGTGGCTCGTAGGATCTAAGGGAGAAAACGCACAATGAGCCACTGGAATGAATCCTTTTGGGAGATCCTAGTCTCTAACGTAATGACGGATGGTACCCTCTTCAAGCATTGATATAGCCAACCTCTCCAGGATGGGGAAAAGGGGTAGTCACAATGAAGCATGCACTCGCGATTCAAGACGATATAGGGTCGACGGTGGTGTCGCAGGTTGACCCAGATGCGGATGACCCAGAAGCCAGCGGCTTATTGGACAGCATTGCTCAGGACCCCGACGACCAGCCGGAAGCGGAAGCTGACGCTCACACGGAGCCGGAAGCGCCGACAAAGGTGCCGCGTTCGGCTTCATCGCCATTTCTGTTGGAATCGTTATACTTTCGTTCCTTCGGCGAACGCGCCTTGCTTGAACGAAATGAAGAGCTTGCCTTAGCCAAGCAGCTCGATCTCGGCACACGGCAAATTCGTCATACGCTCCAGCAAGCGGTCAAAGCCGCCGGTCGCCTCAAACGAACTCCCGCCATCACGGAAGGCATCCAGACGCTGCAGACGATGCGTCGCCTGAGCGGGCTCTCCGCCACGGTTCTCAATCAGGCAGAGGCTGCGCTCGCAGACCTGCGGCAGAATGCATCAGCCCAAGGAAAGGCAGCCGCGGCGCAGAAGGAGCTGGACACGTGCTTGGCACAATTACGCGCCTCGCGCGTCACGCAGGAAGCCGCCAAGGATGAATTAGTCCGCTGCAATCTCCGGTTAGTCGTGAATGTGGCCAAACATTACACCGGACGCGGGCTCACGTTGCTCGACTTGGTGCAAGAGGGCAATATCGGATTGATGAAAGCGGCCGAACGGTATCAACACCGGAAGGGCTTTAAATTCAGCACCTACGCCACTTGGTGGATCCGGCAAGGAATCACCCGATCGCTGGCCGACCAGTCGCGTACGATTCGGATTCCTGTCCACCAGACGGAGGCCTCAAACCGGATTCTTCGAACCTCTCGTCGCCTCGTGCAGCAGCTGGGGCGTCAGCCGAGGTTAGAGGAGGTGGCTTTCAGCATGCGCATGCGTCCCGATCGCCTGCATGAAACCATTCAGGCCTTTCAGGAACCGGTAGCGCTGGAACATCACGTGGGCGATGGGGGAACGGAACTCGGGGAACTGTTGCCTGATCATCAGGCGGTGCCGCCGGACGCGCTCGTGAACCGCACGGAACTCGCGCGCGAGATGGATCGGATTCTGGGCACCTTGACGCCCAGAGAACAAATCGTCATCCGCCTGCGGTTCGGTATCGGCGAGGATCAATCGCGCACCCTCGAGCAAGTGGGGCAACATCTGTCAGTGACACGCGAACGCATCCGTCAGATCGAAGCCAAAGCGCTCAAGAAACTCAAGACCCCGATGGTCAAGGAGATGTTCGCCGCGCTCAAATAACGCGGGCATCGAGCCGGATACGGTTGACGATACGGGCGAGGTCATCCACCTCGCCCGTATTGTTTTGTAAGCGCTTTCGCCCTCCGCGCTGGTTGTGAGAGAATGCGTCGATGGAGGAACCTGTTCCCCCCATGGTCATAGGCTCTTACAACCGCCCTGCTGCCTACAAACGATGGTTGATCCTGGCCCTTCCTGTACTCTACTTCCTCGGTGTGAACACCCCTTCTACATGTTTGGCCCAACAGGACACCTTCGAACCATCGCAGAAAGAATTATCAGTTCCGGCTATCGTCGCGAAAGTCCGCCCTTCCGTTGTCACCATCCTCACTCGCGGCGTGCCCTCAGGGGGGGCACAACATGGAGCTCCGCCGGGCTCGGGATCAGGCATTATTCTCGATCCGGGCGGATTCATCCTCACCAATAATCATTTGGTACAAGGTGTGACCAGCGTCGTCGTGGGGCTATCGACCGGTCGCCTCACGCCCGGCCGCGTCGTCGCGCGCGATTTCCTGCTTGATCTTGCCCTGGTCAGAATTACGGCCCCCGACCTGGCGCCGGCAGAGTTCACTCGAAAGGCCGCGGTCGAGATCGGAGAAACGGTCATCGCCATCGGTAATCCTCTCGCCTTAAAAGGAGGATCCACTGTCACGGTGGGCGTCATCAGCGCAAGCGACCGCTCAGTTCTGACGCCGGAAGGTGAGACCCTCTACGATCTGCTGCAAACGGATGCCGCCATCAACCCCGGTAACAGCGGCGGCCCTCTTGTCGATCGCTACGGCCACGTCATCGGGATCAATGTGGCGATTGCGCCATCCGCGCAGGCGATCAGTTATGCCATCGCCATGGAGGCCATCCTTCCCCACATCCAATCCATGATGGTGCGCGGGTCGGTGTTGCGTCCGGACCTCGGGTTAATTCCTGTGACTGTCACGCCCAGTGTCGCGGCAAGTTTCGACCTCGAAACCGATCGGGGGATTCTGGCCCTTCAAGTGGACCTCGCCAAATCAGCCGGCCAGGCTGGATTGCAATCCGGCGATGTGGTCACGGCGATCGACAACCATCCCATCTACAACATCGGGGACTTTTGGCATGCCATACGAAGCGCGGGGGACCAGATGGCTTTCCAGATAAGCGCGCAAGGAAAGACCGGTACCGCGACGATCACGGTCTTGCGCTCCCGTCCTCAACAGCAGCTCCACCCATGATGCCCGATCACTTCGTTAAGGCGGAACTTGGAAACATATCCATGCCGTCGGTAGAGCAGGAACCCGACACTCCGCAGGCCGGAACACTGGTCCTCTGCGAGCGGTTGAGTTATGCGGCCGCCTGGAACTTGCAGCGCGCTTGCCGGGTCGGACGCGCGGCCGATCGCTGCCGCGATCTCCTCTTGCTCATGGAGCACGATCCCGTGTTCACCGCGGGGCGTACAACTGCTGAGCGGCACTGGCCCGGAGAGGAGCACCTCACGCAGCAGACCGGGATCCCTGTCATTCGAACCGAACGAGGCGGGTCTATCACCTATCACGGGCCCGGCCAGGCAGTGGGATACCCGATCCTTCGACTTTCCGAGCACTGCGCAGGTCCCAAAGCCTACGTCCATCGACTGGAGGAGATTCTCATCGCCACTTTGGCCGAGTGGGGGATTTCAGGCTATCGCCTCGAGCGCCTGCCTGGCGTATGGGTCGGCACCAGCCGTCCCTCGAAAATCGCTTTTATCGGCGTACGCATCTCCCAAGGCATCACGACGCATGGCTTTGCGTTGAATGTCTCCATGGATCTCACGCCCTTTTCCCATATTGTCCCTTGCGGAATTACGGACTGCCGCGTCATCACCATGGCGGATATTTTAGGGGCCGCCCCGGACGTGCAAGTCGTCCAGCAGCGGATCGCCGCCGTCTTTGCTGAACGATTTCATCTGACGTGGATTCAAACCCTCGGCCAGGAGGATTGTCATTCCCTCATGGAGCCTCCGACGGCCGCTTGTGACAAATTCCATCCCTGCGCAATTCAGCCTTGAGGAGTGACGCGATGAATGAACTCGATACCCATACCTTTCGCCTTGCCGTAGCCCAATTCAACGAGGCGGCGGAAGCGATGCGCCTGGACCCCAACCTCCGCGAACGCCTGAAACTGCCGCAGCGGTCGCTCATCGTCAGTATCCCGGTAAAAATGGATGACGGGCACGTCGAGGTCTTCACCGGTTATCGCGTCCAACATGACACGGCACGCGGTCCGTCGAAGGGTGGCATCCGGTATCATCCCGAGGTGAACCTGGGTGAGGTCGCGGCGCTGTCCATGTGGATGACGTGGAAATGCGCGCTGGCGGACCTTCCTTACGGCGGTGCCAAAGGCGGCGTAAGAGTGAATCCGAAACTGTTGAGTCGCGGTGAGCTGCAGCGGCTGACCCGCCGGTACGCGGCGGAAATCTTTCCGCTGATCGGGCCGGATAAGGATGTGCCCGCGCCGGATGTGGGAACAGACCAACAAGTCATGGCCTGGATCATGGATACCTACAGCCAACAGGTCGGGTACGCCGTGCAAGGCGTGGTGACGGGCAAGCCGCTGTCAATCGGCGGCAGCCTCGGCCGCGAGGATGCGACAGGCCGCGGAGTGGTTTGTGTCACATTGGAGGCGTTGCGGCACCTGAAGCTCGATGTGAACGACACCACGGTCGCGATTCAGGGGTTCGGCAACGTCGGCTCCCACACAGCCGCGATCATGCAGCAAGCGGGGACACGAGTCATCGCCGTGAGCGATGAATACGGCGGAATCTACAACTCCAACGGCCTCGATATACCAGAGCTGCTGCGCCGGTATCGAGATCAGCACGAACCCCTCAGCGGAATCACCCTGGGTGAGCCCATTACCAATGAGCAACTGCTTCAACTGGACTGCACCGTCTTGGTTCCCGCGGCGCTCTCCGAGCAAATCACCGCCGCGAATGCCGGCAACCTGCGCTGCCGGATCCTCGCCGAGGGAGCGAACGGACCGACAACCCTGGAGGCTGATCGTATCTTGACCGAGAACGGCGTCTTCATCATCCCCGATATTCTGGCGAATTCCGGCGGCGTCATCGTGTCCTACTTTGAGTGGGTGCAGGACGTGCAGCGCTTCTTCTGGAAAGCCAAAGACGTTCAGGACCGCCTACAGGACATCATCAGCAGTGCGTTCCACAGGACCTTACACTTTTCAGTCGAGAAACGTACGACGATGCGGATGGCGGCGTTAATGTCGGGAATCGACAAGGTGGCCCAGGCGCACCTCCAACGAGGACTCTACCCATAGCCTGATACTATGCCTGGAACCTGTCGCTCATAATGACACGGTATCTCCTTGCGGCTCTTGCCGGAATCTGGATGGCGGACGGTCTTGCCCTGCTGTGCGTTCCCCTCCTGATCATCCGAAGGGTGCAGGAATCGCTTCAACAGAGCCCACACCTCCTTCGCTGGCAAGCTGTGGGGGTGTGTCTCGCTGGCACCCTGGTCGTCTACTCCTCACAGCTCCCCTATCAGGCTCTTTGGTGGATCGTGGGCGGCGCGATGGTCATCAAGAGCGCCTTCCTCGCGTGGGGGGCCGCTGCATGGCGCACACCTCTGCTGAGCTGGTGCTTGTCCCGCGAAGCGATCGATTATCGATTCGTCGGGCTCGGACTCTGCGCGCTTGCCGTTCTACTTCTGCATGCGTTAGGGTTACTGACGCGTTGACGGCTGAACTGGTCAGCTCTCGATTGAGACATCCATCATGAGTCACCAATCTATCGCCGCTTTATGGGAGGCCCATAGCCGAGCCGGCTGGCCGCAGTTTTCCAGCCCCAATGAAGGGCAGCTGATGACCTTGGATACCGTCATCGGGGGTTGCGCCGTCTTCTATCTCGACGGGCCTGAGGGATTGGATAGTCAACGTATCACGATCTTAGAAGATTGCGTCGTCGATCTTGATGCATTGCTCGACGACCTCCACGAAGAGAGCCTGGAATATTTCCGCCGCCTCCGACAATTGGCGACCGCGCTCGCCCACTCGGATCGACCAGACTAATATCGATTGCGACAGGCCGACCTCGCGGCAGGGGAAGGGCCATGCGACCGTTCCCCTGCCCCTCCGTTACGGCACCTCAATGATGTCGTGTTTCATGGTACCGAGGAGGCTCAAGAGTTCATTCTTCTCCGTCGCTGGAACGCGGAAGGTATCGAGCGCCGCCACGAGATCCTGGACAAGGGCTTCGAACTCAGCCGTGGTGATGCCCATCCCCGCATGCGTGCGCTTCATGTCACGCCCCTGGTAAGTACAGGGCCCGCCAGTCGCCTGGCACACCTGGTCGACCAGATACCCTTTCAGCCTCGGAATGTCCGTGGTCGCAAACCGCCCGTTGATGCGGCTATCTGCCGCAACATTGGCCACAAATTGATCCACCACCGCGGTGATAGCAGGCTTCCCGCCCAAACGATCGTAGAGCGGCTTCACGGCAGGCGCGGTGGCAGCCGAAGGTCCGGACCCTTTCGATGTCCCGTAGTCCGCACAACCCATTACAGCCATGGTCGCCCCTAGCAGCAGCATGACAAGTCCGCGATAATTCGACGCCATCCTAGTCCTCCCCTTGTAAGTACATGACCAGCCGCTCATCGCCCTTGCCCACATCGAGCCACACGTCCGACAAGCAGCCTTCTGGTTGACACCAGACCATAGGGCGGATAACTTGTATTCGTCCAATACATTGTTTGCATATGTTCTATAGTCTATAGCTATAGCTCGTGGGAGGGGACCACATATGGAGTTGCGCCAAATTCACTACTTCATGGCGGTGGCGACACATGAAAATTTTAGTCGCGCTGCCGAGCATGTGCACGTCTCCCAGCCATCGCTCTCGGTTCAAGTCGGCGAGCTTGAAAAGGAATTGGGCACGCGGCTGTTCGACCGGCTTGGTCGTAAGGTTATCCTCACCCAGGCCGGCCAACTCTTTCGCGTCCATGCAGATCGAGCGTTGCGCGAATTGGAGCAAGCCGCGCATGTTGTGTACGAGTTACAGGGGGCCAAGCGAGGACGATTGGTGGTGGGGGTTCTCTCGACGGTCAACTCTTATTTGATCGCCCCATTGGTCTCGCGATTCAAGCAACGATTCCCGGACATTCAGCTGCAAGTCCATGCCCAGCCTTCATCGGAGGTGGTAGACGGCTTGTTGGCTCATCGTCTCGATATCGGCATTTGCTTGCTGCCACTGAGCCATCCGCAGCTCACGACTGTGCCTCTTTTTGAAGAGCGACTGTGCCTTGTTGCCCCGGCCGGCATGACAACTATTGGGAGTGGCCGCACGCGCATGCGGGACCTCGCAACCCTGCCTCTCGTGCTGATGCCGGTCGATTACTGTTTGCGGAAGATGGTGGAGGCAGAATGTGCCAAGGCAGGAGTTTACCCGCAGGTTGTGCTCGAGATGAGTTCGCCGGAAGGCATCCTGCAAGCCGTGGCGAACGGAACGGGCGCGACTATTCTTCCTGACTTATACGTGCGTTCGCGACTGTCCGGCGAAGCGTTGCAACTGATCGAGCTGTACGACCCTACTCCTCGCCACAAAGTCGGACTGGCCTACCTCACTAAACGATATCGCAGTTTGGCCGCCGAGGAGTTCGCCCGCCTTTGCCAGATCACTATGAAAGAGTTACAGTCCGATCCTACGCAGCCTGTATCGACCAAGGTACGCGCGGTGAAGGCCGGTTAAGGCGATGCTGTGTGATCTCCCTACCCTTCCCAGGTCGTGAGACTTACCTACCAGCGACCTTGAAAGTTAGCCTGCCCCTTGGATAAAATGCCCTGTCGTCTGAGCCACTTCTCGAAATCCGACACCCATCTCAAGACGATCCACCGTGTACCGACCCGTTTCAAGGAGGCATTCATGATGCAGCGTAAGTGGGTGTTTACGGCGGTCATGGCGACGATAAGTTCCTTGTGTCTCGCTGCCTTAGCGAGCGCCGAACCGTACGAACTCAGCAAGAACGATTTGACCGACCCCAAGGCAATCACGAGCCAAGAGATTTCACTGTTCGGCGTCAAGTTAGGGGATGCGGAGGGGAAGGCTCTGGATGTACTGGTGAATGAAAAGATCGCCGGCATCAAGGCGGAACAGGAAGCGACGTTTATCTTCCTTCTTGATCAACGAAAACCGACCGGTCCTATGGCGGGGGTGCGCGTGCAGGACGGCAAAGTCGATCTCATTTTCATCAACAATCGCTTTGCCTACAAGACTCGGGGCATTTTTCGTAATGTGTTGAATAGTGAAAGCCCCGACGATGTGCGGAAACTACTTGGGAAGGAAGAGTACGGCGACGAAAATGTGATGGGCGCGGTGCTCGCCTACGACAAGCAGGGTTTTCAGGTCAATTACCTCGGAAAAGACGTCAACGTAGAGTTCGCAATTCCCCACTAATCTCCCGTCACCGGTTAGGCGAACCACTCTCGCGTCTTCATCGGCATTATCCCCGGCGTGCCCCGCCAGGCCAGTGAACAGGCTTCTATTGGTACCGCGTGGTGATGTCGGGAAGGTGCGAAATGGAAGGCGTCTCGCCGAATGATGCGGCAGCTATTGCGCACCGGCCCGGCTGTAGTTCAATCGAAGTCCGTAGTTGATGAGGCTAGTCGCGGTATTCCACCGACGATTTGAATTGAGAATCACAAGGAGCAGATCGCTCCCGCCCTGCGACACTTTGGCAATGAGACATCGGCCTGCCTTTGAGGTGAACCCAGTCTTCACCCCCTGCACACCGGGGATACGGCCGAGTAGCCGGTTGGTCGTACGCAAGACATAGGCGCGATGTTCATTGATCGGCATGATGATTTCCCGCTCCTCCCGGACCAATTCCTTGAACACCGGGTGATGCAGAGCAACCTCGCTCAATTTGGCCAGGTCTTCCGCGGTGGAATAGTGCCCCGGCGCATCAAACCCGCAGGCATTGCTGAAATGGGTATTCCGCAATTGCAGCGCGGCAGCCTTCGCATTCATGAGATCCACGAACCGCTCTTCGTCTCCGCCGACATGCTCGCTGGCGGCCAAGCAGGCATCATTCGCCGACACGATCAACATCGCCTTCAGTAAGTCTTCGAGCCGAAAGATTTGGCCCGTCCGTAAACGCAGGTGCGTTTTATGCGCGCGAGCGGCCTTCGGGCTGACTGTCACTTCATCGTCAAGATGGCCATATTCCAGAATGACCAGAGCGGACATAATCTTGGTCAAACTGGCCGGGGACAGCTTTTTTTCGCTCTCAAATTGATAGAGTGTCGTTCCAGTCTTCAATTCCTTGAGCAAAATGCTGTGGGCCGGAACGTGCCGCCACCGCAGCGAATGATGCGCTTGCTTGGTGGAAGGAACTGGTCTGGGATCGAACGGAACCGTGATCACTTCGTCGTCCACTTCGCTGTCGAGCGCCGAGGCCGGGACACTCCATATGGTCGGAAGCAAAGCCAGGAAGGCGCTGGCACAGATCGACAGGAGGCGAGGTGAGTATGTCATGCGGATTGTCTGCGCTTTCTCGTGACTTCCAGACTCAATCTGCTGTCACAGGGTATAGGTTTCTCTGACTTTCGCACCGCGCAAGCTACTTTCAATCACCTTATGAAAAAACCGCAGCAAATCCGCCAGATCAATCCAGAATCCGCAATTCAAGCAGCGCGCATAGAGTCGGCGATTCATGAGCGTGTAATGACGCTCTACCATCATGAATCCTTTGCAGCGTAGACAATGCATGGCGCGATGAGAGCCCCTTTGAACCAGTGGACAGGCGTCTCGGTCTCCCTCTCAGACCGATACCAGCGCCGTGTTCCATTTAGCGGAGACGATTGAGGATGAGGGCAAGGCAACCGGCCAAGAGCCCGCCACCGAATATCGTAGTACCAAAGGAAAGGAGCGCGCCTGCGCTTCCCGTGGGATTGGCCCCAGAGACCAGATCGCGCACACCGCCTTGTACCATCAAGACTGCCAAAGTCATGAGGCAGCCCATGCAAAACCACCAGAAAAACGATCGCACGAGCCCCCGCGGTCTGTTGGCTGAAAATGGCGCGACTCCATGTCCGGCAGCCTTTTCGAACTCTAGCCGAGCCCCCCAAGGGTGTCAAGCATTCTGCCTATCTCTCTCTTCGGCTAAAGCGGCGCGAACATAAGTGGGTTATTCCGCCGTACGGTTTGTCTGAACCTGTCCCTTTCGTCCGTGATGCAAGAAAACCGACACGCTGCCGGAACCATTGTCGGCCGTCACCAAACCAGGTTCTTCTTCATTATCGGCGGAGACACGGTAACTCGCTACGGTAAATGGACCGGACTTCGTTCGATAATTTCGCGGCGGATACTTGAACGTGCCGTCCCCGCGTCCAAAGAGAATCGAGAGATCCGTCGATTGCAGATTAACGATGGCCACATCGGCGATACGATCGCCGTCGAAGTCGCGCGCCAACCCAAAGTTCGGACTGGCATCGGCGCCGGAATCCTTTCCTGACTGAAATGTGGCATTGCCGTTCCCTAAGAATGTAGTAAAACTATCCCCTTCGCCGTTGATCACCAAGAGATCGAGCATGCGGTCATTGTTGAAATCGGCAAAACTCACGCCTAACGGCCGCCGTCCGGTCTTATAATCTTTCGGGTCCCTAAACGTCCCGTCGCCGTTGCCGATCCACACTGATACCGCGCTCAACATGGGTCCCCCATTCGTGACAATCAATTCCGGCTTGCCGTCTTGATTGAGATCTCTGAGCGCCACCGAGGTAGGCGTATCACCGTACTCATACTGAACGCCTGGGCGAAACTCGCCATTCGCGCTCCCGAGAAAAATCTTCACCTTGTCGTTGCGCAGGGCCACCGCTAAGTCCGGATAGCCGTCGCTGTTGACGTCTTCGCTGGCGACGGACACTGGTGTGCGGTGCACCGGATACTGAGGCCCCTCCTCGAATTTCCCGTTGGCTCGGCCGAACATGAGCGAGACCTGATCGCTGCCTGAGCAGGCCAGCGCCAGATCAAGCTGGCCATCCTGATTAAAATCGTTGACGGCGAGTGAGCGAGGTTCCTGGCAGACTCGTAGCTGGACCTGATCATGAAACGTGCCGTCGCCGACGCCAAAAAGAATCGAAATCGTGTTACTCGAAATATTTGTGGTAACGAGATCTGTAATTTGATCGCGATTAAAGTCGGCCGGCGTCACCGTCGTCGGATTCTTCCCGACCGCATAACTGGCAAAATAATAAAAGGGGTCAGGCGGGACGTAAGGATCGGACTTGGAACAGGCGGACATGATGAGCCAGCCGGTCAACAGTGTGAGACCGAGACCCATAGGAAGCAACTTGAGGTCGCAAGATCTTCTGCTCATGTCCATCTCGATGAAAAAGGCATGACAATTCGGCCAAGTCCATGCTTCGCCGCTCCCGATTTTCAGGCGTCGAGCGGAGTATACAGAGGGCCATCTTGCTTCGCAATGAATCCCGGTCGCCATCATCATCCTGGCGGCTCCCATAGGGGCTCTCCCGAATGTACTGTCCTCGCATAGGCCTTTCGCCCCTTTGAAAAGAGCCGAAGTCTTAGGCTACAATGCCGCCAAGTATTGAGGAGGAGACCATGAGCAAAGTAACAATTCCGTTATCTATGTACGGTGTCGCAGAAGTCCTGAAGTGGTGCATCGATCGCAACAACGGTCGCGTGCCCGGTGTCGATACAGAGGGATTTAAGCATATGCAGGCGCTCCTGGCCGAGAAACCGACCTCGAACGATTACTTGGCGCTCGATCAGTTCTGGAAGAAGCAAGTCCAACTGGAGCTCACGGAAGAGGAGGTTTCGACCATTGATCGTTGCCTCTACGATATTCCTAATTTTGACAGCGAACCACTGCCGCAAATTCGGCACAAGTTCTGGCCTGGCGCCCTCACGACTCACTAGACACACGTCATCTCCCTCCCGCACTCTCGATAGATTGGCGTTGCGACCCTGCCTTTTAGACGAGTCAGTCTAGTTGGTTCTTCCCTTGACGAACCAACCGGCTGAGACGCAGGTGCCGCAACGCCACAACTCACCGGCATACCGATCGTGGGGATATAAAACGTCCGTCTTCGGACGGCGGGACATGAAATAGGACGCGGGAGGGCGAAACAGAGAGTAGACTGACCTGCTAAAGTGATCCTTCCCCCTTCAGAAATCTCCTGAAGCGTCCCATTAAATCGGCCCCCAGGGTTCCACCGTCGGGCTTTTTGGTATCGGGGTCACTGAAGTGTGACCGAATTTCTTGCAGTCTCTTTTCCGCTTGATCATTGCCCTGCAGGCGTTTCGTTTTTTCCAGGGCCGTGTCAAAGGCGTCGAATGTGAGTTCGTTGTAACCAAACGAACGAATGCGCTTCACCGCTTTCATCATGGCCTGGTTGCGGAACGTGGTGAGATGTTCGGAATCGACTTCTGACAGGCCGAGCTTTCGGGCCCTCCGCTCAGCCGCTTTGCGAATTCCGCTACGGACGAAGTCCGGCGACGTTTGAAGGCGCTTCCACGCTTCATCGCTCCATGTCACGCGCTCCTGCGGGGCATCCCACAAATTCACCACGGCCTGCTCGTCGATCCGCGTGAGTCCCTTCTCCCTCGCTAGCTCCTCTGTGTCGTGCCGGATCATATCGCTGACGAAATCCATCGCGATCGGCGGCGACTCCTTAATCTTCTGTTGAAGCAATGCCAAGGCCCCTTCGGTCCATTCCAACGGAGGCAATTCGCGCTCGCGGATGTCGCCCAAAGCTTCAACCTTCTCGAACAGGTCGACGTTAACTTCCATGTGACCGCCTTTGCGAGCGATCTCATCGGCAATTTGCTTGATCATTCCCCGCATAAACTCCGGCACAGCGGCTAGCCGTTCCTTCGCGGCAGCAGTCCAGGGCAATTGTCCCTTCGCCATTTGGTCGGCAGCCTCGGCCATGCCGCCTTCGCCGCCCATGGTTCCCATCATTTGGCCCTTGAACTGGTCGAGAATCTCCTCGGTAATCTCACCGTAGCCTAATTCACGCGCCTTTTTCTCGGCGAGACGGCGTACCATTCCCCGCAAAAACAGCGGCGCGCGTTCCATACGCTTCAGTGCCCCCTCAGTCCACCGAACATCCGGCGCGCTGTTATGTTTGGTGCCTCTGCCACGGCATCACTCCTGTTACTTATTCAAAATTCCTTCAGTTCCTTGCCGGCCTTGAAGAAGGGCACACGCTTGGCCGGTACGGCTACAGTCGCCCCGGTCTTTGGATTGCGGCCTTCCTTCATTCGTCTCGCACGGAACCGGAAACTGCCGAACCCTCGAATTTCGGTCTTGTTACCGCTTCGAAGTGAATCACGAATACAGTCGAAAATGGTATTCACGACCACCTCGGCTTGTCGCTTCGTCAGGGTCGTCACCTGCTCCGAAACCCGCTCGATAATCTGCGCTTTAGTCATCGTCCCTCTCCTCGTAGGTGGGAGTTACGTTCGACTGTGAATTGCAACTGCCGACGGCGATCCGGTTGGTCAGAACGCCATCAGGTATTTCAGTTTGACGCCGGTCTCGAACTCCAGCTTCGGAAACAACGACGACCACCGCGACTCGATAATATCTCGAAACGAGAACCGTTTGCGCGGTTCCACGACTTTTGGTTCCCCTTGTATGCCGGCAATATCTGCCGCGATACGGATCGCATCATCAAGGTCGCCCAATTCGTCGACCAAGTCTGGCCTCCTTCGCCTGACGCCCGGTAAAGATACGTCCATCCGCCAGGGGTTCTACATCAGACAGCTCCAACGACCGTCCGTCGGCCACCGCCTGAATAAACTGATGATGCACATCGTCCATGACTGACTGCAACAACTTGCGTTCATCGTCGCTCATTTTTCGGAACGGCGAACCGACGTCCTTGAATCGTCCACTCTTGATCACCACGCCTTCCACCCCGATCTTCTTCAGCAACCCTTCGACGTTCGCCATTTCCATGATCACGCCGATACTGCCGGTCAATGTGCCAGGATTGGCGATGATACGGTCGTGGCGGCGGCAATGTAATACCCTCCGGAAGCCGCCACCGTCCCCATCGAAGCGATCACGGCCTTATTGCTCTTATTCTTTACCCGTTTCACCGCATCATGAATCTCCTGGGACGGGACGACGCCTCCTCCAGGACTGTCGATGCGCAACACGATCGCCTTGACCAAGGGATTCTCGCTAAAGTCGCTTCAACTCCCCGATCGTCGTCTGCGCATCGAGAATCACCCCCTCGATACGAATAAGCGCAACACGTTCCTGTCCCGAAAGATCGAGGTCGGGGAGGAATGCATTAATCAGAAGCAACGGCTCCGTCCCACGAGAACGATGACCAGACAACCGGCGCGCGATGCTTCGCTTCTGCCCGGCTTTCCGGTGTGTCTCTGCTCTGTGGATCCCTTGAATCTCCAGCAGCACGCTATGCTTCGGAAGTCACTCTCGCCCATTCCGCTTCCGGCTTTGCTTGGCTGCTCGTCCCAGGTCTGATCCAACCGCACCCTGGGTAGCATGAAACTCATCCACTTGTCGACGATCACTATCCATCTGGTGATCGCGGAGGCTCAAGCGCAATCTTGCGCTCCTCTCGATCGACCTTGATGATCTTGGCCGTCACGTCATCCTGCGGCTTGAACTTGTCTTCCATGCGAACATTGCGCATCGAGGCCGACCTCGCTGACATGGATCAAACCTTCAACGTCGCCATCCAGTTCAATGAAGAGCCCGAAATCAGCGATCTTGCTCACCTTACCGGTAACCGCTATCCCCGACCGATACTTGATTGGAATTTGCTCTTCCCATGGATCGCGCGTCAATTGTTTGTAGCCCAGCGAGAGCCGCTCCTTATCCTTGTCGATTCGAATGACCACCGCATCGACCTTCTGGCCCTTCTTGAAGAGCTCCGACGGATGCTTGATGTGCTTGGTCCAGGACATGTCGGAAATATGGATCAATCCATCGATCCCTTCTTCTAAGCCAACGAACGCGCCGAAAGTCGGTCAGACTCTTCACCTTTCCTTCAATGCGCGTCCCGGCCGGGTACTTGGCTTCGATCATGTCCCAAGGATTCGGCGCCGTCTGCTTCATCCCTAAGGAGATTTTCCGGCTTGCCCGGATCGACGTTCAACACGGCCGCTTCAACCTGATCGCCAACGGACACCACACGCGAGGGATGCCGGACTTCGTGGGTCCAAGACATTTCGGATACGTGCACCAATCCTTCCACGCCTGGCTCCAATTCGACGAACGCTCCGTAATCGGTCAAGCTCACGACTCGGCCACGCACGCGAGTGCCGACCGGATACTTCGCGGCGACACCGGTCCAGGGATCCGCCGACTTCTGCTTCAGGCCAAGAGAAATACGGCCAGTCTCACGATCATACTTCAACACCGTCACTTCAACCTTGTCGCTGACTTGGAACAATTCGGATGGATGTCCTACACGACCCCATGACATGTCCGTGATATGCAGCAAGTCCGTCGATCCCGCCCAGGTCGATGAAGGCTCCGTAGTCGGTGATGTTTTTGACCATGCCCTGAATCAGCTGGCCTTCCTTCAATGTGGCCAATGTCGTTTGGCGCCGGCGATCGCGATTCTCTTCCAGCAGTACTCGACGCGAGACGACGACGTTGCCCCGGCGATGATTGATCTTGATGATCTTGAGTGGGAAGGTCTTCCCGACCAGCCCATCCAGATCGCGGACAGGATGCAGATCGATCTGCGAGCCAGGCAGGAACGCCTTGACGCCGATATCGACCATCATGCCGCCCTTGATGCGAGAAATAATCTTACCCTCAATGCTTTTTTCTTCTTTGTGCAGCTTCTCCAATTCCTCCCAGATTTTCATCTTGTCGGCTTTTTCTTTGGAGAGCACCAAATTCCCGTCGGCGTCTTCACATTCCTCGAGGTAGACCTGGAGCCGATCGCCCACCTTCAGTTGCGCCAATTCCTCGTGTGAGAATTGGTCGCCCGGAATCATCCCCTCGGACTTATAGCCGATATCGACCACCACTTTATCCTTACCGATGGCCACGACCATGCCTTCGGTGATGGTTCCTTCCTCAAAGTTGCGGAAGGTTTCCTCGTACATCGCCGCCAAGGCGTCGCGATCGAGTGTGGGTTCGCTTTCTGGTGTGACAGTACTCATGAAAAGATCCTCGTCCTCCGGCTCGAGCCGGGTGCTGAACGTGAGAGCAACCAAATCTTACTCAGCGTTGCAAGACTTGGCCGTTGGCGTGGTATCGAGATCGTGGCGCTGCCCGGCTTTCGCCGACCAGTCCCCAGCAGTCGGAACTTGTCCGAGCTCCGCAATCTTCCCCATCACCGTTCGACTGACATGTTGATAAAATGCTTTGCCTTCCAACTGAGCGGCGTCAGCCGAAAAATCAATCGGCGTCCCATAAGCCACGGTCACTCGGTGAAATCTAGGCCACTTGGCCCCGGGCGGCAGCACCTTGAATGTGCCGCCGATATGAGCGGGTACCACCTGACACCCGGTTTGCGCCACAATCACCCCAATTCCTGGCTTCCCAGGTTTCAATGCACCGGTCATCGTTCGTCCTCCCTCAGGAAAGATCGCCACCGGCTTGCCTTCCTTGATGAGGGAGACGGCCTTGCTGAAAGCATCACGATCAAGTCGTCCGATCCGCAAGGGAATCCAGCCAAGAGCCTGCAATAGTCCATTAAGCCAAGGCACTGGAAACAAGTCATGCCGGCCCATATACCAGACCCGCCGTAGCACACCACAGCCCAGCAATGGAATGTCCAAATAGCTGGCATGGTTCGAGGCGATGAGAAATCCGCCTTGCCGCGGAACCCTGCCGACCGTGCGATACCCGAAACACACCCACCCGATCACTCGCGAGACAATCCACAAACAGCCATAGAGTGCGGAGATCACAATTTCGCCGTGATCACAGCCATCATGTGCTCGACGACCGACTCTGCGGGCATGCTTGAGGTATCGATATGCTCAGCATCTGGCGCAGGGATCAAGGGGGCCACCGCTCGGGACCGATCGCGATCATCTCGCCCCGTAAGATCGCGCTTAGTCTGGTCCAATGGAACCGAATGTCCAGCCGCTACCAGTTCACGATGTCGCCTGGTCGCCCGAACATCCGGATCGGCCTCGAGAAAAAATTTAACGTCCGCCTCCGGGAACACCCGGGTCCCGATATCGCGTCCCTCTGCCACTACGCAGCCGCCTGCGCCAATTTGCCGCTGCACCGGCAAGAGCCATTCGCGCACAGCGGGAATCGCCGACACCATCGAAGCGAGTGCCGTCACGCCAGGTGTACGCAATTCACCCGTGATATCCCGTCCATCCATCAGAACATGCGCCTGTTCCGGGCCGCAGGCCATTCGAAGCGTGGTCTCAGGCAAGAGCGTGGCAATGGTCGTTCGATCATTCGCATCCAGCCCTGCGTCTTGCACCTTCCAGGCCACAGCACGATACAGAGCGCCCGTATCCAGGTACAAATATCCGAGCCGCAACGCCAACAGTCTGGCGACCGTACTTTTCCCAACGCCGGCCGGACCATCAATCGCGATGATGAGACCTTGCTTCCCCTGCCTCAACTGAGCGCTCTCACCCACAGAATCCTCGCACTATAGACGTTTTGCGGGAGCAGTCAACAGTTCCAATAGGGTACGATCGAAATGCGGGAAAGACGTCTCGATACAGGCTGTGTCCTGAATGAAAGTCGGTTCCCGAGCGGTCAACGCTCCAATCGCAACTGACATGGCCACACGATGGTCGCCGTGGCTCGCACAGGTCGCAGCAGTCAGCGTCCCGTTCAGTCCCTTACCCCCGAGTCCTTGAATCACCATTCCATCGGGTCGTTCTTCAATGCGCGCTCCCATGGCCCGCAGTTCGGTCGCCATCGTGGCAATCCGATCACTTTCCTTGACCCGTAATTCCTCGGCGCCTGTGATAACCGTTTCGCCTTCAGCCACAGCCGCGGCGACGCAGAGGATCGGAAATTCATCGATTGTCTGCGGAATTTGCTCTGGTCCAATTCGTACGCCTCGAAGCGGCTGCGAACGCACATGGAGATCTGCGACAGGTTCACCGGCCTCTTCGCGCGGATTAAGCACGTCGATTTGAGCGCCCATGTCACGCAGGATGTCCAAGAGGCCCGTCCGAGTTGGATTCATACCCACGCCACCGACCGTCACATCCGATCCCGGCACAATCAATGCCCCTACCACAAAAAATGCCGCCGCAGACAGGTCACCTGGCACCACAACCCTCTTGCCGCTCCATCGGACAGACGGACGCCCTTCGATCTGAACCGTGCACCCATCGCGACGCAAGGGGATCCCGAAATAGGCAAACATGCGTTCCGTATGATCACGCGAAAGGCGCGGCTCCACAATGGTCGTCATGCCATCGGCATAGAGGGCGGCAAACAACAGCGATGATTTGATTTGGGCACTCGCGACCGGCGATGAATAGGACATCCCTGTCAGTCGCGTACCGGTAATCGCCAACGGCGCCAATTCCCCGCCTTTTCTTCCTGCAATCGTCGCTCCCATCGACCGTAACGGTTTCACGACCCGGCCCATTGGGCGTCGCCTGATCGAATCGTCCCCCGTGAGGACCGTAAAAAAATCCTGTCCGGCCAGCACTCCAGTCATTAAACGAATGCCGGTGCCGGAGTTCCCACAGTCGATGGGACCGAATGGTTCCGTAAGACCCCACATGCCTTTTCCATGTACTAATAACTGGTCAACCGTTTCCTCGATCCGCACACCGAGCGATTGAAACGCGCGCATCGTATTCAGGCAATCTTCACCGCGACAATAATCTGAGACGGTGCTGACCCCCTCCGCCAGAGCCGTGAGGATGATTGCCCGATGAGTGACAGACTTGTCCCCTGGTACAGTGACCATGCCCTTCAACGGACGGCCCGGTGTGACAGTCAGAGACGCCATGGTTGCCTACACCTTTCCCGACGTACGCGCGGTCAGCTGTTCCCGCTCATGTTTGGCTTGGTCCAGCTGCTTTTCGATACCGGCCGCGTCGCCTGACGCAATCAACCGCTTGAGCTCGCCGAGATGCCGCTCATAGGTCTCGATCAGAAACACCAGATTGTCCCGGTTCCATAAGAAAATGTCTCGCCACATCTCAGGAGAACTGGCCGCGATACGCGTAGTATCTCGCAAACCTCCTCCTGAATGGCCGGCCAAATCGAGTTCCGGCACGCCGTGGTCACGCACATCCGCAAGCGCCGTCATCAATGCAAACGCCGCTACGTGCGGAAGATGGCTGACTGCGCCGAGAATTTTGTCGTGAAGAAAGGGGTCCATTTCCAGCACGACCGACCCGGCGAGCTCCCACAGGGCACGAACGATGCGCAGCGCGTCCGGATCTGTCTTGGCCGTGGGTGTCAAAATACAGCGCGCGCCGGTGAAGAGCGTCTCGGATCCTGCAGCCACACCGGTTTTCTCCTTGCCGGCAATCGGATGTGCGCCTACGAAGCTCACGGCAGGAGGTATCAGCGCTTCAGCCCGCATGACCAACTCGCCCTTTACGCTCCCGACGTCGCTCACGATGGCCCCCGGCTTGAGGCAGGTCGACCACTCCTGGAGATGCCCTTCATACGTGTCTACTGGAGTGGCCAAGAGGACAAAATCTGCGCCTTCGACACCTTCTCGAGGGTCCGACACATAGCGATCGATCGCGCCCATTTCGACGGCCGTCTTGAGATTCTCAACACGCCGCCCGATGCCGACGACAGAGTCGGCGAGGTTCTGCCGGCGCAAAATCATCCCTAGGGACCCGCCGATCAATCCAACTCCAATAATTGCAACTTGCTTGAAATGTGGTCTCATCATTCGACGACTGTTTGCTGCAATTAGGCCTAGATCGTCCTGTCAACTGCTGCCGCAAGCCTCCGCAAGTCAGCCATCAGCTCCTTGAATTTGGAGGGCCGGATGGATTCCTCGCCGTCGCACAGCGCGCATTCAGGGTTGGAATGCACTTCGATCAAGAGTCCGTCGGCCCCGGCCGCGATCGCCGCCTTGGACATCGGCGCCACCAGATCCCACTTGCCCGTCGCATGGCTCGGATCGACGATGACCGGCAGATGCGAAAGATCCTTGAGGGTGGGGATGGCTGCCAGGTCCAAGGTATTCCGATACTGCGTCTCGAAGGTACGAATGCCGCGCTCACACAACATGACGTTACGATTGCCGCGCGACATGATGTACTCAGCGGATAGAAGGAACTCCTTGATCGTGGCAGACAGACCGCGCTTCAACAATACCGGCTTGTCGTACGCGCCGACTTCCTTGAGCAACTCGAAGTTCTGCATGTTTCGGGCGCCGATCTGAATGATGTCGGCTTTCTCAAGAAATAATTCGATGTCCCGCGTATCCAAAATCTCGCTCACTACCGGGAGCCCGGTCTGTTTCTTCGCCTCAACTAAGTAATCCAATCCTTCCCGCCCCAATCCTTGAAACGAATAGGGTGAGGTCCGCGGCTTGTAGGCCCCGCCCCGGAGAATCGTGGCGCCGGACGATTTGACTTCGTGCGCAATCCCCACGGTCAGTTCCAATCGCTCGACCGCGCAGGGACCCGCCATGATCGTAATTTTTTTGTCGCCGATTTTGACCCCGTTGACATCAATGATGGTATTCTCTTTTTTGAACTCCCGGCTGACCAGCTTCCAAGGAGCCAGGATCGGCAACACACTCTCGACGCCGGGCAAGGCGGTCAACGGCTGATTATGCAAAATCCGATCGTCGCCGATCACTCCGATAATGGTCCGCTCTTGGCCGGTTGAAATATGCGACTTCAATCCGAGCTCGCGGAGGCGATCAATGATGTGATCGACTTCACGTTCCGAAGCTTCGGGTTTCAAGACAATAATCATGATCTCGTCTCGCCTTCCTTATCGCGACGCACGCGTGATGTCCTTGAGCGCGCTTAGGAACAATTGATTTTCGTCCGGTAAGCCGATGGTCACCCGCAACATCCGGCCCTCGATATGGCGCACGATGATGCCCTCTCGCAAGAGGGCGTCGAACACCTCGCGGCCATTTCTCCCGACATCGAAGTACAGAAAGTTCGCCTCGCTCGGCAACGCCTCAAACCCAAGCCGTTGCAAGCCCGTCCGCACCTTGTCCATCTCATTATGGTTGAGCGCCCGACTGGCGGTCACATGCGCCTCATCGGTCAAGGCGGCCAGCGCAGCGCGTTGCGCCATACTGTTCGCGTTGAAGGGTGGCCGGATTCGATTGAGATAGTTCGTAATTTCAGGCGTAGTAATCCCATAGCCGATCCGAAGTCCGGCCAATCCGTAAATCTTCGAAAACGTCCGCAGCACGATGGCATGTCGTCCAGCCTTGACGTAGTCCAGCGACTCTGGATATTCCGGATGCCTGACGTACTCGTAATAGGCCTCATCGAACACTACCACCACGTGGTCCGGCACGCGTGCCATCAACGCTGCCACCTCTGTTTTGGTCGCCATGGTGCCGGTCGGATTGTTCGGATTGCAGACAAAGAGCAGTCGCGTCCTATCGGTGATCGCCGCGGCCATCGCGGGCAAATCATGATGCCAATTCTTCTGCGGCACTTCGACCACCACGCCATGCGCCGCCTTGACCTCCATCTTATAGATGACGAACGTATGCTCGGCCATCACGGCCTCATCGCCTGGCGAAAGAAACGTCCGCGCGAGAAGCCCCAGGAGTTCATCCGATCCGTTGCCCAGAATCACCTGGTCTGGGGTGACCTTCCACCGTTCAGCCAGCGCTCCACGCAATTGAAACGCCCCGCCGTCAGGATACCGGTGCAGCGTTGACGCCGTCTCGGCCAGCACGGCAAGGGCCTGGGGGGACGGCCCGATTGGATTTTCATTGGACGCCAGCTTGACGGCGCGGGGCAAACCCAGTTCTCGTTGCAGTTCTTCGATGGGTTTTCCGGGAACGTATGGAACGAGAGAGGCAATATCGGGATGCACCTTCAGCGCCATGGTGTTACATCATCCTCACGAATGGGCGGGATAGGATCCGAGTATTTTCATGAACAGGCAGCGACTCTTCACTTCCTCGGCCGCCTTTTTGACTCGCTCCTCGTCGATGTGCCCCTCGAGATCGACAAAGAAAATATACTCCCAGGCTTTCCGGCGGGAGGGACGGGATTCAATCTTGGTCATGTTCAGGCCATGGGAGGCAAAGGGCCGCAGAAGATCGTACAGGGCGCCAACTTTGTCTTTGATCGATAACATCAGCGAGGTCTTGTCGCGACCAGTCCGCTCCGGTGGCTTCTGCGACAGGACGAGAAAGCGTGTGAAGTTGTTGATGTTATCCTCGATCCTGGCTGTGATGACCTTCAACCCGTATAACTGGGAGGCCAATTCCGAGGCGATCGCAGCCGCCGACGGATCGTCGACACACAACTCAGCGGCCCTGGCGGTGCTCGCCACTTCCGATGCCGGCACGCGAGGCAGATTCGTTTCGAGCCAATTTCGACATTGGGCAATGGCGTGGGGATGCGAATAAATTCTGGTGATGTCCCCGACAACCCCATTCTTAGACATCAGATGGTGCGCCACTTCCTGCAATACTTCTCCGTAGATCAAAAGGCTGGAATCGATGAACATGTCCAACGTGTGGTTCACGACACCTTCTGTGGTGTTCTCGATCGGCACCACGCCAAAATGCGCCCGCCCCCGCTCCACTTCACTGAATACGTCTTTAATACTGTTGACGGGGATGTACTGCGCGGACGACCCGAATTTCTGCATGCAGGCCATATGGGTGAATGTGGCCCGCGGCCCCAGATAGGCAACTTTCTGCGGCCCCTCAAGGGACAGCGAGGCGGACATGATTTCCCGATACACCGCGCGAATGGCATCGGTGGGAAAGGGTCCGGTGTTTTGCTGGCTGAGTCGCTCAAAAATCGCCGCCTCACGGGCCGGCGTGTGGAGCGGAGCCTCGGCATCCCTCAATTTCTTCAGTTTGCCGATTTCGATCACAGACTTTGAGCGCTGGTTCAGAAGACGCAAAATCTGATCGTCGATTTGGTCTATTTCCTGTCGATGTTCTCGTAAATCGTCCGACATGATGGGGGGATGCCCTCCTCGCGGAACCTGCCTCTGGAAAGGAGTAATCGTGAAACGAGTCCAGGTTCACAGCGTGAACTTTGGCAAGTGAGTATCCTACAGGAGCCACCAAGCCCATTGCAAGGATAGGCGAGAGGATTCAAGGAGTTGTGATCGATGTCGCTTCATCCGAAAGGGAGAGGAGATCCTTGTGTTTTTTGAAATGCTCAAAAGCCAGCCTGGTCGCTTGACGCCCCCTGCCGGTCCTCTCTAAAAAGCCCGCCTGAATGAGATAGGGTTCGTACACATCCTCCAGCGTACCCCTGTCCTCCTGCACGGCCGCGGACAGGGAGTCCACCCCCACCGGTCCCCCACTGAACTTTTCGATCACCGTCAGGAGGATCTTGCGGTCCATCTCATCAAGGCCGGCCGCATCGACAGCCAGCCAGACCAGGGCATCCTGCGCCACTTGTTGCGTGATGTGTCCTTCGGCCTTGACCTCGGCGTAGTCCCTGATTCGCTTGATCAAGCGATTCACGATGCGTGGCGTACCGCGAGCCCGTCGGGCGATCTCCGCCGCGCCGGCCGCATCGATCGGAATATTCAGCAACCCCGCTGACCGCGTCACGATGGCGGTCAATTCTGGGGCAGAGTAGAACTCCAGTCTGTGAACGAGCCCGAACCGGTCCCGCAACGGCGAAGTCAAAGCCCCGGCCCTGGTCGTGGCCCCCACGAGAGTAAACCGCGGTAACTCAAGCTTGATCGTCCTGGTCGACGCCCCTTGCCCGACGACGAGATCGAGCTGGTAATCTTCCATCGCCGGATACAGCGCTTCCTCTACGGAGGCGGGCAACCGATGGATCTCATCAATGAACAACACATCCCGTTCTTGCAAATTCGTCAGGATTGCCGCGAGATCGCCCGCGTGACTCAGGACCAGCCCGGAGGTCGATCGAATGGCCGATCCCATCTCTCGCGCGATAATGTGGGCGATGGTCGTCTTCCCGAGCCCAGGTGGGCCATAGAAAATGGCATGATCGAGTGCCTCGCCACGACGCTTGGCTGCCGCGATACAGATCTCCAAGGCGTCCTTCATGCGTGACTGGCCGACATACTCCCGCAAACTCTGTGGACGGAGCGCGGCTTCGATGCCACGCTCATCGTCGGTCAGTTGGTTCGTCACGGTTCGATCTGGCATGAGGCGGTCCGGCGGTTCAACAAGCGATGTTATTTCTGTTCCGGTGCTGGCCTGAATTTGGGAGGCGGCGGGGCGGTCCCGACACCAGGAGCTGCCGTGCTGCCGCAATCGGGTGGGCACTTCACCCCACCTTGATTTGGATCGGGCAGGCTGGACCCCAGCTGCGAAGACTGACACTGCGACATGAGGCCGCCCTCTTTGGCCCCACAACGCGATGGCATGTTCGAATGGCCGATCTCGGAGTACCCCTCCGGGCATATTCCACAGACCGAAAGCAGGTTGCCACCTAAGGGCACACACTGGACTAAAGTCGGCTCGCCATCCTTGCAGATTTCCGGCGCGTTGGTCACGCCTGTGGTGGCATACCCGTCAGGGCAAGCGCCACAGGTCTTGCGAATGGACTTGAGCTCCTCTCCTTCACCTGCATGTAGGAGGCTGGCTGCCCCAAGCCATAACAGCAATCCGCAGAACGCGATTCCCACTGCACTGCCTAATCGATATCGAGTACATCCTCCACGAGAGCTTGTCGTCATGGATTACCCCTTGGCAAGATCTTTAAGTGCCTCGCGAATCACATCCTTCAGCCCTTGCGCCGCTGCTCCTGACTTCTCGATTTTCTTCAGTGTATCTTTGACATCTGGAAGCCTATACCCAAGATTGACGAGGGCCGACAATGCATCTTCATAGAGAGGATCGCTGTCCGCTCTAGTCTCCGGTTCAGTAGCTTCCCCGACCGGTTGGAGTCGCGCCACTTTGTCTTTCAACTCAAGCGCGATTCTCGCCGCGGACTTTCTGCCGATGCCGGAGACCGTTCCCAATTTCTCTATGTCACCTGCCTGAATGGCTGCGGAGAGGTCGCGGACCGACAGCGTAGACAAGACGCTGAGACCCAGTTTTGGCCCGATTCCGGAAATCCCTGTCAGCAGAAGGAATGCCTCTTTCTCGGCCGTAGTCATAAACCCAAAGAGCTGAATGGCATCTTCACGCACGTGGGTATGAATGCTGAGCGTGACCAGCTCCTGCTGATTGGGTAACGAGTAATAGGTACTGAGGGGAATCAACACTTCGTAGCCGACGCCGTGGACATCAAGCGTCACCTGGGAAGGCGCCTTGAAGGCCAAGTGGCCTGTCAGTAAGGCGATCATGAAATCGGCAGCGAGAAGTGAGAATGTCGAACGGTTGAATGCGTTGCGCGAGCTTCGATACTCAGTGCCGATACTCCCGGATTACGCGGTGGCGGCGGCGACCTTCTCCATGACCTCATCAGAAATGTCAAAATTCGCATGAACCTTCTGCACGTCTTCGTGTTCGTCCAGAATTTCCATAAGCCTCAACATTTGTTCGGCCGGTCTTTCTTCCAACGCAATCGTATTCTGAGGGATGAAATTCAATTCGGCAAGCGTGCACTCGATTTTCGCGTCGCTCAGCGCTTTTTTAACGGGCTCAAAATCGTGCGGGCTGGTGAGCACTTCGAATGCCTTGTCGGTTACCTTGACATCTTCGGCACCGGCTTCCAGGGCAATGGTGAGGAGAGCGTCTTCCTCAACCTTCCCTCTTTCGATCACCAAGACACCTTTTTTGTGAAACTGCCAGGCCACGGCACCTGCCTCAGCCATATTGCCGCCGTTCTTGGTCAGTAAATTGCGGATCTCAGCCACCGTGCGATTACGGTTATCCGACGTAATTTCCATCAAGACGGCTGTTCCTCCGGGACCGTACCCTTCAAGCGAAAACTCTTCATAGGTGACGCCGGGCAGTTCCCCTGTGCCGCGCTGAATGGCCTTCTTCATATTATCGCCCGGCATGTTGGCTTCTTTGGCCTTGGCAATCGCCAACCGCAAGCGGGGATTGCCGTCTGGATCGCCGCCTGACCTCGCCGCAATCGTCAACTCGCGGATTATGCGGGTAAACACTTTACCACGCTTCGCATCGACTGCCGACTTATGACGCTTGATCGTTGCCCAATGGCTATGGCCACCCATGGCGACTCCTCTTCCCTGGACTAGCCGACTCACGGCCCGTTCAGGCACGCAGCATAATCTGAAACCAGAAAATTACAGCTAACACAGACCCAACAGGGGTGTCAACGCAACGAGCCGGGAACCGGTCGCAGACCGCTGGGCCATAAAGGCTCACTACAAGGACCACCCCTGGCACAGACCTGACGTCACTCGGAATAAATGAGCAACTGCAGGCCAATCAGAACCACGAGGCATGCCCACATGAGGTCCCAATAAGATCGCTCACTCAGGCGTTCCCGTCCTCGCCAACCGGACAACAGCTTGGATGACCCAGCGGTAATAGCCATGGTCCCCATGATCGCATGATGCAGCGCTATCTTGTAGCCGGCGGAATGGTCACCATGGGAATGGTTGAACAACATGACGCCACCCACAATGGCAAAGAGCGGTAGCGGCACGGTCCAAGCTGCATGGGCAAACCAGCCGAGCCGCCGCAGGCATTCAATTGTTCCGACCGCACAGGCCAGGATCCCATAGATCTTATGCTGAATAATCTCCGGATCATCGCCAAAGAACGTCTGAGCGAAGGTCAACGACCCGATCGGCCAGGAATCATGATCACTCCAGATAAGAAGAAAGACTCCTCCGACCGTAAATGCGCCTGGAAGCAGGAATCTCGTCCACACAAGAGCGGGCCATCCCAACGCATGGCGAATTTCGCTCAGGCCAATTAGGAGAATGAACACGCCGGCGAAATGATGGTTGAACTCAGAATAGGCAATGCCTCTAGCCGACCCTTCCCAATTCGTCCTTGTTCCATTTTCATGGTGATGGGTGTGCTGCTCTTGAACTCTGAAGTGGCCTTGTTCGGCAGGCTGGGCGATCAGAGGAGAGGCAATTAAAATCGGGACGAGAAAACAGAGCAACGATACGAGCCAAAACCCGAGAAGTCTCAGACACAGAATCAGTCGAGATGGAGATAAAGGCGGGAATGGAACGGCCCATCCGGGCTGCCAGATGGGCCACACGCTCGGCTTACGCATGCATTCGTCGGCTACATGAACTTCATGAATTTCTCTTTGGCCTCGTCCATCACCTGGGCGGTGATTTCTGTCAGCCCACGCTCCTTCGCAATCCGCTCAATTTCCCGCCGTGCCATTGGTCGGATGAAATCAGGAATGTTGTCCATCCTCTGCTCGGCATCCTTAGTCCAAGGCACACCGTTGGGAGAATCGTTTTTGGAGTCATCCATGACTTGGAGCGTAATATTCTTGTATCCGTGCTTGCGGGCATAGGCTTCGACACTGCTTTGAACCATTGGCTTCACAAAGGACGGCAGGCGCTCGAGTTTTTCCTTGGCATCGGCCGACCAGGTGAATTCGTTCGTGCCGTTCCCGTTTTGTGGTTTGCCGCTTGCGGTCAATCCCATGTCCGCCACCATGGCAGAGAATGGACAACCGCCGGACGTCTTTTCTCCTGAGGAGGGAGTACTAGGCTTTTCTGCAGCCGCTACCGACTGACCTCCCTGGATTTTTTCATTGAGATAGGCAGCCATTTGCCCTGCGCCGGCCTGCGCTTCGTCTTTCAGAGTTCCGCGGGTCATTTCGAACGGCTCAGCCGTCTCCGTACGGCCTCCAAGCTTCACGCCGAGTGACGCCACCATTTGCGTTTCGCCAGGATTCGTCACCATGGAGAATTTGGCCTCACAAGATGGGCAGCCGAAAAAGACACCGAGTGAGCCCTCACCGGGTTTTTCGACCTTTTGAAACGTCATGTAGGTCTCGCAGTTCAGGCAAACGAACTTCATAGAATCTCCCTTCCCGGTCGGAGCATTACAGGTTCTCCGCCAGGACCTTTTTATAGTCCAGCAATGATTGAATTCGCCCGACGATGTCCTGATATTTTTGAATCGTGGGGTAGTCAGGGTCGAGAAGCGGCTGTCCTTTATCAAATGTTTTGGCCAACTTGCGGTCGAACGGGATACGCCCAAGCAGCGGCAGGTCCAGCACTTCACACATCGCCTCGGTATCCCCTTCAAACAACTCATTCTCAACCCCGCAAGAGGGGCAGCGATACTCACTCATGTTTTCAACGATGCCTAAAACCCGTATCCCCATGTCCCGCGCGTAGGTAACGGATTTCTGCACCACATCAGAAGCGACTTCAGACGGCGTGGTCACGACGATGGCGCCCGCGAGGTCAGGAATGAATCCCGCGATGACCGGCGGTTTATCGGCAGCCGCACCTGGAGGCAGGTCCGCAAGGAGATAGTCCAGCTCACCCCAGATGACATCGGCCAGAAATTCTCGAATGACATTCATTTCCATCAGACCCAGCCAGACGGGGCTCAAATCCATCGGTCCCTTCCACCGCACCGGCGAGGCATCATCGAGGAAAAAATCCATCGACGCCACTTTAATGCCGAGCGGGCCCACCGGAGGCAGCGCCCCCTCTGGAGTCATGGTCAGCGACTGGCCATGCATCCCCATCATTCTCGGCACACAAGGGCCGTTCAGATCCACATCCAGCAAACCGACCCTCGCGCCCTGACGCGCGAGTGCCAGCGCGAGATTGACGGTCGTCATGCTCTTCCCGACTCCGCCCTTGCCGCTCATCACTACCAACTTCTGCTTGACGCGGGCCATCCGAGCCTGGACCTGCTTCATCTGCGCAGTAATCTGCTGAACGACTTTGGCATCGTCCGAATACTGAAGCTTCGTGAGGATCGACTTGAGATCCTTGCCGGCCGCAATGGTCATGGAAACCCCTCGAAATTGTTGATTTCGAACGCTACCACAGGGGTTTCGAAGGAGTCAAACAACCCGGCGCGCGCATTAGATTGAATACTGACTGGTGGACTTGGTTCCTGAGGTTTCGATCAGCACACCGCGTCGCTTCAGTTCTTCAAGAATTTGTCGGGCAGCGCCGTCAAAATCCTGCGGTCCAGCAAAATGCAGGTCGGTATTGGGGGGTGCCTCTTCGCCGGCCCTGCTCATATGCACAGCGATGACAGGAGCCGGCTGGACCAAGGTTCGAATCATGTCCGCCATCCGTTGATAATTGATGCCAAAGGTTTTGCTCGTCGACACGACAATCAGCCCCGTATCGATCAGGAGTCTCGCAACCTCTCCATACCGCCGTACTCGTTCAGCCGCGAAGGACGGATCGGCGGCGGATAAATCCGCATCCAATCCCTGCAGCAGGTTTTCGCCTTCCAACAAATATGCGTGTCGGCTATCGGCGACCAGCAACGACTCCACTCGTCGAGCCAAAAACGTCTTGCCGGTCTGTGCCGATCCGGTAAACAGCACAATAGCGGCCCTGTGTCCGTACTGTATCGCTCGGTCCTCTGGCCGTACATCCCCTGTCAGCCACGCGTATTCTCGCTGCCGGGCCTCTTCGCGCAGGCCTTCCTGATCATCGTGCACCAGCTCGGTGATAATCCCGCCGCCGGCAATGTCGTATTCGTCGACCAGCACGAATCGCCCTGTCGATTCGAAGGATGACGACAGATCGAACGCCAACGGGGCCTTAAGGCGTAAGGTCAATTCCGCCACCTGGTTCCTGGTGACCGATTGGCTTTCCTGCAGCTGCGCCAGATCGGCAGTATCGATAATGCGATGAATGGTCGCGACTTCGCAGACTGCTTCTCGCGTGGCGAGCCGCAACGTATACTTCCGGCCCTTTTCAAGGGACCGCCTTCCCATCCAGAATAAATTCACGCGAATCGCCGTGGAGACCAACGGGATCGAATCCCGATGCGAGGCGATTTCTCCGCGCTCCACGAAAATTTGCTCGTCGAGCGTGATCCCGATTGACTGCCCGGCTTGCGCCTCGACCGGCAAAGGATCTACGTTGAAGCCTTCAATGGACTGTACCACCGCCGTCTTATTCGAAGGGGAGAAGACCAACTGATCCCCCACCTTCAAACGACCGGCTGTGATGCGCCCGGCCAAGATACGTCGCGCATCGAACTTATAGACATCCTGAAGCGGAAACCGCAGCGGTTGTTCAGAGCGAACCTGTTCTTTTTTGAAGCAGGACAGGGTCTCCAGAACCGTGGGGCCCTGATACCAACTCATGTTGCCGCTACGTAGCGCGATGTTATCGCCCTGCTTGGCGCTGACGGGGATCATTTGTTGCGGAACCGCCCCGAACTGGCCTAGGAACTCTCGATACTCCTTTTCGATGCCGTCGAACACATCCTGGCGATAACCAACCAAATCCATCTTGTTGACGACGACTGCAAACTGCGTCACGCCGAGCAGCGACAGCAGATAGCCGTGCTTCTTCGATTGTTCACGAACGCCTTCCAGCGCGTCAATCAACAGCAGCGCGGCTTCTGCACGGGCGGCGCCGGAGATCATGTTCTTCAAAAACTCTTTGTGTCCGGGAGCGTCAATAATGATGTATTGTCGCCCGTTCCAGATGAAGAACGTCCTAGCAGTGTCGATCGTAATGCCCTGTTCCTGTTCCTCCAAAAATGCGTCAAACAGGAACGCGTACTCGAACTCCTTACCTTGTTGGCGGCAAATAGCCTGAACCTTTTCCAACTTGCCTTCCGGCAAGGAACCCGTATCGGCATAAAGTCGTCCCACCAATGTGGATTTCCCGTGATCGACATGGCCCACGATGACGATGTTAAGACTCTCTTGCGGCTTGGCCTGATCCTGGTCTGTCATATGGTTACTCGTTCAATGACGCCCTAGTTTCCTGCTCTGCATGGCTCCGATTCTCGGAGACGTTCGACCGGTGAAAGCAATCTCACATGTAGCCCTTCTTACGAAGCATTTCCATGCCTCGACCAGCATCCTGTGCGCGCCCTGCCCGTTCCGCTACATGACTCCCACGGAGTTCTATAAGAATTTCGTCGACTGTCTTGGCTGTGGATTTGATGGGCATGGTACAGGGTGCGCAGCCTAGGCTGCGATACCGCGTTCCATCCCCTCTATCGAGATACAGATCCATGAAGGGAATATTCTCGGACTTGATGTACTCCCAGATGTTGATCTCCGTCCAATCGAGGAGGGGATGAACCCGAATATGCGTGCCGGGTGGAAAAGTGGTTTTGAACTGGTCCCACAGCTCAGGCGGTTGGTCGCGGAAATCCCAATCCCCATGTTTGTCGCGAGGGGAAAAGTACCGCTCCTTTGCCCTGGTGCTGTCCTCATCGGCGCGAACCCCGAGAATAATGCCCGTGTAGCCTTTCTCTTCGACTAAATCCTTCATCGCGTTGGTCTTCAAGGCCGTGCAGCAGACATCCCGCCCCAACGTGTGGTTCATCCCGGCTGCCAAGGCCGCCTTATTCTGTCCCACCACCAGATTCAATCGCCACTCACGCGCAATGCGGTCGCGATATTCGATCATCGCGGGAATCTTGTAACTCGTATCCACGTGCAGGAGCGGAAAAGGCACATGTCCAAAGAAGGCCTTGCGCGCCAACCACAACAGCACCGTCGAATCTTTCCCCATCGACCAGAGCATGGCGAGGTGATTGAAATGCTTATAGGCTTCGCGAAGGATGTACACGCTTTGATCTTCGAGCTGACGCAAATGTTTCATGATTCATACTCTTTGTTCACGCAGACATACTCACCTTCTGCACGGCGCCAGCTTCCGATCCCGAGACCGCAACCAATTCGGCCAGTTTAGTCTTGGCTTGGCCTGACTCCAGCGCGCGACGAGCCATCTCAAGATTTCCGGAAATCGAGGTTCCCTTCCCGGAGGCATACAGCAACATGGCGGCATTGAGAAGTACCCAATCCCGTTGCCCCCCCTGGACTTCATTGGCCAATAATCGCTTGATCAGGTCCGCTTCTCGTTCCCGCTGTTCGACCGGAAACCCGGCCATCTCACGAAAGGTGGCCATCGTCAACCCGGCATCTTTCGGTTGAAACGTGAAGGGCGTAATACGCTCCTCCTTGAGTTCCAGCAACCGTGTCGAATTGCCGATCGAGAGTTCCGGGTCGCCCTCGACCCCACGGATCACCAAGGCGCGCGGACAGCTCAACATGCGCAACGCCTCAATCGTCTTTTCAAAATATGGCGGATGCGACAGCCCAATCACCTGCGAGGTGGCGCGAGCGGGGTTCAGCATTCTTGCCACCGGATGGAAGAAGTTTCGCACCCCCAATTCCTGCCGCATTTCGAGAAACCGGCTGACCGGCGGGTGATACAATGCCAGGTCTAAATACGCGAAGCCCTTCTTTTCGAGTTCAGCCCCGACCAATTTGGCGGTCCTATCGACCGGAATACCTAAGAGTTTCAGCACCGATGAAATTCCAAGTCGATCCGGAGGACCGTCCACTCCGTGCAACAGCAACACCGCCCCGGTGGCTGCCGCGACAATTGCCGCGGGAATGATCGCGTGAAACGTTTCCCGCTTGCCGGCATAGACGGGCACATCAACTACCCCAAGGCCGGCGCGCACCGGCACAGGAGGAACATATTGCCGAGCCGTGGCGGTGAAGGCGGCCAATTCCGTGACGGACTCAGACTTGAAGCGCATGGCGATGAGAAAGGCACCAATTTGCGCGGGCGTGGCAGTCCCTTCGATCATCAGCCGCATGGCCTGCTTGGCTTCTTCCCACGTGAGATCTTTCGATGTTTTCTGGCCCTTGGCGACTTTGGCGAGCAGATGTTGCATGTGATGGTAATAACCTTGTCTGATTTCAGGATGACGATGAAATTATTTGTGCAATCCGCACTCGGTCTTGCCGAAGTTCTTCCACCGACCCGAGCGAGGATCGTCTCCCGGAAGGACGGGCGCGGTGCAATGCGTGCAACCGATGCTGGGATAATTGCGGTCGTGCAGGGTGTTATAGGGCACTTCGTGGAGTTGGAGGTACATCCAGACTTCTTCACTGCTCCATCGGGCCAGGGGATTCACTTTGACCAGGTTGAATTTCCGGTCCCATTCGATGAGCCCAGCATTCGCTCGCGTCGGAGCTTGGTCGCGCCTGATTCCGGTAATCCATGCTGTGTAGTCCGCAAGGATGCGGCTGAGTGGCTCGAGCTTCCTCAGTTCACAGCACTGGTCGGGCTTGCTTGCCCAAAGCGCCGGCCCGTACTGCACGGCTTGCTGATCCGGCGTCACCAACGATTTCATCTGAATGACTTGCGCAGGCTTCAAATTATAATGCGCAATAATGCGATCGCGAACATCAATCGTTTCAGGAAAGAGAAAATCCGTATCCAAGTAAAAAAGCGGCGCAGTCGGGTCGAGACGATGCATCATGTCCACCAGCGCCACGTCTTCTGCCCCAAAGCTGCAGGCAAGCACAATCCGTTGCGAATAGGTCGTGAGCGCGTATTCCAGCACGTCCCAGGGCTGCTTCGCCTCGAACGAATCACTCCGCGCTTTGAGTTCCTCGTCAGAGGGGCGCGCAGCAGATTTCTGCTCTTCTTTCACCCTTCTTACCCCTCGACCTTTTCCACAAGAATTTTGAAATGCTTCGCCTCGGGTTCCAACGGTCCTTCATTGAGGATCTTGTGTCCGTCGTTGCGTAAACTCATCGGCACATTTCGAATGGGCTCCCCAGCATCAAGCCACACTTCGAGCTGTTCACCATTGTCCATCATCTCCAGCTTCAATTTTGTCTTCACGTAATTCATCGGGCAGGCGACACCACGCAAATCATACACGGGCGGCTGGACCACCGCGACCGGTGCCGCCGCAACTTTCGGAACCGGCGTCGGCGTGGCTTCCTCTTTCACTTGCGACAACTTGAGATCTTTGCCCATTTGTTCCGTGGCCGCCCGACACACAAGGAGGAACTGCTTGGCAAACGCCATTTTCTCAGTGGCTGCACCGGCTGTCGCATCTTTGGAACCGAGATCACCGACTTGCGCTCCGAGATTCCTATACGTGGCGGGCACGATACCTTTGTTCGCCAAGCGTACATCGAACTCTTGGAACGTGTCGGCGTCAGTCGCCGGGTCGATGCCTTCCGTCACCAGCAAGGCTTTGGCCGCGGCTAATACCGCTCGATACGATTTGTTGACCGACAGGGCATACTGATGCTTTTCGACCAGGAGCTTGGCCTGATAGAGTTCTTGATCGGCCTCCAACATTCGATCGTCGATCATGTCCAATGCCCCGCCTGCGCACTCGCCGGGACCCAAATCTTCCAGCACAAATTCGGCCTCGCCTTCCCAATCGTAGTAATAGGTCTGATCCTGATCGTAGGGCGGCACGATCGTGTAGGGAATGAGTTCCTCTTTGAGCGCCACTTTACCCACTCGCGCGATGAAGTTTTGTAGAGTCTCGCCGCTTTTCCGATCCCGGCGATAGACATCCACCAAATGCCGAACCGCTGCGGGGACGCTCTTTGCCGGCAATTTCACGGTGAGCTGTCCGATCTTCGGCGTGCCGTCCACATGTCCGCCCAGATGCAGTTCATAATGCGGGGCTGTATGTTCGCCAAGCCGCTTGCCGACACCATGCAAACCGATGGTGGCAATGTGGTGTTGCGCGCAGGAATTATGGCAACCGCTGATTTTGACGCTCACATCCCTGAGATCTTCCGGCACCTGCCCCGCTGGAAATACTTCAGCCAACGCCCTGGCCATCCCCTTGGAGGAGGTAATTCCCAGACCGCAGGTGTCGGTGCCCGGGCACGCGATGATGTCTTCGACGAGTTCAGCACCTGGATCACCCAGGCTGTGCGTCACCAGTTCGTCATAGAACTCTTCCAGTCGTCCCTCGGGAATCCACCGAATGACCATGTTCTGATTGATCGTGGTGCGGATGTTTCCGTTTGAATAGCGCTCGGCAAGATCGGCCACGGTCCACATTTGGTCGCCCGTGAGGTCCCCCATCGGCAATTTGATCGCTGCTGTAGAAAACCCTGGCTGACGCTGCGGCACGACGTTGGTTCGCTTCCAAGCTTGAAAGCCCGACGCCCCCTCTCCATTGAGCGAGGCCGCCCCATTTCCATGACCGTTCCCGTTGGAGAGGACCGGGGCTTTCGTCGGCATGAGCAGCGGCGGTTCATCAGCATACTCCAGCAACTTGATCGGCTGATGCGTCGGCACGGCATACCCCATGGCCGCATAGGCCGCCTCCCAGCGTCGTTTGAATTCCCCGAATCCCAATTTTTCAATAACGAACTTCATGCGGGCCTTGTTGCGATTCTTGCGGTTCCCGAGCGTATCGAACACCTTGATGACCGCTTCGATCGTGGGAAGCAGTTCGTCCATCGGCGTAAATTCTCTGAGCACCTGGGCCATGCGAGGGGTCGATCCCAATCCACCGCCCGCGACCATTCGAAACCCTATTGCTCCGTCTGCCCGTTTCGCCGCGAGCAACCCGATGTCGTGGATCGGCGTAAGCGCGCAGTCCTGCCGGCATCCCGACAGGGCGATCTTGAATTTCCGAGGAAGGCTCTGGTTGAGGGGGTTCCGCAAGAGATGTAAGGCCACCGTCTTCGCATACGGCGTCACATCGAAGACTTCCCCTTGACACACGCCGGCCAGATGACAAGCCGTGACATTACGCACGGTATTGGCGCAGGCTTCACGGGTCGTCAGCCCAACGGACGCCAGGAGGCGCATCATGTCAGGGACATGTATGAGTTCGACGAAGTGTAACTGAATGTCTTGGCGGGTCGTCACATGGCCTACGCCAGTGGCGAACCGGTCGGCAAGCTCGGCTACTTGGCGCAATTGATTCCCCGTCAGCCCTCCGAAGGGAATCTTGATCCGCACCATCTGCACGCCGGATTGCCGCTGGCCGTAAATGCCATATTGCAATCGGAAAGGCTTAAAAATATCGTTGGACAGATCTCCACCCAGCACTCGCTGAGCTTCGGCTTCGAATGTCTCGATTTCTTCAGCTATATGGGCTGGTATGGGCTCGGTCTTAATCGCAGGACGGAGACCCACGCTGTTAGGGCTCATGGTCAGGACCTCGTCGATTGGGGGTAATTCGATTGCGCATGATACGGCCGCGATCAGATATGGTACATCAAGGTGTGCTGCGCTTCGAGCGCCCGCTGGCGATTGGCCAACTCTTCCACGGTCACTTCGGAAAGCACGCTCAGCTCAGCACGTTTCACCCGATCCCAAATGTGCGCCAGCAGAGCGTCTTGCTTGGCACCCCGCGATGAGGCGGTTCTCCGAACAGTCGCTCCATTGGGTGTCAGAAGGGGGCCCTCCAACGCATCGACAATGTCCGCCACCGAGACATCTGAGGGTTTACGACTCAGCACATACCCGCCCTGAGCCCCGCGCTGGCTGGTCACCACTCCCGCCTTTTTCATGGCATGGAGCACCTGCTCGAGAAACCGGGAAGGAATCGATTGACGCTTGGCAATCGATTTGGCGCAGACAGGCTGATCGACAGGGTGTAACGCAAGGTCCACAGCGGCAATAATTCCGTAGGTGGCTCGAAGACTAACCTTCATTCATGAGTATTCCGATGGGAATTCATGAAATCCTATACATTGCGCATCGCGCTGATGTCAAGTAGGTCTGCATACAAGGCGTACGACGGCACGGAGAATTGACGGGCGTCCGGGCAAACCTCAGTGCACTCATTTGTATGGCACCGATGCACTCGCCTATCGGCATCGCTCCCGAGCATGTCAGGCCAGTTCAATAGAGAACGTGCATCAATCGAAGTGGCGACCGAACTGAGCCGCCGACATTGACTGCTTTATCGCGTCGCGATATGCCAGCGCATTTTCTTGATTGACATCAACCAGGAGCTGAGCAATAATCCCGCCCTCTTCTTCGTCGGTACCTTCATGCCGCATCGTTCATCGACATTTACTATTCTATTGCTCAGCGCAGACAGCGAGATCCAGGCTCAATATACGAGCCTCTTCGGTGAGCAGGCGGTTACCATCCTTCATGAAGGATTGCCGTTGCCGAAGGCCGTAGCTAAGCGCACCTATGATGCCGTCATCGCAGAATCGAAAGGGCACACTCCGACAGAGCTCGGAAAATTGTTTGCCACGATCGATCCCGGCCATACGCTCCTGCTGGTGGGGTCTCGGACCGTCTTGAGAAGGACGGCAATATTGCTGCATGGCGCCAAAATACCTAAGGCCGACTCGCCGTTACCCAATGGATCAGAACAATCGGTCTGCTTGGAATCCTACCTTGAACATAAGGTCGGTGATTTCGTAAAAGGGATGCGGAACGGATCGGGCAGAAATCTCCATCCGATGTTGATTGCCGCCGTCGAACGCCCGTTAATCTTGCTGACCCTACGGGAGACCAAAGGCAATCAAATCCAGGCTGCGGAGCTTCTTGGGCTAAATCGAAACACCCTAAGAAAAAAGATTCTCGATCTGCGTATCCCGGTCAAACGTGCGCGGGACAGTTAGTCCCACACACATTGGCACCCATCCGCACCTCATTAGGATCATAATTACCAGCACGCCCACGCATCGAACAGGTCGCCAACCATCAACGGAGGGAACCAATGACCAAGGAAGAATTGATTGCGAAAATGGCCAACAGCGCCGGAATCACCAAAGTCGCCGCGACGGTTGCGCTCGAAGCCTTCACCGGAGCGGTTACCACCTCTCTCAAGAAGGGAAAACGCGTGACGTTGGTGAATTTCGGTACATTCACGATTTCGAAACGGAAGGCCAGAATGGGACGCAATCCCCGGACCGGTGAAGCATTGAAGATTCCTGCCGCCCGCATTCCGAAATTTTCGGCCGGCAAAGAACTCAAGGCCGCCGTCAAGTAATCGCTCGCCTGCTTCCAAGCGACGCGGTGTGCTTCTTGCGGCTATTCTCGAACGAGCCCCAAGGAAAAGCCCGCCGCCTCGTCTCGTTTCCTTGACACCCCCGGTAACGCTGTATTAGCATCGCCGGGCGATAGGCGCGTAGCTCAGGGGGAGAGCGCTACCTTGACACGGTAGAGGTCGACGGTTCAAGACCGTCCGCGCCTACCATTAGGTTCGTGCTCCGACTGCCGACCGAAGCATGGTAGTCGGCACGGTGTTGTATTTTTTGTAGGATAGACCGGAGTGACCTCACAGTTCATTCACATTACCCTTCCTGACGGAACTCGCAAACAAGTGCCAGCAGGATCCACGGTTCGCGATGCCCTCACTCCTACAGGAGGCCGGCTCGATCCGAAAGTGCTTGCTGCCAAAGTCAACGGCGAGTCGATGGACCTGTCGCGGTCATTAGACCATGACGCGACCATCCAACCTTTGACCTTCGAGTCTGCTGAAGGGCGAGAAGTCCACCGTCACAGCAGCACCCACATCATGGCCCAGGCCGTGAAGGAGGTGTTCCCTACTGCTCAGCTCACGATCGGCCCGGCTCTGGACGAAGGCTTTTATTATGACTTCGCATTCGAGCGCCCGTTTACGCCCGAGGACTTGGAAAAAGTCGAAGCGCGGGCCAAAGACATTATGAAACGTGGTCTGGCAGTCACCAGATCGGAACTGTCCAAGCAGGATGCCATCAGGTTTTTTCAGGACCGCGGAGAAGCCTACAAGGTTGAATTGATCCAAGGCTTCGACGATCAATCACCCATTTCCCTTTACAGCCAAGGCGAGTTTGTCGATCTCTGCCGCGGGCCACACCTCCCCACGACCGGCCATGTAGGGGCATTTAAACTCCTGTCCACCGGCGGGGCCTATTGGCGTGGCGATGAGCGCAACCCGATGTTACAACGGGTCTACGGCACCTCCTTCCCCACGCAAAAGGAGCTGGATGCGCATCTAGCGAAACTGGAAGAGATCAAGCGTCGCGACCACCGAAAACTGGGCAAAGAACTCGACCTGATTTCCACGCAGGACGAGATCGGTCCGGGTCTGGTCTTATGGCATCCCAAGGGATCGCTGATCCGGTTGCTTATTGAGAATTTCTGGCGGGAGCAACATATCAAGGACGGCTACGAGCTCGTGTACTCACCACATGTCGCCCGGTTGGACCTCTGGAAAACCAGCGGCCACGTCGACTATTACCGCGAAAACATGTTCGCCACGATGCAGCTGGAAGGCAGCGAGTATCAGCTCAAGCCAATGAACTGTCCTTTCCATATCATGATCTACAAATCCCACCTACGCAGTTACCGGGACTTGCCGATTCGTTATGGAGAGTTGGGGACCGTATACCGCTACGAACGCACGGGCGTGCTCCATGGCTTGCTTCGCGTCCGAGGCTTCACCCAAGACGATGCCCATCTGTTCTGCCGCCCAGATCAAATCGAAGCCGAAGTGAGCCGCGTGCTGGACTTTACGTTTTTCATTCTTGGCACGTTTGGTTTCGCGGAGTTTGAAGTCTACCTCTCGACTCGCCCGGAAAAATCCGTCGGCTCCGACGAGAATTGGACTCTGGCCACGAATGCCTTGGAAGCGGCGCTCAAAGGGCGCGGGGTCGCCTATCAAGTGGACCCCGGTGAAGGTGTGTTCTACGGCCCTAAAATCGATATCAAGATCAAAGACGTCCTTGGCCGTTCCTGGCAATGCTCGACGATCCAAGTTGACTTCAACAACCCTGAGCGGTTCAAGCTGGCCTATACGGGAGAAGACGGGAAATACCATCAGCCGATCATGATTCATCGCGCGCTCATGGGTTCCATCGAGCGGTTTTTTGGCATTCTCATCGAACATTACGCTGGAGCCTTCCCACTATGGTTGGCCCCCGTGCAAGCGGTCGTGCTCACGATCACGGACAAGCACCATGAATTTGCGGCCAAGATCGTCTCGGAACTCAAGAGCCACGGCTACAGAGTCGAAGCGGACATCCGGAATGAGAAGATCGGATTTAAGATCCGCGAGGCGGAAAAAAACAAGATTCCCTATATGCTGGTGGTCGGAGATAAGGAAGTGCAGAGTGGCATGGTCGCCGTCCGCGGCCGGAGCGGCGCCAATCACGGTACCATGCCGATCGAGGCCCTCCTCGCTCTTCTCCGTACGGAAACAACTCAGACATTACGTGAAACGGCAACCCACTCACAAACGAGGTGACCTATCGTCCCTAAATTACGTGTAAACCGGGAAATCAGGATTCGGGAGGTTCGAGTCATCGGTCCTGAAGGCGAGCAACTCGGTATACTGCCGACCGCAGAGGCCTTCAGTAAGGCACAGGAAGGGGGCTATGACCTGGTTGAAGTCGCCCCTACGTCCCAGCCGCCGGTTTGCCGCATTATGGACTATGGGAAATATAAATTTGAGCTGAGCAAGAAAGATCATCAAAGCCGGCGTCACCAGAAGTCTACGCAGGTGAAAGAGATCAAGCTACGCCCACGTACCGATAAGCACGATCTCGAAATCAAGATCAGGCAGATCAAGGAATTTCTGGCGGACGGGAACAAGACCAAAGTGACGCTCACCTATCGGGGCCGTGAGATGGCAAATCAGGAAATGGGCCGAACGATGATGGCCAGTGTCATCAAGGAATGCACGGAAGCGGGAACTGTGGAGTTTGCGCCGAGAATGGAAGGGCGGAGCCTGATCATGATTTTGGCTCCCAAATAGTGCGCACCGCGCACGCAAGGAAGGGGAATGAAACAACCATGAAAGTGAAAATGAAAACGCACAGCGGCGCTAAAAAACGGTTCCGTCGCACGGGATCTGGGAAATTGGTCCGACGAAAGGCTGGTCGGCGACATCTGCTCACCGGCAAGGCGCGTGACCGCAAGCGACGCCTGAAAGGGGCGGTTGAAGTGTCGGCGACCATGACGCTTGCGCTGAACCGTATCCTTCCGCAATAAAGATTATGATGGTGCCGTAAACGGGATCTGAAAGGAGCCGTGATCCATGCCTCGTACAAAAGGTGGTCCAAAAACACGACAGCGGCGAAAGAAGCGCCTGAAACTGGCGAAAGGCCAGTATGGGGCTAAGAGCCGGCTGTTTCGAACAGCGACTGAATCGGTCGACAAAGGTCAGGCCTACGCGTACGTCGGGCGAAAGCATCGCAAGCGCGACTTCCGTCAACTCTGGATCGCGCGTATCAGCGCCGCGGTTCGGTTACATGGAATGGCCTATAGCCGCTTCATGAATGCCCTGCGGAAGGCCAATATTTTATTGGATCGGAAAGTTCTGTCCGATATGGCGATCAAGGATATGGCGGGGTTCGAGAAACTCGTCGGAGTTGCCAAACAGCAGCTCGCGACGGCAGCCAACTAACATCTTCGATTGCGCAGACGTGTGTGACGGGAAGATCCTGACTGAACGGATTTTCCCGTCACGCTTCATCCAGCAACCGGTCGATCTCCAACTCAAGCGTGACCACGGGCACCCCAATCTGCCAGAGCTCCAGAGCCTCAGGATGCACCTCTCCCAGCAATCCGATCACTCGACCGCGGGAAACAATTCTCCCCACCCGGCCATCCAGAAAAGACGGATGCGCCAGTGGCTCCAGCGTGAATGCACGGTCCAGGTAATACAACAAGAGATCCAGGCAGGAATGAATTTCCGAGAAATTGGCCCCGGCATGGGCAATCACCGCGCCCAACTTCGTCACGGTTCGAGACCCCACATCGACAGTCGCATCAGGAACGGCCACTTCACCCACTTCGAACATGCGGTGCGGATAAAACGCCCGGCTTGAATTTGCTTCCACCTGTAACAAGGATGGCGTGATCCACTGGCGCAGGCAGGAGTAGCTGAGCGACATCACGTTGTCTACTTCCACGACGTTCGCCCATTCGGTGCCGTCGAGTCGCATCCTTGCGCAGAAGACCTGATGAGAGCCCATGATATTAGAAATGATCTCCTGGAACCCCATCCCCACCATGAGATGTCGAACCCGGTCAGCCATCTGTTCCAAACGGGATAGGCTGCCGACGGTAAACTGAGACGGCATGACTGGAGCAAACCTCGCATACCCCTGACTAATCGCCACATCCTCCACCACATCGACGGCGTGCAACAGATCGTTCCGATAGGGCGGGAGCCGCACCGCTAACCTACGACCGGCAGATTTGACGTCGTAGCCATACGATTTAAGCGCCGCGGCTACTTCCTGTCCGCCCAAAGGCTCCCCCAACGCAGACTCAATGGCCATAAGAGGAATCATGCGCGACTTTCCAAAATCAATCGGAGTATGCCAGCGTCGGCCAAAGGTCGTTTTCATCGACGATTGGATTTCCACCGGCGTAATCACGGCGCCGCGGTCAGCGAGATTGGCGGCAAGAATATTCAGCGCCAAGGCGACCATAGAAAGATCGGTCCCGGTGACCTCGATGAACAGTTCGTGGTCTCCGATCTGCACTTCCCCAATTTCCCGGCTATTGATGATGGGAGGGAACGACAGCACTTGTCCATTCGCGTCCCGCAGCACGGGAAGGCGGTCATGGCCTGCGACAATCGCACCATACTCGACCCCTTTGGGATGGACCATCAGGATTTCCCGCAACGTCATCATCGTCTCCATCCCCAGCGGAGTAAAGCGCACCTCATCAGGTTTGACGAGATCATACGACACGGGAAACACGATGGGTGCCAAGCGGTACAATCCAATGGATACCGTCCGCCGTTTGCGCCCGAAAATATCGGCCAGCTTTTCCTGCGTCTGGATGAGCTGTGTCAGGCCATCCTCGGTCACGCGATAGCCCACCGCCGCACAGGCCGCTATGTAGGGACGAACCTCTTCCATTCCCGGCGCCACGATCAGTTTGCCGACCACGGAATTCTGTGTGTTGAAGAAGGGATAGGGTGTCGCGGTCCCGCGCTGCTTGGTACGAATCTGCCGAGCGATACCTTCGCAGCACCATAAATCCGGACGGTTACTATCTTGTAATTCGACGCGTAACTCGCCGGTCTCTGGATTGTGTCCCTTGAGCTCCCCCTTCACCAGCATCAGCCAGTCTTCCAGCTGATCGAGCGGAATGCGGTCCGGCTTTCCACCCGTCCCGGCGATCAGGGATTCGAGATCATCTCGTTGCAAAGAAATAGTGGGCATCGTGTAATCGTCCTAAAAACTGCCCCGCATGGTGCGAATAAAGTCCAGATCCGTGGAGAACAAATCACGGATGTCGTGGATACCGAGGGCCACCATAGCCATGCGATCGAGCCCAAGCCCCCAAGCAATGACCGGAACAGACACCCCCAGGGGAGTCGTCACCTCCGGGCGAAACAAACCGGCACCGCCCAATTCCATCCATCCCAATTTAGGATGCCGCACGTGCATTTCGACTGAGGGCTCGGTGAAGGGAAAGTAGGCTGGAAGAAATTTGACCTCTTTGGCTTGCGCTACTTCCCGTGCGAACAAGTTAAGCAATCCGAGCAAGGTCCGAAAGTTGATATCCGCGCCCAACACAATTCCTTCAACCTGAAAAAAATCGGTGGCATGAGTGGCATCGACCTGATCGTATCGAAAACATCGGGCGATCGAGAAATACTTTCCCGGAACGGACGCGCCTCCGGCCAACGTGTGCGCGGACACCGCCGTCCCTTGACTCCGCAGAACCAGGCGCTTCGCGCGTTCGGCGTTGAATGTATAACCCCAACCAGTCGATCCGGCCCCCGTCCCCTTCTCATGCACTTGCGCGACCTGCGTCAAGTAGGGCTCGTCAATGGTGGTAGCGTGGGTCGGTTTCTTTACAAAATACACATCGTGAATATCGCGCGCCGGGTGGAATTGCGGCATGAACAACGCATCCATATTCCAGAACTCGGTTTCGACAAGCGTTCCTCGCATTTCTTGAAACCCCATGCTGACAAGCTTCATCTTGACGAGATCGAGAAACTCACGGTAGGGGTGCCGCTTCCCCGCAGCAATCCTCGGAGCGCGCAAACTGATCGTATATTTCCGGAATCGCTTATTCCGCCACGCACCTTCCTTGAGAAGCTCGGGCGTCAGCTGAGACACTTCTTCCGCCACCCCATCGCGCAACAGGCGCTGAGCCGAAGACTGTCCATCAGAGGTCAGCACAAATGAGCGCGTGACCCGCTCATCGATTCTGAACGGCTCACGCGCATTCCCGCGCTTCACCGCATGCTGCTGGAGCACAGTCCGCAGAGGTTCAGCAAATGTGTGCAGTTCCCGTTGCCCACTCCGTAACTCCTGCAACAGGGTCCGCATCGCCTCAGCCGTTGGACTTGTGCGGCCGGTACTTTCGACGCACCCACCCTGCACAATCAGGACCGCGCCTTCTTTTTTGAGGCTTCCCACCGCCTTGCTCACATCCGACGGTTCGAGGCCTTCCTTGGCCTGAATATCCTGGATCGTGAGGCGTTTTCCGGTCTGGCCGGCCTCTCGGGCTGCCGACAGGACACGTTCAATGGGGGAAAACTGCTCAAAGTATAATTCGCCGACCGGCGTCAATGAGGCGAGATGCGCAACCGTTTCTGCATGGATGGCAATCAATGATTTAGCCAGCAGCCATTCCACAGCCATGCTCAGCTGGGAAGGATCCAACCCGGTGGACTTGGTAAGTTGATCAAGCGTGGAGGGCGAGTCTGCCTCCCGGCTCAGCGCCAGCAACACGCTGCATTCCAGGGGGTGAAGGTTATCCATGAACCACGGTGCGGTCTGACGCCTCTTCTATCGCTGAGCTGTGGCCATGCCACTGGTGCTCGCGGCGGGTGGGCGTCCGGCTCTCAACGCCGTAATGGCTGCGGCATAGTCATCGGTTGAGAATACCGCTGATCCTGCGACCAGCACCTCTGCGCCTGCGGCCAAAATCTCTTCCACATTGTCTGGCTTGACTCCCCCGTCGACTTCAAGAAGCGCCCGACTATTCACGCGGTCGATCATCGTGCGCACCTCGGCAATCTTTTCCAATGACGACGGAATAAATTTCTGGCCTCCAAACCCAGGGCTCACCGACATGACGAGAATAAGATCGGCGTCGCGAATAATTTCTGTCAACATGACGGCGGGCGTCGCAGGATTCAGCGTTACGCCCGCTTTGACGCCCCGCTCTTTGATCGATTGAATCGTGCGATGCAAATGCGGACAAGTTTCGACATGGACCGTCAAATAATCGGCGCCCGCATCGGCGAATTCACCGATGAAAGCATCCGGGTTGGTGATCATCATATGCACATCCAAGGGCAGCGTGGTGACCTTTCGCACGGCTTCGACGATCAGAGGACCGACAGTCATATTCGGCACAAAGTGTCCATCCATGACATCGATATGCAGCCAGTCAGCACCAGCTTGCTCGACCCGCGTCACCTCTTCTGCGAGACGGGCAAAGTCCGCCGATAGAATAGACGGCGCAATACGGACGGTCCGGCCGGCCATTATTCACACCTCCGCAGTCGAGCGGCAAAAAACGCATCCATCTTGTTCGTATTGGTCATCGTAGACAGGTCCCCTCTCGGGGTCACGAACGGCAGACCGGCTGGCGGTATCCATGACGCGATTGATTCACGCTGGAATTCGCGATGCAACTGACAAAATTCGTCGATAACCGATTCGGTTTCTTCCGGTTCAATTGAGCAGGTACTATAGACCAACAGCCCACCGGGTCGCAAGAGACTGCTCGCCACCGCAAGCAACTCGCTCTGCGTTTGCCTATGTTGCCCGATCGATTCCGGAGTTTTATACCACTTTCCTTCCGGATGGCGCCGCAACACACCGAGCCCACTGCACGGAACATCGAGGAGAATTCGATCGAACGGACGGCGCAGAGCCGACTGTGTGGAGGAGCGCTGTGCTTGTGTGATCAACATACGTAAATCACCTTCGAGCGGTGTCACGAGGGTTACACCGAGGCGTCGACAATTGTCCATCACCAGATCCAGGCGAGCGGCAGCCCGGTCCACCGCGATGATTTCGCCTTGATTGGCCATGAGCGCCGCAAGGTGTGTCGCCTTTCCCCCAGGCGCGGCACAAACGTCCAGCACCCGCTGGCCAGGCTGCACATCCAACAATAGCGGAATGAGCTGCCCCGCTTCATCTTCCACATAAAACCACCCATCGTCATAGCGAGGAAGATCGGGGACAGAACTGCTGCGGGCCATCTGAATGCCCACAGGACTAACCGTTGTCGGAATGGCTTCTCTCTGAGCCGCCGCCAGTTCATCCAGCATCCCCTTGCGGGATGTCCGGAGCGCATTAACCCGCAACGTCAGCGGAGGTAGCTCCACCGAAGCGCGACACAAGATCTCCGCTTGTTCAATCCCCCACTGTCGACACCAGCGTTCGACGAGCCACGCCGGACAAGAATAACGAACAGTGAAGGCCTCAACAGGATCGTGAGCAGCATCGGGCCAATTGGGTTCCGACATCCTCAGCAAGGCTCTCAGTACCGCATTGACGAGTCCACTCCAATCGCGACTGAACCGCTTCCGGTGCAGTTTCATCATCTGCACAGACTCATTGACAGCCGCCGACTCTGGGACTTTGTCCAAATACAGCAGTTGATAGGCGCCGAGACGGAGGATGTTCTGGACGAGCGCAGGCAGTCGCGCGATCGGTCGATCCATTAGCAATCCTAGTCGCCAATCGAGCGTCCCGCGATAGCGTAAAACGCCACGCACCAATTCCACCATGAAGGCCCGCTCTCGCTGATCTAATGATTCTCTCTCGACAATCTTGTCGAACAAGTCGCCCGGCAGAAGGCCCGCTTTATCGATTGCAAGCAAGGCCTTCGTCGCGGCGCGCCGTCCTGATGGTTTGGCCGTAGCGGATAATTGTGGCATATGGTCAGACGCTATTGGATGGGGGCATAGACAAGGAAGATTGCGAGCAACGTATCGGTGACTCGGTCGGTCGTCAACCTTTCGCTGGGGGATGGGCCTGCAGACTGATTCCTTGGGTCAGGCGATGGCCGGCTAGATACTGGGTCATCGTCATGTGCCGACTATTGGATGGCTGGATTTCGACAATTTGGATGGTCCCGCGGCCAGTCGCCACCTCGATTTTATCTTTAGTCACTTGGGTGACTGTCCCGGCAACCGCGCCCGGAAACCCCTCACTGACAGCCACGCGCCACAAAACCCATCGTTCGCCGTTCACATAGGTATAGGCTCCAGGCCAGGGCAATAACCCACGCACGCGATTCGCAATATCCGGGGCTGGCAACGTCCAATCAATCAGGCCATCCTCTTTCTTGAGTAAGGGCGCCATGGTCGCCAGTGAAGGGTCCTGTGGTTGAGGGTTGAGCGTCCCTGCCTTGAGCTGACGTAATGTGTCCACCAGCAACCGTCCCCCCACTTCGCCCAGCCGCAACGCAAGCGTGCCGGCAGTATCATCAGGTCGAATCACCACCCGCTCCTGCAACAACATGTTACCAGTATCCATGCCTTCATCCATCATCATGGTCGTGATGCCGGTTTCTCGTTCACCATTGATGACAGCCCACTGGACGGGACCTGCGCCGCGATACTTCGGCAAGAGCGATCCATGCACGTTGATGCAGCCTCGAGGCGGAAGCGCTAGAATCGCCGGCGGGAGAATGCGACCAAACGCCGTGACGGCAACGACATCCGGCTTCCACTGCCGCAACGCCTCCATAAATTCAGGTGCCTTCATCTTAAGCGGTTGCAGCATCGGGATTCCTTCGCGCTGGCAGACGACTTTTATCGGTGATGGAATGACCGCTTGTCCCCGACCCTTTGGTCGATCAGGCTGCGTGACTACTCCAACCACCTGGTCGTCTGACTTGAGCAACGCTTCGAGCGACGGCACCGCGAAGTCCGGTGTCCCCATGAATACAATCCGCATGGTCACGCTTTATCATTCTCCTCCCACGAATGCAATTGTCGCGCAGCTTTCCTTGACTCTCATTTCACACGCCTGTTAGTATCCGATCGCGGGGTGGAGCAGCCTGGTAGCTCGTTGGGCTCATAACCCAAAGGTCAGAGGTTCAAATCCTCTCCCCGCAACCAACCTTTTCAAGCACATCCGCAACCCTTATAATCGAGAATGTTCCTGAAACGGCTGAATTGTCCGTGTTCCTGTCCGCCTTCACAATGGAGGGAACCTTACTTGAGGGTTTCCAATAGGGAGGGAGCATGAAAAAGAAAGTCCGTGATCGGTTAGACCGAATCGAGCAATCCCTCAAGGAGTTGGTCAAAGCGGTGGGGCAATTACACCCGGCACCCCCACGGTCCCCCCAACGTGGATCAGACGAGGACGCCGTGTCACCCGTCCCGAAGCCTAAAGCGATCGACAAGATCGGTCATAAATCGCTGGAAAAAAAACACCAACGCACTCCCAAGTAATGCCCCATATAGCGCGAAATCATCGAATGAAGAAAAAAGCCTCTAATCAACTGTCCAGGATCGAGGAGATCCTCCGCCAACTGTCGAGAGAAGTCTGGAAGTTACAGGTCACGCGCAAGCGACTGACCGACGGCGAAGAGATCGATGAGGACCTGAACGATGAGATGGCGATAAAAAATCCTCCGGCTTTATCCAAAGCGTTCAGAAAAGCCGCAAAAAGGCAGAAGTGACTGCCCTAACGTCACCACTTGTCGGGAGGTGCTCATGTTTTTCATGTGGGCTGCAATATTCCTTCTGATTGCGATCATTGCGGCCGCATTTGGTTTCACCGACATTTCTGCCGACGCCTCGCATATCGCGAAAATCCTTTTCTATATTTCGTTGGCGATCTTTATCTTTTTCCTCATTTCAGGATTAATACTCTTCAGAAAGGTTCGGTCGCTGGCCCGCGGACTCGGCATCAAAGACAATTTGAGAGGACTGCTGCGGAAAATGAAGTGAGACGTTTCATAAGGCCACTCCGGCAGCTCGATCCCCATGGGAGGTACCCCATGACCAAGCCGTCGAGTGAAAAATGTCCATTCCGCGGCAGCAACATTAGGCAGAGTCCACGCATTCAGCCAGGACAGAAGCCTCGGACCTGCGTGCGCTGCAACAACCAAGAGGTAAAGACGCGGGGGGTATCTGCTCTGAGCTGGAATGGTGCGGCAGAATCTGCTTTAGACATTTACACATCAGAATGTCAGTGATCCCATGACCCCCACAAAGCGAGCGGAACTGAAACTCAAAGAATAGTCACTCGGGAAGAAAATTTCCTCAGAGTTTGCCAAGCGGCGGAACGTAACCTCACAATCACTCTGGTTCATAGCCAGACAGTGGCTCACGCCGTTAAAGGCGTGTATTGGGAGAATCTCCTTATCTCTAGATTGTACCCATCGGAGGGTTACAGCCGTTACAGCTCCCCCATTCACGGAGAGCATACCTATCTGGTGTCTCATGCTGGCGGTCTGGAGACCGTCGGCGTGGGGTATGAGTGCGACACCTACACATCTCCTGGTAGGGAGGGTTATTCGCGGAGTGCTTACCCGGACAACCAGCGTCCCCGTTTTGCGATGTGCAAGTCCGGAGAGCTCAAGGCGGAGGTAGTGGATCAATCTCAACAGCGAACTACGACTGATTAGAAGCCCATTGAGCGGCGTCAGTCTTAGACCTCTAGACGTTGGGTTAGCATCTGTTGATCTGAAGGTGCGATGACCGAAGTCTCGCCCACTCTGATTTGCTGGCTCCACCTGCCATGAGTGAGATCGTACCGATCATGGCTCTCGAGAAAAGAAGTGAGCTTGAGCCTGTCTAGCAGGAAGATAAAGTCATGCACAGATGGATGCCGCTCGACGAGGAGGGTTCTTTCTACTCGTATGGATTTTTCGGGAACAGCGCCATACGGCACGATGAGGAAGAGATGGTACCTATCCTCAACTGGACGAGACAGAATGGCGGCATGCGGAAATGACATCACCAGATGACGTATCAGCGTCTTTACTTTAGCATTGAGGAACATCTCTGCACGATCTTTCATTTTTCATCGTTCTCCCGAAACCAGAGGGCAGCGGACTGAGTTTTAGATGCCTCTCAAAAGCCTACACACATTGGCGCCTCGCCCCAACTCTTACTTGACCGCGATCGTTTCTCGATATACCCGACATAAAAACGCAGACGAATTTGGTCCAACTCGGCCATGCGGATAAACTCAACGCCCGCCTTGCCGCCTTTCGTCCATCGCACGATGCCGAGATCAATACGCATCGGATGATGATTGTCGAGATGGACTCGAAGCTGGACGCCCTGTCCGGGTTCTAGTAGCAGAGGGGTTTCCAATTGACATCCAGGCACCGTTAGATCCACCACCGATCCTTCCCCCACTCGTTCGCCGCATGAGAGCGTCACCTTACATGTAGCGTTCTTTCGCGCACTGTAGCGTGTCTTCACATTAGCCTCCTTGTCGTATGTGTCAGGGTGGAGTACAACTAACTCAGAATATCGCCGCAGGAGCGGTCGCCACCGAGGGATAACCTTCTAGACGCTCCTGGTCGCCAGCCGGCAGATCAAAAAACTCCACAGTAAACGAATCCCAATATCCCCACGTCACCTTAGCGTGGTCCACTCGAATCGGCCATGCCTCACTCGGCAGGTACAATCGCATCTCAACCTATGCTCCAGGCTGGGGTTGGCATCGAGCGAAAATCGTACATGCGCTGGAAGAGAGAGATTGTACGCAGCCCGTATGTTCCGAAAGCGTCTCTGCGGCAACCGGCCTGAAGTCCGCTCGAAACATGATCTCTGCACTCATCTACCTTCCTTCCTCTGTCTCTGTGACGCTTATGTTTCAATCGTAGCCGGAGACGGCCAATCTGCCTATGCCGCAGAGGACCTATCCCGATGGAGTACGGAGGAGGGGCAGCAGCTAGCGTGGGACATTATGACTGGTCTAGGACTGCGTGACGGTACACAGGTGCACCCTTACGGACCAGATGCTTGAGGCACGAATTTGCATGGTTTACGCCCTGTATTGATACTTAGATTGCAAAATACATCCGTCCGCTATCCAATCATACCGAGAATCGTAGGAGCACTGAGCTGATTCCTCACTTGGCCTGCCCACCTGGATCGACCTTTCGCCCAAACCACTCAGTTTTGGACGTGAATGAATGGGAATTCAAATGGATAACCCAAAAAAGATGATTACGTATGGAGAAGCGTCTGCAGCCCCAGCATGATTTCTCTTAATTCGGGATGTGAGCCGACAGAAAAGGTGACTGCATTAAGAGACGATGGTGTATTGCACTCACAGTGATTATGGTCAGCATCAAAACCACGGGGGATTATGCCGTGAACCTGGACAATGGCCCAGGATGCGGGTTGGGGAGACTGGCCTGGGACTACAAGACTCCGAAGAATATTGCGCCCCAAGTGATGATGACGCAACAGACGCCACTTTCGGCAGTCAAACATTCGGACTCAGCTCTGTAACCTCAGGATGCACGAACGACGGCAAGGTCATGGCAGGACATCTGACGAACAAGGTCGTTGTCAGCACGTTCGACACGCTCTAGGGAGGGATGACCAGAGGGATTGGCGTGCCGTCCGAACAGCACAGAGCATTTTTTGTAGTGGCCCAACAACAATATCGCGGGCTTGTCGAGGCCGACGAGTCCTCTTCAGTCGCACTCATTAGGGCACTGCAAGACGCACTAAATGGACGGGCTCTCTTTGCTCACATAACGCTCACGCGATGACTCAGGGCTCATCTTTATTTCATGACTCGGCGTGCTGAGGTGGCTTGTAGTGGATGGCGGGGCAGGCCGACTTCCAAGGACTTGCTTGCACTCGCGATTCAATTTCTTGCAACAGGTCCTAACTTTCCGAAGATAGTCGCGCGGCTGAGGATAAGGAGGCATCGCCCGATAGCGCTCCCCGTCATTCACCGGCACTGCATAGCTGCGCAGTTATGCGCACATTCTCTTCAACAATGTAGTGCGTATCGTAGGGCACGGGGAGCAGCGCGAAGATTGTGTCCTCCATCATATAAATTCTGATCGCCGTGATCCCGATATCCGGAATCCCTTGTAGCAACCCAATCGCCCAGGCCTTCGAATCGCGGTGGATTTAAGTCCGACTCAGTTTGATCACCGCCTAGCATAACGCCGGAGATAGGGCCACTGCTTCGCGTACTGCTCAATCACCCTCCGTTACCTCTACGACGCATACGCGATGTGACCGGGGCCGCACTGAGAGTTCACAGGTCGAAATCGCCGGCCCGCCTGACATTCGCGCTTCGCCAGAATGCCGTCTGCCCAGACAGAACCATAGTTCGCTCCCGGCTTAGAAGAATCAGCGATCTAGAGCAGGCCCGCTTGAGCCACGGAAGCGCGCCTTGTGATCGAAGCGAGGCTGCGGAGAAATATGAAGACAGGAGTCAACTTGGTTGGCCGTGGTATTTAAAATGGGGTCTGTCCAGGCGATCTCACTGGCTGTGAATGTGGGATGGGCGACTCATGGGATCTTTCAGCCAATGCTGCTGGTTATCCGGAGGAAACCAATTGCAACCAACCGTGCCACCGGATGGAAGGGCGCTATTACTTGAAGCTTCAAGATGAAATGTTAGAATTCCTTTCAAGCCGGACGCAGGTCGAGCGTTCTTCAACTCAGGGGATGTCCCACGCTGCCGCATCAGACCAGTCTGACCACATACACGATGAACATTTCACCATCATCCTTCCAACCATGTGCTCCAATGAAACTTTATCCCCCTTACTTATTACCAGACGATACGACGGAACCATCTCTCGTCAGACTCCAGAATGACAAGCCATGATCAAAGTCCTTCTGGTTGAAGATAATCCCGTTGATGCCCAGCTCACGCAAGATCTCCTTGCCGAATGGACCCACGACCAATTCGAGATTTCTCATGCCTCCGTTTTGGCGGAGGGCTTGGTCAAACTCAGCCGTGGTCGGTTTGATGTCGTCCTCCTCGATCTTTCGCTCCCTGATACCGATGGTCTCAGCACAGTCACACAAGTACTAGCCACAAGCCCCGGCGTACCGGTCGTCGTGTTGAGCGGACACGATGACCATCCGCTCGCGCTGCAGGCGATTCAACAGGGAGCGCAGGATTATCTAGTGAAGGGACAAGGCGGAGCGGACTTTCTGGCACGGTCAATTCTCTATGCTATAGAACGCAAACGGGCCCAGGAACGCCTGACTTACCTCGCCCAGTACGATCAGCTAACCGGCATGATCAATCGCACTCTCTTCCGTGATCGATTAGTCCATGCCATGGCGCGCAGCAAACGGAAGGATCAACCTCTGGCGATCATGCTCCTCGATCTGGATCGCTTTAAAGCCGTTAATGACTCCCTAGGGCACGATGCCGGGGACCAGCTGTTAAAGGTCGTCGCCACGCGGCTCACGGAATGTGTTCGCGAAGTGGATACGGTCGCGCGCATGGGCGGGGATGAGTTTACTGCGATTCTTGAAGGCATCTCTGGGGAGGCAGATGTGGCTGTGGTTGCAACTCGAATTGTGGAGTCGATTGGCGTGCCCTTTGATATCGGCCCCCATCCTGTCTCAATCGGCGCCAGTATCGGAATCACCCTGTACCCAATGGACGACCAAGATATCGACGAACTTCTGAGACATGCCGATCGAGCCATGTATACCGCGAAGCATCACGGGGGGAGCCGGTTTCAGTTTCATTCCCCCGCCGGGCCTTAGCCATCCTCGCGCTCTCGTCAGAGGTAACCTCTCTTCACCCTTTCCTTCAGACCGCTCTACCACATGTCGGCCGCAATTCTGGGAGAGCGGTCACTCGATGAGAGTCGAACTATCGCCCAATATCTGCAAGAGGCTGCTCTGTAACGACCATCGATCCTCGAGGGTTCGGGAGCAACACATTGGACGCCACTAAATTGTCACGAGTCGGAGTCGGATGCGTGTCCGGCGTCATGACCAGCCCCCAGTGCTGATTGTCTCGGCAAGTATTATCCAACAGCAAGGCTTCAGCATGGTGAAACAGCAATATCCCGCTGAGCATGTTGCTATGGCAGAGGTTACGAACGCATTCCGGATGGCTTCCCGGATCCCGCACGGCCAATCCAAAGTGATGGTTGCCATAACAGATGTTCTGCGCCACTCGCGGTTGTGCGCCGGCAAAGACGAAAATTCCTGACTCGCGGTTGTAACAGACCTCATTATCGATAAAGGTCACGCGAGCCTCAGGGCCATAAATTACGACACCGGAAAGCAACCCTTCCGTCGCGCGACACTGCGTAATCGTGCAGACCGAATCCAGCACGTTCATCGCCGAGTGCTGATCGCTGCCCACATACCGAAAGGTGATTCCGCTGATCAGGCCGGAGGTCACACGCTGCAAATAGAGCGGCCCGCCACGACGGTTATAAATTTGAACATGGTCTCGTCCGGCACCGATCAGGAGGACAGGACGATCCGCTACAAATACCTTGTCTTCATAAATGCCAGGACGTACGAACACTTGATCCGCCTCATCAGCCGCTTTCAGCGCCTCGCTAGGCCGGAGATAGGCATGGGGATCACGAGCATCGACAATCAACGTCCGGCCCCCCTTGGGATTGGGCGGCGGATCGCTAAGGGACTGCTTCCTTCCACCGGCAGACCTTGGCTCGTTCTCTCTTTCAATGTCGATGGCTTGATCTCCTCTATTACCAGGTACTGGTGGCGTCATCCCCTCTGCCAAGTTGAGCACAAACCGATAACAAACGAATTGAGTACATCTGTCAACCTGGTCCTACCTCGGCCTTACGGTTGACGTGTTCGTACAATGTTGTCTGTTTTCCACTATACACTTTCGAGACGCCTTTCCGAATTATCCAACTTTACAGCTGGTTCGCACGGACCATTTATCTGGTTCACTTCTTTCATATCGGCATGGGCACAATGATTTTCGGTGGCAGGGTTTGCGACCACCAAGAAAGAAGGACACCATGGCGATCGATCATTTTCATTCACGCTCGTGGCGCGGTACCCTGGCGTTATTGGTATTGCTTAGCCACCTTGGGACCGTTCCCTCTCTGTTCGCCGCCCCGCTTCAGCCGCCAAATGACTCCCGCCGTTTATACGACCGGGTGATGGAGGAATTTCGGCACAAAGATTACGACGCGGCGCTCGCGGGGTTCCGGTTTTTCCTCGAACTCCATCGTCAGTCAGCCCTATCAGCTAATGCCCAATATTGGATGGGGGAATGCCAGTACCGCATGGGGCATTTCAAAGATGCCCTGGAATCTTTTTACAATGTCATCTCTTATTATCCGTTGAGCCAAAAGCTCGCCGCCTCCACCCTCAAGATCGGTCAGATTTATGCAAGGCAGGGCGACCGCGAGAATGCCCAAGTGATGTACGAACGCGTCACGGAGCAATACCCAGACAGCGCAGAGTCCGATGTCGCTCGCAAAGCCCTGGAGACGGCAGGAACAAGGAGTGAATCGGTTGCGCCGGAGCCGAGCTGAGCCGAGTCGCCCTTCCCCTACTTGCTAGCGACGGGCTCTTCGGCACAGTTCAGGGCTATTCTGGTTCGGCAAGATCCAGGACCGTAACAAGACCCGGAACCGTATAGGCGTGCAGCGGACTCAGCCTGACTAGCTGAACCCCTGCTGCACGGAGCGCCGATTCAAACAGCGTGTTCTGGGGCTCAACGGAAGAATCGTTCGGAACCTGCCGCTCAACTTGCACCACTTTCTCGACCAACCGGCTACCAGGATGCACCAACACGAACGTGGCCTTCTGTAATGCAAGCTCCCTCAAGGTCTCCGCAGGCGGCGTTCCGGAAGGGAGTCGCAAATCCAGCAAGCTCCACAGCGGAATTTGCGTGAACAATAAATACCGATCTTCCACAGCCATTCGCAACAGGTTATAGAGCTGCACCTCTCCGTCTGTCAGAAGAGGCTTGGTAACAAAGGTCATACCGACAGGAGGGCCATCTGATGAGGAACCAGATAAGCGCCTCCGCCCAAAACTTTCCCAGGCGAGGCTCCCTAGAAAGACCAGCGCCCCGATGCCGAGAATAGGATAAAGTAGCTCCATATCTGCTGATGATTCAGCGAGCGACTCGCAGGCCTTTCATCTGAGCGCCAGGAAGTCCCTGTGCCACCACGCCCAGAAGCACAGGGTGACGCGCTCCCGTCACCTGGGGCACGTTCGTGCATTGTCCGTGATAGGTGTCATGGGCCAAGAGGGCGAACGCCGTCGCTTCAAAAGCCTTGCTGCTCCATCCGTGATCGTCAAAAGTCGAAACCGGCGTAGGCGCAAACACCCGCTGGAGATGGCCCATGACTGCGCGATTGTACACGCCTCCACCACCGACAATCACAGCATCCATATCATCGGTCACCCACCGTCGCGCCGTGCCGATCGTCTCCGCAGTCCATGCGGCGCAGGTCGCAAGAAGATCCTCAGTAGTGACGTGAGACGTACGTTGCTTCGTTAACAGATGTCGAACAAATGGAGCGCCGAATTCTTCGCGCCCGGTAGATTTTGGTGGGCAACGTGTCAAAAACGGATGGGCCATAAGTTCGGCAAGCAAACGCCGGCTTACCGTCCCTTGCAGGGCCAGCCGACCGCCCGCATCATAAGAATGCTTTCCTTTGCTCGCTTCTCGCACGAGTGCATCCATCACCATGTTGCCGGGTCCTGTATCAAAAGCCTGCAGATCCGCAATGCCGCCCCCCGGCGGCAGATAAGTCACATTGCTGATCCCACCAATATTCACCACCAGGCGGGCCCGCCGAACATGACCGAACGCCATCAAATGGGCATAGGGAACTAGTGGAGCCCCCTCACCGCCTGCCGCCATATCGCGGGGCCTAAAATTGGCGATCGTCGTGATGCCGGTTCGTTCTGCAATGACGCTCGGCTCGCCAATCTGAAGTGTGGATCGGACCATGCCGACGCCAGGCTCACGAATCCCCTCCGGGAGATGGTGGATCGTCTGTCCATGCGAGCCGATCAAGTCGATATCGGTCGGGAGGTATTTCGCCTTGTGAATCACCCGCAAGGCCGCTTTGGCAAAGAGTTCTCCAAGGTACACATTCATATGGCAGATCTCGGCCACATGGCCGTGGAGAGATAGATCGACAATTCTTTGTTGCAGGGATCGTGAGTACGGTAGGGATACGAATGCCAAGGGCGAAATCCGTAAAGTCCGACCGCGCCGGGCAATATTGACGAGTGCCGCATCCACCGCATCTGCCGATGTGCCGGACATCAAACCGACAACCTTCATCCAGCCCCCTTCCACCGCAGAAGTTTCCGTCGCCTGCTCGGTGCGCTACGCTAATCGAAACCCCGCGATGGGTCAAGCGCATATGCCGACATGAGGACATCGACTCAATGCGCCGTCGCGTTGACTTTGAAGAAATCGAGTGTTACCGTCCGGCGGATGTTGCGCCTGCTTACGCTCGCCCTGTTCACATTTGCTGCAGTACCGTCTCATTGGAGCCTATCCGGATCGGTCCCCGTTGCCTCCGCTGCCGAACCACTCCATGTGGTCGTGACGCTCCCTGTCCTGAAGGACTGGGCGCAACAGATCGGCGGATCGCACGTACACGTCACCTCCCTCATGACCGGCTATGAGAGCGAGCATACCTACTCACCAAAACCGAGTGACTTGGTGGCGATTCGGAAGGCCGCACTCTTGTTGGAAGTCGGCGCCGGCCTCGAGGTGTGGGTATCTTCGCTGGTCAAGAATGCCGGGAATGCCACGTTACAGGTGGTGACGACCTCCAAGGGGATCGAGTTGATTCAAGATCGTCTCGAATCCGCGGACGCCTCGCACTCCCACCATCATGGGACAGGCAATCCTCATGTGTGGCTAGACCCTGAAGCCGCCGCCACGATGGTGCAACATATCTCAGATGCCATGACCCTTGCGGACCCCGCCCACGCGTCGAACTACCGGGCCAATACGGCGGTCTATCTCCAAGCACTCTCGCGCGTCCACCAAGAATCGCTGGTGCGGCTCCAAACGGTACCAAGTCGAACCCTGATCGTCCACCACCCGGCCTGGCCTTATTTTGCCCGGCGGTACGATCTCCACGTGGCAGGAACGATCCTAACGCAACCGGGAGGGGAACCGTCCGCGCGCCATCTGCATACATTGATTGACACGATTAAACGAGATCATATCCGCGTCATCGTGTCGGAGGTGCAACTGAATCAAAAAGTCCCGCAGCTGCTTGCCCGAGAAACGGGCGCGCGCATCGCCGTCCTGACGACCTTGCCTGGAGGCCTGCCTGGTACCGAGACCTACCTCGACATGATCCGTTATAATGTGCTCCAATTAGCCCAGGCGCTCGAACAAGCATAGCCGCCACCCCAACCGAACAACGACCGACGAACCAGCATTTCAACGAACGCCGCCGCGCATGACCCACCCCATTATTCGGTTCGACCACGCGACCTTCGGCTTTCCAGGCGTTATCGCACTGGAAGATATTTCGTTGAGCATTCTTGAATCTGAATTCGTAGGGGTCATCGGCCCTAACGGCTCTGGCAAGACAACTCTGTGTCGGGCCGTGCTCGGCTTGATGGCGCCTTTGCGAGGCACCCTCCGCGTCCTGGATTGCGCCTGCGAAGAACTCCGCTGCCACCATCGCGCGCTCATCGGTTATTTACCGCAAAAAGGCATGCTGGACCGCAATTTTCCCGTCACGGTGCTGGAAGCCGTGATGATGGGGCGGTACGGCGCGCTCGGCCTGTTTCGCCGGCCGGCGCGCAAGGATCGGGATATCGCTCGCGAAGCCCTGGCTCAGGTTGGAATGGATCATCACCGCGACTCGGCACTAGGCGCGCTATCGGGGGGGCAGCAGCAACGGGTGTTCATCGCACGAGCCCTGGCGCAACAGCCGCGAATATTGCTTTTGGATGAGCCGACGACGGGCCTGGACCTCACCGCTCAGCATAGCGTCGTAGAATTGATCCAACAGCTGCACAGAGATCTGAAACTCACGATCCTCATGATCACACACGACATCAACATGATTCGATCACGAGTAGACCGTCTCGTACTTCTCAAAACGAAACTGTTTGCCGCAGGACCTCCGAAGGAGGTTCTGATACCAGAGATTCTGGGTCAGGTGTACGGGAAAGACTTGGTCATTACCGACAAAGACTTCGTTATCGTCGAGGATTACCATCACCATTGACATGGGCGAGATCCGGTGCCACGTAGTCATTGCGTGTGACGGTCGAGGCGTGAAACGTGTTCGTCAGTCTTCACTCATACATCCGATGACCCCATGACAATATGTTAGAGCTGCTCGCCTACGATTTCATGCAACGTTCGCTCCTGGCGGCCGCGCTGGTGGGCGCTGTCTGCTCCGTCATCGGCGTATTTGTAGTCCTACGAGGCTTGGCCTTCGCAGGGGCCGGGACAGCCCATGCTGCGTTTGCAGGCGTCACCTTGGCCTATCTGGTCGGCCTCCCGCCGCTCAGTCTCGCGATTCTCTTTGGATTGGCGACGGTCTGGATCACTGGCTGGGTCGAAGAAAAAGGCCGGATGAAATTGGATGTGTCCATCGGCATTCTCTATACCACCACCATGGCATTGGCCATCCTCTTTCTTGGTCTGATGAAGAGCTACAATCCGGAGGTGTATGGATACCTGTTCGGCAGCGTCTTATCGGTCACACCGGAAGAGCTGATGACCATCGGTGGGTTGAGCGTGGTGGTGCTGGGGACCATTCTCTTGCTCTCGAAAGAGCTGTATTTCATCGCGTTCGACCAAGAAATGGCCGCCGCCTCGGGTGTGCCGGCACGGCAGATCTTCTATCTTCTTCTGACGCTGGTGGCGCTCACAGTGGTCATTTCATTAAAAACCGTGGGAGCCATTCTCGTCTTCGCAATGATCCTGATTCCGGCTTCCACCGCATATCAACTCACCCATAGCCTCACTCAAATGACCCTCTATTCCATGTTGATCGGCACGTTCTGCGCGGTGAGCGGTGTGCTTATCTCCTATGCGTTTGACCTCCCCTCCGGTCCCTCCATCGTCTTGCTCGCCACGAGCTTCTTCTTCCTTGCAGTCTGCTGTTCGCCCAAGCGGTTGCATCGCCTTCAGCCGCAGTAGGCGAGCGCGATTGTCCGAGCCGGCTGATCACCTGTCGACTTGATGGAATGGATGAAGAGGGAATTACTCGTACGATCTGAGATCAGCGTTGCGGCCCTGGCTTCTTACGAGACCACACCATGCCGGTCTGCTCTTTCGCGCTGAAACCAAGTCGTTCATAGAAGCCGGGCATACGCGTGCACAACCAGAAAAGCTCGACCTGCTGAAGTGTGGGATGGTCTAAAATCCGCTGGACGATCTCGGTGCCGATGTGACGACGTTGATAGTCGCGATCGACGATCACGTCCCAAATCGTAGCTCGATACACATAATCCGTTAGAACCCGGCCGAACGCCACCAAGCGCGGTCCAGCCCAAGCCGAGATGACAACATCGGTCTGTATCAGCATAGATTGGGTCGGTTGCAGCCCTCGATGTTTGGCCCAGGGCGCCTGACGATATAAATGAAGGAGTTGGGCAGCGTCGAAATCTTTGCGGTCCGAAAATGTGATCGCTTGTTCGTCGGTATTGAGAGCGGGAGGCATCTTGTACTAAATTAACCCCTCCGATCAGAGGTGAGTCGGCCAACTGTAGTGTAAGGGGTAGACCATGGGAACGCAAGTGCGAAGCTGTCCGAAGTGTTTTCAATTGATGTGGCTCAAACAAGACCACTATGAGGTCATTGATGAAAATACGGTCCGCGCGAAATGTCCTCACTGTGGATCGACGGTCCGCTTTCGGCTGGTGACTGCCGGCGAGACCGCGACAGGACCAAAAATGGGACACTGACCTACATGCCGCGTCCAGCTCCCTCGAGTTCCGGTTGGCTGCCAGGCAGGATCTTATTGAGTGCCGCACGGTATTCTCCCATCCGTTTCTCATCAGTCGGGCTCATACGGATATCGTTATCTCGCTGCATGCGATCGATCTGGTCGAGGACGGCGAGGAGAGGCTGAACCGCTCCCAGCACGTTGCCGACTTCGAATGCCTCAAGGGATTCGATCAGGTAGTCCTGCAGGCCTTTGAATGGAGACCGGCCGCTTTGTTCGCGAAAACGCGACAGCGCTTGCTCGTATACCTTCACGGCCTCAGGCTTTGGTTTGATTCCGCTCGGCACTGAAGCGAGATGCACGACCGCGGGCAACTTAGACGCATAGCCCTTGAGCTGTGCGAGCAATTCGCCCAACAGATCGAGCACTGTATTAGTTTCCATACCTCAGGTTCTCCTCACTTCCGCCGACTCGCGCTCGGCGTCATTCTAACTCAGGCTGTCACCTCAGCGAGCTCCTAATGAGCTGTCGCTGCGCCGAGGAGGTCTTGTACCTGCTGCATATCAGGCGGACAGGGAACATCAAACTGGTGAAACGTCCTGTCGGTTGGGTGCATAAACCCCAGCGTACGCGCGTGCAGCATCACTCGCGGAATAGGTATGTCTCCGACAGTCATGACCTTGGTCCCGCCATAGGTTTTGTCACCCAAGATCGGATGTTCGATGGATGTCAGATGCACTCGCAATTGATGCGTCCGACCAGTGTGGGGAGACAGTTTCACGCGGGCGGCAATCTTCCCGTATCGCTGCTCGACCTGATAGTCGGTCGCCGAAGGCTTCGGCTTCGTGGATCGCGTCGAAAACTTCTTTCGCTCTTTCGTATCCCGTCCAATGGCTAGGTCGATGAGCCCATGCCCTTTCTTGGGCACGCCCCACACCAATGCCTCATACACCCGTGCGATCGTATGGAGCTTGAACTGCGCGGCTAGTGCGCGATGCGACGGGTCTGTCTTAGCAATCACCATGACCCCGGATGTTTCCTTATCCAGCCGATGGACGAGGCCCGGCCGCTCCCTGCCTCCGATATGCGAAGGCGTTACACCTGAGCTCGCAAAGTGGTGGAGCAAGGCATTCACCAGCGTTCCCGACCAATTGCCGGGGGCCGGGTGGACGACCAGCCCGGTTGGTTTATTAAGCACCAAAACATCTGCGTCTTCGTAGAGAATCTCAAACGGAATGGCTTCAGGTAGGAGATCAAGCGGCTCCGGCCGTGGCACTTCGAGCCTAATGCGATCCCCTGGTTTTATTTTCTGGCTCGGCCGGACAATCCGGCCGTTGATCTGAATGCAGCCTTCTTCGATCAATCGCTTCAACGCTGACCGGGAAAAGGTCGGGTCGCGATTAGCAAGAAACAGGTCAATCCGTTTGGCCGATTCTCCCGCCGTGATGACGAACTCAACCGGCGTCGTGGTCACTCTATGCACGTCGAGACTGCCTAAGAACACCGGCATTCAGTCGCGTACGCTGCCATAGTCCGTGGGCAAAAACAAGATACGCCAGTTCCGGTTCTCCTCGCACATGTCACCCCCATGTCATCCACAGGCCATCCACATGTTATCGCCTACGCTTATTGCCCAGTCTCGGCCCCGATGCTGCGTCGCACCGTTAATTTTCCGTTGAACCTGCGGTCAATTTGACAGGACAATTCAGGGCACTGTCATGATGGATCCTCTCTCGCAAGAGACACCGTGAAAAAAAACATACCCTTAGGTAGTGGCGTAGCTTCCGCATCACCGGCACCTGAATTGCTTTCTCATGCGTAGGATTTGGCTTCCGACAAACTGGAGATTGTGAACATCGTATGGCCTCAGAATTTATCCACAGAATCCTCACAGTGCTGATCAGACAGCCAAGGCCGCAGGTCATAGCCGCTCAGCGAGGTGTGGATAACTTACTCTGTCAACGAGCGCCCATTGCCCAGGATGACCGCCGAATCGATGCGCGATTTGCCATTAGAACGCGCTGCACCTATGAACTGATGGACGGGCAAGATCAGGAGTCGACTGCATCGCCCGGCGAAGCCTATTCCTTGAACATCAGTACTGACGGCATTTTGCTATTGCTTGATCGCAAACCACAGGACCGACAGATTGTGGCCATGCGAAATCCAGCTTTACAGCAACAAGCAACGACCTTGTTCGAAGTGCGTTGGGTAACCCACATTCCGGTCGGCACAACCCACAAGCGTTATATGGCCGGTTGTCACTTGACCTTCGGACGGTTCCCCTACTTTCTCGTCCAACGTCATCACCTCGATCAACACCTTTCAGGGCTTTCGCTGTGATCATTCGTCTGTACTGGTGCGTGCCCCAACTTGAAGCCTATGACACATGTCGTCAAAATCGGCGGGAGCCGCAGCCGTATATTCGCTGTACACCGCGGTGACGGGATGTGTGAATCCCAGCGTCCGTGCATGTAGCATGACACGAGGCACGACATAGCCGTAGACCTCTTCGACCCGGGTGCCCCCATACATCCTATCACCCAGGATGGGGTGACCGATCGCCTGGAGGTGGGCCCGTATCTGGTGAGTACGTCCCGTGTGGGGACGCAGAAGCACCCGGGCAGCCACCGCGCCAAACGCTTCTTCTACCCCGTACTCCGTGACGGCGGGTTTCGGCTGGAGCGTTCGCGGAGAAGTCCGTTTCGGATCGTGCCTATCCGGACCAATCGCACAATCGATTCGACCTTCAGATGCCGTCGGAAGATTCGAAACCAGTGCTTCGTAGCGACGAGTAATGGAATGGAATTCGAACTGCATCGCGAGATTACGATGAGCCTGCTCGGTTTTGGCCACCACCATCACCCCTGACGTGTCCTTGTCCAGGCGATGGACGACTCCTGGTGTGACCATTCCTCCTGAAGGTGCGCAATGGTCGAGGAGCGCATTTAATAACGTATTGGACCAATGTCCTGGCGCCGGGTGTACTATGATGCCGGCGGGCTTATTCAACACCAGACAGACCCGATCCTCGAACAAAATCTCTAACCGTGTTGTTTGTCCATGAAGCTGCAACGGAGCAGCTTGGGGCGAATCAAAGACGATCACGTCTCCCGCTTTAAGTCGCTGGCTCGACTTGGTGATTTGATTGTTGACCCGTACCCAACCGGCCGTAATCATCCGCTGCAATGCCGCACGTGAGAGTTTCGGCTCGCGATGAACGAGAAACACATCCAATCGCTTCGGCTGTTCACCGGCTGTGATGACAAATTCAGTTTGCATAAGTCCTGTACGCTACGGCAGGGATCTGTCGAAATGCAAACGTGAGAACATCGGCTCGTTGCCTCCAGTTGGAAATCCGCCTATGCTGAACGTAGAGCGTTGGTTCGACCTCAGGAAAAGGAGGTGCAGCCATGGGGATCAAGCAGGCGTTGGTTGCCACATGCATGACGGTGTTCGTCGCACTTGTACAGACAAGCCAGGCGGCGGACTTGCCGGGAATCCCGCCCGAACAAGTTGCGGACTATTTGCATGCGGTTATAGAGGCTAACCGGACTTTCTATACCATTCACGTTGTCGAGCGCATGCAGAAGCAAGGCAGCACATCTGCGGCGGAAACCTGGCGCAGGGACAAGACGACCTTGCCGTTGCCGGCCCAATTCCTTCGCGAGGCGAATGACCTGGCCACCATGACGGGAACCAAAGTTCGTTATCGCCTCATGAGTCTGTGGCCAATCAACCCTCAGAACGCCCCGGCCACCGAGTCGGAACGGAACAGCTTGGAGGCCGTACGGCAACACCCTGAACAATCCGCCGCTAGCACCGTCACTACCACCAGCCAACGATATTTTCAAGCCGTTTACGCTGACCGCGCCGTCACGCAGGCCTGTATTGCGTGCCACAATGCGCACCCGGAAAGCCCCAAACGTGATTTTGCGCTCAATGATGTGATGGGTGCGTTAGTCATTGAAATCCCGCTGAACCAATAATTCTTTCGCACGGCAACAAAGGGGCAATCCGGATACGTCCTGGATGCGTGAAAAATGGCCCCATTGTCATTGCTGGCCACCGATGGCTGTTGCGCTTCTGGACGGTTGGACAACTTCCACGTTGCAGCGTATGATGGGTCATTGTGTGATCTGGTGGGCACGCCGCATCATACAGATGGAGGAACCGGGCGATGCCTTCGGGACCTTCCTATGACGTGCCCGTCACGAAGAACTTGAGCCATCTCGATTGTCGCCCGTGCCCACACCTCATTTACATCCCCTTTCAGTGTTTTAAAACTCCCGATTCCGTCTTCCCGTTGAACCCAGCCACGCTGTTCTTAGCCATACAGTCGGCCTCTGGATCGCACTCGGTTCACCTCCCTATAGAGACGCGGCATCTCGTGCCGACGTGTTCACGGGGATAACCAGGAGGTTCTTATGACATTCTCCACCCAGATGCTCCGGGGTCTACTCATGCTGGCCTGCGGATTGGCCGTCGTCGATATGATCCGACCGACCACCACAACGGCGGACGGTGGATCGATCAGTCTGCCGATCGAGACGGTGGCGGATTATGTGCACGCGGTGATCGAAGCGGATCGGGATGTCTACACTAGGCACGTCGTCGAGCGCTTGCAGTCCAAAGGCGTGGTGGTCGCGTCCGAAAATTGGGAACAGAAGAATACGCTGCCGCTGCCAGCTCAATTCCTGTTGGAGTCAGGGCGCGTCATGGCCAAAAAAGGAATTGGCATACAGTATCGATTGATCAGCCTCTGGCCAATCAACAAGCGGAACGCCGCCGCCAGCGAATTTGAGAAGACAGGGCTGGGTGCGGTGCTCACTCATCCCACCAAACCTCATACGGGGTTTGTGAAGGAAGGGGGCGTTAGTTACTTCCAGGCCGTATATCCCGATCTTGCTGTAACCCAGGCTTGCATCGGCTGCCACAATGCCCATCAAGACAGCCCTAAACGTGACTTCAAAATCAATGATGTCATGGGAGCGATCATGATCAGCATTCCCGTCAAATGACACGGTCTGGAGTCCGGCAGGGTCGGTGACAGAACACTGGAACTTCCCTGGGATGGATTGCAAGCGTTCAGTGCCTGCCGGACAGGCGGCAGAACCGCCAGCTTTAGATGCGCATAGGTTGTCAACCAGGTCATACGGTATCGAGCGGCTGCGACTGTGTGCTTGAGTGAGGTCAGTTTGAAATGTCACATTTCGCGCGCAGGGTAGGTGTCACCAACCGGCAGGAAACCCTCGGCCTGCTGGCAACAGCCGAAAGGCGTGCCCAGCTCACACCTATCAACAGCGTACCAAAGCGATGCTTGCTGCAGTCATCCAGCATCGCACGACAGGACGCCTCGCGAGATAAATCTGGTATCGAGAGTACACTCTCGTGCTCTATCATAGAGATGGCAGAGAAGATTGTTCCGTCAAGGAAAGGTTTCGTGTGGGACGACCGAATCCATTGATCGCACGGCCATGGTTCGGCTGGGCAGAAGCGAAAGGCGGACACTTTGGGGAAAAGAAAGAATGACACGAACGAGAACCGCGAGCTAGGCGCGTCCTGTCTTGCGGGCGCGGTCAGCGAGCTTCTTGCGAAGACGGGCCTTCTCGAAACTGATTTGAGCGTCTTTCACCTCGGACGGGAGACCACCGGCTTTAAGGCGTTGTTCAGCCAGTTCAACCGCTCGCTGGGCTCGATCAACATCAATGTCTTCCGCGTTTTCGGCGATTTCCGCCATGACCGTGACTTTGGTGGGCGTCACTTCGGCAAAGCCCCAAAGGACCGACATGTAGTGCCAGATTTCATCCGTCTGATACCGAAGCTCTCCGATACGTAGCGTGGAAAGGAAATGGCAGTGGCCCGGCAACACACCGAACTCTCCTTCAGAGCCTGGCGCAATCACCATATCGACATCCTGGCTCAAGAGCAACTTCTCCGGCGTGACCACTTCCAACAAAATCTTTCCAGCCATTCTTCTTCCTACTCCCTTGTCCTATAGAGGGCGAAGCGGGCGTCCTCTACTGGGCGCGTCCGACGAGGGTCCTCCGAGACTGCGCGTTGCGCGAGCAAAGAGGACGCTCGGTTGGCCCCTCTCCTCAAACCTTCACTCCGATTTTTTCCGCCTTCGCCACTGCTTCTTCGATCGGACCAACCATATAGAACGCCTGCTCCGGCAGGTGATCGTATTTGCCTTCGAGAATTTCATTGAAGCTACGCACCGTGTCTTTCAACTTCACATATTTCCCTGGCGCGCCCGTGAACGCTTCGGCCACATGGAACGGCTGCGACAGGAACCGTTGAATCTTGCGAGCCCGCGCCACGGCCATCTTGTCGTCTTCCGACAATTCGTCCATGCCAAGAATTGCAATGATATCCTGCAGGTCTTTGTAACGCTGGAGAACAGACTGTACTCCACGTGCAACTTTGTAGTGCTCCTCGCCAATGACTTGCGGATCGAGAATACGCGAGGTGGAATCGAGCGGATCGACCGCAGGATAAATCCCCAACTCAGCCAGCTGCCGAGACAACACCGTGGTCGCGTCCAAATGCGCAAATGCGGTGGCCGGAGCCGGATCGGTCAAGTCGTCAGCTGGCACATAGATGGCTTGGACCGATGTAATCGACCCCTTTTTGGTAGAGGTGATCCGTTCTTGCAACGCTCCCATTTCGGTGGACAAATTGGGCTGATACCCGACCGCCGAGGGCATGCGGCCAAGCAGCGCTGACACTTCGGACCCGGCCTGCGTGAACCGGAAAATATTGTCCACGAACAAGAGCACATCTTGGTTTTCTTCATCGCGAAAATATTCAGCCACAGTTAGACCGGTGAGACCGACACGCAGGCGAGCGCCCGGCGGCTCGTTCATTTGTCCATAGATCAGGGCTACCTTTGACTTGGTGAAATCGTCAGGATCGATCACCTTGGATTCCTGCATCTCATTCCAGAGGTCGTTGCCTTCACGAGTGCGTTCGCCGACGCCTGCGAACACGGAAAACCCGCCATGGTGCAATGCGATGTTATTGATAAGTTCCATGATGATGACGGTTTTGCCGACCCCGGCGCCGCCGAAGAGTCCGACCTTACCGCCCTTGCTATAGGGCTCTAGCAGATCAATGACCTTGATGCCGGTCTCGAGGACTTCCGTCTTGGTGTCCTGATCTTCCAATCGTGGTGCAGTACGGTGAATTGGATAGAACTTCTTGGCCTGAATCGGCCCCTTTTCATCGACTGGTTCACCGAGGACGTTGATCAAACGGCCCAGCGTCTCACGGCCGACAGGCACAGAGATTGGCGCTCCCGTGTCCTGCACATCCATTCCGCGGGTAAGACCGTCGGTCGTGGACATCGCGATGCCACGCACGCGATTTTCACCGAGGTGTGACGCGACCTCCAGCGTAATCCGGACGGCCGGCGTCCCGGCAGCCTTATTCTCTGCTTGGGTCACTTTCAACGCATTATAGATATTGGGCAGCTGGCCGGCAGGGAACTCTACGTCGACCACGGGGCCGATGACTTGAATGACTTTTCCTGTGCTCATAAGACTCCTCTTGTCGTCAATGATGCATGCAACGATTTACCGCAAGGCAGCATTCCTCAGTCCACATTTCATTTCAGAGCCTCCGCGCCGCCGACGATGTCCATCAGTTCTTTAGTAATCGCTGTCTGGCGAGTCTTGTTGTAGTACAAGGTCACCTTCTTTAATCAGCTGGCCTGCATTGCGGGTCGCGCCGTCCATGGCCGCCATGCGCGCCCCGTGTTCGGCAGCCGCCGATTCCAGCAGGATGCGATACGCCTGAATTTGAAAATGTTTCGGGACCAGGACACTCAGTAGCTGGCCCTCGTCCGGCTCGTAGAGATAACTACCGCCGATGGCAGACTCGTGTACCTCGCTTTGGCCGGCCCCGAATCGGTCGCCGCATCAATGGGAAATAATTTTTCCACGATCACCCGCTGTTGGATCGCAGACTTAAATTCGTTGTAACCCACGTAGAGCTCATCGAACGTGCCCCTCAAAAAATGTGAGATCGCCGCCGATGTCGATCGCATGCTCGAAACTCAGTTTGTCGAAAATACCAGCCCATTCCTGCCTGATAGGCCAGGAACGCCGCCTGAAATAGTCACGACCCTTGCGACCGATAATGCTGAGATTGACCGTCAGTCCCTGCGCTTCACACTGTCGAACGAATTCGGCGCTCTTTCTCACGATGTTGCCGTTGAAGCCACCGCAATGACCGCGAACACTGGTGACAACGAGATTTTCAACTTTCTTTCCCTCGCGCTTCTGCAGTAGAGGATGAGCGCTCCGATTCGCGCGTTGGCTCAGATTACGCAGCACGCCTCGCATCTTATGGGCATAGGGTCGCGCTGCCAAAATACGGTCCTGAGCGCGCTTGAGCTTCGCCGCCGCAACCATTTTCATGGCTTTCGTGATCTTTTGCGTATTCTTGAAGGCGGCAATTTTCAGCCGGAGTGATTGTAAGCTCGGCATTTTTTACGGAAGCAGACGGTGGAGGTTGGGCCAATTCAATGTGCTGAGGTCCTGCGGCCTCGCGGGTTAGATCACATCACCAGACCACATCACCACTCAATCTTACTTTCCTCCATAGCCCATTTTCTGCTTGAACGTCGTGATGATCTCTTTGAGCTTGCCGCCCACCTTGTCGTCGATTTTTCCGACGGTGGCGAGATCCTTCCGCATGTCTTGATGGTTCTGCGCGACGTAGCGAAGCAGGTCCGCCTCGAATGCCAGCACTTTGTCCACCGGCACGTCGTCCAAAAATCCGTTGACTCCGGCATAGATCGACAACACCTGATCCGCCACCGGCATCGGTTTGTACTGCCCTTGCTTGAGCAGTTCCACCATGCGCACACCACGGGCCAACTGCATTTGCGTGGCCTTGTCGAGTTCGCTACCGAACTGGGAGAACGCCGCCATTTCACGATACTGCGCGAGATCCAATCGCAAGGTTCCTGCAACCTGCTTCATGGTTTTGATCTGCGCCGAACCGCCCACGCGGGAGACGGACAAACCGACGTTGATGGCGGGACGAATACCGGAATAGAACAAGTCACTCCCCAGATAAATCTGTCCATCCGTGATTGAAATGACGTTGGTCGGAATGTAGGCTGACACGTCACCAGCTTGGGTTTCGATGATCGGAAGAGCCGTCAAACTTCCTCCACCTAGCTTGTCGCTCAGCTTCGCGGCACGCTCTAACAACCGGGAGTGCAGATAGAAGACATCGCCCGGATAGGCCTCGCGTCCCGGCGGACGGCGGAGCAGCAGGGAGAGCTGGCGATAGGCCACGGCGTGCTTCGACAGGTCGTCATACACAATGAGCGCATGCTTGCCGTTATCGCGGAAATATTCACCGAGCGCGGCACCCGAGAATGGCGCTAAGTACTGCATCGGGGCAGGATCACTGGCGGTCGCCGCGACCACCATGCTGTATTCCATCGCGTGGTTCTCTTCGAGAGTCTTCACTACGCGGGCGACGGTTGAACGCTTCTGACCGACCGCGACATAGATACAGAATACGCCAAGACCCTTCTGATTGATGATGGTATCCACGGCGATGGCGGTCTTGCCGGTCTGTCGATCACCGATGATCAATTCCCGCTGGCCACGACCGATTGGAATCATGGCGTCAATGGCCTTGATACCGGTTTGCAGTGGCTCGCGAACGGATTGGCGGGTATTCACTCCGGGCGCTACCATTTCGATACGGGAAGAATGCGGTGAAGTGATTGGGCCCTTGCCGTCAATCGGCTGGCCGATGGCGTTTACCACCCGTCCGATTAACGCTTCGCCGACCGGGATTTCGGCGATGCGGCCGGTCCTCTTGACCGGATCACCCTCTTTTATTCCGACATCGTCACCCATCAACACGGCGCCGACATTGTCCTCTTCGAGGTTTAACGCAATGCCGTATAGACCGCCCGGAAACTCCAGCATCTCACCGGCCATGGCGCCGTCTAATCCGTAGACCTTGGCAATTCCGTCTCCGACCTGGATGACTGAGCCGGTTTGGCTGACGTCGACCTGTTGGTCGAAGCCTTTGATCTTCTCTTTGATGATGGAGCTGATCTCTTCTGCCTTGATCTGCATGGCTACTCCTTGGTCAACATACGCTGCATGGCGCTCAGTCGGCCCCTGACCGTGCTGTCTACGACGGTACTGCCCAGGCGGATATGAAGGCCGGCGACATGTTTAGGTTCGGCATGAAATGTGACATCCACGTCGCGCTTCAAGAAGTCGCGCAACCGAGTAGTGATTCGCTCTTGCTCGACAACAGGCATCGCGTTCGCGGATGACACCGAGACTTTTAGGGTCCCCTTGGACGCATCCACTAATTTGGCGAAGGCCTCGGCAATGTCTGGCAGGAAACTCACCCGATTTTTTTTTACCAACTGATCCAAAAATTTCTTGCCGATCGGTGGGCATCCGAGACGGGTGGCCAACTCGATCAACACGCTCAATTTTGATTCTTCCGGAAAGACAGGTGAGGCGACGGCATGGCGTAAGGCAGCCGATTGCGAAAATGCCTCCCCGAGGCCCTGCAAGGCCACGCGGGCAGGCTCCACCCTGGACGCATCAAGAAGTTCGAACAGAGCTTTTGCGTATCGACGTGCGACGGCTGTCTTAATCAAATTGACTATCCGCTGTGGTTAACCGTGTTTTGATCAAAGGGAAAGCTTCCGTGCGGCGGGCACGACAAAAAGCGCGCCAAGTTAGCATTCAAAAGCGGGTACTGTCAAGGATGCGAGTGAGCGTTGAAGTGAAGGAAGAGGAACGTCGGTCCCTAGGCACGCTGGATGATCCCGCCGCCGAGGACTCGGTCGCCATCGTAAAATACCGCGGATTGGCCGGGACTGAGTGCACGTTGCGGCTGATGGAATCGAAGGTGGAGCGTTCCGTTCTCCGAAGGTACGAGAGTGGAAGTCGACGGAGGCGTCGCATAACGAATCTTCACCTCAGCCTCCATCACTTGCCGATTGACTCTGAGATCTAGGAGACTGAGATCACCTACGTAGCAATCCGTCTGGACCAGCTGATCTTCCGTGCACAGCACCACTCGGCTCGACTCCGGCACGACCTTCTGAACATAGAGCCTCTGCCCGACCGCGATCCCCAATCCACGCCGCTGGCCAGGGGTGTAAAAGGCGATACCTTCGTGCTGCCCGAGGACCTCACCATCCACTCCCACAAATGGGCCAGGCTGCTTCACCTCCGGACGCTCTTGCTCGATAAAGGTGCGATAGTCGCCATGACTTACAAAACAAATTTCCTGGCTTTCCTTGAGTTCATCCACCGGCAAACCAAGCGATTCGGCCTCCTGCCATACCTCGCGCTTCTGCATATGTCCGACCGGAAACATCAGACGAGGCAGCCAATCGGCGCTGAGACGGTACAGGAAATAACTTTGATCCTTGCGCTGGTCCAACGCCCGGTGCAGTGTCCATACTCCCGCCGCCTGTTGAACACGCGCGTAGTGTCCGGTAGCCACATAATCCATCCCTCGCTCCTGCGCCAAATCATACAGAGAGCGCAGCTTCACGCGCTCGTTGCATCGTACGCAAGGATTGGGCGTCGTGCCGGACGCATAGCCCTCCACGAAGTCTTCGATCACCCCTTGTTGAAATGCTTCGCGGCGGTCAACGACTTCGTAAGGGATGTCCAGGCGCTGCGCGACGAACTTGGCAATGCCAATCTTGCAACAGCCACGCTCCTCCCACCGCTTGGATGCGGCTACCTGCTCATCCTCATGTTCCCAAACCTGGAGCGTGACGCCATGAACATCATATCCCTGGCGCACCAAGAGGGAAGCGGCGACGGAGCTATCCACTCCGCCGCTCATGCCAAGCAGCACTGTTGGACGTGTCATAAAGGGTTCCGAGAGAAGGCTGGACGAGCGGTTACGGTTCGTACGTTTTGGCTTTACCGCGATGTGCGACGAGGTCACGCACCCCTGAATCCGGCGGCGAGCCGAGTTCCGTCACATCGTCCTCCACCCATTTCTCTGCGCCCATGTTACTCAGGCCGTGAAAATGAGCGCCTTCCTCAATTATAATAACCGGACTCTGAATGTCCCCGATGAGAATGCCGGGTTTTTGAAGCTCAACCTTCTGGAGCGCGGTCACCGTACCTTTGACCCGCCCACTGATGGCGACGGAACCGGCAGAGATCACTCCCTTGATGATTGCGCTTTCGCCAATGATGACCGCTCCGCCTGTATGCACTTCACCCTCGACGCGGCCATCGATACGGACCGTGCCGTCAAACGTGACAATCCCTTTAAAGCTCGTTCCCTTCCCGAGAAATGTAAACTTGTCATCTTCCGCGACGGGCTGCTTTTTTGTCTCACCCCACATCGGCGACCTCCTTCACACACCCAACCACTGTGACCGGCCGGGGCGCGACCTGCGTACAAGATCACCGCGCCTGACTTCTGCATACAAGCCAAGCGCGATTCTGTCCACGGATTTGCCCTTCAGGTGGTCTATCCGCCCACCAACTTGACGCTCTGCCCCCGCGTGGCCCCCTGCCCCTGCGGCTCCCGCGTCGCCGACTGACTCATTTCCAACGTCCCGTTGAATACGACGCCTTCCTCCATGGAGATGAGTGGGGCTTTCACGCCGGCATTCACGACAGCGGGGGCGCGCAGCTTCACTTTCTCGCGAGCACTGATGTCGCCGGTGATTTTCCCTTTGCACACGACGGTACCGGCGGTGATCTTCGCGGTCAAGACCGCATCCTCACCGACCAACAACACGCCTTCCGTATGGATTTCACCATCGAGATTGCCATCGATTCGTACGGTGCCGTTGTAGGAAATGACCCCCTTAAAGCTGACGCCCTTCCCAACAAAGGCATTGATCTCTTCGTTCCCTTCGCGCGGTGCCGCAGCTTCTAAATTGTCCATATCAGCTCCTTCGCCTTGTCCTGCCGGACGCTTCCCGTCCTGTTTTTCTTTAATCCACATCGCTCATACCTCCCACGGGGTTGCTTCAATTCAGTTGATCAGACCGGGAGGATCTCAATCACCTACCGGATAATTTTCCATTCAGGCCAATAAACCAAGTCGGCATTCTACTCTGGCCGAGAGGGAAAAATCTTCCCCATAATATTCCACTCTAGCTAGTTAAGGAGTCGCTCGACCACGCCGTCCAATTCTTCTGGTGAAAAATAATGAATGACGATTTTGCCGCCCCGGCGTCGCTTTTGAACATCTACCCTGGTTCCAAAACGCTTTTGCAATCGTTCCTCCAGGTCGGATCGTAATGGGACCCGCAGCGGTCGCTTCCCTGTCTTCCGCGCCCCGGCATGTGCCTGCACAAGTTGTTCGGCCTCGCGCACGGACAATTGGTCTTTGACAATCTGCTGCGCCAAATGTAACTGGGCGGCCGGCGTTATAAGGCCCAGGATCACCTTGGCATGTCCTGCGGAAAGCTGATCCGACTCAACCATCTGTTGTACGTCAGGGGGAAGCGACATCAACCGCAGCAGGTTCGCGACGGACGAACGATCGCGGGCCACTTTTTGTGCAATCGCCTCCTGCGTCAGACCGAATTCGTTCAACATGCGCCGATATGCCCGCGCTGTCTCCATGGGGTTGAGATCATCGCGCTGAAGGTTCTCTACCAGCGCCAGCACCATCGACTCCTGATCGGATACATTTCGAACAAGAGCAGGAATATTCTGCATTCCCGCTAACTTAGCCGCTCTCAGGCGCCTCTCACCAGCGATCAATTCAAAAATGCCGTCACCTTTGCGCCGCACCAAGATTGGTTGGAGGAGGCCATTCTGCTTCAAGGAAGCAGTCAATTCTGCCAACTCAACCTCAGAGAATTGCTGTCGAGGCTGAAACCGGTTTGGTACAATCGACTCGAGGCGTAATTCCTGCACATCGCCACGCTCCGGCTCCGCCGTGGTTCTACCAGTCGGCAACAATGCGTCGAGGCCTCTACCGAGCGCTTTTTTCTCCATGGACCACAAACTCCTTGGCTAGTGAAAGATAGGCTTGGGCTCCGGCTGACGCGACGTTATAGAGCAACGCGGGCCGGCCATAACTGGGCGCCTCCGCTAACGTCACATTGCGGGGAATCATCGTTTGATACACATTCTCCTTAAAATGTCCTCGAATTTGCTCCACGACCTGACGAGCCAGGGAATTACGAGCGTCGTACATCGTGAGCACAATCCCCTCGATTTCCAACTCAGGATTGAGAGATTGCCTGAGCCGTTGAATGCTCTCCATGAGTCGGCCTAGCCCCTCCATCGCATAATATTCGCATTGCACCGGGATGAGGACAGAGTGGGCAGCCACCATCGCATTGATGGTCAGGAGTCCGAGGGCGGGAGGGCAATCCAGCAAAATCGTAGCATAGCGGCCGATGACGTCAGACAAGGCCTCTTTGAGACGCTGTTCGCGGCCTTCCATATTCACTAGGTCAACCTCGGCCCCGGCAAGATGCGAGTTGGACGGCACTAGCGAAAGGCCATTGACTGCCGTCTGCATAGTAATGGATTCGATACTATCCCCACTTATCAATGCGTTGTAGATAGTTTTTCCCAATGACATAGGATCCACGCCAAGACCGCTCGTCGCGTTACCCTGAGGATCGATGTCAATCAAGAGGACCGACTCCCCTTCTACCGCTAGCGCGGCGGCAAGATTCACCGAGGTCGTGGTTTTTCCCACTCCACCTTTCTGATTTGCGACAGCGATGATCCGAGCCATTCAGTTCCTCACTCCTCCGTGACTAAGCCTGTAAGCCGAACGACTGTTCCACGTGGAACACTACCATTATGCTGTCAGCCTTGAAAAGACAGACAGCGTTCGGTGACCGTAACCAGATGGAAGCTCATACTCGAGTTCCTGGATCAAAGCAAGGCTATCGAGCCTGAAATCGGGCTCGACCTTTGCGGCCCGGAACAGCACGAGCTTCCCTCCCTCTTTGAGCAAACTTCCCAATGCAAGCCCCAACGTATCGACCCTAAATGCCCGGACTACGATGTAATCAAAAAGCCTTCGATTACTTTCGCGCTTGACGTAGTTCTCTAATTTGATTGTCGCGACCGACGCACCACGGAGCCCGAGTGAACCTATGACATACCGCAGAAAGGACCCTTTTCTTTCGCTTGGCTCGAGCAGCTCAATAGACAGATCACGCCGTACTAATTTTATGGGAATAGCAGGGAATCCGGCACCAGCGCCAACATCCAACATTGTACATTCATTAGTTATTTCAATGACTTTCATGCCTGCCAAAGAATCAATGAAATGCTTCACTACAATCTCGCGATCATCCTGGATTGCCGTGAGATTGATTGCCTTATTCCACTTCTTCAGCTGGCTGAGGTAACTCAAAAAATCGGGGATAGCGGAATCAGGAATGGAAAGAGAAAGCTCGGCTGCTAATTTCTTAAGTAGTTCGGCTATCGGAATGAGGTCCTGTTCCACGTGGAACAATTACGCCAAACGAACTCAATGGTCAAGTTTGTTCCGTCGAATGAGGAGAGACAATAAGTATGATGCGGAAATGATGCGAACGATTCAATTCACCGATGCGTGGGTTGTCGTCGAGACCTCTCAATTGCCACGAGCAGCAAAGAAATGGCCGCGGGGGTTACCCCTGAAATGCGGGATGCCTGGCCGACGGATGCCGGTTTGACTCGCTTGAGTTTCTCCCTCACTTCACTTGAAAAACCCGTGATGCCATCATAATCAAAGCTAGATGGAATGGTTCGATGCTCCAACCGCTCAGACCGCTGAATCTGCTGGAACTGACGCTTGATATATCCTTCATATTTCACCTCAAGCTGAATCGCTTCAAGGATGTCAGGATCATCAATATCAGCCCCGCCGAATACGGACACGATCTTTTTATAAGTGAGATCCTGACGCCTGAGGATTTCAGCCAGCGATTGTGTTGGACCTACCGCTCCTATATCCCACTCCTCTATCAGTCGCTTCACATCCGGCGTCAGCCTTGGTCTCGTGTCTCTGAGCCTTTGAACCTCATGGTCGATGGCATCTCGCTTCGCTTCAAGCTTGCGATGTACGTCATCAGATACAAGCCCGATCCGATGCCCGATATCCATCAGGCGGAGGTCGGCATTATCGTGACGAAGCAACAGACGATACTCCGCGCGAGAGGTGAACATGCGATAGGGTTCTCTTGCATCTTTGGTGATCAAATCATCAATCAACACGCCAATATAGGCCTGTGAACGTTCGAGCACGAGAGGCTGATCGCCACGCAGCTTTAACGCCGCATTGATGCCAGCCATGATCCCTTGAGCGCCGGCCTCTTCGTACCCGGACGTCCCATTGATCTGACCAGCATGATAAAGCCCCTCGACTAATTTGGTTTCCAGGGTATTGTGAAGCTGACGCGGAGGGAAGAAATCATATTCGACCGCGTATCCTGGTTTCAAAATCCTGGCTTGCTCGAGGCCTGAAATGGTTTTTAGCATGGCAGCCTGAACATCAACCGGCAAACTGGTTGAGATCCCATTAGGGTAAAACTCGTTGGTGTCTAACCCTTCAGGCTCGATAAAAATCTGGTGACGATCTTTGTCGGCAAACCTAACCACCTTATCCTCTATGGATGGACAATAGCGCGGACCAGCGGAATTAATGATCCCACTGAATAAAGGCGATCTGTCTATATTTTTAGCAATAATTTCATGCGTTTGCGTATTAGTATACGTCAAATGGCAGGGCACCTGCGGTAACGGAATATGTTTAGTTCGATAGGAGAATGGAGGTGGCGGGTCATCGCCTGGCTGAGGAATCATGACGGTAAAATCGATCGAGTCTCGATCGAGCCTGGGAGGGGTCCCAGTCTTAAGCCTGCCGACTTCAAAACCAAAATCGCGCATACAATCGGAGAGATGTTCCGCAGAGGCTTCTCCTGCGCGTCCGGCCGGAAAATGGTTCAGACCGATATGGATCAATCCCTTCAGAAACGTACCTGACGTAAGCACAACGGCCCTGGCCTGGATGTGTCGCCCCCCATCAGTCACCACGCCGGTCACCGCTCCGGCCTGGGTCAGGATACGGTCGACCGTGCCACACATGATTTCCAGTCCAGGCTGCGCGCGAAGGGTGAGTTGCATGACCTCGCGATAGATTTTTTTGTCGCACTGCGCGCGTAAGGCACGAACCGCTGGTCCCTTGCTGGTATTGATCATGCGAAATTGAATACCAGCCTGGTCCGTATTCCGCCCCATTTCACCACCCAAAGCGTCGATTTCTTTGACCAAATGGCCTTTTGCAATGCCACCGATGGCAGGATTGCACGACATCTGGGCAATACGGTCCGGATCCATAGTCAGCAAGACCGTGCGCGCGCCCATGCGAGCCGCCGCTAGCGCCGCTTCGCACCCCGCATGCCCGCCACCGACGACAATGACGTCACATTGTTCACTCACGGCTAGAGTCCTTTCATTTCCCAATGCAAAATTCCGCGAAGATCCGCTCCAAAATTTCATCCGTAGTGATGACACCCGTGATCTCGCCTAATGCATCTGCCGCAATGCGAAGATCCATGGCAACCAACTCGCCCGGGCGTCCAGCCTCGACCGAGCATCGGGCTTGCTCGACACCCTGCAAAGCCCGGTCAAGCGCCGAGGCATGGCGAATGTTTGTCACGAGGACACTGTCCTGGGCCTCTAACCTGTCCGGCGTCAGTCGGCTGCGAATGGCCGCTCTCAAGCCGTCCAGACCGACCTGCATTTTCGCCGAAATGTCGATGACGCCCGCGCTGGAAGGACAGGCGCGCACAAGCTCCTCCTTCAACAGTCTCCTGTCCAGATCGCACTTATTGATGACCAGCAAGGCCTGCGATGCCTCCTGACGAGCCAGCAAAACCCGATCGCTTTCCGACAACGGCTGCGACCCGTCTAATAGAATAAGAGCGAGGTCCGCCTCCTCCCACGCAAGGTGGCTGCGGCGAATCCCCTCGGCCTCCACCGGATCATCCGTTGACCGAATGCCGGCAGTATCGAACAATCGCACCGGAATGCCGTCTAGACTGACGACTTCTTCGAGCATGTCTCGCGTCGTGCCGGGAACCGGCGTGACAATGGCACGATCAGCTTTGAGTAAGGCGTTCATTAAACTGGACTTGCCGACATTCGGACGGCCCAGGATCGCCACGGCAGCCCCCTCCCGCCACAGGCGGCCCTCCTCGCCTGACCGGACCAATTGTCGCAGCCTGGTTGTGGCCCCTTCAAGCAGTCGTATCAGTTCGTCCTGCTGCACAAACGTGATATCCTCCTCCGCAAAATCCAGCGCTGCCTCGATGTGCGCGAGAGCCACGACCAGCACAGAGCGCGTCGCCTCAACCTCCTGTGATAATTCTCCCCGCCGCTGCGCTTGGGCGATCGCCAGGCTCCGTGCGGTCTTCGCGCGAATGGTATCAAGTACCGCTTCGGCCTGCGCGAGATCTAACCGGCCATTCAGAAATGCTCGCTTGGTAAATTCCCCCGGCGCGGCCAGTCGGGCTCCCGCGGACATCAAGGCCCGGCACAGCTGATCAAGGATCACCGGACCGCCGTGGCACTGGACCTCGACGACATCCTCTCCCGTGAAAGAATGCGGCCGTCGCATTACGACCACCAGCGCTTCATCGATAAATGAATGTGCGCGCGCGTCAGACGGGATCGGAATAGGTGCCACCATGCTTCGTGAGCAGACATCGGCCAACGCCATCACACGGGGTCGAAGGGTTTGAAGCGATGCGCCTGATCGGAGATGAACGACGTGGGAGGCGAGGTCGAGAGCACGAGGCCCGCTGATGCGAACCACGCCGATCCCCCCTTCGCCGGGAGGAGTCGCAATAGCACAGATGGTATCATCCAGCGCGTCATGCATGACGCACCCAGTGAGGTAGCATTACTCGGCCGGGCTATTTCGCCGCTTGCCCTGAGTCTTCTGCTGTTTGGATTCGTCAATGACCGGGACGTCACCTTGCGCGGCAGCAACCTGCCACTTCTTTGCAAAGAGACGTTCGGTCACCACTTGCTGCGTAATCGTGAGAACGTTGTTGGTCAACCAATAGAGAACCAACCCAGCAGGAAAGTTCACGAACAGGAACGTCATGAATACGGGCAAGAACAACATGATCTTCGCTTGCGTTGGGTCCATCGTCGTAGGGGTAATCTTCTGCTGAATGACCATCGTGGCGCCCATAATGATCGGGAGGACGTAATAGGGATCTTGCACGGACAGGTCCTTGATCCAGAGCATGAAGGGGGCTTGCCGGAGATCGATCGTCATATACAAAATATTGAACAGCGCGACAAAGACAGGCATCTGAAGGACCATCGGAAGACACCCACCGACAGGATTCACCTTATGGTCTTTGTATAGCTTGATCAGTTCTTTGTTCAGCCGCTCGCGATCATCCTTGAGCTTCGTCTGCAAAGCCAAGACCTTCGGTTGGATCACCTGCATTTGCTTCATTGACTTGTAGCTTTTGTACTGAAGCGGGACGAATATCAACTTGATCGACAGAGTCAAAAGGATGATCGTAATCCCATAATTGTGTGTAAACTCGAAGAGAAAGCGCAACACATAGAAGATCGGCTTCGCCACAGCCTTGACCAAACCCCAGCTTCCAAACACAAACCAGCCGAAGTCGATCGTATCCTCCAACCCGACATTCAATAACTTCAGCGTGTCGTATTCCTTGGGTCCGGCATAGAGCTGCATCACCATCGTCGGCCCATTCGTCGGTGCGGCGAAACGGACTCCGGCCGACACCAACTTATCCCCCTCTTTCTTGGCGAGTGCCGCGGAGGCCTTCTGAGGCATCAGCACGCTGAGAAAATACTTATCTTGGATCGCCGACCACTTCACATCCCCTTTGCGCTCCGCCTCGCCGTCAGGTGTTTCCTTCAGAACCTTGTCATCGACCAGGGAAGCGGATCCCATGAGTCCAATGAACCCTTCGCCCCATTCCACGATGCCAAAATTGGTGCCGAGAGTCACATCGATCGGCGCGGTCAAGCCTTGGGTTCGGATGGCAATGTCCACCACATACGTCCCGTGGTGAAACGTGAGTTCCTTTTCGACGTCAACATTTCGCTGAGCATTATGGTACCTGAAGGTGACATGCCCAACAGGGTGTGCACTGTCGAGCTGCGACACATCCTGGGTGACCAGGTAGAGGGCCGTATCGAGATCGTTGGTGAGCGCCTGGTCATTCGTCATCACACTGAGGGGACCTTTGAACCTTCCACCGCTATAGACCAGCTGCACGGGCTGCGCGCCTTGCTCGCCAGGCGTGGTGTATTTCTTCAGCTCCCAGGATTTGATCACCGCCCCGCGATTACTGAACTTGGCACGAAACAGCTCTGTATTGATCTCGACTGTCTGTTCCTCGCTGGCAGACACAGCACCAGCCGGGGAGGTGGCAGCAGAAGCAGGCGCCCCCACGGGTAAGAAGTCAGATGGATTTGCAGATTTCGCCGAATCCCCAGGAAGCTCTGTGGCCTTGCCCACGGAGACCGCGCGGTCGGCCGTGGAAACCTCCTGCGTGGGTTCCGGAGACGGCGCCAATCCCATGCCTTTGAGCAAGAAGTCATAGCCGATGATCACGGCCAGGGACACGATCAAGAAGACGATGACGCGTTTTTCCATGGAGCCTACGTGTTGGATGGAAGCGAAGAAGTTGTTGCCACGTCTGTTACCGTACTGGGTCAAACCCGCCGGGGTGGAAGGGATGACATTTCAGAAGACGCCACCCTGACAGCATGATCCCCCTAACCACTCCATGCCGCTCTATGGCATCTTGCGCATACATGGAACAGGTGGGATGGAATCGGCATCCAGGTCCCAGCAACGGTGACACGCAGGCTCGGTAGACCATCAAGAGCACGATGCAGAGTCGCCTCAACACGCAGGTTCCACAACACGGGCTAACCGCTGCCTTTGTAGTGTGCTTCGCCATATCTTCTGCAGCTCCGCAAACGGAAGGTCCAAACACTCTCGTTTTGGAAATACAAGAAATGCGTACCCCGGGCTTAACGCTGGGCGGATCGAACGACCCAGCTCACGAAAGAGGCGCTTCGCGCGATTCCGACAAACTGCTGTGCCGAACCGCCGCCCAATCACAATCCCCATCATGGCATTCTGGGATATATCTGGACAAACCTGGAGATTGAACAGCCCAGTGGAAACTCGTCGCCCCATCTTTTTGATGTGCTGGATATCACGGCTACGCTTCAAAAAGAACGGCACCCGCCCTTGCCCCATCAACAACCCGCCTGCCTGTCACTAGGGCTAGGCTGCCCCAGAAAAATCGAGGACCTCGTGCAAGGCCTGACTTACGCCACTCAAGGCCCTGTCGCGCCATAACATCCGCTACAGTCAGGACGATGTGACGGTATCTACCCCTGGGCTATCATCCAGCACCTGGATGTTCGCCTACATGCAGACTGCGTAGCGGCAGGGAAAATCAGACAGTGAGGCGAGCGCGGCCTTTGGCCCTGCGACGAGCGATAACTTTTCGCCCATTCTTGGTGCTCATGCGCTTCCGAAATCCATGCTCCCGCTTGCGCTTGAGATTCGAGGGCTGTTTAAAAGTGAACGACATTGCGCACTCCTTCTCGAAAGATCAATTTTCAACGAAGAGGCCGCATTATAGGGGCGTAAACGCAGGGTGTCAATCAACCCCAGCCCTTGGGCAACCGACAAATTGCCCGTACCGAACACCCCAACGAGCACAAGATTATTTTCACTTGGATGTAGCGAACCTAACGGTTAATACCTGCATTTCACCGAGATGTTTTGAGGCGCTCTTGCCCCCATCGTGACAAACATGCCACAGGAGGACAGCGCTGACGCAACGTGTCATCCAATCTAAACGATTGTTCTCCAAAGAAATATCCATACAACACTCTGGTCACACCGCTGGCACCCACATTGCGTTAGCCATGACTGGCATTGAGGGCCAAGATTCTGCCTCGCGTGAAATCTTGTGAGAACGATGAGGATAGATATTTCAATTCGTACCCTATGCATAGCAAGTCTCTAGCATCACGCAGCCTATGGCTCAAAAAGACGAGAAGAGCTCGCTCAACTGCCGCTCTGCACGATAGAATACGATCATGACGCGACATGTGAATCCACTATGCCTCACTCTCACGGAACTGGCTCTCGCCGGAATCCTGTTAACGAGCCTGGGCGGCTGCGTCGAAACGGTTCCCGACGAACTGGTTGAGGCCATCGAAAGCCTCGATCGTGACCTGGTGACGCTACGAGCCGCAGACATCAGTCCCGAGGGGTACACGAAATTCAATCGCCAATGGATTGCATTACGCACGCGCGTGCAATCCGAAGAGAATATCGTTCGTTGGCCCTGGGAGGACAATGAGCTTGAAACGGAGTTGGAATCGCTTCAGGTGGAAGGGACCGAGCTTGTCGCAGACGTGAACACACGTCTGCAGGCGCAACGCGCCTCCGTCGAGTCGAAGTTGGCCAAGGTGGAACAAAAACTGCGATTATTGAATACCCGTGTGGGGGATATTGGCAGCCGGGTGATGCTCGGTGAACATCCTGTCGAAACGGAATTGCTCGTGAGACAAGCCCGCCTATTCTTGGAACAGGGGCAGTTTGAGCAGGCAGTTCGGGCTTCAGACCGGGCCGGGGAAATTCTTCTCACACAGACTACATTGCTCACCAATGAATTGGGACGTTATGCGGATGCCGACCTCATTGCCGCGTGGAGAGAGTCCGCCCAACGAACCATCGATTGGTCCAAGAGCCATCGGGCACAATCAATCGTCATCAGCAAAGCCGACCGGGTTCTCTCACTCTACAAGAATGGTCGAAAGGTTTTGACTTATCCGATTCGACTGGGTTCGAGAGGAATTCGAGCCAAGCAGCATTATGGGGACGGTGCGACCCCGGAAGGCGAATATCGCATCCATCGTAAGCGAGGATCTGGACAAACACCTTACTTCCGCGCGCTTCTGCTCGATTATCCCAATGCTGACGATCGCCGACGCTTCGAGGAAGCGCAGAAGTCAGGGTTAATTCCCCGAAGCCAACCCATGCCGGGTCTTATCCAGCTGCATGGCACAGCCCAAGGCATTACGGACCAACCGTTCGGAAGCGTCCTCCTGGACAACCCTCACATTGCCAAGTTATTTGATCAGGTGTCAGTCGGCACGCCGGTCACGATCGTGGGCGCACTGGAATCGCACAATTCGATTTCTCTGGTATTGGTCGACTTAGGTGATCAGGAAGAAGAAACCTGAGCATACAAGCTTTCTTGCAACCCTGCGACCCATTCGCCCGATTGTAAAGACCGTCCCCCCTCTTCATTCCCGGCACAGCTTTCAACTTTCGCCTATTTGCCTTTTCGAATTCGCGAACCTAAGATACGGATCGCACCAGATGCATCGATTCGTTCCTCCACCAATGGATGATAGCGTGCTATGCCAACCCACCTCAATGCATCGCAAATTTTAGACGACGATGGCATCCGTCGCACGCTCGATGACCTCGCGAACAGCCATGCCATCGAGCGTATTTGGACAAGGGACCATACCCTCTGGAAGCCCGATCCGACGGAGATCGAAAACCGGCTCGGTTGGCTGACCGTTCTCGATCATATGCATGACGGACTGGCTGACCTCCGCTCTTTTGCGCAAGCATCCCGCGAGGCCAATACTACCGACGTCGTTCTTTTGGGAATGGGAGGAAGCAGCCTGGGGCCTGAAGTCCTTCGCTGCACCTTTGGCTCATCAAAAGGCTCACCTCGGCTCTGGGTGCTGGATTCAACCGTACCGGGCTGGGTGCGCCATGTCACCACAGCCATTCAGCCGGCTCGGACACTGTTCCTCGTCGCGAGCAAATCGGGTGGAACGATCGAAGTGATGTCTCTCTTCGCCCATTTTGGGGAGCTCGTACAGCGCACCAAAGGCAATCGCGGCGGCGCTCAGTTTGTGGCCATTACGGATCTCGGGACCGGGCTCGAACAGCTTGCGCGCGATCGAGGATTCTCGCGTACCTTCACCAATCCGTCAGATATCGGCGGACGATACTCCGTCCTGTCATACTTTGGTTTAGTTCCTGCCGCCCTGCTCGGCCTGGACGTGGGCAAACTCCTCGCAAGGGCCCTCGCGATGCGGGAAGCTTGCCGAAAACCATCGCCAGTGAAGCAAAATCCTGGGGCAGCGCTTGGCGCCATGATGGGAACCATGGTCCGAGCCGGTCGGGACAAGCTGACACTCATCACGTCTCCGGCGATCAACTCCTTCGGACTGTGGGTGGAGCAACTACTGGCTGAAAGTACAGGCAAGGAAGGGACCGGCCTGATTCCCATAGCAGGTGAGCCCCTCGCGACGCCCAAAGTCTACGGAGCAGACCGAGTGTTTGTGTACCTTCGCTTGAAAGGCGATCGCAATACGTCGATGGATCGGTCTGCAACTGCCCTGCAACGCGCCGGACATCCTGTCCTTCGCCTGGACCTGGCCGATCGTTACGATCTCGGAGGCGAATTCTTCCGCTGGGAGTTTGCGACTGCCATTGCGGGACATACGCTCGGCATCCATCCCTTCGATCAACCCAATGTGCAAGAGAGCAAAGACAATACCGGTCGGGTCCTCAAAGAAGTGCAAACGCATGGAACCTTACCTCCGGTAGCGACATTCACACCCAAACAGGCTTTGACGCAGTTGCTCGAACAAGCGGCACCGAATCGCTATCTGTCGATTTTGGCGTACACGACTCCATCACCTCAAATCGAAGCCGCTCTCAGGGCCCTGCGGAAGGCGGTCATGCTCCGGCACCACCTCGCCACTACGGCAGGTTATGGCCCTCGCTATTTACATTCCACGGGGCAGCTACATAAAGGGGGCCCAAACAGCGGGCTCTTCCTCGAATTAGTCGATGCGATGAAGCCCGATCTGCCGGTCCCTGGGAAATTCTATTCGTTCGGCACATTAGCCCAAGCCCAAGCCATCGGCGACCTCCAATCACTACACACGCACCAACGTCCAGTGTCTCAGATCGCGCTGGGACGAGATCCCGTGAGCACGATTCGAAGTCTGGTCACGCTGCTTACTCCTACCAAGGCCGGCAGTCGTAAGCCCGCGCCGAAAAAACGGCCAGCACTCAAACACCGTGCCCACCGTTGATATGTCGCGCACTCCGGAACTACACATTTTCCCGGACCCCCAGGAGCTGGCCAAAAAAGCGGCAGATTTCGTTCTGCGGTCTGGCGAACAGGCGATTGTGGGACAGGGACGTTTTTTAATTGCCCTATCGGGAGGTTCAACCCCCAAAGCACTCTATTCACTTTTGGCGAAGCCGAGCTTTGCACGACGGTTGGACTGGAGCAAAGTACACTTTCTGTTCGGGGATGAGCGTGGCGTCTCCCCTTCACATCCTGACAGTAACTACGCCATGGTCAATGAGGTATTATTCTCCCCGTTACGCATCTCTCCCGCGCAAATCCATCGGATGCGAGGGGAAGACCAGCCTGAAACGGCAGCTGCGCAGTATGAGGACACCCTCCGTCGTCTGACCTCCACGGCACGAGGACAATGGCCGATATTGGATCTCATATTGCTTGGAATGGGCGAGGATGGTCACACCGCATCACTGTTTCCCGGCACGGCATCCCTGACAGAACGTACACGTTGGGTAGTACCGAGCGTCGCGCCGCAAGCCCCGCAACCACGACTGACGTTGACACTAGGTGTGATCAATCATGCGAGTGTGATACTGTTTCTCGTCACCGGCTCCAATAAAGCGCATATCCTACAGCGCGTGATTGAACGGCAACCAACAGATCCCGTTCTCTATCCCGCGGAATTAGTCCAGCCGGAATGCGGACGCTTACTGTGGTATCTGGATCAAGCCGCCGCAGCTGAGTTGTCTACATCCGTGCACGATTTCCCATCGTGATGAGGGGGCCATGATTCTGGCAGGCGATATCGGCGGCACAAAAACCAATCTGGCGATCTACGAATGGATCACCGATCGGATCGAACCGGTGCATGCCGACAGTTTTCATAGCGCGGACTATGCAGCGCTAGAAGAAATCCTAGAAGAGTTCCTCAGCACCCTTCCACCCAAGGCTTCCCCCGAAGGCGAGCCACTAGATGAGGCGGCTGACGAGAATAAGAGTGAGGATGAGCTCACGGACAGGCCGAATCCGCCGCCCGAGCCGATCACATTAACGGCGGCCTGCTTCGGCGTGGCCGGACCAGTGATCGATAACCGCTGCCGCACGACCAATCTTCCCTGGGTCGTCGATGGAAGTGTGCTCGCACAGCGGTTCGACATTGCCCACGTGCAGCTCCTTAACGATTTGGAAGCCACCGCCTATGGCATCCTCCTTCTACGCCCCGATGAAGTGGTCGTGCTGAACGCCGGCGCTCCACCCAAGAAAAAACAAGCCTTGGCGCTTATCGCGGCAGGAACCGGACTCGGCGAATGCATTCTCTACTGGGATGGCGCCCGCTATCGCCCCATGCCCTCGGAAGGCGGACATGTCGACTTTGCGCCGAACAGTGATAGCGAGATTGAACTGCTTCGGCATCTCCGCGGCAACTATCTTCATGTAAGCTATGAACGCATCGTCTCTGGCCCCGGCCTGCATGCGGTCTATGAATACTTGCGTGACACCAAGAAAAATGAACCGACGTGGCTGGCAGAAAAGATCAAGGTGGGCGATCCAGCCGCTGAAATTGCCGAGGCAGGGCTCAATGGGCAAACTGAGATCGCCAGACAGGCCCTGGACCTGTTCGCGTCGATTTACGGCGCCGAGGCCGGCAATCTGGCACTCAAGGGGCTGACGTTGGACGGCGTATACGTGGCCGGCGGCATTGCGCCGAAACTCCTCAAAAAGCTGCAGGATGGCTCCTTCATGCGAGGTTTCACCAACAAAGGCCGTTACAAACGGTTGATGAATCAGATTCCCGTGAAAGTCGTGATGAACGACAAAACCGCGCTGCTTGGTGCGGCGTCTGTAGCCGCGCGACTCGCACTATCCATTCCATCATGACGCCCAAGTCCGATCTCGACTTCCAGAAGCGGCAGGCGGCGCTGAAAGCGACCGACTATGTCACCGACGGCATGGTCGTCGGGCTTGGCACCGGCACGACCGCGAAACACCTGATTACGGCGCTTGGTGAACGCGTGCGCATGGGACTGAAGATCCAGGCCGTACCGACCTCGCACGATACTGCCGCGCTGGCGAGACAATCCGGTATTCCCCTCGTCGAATCCGACAATGCCTGGACGATCGATGTCGCCATCGACGGGGCCGACCAAGTCGATCCCCGCTTCAATCTGGTGAAAGGAGGCGGAGGGGCGCTGCTGAAGGAAAAGATTGTGGCTGCGGCAGCCAAACAATTTGTCGTCATGGTTGATCACACCAAACTCGTCCCGGCATTGGGTGGCAGTTTCCCCCTGCCGATTGAAGTCGTTCCCTTCGGATGGGGCAATACTGCGCGCCACATCGAACGCGAATCAGGAGGAACCGCGGTCCTGCGCGAGCGCAACGGAGAGGTCTTTCAGACCGAGGCGGGGCACGTGATCCTTGACCTGCATATGCCGACGATTGTTGACCCCGCCAGCCTTGAAATAGCGCTCAATCAAATTCCTGGTATCGTCGAAACCGGTTTGTTTATCGGGCGAACGAGTATCTTGATCGTCGGCCATGCGCAGGGCGTCGAGGTCACAATTACATCTGAGTCATGAGTGGCGAATGCCTCGGCTCTCCACTGTCACGCCGGCAGACGGCCTTGCTTACCGCACGCCTCATCACCAAGGCTGCTGTGTGGTTGGGCGCTTGGACGATCACCGAACCAGCCCTCCTCGCAGCGGCAGCGTGGAGCCACACAATCCTAACCGCTAACCCTACACGACCCATAGAGAACATCATGTCATCATCAACGACGCCTCACGATCCGTACCGACTCCCACGCCATACCATTCCTACTCACTACGACATGCGAATCGAGCCCGACCTCTCTTCCCACTCATTTACGGGCCACGAGGTCGTGACGCTGACGGTGGCCGAACCCACCGCTGAGATCGTGCTGAATGCCACGGAGCTAGAGGTGTCGTCCGCCATCTTATCAAGCGAAGAGGGGTCGCCACGCAACGGTACGGTGCATATGGACGAAGAACTCCAGCGATGCCGCATCAGCTTTCCGTCAGTTGTCCCACCGGGAAAATGGAAGCTGAGCTTGTCCTTTCGAGGGACGTTGAATGATAAGCTGCGCGGCTTCTATCGCAGCAACTACAGGGATGAGCAGGGCATCGTACATGACTTGGCAGCCACGCAATTTGAGGCGACAGATGCGCGGCGCGCCTTCCCCTGCTGGGACGAGCCTCAGTTTAAAGCGGTCTTTGCCGTCACCCTGGCGATCGATCCTGCACTGACGGCCATCTCGAATACCCGGATCGTAGACGATCGGCAAGAAGGCGGGAAGCGAGTCCTTCGATTCGCCGAGTCTATGAAGATGTCCACGTATCTGGTGGCCTTCATCGTCGGTCGACTTGAATCGACTGCACCGATCCTGGCAGATGGGACACCAGTGCGCATCTGGTCGGTTCCGGGCAAACAACATCTCACGGCATTCGGTCACGACATCGCCGTATATTCCCTGAACTTCTTGGCTGCCTATTACGGCATCCCCTACCCGGGCGACAAACTGGATCTGATTGCCATTCCCGATTTCGCGTCCGGGGCGATGGAAAACTTGGGTGCGATTACATTTCGGGAAACCGCCTTGCTCATCGATCAACGAACTGCAACCCATACGGAACAGGGACGCATTGCAGACGTGGTGGCCCACGAAAATGCCCACATGTGGTTCGGCGATCTCGTAACGATGGCGTGGTGGAATGGACTCTGGCTGAATGAAGCCTTCGCCACGTTCATGGAAATGCTGGTCGTCGATGCGTGGAAACCGGAATGGGAACGCTGGACCGCCTTTGGAGTGTCTCGCGCCGCTGCCTTGTCGGTGGATGGGCTTGTCAGCACCAGGCCGATTGAATTCCCCGTTCGGGCGCCCAAGGAAGCCGAAGCGATGTTCGACGTGCTGACCTACGAGAAGGGGGCTTCCGTCCTACGCATGCTGGAGCAGCATATCGGTCCGACAGTTTTCCGAGACGGCGTCCGCCACTATCTCACGACCCACGCCTATGGTAACGCGGAAACAACAGATCTCTGGGTCTCGCTGGGCCAGGCGGCGCAGCAGGATGTTCCGGCGCTCATGAACGAATGGATCTTTTCGCCCGGATACCCTTTGGTCACACTGCAGGCCGATTCTCCCTCCACGCTGACGCTCACCCAGCACCGGTTCGCATATGCGGAGGATGCTTCGACGACGTCCCCTGGAGCACCTGCGCAGCGCTGGCACATTCCCATGCAACTACGCGTCACCACAGCCCAGGGGATCGAAACTCATCGTGTGCTACTGAGTGACCAAGAGACCCGCATGGTTCTGCCCAAGGGTTGGACCTCAGTGTTGGCGAATGAGGATGGGCATGGCTTCTACCGTGTTCGGTACAGCACAGATTTGCTTGCCAAGCTGCAACAGACCGGCCTCCATGCCCTCGCACCAGTCGAGCGATTTAATCTGCTGAACGATACGTGGGCTTCCACTATAGCCGGCATGGTGCCACCCGCTGACTACCTAGCCTTGACCCAACACTTCCAAGGCGAAAAAGATCCTCATGTTTGGGCGGTGATATTAGGGTCGTTTTCCACGATGAATCACTTGCTCACAGAGAAGGAACGGCCCTTGCTGGCTGCCTTCATACGCAACCGTGTGGCGCCGGCATTCCAAGACCTTGGCTGGGCGCCCCGAGCCGATGAGCGCGAACTGGTGAAAGAGTTGCGAGGCGACGTCATTCGAGCCTTGGGGACCTTGGGCCGTGATGAGGGCATCCAAGCCCAGGCGGCAGAGGCCTATACGGCACTTCAGCAGCACACACGAAACATCGATCCCAATGTGATTCCAGCCCTTGTCTCCATTCTCGCGTATACGGGCGATCAGGCTCGCTATGAGGAGTTCCTCGACCGCTTCCGCAAAGCGTCCACGCCGCAAGAGGAGCGGCGGTACCTTTTTTCCCTCGCGACTTTTCGAGCACCCGAGCTCCTTGAGCGAACTCTCGCCAAGACCCTGACGGACGAAATCCGCACTCAGGACGCCCCCTTTCTCGTCAGCGCCCTACTGCATAATGTGTATATCCGCGAGAAAGCCTGGGAATTTGTGAAGGCGAATTGGGAACGCATGGATCGGCTGTTTCCCAAGAGCGGCCTGCGGCGCATGTGCGGTGGTATTGTGGGTCTCTCGACTCCTGAACTGGAGCGAGACGTGAGGGCCTTCTTCACTTCACGAAAGATCGATCTCGGCGGAAAGACGCTAGAGCAATATCTGGAGCAACTGCATATTGCCGTTGTGTTTCGTGAGCGCGACCGCGATGCGATTCGAGCGGTGCTGGCTCGAGCGACCACCTAACGGAGCCTGCCCAATTGGATTCTCGCACGACTTCCGTCGAGGTCCGGATCACTCGCGATCACATCGGTTGGGTTGGGAGCACACCGCTGTGACCCAGGACAAGATCGGCCACATCGTTATTCGTGACGGAGAACGGTCAATGGCGGCTGGCCTAGAATGCGGTACGTACTGAGGAATCCTACCAGCAGGGTCAGGAGCACCGTACAGACCAGCCCTAGAGCTAACAACGACGGCTCCAGCGACCACGGCAGTTCCAAAATATAGCGCAGAATCGCCCACGAAAAGGCACTGGCCAAAACTGTGCCGATCACTCCCGCCACGCCGCCCAATAAGGCATATTCGGCTGCAAACGACCGGGCAATCAGCGCACGCGTCGCGCCCAACGCTTTGAGGATCACCGCCTCATACAGTCGACGATAGCGAGTGGCTGCCAGGGCAGCCGCCATGACCAGCGCCCCAGCCAACAGACAAAATAAGGCCACGGCGCGAATAGCTAAGGACAGCCGATCCAGTACTCGCGCAAAAACGCCCAGCACCTCCCCAATATTGATGGCGGTCACATTGGGAAATGCGGCAACCACCGCCGACTGCAGCGCCACCTCGTCCTGGGGCGAGACATGCGCCATACCTACATAGGTCATCGGCGCATCCTCCAATGACCCCGGTGAAAAGATCATGTAGAAATTGGTCGAGAAATTCCCCCACTCGACTTTTCTGATATTGCTCACCTCGGCCTGAATGATGGCTCCCTGTATATTAAGTTCAACAATAGCCCCAAGATCGATACCTAGGCCTTTTGCCGCCTCTTCCTCGAAAGACACCTGTGGCCGCGCAAACACTTGCCCTGGCTTCCACCAGGCACCTTTCACGATGGTATTGTCCTTGGGTAGTTCCTCGAGAAAGGTCAGAACGTATTCACGGCTCGCATACCAGTTCTTCCGCTTTTCCTCTCGCGTCTGATCGGGTTGGTCTTCCTGCTCGGACTCGACTTGTATCGTTCGGCCGTTGATCGCGTGCAATCGAGAGCGAACGAGAGGTGTCAGCTGAGTGGCGAGATCGCCTGTCCGTTCGTGGAGCAGCGCCAAAAACCCATTCGCCTGGTCGGGTTGAATATCGATAAAAAAGAAGGTTGGTGAATCGACCGGTCGATTCTCGCCCACTTGCCGCACCAACGCATGCTCGATCAATGCGATGGCGAGAATCACCATGACTCCGACACCGATCGAGACCATCACCCCCAGAGTTTGCCCTCCGGGTCGTTGGATGTTGCTCATGGCCTGACGCATGGAAAGTCCAGGGGGCAGAGGCAGAGAGCGTATCACGCTGAGTAGCGCCTTCGCTGCTAGTACCAAGGCAACGACAGCAACTAGTAAGCCGCCAATGAAAATGCCCCCTATGGTCAATGAACCTGCCTGCCATACGGAGAGTCCCGCCAGCCCCAATCCAATTCCTATCGCGGTCAGGGTGCGAACAGGATCCATTGTCAGCCATCGGGTGACGCGTCTCCGCAATGAAGACTCGCCTCCGGTCGCAATGCGATTGTCGCCTTCGACTTCACGGCGGAAAATAGCCGAAGGCCTGATCTCTCGAATCGTCAGCAAGGGCCACAGGCTGAACAATAGCGTGGTGAGGACGCCCAAACCTAAGCCCTTCGCAAGTGGCGCCATGGCCGTGGGGAAGAGAACGGCCGAAAATTGGATCTGTTGTAAGAGATCGGTCGCCAGTAATGTCGACAATGCCTGCGGCAGCACTCCCTGCAAAATGATACCGATCCCAATGCCCATGCTACTGCCGAGGATCCCCAGGCCCACCGCCTGGCCCAAATACGACTGAATAATGGTCTTCGTGTCCGCGCCTAAGGTTTTCAGAATAGCAATCGATTCAAACTTCTCTCGGACAAAAGCTTGAATCGACAGGGCAACGCCAATCCCGCCGACAAAGAGCGCCGTCAACCCGACAAGGCCCAAATACCGAGTGAGTTGGTCGAGAAACCGCTTTAGTTGAGGCTGGGCGTCCCGATAGGAAGATACACGGGCGGACTCTCCAGCCAACCGGTTCCGAAGTTCATAGAGTAATGGAGAGAGGTCAAGGGAAACCGGCAGTTTCAGAAGATGTCGTTCCCGCAGACGACTTCCCGGTTTGACGAGGTCGGCGGCCGCGAGTCCATCCTGAGACACAAACACGCGAGGCCCCAAACTGAACATGTTGGCCATTCGGTCCGGTTCGGAGTGAATCACACCCATGATCCGGAATGACGCCTGTCCGATTTTCACCGCGTCGCCCACTATGAGTCCTAAGCGGATCAGCAGAGATTCCTGCACGACTGCCCCGTGACAGATTTCTTGGCAACTGTTTCCCGCCACTCGCAGAAGGTCCATCAGCGGGCGCTCTGGCTCGACTCTCAGCACCCCATATAACGGATACTGTGACTCCACGGCCTTCAGTTCGACGAGCTGATTCTGTTCGGCGGCGCCCGGAGATCGATCAACCCGTGAAGCCATTGCAACCAACTCACTCACACGGGTTGCCCGCACGCCTCGCTCAGTGAGCCCCTGCAATACCGTAATCCCTTCTGACCCAATGGGTCTGGACAGACGGATTTCTAGATCCCCGCCGAGCAATCCTCGAGCTTCCTTTAAGACCGCCTGTTCTACATTGGCAGAAAAAAGAGAGACCCCAACGACTGCCCCGACACCCAGCGCAATACAGGCGAGAAAATAGAGGAAGTGCCGCCAGGCCGATCGTAATTCTCGCCATGCCATAGTGAACCAAAAGGGCATCATTGCTACTGGTCAGAGCTCCCGCGCTGAAGGTAAGAGAGTTGGTCGGAGTGAATCCGGCCATCACGGAGAGTGATCACACGTTCCATGGAAGCGGCCAAGTTGTGATCATGGGTGACTAACACGAGCGTCGTCCCGAGGTCTCGATGCAGCGCCATGATAAGGTCAATAACCTGCTGCCCGGTGGTCGAATCCAAATTGCCGGTCGGTTCATCGGCCAGGAGAATTGGCGGACGACAGGCGAAGGCGCGCGCGACGGCCACCCGCTGCTGCTCTCCTCCTGAGAGTTGGACCGGATAATGTGAGACGCGGTGACCAAGCCCAACAGCTTGCAGCAAGTCATTGGCCCGTTGTCTGGCCTGAGGATTTCCCGCGAGTTCGAGTGGGACCGCGACATTCTCCAGTGCTGTCAGTGTGGGAATGAGGTGAAACGACTGGAATATATATCCCACGTTCGCGAGGCGCAGTCGTGCCATGGACTGTTCTCGCAACCCCGTGATCTCGACACCATTGAGCCAAATGGTGCCTGAAGTCGGGCGATCCAGGCCTGCGATCAGTCCAAGCAGCGTTGACTTGCCGCTGCCTGATGGGCCAACAATCGCGACCTTTTGTTTGTCTGGAATGACGAACGAAAGGTCATCGAGAATTGTGACCCTCTGACCGGCGGCCGTGAGTTGCATCGTAAGATGTTGAATCTCAATCATTTCAAGTAGTGTCCGTTCCCGACGCGCTCCAAGATGTTTTTCTATTATACTGTACGAGTGACGAACAGATCGAAATTGCTCCGACTCACCGGCCGTCTCATGCCGTGCTGTATGGCGGTCGTCATGTTGACTGCGTCGCTCGGCTGCGATCAGTCAGGTGGAACAACTTCGCCGTCCGAAGCCCCCGCTATTTCAGGTTCCCAACCGTCCTCCGAAAAGGTATCACTTCATGACCCCATTCCCAACGCAACGGCTCGCCCATCAAACAATACCGACAACAGGCCTCGCGTTGTCGCATTTGGCGACAGTTTGACCGCGGGCCTTGGAGTTTCTCCGGCGCAATCCTATCCCATGCAGCTTCAAAAGCGGCTCGAAGCCCTCGGGTATCCCTATCAGATTATCAATGCGGGGGTCAGCGGGGAAACTACCGCAGGCGGCCTTCGGCGGGTCCCGTGGATTCTTGCGGGCAAACCGAACATGGTGATACTTGAACTCGGGGGAAACGATGGGCTACGCGGCTTAAGCCTTCCGGAAACAAGCTCCCACCTTGATGCCATAATCAGACGATTCAAGGAGGCACACGTACCGATCCTCCTAGTCGGGATGAAACTCCCGCCGAACTATGGTGCAGAATACACGGATCGTTTTGAAGCGATGTATCGGGAATTGGCCACAACTCATGCGCTTCCACTACTGCCGTTTCTTCTCGAAGGGGTAGGAGGGGAAAGTACGCTCAACCAAAGCGATGGCATTCACCCGACCGCGGAAGGATATCAAATTGTGGCTGAGAACGTATTGAAGAGCCTGCTTCCCATCCTCAATGAAAAGAAGGCTAACTCGTCAGACACAAAAAAGCAGGCGAGAAACATCGCACCTGCCTTATGAGGCCAGAGCAACGTTTCACGCCAGAAATACCGACCTGTGCAGATTAGTTCTTACTGAAAAACGTGTCGTAAACTCCATAGGCCAAGACAATAGCGATCAAGGTGTAATAAAGCCCTGTGATCCCGCTATAATCCGGCGGACCCTCACTGACGTTGGCAAATGCAGCGGTCGTCTGAAATGCGGCCAGCCCACTGGCGAGTCCTGCGATCAACTTATTCATGATTTCCCTCCTGTATTCACGGAAGATCAAAAAGAGGGTCGCATTGTACTGAGGAATCGATGGTGAAGCAAGAGGGGGTATCCAGGAGGGACTAAGAGACCAGGTGATTGGAGTGCGCTATTCCATCTATTGCACGCGCTAAGCCTTGCTCAGCGATTTCAGCATCAACGCCACATCTCGACAGATATCGGATAACCCTGCCAATCGGCACCCCTTCTCGGTCAGCAGACTTGCGATTGCTTTCAGTTCGTTCTCGAACAGCTCAACCTGACGAGAAAGATCGGCAGTCTTGCTCACCACCGCCTTTTGAAGTTCGACTTCGCGCTGAAGATCTTTGTAAATCATCTGCAAAGATTTCAACTCCTTCACTGACGAGTCGAGATCCTGAGTCAAACGGGCAACCATCGCATCACGGTTTTGAATCTCTCTATCGAGGTCGACCTGCACCACCTCGCCCTCCCGCCTCCGCTCATCCATCTGCCGGATGACCTGAGTCCAAGTGGACACCAGGCCAGCCGCCAACGCAGGTTGATCTGGAACAGGTTGATCGGTGTGTATAGCCTGGACCACTCGCTGCATCCACTCCGTAAACTGGGTCAGTTCGCCCAGCTTCACATCACCGGAAGAAACTGCGGCGGAGGCCACCGTCTTCGCAACTTCCAGGCGAGACCCACTGCCCCTGGGCTTAGGGACGGTTCGTGGATTGGACCATCGCTGATATTCAAGGAGCGCAGCCACGCCGTGCCGACAAATCGGCTGCTCGGATAATGTGCAGGAACACTTCGCCTCTAAGTAACCCTGGCTGAGCCGAATAGATTGTTCATACAATCCAGAGTTGCCCATGACCGACGAGGTCAGCTCCGTATCCGACACCTCCACCATCTGTACACGACGTTCCGCCTGATACTGTTTTCCGAGTTGAAAGGCGTTCGGTTCCACCACCGAGCTAATCATTGCCGCCTCCAATAAACTGAGACGATCGGCTGAACACGCGATTCTTCCCTTCATATGGCCACCTGTGAAATGATAAGTACTGTGAAGTCGTTGCTGCAGCCTGACCAGTGATCGACTCAGTGCCATGGATTATCACCTCCCAGGTCCACTTGTCCGACGAGCCTGGAGTGTATGTCAGACTCGGGTGGACAGCTATCCCGCAGGGGAGGGGATTTGATAGCACGCATCAGCAGTGGAAGGATTTTCCAAGTCGGCTGTTGACTACCTCTTATCGGCACCGTCGAGGCAGCCCTTGAGAGCCTGGGGGGGTTAACCACACATAGTCTGCGATACCTTCCTTCATGGCTTCCCATAGCTCAGCGGCTCGTTCTCCGTCGAACGTAGCCATGTAGACCGTTACTTGCTTCAGCCCTTTGGAAACCCGCCGCGCCACACGATTCGGAACCGGCAATCCATATTGCACATGGCCGCCTCCCGTGTAACTAAGCACCGGGCCTTGCACAGAGCCTGCTTCACTGTGAATTTTCATCAGTGCGGCAACCAGCGTCTTTGCCATTCCTTCATCCCGCACCATAGAGGCTACATACATCGTTTGATAATCCTCAGGGGAACCGCCTCCGTGACAATCCTGCAGTTGAGACAGGATTCTCGATCGATAGGCTGGGTCATCAACGATTGTTTCCTCTTCCATGCCCCACTGTCGCCATTCAGGCTGTTCCTTGACTTGAACGAGACCTTGCTTGACGACTTGCCTGATCAATGATTTAGGTGGATTCATCGCCAGCAGGGGAAGCTGATGCTCCTTAGCAAAATTAACTAATGGCTCATAATCTTCGAAAGCCCCGCCCCAATTTTGTTTCCACAACACCCGCTCAAGAAATTCTGCGCGAAGGTTCTCCTTCGAAACAAGATAGTCGTCCAAAGCCGGCTGACCATCCCACCCAAACATTTCCATCGCGAGCACTGGTCGGTGTCCCTGGTCCAGGAGTGAGCGAAGCACTGTCAATGCAGCATCAATATGAAATCGATTGTGATGTTCCTCTCCCAAATAGATCGTATCGTAGGTGCCCAGTTCCTCCAACCATTTACCCATTGGCACGGGTAGACCAGTCTTGGCGTCAATCACATGACCGGCCCTCCATCCGCCCCACTCTTGCTGCGTCACCATCGATGCATGGTCTTTTCCCTGACACCCCCACAGGGCCAGCGTGACACTGACGGTCACGAGCAATCGGATCACAATGCGGCGCCACATTTCGCCGTAATTTTTGGGTGATTTACACATAGCGTCTACCTACCATACGCATGATGTAGCCGCAAGGCAGCACCCTTGACACCTTCCCGACAGCCCCGATACTCTGCCTTCACACATACAGATCGTGCCTCTTTAAATCACGCCGGACCTTCTGCACAGCGACTGAATTCATGCACGTGGATCCTGACACCTTGGCCGCCTTTCGAAGACAGGTCACCTCCGCGCGGACTTCAGACGCCACTTCTTGGGAGGCATCCAGGCACCTCGTTAACCCAAGACAATGGCCGGCGACCCTCATATCACTACTGGAAGCGCTGGAGACGTCCGCCTTTCCGAGCGAAATCAAACGCAGTCTCGTCACTACCCTGCCACAGGCACACACACACGCAGAAAGTTGCTTGCGCGGCCAGGCGCTCAAGCAACTTACGGGACTTCCACCCACGAAAGCCCTGCGGGCTCTCTGCGTGCTGCTTGGCGTCCAAGTGCCCCACCCCCCGAAGTGGTCGCACCCCATACTCACGGCAGAGTCCGTCGCCGGATTCGTTCGCCAACACGCCAGTCCCTTTGACCTTCTAGCGGAGCATGTGCCAGCTTCCGTCCTGGACCTGGGAGCAGGCGATTTGTCCTTCGCCGAGGACCTCGTCGCCTCCTATGAACCTCGATTGGCAACGCAAGGCAGATCGCTCATCCTCCATTGTCTCGATCGATTGGATCCAGACTCTCAACTTGGTGGACCCCTGCACGCTCACCCACTCCGCCTGAGCAGCCTCAGGGCGAGACCCGGTGTCGAATTCCGTTTCTATGGCGACCAGGACATGTTTGCCCTCGAACCGCTAGTGAAGGACCAACGTCTCGCCTCCCGATACCTCATCGTCACCTGCTGGGCTCCTGCCACACCCACATTTGCCTATGAACCCACCCGCCTTTCTGCTGATGTGCTCGCCGAAGAGCTGCGGCGAACCAAAGGGGACTCTCGACGAGTCACGCATCGGAAAGAACCTGCGCTTGAAGTCTTGCACGCCGGCCGCAGCCTCCTCTTTCCATCATGGAAGTTCGATATCCGCGGCCCTCTTGCCCTGTTGGAACTGATGGCGACGCGAGGAGCCCTGTGTGTGCTGGGCGCCGTCGATTCTCAAGTATTTTGGGAAATCCTGTCGCAGCTGATAGACGATCCTCGGGTAAGGCCAACGAATCTGGTTTTGTCCGCGCAGACTATTCCGGAGCTGTTCGGCGAGATATTCCATCAACTCTCCGCCCTGCCGCTGGGTGGATCGTGTACCTTGTCGGACCTGGCACCATTACGTCAGAACTTTTGTTCCGTCCTGCCTGCTCCCCTGGGTCATCCCGCCAACTATCGGTTCAGGGAGGTGACCATTCGGCGCGGTGCCCTCTTTGAGGGCATCCCGGCCAGCAGCACCGCGAAGCGATTTCAGGACATGAGAGAAGAAACTCCACCTTGGTTTCTTACGCTCGTACCGGAATTGGTTCCGACCGCGTAAGGCCCGGCCGCGGCGCAAGAGACAGTGGCGCGCCCCTGCACTGAACACCACTTCGTGTAAAAACCTGTATAAATTGACGGTCCCCAGACCCTTTGTTAGACTTCGGGCATCACACGCCATGTGCCGACTCTGACGCTCTTCGAAAACATCCCATCGTGAATTCTTCTCAATCAATCCAATTACTACAGGACAATATCGCGCTGGTCATCAAAGGCAAAGCGCGAGTCATCGAGATGGCGGTGGTCTGCCTACTGGCGAGAGGACATCTCTTAATTGAAGACGTGCCCGGCGTCGGCAAGACCACGCTGGCCCACAGCCTGGCCCGCTCTCTCGATTGCTCCTTTAAACGCATCCAGTTCACGAGCGACTTGCTCCCCTCGGATATTGTCGGCATCTCCGTCTTCAATCGCCAAAAACAGGCTTTTGAGTTCATGCCGGGACCGCTGTTTGCCAATATTGTGCTCGCCGACGAGATCAACCGCACGACGCCAAAAACTCAAAGTAGCCTGTTGGAAGCAATGAGCGAGGCCCAGATCTCGGTGGACAACCACACTCACCCCTTAGGCCAGCCTTTCATGGTCATTGCCACACAAAACCCCGCGGAGTATCACGGCACCTTTCCGCTTCCAGAATCCCAACTCGACCGATTCCTTATGCGACTTCGCATCGGGTATCCGACGCCCGAGGAGGAAAAGAAGGTCTTGGATCGCCCTTCGTCGCTGCATCCGGCAGAGGATATTCAACCAGTGATCACCGCGCAACACATCATGGATCTTCAAGGCCAGGCAGAAAAGGTCCGGATGGAAGACAGCCTGATGGATTACCTGCTCGCGATCGTGCTCGCGACACGACACAACGATCTCCTCTCACTGGGCGTCAGTACGCGCGGAGCACTCGCGCTGTGCAAGGCGGCGAAGGCTCTGGCCCTTGTCCGCGATCGGACGTATTGCCTTCCTGAAGACATCAAGGAACTCGCCCCGGCAATTCTTTCTCACCGCGTCATGCTGAATCGATCGCCAGGCATGCGCACGAAAAACGTCGAACACACAGAGCGAGTGATTCAAGACATTTTGGATAGCGTTCCAGTCCCAGTGTGACAAGCCTTCCGTGCCCGTAAAGATGTGGCACATATAGGAGCGCCAGAATGGCACGGGGACAACGTTCGCCTCGCAACAAATTGTTCAATACCCTCCGGACAGTCCTTCGGTGGTTGTCTCCAAATCGTGCGGTTCAACTGACGACAGAAGGCACCCGTTTTTTGTTGTTAACCCTGGCCGTCGGAGTCACGGCGATCAACACCGGAAATAACCTGTTCTATCTCCTTCTGGCCATGATGCTGAGTCTGATCGTCCTGTCTGGCTTACTTTCGGAACAATGCGTGCGACGATTGGAATTTCATCGCCACCTGCCGGAATATCTTTTTGCAAATGAGTCCGCGACCGTGAGCCTGTGGATAGCCAATCGCAAGTCGTGCATCCCGAGTGTGTCCCTGCGCCTGTTCGACGTCGTGGATGGCCAGGACATTGATCGCAAGGTTCGTCTCTCGCACCTGGCCCCCCACTCCTCGACGCTGGTTTCCTATCCGTTACTCGTGCGACGGCGTGGACCGTATCGCTTCGACGGAGTCCGTGTCGTCACACCGTTTCCATTCGGACTGTTCCATAAGAAGGCGTTTTATGGTTCCGAGGCCACTATCGTCGTTTGCCCGGAAATCATTCCATTGCCATCGCTGCAGCTTCACGAATTGCAGTTTATCGGGCACCATCGCGAAGTGACCCGTCGCGGGCCAGGGAACTCGCTGCACAATCTGCGAGAGTTTCGCCCTGGTGACGATGCACGCGCCATCCATTGGATGACGACGGCCCGTACATCAAGATTGATGCTCAAAGAAACCGAAGCGGAAGACCAGCAATGCGTCACGGTGGCCATCTCGACCGTCGCGCCGATTGAGGAGGATAACGTGTTCGAACGAGCACTCTCAATCGCCGCATCATTGGTCAATCTCTTGCTGAGCGACCGCTACCACGTCCGCCTGTTGCTCGGCGACCAGGAGGAGATGCTGGCCAATGGGCCCGCCCAATTCCTTCACTTACTTCATGCCCTAGCACTCTGTGAGCGGCGCACTGCGTGCTCAGGCGAGTCCATTCAACAGCCCATGGCACAGGCGCTGGCAGAGTCGCGTGAAGGGTTGACCATCTTGATACTGCCCTGGATTGCCCCCGCCCACCGCGATGCATTGCCGGCGGTCGATCACGTCATTTCTCCTCAGTCTTACAGGGATCTCTTCGATGCGGTTGAATCTCGCCTTCCGGCTTAGCGCAATCCTATTGGCCGCTACAAGCTTCGCGAGTCTCGCGCTCGCGATCTCGATGCCCCCATGGCTTCTCACTCTGGTCGGTGCGGCATTCATCCTAGCGCTCTTACGGATGACTCACTCATCTTTGTTCTCTGGTCACCCGCTCCGCCTCCAGTTCTCCGCACTCACATGGAACGTATTTCTTCTCATCGCATTCGCCGGATTCTGGGTCGATCTGTTATTCCTGTCGCAAGAACTCCTCCCAGCCGGGGTACATTTTCTTGTGTTGCTCTTGGTGAACAAACTCTCAAACCTCGATCAACGGCGCGATGTCTTGCAGTTGTATGCAATTACCTTGATCACGCTCCTGGCCTCTGCCGCACTCACCACTCAGATCTGGTATGCGCCCTTCTTTCTTCTCTATCTTGTGGTAGGAGTCTGGACCCTGCTGCTCTTTCACCTCGTAAAAGAGCAGGAGCAGTCGTACGATCCATTGACCGACCTTGACGAGGCGCTGCCTCCCTCGTCGATGGCGTCCATTACGTCCAGGTTCTTCTGGACGACCAATACGATGGCCGCCTGCGCATTCGGCCTTACACTGTTGTTCTTTTTTTCTATTCCACGAATCGGGGTGGGCTTCTTTCAACACAACCGCGAGGAAAGTCTACGCACCACGGGCTTTTCTGAGCTTGTCGATCTGGGAGCTATCGGTCCGGTTAAACAAGACCCCAGCATCGTAATGCGGGTAGAATTGCCGGATATCGTCGGGGACGAATCAAGGCGAGAACCGCTTTATCTCCGAGGAGTGGCCTACAATCGCTACAACGGGAAATCCTGGAGCAATAGCCTGCCGCACCGGCGCATGCTTACGGAATTCCCGCAGGGCACCTTTACGCTCCGGGCATCCGGAGCCAAGTCAGGTGCGGCCATCAGAAGCCTTCGACAGGACATTCTTCTTGAGCCGCTCGACACCGCCGTGTTATTCGGAGTCTCAATACCTACCTCCATTAGAGGGAATTTCCTCTCGGTACAGGCCGACCTGATGGGGTCCTTACAGCTTCCGTTTCCTTCTCATGCCCGCATCCACTATACAGTCAACTCCTTCCCGGCCCGCCTGATACCAGCAGAAAAGTCGGCCGGTTCGTTTCTATACCCCGAGTTTATCGTCCAACAATATCTTCAGGTTCCCGCGCTCGACGCACGTGTCATCGCCCTCGCCCGTCAAGTGACTCAACCTGCGACCACGGTCTTGGAGCGAGTAGACCTGATTCGCACACATTTACTGACTCAGTATCGATACAACTTGGATGTGCCCACATTGCAATCGGCGCACCCCTTGGAAGACTTTCTTCTCATTCGGAAAACCGGCTACTGCGAACATTACGCCACCGCGATGGTCATGCTGCTTCGCACGATCGGGATTCCCGCCAGGCTGGTAACAGGATTTCTAGCCACCGAATGGAATCAGTTCGGAAATTACTATACGGTGCGCCAGCGGGACGCCCACGCGTGGGTAGAGGTGTATTTTCCACAATCAGGATGGGTCACGATGGACCCTACCCCCGCTGCCCTCGAAACAACGACCCAAACCTGGTGGGAATCTGTCGGTAGCGTGATGGACTCGGCCCGCCTCACATGGGATCGTCTCTTTCTCAACTACAGCGCAAGCGACCAATACGCCGTCGTGCAAGGCATTCGGGAAAGCGGAGAGGCAATGCGTGCAAGCATGTCTGAGTCATTGATGACGCTGCTCCGCCATGGATCGACCATGCTCGGCCGATTTATGAAATCGCTTTTATCCGTCGGCATTTCGCGGACAGCGCTCGTCCTTCTACTGGCAATTACGGTAGGCTTCCTCGTGATACGGACACTACGGCACGATGGGCCTAACTCCTTGCGTCAAGACGTCTACTCGGCCAATCAGCGCGTCGTCATCACCTTATACAGCCGTATGATAGCCTGCTTGGCACAGCACGGAATCGTGAAAGTGGCGAGCGCCACGCCGGTGGAATTTCTTCGCCATGTTCACGACAAATGGTCGGAAGCTTGGCCGTCCGCACATGCACTGACTCAGCTCTACACTCGAGTCCGATTTGGCCACGCGCCCTTGACGGTAGAAGAACGCTCCACGGCAGAAAACCTGTTGCAGCGCCTTCACGCCCTTGGAAAATCATCTCCTCCCTCCCTCCCTCAAACGCTAACGAGCGCAGTACAAGCTAATCGTAACGTTAGGGTCTTGTGAAGCAGCATCGATCGAATACGCTGTTGCCCGCATAACGGGCGACAAGCGGATTGAGGGGAGAGATGTACCTCATGGACAGTCTCGTTCACACACCCTGTATGCAGACGCAAAGCCTCGCTAGAACAGAATACGATACTGAAACGATCTTTTGGAGAAGCCCGGAGCGTGTTACAAAGACACTACCTTACTGGAAGTGCGATACGCATTCCGCACGAAGCTTCTCGCAAAGGGCTCTTCAGCATGTTGTGTCTTTTCGATCCAATCTCGACGCAGGCCCTCTCCCTGACTCTCTCCGCTCTTGCGCTGACGTGTCATTCGTCTAAACAACTGAGTCCGCTTTTCCGAAAGCACTTCGAGCTCCTAGCCCGCGCCTTTCAGTTCCGCAGACCTCATCATCAAGGCACATTTTTCTAACTGTACCGAATGACGTGGCACTCAGGAGGGCTACAACGTACAGCTATCAGAATCTAGACCTGGCTGCGCCCAGCTGGACAACAGGTAGAAGGAAATGGCATGTGCCTTGTGCCGAGAATATTGTGCGCCGTACTGCTGACTGTAGCTCTTGCTAGTAGCGAGGCCTTTGGTGAAGCCCCCGCCCCTTCTGCGCATTGGGGCGGTCTCGCTTTCCCAGATCAGTATTCAACTCTCACTGCCGGGTTGACGCTCAATCGCTTTACTCCCACCGATGGAACGGGTCTGAAATATGATTCGACCATCTCCCATACATTGGGGCTCAACCTCATCACACTGAGTCGGACGCAGCACTGGGGGGATCGGTCGGCTGGATGGAGCACAAATCTTACCGTGGGCATCAGTCCCACGAGCAACGAACCCAGCGAATTCTTCCAAAATAAAGTCGTGCATCAACTTCGCCACCTGCCCCCTGTCCCGAGCTTCCAGCCACGGAGAGATACGGATGTCATGGTCGACGGATCCGTGACAAAGTGGCTCCCGCTATGGCAGCCCAAGGCCATATTTTTGGGTGGCGGCATCTCACTCGGCACACTCTATCACGAGGCGTTTTTGAGGACCGGCGTGCGTCGTCTACAAATCACGCCCGATTTATATCGTGGAGATTGGGGAGGGGTGAGTGTACGGACCTCTATTCTGGGGCGTGTGAGTCTTCAAGAAAACGGAGCCGTGCTGCATGCCACCAAACAGACCTCGCATCTTGTCCAACCCACGCTGGCCATTGGCCAATATGCCCGAAACGACAAGGGCGAAACCGTGCCTACCTGGGAAGTAGAAGTCGCGGTCACTTGGGATTCGGGTATTTTTGTCAATGCAGTGGGGCAAAGCCGAAAACAGTTTTTCTGGTCGGCAGCGGTGAGTGGCGGACCTGTGCGGTTACAAACGTGGAACGATAGTCTCGGAAACATCAGCAGGACTGACTTCGGCCCGACGTATGGCGTTAGCTTGACCCTTGATCTATTTCGACTATTCAGCTAGGCCTACGCGAGTTGTATTGCACTAATTCACCACGAAGACTAGTGAAAATGAGCCAAAATTCCAAGCGCACCCTGAACCTTAATGCGACTGGAATCGGACCCTGGAAACAATGCACATTCTTAGATGACGGTCATTCCCTCTAACCTCCAACTGGATGTGCGTATACCTACGGAGCAGGAGAACGTGTCTCCACAGGGTCCGATGCCGATGTCGTCAGACGTTCACTCCCAGCGGTCCCATAAAGCATCACAATAAGGAGGGGGGCAGGTGCAGGTGCCTGAGAAAATTGGAGCGGGAAACGGGATTTGAACCCGCGACCCTCGCCTTGGCAAGGCGATGCTCTACCACTGAGCTATTCCCGCTTCTGCCGGACCAAATCGGAAGCGGGATTCTACCGACCATGCGTAAAGGCTGTCAAGCTAGCCGTCGCATTTGTCGCCACTCCATCGCAAGACATAGGAAGCGTCTCAGCAACCGATCCGCCATTTTCGAGCGAGGCCAGTACGGCCAAATGAAAATCAGACTATTGATCCGCCTGAATTGCCCATTCTCAACTCCATGGTTTAGCCTTTCGACTCAGGTAGACCTGCTGCTTCTGTCCACTTGACGGACAGGAGGGCCTTCAGTAGAGTGACCCGAATGTTGTTTAATTGCCTTCTCCTCAACGAGGTAACCTCAGCGTGACCTCCCGTCCGCAGCAGTCACTCCCTTTTGCCGCCCAAGCAATTCCTTTCGACGAGTATCTCGCATCAGGCAAGATTCCGGAAGGTTTTCTCAGCAGTGAGTATGTGGAGCAACAGTTTGTCGAGCGACTGGTGCATTATGTCCTGAGTGTTCCGACAGGCAGTTACAGCATGGCGCATCTCAGCCGACTCCTGGAGCAGTTAGATCCACGCGCCCAGGTGTTTTTTTTCAAACGTCTTAAGGAGAATAGTCCGGACAGCCTAAAGGACTTTGCCCCTCTCTACTACGGGTTTATGAACGAATTCCATTCCCTTCTCTTTACGTAAGTCTTCGTCCAGCAAAAAAATACCTTGTTGCCTCCTCAATCTCAGGTATAATCAACAGAACCTAATTACGAGCCAAGGAGTATTATGAATCCCACGTTACAGCGCGCCGTGACGAGTTTTTACAATCTGATCTATGAAGCCCAAACTTTCGCAACCACCATGTCTCGAATTGATACTGCCGAGCAGGAGCACTATGCAGGCCGCATTGAGGGATTGAACTGGGTGTTGGATCGATGCCAAGAACTTGAAGACATGGATACCAATATCACTCCCACGACACTGCAACGTGTACTGACGGAAGTGAAATCCGACTTGGACCATGAGCTCTCTGTGCAACGTCGTGAAAAAGGCCGTCGGGCCGATGGACGCGAGGAAGCCTTGAATTTCGTGGCGGATTATCTGTCCAGCTTGATCACGGCGACCGAGATCGAGTCTGCTAAGACCTCAGTTTGACCGCCGATCGATTGTCTTCAGGCCCCTCCTTCATCGTGGCCTCCTTCGAGGGCGACTATGGCCCGTGAGTGGATCATCTTCGCAATTTGTCTCGGTTTGGGAGGCCATATCGCGCTTGCCGTGGTCTTGCACGCACCCGACTTATGGCCCTGGAGCAAGGCGTGGCTGTACGGGATTCTCTCCGGTTTCACGCTCTACGTCGTGGTTCAGGTTGTACGTTCAATCTGGTGGATCTTTCGTGGCAAAAATAGCGACCAGCGAGACGCCCAGGTGGATTCGACCATCGGTCATTCCTAACCGACTACATTCAGCGTTGCCGTACGCACTTCCCCTTCAGTAAAATAAGGCCATGCAGAGACCCCCGAATAAACCATCAACGCCCAACTGGCCTCCACGCGCCGTCAGCACGCGATCGACGAGGCCATCCCCAGGTCAGCAGTCAACCGACCAATACGATTCGTTTAACGCCTCGTTGCTCTATTGCGGACACTGTCGCCAAGCGACCCCAACCCGTCAACGACTCCTGCTCGTCCTACCAACCGGCAATCTTTACGAATACCTCTGCGCTCAGTGCGGAGCCTCTACCGGGTCAAAAACGGAAAAGGCTTCGCCAGAGGAAGGTCTGCTCGCACCCTGACGCCTGCGAGATAATGGCATGCCGCGCCTTCGGCCTGCACCGTCCATCATCACGCGCTGAACTGGCTTGGAAGTTCAAACCAAGACCTCGAGAGGACATTGCCATCCTCAGGGGACGATAACGCGCAGAGGGAAGATAGTCGATGGCTGCGACTAGGACATTTGTGCGAGCGGAATACCTTCGTCGATGAGCATGACGGGAATGTCTTCACGTATGGGATAGAGAATTTGATTGTCCGATCGTACCAAGCCCCCATCGAGCTTTTCCGTGACCGGTTTCTGCGCCTTATTTTTCAACGACCCGCGCTCGATGGCCGCATTCATTTTTTGAATGAGGGCATCGTCGGCCAGAACGACGACTTGCTTAGTTTCCGGGCAACAGAGAATGGCTAACAGATCCTTATCGAGATTAACTTTTTTTCGTACGTCGTCAGTCACAATATCTCTCGCAATCTCACCCACATGGATGACTGGAATGTTTGACGAAAGATAGTCCAAACGAACTGACAGATCAAGAAGATACCAAATCTCATTCCGGATCTGATATCGTTATTTACCTCACACCCATTCGACTACCCAAACCTAGGACTCGGCGTGGCTGCTTCTCAACGGCTCGGACGCATTTTTCTCACGGGACTCCTCATTCTGCTTCCGGCATGGACCACCTTTCTGATTTTAGTCGCCCTGTTTGAAACGCTGGATTCGTTCTTGCTGGATCTTATCGGCCATCAAATGCAGCCTTACGCCCCAGGTTTGGGAGTTCTCCTGCTCGTCGGTATGGTGTTCACAGCCGGCGCCATCGCGACGCACGTGATCGGACAACGGCTCGTACGCTGGACCGAGGCGACCCTCGAACGGATTCCTTTGATTCGCAGCATCTACCTCACTCTCAAAAGCATGACAGACCTGTTGAACTACAAGGCGCGATTTGGAAAGAGCACCGTGGTTGCTTTTCCTTTCCCGCGCGAGGGGCTCTGGGCCTTAGGTCTCGTCATGGGTGCGCCGCCGCAGGCGCTTCAGGTCGCGCCGATGACTGAACTGGTCATGGTGTTTGTCCCCACGGCCATTCACCCCTTTACTGGATACCTGGCGATGATTCCAAAGACCCAACTGCACCCGCTTAGCCTGCTACCCGAGGAGGCCTTGAAATTAGAATTCACCGCCGGCTTGTACCGCCCCCTGCCGGGCTGGCTCTCGTCACCCACGGGAGGATCGTCATGACGTTGGCTGATCACCTCATGATACGACGGGCCACGCATGAGGACCTGGAGACCTTGACAGAATTCAGCGCCGCCATGGCCAGTGAGACGGAACAGCGCACCTTGGACCGAGCACGATTACGTATGGGCACCCAAGCTGTCATCGACCAGCCTGAGCGAGGACAATATTTCGTCGCAGTCTTGCAGCAAGATCCGCCAGTCGATACAGTGACCATAGGGCAGCTTCTCATCACCTATGAGTGGAGCGACTGGCGGAATGCCCTGTTTTGGTGGATCCAAAGCGTGTACGTGCACCCGGCATGGCGACGAAAGGGTGTGTACCGGCACATGCATCGCGCCATTCTGGACCTGGCGACATCGCGGACCGATGTGTGCGGCGTCCGGCTCTATGTCGAGGGAAGCAATCGTGTCGCCAAATATGTCTATGATCGAGTCGGGCTCTCTCTCTCGACCTACCACATCTATGAATCGGATTTCGTCCTGCCCCACAGTCACAGCGCCGACAATGAGGTTTAACCGATCTCATCCGAGCATTATGGAGGAGGATCTTGCATGCGAGTAACTGGAGTACTTATGGCTGTCTTGATGCTGACGTTGAACGCCTGCGCGTTTAGCCGAGGCACACTTGGTGACGAGCTTAAAACAGAGTCCATCAATGCCATCAAAAAAGGGACGTCGACCACAGCCGAGGTGTTGGCACAGCTAGGCGCTCCGGACCGAGTCCTGCAACTGAACGGTCGCGACTTGTTTCAGTATTATCGTTATGATGCTAAGGTCGGAAGCTTGCTCTTGATCTTAGTAAACTTTTCGCGCGTGTCAGTGAAAAGCGATGACCTATTCGTGTTGATCAGTCGAGAAGGAATAGTAGAGGAAGTGATTGCCTCCAAACGAACAGAGGGTCTCGAATTCCGCTTTTGGCCCTTTGGAGACTGACCCCCTCATGACCAGCTGTTACCTGCTACGCATTTTAGGACTCGCTATTCTGACCAGCACAACCCTGGCGGGCTGCAATGTCGCACGCCTCACCATCAATACGCCTCTTACGCCACAACATGTCGCCTTCATCAATGAAGGCCGCACAACACTAATAGATGTCGTCGAGGTGTTGGGAGCCCCCGACTCCATAACCGAAGCTGAAACGGGCTCCATCGTGACCTATCGGTTTCTTAACGCGAAATACTCTCGGGTGAACTTTGGATGGCTGGTGAAACCGTGGTCGCCCGTGGATCCTGATCTGGTCTTGTCTCGGTCAGGCTTCGGCGCGGACGCCTACGAGCTGATCTGTGACGCGAACTGGGTCATCATGCACCAAGCCTTTGTACGGCACAGGCCGGAACCCCTCTTCACGCCCTATCCCTTCTGACAATCGGTCTTACTCACAATGCAGTGAATTGCCGCCCACGGGGCATCTCGGTATAATGCCGGCCATGGGTGCTGGTTCAGCCGACGATTCCACGGGCCGTTACAACGCCGTCACGTCATCCTCCTACATCCCAGCCGATCGAGACATCGAGCTTCTGCAACGCGATGAGCTTCGCCCTATGAGGTTGGGATTGGAGTCGCTCAAGCCGGAACTCATTCAGGCAGAGCACCGCATCCGTTCAACCATTGTAGTCTTTGGGAGTGCGCGACTTCTCGAACCCGCGCTCGCGCGCCGAGCCTTGGAGGAGGCGACAGCGGAGTCGCTTGCCAGCCCGCAGAACCGAACGCTGCAACAGCGTATGGCCGTGGCGGAGCGTCGGCTCGCTCTGGCCCACTATTATGACATCGCGCGGGAGTTTGGCCGGCTCGTGTCCGCCACCTGTCAACTCGATGGTCAATGCGAATACGTCATCGTCACCGGCGGAGGCCCAGGCATCATGGAGGCCGCCAACCGGGGAGCAGCTGATGCGAACGCAAAGTCCATGGGGCTCAACATCACACTCCCCCACGAACAGTACCCCAACCCCTACATCACGCCGGATCTCTGCTTCCAATTTCGCTATTTCGCCCTGCGCAAGATGCACTTCCTTCTACGCGCCAGGGCCTTGGTCGTATTTCCCGGCGGGTTCGGCACGCTCGACGAACTGTTCGAGACGCTGACGCTTCTCCAGACGGGCAAAATCCGCAATATTACCATCGTTCTCGTGGGCCAAGCCTTTTGGGAACGTCTCATCAAGTGGCCGTTGTTGGTGGAAGACGGTCTGATTGCCACGGACGATCTCGCATTGTTTCACTTTGCAGAAACTGCCCAGCAAGCGTGGGACCTCATCATCCGAAATCATGGAGCACCTTCGGCCCAGTGAACGTCTTAATTCACGGCACCACGATGCGTTCCAGGAAGTCGCCACGCTTATGTAAGGGTCATCACACCGGCGCGTCAGATAGTGTTCGTCAGGGAGAGGGAACCTAAGCACTGTCGCCGGGAGCGGCTATCCGGCGTGAGCATCCCTCGTATGACTGTGGCGATCCAGACCCAAGGGACCATCTACGAGTTCTACGTCGGCCGACCGGCTAAGACTCCTCAAAGCGGAGGATCGTTATGCCAAACATGAAACCGTCGAAAACACGTTTCTGCGCAGCCACGGCCTGCGCGATAACCCTTTTGGCCGCCTATGCTTCCCCTGTCTGGAGCCTGGAGGCTTCGACCCCATCAGACCAGTCCCGAGTGCGTGCGCGCAACCTGGGAATGAACCTCGGGCAGCTGCCGACGGGACCGTTGAATGCCATCACCGACGTGCCCGGCGTGAAAGTCGGCCACGTGACCTTGTCGCGAGGAGAAGGCGCCCTCAGACCGGGAGTGGGACCGGTCAGAACCGGCGTGACGGTGATCCTGCCGAGAGAAGATGTGTGGCGGAAGAAAGTCCCGGCGGGAGCGTTTGTCCTAAACGGCACAGGTGAAATGACCGGCCTGGCCTGGGTGGCGGAATCAGGCTTCCTCGAATACCCGATTGCATTGACCAACACCCTCAACGTGCCTCGTGTGGCAAACGGAGTCATCAGCTGGATGCTCCGACAATATCCCGGCATCGGGATTACCGATGACACTCTGACTCCCGTCGTGGCGGAATGTGATGATGGTCGCCTGAATGATATCCAAGGTCGTCACGTCTCGGAAGCCAATGTCATGCAGGCCTTGGATGAGGCGTCGTCAGGGCCCGTCAGGGAAGGAAGCGTGGGAGCCGGCACCGGCATGATCTCATATGGGTTTAAGGGAGGCATCGGAACAGCCTCGCGGAAAATTCCTGATGCCAACGGAGGATTTACGGTCGGGGTTCTAGTCAATGCCAACCAGGGCCGTCGCCCGGAACTCATGATGGGCGGCGTGATGGTTGGCCAACGCTATGACGCCGATAAGGCCCAGTCGCACCTATTGCCGAATGTAGGACAGAACGATTTTCTTGCGTGGCATGAAGGAACCGCCGGTAATGCCGAGGGGTCAATCATCGTGATCATTGCCACCGATGCCCCGCTCGATAGTCGCCAACTGACTCGTCTCGGCAAGCGAGCCGCCTTAGGACTGGCTCGGACAGGGTCGACCGCTCGCCATGGAAGCGGGGATTTTATGCTGGCATTCTCCACCGGGAACGTCATTCCCCATTATCCCACCGAACCAACCTTTTCTGTCACGCAACTGGCCGACACCCATCTCAATCCGGTCCTCACCGCCACCGTGGAGGCCACGGAAGAAGCGATCCTCAATGCGCTTACGAGTGCCATAACTGTCGTCGGACGGGATGGGCATCGCGCCGAGGCCATCTCGATCCCGCGTCTGCGAGCGCTTCTCTCGCCCGCTACGGCCACGCACCCATAGCGCGACACTGCATTATCAGGCAGGCCGTGAGCAACTTGCTTTTAGAGTATTCGAAGGCTATTCTCCTGTCCTGAGTTTGGCCATGGGAGGTCTATGTCGGACTATCATATTGGAGGCGGACTCACGCTTTTGACTGCGCTCGACAAGACCGACAAATTTGCAGAATTCTTGAAAGTTCGCATGACTCGGGCTCTAGAAACGCAAGACCCGACGGAGCTGCACTACTTGCTCGCCCAACTGGATGATTATCACTCCTATATGTGGCGCTACTATAAGAAACTCGCCTTGGATCGACCTCAACGCATGAATCCGGGCGTTTAACCAACCGGCAAACCCGATCTCTGAAGAGTTAACCCGTGATTGTCACGCCTCCCTCGACACTCCGATTTGGCTCGGCTCTCACCCGCCAAGGCAATGTCCAGGCCGCCGCCGATGAATTGGTGCGGAGCATCCGTGAGCAGTTGGGATCTTCACGCATCGACGTAGCATTTCTGTTCATCTCGGCCCACCATGCAGATCAGGCCGAGACCCTTTCAGGCGCTCTTCGTACGGCGCTGGAACCAGACACCTTTACTGGTTGCACCGGTGAAGGAATCATTGCCACTGGACGCGAAGTTGAAACGGGTCCTGCGGCCACTCTATGGGCAGCTCATTTGCCTGGTGTTGCCATCCACCCATTGCGACTTTCCTTTTCAAGCGTCCACGACCAGTTTTCACTCCAAGGGTGGCCGATGCCCGACTTTGCCGGGGAGTCGGCACCGGTGATGCTCCTCTTCGCAGATCCCTTCTCCACACCCATGCAGGATGTGCTGACCGTCATCGAGGAGCGCTACCCGGACGCGCACGCACTCGGGGGGCTGGCTGGAGGCGGGCAGGACATGGGTGACAATCGACTATTCCTCGATGATCAGACCTATGCTGACGGATTAGTGGGCGTGGCACTGACTGGAAATATCTTAGTTCGCTCAGTCATCTCCCAAGGCTGCCGTCCTATCGGCGATCGCTTTATCGTGACCAAGGCCGAGCACAATGTCATCCAGGAATTGGGGGGAGTCCCCGGCTTGCATTGTTTGCAAACCGTCTTTGGGCAACTCAACACCGATGAACGAGCCCAGGTCCAACGGGCCCTTCATATCGGTATTGCCATGGATGAACAACGCGCGCACTTTGGCCGAGGGGATTTTCTGATCCGCAACCTGATCGGAGCCGATCAACAGACCGGGGCCATCGTCATCGGAGACGTCGTTCAGGAAGGGCAAACTGTTCAGTTCCAAGTCCGCGACGCGCAATCCGCCGATCAGGATCTCCAGGCTTTGCTGGCATCACCCCGGCTCACCGAATCATCGACCCCGCTGGGAGCCTTGCTGTTCAGTTGCTGTGGGCGCGGAAAAGGTCTGTTCGGTGCGCCCAACCATGACGCGCTCGCTCTACAGAAACGACTGGGAAACATTCCTGTGGCAGGGTTTTTTGCTCAAGGCGAGGTGGGCCCGGTTGGAGGGCGCAATTTTCTTCACGGCTATACGGCCAGCATTGCGATTTTTTCAGAACCAGATCGATGACGCATGCCGAACCCGAGCGATTTGAGACACTCGGGCGATATGATACATTGGGCGCGACTCAACAGTTAAACAAGGAATGATCCATGAATACTCGCTTCTGGCTTATGACTTGCGGTATCGTAGGCCTCTTATTGATGAGCATAGGGAGACCAACGATGGCACAAGGTGAACAAGCAGGCTCGAATCCTGAGGTGACGACCGAATCCGGATTGAAGTATGTCGATGTAGTAGTAGGAACGGGCCGAGAAGCAGTGTCTGGCAACCTCGTTACAGTGCACTATACCGGCTGGTTAACGAATGGGACCAAGTTCGATAGTTCCGTGGACCGCCGGGACCCGTTTTCCTTTCCAATCGGTTCAGGGAAGGTCATCAAGGGATGGGATGAAGGAGTGGCTGGGATGAAGATAGGCGGGAAGAGGAAATTGACCATTCCCCCGCAGCTGGGCTACGGCTCCCGTGGAGCGGGCGGCGTGATCCCACCCAATGCGACACTCGTATTTGATGTGGAGTTGTTGGAAGTCAAATAAGACGAGCTGACCGCGCGCCAATCCATCCTCACCCTCAGAATGGACTTCGCCTATACCCATGCGACAGACTCCTTTGATCGACGCTCACCGACAGGCGCAGGGCAAGCTGGTGGACTTTGCCGGCTGGGAAATGCCCATCCAATATTCCGGCGTCGTCGACGAATATCACGCTGTCCGCCACCATGCCGGGCTGTTCGATGTCAGTCACATGGGCCGCATCGGTGTCACTGGACCCGGAGCGCTGGCGTTCTTGCAGCGCGTCACCACGAACGACGTCTCGAAACTGTCTGTTCGCCAGTCACAGTATTCCATGATCTGCACTCAGCAAGGTGGCATCATGGACGATATTTTCATCTACCATGTGAAACCGTACGAATTTCTGGTCTGTGTCAACGCATCCAACCGTGAAAAGATCGTCGCGTGGCTGCAAAAGCACGTCGCACAGGCCCAGAGCTGCAAAGTCCAGGATCAATCGTCCACACTCGCGCAAATCGCGATCCAGGGGCCAGCCTCACGTGATATTCTGACGACGGCCGGCCTTCCAGAGCTGGCGACACTGAGGGTTCGGCAATGCCTCGACGGTACCCTGTGCGGTGGATCGGTCCTCGTGACGCGAACCGGCTACACCGGCGAGCTAGGCTATGAATTGTACCTCCCGGCCGAAGCGACGTCTGAGGTGTGGCATTACCTCCTTGAAACGGGACGCCCAGGAGGGATCAAACCCGCAGGACTGGGCGCTCGTGATTTATTGCGCTTGGAAATGGCCTATTTGCTGTACGGGAACGACATGAATGAGCAGACCACCCCTATCGAAGCCGGTGCGGACTGGGTAGTGAAATTCGATAAGGGAGATTTCATCGGTCGAGCTGAGCTGCTTGACCAGCACTCGCGGGGAGCAAGTCGACGGCTCGTTGCATTTGAGCTTGTCGACAAGGCCGTGCCTCGGCATGGGTTCAAGATTCTGAGTCACCAGGCGCCTCACGCCCAGATTGGCGAAGTCACCAGCGGAAATTTGTCCCCATTGTTGCAGAAGGGTATCGGCATGGGTTATGTCCCGCTTGCGATAGCGCCGCCAGGATCACCCATTTTAATCGATATTCGAGGGAAGTCTTGTCCGGCTGTTGTCGTGAAACCGCCCTTTTACAAAAAACCTCCTGGCACGCTCTAGCACTATGGTCAAACCCATTTACAAAGGCACTGTCGTCACCCTCAACATCGATACGGTACGCCTGCCGAACGGCCACACCATCGACTTAGAAATCATCCGCCATCCAGGCGCAGCTGCCGTAGTTCCAATAAAAGAAGACGGCACGGTCGTGCTGATTCAGCAGTTCAGGCATGCGGCAAACGGATTTATTTACGAGATCCCGGCAGGAAAACTACATCCACAAGAAGACCCGTTGGATTGCGCAGCGCGTGAACTCGAGGAGGAGATTGGGTACAGGGCCAAGCGCTTTGAGCTGCTCTCCAGCATCTTTACAGCACCAGGCTTTGCCGACGAGGTCATCCACGTGTATCTGGCGACTGGGCTGACAATCGGCACTCAAAATCTAGATCAAGATGAGGTCTTAGAGGTGGTGGAGATGCCACTGCAGGAAGCAATTTTGAAAATCGAGGATGGAACCATTCGAGATGCGAAAACCATCGTGGGATTACAATCAGTCTACATTCGAGAGGAATTAAAACGGCGAGCGACCTGAGAGGCCTCCCCGCGATGGCGGGGAGACCTCTGAAGGCCAGCTAGCTTCGCCAGGAAATAGTTGGGCTCAGTGTCCGCCCTTCTTCTCGTCTTTCTTCTTCTCTTCGCCGAACACGGTCTGGGACAGATGTCCGCCTTTCTTCTCGTCCTTCTTCTTCTCTTCACCGAACAGGGTCTGGGAGAAATGTCCACCCTTCTTCTCGTCCTTCTTCTTCTCTTCGCCCGCGAAAGAAGGCGCACTGAACGCAACCAACAACGCAGCCGCCATGACAGTCAACATCATCTTCTTCATACTGACTCACCTCCTGTTATATTGAGATTGCTGAGCACCGACGGCGCTGCTTAAAGCAAAGTCCTTGCCGACTGCGCCTACCGGCTTAAGCCATTGTTTTTATGAAATGTGCCCTGACGTTATCTGTGCACTACCCTACGTTACACAACGCTACCCCTGTGGCGGAATAGCGTGCCTTCTACTAAACCGCCTCATCGCCCTGTGCCAAACAGAATCACCAGATAAGAGTCTCACGAGGCCAATCGATACGAGGATACATGACATCGCGATCTGAGCTCCCGGATTATCTCGCCCCCAATCTGAAAATACTATTTGTTGGCATTAATCCAGGGTTGCGATCCGCAGCACTCGGCCATCACTATGCCGGCTCATCGAACCGCTTCTGGAGGCTACTCTATGAAGCGAACCTGGTCCATGAACAGCTCAGTTATCGAGATGATGTTCGGCTTCCGGAATGGGGCATTGGACTTACCAATCTCGTCCCTCGAGCCACAGCAGGTGTGGATAGCCTGACCTCTGACGATTATTCCGCTGGTCGTCTAGCCCTCATGCGGAAAGTTAAGCGGTATCGACCACGCCTGATCGCCTTGCTTGGAATCACGCTCTACCCCGTCATTTTCCCTCTCGAACCAAAGCGGCCGAGTCGTAGTCCGGGACTGCAACCAGTCACGCTGCACGAATCCTCCGTCATGCTCTTACCAAACCCCAGTGGGCGCAACGCCTCCTATTCGTATCAAGCCATGCTGAGCGCCTTTCGCACACTGACCCCTTGGCTGACTACGATGCCATAATAGTGCGACGACGGCATTTTCTTACCTTTATGTGCTCCATTCAGTATGCGGATTGACGAAATCAAAGGGGCGGGGCTTCATCTGGCATTTAGCATCATGTGAGACATTTGTTTCGCACCCTCAAATCGGCCTCAACCAATATTGACCTTGGACACTTGCCCCCACATCTCTCGCCGTTCGGATATCCAGGATTCTATCCCTCTGATGACCTCAGTCCGAAGCTCCCGCTCTCACCCTGATTCGAACGGTGACTCAATGTCTGGAAGGCAATCGACAGTTGCGTGAACTCAATGTTGCCGGAGCCGATGACTATCACCATGGGCAGAGGCGAGTTCGGAGCAGATTGAGTGCACGACCCAGGTCCACATCGACGGCCACGTGCATGTTGGGAGTCGCTTTCAGCTCCGGCTTGCGCATTCGCCGGTCGGCAATGGTGATCCCACGAGACACCTGCCCTGCCATTTCGACCGACACATGATATGACGCCGTTGTCATCAATGAGGGATCGATGGCCGCTAAGACAGCCAAGGGATCGTGAAAATAAACGAGTCCATTGCCCTCAAGCGCTTCGGCACAACTCAACGCCTTGTTGGTCAGATCCGCGACAACCCGACCCATGGGATCGTGGGATTCAGCCACCCATGTCGCCAACATGTCTCGTGTTACCCCAACCCTGGTCGTCACATCAAGCGGGACAAGGGTCAATGGAAGCGACGCCCCAAACACCCGATTGGCGGCATGAGGATCTACGTAGATATTGAACTCAGCGACAGGTGCAATATCGCCCGGGACGGCAATGGCGCCCCCCATTACAATCACTGAGTGAAATTTCCGGACCGTGAGGGGGTTTATTTTCAATCCCAATGCAACATTTGTCAGTGGGCCGAGCGTAATCAACGTGACTTCATCGGGGTACCGACGTACGCAGTCGTTCCACACCTCCTGCGCCGTGGGCAACACCGACGGCAAGCGCGCCAGAGGATAACGCGGCGTTCCCGCTGTTGTCAGAAAACCGTCCAGGTCGCCAAGTCCATCGGTTCCGTGAACTGGAAGCGCCGTGATAAGATCCTCTTCCAACGGCCTCGCCGCCCCCTGTCCTACCAACAGCCCAGGCGGAGTCTTCGCGAGATTGAGGATCCTGAACAAATTTTTCGTGGCCTGACCGACCGGCACATTGCCACATACGGTGGTCACTCCGATCACTTCCAATTCCGGCGACGCCAAGGCCAGCAGGATTGCAAGGGCGTCGCCAGCACCAGGGTCGGTATCGATAATGACTTTGGTGGTGGATTTTCTCTGCATGCCTGAAGGGTGGAGCCCTGGAAAATTATACCGACGCCCGGAGTACGCGCACGCCGAGCCCCGAGGCTGCGCATTGTAAAGCCTGATGCGTCATCGTCGGCTCCCGGTCAAAGCTCACTCGAGCAACCGCGATCGCCAACCTGATTTGGTCCGCCCACCCCACACCAGTGACCACAGTCCGCCGCTCCTCAACAACTCCGCTTCACAGGCCAATCTCGCGCCCTGATAGCAGGTCATCAAAACGGGTGGATTGTCGCAGTCGTTCCAACATTGCCTCGAAGCCCGCCGCTTCCTCCGGAGGCCCCATGACAAAGTAGATCACACAGGCGTTTTCAGGTCCAAGCGCCGCCAGCGCTTGACCGACCACGCCTTCGCTTTGATAAGAACGGGTAATCGATGTCTCGGTTTCCACCTCAATGCCGGCGGGAATAAACGACAAACCATGGAGCAGCGACAGAGGTTGACTCAAGTGATCGCGTACCGCCTCACGAGTCACATCAATAAGGGGAAACATCATGCCCAGCCCCCTTCCCTCTTCGGCTATGAGGAAAGGCAGCTCTGAATCTTCTGGGCGATTGCTCTGCCATCGCTCTGGAACGACGAAGGACCAATCGGTCCCGGGGATTTTCAATCTGGTGCCGGCGCGATAGGTGACGCCCGCGTCCACGTCGCGTGGTCGGTCTTCCTGGCGAATGTCAGCGGACGCGGCTGGTTCCTCCCCGGCATACACGGATACGGAACGCGTGGATACCAGCAGGAGACAGACTGCCGCGACGGAAAGGACCGCGCACAGCGAAGGCAAGCGAAAAGCGGAGGTTGCCATGAATGCACGACAGGGGACGTACAAACTAGGGAGCAGCATCCATCGGTGGACAGGTGCAAAAGAGGTTGCGATCACCATAAGCTTCATCAATACGACCCACGCTCGGCCAAAATTTATGGTCTCGCACCCACGGAGCGGGAAATGCAGCCTGCTCGCGCGAGTAGGGTTGCGACCACTCAGACGCCGTCACCGCCGGCGCCGTATGGGGGGCGTTCTTCAGCACATTGCCCACACGCGGCTGCCGTCCATCCTCAACATCCTGAATCTCTGCCCGAATTGCAATCAAGGCATCACAGAATCGGTCCAACTCGGTCTTTACTTCACTCTCCGTCGGCTCGATCATTAAGGTCCCCGCGACAGGAAAGGAGACGGTGGGGGCATGAAATCCATAGTCCATCAAACGTTTGGCCACATCCATCGCCTCCACACCGCTCTTCTCTTTGAGCGGGCGTAAGTCCAGAATAAACTCGTGCGCGACGAACCCGCGCGTCCCGCTGTATAACACCGGATAATACTTCTCCAGCCGTTTGGCCATGTAGTTGGCGTTTAAGATTGCCACTTGGGTGGCCTTGGTCAGACCTTCTCGCCCCATCAGCGCAATGTAGACCCACGAAATCGTCAGGATGCTGGGACTGCCATAGGCAGCGGCCGACACCGGTCCAATCGAGTGCGGTCCCCCCAGTTTTGTGACCGGGTGTCCCGGCAAAAATGGGACGAGATGTCGCGCGACTCCGATCGGGCCCATTCCAGGTCCGCCACCGCCGTGAGGAATGCAAAAGGTCTTGTGGAGATTCAAATGGCAGACGTCCGCCCCGAGATCAGCTGGTCGGCAGAGCCCGACTTGAGCATTCATGTTCGCGCCGTCCATGTAGACTTGGCCTCCATGCGTATGCACGAGCTGGCACATCCGGCGAATGCCCTCTTCAAAGACACCGTGTGTCGAGGGATAGGTGATCATCAAGGCTGCTAGGCGGGTGCGGTACTGCGTCGCCTTGGCCTCAAGATCGGCCAAATCTACGTTCCCTCGCTGGTCGCAGGCAACAGCAACCACCGTCATTCCACACATCGACGCACTCGCTGGATTCGTCCCGTGTGCCGACACCGGAATGAGACAGACATCGCGTTCTGTCTCGCCCCGATGGCGGTGATAGGCCCGAATCACCATCAGGCCGGCATACTCGCCTTGCGATCCGGCATTGGGCTGCAGCGAAATGGCCGCAAACCCGGTTATGTCGGCCAGCCAGGATTCAAGTTGTTGGAATAGCGCCAGATAGCCCTGCGTCTGTTCTGCGGGGGCGAACGGGTGGAGTCGTCCAAACTCGGGCCACGTAACCGGCAGCATTTCAGCCGTGGCGTTCAACTTCATGGTGCATGATCCCAGGGGAATCATGGAATGCACGAGCGACAGGTCGCGGGACTGCAGACGATGAATATAGCGCAACATCTCATGTTCGGCGTGATACCGATGAAAGACCGGATGGGTGAGATAGGGGCTTGTACGAGCCAGTGCCGCGGGATAGCGGCCATCCACCAATTGAACGAGCGTTTGCAGCTCCTCTGCAGAAATATGGTGGCCCCCAAACAGGGCCAATAGCTGCTGCACTTCGTCCAGGGTGCTCAACTCATCCAACGTCAGTCCAAGACTATGATCGTCGTAGCGTCTGAGATTGATCTTCTGCTGGCGAGCCCGGTTGAGAATCGTGTCCGCTTGTGTCTGCGACAGTGGAACCCGCAGCGTATCGAACACCGGCTCCAGACCGACCTCACAACCGTGACGGCGAAGACCCTCGGCCAGTACCAAAGTGAGACCATGAACGCGTTCTGCAATCCGCCGCAGCCCCTGTGGACCATGATAGACAGCATACATACCAGCCATTACTGCGAGTAATACTTGCGCGGTGCAGATATTGCTTGTGGCTTTTTCGCGCCGGATATGTTGTTCCCGGGTCTGGAGCGCAAGGCGATAGGCCAGACGGCCCGTGACATCCTTCGATACGCCGATGATCCGTCCGGGCATCTGGCGACGGAACTCTTCTTTCGTGGCAAGAAAGGCGGCGTGCGGGCCACCAAACCCCAGGGGCACTCCGAACCGCTGACTTGACCCGACCGCCACATCAGCCCCGAATTCTCCGGGAGGACGCAGTAGGGTCAACGCCAGCAAATCGGTCGCGACCACTACATATGCCCCGGCAGCATGCACCCGATCGACGAACTCGCTGTAATCGCCGACATGCCCGTCGGTAGCCGGATACTGGAGCAATGTGCCGAAAAACTCGCCCTTGGAAAGGTCGAACGACGTGATTGAACCGACGTGCACCACGATCCCCAGCGGTTCCGCACGTGTCTGTATCACGGCAATCGTTTGCGGATGACAGCTTTCGGAGACGAAAAATTTCTTACGCTCTAGCCCCGCCGCTCGGGACATCGCCGCACACATTGTCATGGCCTCCGCCGCGGCGGTGGCTTCGTCAAGTAGCGACGCATTGGCGAGCGGCAGTCCGGTCAGATCGGCCACCATGGTCTGAAAATTGACCAGCGCTTCGAGGCGCCCTTGAGCGATCTCGGCCTGATACGGAGTGTACTGGGTGTACCAGCCGGGATTTTCAAGAATATTGCGCTGAATCACCAGCGGAGTGATGCAATCGTAGTAGCCCATCCCGATGAGAGAACGCCAGACGTGATTCTGCTCGGCCAGGCCGCGGAGTTCCGCCAGCACATCCTGCTCGCCACGGGGAGAGGGGACAGTGAGGGATCCCTGGAGCCGGATGTCCGAGGGGACAGTCGCCTCGACCAGCGCCTCCAACGACGGCAGACTCAACGCAGCCAACATCTCCTGAATGTCGGCCGCAGTCGGACCTATGTGACGAGGGACGAATGTATCGTTTGGCTCAAGGAAATTAGGCTGTGACATGAAGGTGAAATCCTACTACAAGTTGGCGCACTCGTTCATTCGAAGCGGCGTCAGGTAACCTATCATGCAGGCCGGAGTTTTCCAAGCGCCCGATCTGAATCTCTCTCCCTTGTTTTCCTGATTTTCATTCGGTAATAGTGAGCATACAAGCTTGTCAATTCGGCTATCCTACTGCTTTACCGCTGATACCATACCCGTCACACATGATCACGCATGACATCTTAATCGTTGGAGCAGGACTCGCAGGCATGCGGGCGGCCATTGCCATTCCTCATGATATCGATGTCGCCCTTCTCTCAAAAGTCCACCCAGTCCGCAGTCATTCCGTGGCCGCCCAAGGTGGCATCAATGCGGCGATCGGGGAACAAGACTCTTGGGAATCCCATGCCTACGACACGACGAAGGGTGGTCTTTTCCTCGGCGATCAGGATGCGATCGAAGCCATGTGCCGGGAAGCTCCGCAGGATATCTTAGAGCTGGAGCGCATGGGCGTCATCTTCAGCCGTACCGCCGAGGGACGAATCGCGCAGCGGCCGTTCGGAGGCGCCGGATTTCCAAGAACCTGTTATGCCGCAGACCGGACCGGCCATGCCCTGCTCCATGCCATGTATGAACAGCTATTGAAGCGCCGGTGCCGGGTCTATGAAGAATGGTACGTCACGGCATTACTCGTGGAAGAGGGACGATGTTGCGGGGTGGTTGCCTGGGATCTCGTCCGCGGAGGATTGCACGCGATGCGCGCCAAGGCAGTGATCCTCGCCACCGGCGGCAGCGGCCGAGTCTTCTCTACCAGCACGAACGCCGTTATCAATACCGGCGATGGCATGGCCTTGGCCTATCAGGCAGGGCTGCCTCTGGAAGACATGGAGTTCGTGCAGTTTCACCCAACCACATTGAAGGATACCGGGATCTTGATTACGGAAGGCGCCAGAGGCGAAGGCGCCTATCTCCTGAACACGCTTGGAGAGCGCTTCATGAAACGGTACGCGCCGGAGCAAATGGAGCTGGCGACCCGCTCCACTGTCTCCTTGGCCATCGGTCAAGAAATTCAAGAAGGACGAGGGGTCGATGGCTGTGTCTTGCTGGATCTTCGGCATCTCGGCCGCAGCCGCATCCTCGAACGACTCCCACAGATCCGAGAATTGTCGGTGGAGTTTGCTGGACTCGATCCGATCGAAACCCCCGTTCCCATACGACCCGGCGCCCACTACCAAATGGGCGGCGTGAAAGCCAATGCCTGGGGGGAAACCGACTGTCCGGGGCTGTTTGCTGCCGGCGAATGCGCCTGCCTGAGCGTGCATGGAGCCAACCGTTTGGGAGGCAACTCTCTGCTCGAAACCATCGTCTTCGGACGTCGGACCGGCACGAGAGCCGCGGAATCGATCCGGCATTGTGACCACCAGCCCATTCCCGAGGGGATCCTGCGCAACCAGGAACAGCGGCTGAAAACCCTGCTGACCAACCCAGGTCCCGAGCGAGCCTGGCAGATACGCGACGATCTCGGCAAGACCATGAGCCTCAACCTCGGCATCTTCCGCACGCAGCAGTCCATGCGCGAAACTGTAACCGCGCTCCAATCCTTGAAGATCCGAGCAGACCAGATGTGCGTCCAGGACAAGGGACAGGTCTTCAACACCGACCTCATTCAGGCGCTGGAAGTACAATTCTTGCTGGAGATCGCGCTGACCATCGCCGTGAGCGCACTCGGCCGGGAGGAAAGTCGCGGCGCCCATTATCGAGCGGATTTCCCGATCCGCAACGATGCCGCGTGGCTTCGTCACACTCTCAGCCGCCGGGGTCCGGATGGCCCATTGCTTACCTATAGCCCCGTCACGATCACCCGCTTTCACCCCGCATAACTTCCCACCCCCTCGCCGCAAGAAACGCTGTTGACCGCATGCCTCGCGAGGCGATCTCAGCCACATGCTGCGGTTGCGCTCCTACCGTTTTGCGCTATCCTTTTTAATGATCAGCGGTAGACGCCACTCCCACGACTGTTCAGCAAGCACCCGGGCGAAGGGTCTTCAGGCACCATGGCAACCGTTCACCCAGGCACGGCAGCTCCTGCACCTGCGTCCTCGACCGGCTCGCGGCCGTATCATGCACAGGGCGTCACCTGTCCCTTCTGCAAGTCAGCCGTTTCCTGCCCCCTTGTCTCAGGTGACGCCTTGCAGCAATTTCCTTGTCCTAACTGTGCCGAAAACCTGATCGTTCTCAACCCTGAGGTCCGACCAACCGATGAAGTTCCTGTAGTGGTAGCGCCGCACGTAAACAGCACCACGGGCGCCACCGATCTGTCGCGCCGCGCGGCAGGCATCGCAGTGGCAACCCTCGCCTGCCTACTGAACTATGCGCTACTGTCAGGAGTGGCGTACTGGATGTTCACCCAAATCAAAGCGACCCACGATCCTTACGATATCGATGAGCTGATGCTGTCGCCTCTCATCCTCAGATCGAATGGCTGGACTCCGCTTCACCTCTCGGCGGCGCGAGGCGATGTCGCGACGACCACGTGGCTGCTTACGGAAGCCAACGGTATCGACCGAGGCAATGGCAGCGGACGAACAGCCTTGCACGAAGCGTCGAAGCGCGGTCATTCGCCGGTGGTGGCCTTGCTACTGCAACATGGGGCCGATCCGAACACGAAGGCAAACCATGGGTCCACGCCACTCTTGTCAGCCGCGGAGCGGGGTCATGCTGACACGATAGCCCTACTACTTTCCCATAGAGCGAATCTCAGAGCGACCTGCGATAGCGGAGATTCAGCCCTGCATGGAGCCGTACGACAAGGCCATCTGGACGCCGCTCAGATCTTGCTTGAGCGAGGCATCCCGGTGAACCAGAAAACCCGTGGGCAGACCGCGCTGGAGATTGCGCAGCTCGACGAACACGACGACCTCGTCCAGTTGCTTCGTACGTACGGAGGAAAAGAGTTTTCCCAGGCCCGGAGGCATCGTGACGAAGGGATGGCATTCCAAAGATTGGGCCAGATCGACAAAGCACTCTTCGCCTATGCGGAAGCGCTGAATGTGGATCCTGATGATTCCAAGGCTTATTACAACCGCGGCACCGCCCTGATCCAAAAAGGCTCTCTCGACGAGGCCCTCATTGCTTTCGATGCCGCGATCAAGCTTGATCCCACCTTTCTCGATGCCTACCGCGCGTCAAGCCATGTCCAGGCGCAGCGTCAACAGTGGGATCGTGCCTTGGCTGTGTGGGATGGATACGTAGCCCATCAGGCCAAAAACGGGCGGGCCTATTTTGAACGATCCATTATCAGACGTTCCAAGGGAGACACGCAGGGCTTCATGCGGGACCTTCAACAAGCGTGCGCCTTGGGACATCGAGCGGCCTGCTGAACATGACCACCAGCGGAACTTCCGCCGATACGACAGACCATGCCCTGAAGGTCGATTGCCATCAGTGCCACACCCGCTATCGTGTTCGTCACTCCAACCGGCTCACGTCCTCAGCTCGCAGCACCTGTCCGACATGCGGGGCTCGATTCGCGGTGGTGAGCGTCAGGCCCACACTCTCAAGACCTGAGCCCTTCGCGGATATGATGCCTGCTACTTCGGATTATCCCCGATTGATGTCCCTCGGTGCCACGGATGCCGTTCACTCATCAAGACCCTGCTCGTTTCATGGTACCGGCGGCACGCTCTTCGGCATGCACATCATAAACATCTGCCTCAGCATCGCGACACTCGGCGCCTACCATTTTTGGGGCAAGGCGAAAATCCGCCGTTATCTATTCAGCCAAACTTCATTCGCTGCTGATCGGTTTGCCTACCACGGTACCGGAAAGGAGCTCTATCAAGGATTTCTCAAAGCGATGCTGGTGTTCGGCATCCCATATTTTTCATTGAGCGCCGCCCATACATTCCTGTCTCTCCCCCCATGGCTGGACTTTCTTGCGAAATCCTTGGCCGGCTTGGTGCTGGTCTTCTATGTCCCAATCGCCATCGTAAACGCGCGACGTTATCGCTGTATGCGTGCCTCCTGGCGAGGAATCCGTTTCTCGTTTCGAGGGCGTACGTGGGATTTCCTGAAGCTCTACTTCCAGGGATGGTTCTTCACGCTACTTACCCTCGGCATTTACTACCCCTACTTCCAGGCTCAACGGCAGGCGTTTCTCAACTCGCACACTTATTATGGGAACCAACGCTTCCATTTCACGGGCCATGGTTCTGGCCTGATGGTTCCGTTCGCCATCACCCTCTTCATGACCTACGGGGTACTCATCCTGTGTGGCGTCACCATGGTATTTCAATTAACCAATGCCGGGCTATCCCTACTCTTCATTCCTTTCGTCCTCGGACCCATGTGGATGTGGTTGCTTGGACAGAAACAGAAGTACTTTTGGGATCACACCACGTTCGGGCCGGCGCGCTTTGCATCCAGCATCACCTGGCAGAGGCTGTTGACACTCTACCTCGGCAACCTCGCCCTGTTGTTCGTCACCCTGGGATTCGCCTGGCCCTGGGTGACTGTTCGGAGTGCCCGGTTTTTCACGAGCACCTTGTCACTGGAGGGCAGTGTAAATCTCGATCGAATCCTGCAAGAGACCACCACATCATCCGTCACCGGGGAAGGCCTGTCGAACCTGCTCGACACCGGCTTCGATATGAACTAGCGCTTATGACCAGCAGCTGGATCGCGCACTATCTGGACGGCCGAACGGCCACTCGCCATCACGTCACGCTTACTATCACTCCGAATGCCTTGCAACTGCTTTTTTCTGACGGAACGACTAAACAGTGGCCATATGACCACGTTCGTCAAACCCAAGGCGCTTATAACGGTGAACCGGTTCGTTTGGAATGTGGTCCCGAGCCGGCCGAGGCACTTGTCATTTCCACGCCCACACTGTTGACTGCCATGCATGCCGCGGCGCCTGCCATGGTTCAGCACTTCCATAACCCGTCATGCCGGAAGACTCGCCTGCGCTGGACCGTCTGTGCGGGGCTGGTGGTCCTCCTGGCGGTCGTCGGACTGTATCGTTGGGGTATCCAGGGTATGGCCGCCGTGGCCACCCACTATGTACCTCTAGCCTGGGAAGAAAGCCTTGGTCGGCAAGTCGTTGAGCATCTAGCCCCGGAAGCACAACAATGCCACGACCCGGAACGGCTGCGCAAACTCGATCAGGTGGTACAGGTCCTGACCGCAATTCATCCTACTTCGCCTTATCATATTAGGCTCTCCGTCATGGATGATCCCGCGATCAATGCCTTCGCCGCACCGGGGGGGCAGGTGGTAATTCTTCGTGGTCTGCTGGAAAAAACTGCCAGCCCCGAACAACTCGCCGGAGCCCTCGCGCACGAGCTGCAACATGTTTATCAACGCCATACGACTCGAGCGATTCTTGAACAGACAGCCACAACGTTTCTGCTGAGCGCCATCTCCGGCGATCTGTCCGGTGGCCTGGCCTGGGGCCTGGAAGGCGCACGAACGTTGGGTTCATTGCACTATAACCGCACCCATGAGAGGGAAGCCGATATCGAAGGGCTTCGCATGATGCAAGCCGCCCGCCTTGACCCTGCGGCCATGATAGCCTTCTACGGGGTCATGCAGAACGGGGCGGAAGGCCATGCCGGACCGCCTGATTTTCTTTCCACCCACCCGGACATCGGCGAGCGGCTTGCCATGCTCGTCACCCTGGCCGGGCCCCCACCGGCTGAGGTGCATAGGCTCCTCCCCGGGGAGAACTGGAAAGACATTCGCACTCTCTGCCGTCTCCAACCTGCCTCGCGCCTTGAGCCCGTCTCCCTCGACCTCCCATAACGCATAACGCAGCAGGATCCTGCTGCTCACAGCACCCTAACCTCTGGTATAATCCACCGACCTACGAGTTTTCTCTATGCGTGTACTCGTCATTGAAGATGAAACCAAGGTAGGCTCGTTCATCAAGCGAGCGCTGGAAGAGGAAAGCTACGCCGTCGATCTTTGTGAAGACGGCGCGCAGGGCCTCGACATGGCCCTGAGCGGCAGTTACGACCTCATCATGATCGATCTGATGTTGCCCAGTCTGCCGGGACTGGACGTGCTCGCCCGGCTTCGCAAAGAAAAAATTCAAACCCCCGTGATGATTCTCACGGCGCAATCAAAAGTGGACCAGCGCGTGAAGGGGCTTGATGCCGGCGCGGACGACTATCTCACCAAACCCTTCGCCATCGACGAATTGCTCGCCCGTGTCCGGGCTCTTTTGCGTCGCGGCCCGGTCGAAGCTCCCGGAATTCTCCAGATCGACGATCTTATGCTCAATCCAGCCACCCGAGAAGTTACTCGCGGAGGACAGCGCATCGACCTCACGGTGAAGGAATATGCGCTACTGGAATACTTCATGCGTCATGCAGGGCGAGTCCTCACCCGCCCGATGATTTCCGACCATGTCTGGAATCAGGATTTCGATACCTTCACCAATGTCATCGACGTCTACGTCAATTATCTCCGAAATAAAATTGATCGCGGACGCGCCCGAAAGTTAATCCATACCATTCGAGGGAGTGGGTATACGCTCAAGGTCGACTGATGCCCCTTCGCGTCCGACTCACCCTCTGGTACGGAACGGCACTCGCGCTCATCCTTTTAACGTTTTCCGTCGTGCTCTACACTATCACCGCCCGAGGCTTACGTGACCAAGTCGACGATTCATTGGAAGAAACGGCGTCGGCTGCGGTGCGCTCCTTGGAGACACGCGGATTTCTCCCTTTAATCGATGAAGAGGCGCTGCTCAGCCAGTTTCCCGAACTAACCCGGATCGACAAGTTCTTTCAGATCTTCAGTCCTTCCGGAACGATCACAATCCGCTCTCCGAATATTCGGCAACATGACGTCCCATTGAGCCGCCACGCGCTGGAAGCCGCCTTTACCGGCAGTACCGTCTTCGAATCCGCCCGGTATCCCAACGAGCCTCCATTGCGATTGGTTTCCGTCCCCATCATCTATCGCGGCTCATTGCTCTATATTGTCCAGGTCGGCACCGCCCTGGAAGGCGTCGAGGAAACCCTGCGCCGTTTTCTGTTGGTCTTGGTGGTGATGGCCCCAATCGCGCTGGTCGTCTCGTTGGCGGGCGGGTGGTTCCTAGCCGGCCGTGCCCTGCGACCCGTCGATTCGATCACGGTCGCGGCGCAACGTATCGCCGCAGGAGACCTCACACAACGTCTGACGTCTGAACGCTCCTCCGACGAAATCGGTCGTCTCACCGACACCTTCAACGATATGATCGCGCGGCTAGAGACGTCCTTTGCGCAAATTCGGCAATTCAGCAGCGATGCCTCACATGAGCTGCGCACGCCCTTGACGGTGATGAAGGGCGAGAGCGAACTGGTGCTTCGCCGCCCCCGGCCCGTGGAAGACTACATCGCCGTCTTGGAAAGCAATCTCGAAGAAATCGATCGGATGTCACGCATCGTCGAGGAACTACTGTTTCTGTCGCGAGCCGATTTGGGCCAAATCAAAACAGAGTGTGAACCGGTTCGACTCGACCTTTTGTTGGAAGATATTCAGCGCCAAGCCGGTCTCCTCGACCAGGAGCGAGAGGTCGACGTGGTGATCGAGACCATTCAGCCGGCGACGGTCCACGGTGATGAGCTCCGCCTTCGAGAACTGATTTTGAACATCGTCGACAACGCCGTGAAGTATTCCTATGCGCAAGGCAGAGTCGAAATCGATCTCCGCGTGGAAGGCCAGCGGGCGCGCCTCTCCGTCCGCGATTATGGCATCGGCATTCCCCCGGATACGCACAAACAAATTTTCGACCGTTTTTTTCGAACGGACGACGCGCGCGCCCATACCAAGAAAGGCACCGGCCTCGGCTTAGCGATCTGTGCCTGGATTGCCGAGTCGCACCATGGACATATCGAAGTCCAAAGCGAAGTCGGCAAGGGATCGACCTTCACTATTGTGCTTCCACTTGCACCATCCTCGTCTTAACGACTTCTAATCCCCAGCTAATAGGGCTCTCATCCGGCACTGCTACCTTCAACATGACGGTTATATCCAAATAGCATCCCGCACACCCATACCCATGTTTTTTTAGGAGGAGGAATCCATGAATCGACCAACACAGTCTGTTGGCGCCTTTGCCGCCATCGCCGCTCTCGGCGCAACGCTCGTGTGGAGTTATGGCTCACTGACCGCTTCCCACGCTTCAAATCCATCGCCGGTAGTCGAAGAACGTTCGATCCCTCTCTCCGGATCCCTTCCGGCAGCCGGCTTCACCGATGTAGCCAAAGCCGTCACACCAGCTGTCGTCAACATCACCACGAGTTCGCCGGAGCAAGTGTCTGATTCGACCCACCCTCGTGGGCGGGCGGATGAATTCTTCGGCGCCCCATTTGGGCCTCGTCGATTCGGCCCCCCTAACGAGCCTCGGGAACGGCGCGGCGGCGGGCAGGGATCGGGCGTGATCGTGTCTCCTGATGGCTATGTCCTGACCAATAACCATGTGATCGATGGCGCAAAAACCGTCACCATCACGTTACCCGACAAGCGAGAGTTCAAGGGCCGGATTGTCGGCAGCGATCCCAAGACCGACATTGCGGTCATCAAGATCGATGGCAGCAACCTTCCCACCATCCCCTGGGGTGACTCCAGCCGACTTCAGGTCGGTGAATATGTGCTGGCGGTCGGAAATCCTTTTGGATTGAATTCCACCGTGACCTTGGGAATTGTGAGTGCTTTAGGACGGGGGCGGATGGGCATTACGCAATATGAAGACTTTATTCAGACCGATGCCGCCATCAATCCAGGCAACAGCGGCGGGCCGCTGGTCAACACCAGAGGCGAACTGGTTGGTCTCAACACCGCGATTTTTTCCCAAAGCGGTGGATACCAGGGAGTAGGGTTTGCCGTCCCGACCAGCATGAGCCAACCCATCTATGAGAGCTTGGTCAAGAGCGGCAAAGTCGTGCGCGGCTATCTGGGGATCGGAATCCAGGATCTGAATCAAGACTTGGCCAAGTCCTTCGACCTGAAAGACAGCAATGGGGCTCTCGTCACCGATCTGAAGGAAGATGGACCGGCCGAGAAAGCCGGACTCAAACAAGGAGATGTCATCACCGGATTTAAAGGAACTTCGATTGAAGATGCCATGACTCTTCAACGCGCGGTGACTCGCAGTGCAGTCGGGAGCAAAGCCACGGTGAAGGTCATGCGAGATGGCCATGAAAAAGAGGTGTCAGTCACGATCGGCGAGTTGCCCGACAACCAACAGGTCGCCAAAGTCGAGAGCGGGCCGTCCGACCAGCCTCTGGCTGGACTCGCGGTGCAGGAGCTTGACGGAGAAACGGCTCAAGAACTTGGACTCAAGGGGAAACTTCAGGGAGTCGTGGTGGCTTCTGTTGATCCTGAGAGCGAGGCGGAGCGGGCCGGGCTCATGCCGGGTGACGTCATACGAGAGATCAATCGTAAGCCCGTCACATCAATGAAGGACTACGATCGAGTGGCGTCAGATCTGAAGAAAGGTGAGAATATGCTGGTTCTGATCAATCGCCGTGGCGCATCACTTTATCTCAGCGCCAAGGTGTAACCACTCGGGGCAGGCTGCTGGTAAGTATGTTCTTACCGGTAGCCTGTCCCTGCCTTCCTTGGCATGAGAAGCGCCATGGAAGGTGGAGCAGACGCCACTGCGGCGGGCCGACCGACCGGTTGGGCAATCAAATCGTACCCCATCACGTCGGACACTGTCACGGATACGAACTCTCCAGGCTTGGCTGTGACTTGGTCGCAATATACGACCCCATCGATTTCAGGTGCCAATCCCTCGTGCCTCGTTTCGAACAGACGGTCGGATTCCTCCGAAATCCCATCTACCAGCACCTCCAAAGTGCGCCCGAGATACTCGCGATTCTTGGCTTCTGAAATAGTTTCTTGTAAAGCCAGCAGTTCATTGCGCCGTTCGTCCATCACCGCACGATCGACCTTTCCTTCCAATTCGACTGCGGACGTGCCCTCTTCATCGGAATAGAGGAAGACGTTAGCGCGATCAAACTCCATGTCGGCCATGAACTGTCGAAGCTCCTCAAACATGGCATCGGTTTCACCGGGAAATCCGACGATAAAGGCCGTTCTAAAAAACACGCCGGGAATCTTGGTGCGGATGCGGTCTACCAACTTCGTCAGATGCTGACGATCCCCGAGCCGGTGCATGCGCTTCAGTATGCCGTCGCTGATATGTTGCAGCGGCATGTCGAGATATTTGGTGATACGTTCTTCGCCGGCGTACAGATCCAACAACTCGTCGGTCACCTGTTGCGGATACAGATAAAATGGCCTAATCCAGCGAACATCGTTCACCGTGACCAACTCGCGCAGAAGCTGCGTAAGCCCCTGCCTAATTCCAAGGTCCACTCCATAATTGATCGTGTCTTGCGAAATCAAATTGAGCTCTTTGACACCTTCCTGAGCCAACCGCTTCGCTTCCATCACAATCGATTCAATCGAACGGCTCCGCTGCTTCCCTCGCATGAGAGGGATCGCGCAGAAGGCACAATTCCGATTGCAGCCTTCGGCAATCTTTAGATAAGCGCTGTGCGGAGTCCCCAGGCGAATGCGCGGAGTCTCGGCGTCATAGAGATAAGGAGGCTCGCCAAGCCATAACCGCTGTTGACGGTGTTTCGGTGCCAGCAGGCTCCGGCAAATCTCCGCGATGCGTCCGAACTCACCGGTCCCAACTACGCCATCCAGTTCAGGCAATTCTTTCAAGAGCTCGCCCTGATACCGCTGGGCCAAGCAACCGGCTGCAATCAGCACCCGGCAGGAGCCGGACTTCTTTAACCGTCCATGTTCAATGATGCTGTTGATCGATTCCTGCTTGGCCTCCTCGATAAAACCGCAGGTGTTGATGATAACCACCTCGGCGGCGCGCGCGTCACCCGTGAGCTGGAACCCGCCGGCCACCAACGTCCCCAGCATCACTTCGGAGTCGACCTGGTTTTTCGAACAGCCCAGGTTCACAAAGCCGATCGTGGGCTTGACGCGAGAAGGTTTGATTAATGAAGAAGCCATAACCTCAGAGTGTACGAGAGGCTTGAAAAGCCTGTCAAACGGCCATCTTGCTATTCCGTCCGCAGCTATCCTAGATTGAGACCATGCTCAGAACGTTTCAAGGAATCAAGCCCACTGTACCGGACTCCTGTTTTATCGAAGAGACGGCCGTCATTATCGGGGATGTGGTCATGGGTGAGGACTGCAGCGCCTGGTTCCACGCGGTTATTCGGGGAGATGTGAATCATATCCGGATCGGCCATCGGACGAACGTGCAGGATCTTTGCACGCTGCATGTCACGCACGATACCCATCCGCTCAGCATCGGCGACGACGTGACCATCGGCCATAACGTGGTGCTGCATGGCTGTACGATTCAAAATCGTGTGTTGGTCGGCATGGGATCCATCATCATGGACGGCGCGGTCATCGGTGAGGATTCCGTGGTCGGCGCCGGCGCGTTAATTACAGAAGGCACCATCGTCCCGCCCAAGAGTCTTATCTTAGGATCACCGGCCAAGGTCAAACGCCCCGTGACGGAGCAAGAACTCGCTTGGATCCGAGAATCGGCACAGAACTATGTCCGGTATTCCCGCCAGTATCTCTTCGGACCTGATAAGACTCGCCCTGGATTCTGGGTCTAACTTCACGAGCGCCATGAGTATCGGCCACCACCTGAGCGGCCCTTCATCCGATCCGTACCAGACAAATAGGATCGCCGACGGTAGGCGACGCGAACGTCTGCCGGTCGATGCGGTAGCGGATTCCCTCTTGATGGCACCATTCCGCCACCCACACTACTTCTTCAACCGTCGTCGTCACCAATCCTGGCGACGCCAATCGGCTGAGACAGCGATCGACGAGGGTGGCGACTGTCCGTTGTTGCGGCAAGAATTTACGCGCGTTGAAGGTGACTGGGTTGGCACGACCGTATGACAGGGATGAGAGTTCGGGAAACCGCTCCGGATCGTTCAAGACACTGACCAGCCACAGATGATCGATCCTTTCTTTGACTGACCCGGCGTCTCGATGCTGATACCGTATCGGGAGTCTCGCACAGGCACGATTCAGGATCAACACTTCCTTCTTTCGCAGATTACAAGCCACGACGCGCCGTCTGAGATCGAAGCATTCCATGGCTACGAGCGGAATCTCCGCGACACCGGCGCCTACGTAGAGACTGGCTCCCCCTATAGTCAATCGCGGCAGAAGCGCATTCGCGAGCTTCATGCCCAGCCTCTGGCAAACACCCCGTTTTGCCTTCCAAAACTTATCACCGCCTTCGTCGCAATAGATCGAACCCAGCCGTCCATAATCGAGACGCGCGAAGATCTCTTTGATCACCCTCCGCGTAGCAGCTCGAACCATTATTTTTCTACTTGGCATCATCACCCATCTCCGCAGACTATTTGGCCGACCTCACCAAACCCGTGAGCAAGTCGACCTATAAACTTTAGGCCCAAGGTATCGAGCGCATCGAGACCTGTGCATGTGAAACATTTTTACAAGTGGTTGGGGAACGAGAATCTCCTGAGGAACCGAACCGCTTCAAGCAGTGCGTTCTAAACGCCAGCCTCGGCATTGTCTCCTGACGATCCTGGGAACCCTATTGCGCTGAGCCCAATCAATGGCGAGTAAAGGAAGAAGAATCTGAAGACAACTTCGTCGGTGCAGCCACCTCCCGATCGGCCCCAACCACAACCCTGGACCAGAACAGCCGTAGGATTATAGGTTACGCCACGATCTCGGTGCCGATGCCCTTGTGCGTGAAGATTTCAAGCAGAATGGCATGGGGCACGCGGCCATCGACAATATGCGCTTTGCCCACACCATCGGCCAGGGCATCCAGGCAGGCATGCACCTTCGGCAGCATCCCTTCGCTGATGGTCCCGCGTTTGACCATCCGTTGCACATCCTTGCGCGACACCGTCGACAGGTGTCGGCCATTGGCATCGCGGATGCCCTTCACGTCGGTCAGCATCACAAGTTTCTCGGCCTTCAATGCCGCCGCAATTGCGCCTGCCACGAGATCCGCATTGATGTTATACGTATTGCCCTCTCGGTCGGTTCCAATCGGCGCGATGACGGGGATATAGTTGTCTTCTTGCAGCTTCAAGAGGAGCGTGGGATCAATCGACTTTACGTCACCGACAAATCCGAAATCCGCGTCCGACTCGCCTGCCTCGAGATCCTTCTCGATGCTCTCCGCCCAGGCCCTCGCCGTCAACGGCTTGGTCAACATCAGCCCGCCATCTTTGCCGCTGAGCCCGACCGCCTGCCCGCCATGCCGATTCAACAGATCGACAATTTCCATGTTGATCCGGCCGGCCAGCACCATCTCGACGATTTCCATCGTGGCGGCATCGGTCACCCGCACCCCATGGCGGAACTTTGCCTCCATACCGAGCCGGTCCAGCATCTGGTCGATCTGAGGACCGCCGCCATGCACGATGACCGGATTCAATCCGACGTATTTCAATAACACGACATTTTGCGCAAAACGCTCCTTGAGCGAGGCGTCCGTCATGGCGTGCCCGCCGTACTTGATCACGACGGTCTTGCCCTTAAAGGTACGAATGTAGGGCAGCGCCTCAATCAGCACGTCCGCTTTCTTAATCAGTTTGTTCATGCTTCGTTCCTCGCTCTCGCTGCGGCCTACAGGATATACCGGCTCAGATCCTGATCCTTCACAATGTTCTGCAGACGCTCCCGTACGTAGCCGGCATCCACGACAATGTGCTTCGGTTCCATCTCAGCTCCCTCGAACGACACCTGTTCGAGCAACCGTTCCATAATCGTAAACAGACGGCGCGCACCGATGTTTTCCGTGCGCTCGTTGACCTGGACGGCCGTCGCCGCGATCTCCGCCAGTCCGTCTTCTGTAAACGCAACCGTGAGACCTTCCGTCGCCATCAATGCTTGATACTGACTGACCAGCGCGCCTTGAGGCTCAGTCAAAATCCGTACGAAGTCCTCTTGAGACAGGGGCGCCAGCTCGACGCGAATGGGAAACCGACCCTGCAGCTCAGGGATTAAATCGGAAGGTTTGGCGATATGAAACGCACCGGCGGCAATGAACAGGATATGGTCCGTCTGGACGGCGCCATGCTTGGTACTCACGGTGGAGCCTTCCACAATCGGCAACAGATCCCGCTGTACTCCTTCACGTGATACATCCGGCCCCATCGTGCGCTCACGGCCGGCGATTTTGTCGATCTCGTCCAGAAAGACGATTCCGGTCTGTTCAACTTTCGCAATGGCTTCCCGGACCACCTCATCCATATCGATAAGTTTTTGCGCTTCTTCCTGCGTCAGATGCTTCAGCGCATCCGGCACTTTCATCGCTCGTTTCTTTTTCTTCCCTTGGAACATGCCTCCCAGCATGTCGCGTAGATTCCCTTCAAGGTCCTCCATGCCGCCCGCATTGGAAATGACGCCGAGAGGCAACGTCCGCTCCTTCACCTCTACCTCGACCGATCGCTGATCCAGCTTTCCTTCGCGCAACTGTAGCCGAAGTTTCGATCGGGTCGCGTCCAGCGATTCCGGCGCCTCCGACTGTTCCGCTCGTTGGCTCGAGTGATCGAACCCGGGGAGAGTAGGTCGAGACGGAGCGCCGGGCAGTAGAAGATCGAGCATGCGCTCTTCCCCAAGCCGTGAGGCTTTCTCTTGGACATCTTCCAGATGTTTCGTCTTTACCAAATTGATCGCCAGCTCAGTGAGATCCCGAATGATGGACTCGACATCCCGCCCGACATACCCGACTTCCGTAAACTTTGACGCCTCCACTTTGATGAACGGCGCTTCAGCAAGTTTCGCCAAACGTCTGGCTATTTCGGTTTTCCCCACGCCGGTCGGCCCGATCATGATGATATTCTTCGGCATGACTTCGTCACGCAGTTCGGGGGACAACTGTTGTCGACGCCAGCGATTTCGAAGTGCAATGGCTACCATGCGCTTGGCATCGTGTTGCCCGATTACATATCGATCCAATGCCTCGACGATCTGTCGGGGGGTGAGACTATTCACATTCACAGGGTGAGACATGGATTCAGCGGTCATGGTCAGTCAATCCTAATGGGAGAGCGATTCGATCACAATCTGTTGATTCGTATAAATGTCGATCCCACCCGCAATCATCAGTGATTCGCGAACGATCTGCTCCGCCCCCAATTCGGAATGCGCCAACAATGCGCGGGCGGCGGCTAACGCATAGGGGCCGCCCGACCCAATCGCCAGAATACCGTCTTCCGGCTCAACCACATCGCCAGTTCCTGAAATGATGAACGAGTGAGTGAGATCGGCCACCGCCAGCAATGCCTCAAGGCGCCTCAAGACGCGATCAGTCCGCCAGTCTTTCGCCAGTTCTACAGCGGCCCTGGTGAGATTCCCGCGATACTCCGCTAATTTAGCCTCGAACTTTTCAAAGAGCGTGAAGGCATCGGCTGTCGCGCCGGCAAAACCTGCCAAGACTGCATCGCCATGCATGCGCCGCATTTTCCTGGCGTTGTGTTTCATCACCGTCGTACCGACCGTGACCTGTCCGTCGCACCCCATCGTGACCTGGCTGCCTCGCCTCACGCAGAGCACAGTTGTGGATCGAATAATCATCGCGAGCCCTTCTGCTTCATAACCTCAGGGGTTTCCGTTGGACTCACGGCGCGCGGATGGGCGCGATCGTACACTGAGAGTAATTGATCCGTCGCCAAATGTGTGTACTTTTGCGTGGTGCTCAACGAGACATGCCCCAACATTTCCTGAATGGCGCGCAAATCAGCCCCTTCGTCCAGGAGATGCGTGGCGAACGAATGCCGCAAAGTATGCGGGTTAATCGTTCCTCCGGTGAGCTGACGCGAATATTTGGCCACGATGCGGGCAATGGTCCTCGTGGTCAATCGACCTCCACGGCTGTTGCGGAACACGGGCACCGCCTCTGACGATAGTCGCGACGACCCACCCGTCGTCGTCGGCACCTGAGCATGGTAGGCAGCGATCGCCTCCAGCGCTATGCTACTCAGAGGAATGATGCGCTCTTTCCCCCCTTTCCCACGGACTCGCACTAATCCTTCGCTCCGGCTGATATCATCCCAGTTCATGCCGACTAGCTCACTGACCCGAGTTCCAGTCGAATATAGCGTTTCCAGTATGGCGCGGTCACGCAAGGCGTCCCGTTTCTGATCGCCGGGGAATTCCATCAACGCGCCGGCATCGTCCTTGGTGAGAACGCGAGGGAGATGTTTGGGAAGTTTTGGCACCCGCACGTCCTCCGCCGGGTTTACCTTCAACTGGCCAACACGTACCAGATAACGAAATACACTGCGGAGACAGGCCAGCTTCCTCGCCAGGGAAGATTTCTTTTCTCCCATGCGATCACGCGCAGCGAGAAAATCGCGTATCAAGGCCGGCTCTATCGATTTGGGATTCACTGGTCTGCGCCGGTTACTTGCGTCCTGCGCAAAGACCTGGAACTGCGCCAAGTCGGATGCATAGGCACGAATCGTTTGGGGAGAGGCGCCCTGTTGGACGGTTAAGGCGGCTAGGAAAGCCCGGATTGCGCGATCCATGCGTCAAAATCCTCAAGCGCTCGTTGTTGGATGAGACGCCGCTTCTGGTCTTTGTCGCGCGTCTTGACGGGGACAGGAGGAAACAGGCCGAAATTCGTATTCATGGGCTGAAAATGCGCGGGGTCGCTCTTGGTGATGTGCCCCATCAGACAGCCGTGCGCGCTCGTTGGCGGAGGGGTGACCAGTGCTTGGCCGGCCAGGCCTCGCGCGGCATTGATCCCGGCAAGTCCCCCCATCGCGGCAGACTCCGTATAACCCTCGACACCAACCAATTGGCCGGCAAAGAAGACGGTTCCACGAGACTTGAGTTGGAGGGTATCTCGCAACAATTGCGGCGAATTGATGAAGGTGTTGCGATGTAGACTGCCGAGCCGTAAGAATTCGGCCTGCTCCAGCCCGGGAATCAATCGAAAGACTCGACGCTGCTCAGGATAGGTGAGCTTGGTCTGGAAGCCGACCATGTTATAGCAGGTCCCGTGTGCATTCTCCGTGCGGAGCTGAACCACAGCATACGGACGCACACCGGTCGTTGGATGCTCCAGCCCCACAGGCTTCAGCGGCCCAAATTGCATGGTCTGCCGACCCCGCTCTGCCATCACCTCGATCGGAATGCAGCTTTCGAAATAGGCGACTTTCTCAAATTCTTTCGGCTGAACCTTCTCCGCCGCCATCATCGCTTCATACAACGCATTGTAAGCCGCTTCGTCCATGGGGCAGTTGAGATAGTCCGCTCCGCCTTTGCCATAACGGGACGCTCGATAGACCACCTCCATGTTGATGGAATCTGCATCGATGATGGGTGAAATTGCATCAAAAAAATACAGGTGGTGCGCGTGAGTCAATTCGCTGATAGCCTTCGAGAATCTTTCGGAGGTCAGTGGGCCGGTCGCAATAATGCTGACAGCATCAGGGGGCACTTCCGTCACTTCGTCGCGAACGATTCGAATATTGGGATGTCCATCCAGCGCCTGGGTTATAACACGCGCGAACTGCTCGCGATCCACAGCCAATGCCGAGCCAGCCGGAACCCGTGCCTCCTCTGCCGCTCGAATGACGAGCGAATTCAAGCGACGCATCTCGGCCTTGAGAATACCGGGCGCATTGAGCGGATCAGCTGACCCGAGGGAATTCGAACAGACGAGTTCGGCCAGATCTCCAGTCTTATGCGCTTTGGTCATTTCTTTTGGACGCATTTCGTACAGCGTCACCTTGGCGCCATGCTTAGCCGCTTGCCAGGCCGCTTCTGAACCGGCCAGACCACCCCCAATGACCACAATGTCTTCACGCATGAAATGGAAACCTTTGAGAAGATGGAAGGAAGGCCATTGTAAGAATCGTCTTTTCTCGATGTCAAGAAACGGCGAGCTATTCTCACCAAGATTCAATATGGCGGTCGCCCGAAAAATCGACTACAAAAACAGCAGCACTCTAACCACCAGCTTTCTTGCTCAGTTTCGTCCGACCATGCTAGACTCTCATCGCGTGGGCGATTAGCTCAGGGGGAGAGCGCTTCCTTCACACGGAAGAGGCCACTGGTTCGATACCAGTATCGCCCACCATCTTTTCAACAACTTCCGAGACAGCACTCTCGAACACCCTCACCACTGTGGTCATTTTTGTGTCACGGTGTCCGCGTCGGTCCAAGATCTCCACTCCATCTCGTAGGCTTTCCGGGTAATGATGCGCATAGCGTTGCGTCATCATCGGAGACTTGTGTCCGAGGAGCCGTTGAACCTTGTAGAGATCGACTCCCGCTTGGACCAGTCGCGTAGCGAAGGTGTGCCGGAGATCATGGAAATGACAGTTCATGATGTCCGCCTTTGTCATGGCAGGTCGTAACGCCCGTCTCAGATGGTTGGGATCTAACCGTGTGCCAGCTCGACTCGGAAAAACCAATGCCGTTTTGATATGGCGCACTTTGGCCTTCCCCGTCAGGAGCGCCATCAAGGTGTGATTCAGTGGCACCGTCCGTCGCTCCCCGTTTTTCGATTCAAACACCGTCACGGTTCTTCGGAACAGATCCACGCCGGTCCAGGTCAGTGACAGGATCTCGCCCAACCGCATCCCACTATGGAGCGCGAACACCACGAGCTCACGTAACCACGAGGGACAGGAATCCAGCAATCGCGCTTCCTCGTCTTCCATCAGCCATCGGTCTCGTTTAGTCGCCCCCTTTTCGAGAGAGACCCGACTCATCGGATTGTCTCGGCACCATTCCCATTCCCGTTTCGCAAGGCTGAAGGCCTTTCTCAAACAGGTGAGCTCTCGATTGATCGAGGCGCCTTTCACCCCAGTGGCGTACCGTCGACTTTTATAGTCCACGATTAGCTTGGGGGTAATCTCCGCGAGCGTCCGGTCTCCGAAGAAGGCACGGAAGCGTTTGACGAAGACTTGTCCTGTTGCTCGGCTGGCCAATTTCACGAGGTGCTCTCGCTCAAAGCGATCCATCAATTCTTGGAAGGTTCGAAATTGCTCTTCCGCTCGATCAAAATACTGCCCCTCGATCAATTGAACCTTCACTTTCGCCATGATGGCGTCAGCCAAGGCTCGATTCGATGCTCCTGTCGACCGGCGAATTCGTTGTCCCTGAAACACAATATTCATCCACCACACATTCCCTCGCTTAACGAGCCCCATCGTTGCTCTCCTTTCCATGAGGGCTCGCTGTTGGTCTGGTTTCCCCGTGGCGGGGAGTATAGACCTCACGTTTGGCGGCTTCAATGAGCTGGTCGAGGTCACGGCTGCCATGGCGAGTGTGGAAGAGGAGCGGCTTGCCTGAAGCCTTTCCGAAGGTGTTCAGCCAGGCTTGTATGGCCTCAGGTTCGAATCGGATGAGCCCATGAATGCGACGGCACGGAATCTTGTTCTGTGAGACCCAGAGATAGAGTGTGGACGACTTGATGTTGAGCCAAGCCGAAAGCTCTTTGACTGTAAGCATGATGCAGATCACCGGGGGAGTCTGACGACACCCCCAGTCCCCCTAACATGGGCTGCCCGCGTTCCCGCCGGCAGCTCCAGTGTGAAACCGATTGGGTGGCTGTTTGAGCAAATTCCGGTGTCGGTCCTTCCACCGGGCAATGCCCCTGACAATTTCGTGCTGTAGCCATTCTTCCCCTCCAGGGGTGGCACAAATGACCGCCAGCAATGGCGTCAGGGCGTGGCTCACCCATCGTTTCACATTCTGCAGGGTCTGCACCTGCTTCTCCTGGGCTAATCGGCCCTTCTGAAATCCCTCCGTCAGGAGGGCGTACCACTCCAACATAGGAGCCCGGTAACGATCTTCGTCTTCCGTCTCTTTCGTGATCTGTCGGAAATCCACATAGGATCGGAGCAGTCCGACCACAAATTCCTTCCAGTCAGATTCATCCAACGAGGCTAAGGCTCTGGCACACTGTTCCGCTCGATCCTTCTTGAGTTCCAATTCCCACCGAACTCCATAGTCCTGCCAGTTCTCCCGCTCTTTGCTCTGCATCTCTAGGCGTTTATCATAAATCCGAAGGAGGGTCTGACTTTGCGGACTGCCGAAATAGAGGGTCTCGCCAGTACTGGCGCCGGTGCCGTGGGTCATGTTGGAGGCAATATGTCGGACCTGTGTGGATCGTGTGACACACTGACCGGCTGACACAGCCTCTCGGACCGTTGCGACAGGGACAGTCGCGCCTCGATCATCCAGCGCGCAATCAATTCGAGTCACATGCCCCTGCTGGGCATGGACCCATTTGAGTAATGTACGAACTTCATCGAGCGTCAGAGCGGATACCAGGCCGCCGGAGAGATCGACATGGATTTCATTCGGACGACGTGGCGCATTGGTCCCCAGTTTTCCGACACCATGCAGTCCGTCCGATTTGATCCAGCACAGGGGATAGCCTCGAAAGCCACCTTTCGCCCTGCCCCACTCTCCCCCAAGCATATTCATCGTCTCTTGAGGATTGCTGGCCAGGACCGTAAAGGCCAACCAATCAATGGAGAGAGTGAATGCAGAATCCATGGAACCTATCGACCTCCTGTAAGGAGCGCTGTAGGTAGCGCCCCCGTGTTACCAAGACGGGGGCCATTCCGGTCCGCGCCCCTGCCTATCGGCAGGCGGCGCGGACCGGCTTTGCCGCCAATCCAAGGACGAACGTATTGCTCCGAACAGGGCTCCCATTGCGGTGTCATAGCTTCCTCCTGGCTGTTGCTTCGCGTTCTCCGAACCTATGTGAACGGCAAGTAGTAAGTAAAGTACCCACGAGAGTCCAGTAAGGGCCAGCAGGGGACATGGGAGGACAAATTATCAGCGAGGAGAAAAGAGAAGGGAAGTAGGCATAGATATGCTCAAGCGCGCTTTGGTGCGCTCATGGCTGCATATCTTACATTTTGGCATTCTATAACCCAGCGGAAGTACGAATTAGTGGTTGTTCTTGTAGGGTAAAAGAAATATATTTTGCCCACCTCTTATGATCTCCCAAGCTGACATTTGCCAAATATGTCTTGCCCGAAGCCATTTGAAGCAGGGCGGAACAATAATCTGCACTCATTTACTGAACAGAGATCTTTGAAGACGGACAGATTATTTTGGTTGGCAATCAACCCAGTCGCCCTCCGCTGAAGCATGCTGATTGCCGCGTGCATTGCAATACTCTTTAAACCATTTTGGCATATTTTCTAAACAGACAATCACATGGAGCTACCAAGGGGTGATTAGGGATTGACCATGATTCTTACAGATAACGAAACAAAGGTTGATCTTCTAAAAATGTGGGGGATTCCAATGAAGCATGCTCTTTTGGTTCTCCTGCACCTCTGCACCGTTCTGACCCTTCCCGCCTTCGCACAAGATAACGAATCGCCAAACCATCCTGCGCTGATAACGCCTCCGATTTTTAAGCCGTGGAAGGGGGATCTCGACGGGATGGTCCAGCGCCGCATCATTCGCGCGCTGGTGGCGCCATCTCGCACATCGTACTGGCTGAACGGGGCTCGGCAGACCGGCGCCGAATATGAACTCCTCAAGGCCTTCCAGGCAGAAATCAACAATCAGTACCAGAAGCATGCCAAACACATCCGTATTCATGTGGTCTTTATCCCCACGTCGCGGGAACAACTGATCCCGGGATTGCTTGAGGGACGCGGCGATATCGCGGCGGGTCTCTTGACCGTCACACCGGAGCGCCTTGGACAGGTCGATTTTGGCGAGCCGTTCTTTCGCGGCGTCAGGGAAATCGCGGTGACGGGACCGGCCTCTCCCGCGCTGGCCTCCGTCGACGATCTTTCGGGCAATCAGGTGTTCGTTCGCAAGTCGTCGAGTTTCTGGACTCACCTGGAGCATCTCAACGAACGCTTCGCTCAAGAGCACAAGCCGCCCGTAACGCTCAAGACCGCGCCGGAGGATCTCCAGGACGATGACTTGCTGGAAATGGTGAACGCCGGGCTTGTCGGCATCGTCGTCGTCGACCGGTACCAAGCCCTGCTGTGGGCGAAAGTGTTCAAGAAGCTCAAACCGCACGAAGATGTGGTGGTCAATAAGGGAGGCGACTTTGCCTGGATGATCCGCAAAGACAGCCCGAAGTTAAAAGCGGAGATTGCCGCGTTCGCCCAACAGTATGGCCAGAAATCAGACTTCGGAAAGACTCTGGTCAGCAAATACGCCGGCAATCCGCGAATTGTGAAACAGGCGACCTCGGCAGGCGAAATCAAGAAGTTTCAGGGGACGGTCGAGTATTTTCGGAAGTATGGCACCCAGTATGACATGGACTATTTGTTGCTGGTCGCCCAGGGCTACCAAGAATCCCTGCTCGATCAGAACGCCAGAAGTGACGTCGGTGCGGTCGGCGTGATGCAGCTAATGCCTGCCACCGGCAACGAGATGAACACCGGCGACATTACGCAGCTTGAACCAAACATCCACGCGGGCATCAAGTACATCCGTTTATTGCAGGACCAATTCTTTGGGCACGAGCCAATGGACGCGCGCAACAAGATTCTGTTTTCATTCGCTGCCTATAACGCCGGGCCGGGACGCGTTCAGAAACTCCGGAAAGAAGCGAAAAAGCGCGGGCTCGACCCAAACGTCTGGTTCAACAATGTCGAAATCATCGCCGCGCAACGGATCGGTGAAGAGACAGTCACCTATGTCGCCAACATCTACAAGTACTATATTGCCTATAAGCTGCTGGAGGAGCAGCGAGCCGAGGGAGAACGATTACGACACTCCCGGATGGAAATTCCAAACAGTTAAACCAATGCAACAGGACACCGCCCGACGAACAAGACCGATGATCAAGACGAGTGCGCAGCCATAGACGACACTGGATTTAGCGGTCAGCGAGAACAGTGGGGTGATGTTGTTGAGCAACGTTTTTCAGTAGCTCATTCATCGTCTTGTTTGGGTCTGAGGAAGGGAAGGAAATCACGTTGCGCCCCAAATCATACTTCCGTAGAGGATGTTTTTCTCTCAGCGGGGGCGGGCTCTGAGTCTTCCCCATTGCTGCTTTCCTGATACTGTCGTGGATAGTCGGCATGCTGATGGAATTGGTCGTGTGACATTCCGGCTCTACCGCTGCAGAGGCGACAGACATAGGCACCGGTGAGAAAGACGCCGCCCACCGTTTCAAGTTCATAGTCGTGTGGGCAGGCGCGATTACCGGGGTTCATTGAGCGCGCGTCGTATTCTCGACAAAAGTGCCCATAGCAATCGGTAAACTGAGGGGAGCCAGCGACCATGTTCACTCTACCAGCCACGTGTCCCCTCAGTAATGCCCAGTGGGCCGCATAGAGCGCCGATTCCGTGGGCGACAGATAGGCATCGAGGAAAAGACTCAAGGCACTCTCGGAAAACCGGATGGTCAGGATGCTGCTTGAAGGCCCATAGCCACAGACATATTCATGCCGTCCTCCAAACAATACATGGACGCCTTCTAGGGATCGAAAGCCGCGATGCTGGCACAGGCCACATTGCACTCGCGCCAGGCCCGAGCCTTTTGTGCGCTTCGAGGTAGAATCTATCTGCATTCTCCCATCGCAATCCACGGCGGGGCACAAAGGCGAGGTGCTGGAAAGGATCGTGTCTACTGGTATCGGCTGCTTGTAATAGGGTGGCATCGGTTAATCCTTGATGGTAATTCTTTTCAGTATCCACGATCATCATGCTGAGAGAGGCAGGAGATTTTTCACACTAGGTCTGGCACCTCTGATTGACCCCATTGGGCTTCACATTGAAAGGTCTTTCATAGGTGGGGGGTTCTGCCGTATCGGATATTCACTTCTTGCCACCTTCTTTAGTTAACCATCGCCGGATAGCCCGAAAGGCCGGTAGATCTTTTCGGCCCTTTTTTTAACCGCTCATTTCGGGTCATTTCCGGCAAGAGTCCCGACCCAATGAGGGCCACAGGGTGAACCGATGGCGTCGAGCCGCCCAGCTATGGGGGGTGCTGTCCCCTTGCTACTTTCAGACTAGGGATTTCGCTAGTTGTCCTCATTCAGTAATGGCTCCATTTTCGCGCTGTGGACAACTGTCAGCACGACTACCAGCTTGAGACCGTAGGTGGGGTGTACCTCACGGGGGCTTATGTCTGCCGGAAATGCAGTTACAGAATCGGCATGTCGTCGCAAGAATTCACCGAACATGCCCATTATCCGGGTCATTACCAAGTCCATGGGAGTAGTGAACCGACTCTTGAAGAGCGAGTGTCGGCGGCAAAGACGCGTTACATTGAGCGGCTCCACGAGCAACTGAGAGAACTCACGTCCGAGCAGCTCCCCTGTGAGTTGAGCCAAGAAGAGCAACTGAAGATTCTGACCGAGGTGATGCAAGAGGCGTTGCGTGAGGTCGTCATGGCATGCGAGAGAATCTCCAGGGACTCTGGTCTAACTGGCGGAATAGCCGGCAGAAGTGGCTCTGCTGACAGCATGCGAAAGGAGCTTCAAGAGTTTATCCGAGCATCCGAGACTTTGTTGGCTCACACACCGAGAGACCCGCTGAAAGATGAGGAATGCGAGATGATCGAGTTCTATGTCGTTTCGCTGGTCGCTGAATGCGCAAAGAGTGAGTTCTTTGGCGAACGGTGCGGCTCGTCAGGCAATGGCTACGACGACCTTTCCCCGGCCAAATATCACTGAGGCCGATTTCCCTCTGCCAAACATGCGAACACCGGTTCATCCTCAATCCACCTTGCACCCTCGATGCTGACAGGGACAGTTCTTTAACGCTGGGACGGTGTATCCCTTCGCGGCCTCTACCGCCTTCGCACATTCATCGCTACAATATCTCAGTTCATTCTGACATGAACAGGCGGGGTGGAGACATTTCCTCGCATTCCCGACAAGACCTCCAGGTACGTGAGTTACCTAGTCTGTCAGAACCCTCTCGGATACTAGGTACACGCCTAGGCCCTCCAGATGCCAGAGCGTGCAATACTCCGACTGCGGTTATCCTCTCCCTTCCTGAACCCTCCGTACACTCCGTCCTCTGAAGGATCCTTCCACCATATTGCCCATTCGCTCCGAAGTTCGAGCGTTTGCAAGTGTCGCAGAGGCGCTCATGTCTCCAGCTCGCGCCACTCTCAACGCAGATGAGATCGACATGGTTCGTCTGTACCTCAAAGCCTTGGACGCAATGGTGGTGACGGATACGTCAGGCTCGATTGGGACTTAACAGAGATCGGTGTTTATCTCACGTGCACGAACATCAAGCGAGGGAGTGCAAGTTTATGGTCAATGCGGTAATCGCGGTGGAGAATGTACGGAAGAAGGGGAAAGAAGACTACTGGATCGTGAGCCGGTGCTCAGTTCGTGAGGAGGCGGTCCCGCCGAATACCCCTGGTTTTGAAATCAGCATTCCGCTCTGTTCTGGTACGCGGTACAACAGCAAGCATGCTGCTCTCAACCACATGGGAAAGAGAATTTGGAAGATCCTCGAAGAGAAAGGTTACCGCGAGAACGAGGAACAAGTGACATGGGACATTCGGGAAGAATTGAAGATTTCAACGAGCGATTTCTTTCGTCGCGCCATGAAACAGAGTTCTTCTAAAGGAAAGGAGGCTTGAAGCTTTGCTTTCTAGATTCGTGTTTTAGTCTAACGTTCCGGCTGGATGGCGTCATGGCTTAGGCGTCCAAACGCGCTTCAATTCGTGATCCAAGGCTTCATGAAGCAAGTCTAGAAACAGCTCGTCCGGTTTGTTGGAAAACTGAAACATGGGGTCTTATGTGTTGGTCTTAGGTCCACTGCCGTCCTATTTCACTCAAGACCCTCCCGTACCCAAACGGCGAATACTTGACTTGTCATGCACACCCCCCCCAACCCCGTTCCGTGACAGAAAATTCTCTTGTTTCCCCCGCAATTTAAGAAACGTCTCGGTAGTGTTCTCACTTTTGCTTCAACCGCACATTTCCAATTTGGGACCCTACCCAATGAGGGCGGGGGGGGGGTGTGACCAGGGGGGGTGGGGGTGGAAGCGAAAAGCACACAGTTAGGCGTTTATTTAAAGTGAATGCAACGTACTCCCGTCTGGTGCTGGTGTGCCCGTGAGTGTGTCCCTCCTCAAGGCAGAACCCTCACTCGCCACGCAACTCAGCGCAACCTAGTTAATTGCTAGCTGTCGGGCTGTGCTTCGTTTTCCTTCGGTGGAGTAGGGGGTTTGGGGAGGATGGGCTGTTGTGGATATGGTTTTCGTAAACCGCAGGTTCATTGTCAGAATAATGAGATTTAACCTGGTTGCTGTAAGTGCTGCACTAATTTGGATTGTTACTGCATCCTGCACGTCGAACAAGGGGCAGATCAAATTGGTCAATAAGGCTAAGGAAACGATTACGCGAGCCGTCGTGTTAGTGTGTGGTCAGACGATTGAACTGAAATCAATACAGCCTACCAAGAGCGCCTTCGGATTCTATGAGGTAAAAGCCGACAGCCACTACGACGTGAAAGTCGAGTTCCAGTCTGGAAGTAAGCTTCACAAGGAAATTGGCTATGTGACCAATGGCAAAGACTTTCAGGATGAAGTTATTGTCACGGAAGGAGATATTCAACTCACACATGCAACCGGTCGTCTCTGAGTATCGATAGGTCATCCTTCGGCATAAACCCCAGGGGTTCGCCCCATTTTCGTGTGCTAGATTTGTGCTGAAAAATGTCAGAATGCTCAATATTGGTTCGAACTAGTAGAAGTTATGGAATGCTCTTAAACGCTCAATTCAAAAGAAAAAACGGGGCAACCCTCGCAAAATCAAGCCACTGTTAAAACTGCTTAGATCAGACTCTCAAGGCTCGGACATGCCTTACCCTTCGATTAACCACAAAACCATTTGAGCACTGAGTGCTCTATTATCTGAGCCGTCGTTGATTACCCCTCCGCGAATCCAAAACTTAACTCAGCTAGAGGCCATCGCCTGCAGAAAGCTCCGGAACTGAGGGTTCTGAAGTACTCCTCCTCCTCGGTGAACTAGTACGACGCTTCCTCGATCATCCAAAAGCACGTATGTTGGAGTTGCATTCACCTTGAACGCTTGCGCCACCCATCGATCTTCATCGTACGCCGTCGGATAGACGAACGTTCGAGCATGCTCTTTCACAAAGCGTTCGACGTTTGTTCTGGTGTCGGCGAAACCGATCGAGACCACACCGAGCTGAGGCGGTTTGTCGCGCTGATAAAACTCGCTTAGGAGCGGTAAGTCACGCTGGCAGACGTTGCACCAGGGTGCCCAGAAAATCAGCAATAACGGCCGACCTTTCTGCGTTACGTTGTTGTACGTCTCGCCTGAGAACGTCACCAATTCGAACGCCGGCGCCGAGGTGCCCCCTGCAGCCGCTTGCAGTTCCGAAGCACCTATGAGCACGATGAGACAGAGGGCGATGATCGCAACGAATTGATTCATGACTATCGAGCTCCTCTTCATGGCTTAATATAGAGATAGCCTTCTTTCTGCAGATCTGCGATGCGCTTGACGGCCACTGGATGCAGCGTAGCGACAAATCCTTTCGCCAGATTGTCTAGGGTTTTGCCGAACGCTTTCATCGAGACCTGACACATTTCGGCCTTCGCCCCCTTCTCGATAATCTGGTCAAATCGTTTCGTCATCTCGGCATCCATTCTGTCCTTCTCGAACAACTCCAAGGCTGGTCCATGCACGACCAGTTCGACATCGATCTTATCGGGCCCACCTTCCGCATCAATATGCTTGTTGATAAGGGCCAGCGCGTACTTCGCCACTTCTGGATCTTTTCCATCGACGTGGTAGAGGACCTTTACCTTCCCCTGCCCTTCGGCTGCTCCCGCTTGAATCTGCCAGGATGGCAAAGCCAGCGCAGCTGTGAGGGCCAAGATAATCACCGACATCTGTGTGCGGCCCAATAGGCTCAACATGGCAACCTCCTCAGGATGGTTAATGTGACCTAGCACCAAGCTCGTGGGATTATCGTACGGAGTATGCAGAGGGTTGAGTAGGGGAAGTCGCTCCAATATCGGATCGATTTCTCCCCTACTCGACAGGGGCAGATGCCCCTATTGTTTCGCCTGTTGTTGGGTGAAATAGACGGCGGCCTGCGCGCGACGAGTAACCTGCAGTTTTTGAAAAATGTTCTCGAGGTAGTGCCCGACGGTTTTGTCGCTCAAGTTCAAAGATCCAGCGATTTCTTTATTGGTCTTGCCGTCTGCAACTAAGGCCAACACCCGTTCTTCCTGCGGTGACAATGGATCGCGTTTCCCCTGCGGTGATGGGCTGGACTCGGATCGCACTTTCGCGAGCACCCTCTGAGTGACGGCTGAGTCGAGGATGGACCGTCCTGACGCCACCGTCTTAACGGCTTGGATCAACTGCTCACTATTCACTTCTTTCAGAAGAAACCCGTTGGCACCGGCTAATATCGTGGCGAGCACGGCGTCATCGTCTGCGAACGAGGTTAGGAACAGTACCCTCGTATCCTCATGGTCGGCACGAATCATGCGGCATGCGTCGATTCCACTCCCATCCGGAAGCCGAACATCCATTAGCACGACCTGTGGCTTCAATCTCGCGGCTTCCGCCACCGCGGCGGCCATCGTGCCGGCCTCGCCCACGACCTGAAATGCCCCGGCTTCAGCGAACAAGGTTCGCAGACCGATACGAAGGACTTCGTGGTCGTCTACCAGCAAGAGCCGAATTGGTTTCGTCTCAGACTGTGGCTTCATCACACTCCTGGGTAAGATCACAGATGATCCGAGTTCCATGGCCAGAGCCAGACATGACTTCCAGGCGGCCGCCCAGCGCTCTGGCGCGTGTCTCCATATTCTTGAGTCCATGACCGTGACTGCTAGCCTTGCTGGCGTCGAATCCGACTCCATCATCCTCCACTATGAGGCGAACCCTCCCGTCGTACAAGTGAAGTGTGAGGCTGATTGCGTGAGCGTCAGCGTGACGGAGACAATTAGTCATGGCTTCTCGCGCAATGGGGAGAAGTTGCGACGCCTGCTGCGAAGTCAGCCGGTCTGCGGCCTCACGGCTCACGTGCAATCGAAAGTGAAGCTCAGAGGAATGGTTCAGGTCGCTGACTAATGAAGTCAGCGCCATTTCGAATGTGGATCCGCTTGAGATCGGTGACTCCAAGCCAAGAATGTACCGTCGAAGGTCTCGAATCACCGCCGTGAGACCCACTACGGCTCTGCCCAACTGCGTGCCAACATCATGGTGTGTGGTGGACACGAGACGTTGGCATCGCTCGAGATTGAGGTTGATCGCGAAAAGGGACTGTATGGTGCTGTCATGGAGATCTTGAGCCATGCGCTCTCGTTCATTAAGTATTCGACGGATGTGGCCCTCGCTCTGACTCAGCGTCTCCTTGGCATGGATGTTCTCTACGAGGGATGTCTGCAAGTCATGTGTGATGTGTATGTAGCTTCGGCCAATGTATGCCAAAGCCAGTAGACAAGCGATCAAGCGTAAAGCATGCCAGAACCACCAGCGGTCGTCCCAGGGAATCGAGTGCATGAATACAAATTCGGCTATACCGTAGAGAAGAGCAAGGCTCGCAAACAATGCATCTTCTGACCTCTTTGAGCGGCGAAAGTCCCATAGAAAGCGTGCAGCTGCGAGCAGGAACAATAGGCAGGCGATGCTTTGCGGCGCGACTGCCGTCGGAGTCAGTTCGCCATTTCGCATCATCTCAGGTATGTGCTGAGGAAATACCAGAAACCAGATTCCGACCGACATTGCAGCGATCGCAATTACCCAGGGAAGCGAGCGCCACCCAACTTGATCTGCCGACGCGTGCCTGCTCCAGGCCAATAACAATCCAATGCTACCGGCTATGCTAGCCATATTGCGAAATAGGACAAATCCGTTGCCTGGTCGTGCCGCGGCATGAAACTCTTCGAGGATTCCCATCCCGAGAAATCCTGCAGCCAACACGCGATATTGGCCTGCGATGGATTCGTCGTGCGTGTGCAGCAACACCATTCCCATCGCAATAGCGCCGAGACCTCCCACGGCCTCTATCATGGAGTGCAGCGGCTCATGCTGCCAACGCCAATCCGGCCACATCGCGTGGAGTGCACTGCCACCGACGAATGCCACGGCAACGCACACTCCTGCGACACAATATAATACGAACGGTTGCCTCAACATCGTTCCAGAGGCTCATTCCTTTCGAGGACTACTGTATAGATTCTTCACATGGCCGCGTACCCAGCGATGGGCGAGATCGGCATCCAAGCGGGAAATCTGGGACTCATCACAGCGACGTCGCCAGAATGCTGCAACTTACTGATTAATAAAGATTAGAAACCAAATGTGAGGTCAAAGCATTGGCAAATCACCCAATAAGCATCTCATATCTCAAGGTCAGAGGATTAAATCCTCTTCCCGAAACAAGCTTTGTGTCGTGGGTCTCAACGCGGGATTTTAATCGGCCATTTCGTATAGGTATTCACCCTGTGGTCGCTTTTGTGTCAGAAATCGTCTAAAACCTCAAAACGTAATGTAGACAGTATAAGCTATCGATAACTCCTAAGCACATGAAATTTCAGCTTTTTGTGGGGAAACCATTGCAACAGCGAGCTATTATGAAATCTACCTTTTTGCCTTCACACGGAAGAGGCCACTGGTTCGATACCAGTATCGCCCACCATCCTGCCATTGTAAGTTCCATTACCCTATTCGGTTCCTCCTAACGGGTCAATTTGGCTCTCCTGTCCTAGAGGAAACGCTCCTAGACCTTTCCGACTGGACAGAACCAGAACCCTGCGCTAGACTTTCCTCACAAGGAACAGATTCTGCTTTCTCGAATGTTCCTACAAGAAAGAGAGGAATGTATGCGCGGGACTGTGGCTACGATGATATTGGGACTGGTTCTGACCACCGGCTGTTCAAGCACTAACCAGATGGTCACGCAGGATCAGGACTACAATGCACCGCTGAGTATCTATAGCGCCATGGACAGCACCTCGTTGGTGTATTCCGATCCCATGGCAGCCTCGCAGGCCAATGATAACCCCTTTCGATGGGCTGGATTTATCCTCCACCCCGTCGGACACCTTGTGGATTACACGGTGAACCGCCCCCTCTATGCCATCGCCGGAGCACGCACCATACCTCTTCGGCTATACAGCCGAAGACTCCATGATCGACTCACAGCGTCGGTAAGCCTCCTCGAGTCTCGCCGGCTGGCATATTCCGGCCGGTGAGGCGAGGTCTGCCACTCCCTCTTTTCCCACTCCCCCTACTGCCAGTCGCATCGACTTCGACGTTTAAGGTATGCTAGGTGACCTTTGATCGCTGACGTTCGGACTGAGGCAATTATCCCAGCCATGCATCGCCTGCTCCTGCCACTGCCCGTACTATTCACTATCGGCGCCTTCTTGGCTGGGTGCGGAACTCCTCCACCCCCGCGGCCACCGCTCCCACCCTCAGAAAGTGACCTTGACCTGCTCAAATCAACCAAACTTTGTGATTCCCGCCAGGCGTTCGAAGAAGCACATCCCGGCATCACTCCGCACGTACAGACCTGGGGCAGCGGAAAAGAACTGCGCATTCCACAAGAACAAAGCCTTTCAAAAGGAGAGGAGTCGTACTTCTTCGATGAGGACGGGACGTTAGTCGGTACCTTATTCGTCTTCCGCTCAGGACTCGATCTGACGCCCTACAAAACTCTCCGACGCACCCTGTCTCAACTCAAACCCAGCCTAGAGTTTTATCTCACGGTCTCGCAGTTAACCGATCGCCAAAATATGGCGGGTAGTACCCTCTACGATACGGGCGATGAAAAAACCACGACGCGGTACCTCGTCCTAGGTGACCGAGCCGCGCCTCGCCTGCTCGAAGCGTCTTTTACCATCGACCCTTACGTAAAGCTGTTCTCTCCCTATCGCAAAGAATTCCTTGACCGTCTCCGCAGCACCGCACAGCAAACTGACGGTCAGCATCTCGACTCCCAGGGAGCCGAAGACAAGGAGCCATTTGCGTCACTGCAACAGTTCGCGCGAGGTCAGACGGCCCAGCTGGCTTACTGCGGAGCAAAAAACCAAAGCATTGCCTTGGATGCGTACCAAAAGGCGAGTGTATCGGGATTTACCAGCAAGGTCTGGCAGGCAGAGCTGAACCATCGACTGGGAGTCTCCTGGGAAGCGGCAGGAAACCTGGAGAAAGCCAAGAGCGAACTGCTGGCCTCATTGGCTAAACGTCCGAATTCTCCCGAAGTGTTCAACAATCTCGGTCATGTGTACGGGAAGCTAGGTGATAAGCAAAATGCCCTGGCCTCTTTCGAGAAGGCAGTCTTACTACGCCCCAACTATGCCATTGCCCGATTCAATGTAGCCGAGGCCATTGCGCAAACCAACCCCAAACGGGCTATTACTGAATATGAAACGTACTTGGCACTCGCAGAAGGTATACCTGAAGAAGCTGACCGATCCGCCCTCGCCCAGAAACGTGTGAAAGAGCTAAAACATTAGAACACACAAGAGACGGTATCAAACAATAGTCGTGGGTTTAGCCGGATTGGGTATGGTTCAGCGCTAGCGGGGTGACTTTTCTTCCTCTTCCTGACTCGTCTTACACTCGATACATAACGTCGTGACGGGGCGGGCTTTCAAACGCTTGTAAGGAATATCTCCGCCGCAGCGAACACAAACACCGTACGTCTGAGTGGCGAAACGGCTAAGGGCCTCGTCGATTTTCTTAAGTAATTTCTGCTCCCGCTCCCGAATCCGAAATGAAAAGTGCTGGTCGGCCTCTGCAGAAGCCTGATCACTTACATCCGGGAAAATTTCCAGACCCGTTGGACTGGTCAGCACCACCCCGGCCTCAGCTAAAATCGCTGCCCGTTGCGCTTCAAGATCCTGCAGGATATCAGGATACTTAACTCCGTTTGGCTTAGTGGGCTGCGGCCGATCAGTGGAAGAGTTTTTTGCTGGAGTCTTCATTAAATACTCGATTTCGTTACGCCGGTATTGTCCTCGGACAGGGTCGAAAATTTGACTATAGCAGTCTCAATCCGAAGCGGTCAATCAGCCCTGCCGTCAAAGATCTCTTCTGCCCTCAATAGACTTCATCAACGTGACTTCGTCCGCATATTCTATGTCCATTCCAACTGGAATTCCATATGCGATACGCGAGACCCGCACGTGATGCGGCTTCAATAGACGGGTCAAATAGATAGCCGTCGCCTCACCCTCGATCGTCGGGTTCGTGGCGACAATAATTTCCTCCACTCCTCCAGCCTTGACCCGATCAAGCAGTTCATCCGCGCGAATGTCCGAGGGACCGACGCCGTCCAATGGAGACAGGACCCCCAACAGGACATGATAGAGCCCACGGTAGCCCCCAGCCCGCTCGATCGCATACAGCGTGCTCGGCTCTTCGATCACAAGGATCTTCGTTCGATCGCGCTTGGGATCCCGGCAAAATTCACAGAGCTCTTCTTCGGCAATGTTGCGACATTGGAGGCAAAAGGACAGACCATCCTTCACGGCCTGAATTGCTTCAGACAAGCGCAGAGCATCTTCTCGTTCCGACTTCAGAATATGAAAAGCCAACCGTTGCGCACTCTTCTGGCCAATTCCAGGCAAGCGGACCAACTCTCGCACCAGTTTTGCCAACAGCCCCTGCTGATCAATACTCATGAAGTGTGTTCACGTATCGGAACGGACGTAAGAACAATTCACCCGCCCATCCAAATCCGTCGCATCGAGAACTCAAAAGAGGCCTGGGATCTTCATCCCGCCGGTCACAGCCTTCATCTCCTCAGCCATCATGTCGCGAGATTTCTTGAGGGCGTCATTCCCGGCAGCCACCACCAAGTCTTGGAGCATATCGACATCGCCGGCCTTCACAACCTCCGGATCAATTTTCACGCTGACCAGGTCCATGGCCCCATTGACCGTCACCGTCACAATGCCTCCACCAGCAGTTCCTGAAACGGTCTTGGCTGCTGCCTGCTCTTGCACCTTAGCCATTTGCTCCTGCATGGCCTGCGCTTGTTTCAAAATATTCGACATGTTCCCAAACGGACTCTTCATTCTTGCACCTCCTGCACCGGAACGGTCGTCCTAACCTCCGCCAGTTCTCCACCGAACATCTCCAGCGCTTGCTTGACAAGGGGATGCGCCTTCGCCTGTTGCGTCAAAATGAGGCGCTGTTCCTGCTCTTTCGCAATCCGTATTTGCTTCATGGTGGGTGCGGCCCCTGGCTCCTGCGCCGCCACTTCCACAATTCGAATCCGTACGGCACAGCCGTAGAGGTCTTCGCCCAGGGCCGCCAAGGCCCGGAGATTGTCTTCTTTCTCCAACATCGCCCGGGCCACGGTCGCCTGCTTGGCAAACCCCAGCGTAATCAATGCGCCTTCAATCCCGACCAATCGCCCCATTTCAAGAAACGGGGCAATATTCGGATGGTTCGCCGTAACCGCCGCTTGAAATTGCTCCCAGTTGACCTCCACCGCAGTAGGCGGCACCGTGGAGACGGCCGCCGCTTCACGCACTGGTAGAACCGGCTCGGAGGGAGCCGGGGCGATCTCTGGATTCAACGTGTGAGGAGCTGGTCTCGGAACAGAGGCGGGTACCGTGTCAGGAGAACAGCCCTTGGCCGATGCCTTCGGACCGCTCTTGCCAGCTGCAGGCGCCTCCCTTGCGGCATTTTGAGTGACTCGTGTGCCAACGTCTCTGGTCACGCCAGACTGCCCAGCTCGCTCCGGCGACTGCAACGGCACTTGGCCACCTAATCGACGCTCGGCTGACGGTTTGTCCAGTTGAGCTGCCTGAACCGCCGCTGCCGGCAAGCCATTGGAGACCCGTAACAGTCGGGTAGCACGCACCGCCACGGTCTCCAGCACAAACCGCGGATGCGCGCTCGCACGCAAACTATCTTCCGCTGCCGCACACATACGAAATAATTCCTGCAATTGCTCGACGGTGAACCGCTCGGCATCGCGGACCAGCTGAACCAGATCCTCTTCGGAAGCCTCGATAAGCCCCCGCAAATCAGGTCCCGACGGCACCACCGCTGCAACCAACATGTTCCGCACATACTCCACAAGACCGGCACAATAGGCGCGCACATCGTGCCCTTGATCCAACAATCCGGCGATCACCTGCAACGCCCTCGGACTGTTTTGCTCGATCACGGCTTCGATCATGGCTCGTACTCGTTCCTGAGGAACTGCGCCCAGGAGGGCTTCAAGATCTTGATGCCGTATCGTCTTGCCGCCGAACGCAATAATTTGATCCAACAGACTGAGGCCGTCACGCATGCTGCCTTCACTGGCGCGTGCGAGGGCCATGAGGCTCCGATCTTCGATGGTTAACCCGTCTTGCCCCGCGACGTGTCGAAGCCGCTGCACAATCTCGGCTTTTGAAATGCGGCGAAAGTTATAATGCTGGCAACGCGACAGAATCGTCGCGGGAATTTTGTGAATTTCCGTCGTCGCGAAGATAAACACGACATGGGCAGGGGGCTCTTCCAACGTTTTCAACAATGCGTTGAACGCCGAGTTGGAGAGCATGTGCACTTCGTCGATAATATAGACCCGATACTGTCCCCGGAACGGGGCAAATTTCACATTCTCGCGAATCTCGCGGACATCGTCGACGCTGGTGTTCGATGCCCCGTCGATCTCGATCACATCCACCGACGTCCCCTGCGTAATCTCCAGGCAATTCGCACAGGTATTGCAGGGCATCCCCGTCGGCCCTTGCTCACAATTGAGCGCCTTCGCCAAGATCCGTGCGATCGTCGTTTTTCCAACGCCGCGGGTTCCGGAAAAGAGAAACGCATGGGCGATGCGCTTCGTGGCGATCGAATTCATCAGCGTCTGCACGACATGCGGCTGCCCGATCACATCGTCAAACGTCCCGGGCCGGAATTTTCTCGCGGAAACTTGGTAATCCATTTTATGACCTTGACTGCCCTGCATGGCAAATATCGCGCCTGCTTATAGTCCTGCATGAGGCGTACAACTCACGCTATCGGAAAAAAAAGTGGGGCCAGGTGATCCTGCGGCACACAGAACGGACCGCTTACCGTTGCTTCCTTCCGGACCTGGCGGAATTCACAGGGTTCTATTGCACAGGGCCCGGCCCCGAATAATACGCGCAGGCCTTCTCCGCTCGTCAACACCTGGGCTCGTGACGGCGATCGAGCGAGTGATATATGGCGGAGAGGGTGGGATTCGAACCCACGGTCCCGTTGCCGAGACGCATGCTTTCCAAGCATGTCGATTCGTCCACTCTCGCACCTCTCCGCGATCGGACGACTTCAAGGGGTCGCATCTTATCACGCAGGTCTGTGAGCGGCAAGGTAAGGCCTGGCCATCATGTAGCCGCAGCCATTGACCGACTTGTCGAGCGTTTCTATACTGCGGCACTATTTTAGCGGAGGTGCCTGATGAAAATCCTGATCGGGGTCGGTGTGGTCATTCTGTTGCTCATCATCCTGATCGTGGCGCTGCCCTTTCTTATCGATCTGAATAAATATCAGGATCGATACCGGCCATTGATGGAAGAGGCACTAAACCGAAAAGTCGAACTCAAGGACATCCGGCTCACCATCTGGCCGCGCATCGGCGCACGCATCGGCGGATTTATCATCCAGGACGATCTGGCTTTTCGCGCCGGCCCTTTCGCGTCCCTCTCGTCGCTGGATGTCGGAGTGAAACTTCTTCCTTTGCTCGGGGGCAAGGTCGAAGTGGAAGAAATTACCCTGCGGGATCCCGTCATCACCGTCCTGAAGAATGCCCAAGGCCAGTTGAATGTGTCCACTCTCGGCGCCAAACCGCAGGCTCCGTCCACCCCCTCGAAACCAGAGACACCCGGGCAGCCAGCGGGAAGTCCGCTTCAAGCCCTGGCCCTTTTTGCCGTAGACCGAGTCTCGATCGACGGCGGCAAACTGACCTACCGCGACGAATCAACTTCGAAACCGACGGAGTACACGGTCAACGATCTCGAATTTCTTCTCACGTCGGTCCATCTCGGCGAGAGTCCCCGCGTACACCTGGGCGCAACTGTACAACCCTACAACCTTCCGGTGCGACTAGACGGGTCCTTCGGACCCCTCGTGGAAACTCTCGACCTGAAATTATTCAGCTTCAACCTTGAATTGGGCAAAATTGCCTTGAGTCTCAAAGGACGAGCCATGGGCGGAAATTTGGACGCCACCGTCGCCGCTCTCCAGATCGACACAACCGACCTTCCAGTCACGCTCCCACTGACGAGACCAGTCCAGGTCAAGGACCTGCATCTCACCCTCCACGCCCAGTACCCGCTTTTACCTGACGTGCCTGCCGTTAACCAGGTCGATGTGAACGATCTGGGCCTGACCCTGGTCATGGGCGGTTCCGCCATCAATGTGAAAGGCACCGCCACGAAAGGCCTAGCCAATCTGACAGCCGCGTCAGCCAGCATCAATTCGTCGGACCTTCCGGTCGCAGTCCCCCTCACGAAACCGATTGAACTGAAAGACCTTCATCTCAACGCACGCGCCAAGTATCCGCTCAAAGCTGGCGCCACACCGCTTGAGTCGGCAGAGGTCCCTGACCTGGGAATGATCGTGGCCATGGGAAGCTCGCGTATCGAGGTGAAGGGATCTGGCTTAGGCGGGCTGGCCAAAGTCACCGCCAACTCAAAACTGGTCAATACCGCGGACCTGCCGCTCACACTCCCGTTGAAAAAACCAGTGGAGATCAAGGATCTGCAGGCCACTGCAGAGATGAAGGGGCAGGACGTGCGCCTCAGCAATCTCTCGCTTGAACTCTTCGGCGGATTCCTGCGCACGCAAGGGACGCTCGTGCTTGGAACCGTGACGCCGCCCTTCAGCGGCACGGTTTCGCTGCAAGGGCTCCAACTCGGACCCGCTCTCCAGGCCGTCGGCACCGATCAGATTTCCGTGAGCGGCACGGCCGGAGCCGAGCTGGCAGTAAATGGTCGTGGGTTCACCCACCCCGACCTCGTGAAGGCGCTCGTGGGAACCGGGCGGATGGCGGTGAAAGAGGGCAAAGTTGAAGGGATTAATCTGCTGCAAGAGGCGGCGATGCTACTCAAGGTCGCCGGCGTGTCGCTGGATAGTGCCAAAGCAACTGCCTTTTCAACGATCGAAAGTGAGTTCGCCGTCAAACAAGGCGTCATCGCCGTCCAGCGGTTGCTCATGGACAGCCATGATTTTCAAGCCACGGGGGGCGGCACGATCGGCCTAGATCACTCCTTGAACATGAAGCTGAGCCTGGATCTCTCGCAGGCCTTGAGTCAAAAAATCGCGGCCGGTTCCCCTATTGCACGAGTGGCGCTGAGCGGTGGCCGCCTCTCGCTTCCGCTGCTCATTACAGGAAGTACGCAGGCCCCTTCGTATGGACTCGATACAAAAATGTTTGCCGGCAAGGTCCAGGAACAGGTGAAGGAGAAGGTCAAGGGCGCGATGGTTGATCTCTTAAAAGGCGACGCAAAGCCGGAAGATCTGAAACAGCAAGGCAAGGACCTGTTGAAGGGCTTACTCGGACGGTAACATTCACAGGGAGGCAGCATGTCGCTGGCAAATTTAGTCACCCAGTATATCGTGCAATATGGCTTCCGAATCATGGGGGCGGTCCTTGTCCTGATAGCGGCGCTGTTCGTCGCCAAGTCCGTCGGCAAACTGTTTGAGCGATGGCTTAACCAGCAGGAGCTTGAGCCACCGCTACGCCTGCTGCTCCTGCGCCTGGTTAAGGCCCTCGTGGTCATCCTGGGCCTCCTCATCGCCTTGGATCAACTCGGCCTACAAATCGCCCCGCTCGTCGCCGGGCTCGGGGTCGCCGGACTGGGGGTAGGACTAGCTCTGCAAGGGGTGCTCAGCAATGTCGTGGCTGGGTTGTCGATCATCTTCACCAAGCCCTACCGAGTCGGCGAACACGTCTCTCTCTTGAACGTGCATGGCGCAGTTGCAAAGATTGACATCTTCACCACCACACTCGTGCATCCGGATCATTCCCACATTGTGATCCCGAATCGAAAGGTGGTTGGAGAAATTCTGCACAACTTCGGCACGATTCGGCAGCTGGATCTCTCCATTGGCGTGTCCTACCGAACCGACATCGACAAAACCCTGGATAGGCTGCGCGGCCTCGTAACGCGGCACCCGCTGGTGCTCTCGGATCCAGCTCCCATCATCGGCATTACAGCGTTTGCCGATTCATCCATCACACTCTCCGTCCGGCCCTGGGTGAAGGTGGCGTCAGTGGGGGTTGCACAAATCGAACTCAACCAGGCAATCCTTGAACAGTTCCGCGCCGAGGGAGTGGACATTCCGTTCCCGCAACGCGAAGTACGCCTGCTCACTCCCTCCTAATCAGGATAGATCATCGCCTCACGGGGCCACTCGACGCCTCCGTACGCCTGGCCCCCGAAGAGCCCGGTCTTCCTAGAAATGAGATGCGCCGCCTTAACCGCTGGCTGACAAATTCGATCTTCCCTCCAGCTCACGTGTGCTGAAGATCGCCAGAGCGACCATCATGTGTGCAGGTAGACCGGAACGACGTCCGCTCGATGCACTCGCCACTACGGATTGATCTCCTACGCAGCATCATCTATACATGCCCCGCGCGGCTCACTCAGTGCGCTGCTCACACATTGGCTGTTCGCAAAACTCGAGAGGATGACGACATGACGCGACGACAGAGATTCCTTGTTTTCGCTGTGCTCTGCATGGGAATGGCGACATCGGTCATGGGGGCAGAGCCCTCAGCTCCGCCGGATGCTGTGCCCGGAGCGGTGACGCTAGACTCCGTCACCCTCAAAGACGGCACGGTGATCTATGGGCAGGTCCTCGGTATGGCCGCGGGTGAACTACAGATCAAGACAAGTTTCGGGCCGACAGGCGGCAACGACGTCGTCAAGATCATGTGGACGAACGTGGCCAAACTTGAGGTCAATCGTCCCATCCCGTTCAGCCTGAAGGAAGGCACCACGGTGGTGGGAACGACAGAGCCCGGTGAGCCCGGCACGATGATCTTGAAGGCCGCACCCACAGGGATCCCGATGGCCATTCCATTTGATTCCGTCCTTGGTGTGAACCAGTCCGCCGTCATCTACAGCGGCGCTATCCAAGCGGGATTCTCGCAATCGACAGGAAACAGCCATCTGCGGAATGGAAGTTTCCTCGGCGAGCTGACCGCTCGCAGTGAGTCGTTACGCCTGACAATCCTCGGTCGTTATGTATATGGCGACGACGCGGGAAGCCTCCTCGTGCGAAACAGTCGCGGCACCATCAAGCTTGACTTTTTCCTCACGAAGCGGTGGTATTGGTTCGCCTCCGCCTATTTCGAACAAGACACCTTTCAAGATTTGAAGTTGCGCACCGCCCTCTCCACAGGGCCTGGATTTCAAATCCTGGATCGTGGCGACCTGGCAGGCATCTATAGAGACATGACACTGTGGGCAGAGACCGGCGCGGCCTACTTCAATGAAGATTTTAAGCTCGCCGACGATAAGTCCAGCACGAGGGCCCGATGGGCCATCAAATGGAATTGGCCGCTCTGGGGCGCCGATCAGGTCAGCCTGTACCACTTCCAGGAGGGCTTTCAATCGCTCGCCAACTCGAAGGATCTCTACCTGACGGTGGACAGCGGTTTGCGGTTCAAAGTCTGGGGAGGACTGGTGAGTGGGCTTCAATGGACGATGCGCTACAACAAGAACCCGCCACCCGGCGTCTCGGACACGGATAACCTGTACCTGATCACGCTGGGATACGGCTTCGACACCAGCCGAAAACAGTAGGGGAAAGCGGCGGCGGCACTTAATCCGTTCGATCAAGGAGGTGGCACAATGAGCATGATGGGTGAATTCAGAGAATTTGCCGTGAAGGGCAATGTGCTTGACATGGCCGTGGGAGTCATCATCGGTGGCGCGTTCGGAAAAATCGTGTCCTCCGTCGTCAGTGACATTCTGATGCCACCCATCGGACTCTTACTGGGGAAAGTGGATTTCTCCAGCCTCTTCATTCCATTGACCGAGGACGCCAAAGGAAAATCGCTGACGGCCGCCAAAGCCGCAGGCGCGGCGACCATCAACTACGGTGTCTTCCTGCAAACCCTCCTCGACTTTACGATTCTTGCCTTCGTAATTTTTCTGGTGGTCAAACAAATGAACCGCTTCAAGAAAGCAGTCCCCCCCGGTCCACCTCCTGCCCCGCCCAAGGAAGAAGTGCTGTTGACGGAAATCCGGGACCTTTTGAAAAATAAACGTCCCTAAGCTGTTCACGCCCATGATTCGTTCGTGCCGCTTGGACGCCTTCAGCGGCCTTGATGCGTTTGAGGAGGGTCACGTGAAAGACGCCCGCATTCTTCCCCTGATGTTGAGTACCGTGCTGCTCGCGTCGTGCACAATTGCATCGGTGCCCAATGACTCCGCGAGCCGAGCCCTGAATGAAATGAAGGCGGTGGACAGGCCGCTCCCGCCAAAGGCCGACCCGCGGGATACCAGAATTGCCGAGCTCGAGCAGCAGAATGTCCACGCCGACGCGGAACTCGCACGGCTCCGTTCTTCGGTCACAGGCGATCTGGACCAGGCCCAGGCCCGAGCCACCGAGCTTGAATCCCAACTCAGCCAGCGCGACCGCGAATTGGCTTCGCTCCGCAACGCCTCCGGCGACAAGGATCGCCTCGCCAGTCAACTGTCCGATGCGGAACGTCAACTCTCCTCCAAAGAGCAGGAAGTCACGGCACTCAAAAGCAGCGCCGGCGATCGAGATCGTCTGTCGTCCGAGTTGGCGCAGACAAAGCAACGCATTGCTGAATTGGAGCGGCAACTGGAGGCGCGAGATCACGAGCTGGCGGGATTGAAGAATGCCGCCGGTCAACAGGAACAACTCGTCGCCGACATGGCCGCCGCCAGACAACGGGCTTCAGACCTTGAGAGCGAACTTACGCGACGTGACCACGAAATGGTGGGCCTCAAGGGAGCCCTTGAACAACAGAAAACCAGCCTTGCTGAGGCGAAAGATGATTTGTCGAACCTCCTTCAGGCCGAAGTCGCAAAAGGCAACGTCACAATGAAACAGCTGGGCGACCAGCTGACCCTGGGCCTAGCCACGACTTTGCTGTTTGATTCCGGTGAGGCCATGCTCAAGACGGGAGGAGTGGATGTCTTGCGTCGCATCGGGGGGGTACTCAAGCAATACCCGGATCGTTCGATTCATGTGGCTGGTCACACGGATAATGTGCCCATCAAGGGTCGCCTGGCGAAGAAGTTTCCAACTAACGTCGAGCTCTCTCAAGCGCGCGCAGAAGACGCACGTCAGGCGCTAACCGACGGCGGCATGGCCATGGACAAGGTCGAGGCCAAGGGACATGCGGACAGCCGGCCTATCGCCAGCAACTCGACAGCCGAAGGACGACAGAAAAATCGACGCGTGGAAATCGTCGTCGACCACTAGCGACCACGCAGTGACTCGATACGGCTTGCATCCGCTCCAGGAACACGTTAGAGTGCCGGCGTGTTCCTGGAGGGTGCATGATTACAACCATCTTCAGTAGGCACGCAGGTTCGCACCAGCTGATCAGTAGTCTTCAGCTCGGCGTCAGTTCCATCCCCTCACTGCTTACTCTGGTTCCCAATGAACGGCTGTCGATGTCCTGCGATACACAGCATATATCCTTTCCTACCAAGGAGCGCTCTTATGAGACGAGCTGCACCGATGCTCATAGTGCTCGCCATCCTCGTCACGGGATGTGAAACCCCCTCCCAAGTTCATCCCGTCGCAACGAATCCATCACCCGCGGAAGTGAAACTCCTGGCTCTTCAGCAAGAGCGAAGCCAGTTGCTAGCCACGCTCGGGGAATTTCATGATCGCATTCGCGATCTCGAAAGCAAGTTGGGGGATCGCCAAAGTCCCCCGGCCGCAGCGTCCTATGAGCAATTGCTCAGCGCCAAAGAAGCGGAACTTGCCGATTTGAGAAAATTAGGGCCGGAACGAGACCGATTGACTGGCCAAGTAGCCGTCACGACGAGTGAGTTACAGCAGGCTCGTCAACGCCTTGCAGCACTCGAGCAACAATCGGCATCGCGCGAAAAAGATCTGACCGCCCTTCAGACACACGCGACGGTTGTCGCGGAACTCGAGCTGGCACGACGACGAATCATGGAGCTGGAAACGCACGTCACCCGCCAAGACAGTGATCTCCGCGCCACTCGTGCGGGTACGGCTGAGCGAGACAGCTTCGCGGCCCAGCTGCAGAGCGCCACTACAACGATCGGCTCGTTGAAGGCACGCATCACCGCCCTTGATCAACTGCTCAAGGATCGGGAGCAAGCCTATGAGACAGTTCGCACGCGACTTTTAGAGCGAGATAAATTGGTTCCCCAGTATAACGCCATGGTTGCTGAGGTCTATCAGGCAAGACACAACATCGCCGCACTTGAACAACGGGTGGGTGATAAGACGCGCGACATGTCGGCTCGGCAAAAAAGCCCTTCGGGCACGCCTCCCGAACGACCACTGGGCGCCAGTAGCACTGGAGTCGAACCGCCCCGAGTACCTTCTGCGAGCCGAGAGACCACACAGCCTCAGCTAACTCCGCGCTCAAGAGACCTTAGCTCGGTCAAACGGTCACCCAGCGATATCGTTGGGCAGTCCACACCTGGAAAGACAAACCCTTCAGGAAACGATGAGGGACGCACAGGAGCTTCCACGCAAGTAGATACCGCGAATGGGCGCTTCGCGGCGATGAAAGAAGACTTGCTTAAGGTACTGCCCGGTGATCGCGGACAGAACACGATTACCGTCAGACAGGATGGCAACCGGCTGACCGTCGCGTTAGCGTCCAACTGGTTGTTCGCGTCCAGCGATGCCGCCCTTACGCCGGATGGCTCGACCATGTTGAAGCGGATCGGCACGGTGTTAGGACAAACTACCGACAGATATGTCCAGGTGGCGGGGCACACGGATAACCAGCCGATCAGCAAAGCCCTCCAAAAAACGTTCCCAGACAACAAAGCGCTCTCCTGGGCTCGCGCTGAAAATGCTCGACGCGCTTTGATCAATGGGGGCATGCCGGCCGACAGGACGAAGGCTGTAGGTATGGCCGATTCGAGACCACTCGCTTCCAATGCCAGCGAACAAGGTCGTCAGAAAAACCGCCGGTTGGAATTGGTCATCGTTCAGGGCCCGACCGTCGCCGCGGGTCGAGAGACATCGCGTGACAATGCTCGTCTCGCGGCCATTAGCTCCGCGCATTAGGGATGCGCACATACCTAGAGGCATATTGTGCTCATAGCGAGTGCCCAGTGCTATAGTCGACAGGCACTTTGATTGGTCATCAGCTCTGCGCGTTCACCCGGAACCGTCGTCAGAATTTTATAATGGCCGAGGCCAAGCTCTTTTCCGTAGGCTTCCCCGACGAGCACATCCTGTACGTGCTGATGGTCGGAAGCCCGAAAATATGACCGCCCCTCTTTCAAACCATCAAACTCATGCCCTTCTAAGGCCTTAATGAGCGCATCAGTTTCTGTAGTGCCTGCGCGCTGCATCGCCTCCAATATCTGCGTCATCGCGGCATAGCCCAGATAGCAGCGCGAGGTCGGCGTATGGCTGTACTTCTCGACCACGGCTTGGATAAAACGCTTGGACCCCTCAGTGTTGACCTTTGGATCCCAGATAAGGCCCCAGATTCCCGCGTTGTTTGCATAGCCCAAAGGACGGCCAATTTGCTCGCCGCTCAGCAAGCCGCCGGTCCCAATCTTGTCTTTCGACAATTCCAGCGTGGCATAGCCCTTCAACGCATTGACTAAGTCCCAGCCGTAAAGATTGAGCACAATGAGTGTCGGCCGTTGTTCCTTGGCCGCGGCCAAGGCGGAAACAAAATCCGTCGAGCCGAACGGCATTAGGGTTTCCCCCACGAATTCAACTCCCTGACGTTGAGCAACCGTGACCAAGGCCTGCGCGGCCGTTTTGCCGTCCAACGAGCTCGTTGTGAGCATGTACCAGCGGGCGCCATAGGCCCTCACTAGTTGCGGCGTCACCGCTTGCGCCAGCATCGAAGCATTGGGCATGAACACGAACGTGTGTGAGTCGCAGGCTGCCCCCGTCAGCTCAGGAAGATAGGACCCGGTAACCATGAACAATTTGTTTTCTTTCTTCGCCAACGCACTGACGGCTAAAGCACAGTCTCCATTCAACGTACCCATGAGAACATCGATCCGGTCTTCCTTGATGAACTTGGTGGCGGCCTTCACAGCCTGTTCAGGGTTAGAGGCATCATCGGCTTCGAGGATGGCCACCGGCCGCCCCAGTACCCCACCGCGCTTGTTGAAAATATCTACCGCGACATGTGCCCCATGCACATCGTGAATGGACGACGTCTTATACGGACTCGACAATGGGTCGAGAATCCCGATTTTGATCGACTCCCCGGCGTACGCGCGTGTGCCATTGCCCGCTAGTCCCATCATGAGACTGGCCAACTCGCTCGCCGCAAGCGCACCCCCGGTCATGGCTGATAATTGTAAAAATCGCCTTCGTGAGATATGACCCATGCCGCAGACCTCCCTGTGTGCCATTGACTGCTTCACCATCGCGTGGAAGATGGCAACTGCCAGACACTGCCGACGCAGCTTCTCATAGCAGAGCCGCCCAGTTTTTAACAGCTTCCATAGGCTATCGGAGATTTCGGCAAATCCTCGTGTCCCATCAATGGAGACGCGCCAGCGGTCGCGGGAGGATCATCAGCGCGACATGAAAGTCCGGAGAAGAGACTGAGCGCAATAGGTTTGTAATCAAAGTATGGATGGCAAGTAACGAGAACGCGCAGCGTTGCACCGGTATCCGATATTCCGAGATGGGAAGAACGCTTCGTTCAAACTATAGCAAGAAAGGATATGCTGACCGGTAAATCACGTCAGCTGTACTGATCTTCCGTGTACACCTGCTTGATCGACCAGAACACCGCCTCCTTCAGCTTCTTCATTTGAGGGTCCGGCGGATCCTTCCTGATCTTCTGCAGTTTCCGATCAAGTGCAAACAGAGGTTCAACTGAGCGACGATCAGGCACCCGCCCCAAGGCCCATGCGATTTCTGTTTGGACGGCGATGTCGATATCTGGTGCGTCCAGCATTTCCAGCAGCGGGGGAACCACGGTCACATCGCTATGGATATTGCCAAGATCGCCCAGACCTTTTGCTGCGGCCGCTTGCAAGTCAGGTTGTTTCGAGTGCTTGAGAATATCAACTAGGATGGGGATCCCTTCTTTACCCATGTTGCCGAGCGCTACCGCCGCTTGCTTGGCCAGATCTTTGTCCTTGAGCGCCTCCATGAGACGCGGCAATGCTTCATCTGCCACCATTTCGCCCAATAAGGAAATGATCTTCAGCTTCCGGAGGTGACTGGTCTCCGGAGAATCCAATAGCTTCAGCAATCGATCTGGCTGCCCCCATTCAGCCGTCAATAGCAGGGGAAATTCGTATTTTTCCAACGCATCGCGCAGTGCACTCAAGGCGTATACGCCAGGGTCGCCAGCGTGAGCCGATTGAGAAGCCTGGACGGCATCTTCAAAATCAGCGCGGACCTCTTTCTGCCACTTGACCTTCATGCCTCCCAGATCATAGGTCAATTGACAAGCGGGGCCCTTCCATAAACGTGAAGGGGCATCGGGCAAATCATTGTCCCCGCCCGCAGATGAAGTCCCTTCCCACGTCTTTCGTTGCTCGCACTTCACCCTGACAAGGACATCGTGGGGAATGGCGTGGTCCGCACTCACCGCATAGCCCAGTTCGCCGATACGACGCATCACCACGCCCCTGATGCTATCCGGAGTTCCTGTTCCTTGGTCGGTTAGGATAATGACATCCACAAAGACGGTTTGAATCCGTTCCAATTGAGCTTTTTGTTCGTGGGTGAAATAGTCTCGATAGGCCCACCCTGAGGAGTACATCCCACAGAGAACCAGAAGGGATGCTGCTGAGACAGCCAAAACGATCAGCTTCATGGATGGTTCCTCCTCGCAGAAGAGGGCCCTAGATGATTGGTATCCAAGGCTTGCTTTTCATTATACCTCCACAGAGATTGTGGTACTACTGCACATAATCATCCGCAAGCATTTCCGAGCTTCAGGTCTCCTTACCAGGTGAATGAGCGGGGCGGCTGAGGCTTGGAGCGAATGACGAATTAGATACGCCCAACCGGCGTATGGGTTGACAGGTAGGCTCGATCGACGGTACAAAATGTCATTATTCAGCAGCTCTTTCCATCAGCAGGCACCTTCCGCATGCAGCATCGATAGGCAACGCGGTGTCAGCGTCGCGAGAGTGGCGGAACTGGCAGACGCGCGGGTCTTAGGAGCCCGTGGGTAACCGTGGGGGTTCAAGTCCCCCCTCTCGCACCATACCTAGAGACCCTGCGTGGCGCCCAAACTTTTTTGTACTCGGAGGACGCGAACAGACGTATGAAACTTGAAGTGACTGAACTGGGTCCCATGAAGCGATCGCTTAAAATTGAAGTTCCGGCAGACGAAGTTAACTTGCGCTTTGTCCGGGCATACTCCGAACTAAACAAGCAAGTGCACATTCCGGGCTTCCGCGCTGGGAAGGCCCCGCTACAGTTACTGGAAAAACGCTATGCTAAAACTGTCGAGGAGGACGTCATTCGTGCGCTAGTCCCCGATTACTACGATAGGGCCATTCGCCAATCAGGAATTGTCCCGGTGCTGGTGGAAATTCCGCCACTGGAACGAGTTAAGGTCAAGAAGGATGCCCCCTTCACCTTTACCGCCACGGTCGAAATCAAGCCGACGATTGAACTCCGAGATTATAAGGCTCCCAATCCAATTTCGCTCAAACAAGATCACCGGAGCATAACTGACGAACAAGTTGAAAAAGCCATCGAGGTTCTTCGCGAACAAATGGCCCAATTGCATCCTGCCCCGGCGGGAACGCCATTGTCCGATGGGGACTATGCGGTGCTGAATGTTACAGGGACCCTGGACGGCAGCCCGCTCGATGGAACGACAAAGGAGGGCCATCTTCACAAGATCGGCTCACATGCCCTCGTGCTAGGGGTCGATCTTGAAAGTCATCTGATCGGCAAAAAGGAAGGTGAGACAATTACGGTTCCTCAGGCCTATCCGGTAACGCACCCAGATCCCCGTGTCGCGGGCAAGACCGTCACATTTCACTGCGCTATTCAATCGGTGAAGCAAAAGCAACTCCCGTCTCTGGACGATGAATTCGCAAAAGACTGCGGCCCCTATCAGTCCTTGCAAGAGATTCGAGACAAGCTTCGCACCGAAATGGAGCGGACCCTCAAGAAGGATATCGAAGATTCCTACAAGGACACCATTTTAAAACGCCTCGCGGAAACCCATCATTTTGAACTACCCGGAACCTTGGTTGAGCGAGAACTGTCAGCTATGGTTAGGCAACAGTTGCAATCCCGCCAGCGCAAATCGGACGACCATCCCGACGCCTCACCTGCCGCCTCTCGAACAGACGACATCACCAAACTCCAGGATGAGTATCGGCCTGAAGCCGAGCGACGCGTGAAGGTTGGATTAATCCTCGAAGCGCTAGCGGCAAAAGAGGGCATCTCCGTCACGAATGAAGATCTGAACCATGAAATTGCGAGACTCGCCGCAGAGGTCAAGCTGTCTGCCGACGAAGTTCGCCGCATGATTCAGTCTGGAGGACAAGACACCTTGGACGATCTTCAGGCCAGAATCTTGGCCGACAAAGCCTTGGATTTTGTTTATCGCCACGCCATGATTCAGGGATAGTCATGTCATCCGCATAACCTCGCCGTAAATCCCTTGTGATTCACTTAATCCAGGCTGCGGACGTATGGTAAACTAAAGAGTTTCTACTTGCAGGGCCTGTAGCGGAAAGGATTCAGCTGAATGTTAGTTCCGATTGTCATCGAACAAACAAACCGCGGCGAACGTGCCTATGACATCTACTCTCGCCTTCTTAAAGATCGTATCATCTTTCTTGGTGCGCCGATCGATGATGTTTTCGCGAACCTGATCATCGCGCAACTGCTTTTTTTGGAAGCTGAGGATCCTGAGAAGGATATCAATCTGTACATCAATTCTCCCGGTGGAAGCGTGACGGCCGGTCTTGGCATTTACGACACTATGCAATATGTCAAACCAGCGATCAACACCATCTGCCTGGGCCAAGCTGCAAGCATGGGAGCCTTCCTCTTAACCGCCGGCACAAAGGGAAAACGTTACGCCCTGCCGAATGCTCGTGTCATGATCCACCAGCCGATGGGAGGGTTCCAAGGCCAGGCTACCGAAATCGACATTCATGCACGAGAAATATTGAAAATTCGCGAACGCCTAAACGAAATCATGGCCAAACATACCGGCCAACCTCTCGACAAAATCGCGCAAGACACCGAACGAGACTATTTCATGTCGAGCGAGGAAGCCAAACGTTATGGGCTGATCGATGAGGTTATCACACGCCCCCTAAAGAGCCTTAAACCCGTGGCGTCGACGGATTCGGGGAAAGAGGGCGGCAAGAGCTAGTTGACCTTGGTGTAGTGGGAGGCAGCATGGCTAAACAAGAAAAAATTGATCGGCACCTGCGTTGTTCCTTCTGCGGGAAGAGCCGAGACGAAGTCCGAAAGCTGATCGCCGGTCCGACGGTTTACATATGCGACGAGTGTGTCAATCTCTGCAATGACATCATTGCAGAGGATTGGGAAGAGGCTAAAGAGGAGATTTCCTCGAAGCTCAGGAAGCCAGCCGAAATCAAACATCATCTCGACCAGTATGTGATTGGGCAGGATCGCGCAAAGAGAATTCTCTCCGTTGCCGTTCACAATCATTACAAACGCATCTCCGCGAAGGATAAGGACGTCGACGATGTCGAACTCCAAAAAGGCAATATCCTGGTAATTGGTCCTACCGGTACCGGAAAGACCTTATTGGCCCAGACCTTGGCCAAATTCCTGGACGTGCCCTTCACCCTAGCCGACGCCACCACCCTCACGGAAGCGGGCTACGTCGGGGAAGATGTTGAAAACATCATACTCAAGCTGCTTCAAGCAGCCGACTATGATGTCGAGCGTGCCGAACGCGGGATCGTGTACATCGATGAGATCGATAAAATCAGTAGAAAAAGTGACAGTCCTTCAATTACCAGGGACGTTTCTGGTGAAGGTGTACAACAGGCACTCCTTAAGCTTATAGAAGGAACGGTTGCCAACGTTCCCCCTCAGGGAGGCCGCAAGCATCCGCATCAGGAATTCATTCAGGTAAACACCTCGAACATTCTGTTCATCTGTGGCGGCGCTTTTGTCGGACTTGAACATATCATCGAGCAGCGCATGAACCGACGATCGATGGGTTTCGGCGCGGATGTTCGTGGCCGTAACGATATTCGACTCGGAGAATTGCTGCCGCATGTTCAACCAGAAGACCTGTTGAAATACGGTTTAATTCCTGAGTTTATTGGGCGGTTGCCCGTCGTCGCCACACTTGACGAACTTGATGAGCAGGCGCTGATCCGAATCCTCACTGAGCCGAGAAACGCCCTCACCAAGCAGTATGAAAAGCTGCTCTCATTTGAAAAAGTAAAATTGCGGTTCACCGACGCTGCCTTGGGCGCCGTCGCGCGTAAGGCCTTCACTCAAAAAACAGGCGCTCGAGGATTACGCTCGATACTTGAGGAAGCCATGCTCGATGTGATGTATGACGCCCCCTCGCAGAAACAGATCAAGGAAGTCTTGATCACCGAAGACGCTATAAGCGGCAAGCATGCTCCGATTCGGATCTTTGAACAGGACAAGGACGTAAAAAGCGCCTGACCATCTCCTTCTTAATGGATAACCGGTTGTCAATCTAGAGGGGGCTTCGGCCCCCTCATCTTTACATCCCAGCTGCGCTGTCTCTCCACATTCCGGCCTCGATTATGCCTTGAATCAGGTTTTTGTCGACAAGACGATTCCGTGCGGTATACTTGCGGAAACATACGGGATCCCAACGATCCATCGCCTAAAGGACGGCACGTGTGAAATTCGCTGTTGTATCCAGTAGCAGGCATAAGGGAAAAACGCTCGAAGTTGATGCCGCCAAGGAGATGATTACCCTAGTGGGCCTCAATGGCGAAACCATGGGCGGCCTGACTTGGGATTTTCTCGTCGATCAGATTCTCACCTATAGAAAACCTCAGCAACCGCGTGAAGCGCGCTCTGAACCGCGTATCTCGCTATCCATACGAGTTAAATACACGACTCCTGAAGGTACCCAATTCGAAAGTCGAGCGGGCGGAATCGGTGGAGGTGGACTCTTTATTGAAAGCTTTGCCCCACTAGCTGTCGGAACCAAGCTGACCCTGGAGTTTACGTTGCCAGAGAATCCTGACGAGTGGCTGTCGGCCAAAGGCGGCATCGCCTGGGTGTGCCCGAAAGCCGACCAATACACATTTAGTCCAGGAATGGGTGTGCGCTTTACGGAAATTGCGGTGGAAACGAGGAACCGAGTACTCAGCTTGATCCATTCGGTCAAATGTATTCCGCAGAATGACCCGCTCCAGCCAGCCAAGCTTGAGCCAATCGAATAAACACGTGGAAGGGCTAGCCCTAAGATGAGGTTTCCCGTCACCGCCACTCGCGAACACCAGGGGAAAGTATTCGCTATTGACTGCGAACAGGAAACGTTGAGCTTGTTCGATGAAAAAGGACAGAGCCTGGGCACACTGGGCTGGGGCTCGCTCATCGAGCACATTCTATCCATCGACGATGATGAACGTTTCGCCCATAGCCGAGCACATCCACGCGCGCCACTCGCAATCAAGGTGCGCTGCATCACTCCCGAAGGCAAACACTTTGAGGGCCTGACAGGTGGAATCGGCGGAGGTGGGCTGTTTATTGAGAGTAGTACGCCACTCCCACCCGGAACCGAGTTGAAAGTGGAGTTTGCGTTGCCCGATCGACCGAGTGAGAAATTTGGAACCCGCGCAAAAGTTGCTTGGACACGCTCAAAGCCAGAACGATACTTGCTGTTTCCTGGAATGGGAATTCAGTTCATCGACATTGATGACAATGCCCAAAAGCGGGTTATCGACTTGGTCAATTCTTTGAACCGTACTCGTGCGATTGTCTGATCTGCTGCAAGGCCCACTGCGTCCATCCTCGAACCACGAAATCGGAATCCTTCTCAGCGACTTTCAACAGATCAGCCACAACCTCCTGATCGCCAACCTTTCCGAGTCGGAATGCCGCCTCAGAGCGCACACCTGCATGCACATCTGTCTTCAGAAGTGACAGCAAATATGGGATGGCCCGGACATCTCCCGTCTCCCCCATGACAGCGGCTACCCCCTGACGAACCGTCGGATCCACATCTCGCAAAGCGGCAGCAAGATTGTCCGAAAAAGAGACGCTATCCAACCCAAGCAGGGCACGGCTTGCAGCGATACGACCGGGAACGTCTCGAGTGCGAATCGTCGCAAGAATTTGCGCCTCCAAAGCCGAGGCCGGTTCGATTTCACTCAGAGCGAGAGCGGCAGCCTCACGAACTGCGCCAACAGGGTCGGATAACAACTCTACGAGAGCCAGTCCACTCTCCGCGTCACCCAATCGACCCAACGCAATGGCCGCAGCTCCACGCACGCCTGGATCAGGATCATTGAGCGCTAAAACCAGCCCTGATCTCGCTGATCGACGTCCAATTTTCCCCAACGCTTCTGCCGCAGTGCGGCGCATACTCGGATCAGCATCCGTCAATAGTTCGACCAGCCTGGCCGACATCACTTCCGGACCTACTGAAGGCGCTTCCACATAACATCCAGCCGTCGCGAATCCGATCAGGAGACACAGACCAAGATGGATTGCGGAAGGCAAGGACACGAGGGGTGAGCCTGAATAATTTGCAGGATCCGAATATTTATATTTAGACGGGTTTTGAGAATGAATCATCATCCGGAACGGGGGCCTGCTTGGCTGCTTCAATCGACTGTTCCAGTTCCTTCTGGGCTGAATCCATCTCGGCGCGGATCGTACGCATTTCAGGATCGACAGAGTTCCGCACATCAGCCACTGCTTGGCGGAAGGTGCGCACCGCATCCCCTAAGCCCTCTCCCAAACCCTGCATGTCCTGGGCGGATACTCCGGCTGGTTGAGACTGGGCTGCTTTCGCCCGCGTGGCAGCCTGAGCCGCCTGCACACGAGCCACGGCATCCTTATTGACGATGGCCGATGGCCGATTCGCCACGGGCTTGCTCTGGGCACCGGCCGGAAGCGGGGGATATTGCGCACGCATAAGCGGCGCGGGGGTGGCCATGCGATCTTCCATTGTCGGAGGCTGATGGCTCTGTGCGACTGCCGATCCCGCCGCCGCCTGCCCAGGACTCACGGTAGCGACCCGAGGTTTCGCCTGCTGAGCGGCTTGCGGGCCTTGCGGTCCTGCGGCTGCCATGAGGGCCGCTGTCGTACCGGGAGTTAACTCAGGGCCGGGCGTGTACGGAGCGGTGGCTTTGGGAACCGGTGGAATCGTTGGAGCTGTTGATGGCTGAGCTGCTTGCCCCATCTCTGCTATCGGTTGGGCCTGAGTGGGAGCAGGCACAACGGCGGCGTCACTCTGTTCGACTGTGGTCTCCGGAGGCGGGATGTCATTGACTTCTTTTTTGAAACCTTTGAGGGCCTTGCCGACACCTTCGCCGATTTGCGGGAGCTTCCCCGCTCCAAAAATAATTAACACAATAACCAGGATGATGATCATTTCCGAGAATCCCATGGTGCCAAACATGTTCGATATCCTTCCTCGGCAAATAGGGGTTAACCCAGCGGCAGAGCGCCACTTTGGCCCGCCTATCTCCCACGATAGCTGCCGGATGCAAAAGGTGTCAAGAAAGGCAGTCGGCTCAATCCGGGCCATCTGAAAGACGAGGAGTCTATGCGGTAGGTACCGCGATGGCCACGAGTTCGGTCTGAACCGGCTGCCCATGCACCACCGCATCATGGGAGGAGAGATAGACGTCCAGCTCGCTTCGAATACCGAACTCCTCCGGCAAGTAAATCCCCGGCTCGATCGAGAAACAGGTGCAAGGCAGTAACCGGCGGGCATCCTGCGTCTCTAGATTATCGATATTAGCCCCGTTACCATGCACGTCCTCGCCGATTGAATGGCCGGTTCTGTGCACAAAATATTTCCCATACCCCGCATCTTGAATCACCTTCCGGCACACGTCGTCTACTTCCCATCCATAGGGGAATGCCCCACCGCGAATCTGACTTTGCACGAATGTCACGGCAGCGTCTCGAGCCTGCCGCACAATCTGAAAAACCTCCTGGTGCCGGGCTGGCGCAACCTGCCCGACATATCCGGTCCAAGTAATATCCGCATAAACGGCTCCAGGTACAGCTTGCTTAGCCCACAGATCGATCAAAACCAGGTCGCCCGCCCTGATAGGAGCAGCTCCCTCGGAAGACGGCCCATAGTGAGGATCGGCGCTATGCGCATTGACGGCGACAATCGGCGGACTCGAGGTCACCAGACCCCGTGCCTGCATCCGGGAAAGAATATATTGTTGCAGATCATATTCCGTAAGCGCACGTCGCTCGGCCTGCGAGGTCCCCACAAACCGAAACGCTTCGTCCACAATTGCCCGCAACCCGTCTGCCGCTACTCGGTGCGACATCAATTGGGATTCATCCCAGACGGCCTCAAATTGTTGAACCAAATCAGCGGAGGTGACCACTTCCACGTTCATACTGCGGACGAGATCAATCGTGCCCGCATCTACGCGTGACAGGTACGGTATTGCATTCATGGGCGAGTATTGCATGGCGATCCGCTTGGCCGAGTGCAGCATGGCGCCAAGAATCGTCTGCTGTTCCCGCCAGGATACGTAGGGCCGTGCTTCTCCCGGCAAGCCGTCCAAGACATGAGGCTCAATGCGATGGTATAGCTTGATCGGCGCCCCTTCTGCCGGAATCCAATAGTACCAACGTCTCGTCACGTGGAGTGAGGGGTTCAGCAGCAACACTCGGTAGGCAATGGGGTCGAGATGGCGAAAGTCATAGAATAACCAGCCATCAAGCCCTGGCTGATCTCGAATGGCTAGCTGAATACCGGCCACTCGCGCGCAAAATGAAGACGACGCGTCCATGGCCGCCATCTTAGCGACATTTCGAGATCGATACCACTGTGCGTTCATGCCGTTCTTTCTACACTCGCGCAGTGCTACAATGAGGACTATTGCCTATGACCATTCCTCTCTCATCGGATTTGGCGCACTACCGCGTCAACTTTTTTTTCGGGCCGGATACCACCGAGCATCGGCCGGACCACGTCCGATGCGTCTTCAATGTAAAAAAACGCAGCTGGAAAGGCGGTGTGCAAGTCGCCGTGGACGTGACCCAAAACCACCTGGCCCAGGCGCGTGAACGGATTGGGTATTCCGCCCGACTCGGTCAGTTCCTGCAACATGTCAGACAGGAGGAGTACGACGAGGTGAGGCGCCGAGCCGACGATCTGTTCGTTCAGGCGTTCTGCACCTGCACCCTCACCTTGGCCCTCTATGTGGGACTAGAGCAGCAGAACCAAGCGATAGCCGCTGAGGCCTTCGACGCCGAACTGAATCGGGTCATCGATGAACAACCGGAACAGTTGATGGAACCGATTCGTCTCGAACTGGATTTAGAGAACACGCCTTGACGCCGGTGGGACCGAAGGTGAGCCCGACGGAAAGCCGGAAGGGGTTTGAAAATGGAAGGGAATTTGATATAACGACAACACAGCACATGCAATCGCGCACGGCTCATCGGCATTCATTTTTCTTCACACTACATCGGAACTTCAGCACGAAGGAGGCACCCAACGTGAACGTCTCTGCTCATATGTCTTTCAAAAGACGACGCAGCCTCTGGTTCCAATCAGCTCTCCACTGTCTGGTCATGATGTGCTCATTGGCCATTCTCGTCGCGCCCCTGTTCGCGCAAGAGTCGAGTACTGCGTCCAATGTGCCGGTCTCGTCAAACGATGCCAGCGCCTCAGGTGTAGGCATCCAAGCAGGATCGGCCCTGGCGACCATTGTCTATTTTCCTCTCAAATTGGCGTTTGCAATCGGGGGAGGAGTCGTGGGCGGATTGGCTTACGGTTTTTCGGGAGGAAGTGAACAAACGGCGAAGAACATTTGGATCCCGAGTATGTATGGCACCTACATCATCACACCAGAACACCTGAAGGGCGATAAGCCGATTCGCTTTCTCGGCGTCCCCGCAGAGTCCCAACGAGATGCGGTCGAGTACGTTCCCCAGGAACCTGCGCCGCTCCCATTGGAACCCATTCGCTAGCATGAAACCCGTCATTGGAGTCACGCCCGACTTCAATGCCGGCGATCGTCAGGAGTGGGGCGGTAAGGAACCCACGTATTTTCTGCGGGCTCGCTATGTTCGCGCTATCGAGGAACTCGGCGGCGTGCCGGTAATTTTACCGCTCCTCGCAGATCGGACCGCGCGCCGGCGGCTTCTTCAAGGGATCGATGGGCTCCTTTTGACGGGTAGCGGACCAGACTTGAACCCCTCTCTGTATGGAGAGCGGCAACGATACACCTTCCCCGTTGTGGCCGAACGGCGATCTGACTTTGAATTGAGCCTCATCCGTTTCGCTCTGCGCGGCAGCATCCCCACCCTGGCCATCTGCGGGGGCATGCAAACGATGAACATTGCCTGTGGAGGGAGTCTCTACCAGGATATTCCCGCGCAAGTCTCCCAGGCGTTGCAACATCGGCAAATCCCACCGGCAAATCAGGTATCCCACAGTGTCTCCGTCAAAGCGGGCAGCCTGCTCAGTCGAATCATCGAGCGTTCCCGCATGCATGTGAACAGTTCGCATCACCAATCGGTGAAAGTGGTCGGACCTCCCCTCATCGCCAGCGCAACGGCCCCCGATGGAATCGTCGAAGCGATTGAACATCCGACGCACCGATTCTTTCTTGGCCTACAATGGCACCCGGAATTCTTATTTGAGCGACATGTGTTGCATCGGCGCCTATTTCAAGCCTTCCTGCGAGCAGCCTCCCGTCGTCCATCGCTGCACACCGCATCGGCTCTACGGGGGAAAAAATCATGACACGGTGCGCACGCAGCCATGACAGCAGGCATGGACGTGCTGCGACCGGAGAGGACACCGCGTGGGCAATCCGCTGTTTCGCACCAAATCTATCGAACGAATCCTCTCTGATTCAGACGCCCCTGAACATCGCCTGAAACGGACCCTAACGGCCTGGGACCTCACCGGACTCGGCATTGGAGCGATTATCGGCACCGGCATCTTCGTGCTGATCGGCACCGCCATCGTCGGGGATACCCACCGGCCTGGAGCCGGGCCGGGAATTATGTTGTCCTTCATTCTCTCGGGAGTCACCTGCGCACTCGCTGCCCTCTGTTATGCGGAGTTCGCCGCCATGATTCCTGTCGCCGGCAGTGCCTATACCTATTCCTATGCGACCCTGGGAGAATGTCTGGCATGGCTCACCGGCTGGAACCTTATTCTGGAATATGGCGTCGCCTGTGTGGCAGTGGCTATTGGATGGTCCGGATACTTTAATAATATTCTCAACATGTGCGGCCTCGAACTTCCCTATTGGGCCAGTCACGCCCCCGGCTCGGAAGGGGGTATCGCGAATATTCCGGCGGCGATCATCGTCCTTCTAGTCACAGGCATTTTAATCGTCGGCGTGAAAGAAAGCGCCAGGGCGACCTGTGCCATCGTCATCATTAAGCTCGCGGTGATCGCGTTTTTCATCACCGTCGGCGTATCCTCCGTCGACACCGCCAACTGGTCGCCGTTCATGCCCTTTGGCTTTGCCGGCGTGGGCGCCGCCGCGGCCATTGTCTTTTTTGCCTATATTGGATTTGATGCCGTCTCCACCACGGCAGAGGAAGCCAAGAACCCTCAGCGGGACTTACCAATCGGGATCTTCGCCTCGCTGGCTATTTGCACAGTTCTCTATATCGCAGTAGCTGCGGTTCTGACCGGCTTGGTGCCCTATTCGAAAATCGATATTCACGCACCGGTGGCCGAAGGTTTGCGGGTGGCGGGATTTCAGTGGGGTGCTGCGATTGTGGCGACGGGCGCGGTGGCCGGCATCACGAGCGTGCTGGTCGTCATGATGCTGGGACAGATACGCGTATTTTTTGCCATGTCCCGAGATGGGCTTCTCGGCCCCTGGCTCTCTGGCGTTCATCCGACCTTCCGGACACCGCACCATGCGACCTACATGACCGGCATCGCGGTAGCCATCATGGCGGCGTTGGTCCCTATCGGCGAGGCCGCTGATATGACGAACATCGGCACCCTCTTCGCGTTTGTACTGGTCTGTATCGGTATCATGGTGCTGCGTTACACCAGACCGAACCATCCACGTCCATTCCGCATGCCGCTCATGCCGGTCATTCCCATCTTCGGTGTCTTGGCCTGCCTGGGCTTGATGTATTTCCTTCCCTGGATCACATGGATCCGGTTTTTTGTCTGGACCATCATCGGCATCGTGGTTTACATGGCCTACGGCTTTCGCCACAGCAAGCTCGCCCTGCAGCCATCTGCCGAACACACGAATATGCCCCGGCCGGCACCATCGCTTGACTGACCTAGCTATTTGGGGTAACAGAAAAATTTAAGAGGACGGCTCGGTTGGAGCGACCGGAGCGGTCTTTGGACTCACAGGAGGAGCGGTTGTAACCGGAGCGGTTTGCTTGGCAGGTGCAGACGCCTCAGGTTTTACAGCAGGTGCTACAGGTGGGGTTCCGGGTGCCGCTGGAGCAGCCGTGCCGGCAGCCGGGGCAACCGCAGGTTTGGGTGGCGCAGCAGGTTTAGGAGGAGCTGGCTTCTCCGGCTTAATGCCACCTTCCCACGAAGGGCCCGAATACATGTCGGCCGCGAGTCCTTTGCCCTTCCACTTTTCTTCGAAATCAGCGGCGGCTTTATTGGGAGTTTCGCCCGCCCCCACGACGTCATTCCATGGATAAGCTCGGGGACCGATCTGGCAGCCGTCTTCCGTGCGACACAAATATAATGCAATGGGATTTCCTCGGTACGGTCCGAGATAGATATGCACCGACCCCACATATTCCAGCAATGTGGCCACCCTGCCTCCCAAAAGAGGTGCATGATGCCATAAGAGGCCGGAGGAGGGCAAGAACGACCTCTGAATCTCCTATGGTTTCTCCTCAGAAAGCAACTTATGCCGAGGCAGGCCGCTGGACGGTCGGGCGCTTTCGCAGCATATACACGCCCAAGATGAGGACAATGATCACGGTCACGTTCAGTCCGACATCCATCAGGTACTGCAGAAAGAGCTCTTGCCGGGTGTCTCTGGCCACAAGTTCCAGTTGGTGAGACAACTCTGCGCTCGCCGTCAACACTCTTCGCGTACAGGCGATGATACCGACCGCCAGATAAGGCTCCAGCTCCAATACCTCCGTCTGAAGGAAGCGCACGACCGTTCGAAACAATTCAAGAAGAATGATAACCAGAAGAAGATCATTCAATAATTTGAGCCCGGCCGGAAGCACGCCAATCTGCACCGGCCGCATCAGGAAGATATACCAGGCGTGAGCAAAGATGATCATGCCCAGGAGGAGCAGACTGAACCCTGCCGCGACGTACCCCAGCCTATCCAGCCGGTCCATAAATCCGAGCAAGGACTGCATGGTGGTTGCTTGAAGCGGCCGGCCCTCGGAACCGAGCGGTATTGGTGGTTGAATCATGCTGTCCCTGCAGGGCCGGTGGGCATCGGAGGCTCCTCCCGAGGTTGACCGAACTTCAAATCGTTGACGGCGCTAGCTGTGATGGTATGACCGCAACAGTCGATCCCTTCCAGCCCGGCGCCCCCGTCAAGCACCATGACACGCAAACCGCAGGAATCCGCAAATTGCCGCTTCTCCTCCAGCATCGCTCCAGGGAGCAACGCTCCTTTTTTGCGACCTCTCGACGGAATGATATCCGGCACTCGGTCCTCTTCGGTCAGCTCGTGCCCGCAACAGCGGATCTTCTGAAATCCCTCGCCGCCGCCGGCAAACTTCACCACGAGGCCACAGGAATCTGGGTGGCGTTTTCGTTCGTCTAGGATATCACCTTTTTTAAGAGCCATGCCGCTTCAGCTACCCTTTACACATGCGTCACTGGAGAATCGTGAACCGCCGCCGACTCATTGATCTCAGCCGCCTTCTGTTTTGGCACTCTTCCATAAGCGCTATGCCACGAATCGAGAAGGACCTTGTGCGAGCGACAACCGACCACCAGACGCGCATCGGAAATCGTCACCGCCTTGAAGGGCTGAAGATAGTGCGCCTTGAGTCGAGCCACGCGGACCAGCGACTGCTCAAGCATTTCCGGGGTGATCCGACCGTCTTCCACGGCCTTCTCCATCGCCTGCATCGCTGCCATCACCCGATCCTGGTCCTTACAGATCAGCAGGACATCGCATCCGGCGACAAACGCACGGACCGCAGCCTCGCCGATTCCGTCATGATCGATAATGGCATGCATCTCCAGGTCGTCGGTAAAGACGACCCCGTCATAGCCAAACTCCTCCCGTAGCACACGCTGGATCACCGCCGACGACAACGTCGCCGGAGCCTCGGGATCCAAGGCTCGATAGAGGACATGGGCTGTCATGAGGCTTGCCACGCCAAACGCAATCGCCTGTTGAAAGGGGGGAAACTCCGTATCCCGCAACCGGCGAAGATCCGCCTCGACCACCGGCAATACCTTGTGCGAATCGGTGGCCGTGTCTCCATGACCGGGGAAATGTTTACCGCAGGCGATCACCTTATTTTCCTGCAAGCCCGCAATGGTTGCCAAGCCCATTTCCCCCACAAGCTCGGGTGTGGCGCCGAATGATCGGTCACCGATTACAGGATTCTCCGGATTGCTATTCACATCCAGCACTGGAGCCATGTTCATATTGATGCCCACAGCTCGCAATTCTTTGGCGACGGTGGCCGCGGCAGAATAGGCTAACTCATAGGAATTGCAGCGTCCCAACTGCTCACCAGGAGGGAAAATTGTGAACTCACTGGGGAGACGAGACACCCGTCCGCCTTCTTGATCGATCGCGATGAGTAGCGGTGACCCGGGGGACAGCTTCTGAAGACCATTGGTAAGATCGACGATTTGCTGAACCGATTCCAGATTGCGTCTAAAAAAAATGACGCCGCCCGGTGAATAGGCTTTCACAAACGAGGCCAAATCTTTGGTGACCGTGGTTCCGGTGAATCCCATCATAAACAGTTGGCCGATTTGTTCCCGTAGCGTCATAAACTCCTGATCTGTCAATGTGCTAATCCGACGATCTCCCGTTCAGACCACTCGGCGACTGTCTGGTGCTGGCTACGGCAAGGTGCGATCGATCAGGAATTGAATGAGGAGCCTGGTCCCTATGCCGGTCGGCCCCTTCGGCAGGTAGGCACGTTCTCGCTCGCTCCAGTCGGTGCTGGCAATGTCCAGATGAATCCATGGGCAATCGCCCACAAATTTGCTCAGGAATAGGGCCGCGGTAATCATGCCGCCGCCACGGCCGCCAATATTCCGCATATCGGCCACATCACTGCGCAGTTGCTCGAAGTACTCCTCCCACAACGGCATCTCCCAGACGCGCTCCCCGGCCCGCTGCCCGGCGTTCCGGACATGCTCCTTCAATTGATCGTTGTTGCCGAACATGCCGATAGCAAATTGGCCGAGCGCTACGACACAGGCGCCGGTCAACGTCGCGATATCGATCAGCACCGCCGGTTTGTAACGGGTCGCGTACGCCAATGCGTCCGACAGGATCAACCGTCCTTCGGCATCGGTATTCTGAACTTCGACGGTTTTGCCGGAGAGGGTCGTCACGATATCACCAGGCCTCATCGCCCGCCCGCCCGGCATATTTTCAGCTACCGGCAAAATGCTCACCAGGTGGAGGGGCAGCTTCAGCCGCGCCGCCGCCCGCATGGTGGCCAATACCTCAGCGCCACCAGTCATATCGGCCTTCATATGCTCCATGTTTTCGGCCGGTTTGAGCGAGATGCCGCCGGTATCAAAGGTGATGGTCTTTCCGACTAATACGACGGGAGGATCTCCCTTCTTCGCTTTGGCGCTTTTATACTCAAGTATGATGAACTTCGGCGGTTCATGGCTGCCCTGAGCCACGCCGAGTAAGGCACCCATGCCAAGTTGCTCCATGTCCTTCTGTTCAAGCACCTTCAGCCGTACGCCCGGTTCTTTCGCGACCGCCTTGGCCTCATGCACGATGCGCGTGGGCGTCATTACGTTGGCTGGATGATTGCACAGATCGCGAACCAGTACCGTGGCTTCAGCCGTCGCAACACCGCGCCGGATCCCTTCCGCCATCTGTGGCAATAGCGACGGTTGCGAGGTGTAGATCACCAGGCGCTCCACTTCGATCGACTTGGTCCCGTTGGCGCTGCGGTAGGCGGTGAACTGGTAGTTGCCGAGAATGGCTCCCTCTGCCAGCGCCTGCGCCACATCCTGGACGGGAATTTCCTCGAGCAGTTCTGCCGGCATCACCACGGCAAATGAGGTCACTTTGGCTAGACGGGCGCGTTTCACAGCAGAACCTAAGGCCTGACGGAACGCGTCTACGCGCAGATCCTTTTCCTTGCCCAGCCCCGTCAGTAATAGTCGTTTCGCCTTGGCCTTCCCCTGTGTGTGGACCAGCAACCCTTCCCCAAGCTTGCCTTCAAATTCTTCGCGCCGGATCAACGTGGCGAGCTGTCCCCCAAGTTGATCGTCGATGGCTGCGGCCTCTTGCGTGAGATCAGAGTTCCCCTCGCAGCGGAGCAAAACCAGAACTTCGGCAGGCTCGTTCTCCGCCCGTCCGACCTGTGCTTGAACCTGGATCTTCTTCATCAATCCTCCACGCGCTTTGCCTTGTTGCCTTGTCCTTTCACTGCTCTGTCAGGAAATGTATCCCATCATTTGCAGGACACAAGACGTTTCTTAAATGACACGTGGACGGGTCACACTCCCCGCATGTCCGGCGTCCAAATGTACTTGTGAAGTTGGAGCTGAAACCGGACCGGCAGCTTGTCCGCCAGCACCCACTCGGCCAGTTGGCGCACCTCTCTATCACCGAACACCGGGCTAAAGAGCACCGTACATCGTGTCGCAAGCGCCTCGCGACGGACGCGCTCGCGTGCCCACTCGTAGTCGGCCCGATCTTTGATTACAAATTTCGCTTCATCCTGCGACGAGAGCCGTTGGAGGTTGGGCCAATGCATCCGATCAGCCATGCCGCTCCCCGGACACTTGACGTCGAGAATAACATGCACCCGCCGGTCGACACCGGCCGTATCGATCGCGCCACTGGTCTCCAGCAATACCTCGAATCCCTCGTCACAGAGTCGTGTCAGCAGTCCCAAGGATGCTGGTTGACTAAGAGGTTCTCCTCCGGTTACCTCCACAAGCGGGCAATCGAAGCGCCTGACCTCTTCCACAATCTCTTCAATCGTGAGGTCTCGCCCGCCATAGAACGCATACGCAGTGTCACACCAGGTGCAGCGCAACGGACAGCCCGTCAATCGGATGAACAGGCAGGGTCGACCGGCATAGGTGGACTCGCCCTGGATGCTGTGAAAGATTTCTGTCACCTTCATCATAGTCCAGGCATCCAAGAGTCGACGACGAATGACTGCTTCATTTCCATATGGCCACCGGCCACCCATGACGACGGGCGATAGAGGCCATGCCTCGGATAGGATTCACGACCAGCGGATGGCCTACCATACGAAGCAGCTCAACATCACCGGGACTGTCACCATAGGCAAAAGACTGCGCCAGATCAATGCCGCATTCTTCTGTCAAGTGAGTAATCAGTTCTCGTTTGCCGGGGCCATAGGGAAGGGGCGAGCAGACCTGACCGGTAAATCGCTGCTGCTGCTGCTCGAGTTTAGCCGCCAGGAGGGTGGATACGTTTAGCAATGTTGCCAGCGGCGTCATCAGGAATTCCAGGGACCCAGTCACCAGTACTATGTAATGACCAGCCCGTCGATGTTCGTCCATGCGAGATACCGCCTGGGTCGAGAGATACGGAACAATTTCGGCACGACAGAATTCCTCTGCGAACGACTCGATATCGGCTACAACTTTTCCGGCCAGATAGAGCTTCCGCTCTCGGAGAGGGTGCAATGAAATAGATGGCGCTTGTCGTAAGACCCATTCTGCACTGTCCCATACCTCACGCCATCCAACTAGACCACGCCTCCAGAGAAATCGAAAAAATCGCACTTCACTCACCTGCCCGGGAAGCATCGTGTTATCGACGTCAAAGAGCGCCGCGATCGCAGTCTGCTGACTCGTATAGGAAATAGGTGGGATTGAGAGAGGTATCATCTCAAAATTCAGCCCGCTGATCGCTGTAATGAGGGAAAATGTGCGATATGCCTACGCAGCACGTGTCAGATTCTACCGGACAACTAGTTGATTGACAAGCATTTTGGACCACTTCTATAATGCGCTTCCTTGGGGCGTGATGCGTACGCAGCGGTCAGATCATTTACTGCGCCCCTCAGTTGTACGCATAGCGCTTCAGCGGTTGATGATTACGCCTTCGAGGGCCGAAGTGGTGGAATGGCAGACACGCACGTTTGAGGGGCGTGTGGCGCAAGCCGTGCGGGTTCAAGTCCCGCCTTCGGCACCAACCTTACTGCTCACGTGATCCGCGCAGTTTTATCGCAAGCCGCGCGATACTCGGATGAGTAATTCTGTGCGCCTTTCCTTCAGAACATTCTGCGCCTCACATTTTTGCGCAAATCCTTTAGTCAGACTGCCTGTCGCTTCACGCAGGTTGACTCATGCCTGTTCGTCACAATTCTCGCAGGTCGATGTCACGCGCCCATCCAACCCACAGTACCAGCCCAGAGGGTCCCCACAACTCTTCTCCGTTCACACCGACAAATGGCCCTATTCAACTAGAGTCCAATTCCAGTGCAAAATGTTAATCATCTCTACCGGCCTCCTCCAGCATGGTGCTATGATCCCAACTTACGTACTTATTCACTGAAGATGAGCGAGGCACTCGATACTTGGCCCACACTATGCCATGGTAGCTGGGCCACCAGGTGACGCTCACACATGTCGGAGGATACCTCCAACTGATGACTCATCGGGCTCGTACAGCGCACGGGAGTCGCGCGTGACTTCGCCAGACCTTCTCGCGACCTTCCCCTCCGGGACGCACTCGACGATCGAGTCCTTTATTCGGACGCTCTCCGGCGAAGCCTCCATCGGCATCTTTCTGTCGGACCCAGAAGGGCACACGCTCTACCTCAACGGCCGACTGCGCCTGATGGCTGGACTGCCATCGGCAGCCACCACGGGAGACTGCTGGCTTCATGCACTCTCCCCTGAAGATCACGATGTCATCAGTGCCGAATGGGCCAGCGCTATCGCTGATCATCGGAGCTTTTCACGTGAGTTTCGCTTTCAACGACCTGACGGATCTGTGCGCTGGGTCATGGCCGAAGCCTTCCCTCTACGCACCCACGGGGAAATCTCGACCGGATATGTGGGCATGGTCCGCGACGTCACTCCTCGACAATTGGCCATGGAAGCGCTACACACGAGCGAGGAACGTTACCGGAACCTGATTCTGGCATCGCCCCATGCCATCCTTGTCCATGCCGATCAAGCTATCCTCTTCATCAATCAAGCCGGCACCCGACTCTTCGGACTCACCTCGGCACGGGATATTGAGGGACGACTGCTGACGGAATGTTTCCCGGAAGACTTTATCCGAGGGTTGCTCCCGGGAGAGAACCTCGGTATTCCAACGCCCCCCGTGCCCGTCGAACAACGATTTGAGCGAGCGGACGGGAACTCCATCGACGTGGAGATGCTCGCCACCCCGACCACGTTCGATGGACACCCGGCCGTACAGGTGGTTATCACCGACATCACCGCCCAAAAAGAACTGGCCGCTCGGTTACAGCAGGCGAAGAAAACGGCGGCCATAGCAACCCTGGCAGGCGGTATCGCCCACGAGTTCAATAACTGCCTGACCGCCATCATGGGCTTCTCAGACTTGGCGCTGCCGCTCCTTGTGCCCGACAGTCGACCCCATGGCCACATACAGCAGGTCCTCCTAGCTTCGAGGCGGGCTCGAGATCTGGTCACTCAAATGCTCGTGTTCGGGCGCCAGGCAGGGAACGCCAAACAACCGATCTCGCTGGACATCCTTCTGAAAGAAACACTTCGAATCTTAAGAGGAAGATTGTCGAAAGACATCACCCTCCGCGAATGGATCCCTGGAGCAATCACACCCGTCTTGGCCGATCCCACCCAGATTCACCAAGTGTGTGTGAGTCTCCTGGCCCATTCCGAACAGGCAATGAAATCGACCGGTGGGATCTTGGAAGTGCGCCTCGACAATATTCAGCTCGCCGTTGCAGCGAACGGCCATGACCTGCCGCTCCCTGCGGGACCGTATGTGCGCCTGACGGTTTCGGATACCGTGGAAGGAGTGAGCCCCGACATCCAGGCCCGGTTGTGCGATCCGTTCGTGACAGCCGCGGCTGAGGGAGATGGGGCAGGGGCAGAGTTCGCCGATGTTCAAACTATCGTCAGTGAACATGGCGGCACCTTCCGCGCAACGAGCACAGTCGCTCACGGCACCATCATTGAAATATACTTGCCCGCGATACCGTACCCCAACTCAGTGGTGATCACCGAGCCGGTGCCTGGGGCGGCTTCCACTCACACGGAAGGGAAGGAATTCCTTGCCGAGCGGGACAAGGAGCGGTAAATTCACCATAACCGTGGGACGCAATCCGATTACCCACGGCAACCAACTCATACACGTCGCGCTCTGACATCTCGAATTTCACACTTGAGGACAGTTGCGAGGAATGTTATGCCATCTGTCTTAATCGTGGACGACGAGGAGGCGATCCGCCGACTCATCTATGAAACATTGAAGCAAGCCGGTTACCACGTCCATGAGGCCTCGAACGGTAAAGAAGGGCTGACTCGATATCGCCAATCACCAACAGACTTGGTGATCATGGACATCCTCATGCCTGACCAGGACGGGCTTGAAAGCATCTTGACCCTCCGCCAAGAATTTCCAGAGGCGAGAATCATGGCCATTACCGGTGGCAGCGATATGATTGGCATCTTGAACTTTCTCGATGTGGCCAGGATGCTCGGCGCTCGCCGTACCCTTCAGAAACCTTTTGAGATGCAACAGCTCCTGGATGCCGTCCACACCGAGATTGCCCGCTGACTAGCGCCCGACCTGTACTGATCGCGTTCACCCCCCTGCAATGGGCCGCATTGACTTCCTGCCGACCGATCCGCAGACTAACCATCTTTACGTTTTCCTCGCCAGGAAGAAATGATCATATGATGTGGTGGACTCCGCACCTACACGCGCTACTGGGTGGAATTGTCGTCGCCGTCGGGGCGTTCGTAATGTGGGAACAGTTGGCCCCAATCTGGACGCTGATCTTTGTCACAGGCGCCACGACGTTTCTGTGGTGGCGGGGACGCAGCATCGGAGCCATCTGGGCTTGGACCACATTGGGACTGGGGATTGAAAGCATGACCTGGCCGATTGTGACCATGATTCAAATTCGGATGGGAGGGGAGCAGCCGACCGAGGCACAGATGGGAACGATTCTGAATGCCGTCCTCTTTGGCCTCTTTTCCTCAGTCTTCTGGGTCACATTTGCCTTCGGACTGTTCAAACGTGTTCGTGAGGCGAACACCCCAGTCATTTCACCGAAACCAGAACTGACCTCGCTACGGAACAAAAAGAAACGAATCCGCAGTTGAAAGCGTTTCACCCCATCGTGACCGGATCAACATCGATATCAAACCTAAGAGCACCTCGCCGTGGTCCTCGTTCAACCACAGCGAGCGTCAGGGCAACGATCTCCGTTGCCGACTTAAGAGATACCGCCTTAATCAGAATCTGCCAACAGTACCGGCCTCTCGCCATGGCGTGCGGCGCGGGAGACGGTCCCAAGATGACGGGCTCCCTTCCCTCTCCGCCCACACCCGTAAGCCGCTGAGCCGCCATCGTCCGCCGTCTGTCGTTAGAGTCTACAGGCTCGGAGCCGGCTACCTGCGCCCGTAACAGCGTCGTCCAGCGATCGGCCGCTTGAGCTACCACTGGCTCAATCGTACCAGTCACATCCAGCCGTACGAGATGTGTATGCGGTGGATAGGAGAGCAGCTGCCGCAACATCAGTTCGGAGTCGAGAAAGAGCGCATCATCTCCCTGAGTTAATGCCAACATCGCAGGATGATCGGGGAAGCGAGTCTGGACTATGATCTCTCCTCCCGCGTGAGCAGGGCGAGCCAGCTCGGCTGCGTCGACAAGACTATGGTACATCCGCTCTGCCGAGCGAAAATCGGGGATATGGAGTGCGGCATCCGCATCCGGCACGGCCACGAAAGCCGCTACCGAACGGAGACCCAATCGAAACAACATTTGCGTGCCGATCACAATATCAAGATCGCCTGCGGCAAGCACACGACGGAGCGCTCGCGCATCGGCTGGACGGCGGATCGTCTCGCCGTCCACACGACCCACACGCGCCTGAGGAAACATCCGCCGAACCGCTTCCTCGATCCGCTCCGTGCCCGAACCTACCAGCTCCAATTTGAGAGATCGGCATTGGCTGCAATGATCAGGGACGGGTTTCGTCCGCCCACAGTAGTGACACCGCATATGGTTGCTGCGTTTGTAAAAGGACAGCGTGACGCTACAGACATCGCATCGCGGCATGGCGCCGCAATCTTCACAATGCAGGACCGTCGCAAACCCTTTTCGATTCAGATACACAACTGCCAGGGCATTCTGACGCAAGGCCTCGCGGAGGCCGTCACAGAGAGGAGGCGACAAGCTCGTTCCCGGCACAGACGCGAATGCGTAGTCCTTCTGATCGATGACCCGAACGCTCGGATAAGCCATCAGATCACGATAAACATACGCCGCCGTCTCGCCTTGCCGAACCGCCGACCAGCTCTCCAGCGAAGGATGGCTTGAGCCCAAGACCAACAGCCCCCCATCGCAGACTGCACGCCGACGTGCCACCTCTCGGGCATGGTAGCGAGGCACCTGCTCCTCTTTGAGCGAGGCGTCATCTTCGCCCTCCACCCACACGAGTCCCAATCGCTCAATCGGCGCGAAAGCGGCTAGGCGGGTGCCGACCACGATCGTCGCGGAAGGGTTGTGCGCCGACGACCATACCGCGGCGCGGCTTCTCGCCGTCAGGCCGCTATGCAACAGCAACGGGTGCTGTCCGGTGACTGCAAGGGCCTCGGTCAATCGATTCGCATGCTCGACGTCACCTGTGATGACCAACACCCGCCGCCCACGACGAAGGGTCTCCTGAACGGCCTGCACCAGACACCACAGTCTCGTGTCACCATTCGCCTGAACCAGCAAGGAAGCGTAGGCATCCCGCAAGAGCAACTCCCGCACCGTAGCCGGCCAGGAGGCTGCTTCGACCGGCGGATGCGCTGTCCCGTCGAAGGCCATCTTCCTGGAAAAAGCCTGGCTGGCTGCACTGACCGACGACTTCTCGCTGCGACTAGGTCGCGGGATCGCCGGCTCATCCAGGCGAAGGAGTAATCCTTTTCGGATCAGCACCTGTATCGTTCGCATCACCGAAGTCTGAGTGCCTTGCGTGAGAGTAGCCGCGGTGAGGCCTTTAGGACGCCGAGCGAGGCGCAAGAGCAGTTGCCTGTCCAAGTCTCCGATATCTTCCCCAGCCGACAGGCTGGCCAGCCCTTGCTCCGATATGAGATACCGTACCTGATTCCGGCCCACCTGACCGAGTGGAGGCGATACAAGCTTGATACATTGCCCCCATGGAGCGGCGTATCGTTCGGCTATCCAACGGCTCAATTCTATTTGATGAACTGTGAGTTGTTCGTCTGAACATGCCTCGGCGAGCGAACGGATGGGTTTAATTCCACGATGCGGCGCACCGGGCGGAAGGCGGGGATGGACTGCAATGACAAGGCCGTGAAGATCTTGGGCTCCAAATGGAACGATCACAGACTGTCCCACCGCTACTTTGCCCTGGAGTTCTGACGGGACCAGATAGGTAAAGTGCCGATGGAGTCGGAGAGGCAACACCACGTCAACATAGGCCGGACAAGCAGGAGGCGGAATCGTAGGAGACACAGATGGGCACTGGTTGAGCATGCGCCATTCTAGCAACACCGGATCGGAGCAACAATGACGGAGTCCAAGAGTGCCCTCCGAATCACATTGCGCTAGAACAGTTTATGGGTGCATCGAGGCGATGAAGGGAAGCGAGAGACACCAAACAAGGACCGCCGGCACCGGGACGGTGCCGGCGGCTAGAGTCGCTTACAACCCAGGCGGGGGCGAGGGCAGGTCATCTCCGGCAGCCGAAGCCGGTGTTGGCATTTCCGCAGAAGTAGCGGCATGGTCACTCCCAGCCTCCGAGGAGGCGGCTCCTATCGGCGATGAGGATACGGGTACGACAGCTGCTGCCTCGGCAGTTGCCAGGCCCCCGTCGTTAAGACTTACTTGGGCTGGTTTCCGCTGGAGATGACCTAACGGCGTCTTAACTAGCTGCGACGGCGAAGCTTCTTCCGTCGACTCGAGAACAACTTCGATGCGGCGGTTCTTCTTTCGGCCTTCGTCGGTTGCATTGCTTCCAACCGGGCGACTCGCTCCATAGCCCACAGCCGAAAGCTTTGCAGAATCCATCCCGCCCTTCTGAATCAGATACCGGACGATTTCGGCTGCACGCGCTTTAGACAATTCCCAATTCGTCGGAAACTGTCCCTTCAGTGTTGGACCAATCTCCATGTTATCGGAGTGCCCCTCTACCCGAATTTGCTGATGCGCGGCCGCAGTGGTTAAGAAATCTGTCAATTGCTCAAGAATCGGCATCGCAGCAGGCTTTATTTTCACTTCGCCGGACTCATACTCTAGTTGATCAGCCAGATCATCGAGATTAATCTTGGTGCCCCCAGGAGTATAGTCGATCCGCACCTTGCCTATTGGGCGAGACTCGCTGGGGAGAGACGAAGCACTTCCCGTGTTCCCAGCCAACACCGGCTTTACGGTCGCAGCGGGAGTATCGAAATCCGCACCATCAGAAGATGGCATTGCCTGAATTGACGTGTGCGTAGACCGAAGGCGATCGCCGATCAGAACCCGAGCCGTCGCTTTAGATACTACCGCTGCAGACGTATGAGGCTCTGTCGAAAGAATCTTCACTTCGCCGATTCTCCTCTCAGGGAGTCCGCCGCCCGTACGGAACACTTCCAGGCCGTCGCCAGGACGGAGACCGTCTTCTTGCCCCTTGTCTAGGTACACCAGATTCCCTTGCGACACGAGCGACATATTCTTGTCGGACTGCAACTCGACAACCATGGCCTCGACATCAATCGCCGGCAAAGAGACATCAACCGTACTTTCCACAGAAGGCGGAGCAAACCGCATGACCGGATCTCCAGGGGAGAATGGAGCAAATGAACGAACCACTCGCACACCAACCACCTTGGAGTCTAATTGAATGACCTCCACTACACCCAACCGATTGATGATATAGCCTAGGTACTGTTTGGTGATGGGGTGAAACACCTTGCGTGAGCGCCGGTACACGGTATAGAGATCCCCCAGGGCCGCGTCTCCCGGATTGTTCAATTTGAGATACAGCGCATCCGTCCCGGTCCAGCCGACCATCATTCGATTGCCGGAAAGCTGATTGTCCCCGGTAATTACATTTACGACACCCTCCAAAGGCATCTCTTGGCGAATCGAGCCTGCGGAAAAAGTCAAAGCCGATTCCCCCAACCGCACGCTTTGGGCATCCTGCGCATGGGCTGACATGGCCGTGATGGCCGCGAAACTGCAAGATAGGATGATCAGACTGGCGCGCATAGGTAATGTCCTCATGTTGGTCTCACCTCGGAGGGTTTGCCTGTAGCAACCTTAGCAAACAGCAGGGGGTTGTCAAGAAACGGTCCAGCGCTGGACCGTTTGATTGCTGTGCGCAGCAGATGCTATCGTGGCTTCTATTACTGATGTGAAGCTCGGTAGAATAACCATCGTGACGTGGCGCTACGTGAGGTGCAATATGGGAACGGATAAACGTCGAATCAACACCCAAATGCCTCGCAGAACCAAGGTTCTGACCGAAACGCCCATGGCATCTGAATGGGATATCAGTGCCGGATCCCCACCAAGCGATCTGAGAACTCCGTCCAACAAGATGATGCCACGGTCCGCGAATAACCGATCGCCCGCAGAAACATCAGCTCTGACACCCAAAAACACGGCACTTCGCACTCGCGCATGACCATAATCGGCCTCGCTTCTAACTGCTGGACAGTATTCACTTTCTAGGACTTTCGGGACTAAAGACCCCTAGGTCCTTTGTGCGCTTGCTATTAAAAATAGGCCAGGGCTAAGATTCCGACCTCTTTATAGCCCTCAAACCCATTGAGGTTCGAACCCATGACCGGTTCCGAGCTCCTCCTAGAGTACCTGAGCCGATATTTTCCAATTTTGCTGTTCGTGTTCATCGCGTTTGTGTTTGGCGCGGGCACCCTATTGATCAGCTATTTCGTTCAACCGAAGTATCCCGAGCCGGAAAAATTGTCCACCTATGAGTGCGGATCTGAACCGTTTTCTGATGCTCGGATGCCATTTCCTGTTCGGTACTACATCTTTGCCATGCTGTTCGTCATTTTCGATGTGGAAGTCATCTTTCTCTATCCATGGGCCATCGTTTTCAACAAGATCGGTCTTATCGGTCTCGTGGAAATGCTGATCTTCATTGGACTCTTCCTCGTTGCCTATGCCTATGCTTGGCAAAAAGGAGCTCTGGAATGGGATTAATTCAACTGGGAGGCCATGATAAAGACGGCAGTCCCGATGTGATTACCTTGACGGTCGAGAAGGCCGTCAACTGGGCCAGGAAGGGTTCGTTGTGGCCCATGACATTTGGCCTGGCTTGTTGCGCCATCGAAATGATCGCCGCCGTCTCGTCGCGGTATGACATGGATCGATATGGAGCTGGAGTGTTCCGAGCTTCCCCCCGACAATCTGATCTGATGATCGTCGCCGGAACCGTGTGTCGTCGGATGGCTCCGGTAATTCGCAAAATTTATGACCAGATGCCAGAACCGAAGTATGTGATCGCTATGGGGTCCTGCGCCACATCAGGCAACATTTACGACAGCTATAGCGTGGTGCAGGGAGTCGATCGATTCGTGCCCGTCGATATTTACGTGCCAGGGTGCCCCCCGACTCCAGAGGCCCTATTTGATGGCATTCTGAAACTCCAAGAGCGCATCATGCAAAAACGCGTATTCCTCACCCAACCCAAAGAAGTCAAAGACGCGCTGAAGGTCTGACGGGCACAAGAGAGTTGATGAGTCACCTAGCCACAAGAATTCAAGACACCTTTCCCCACGCCTGCCTCAAAGCAGCGGAGTGGCGAGGCGATCTTGCCGTGACTGTGAAGAGAGAAGCGTTGCACGATGTGGCCAAGTTTTTGAGGGACGAACCTTCCTTACAATTTGATTATATTGTCCACGTAAGCTCGGTGGACTGGCCGGATGACGAGGAGCGCTTCGAGGTGGTCTATGAATTCTATTCCATTCGAACCCGTCAGCGTATTCGTCTCAAAACACGGGTTCCAGAAATGGATGCCGTTGTGGAATCCTTGACCGACCTTTGGAAGGGGGCCGATTTTATGGAGCGCGAAGTGTACGACATGATGGGGATCCGCTTCCGCAACCACCCGGACCTTCGCCGCATTTTGATGCCTGACGAGTACGAAGAAGGATACCCGCTGCGCAAAGATTTTCCGCTCCGCGGCAGAGGGTGGCGCGATACATTCGAGTTCTTGGACGAACCGGCCCGTTAGGCAACTTTCACCGGGCCACTGAACGAGCATGGCACAATTCGAAGACCAACGAACAACAGTCTATAAAGTCGACCCCGAGCATCCCGAAAGCACGACGCTTCCGACCCTCCGGACTGAAGAGCTCCTGCTGAACATGGGACCGCAGCATCCCAGCACGCACGGAGTACTCAAGGTCATTCTCGAACTAGAAGGTGAGCGGCTGGTCAAATCGACGCCGGTGATGGGCTTTCTCCATCGTGGAGTGGAAAAGCTGGCAGAGGAAGGGACCTATCATCAGTTTATTCCGCACACCGACCGCCTCGACTACGTGTGCGCAATGTACAACAACTTTGCGTATTGTCGCGCCGTCGAAAAATTGATGAACATCACGGTGCCGGACCGCGCCGAGTACCTGCGCACCATCGTCGCAGAAATCCAGCGCATAATCGGACACCAATTCTGGCTTGGCACGCAAGCGCTCGATATCGGTGCAATGACCGTCTTTTTTTATTGCTTTCGAGATCGGGAAATTCTGCTGGACTGGTTTGATGAACTCTGCGGCGCGCGTCTGACGACCAGTTGGTATCGTATCGGCGGGGTCGAGCGGGACTTCACGCCGTCTCTGTTCGCCAAACTCAAGCAGTTTCTGGATTACTTCCCACCCAAGATCGATGAATATGTGATCTTCCTGGAGAAGAACCGCATCTGGCTCGCGCGGACGAAAGGCGTGGCAGTCATTTCCGCTGAGGATGCCTTGAGTTTTGGGTTAAGCGGACCGACGCTCCGCGGATCAGGTGTCGATTACGACCTTCGCAAATACGAACCCTACTCCGCTTACCCAAGATGCGAGTTCAGTGTCCCGGTTGGGAAGAACGGCGACACCTACGATCGGTATTGGATACGCGTACAAGAGCTGTATGAGAGCGTCAAGATCATCCGCCAGTGCTTGGAGCAAATCCAAGAGGGGCCGATTATGGCCGATGTCCCCAGCGTGACCCTTCCTCCCAAGGCACGGGTGTTCACCAACCTGGAAGCCATGATTCAGCAGTTCAAATTGTTCTCGCAAGGATTTAACGCCCCCCCGGGAGAAATCTATTGCGGAACTGAGGCGCACAAAGGTGAGTTGGGTTTCTATATCGTCAGCACGGGCGGCGGAAAGCCGTACCGACTAAAAATCAGGGCTCCCTCATTTATCCATATGGGGGCATTCGATCATATGTCGAGAGGCTACATGATTGCCGACGCCGTGACGATCTTCGGCACCTACGATATCGTCATGGGGGAATGCGATCGATGAAGACCGATACAGAGGAAAAAGTGCGAGTGGACGAGCGCAGTTGTTCGCTCACTTTTGACTTGAGGTAATTTCATGGGTTTGAAACCAGCGACCAATCCAGACGTCGCAGTCGCCACGATTGAACTGTCCATCGATGGACGGACAGTTGAGGCAAAGGACGGCGTCTCGCTCTACGATGTGATCGCCAGCACCGGCAAGATCATTCCCGCCATGTGCTACCACTATACGTTCGATCCGTTTGGATCCTGCGGCATGTGCCTCGTCATTCAGGAAGGGAAAAAGGCCCCGGTCCGCTCCTGTACTGCCAAGGCAACCGCCGGCATGGTGATCCGAACCGACGGAGATGATCTCTTTGCGGCGCGGAAAAAAGCGGTTGAAAAACACCTCTCCGTTCATCCTTTGGATTGTCCCGTTTGCGATGCAGACGGGCATTGCGAGCTGCAGGACATGGCTTTTCAGCATGGCGTGACGAACCTCGCCAATGCGAAACAAAAGTTCATTCCCGAAGACACGCGCAGCCTGGTGCTCGACTTCAACATGAATCGTTGCATCGCCTGCGCCGAATGCATCAACGTCTGCAAAGACGTCTTAATGATCGACGCTCTGCAGTTCATGAAAAAGGGCGGCTTCAACCAGGTCGTACCCAAGGGCGACCAGCCTCTGGCTTGCGAGTTCTGCGGCGACTGCCTGGCCGTGTGCCCCGTGGGCGCCATCACGAACAAATACTCCAAATACCTCTACAAGCCGTGGCAGATGAAGAAAACAACCACCACCTGTAACTATTGTGGCGATGGTTGCCAAATCCATCTTGAGACCAAAGATACCGAAGTTGTTCGAGTCACTTCGCCGCTCTCGTGGAAGAATAAATGGGGCGACCGGGCTGAAACCAGCAAAGGCCACGGCGGGATCTGCGTCCGGGGGCGATTCGGGTTTCAATACATCGACAGTGACCAACGCTTGCGGCAACCGCTCATGCGCCGGGGCGACGTGCTGACCGAAACTCCGTGGCTCGACACCATGCAGAGCATGATCGATCGGCTGTCGGACATCCACCGCAAGCACGGACCGGAATCGATCGCCGGGCTCATTACAGCTCGCTGCACCAATGAGGAACTCTATCTGTTCCAAAAACTCATGCGCGCCGGGTTCCGGACCAACCAACTCGACAGCAGCGCCCGCTATGGTCATCTCAATTACGTGCACGCCGTGCGCCATGCCGTCGGCATCGGACGGCCTCTCAATGACTGGGAAGACTTGACCAAAGCCAAAGCCGTGCTCGTGATCGGCTCGAATATTACGGAAACGAATCCGCTGACCTCCGTCCGCATCAAGGAAGCGATCCGGGTCTATAGCGCACAGGTCATCGTCGTAGATTCGGCCAATACTAATATCGCGCAACTCGCCTCACATCCTCTCTTAATAAAACCGGGTACGGAAGGGCTTCTCATTGATGGGCTGGTCAAATCAGTCATCGAACATGATTTGATCGATGAACCAAGCACAACCCGGCATCCGCAGGCATTCGCGGCATTGAAGCGGGCGATGGAACAGGTGTCGCTGGACCAAGTGGCAGCGCACACCGGTATTCCGGCGGAGCAGATTCGGGAAGCCGCGGCCATTTTCGCAGAAGCCCCGCGCGCCATTGCGCTGTGCGCGGAAGGCATCGTGCGCCGACTCAACGGGTACCAAAATGTTCTGAAACTTATCGACCTCGCCTGGGTGACCGGAAAACTGGGTCAGCCAGGATGCGGGGTGACCACGGTCACCGAAGAAATCAATGAACAGGGCGCCGTCGACATGGGGGTCGCGCCGGAGTTCCTCCCGGGACAGGCTCGTTATGATGACCCCAGTGCCAGGGAACGATTCGGCAAGGCCTGGGACGTCACCCTGCCGGCCGAGGACAGCGGCGCGAATCTTTTGGAAATTTTTTCCCGCATTCGGAGCGGTCAGATCAAGGCACTCTACGTCATCGGGGAAAACCCCTTGGCGACGTTACCCGCCTCCCTGGATGTGAAGCGGACGCTTGAAAAGTTGGAACTCCTGATCGTACAAGATCCCTTTCTCACCGAAACCGGTCAACTGGCGCATATCGTTCTTCCTGCCGCAACCTATGCCGAGAAAGATGGGACCTTCACCAATCTCGAGGGGAAGGTCCTGCGCGTTCGCCAAGCGCTCGACCAGGTGGGGGAAAGCCTGCCGGACTGGCACATTATGACTTCGTTGGCCAACGGCCTTGGGTATGAATGGCCCTATGAGTCTGCGCAAGACGTGCAAAATGAAATCATGAAGCTGCTCCCTGGCTACTACAATCTCGGCCAGCCCCGTCGGAATGCGCCCTCGGCCGACGCGTATTTGTCGAACGGCTATGCGTCCGAAGTCGAAAGCCGATATCGCAGTCAGGTGTCGGGGCAGTCCTCGATTGACACCACTCGGCCATTCACGCTCGTGACAGGGCAAGTGCTTTATCACTCCGGGAAAATGTCCACGCGAGCCTCCGGTCTCATTAATATTGAGCCAAACACTGGTCGACTGAGGATGAACCCCGCCGATCTACAACAACTCGGCCTCAACGAACAATCTACTATTCGCCTGAGCTCACAACAGGGCGCGGCCGAGCTAGGCGTGAAGGCAGATCCCAATGTCTTGCCCGGATCGTGTTTCTATCCGGAGCACTTCAATGAGCCGCCGGTAAAAGATTTGATGGCTGTGGAGGCCGACAGCGTGACGGGAGTGCCATACTTCAAGTCGACGCGCGTGAAGATTGAAAAGGTCGGTGCGTAAGAGTAAGCTCGTCCGTCTTTTTGATATCGTCAGAGGGTGGTGTGAATGAGTGTCGTGGCACGGACCAAAAAACTTCTTGAAGCGGCGTTGTTCTACGAAATCTGGGACGCCATGAAGGTCACCTTCAAGCACATGTTCCATCGCCCGATCACCTTTCAGTATCCGCGTGAGCAGCGGACGATTCCGGATGGTCATCGCGGCGCGTTAGGACTGCTTCGTTACGACGATGGACATGAGCGATGCGTGGGTTGTGACCTCTGCGAAGCAGCTTGCCCCTCCCGTTGCATTAAAGTGATCAGCCAGGAAGACCCCAGTCGTCCGCTGCAGCGCTACGCCACCGAGTTCTATATCGACATCACCAAATGCGTCTTTTGCGGCTACTGCGTGGAGGCATGCCCCGTCAACGCGCTGGCGATGACCAAGATGTATGAATACTCCACGCATGACAAGCGCACCTTGCTGTTCGACAAGAAGCGGCTCTATGAGATAGGCGAACGCCATCTTGAAGATGCCAAGAAATATCTGTATGCCCATAACCAAGAAAAAAACTCGGAGGAGAGCCGGGAGTATCGTTATTACTTTCCGCAGTCGGTTCTCAAACCCACACAGTCACAACCCAAACATTTGAGTTGAATCGTACCGTTATGGCCTTCGTATTTTTCGCGTATTTCGCAGTGGTAAGTATTGTCGCCGGTATTCTCACGGTGTCGCTGAAGCACCCGGTGCAATGCGGCCTGGCGCTCCTTGCCCTACTCCTCCACGTCTCGGGTCTGTTCATTATGCTGAACGCCGAGTTCTTGTGGGCTGTCCAGGTGATCGTCTATGCAGGCGCTATCCTAGTGCTGTATCTGTTTGTCCTCATGCTGTTGAATCTCAAGACCGATGATCGTTACTTCCATGCCAAGACCCCTTATCTATTGGCTCCCGCAGCCATTGGACTGATCTATCTCTTGTTCTTGTTGGTGCGATCACCATTCGCAGGTGCAAAAGGCGATGCGACCCCGGCGGCCATTCTCTTGAACGGTGATGCCCATGCCATCGGCATCAAAATGTTCAGCGAGTACTTGCTGCAATTTGAAATTATCGGTGTCTTCCTAACGGGCGCCATCGTCGGCGCCATCGTTCTCGCCAAAACGCCCAAATCGATCGAGACGAGGCGCGACGCATGATACCTTTGTCCGCCTATGTGGTTGTGAGTGCGGTGCTATTTGCGACGGGGTTGCTCGGTGTACTGATCCGTCGCAATTTCATTATTGTACTGATGTCTGTCGAAATTATGCTGAACGCGTCCACCATCAACCTGGTCGCCTTTTCCCATTACCTCGACTCCATGCAGGGGCAGATCGTCGCACTCTTCATCATCGCGATCGCAGCCGGCGAAGCAGCTATTGGATTGGCCATCATTATTGTCGTCTTCCGCGGCAAGATTTCTACCAACGTCGATGAAATGAATCTTTTGAAGTGGTAACGTGTCCGACTCCATCGATCTGATCGTCAAATTGATTCCTCTGTTTCCGCTGATGGCCGTCCTCGTGAACGGCCTCTTCGGACACCGTTATTCGCACGACCTGGCACACCGGTTCGCATGGGGATCGGTCCTGCTTTCCTTCCTCTGCGTGCTGGCGGTCTTCACGGAGACGCTCAGAACGGGCGCCGCCCGCGAAGTGATCGCCTATAAATGGATCTTCGGCGGCGACCTCACGATCAATCTTGCCTATTTGATCGATCCTCTGACCTGCATCATGCTGCTGGTCATCACGGGGGTCGGGTTCCTGATTCATGTGTACTCCGTCGGGTACATGCATGGGGAAACCGGCTTCACGCGATTCTTCGTATATATGAACCTCTTTATGGTCTCGATGTTGTTGCTCGTGATGGGCAATAACTACGTGGTCCTCTTTATCGGATGGGAAGGCGTCGGCCTCTGCTCCTATCTGCTCATCGGGTACTACTACGACAAGGTTTCCGCCGCCAAAGCGGCCACCAAGGCTTTCGTGGTCAATCGAATCGGCGACGCAGGGTTTCTCTTGGCGATTTTCCTGGTGTTCGTAAACTTTCGGACCCTCGACTATACCCAAGTCATGCAGAATGCCGCCCAGCTATCCCCTGAAATGGCCACAGCGATCGCGCTCTGCCTCTTAGTCGGCGCCGTTGGAAAATCCGCCCAACTCCCTCTCTATACCTGGCTGCCCGATGCCATGGAAGGCCCGACCCCGGTCAGCGCTCTGATTCATGCTGCCACCATGGTCACGGCCGGCGTCTATATGATTGTCCGCAATCATGCCATCTTCGATCTGTCACCTGTTGCCATGACGACCGTAGCCTGGATCGGAGGTCTCACGGCGCTCTTCGCGGCGACGATCGGGCTGGTCCAAACCGACATCAAGCGTGTCTTGGCCTATTCCACAGTTAGCCAACTCGGCTATATGTTCCTGGGGTGCGGGCTCGGCGCCTATACAGCCGCAGTGTTCCATCTCATGACCCACGCCTTTTTCAAGGCCCTCCTGTTTCTGTCCGCCGGCTCAGTCATCCATGCGCTATCCGGCGAGCAGGATATCCGCAAGATGGGCGCCTTGAAGTCGAGGATTCCCTGGACACACATGCTCTTTCTGATCGGTACGATTGCGATCGCAGGGATTCCTCCATTGGCGGGATTCTGGAGTAAGGATGAAATCATGGGCCATGCGTTCGTTCACCAGCATTATCTACTCTATGGCATGGCTGCGACGGGCGCGTTCCTGACCTCGTTTTACATGTTCCGTCTGACGTACCTTACATTTTATGGAACCTCGCGGATGGACCATCACACCGCTGCACATATCCACGAATCCCCCATGGTCATGATCGGTCCCTTGGTGGTCTTAGCCACACTGTCCGTCATCGGGGGCATTCCCGGCATCCCACCCGAAAACGGCTGGTTTCATCATTTCCTCCATTCGGTTGCAGGCGTGGCCGGTGAAGAGCATGCCACCGCACCTGTCGTGATATTCGGCCTAATGGGCACCGCCACCGTTATCGCACTGCTTGGGTGGGGGCTCGCCCATTATTTTTATTGCGGCCACTCCACTGCGGCAGAGGCGCTGGCTAGCCGAATGCCCGGTCTGTATACGACGCTGCTCAACAAATACTATGTGGACGAACTTTACGACACGCTGTTCGTAGAACCTACGAAGCGGCTTGGCCAATTGTGCGATTGGTTCGATCGCACCATCATTGATGGCCTTATTCGGTCAGTTGACCATGGAACCGACGCCAGCTCAGCCGCCATCACTTGGACCGAAAAACACATTGTTTATGCCTTCTTGAATATTATCGGCTATGCAAATCACCAACTGGCTCGCTCATGGCGCCGTCTCCAAACGGGGATGGTGCATCAATATGCGGCCATTATCGTGGCGGGACTATTTATTCTCGTGCATATCGTTTTTCTCATTTGGACCGGATCCGGTTCCAGCGGATACGGGTCACGCTGACGCAGCGGAGTTTGTGGACACATAATGCTTGAAGAGTTTAGTTTTGGTTTCCCTATTCTCTCCTATCTGATCTTCCTTCCGTTGGTTGGGGCAGCCCTCCTCTGGTTGATCGAAGATGAAGATCTCGTAAAAACAACCGCCTTGGGCATCACCCTGATAGAGCTGGCACTGGCGGTTCTGGTGTTATTGCGCTTCGTGCCGGACTCCGCCGCGATGCAGTTCGCCGAACATGCCCGCTGGATGCCTGCGCTCGGCATCGGGTACCACCTGGCGGTCGATGGCATCAGTGTGCTCTTTGTCGGGCTGACGGCCTTCCTGACCGTGCTGGTCGTGATCTATTCCTGGGATACGGTGCGCAACCAGGTCCGGCTTTACTTCATGGCACTCCTGGCCCTTGAAACGACGACGATCGGCATCTTTGTCTCCATCGACTTGATTCTATTCTTCGTCTTCTGGGAGCTCATGCTCATCCCCAGTTATTTCTTGATCAAACTGTGGGGCGGCGGACCTGACCGCCACTATGCCGCGCTCAAATATGTGCTCTACACTCTCCTCGGAAGCGTCTTTATGCTGGTAGGTATCGCGTTGCTCGATATCAATTATCACCAGTGGGCCGTAACCCATCACCTTGACGAAGTCTATTCGTTCGACCTGCTGCAATTACTGTCTGTCCCAATTCCACTCTCACAGCAGATCTTGATTTTCTGGCTCATGTTCATGGGATTCGCTTTCAAAGCGCCGGTGTTCCCGTTTCACACCTGGCTCCCCGATGCCTTGGTTGAAGGCCCCATCGGTATGGCCGTCATGCTGGCAGGCATGAAACTGGGCACCTATGGATTCCTTCGCTTTACCTTCCCGTTGGTTCCAGATGCCTCCAAAAGCGAAGGCGTGGTCGCCATCGTGATGGTGCTGGCCCTCACGGCAATCCTCTATGGGGCAGTCGTGGCGCTCGTCCAATCAGACTTCAAGCGTCTCCTCGCGTTCAGCAGCATCAGTCACTTGGGCTTCGTCGTGGTGGGGCTCTTTGCCTTGAATTTTCAAGGCTTGCAGGGCAGCCTATTGACCATGATCAACCTGGGATTCAGCACCGCCGGTTTGTTTTTCATGGCGGGCTTCTTATCGACCAGGCAGCAGAGTACTCACTTGTCCGCCTTCGGAGGGTTTGCGAAACAAGTCCCGCTTTTAGCCACCTTTCTCCTCTTGATCGGCATGGCCTCCATCGGATTACCCGGCACGAACGGATTCGTCGGAGAATTCCTGATCCTTCTTGGCGCATTCAAAGCCAAATGGTGGTATGGCGCCGTTGCCGTCCTCGGCGTGATCTTCGGAGCAGCCTATTTTCTCTGGTACTACGAGCGCGCAATGCTCGGGCCCCTGACGAAGAACGTGTCGGCAGCGATCAAAGATTTGCAAATGCGGGAGATCACCATTGCGCTGTCACTGTCGATTATGATCTTGTGGATCGGGCTGTACCCCTCGCCCTTCCTGCGCATGATGAACGGGTCGATTCAGGCCCTCGTCGACCGGCTGGATCGTGCGAAAGTGGCTTCCGTAGACAACATCGTCCACGTGCTTCCGAAATAAAAAGACCATGGCTGAATACACACTCCTCATCATTTTGTTTGCGCCGTTTGTCGGAGCGTTGGCCTTGATCTTTGTGTCCAACCGTCAGCTTTCGCTCGTGCGAGGCATTGCTGCCGGTTCCGCTTTTGTATCTCTCACAGCATCGATGTATCTCTTTTACGCGTACGATCCGCTGAAAGGCGGCTTTCAGTTTCTCCAGCGAATCGAATGGTCGCGTCAGCTGGGAATTTCGCTCCATCTGGGCGTGGACGGAATCGGCACTCCGCTGGTATTGGCCTCGTCCATTTTGCTCTTCGCCGGCATATTCGTGTCGTGGCACATCAAAGATCGGGTGAAGGAGTTTTATATCTGGATCTTGATTCTGGCTGCCGCCACGATCGGCGTCTTCATGTCGCTGGATCTTTTCTTCCTCTATTTCTTTTACGAAATGTCGGTCATCCCCATGTATCTCCTCCTTGGGATGTGGGGTAGCCACACCAAGAAGTACCTCGAAATGACGGACCCCGCAGGGCTGAAGCAGCGAGACTCGGTAGGCTTCATCTTTAATTTCGGCGCCAACAGCAAAGAATACGCGGCCATGAAGCTTGTGCTGTTTCTCTCAGCTTTTGCGGTCGCAGCGTTGATGGGCATTCTCCTGATCTACAAATTCTCAGGGCTCAACACCTTCGACATTTTGATTCTGCGAGAACAGGCTCATTTCTCCGGTCCACTCGCAACGATTATCTGGTTGTTGATCTTCTTCGGATTTGCGTCGATCGCTCCGATCTGGCCTTTGCATTCCTGGTCTCCGGTCGGCCATGCGGCCGCACCGGCGGCGACCAGCATGCTACATGCCGGCGTGTTGATGAAGTTAGGACACTTCTCGATCATTCGAGTGGCATTCGAAATTCTGCCAGAAACCACGCGTGAACTCATGCCGATCGCGGCCGTCCTCTGCGTCTTCAGCATCATTTATGGGGGGCTGGTCGCGTATTATGCGAAAGACACAAAATATGTGATCGGGTATTCCAGTTCCAGCCACATGGGCTACGTATTCCTCGGCATGGCTGCGCTCGATTACATCAGCCTCAGTGGAGCCGTCATTTACATGTTCGCTCACGCCATGGCCACCGGGATGTTGTTTGCGATGGCAGGGTGGGTGTATGACCAAACACATACCCGCGACATTCCTTCGCTGGGAGGCTTATCCAACCGGATGCCCTTCATCTCCGCCGCGTTTGTCATAGGCTGCATGGCCTCCATCGGCATGCCCGGCACCGTGAACTTTATTGCCGAAGTCATGATTATTGTCGGCAGCTGGAACAAGTATCCGTTCCAAGTCGTCGTCGCCGTCCTAGGTATCGTGCTGACGATGGCCTACCTGTTCAAAATGATGCGCGGGCTGTTCTATGGATCGATGGCGGAGAAATACAGCCACTCGCACGATGCCGTGACCGTCATCGATCGCATGCCCCTTCTGATCATGATCACCGTCAGCATCAGCTTCGGAATTTTCCCGGGACATCTGTACTCGGTCGTCCGATCAGGGGTTGATCCGCTGATCGCCCGTATTACCAAAGTCGTCCCCGTCGCAGAACATCCCATGAACAATCCACGCGCAATATCATCCATTGGACTCTTGTCCATCCCCAGTGAGGCCATTGCGAAGGTATCCCCGCGATGACGTTTTCCCTGACTCTCTCAGCCAGCGACCTATTGCTCCTGCTTCCGGAGCTGTTTCTCACTGCATGGCTCTGCGTGATCCTGATCACGGATTTTTCCTTTAAACGAATCGTGCAAGAGCAGCTGGCCTACCTCACTATTCTGGGGCTTCTCATCACACTGGCATGCCTGGCATGGTTTGACGTCACCGGCGTGACCGGCACCCTGTTCGGCAAAATGTTCGTCCTCGATCGTTTGGCCATCTTCTTCAAGGTGCTCATTCTGCTGGCGACGATCTTGGTGATCCTGCTGTCGATCGACTATGTGCATCGATTCGCCTTCTTTCGTGGCGAATACTATTTCCTCGTCGCCATGTCAGCCCTGGGCATGATGTTCATGGCCTCCGCGAACGACCTCTTGTCTCTCTTTGTCACCCTCGAATTTGCGACCTTTGGCTTTTATGTGCTCGTGTCCTACCTGCGGAACGATATGGCTTCCAACGAGGCAGGGCTTAAATTCTTTATTCTGGGCATCTTTGCGGCAGGACTGCTGGCCTATGGCATCAGCCTGGTTTTTGGTGAGACGGGCAAGCTCGTCTTTTCTGAGATGAGCGGGGCGGCTCCGACTACCGGACTCGTCATCGGTTTCCTCCTCATTTTTGCAGCCTTGGGGTTCAAAATCGGCGCCGTTCCGTTTCATTCCTGGATTCCCGATACCTATCAGGGTGCCCCAACCCCCGTGACCGCCTTTTTGTCGATCGCCCCCAAAGTGGCCGCCTTCGCCCTTCTGCTGCGTTTGTTCTTGGTTGCGCTGGCGACCTTTAAACCAGCTTGGACATTACTCATCGTCGCGGCGTCCATTCTCTCCATGACGTACGGCAATATCGTAGCCATCAGCCAGCGGAACATTAAGCGCCTCTTGGCCTATTCGGGTATCGCGCAAGTCGGCAATGTGCTAATCGGCTTGGCCGCCGGAACCAAAATGGGGACTGACTCGATTTTGTTCTACCTGTTGACCTACCTCTTTGCGAACCTTGGCGCCTTTGCGGTGATTATGGCCATTAGCAATGCGGTGGGTAGCGACGAGATCGAGGATTACAGCGGACTCAACCGGCGCTCACCGTTTCTGGCTTTTGCCATGCTGCTGTTCCTGCTGTCTTTGGCAGGAGTGCCTCCGCTCGCCGGATTCATCGGGAAGCTCTATATTTTCGTCGCGGCCATCAAAGAAGGCTTGTACACGCTGATCACCGTCGGGCTCATCAACATCGTCATTTCGATGTATTATTATTTGATCGTGGTCAAAAAGATGTACATCAGCGAGCCGCTCGATTCATCTCCCATCAAAACCACCGGTCCCCTGCGAGCGGTGATCTATGTAGGACTCGCCGGGACGCTCGTGATCGGCATTTACCCGCAACCGTTCCTCGATTGGGCCGTGGCTGCCACGCTCATGTTCTCTAATTTTGTTGCCCCCTCGGCCTCGGCCCCTCCTCCCGTCATGCCGTTCGGAGGATAGAAGCGGCTCCGCTTCGCTGCGTGGTTTCATTCAAATTCCTTCGCATCTCGATACCCTCTGCTAGAATAGTTTGCAGTCGCCCACGCGCCACGCTACAGTTTAGGAACGCCTACGCTCCTCATTCACTCTGCCCGAATCACTCATGGGTATGAACGAACCGAACAGTCAGCCGGCCTCCGACGCCGTCGCGAAATCATCGCTTCCTCTCTCACCTAAGGGCGGGCGCATCCTGGCGCGAGTGCCGTTCCTCGTTCCATGGGTGCACACCTTTCAAAACCGATCGATTGAACACCGCGTGCTAGCGGGGTTTGGGCTCGTATTTGCCGGCATTCTGGTGATTTCCGCCATCTCATACCGCAACATGACCATCCTCATCCGAAACGGCCGGCAGGATCAGCGGAGCCACGAGTTCATTCAGTTTCTGGCCGCAACCAGTGAAAGCATGGACGAGGCTGAAAGCGGTCATCGACGCTTCTTGGTGACCGGCGACAACGGATATCTGGCTGCTTACAACACCCTGCGCGCGCGGGCGCCCGAATATATCGGCTACCTGCAGAACCTCACCGAGGTCGGTAGCACGCAACGAAAACGAGTACATGAGCTTGAAACGCTCATCACACAGCAACTCCAAAAGGAACGTGCGGCCGTCGAACGGCGAAACGAAACGGGATTCGAATCGGTACGAGCGATGGCTTTGGCCGGGGTCGCTAAGGCTGAACTCGATGCCGCGCGACATCTGGAAATACAGATGGAACAGGATGAAACAAAAGCGCTTGCGCAACGCGTTGTCGAATCCACCACGACAACTCGCTCCAGCATTATCCTGCTGACCATTGGCGCCCTTTTGCTGTTCGTCTTGCTGGCTGCTGTCTACTACTTAATCCGCCATGACGTGAAGGAACGGCGGCGAGTCGCCGACGAGCTCCACCGGCGCGGCGAACTTCTGGAAGCCGCCAACAAAGAATTGGAAGCTTTCAGTTACTCCGTCTCACATGATCTGCGCGCCCCGCTACGCCATATTGACGGCTATGCCTCGCTTTTGGCCAAAGCTGCAACCGTTTCATTGGACGATAAAGCCAAGCGCTATCTGCAGACGATTTCGGAATCAGCCACCCGGATGGGGCAACTGATCGACGATCTGTTGGTCTTTTCCCGCATGGGCCGACAGGAAATGTTACATGGAACGGTTAATCTCAACCAATTGATTGCCTCAGTGCTGCATGATCTCCGACATGACTTGCAAGATCGGGCGATCTCATGGACAATCGCTCAGCTCCCTGAGGTCACTGGAGACGCAGCAATGTTACGGCAGGTCTTTGCCAATCTTGTCAGCAACGCCATCAAGTTCACCGGCACCCGACCTCAGGCCAACATTGAGATCGGCAGTCGACAGGGTAGTCAGGAAGAAGCAGTGGTGTTTGTACGCGATAACGGGGTAGGATTTGATATGCGTTATGCCAATAAACTGTTCGGCGTCTTTCAGCGACTCCATCGAGCGGATGAATTCGAAGGCACCGGCATTGGCCTCGCCAATGTCCGTCGCATTATTCACCGCCACGGCGGAAAAGCCTGGGCAGAGGGCACACTGGGCGAAGGCGCCACATTTTTCGTCAGTCTCCCCTTAACAAGGCGGACGGCATGACCTCCTCCAAACCTATTCTTCTGGCGGAAGACAATCCGCGGGATGCCGAACTGGCCCTGGCGGCCATGGAAGAGCATCATCTCGCCGATAAGGTCATTCTCTGTCACGACGGCGCCGAGGTGCTTGATTATCTCTATTGCCGTGGGCACTTTAAGACCCGCCTCCAAGGAAACCCGGCTGTCGTCCTTCTCGATTTGAAGATGCCGAAGGTCGATGGACTCGAAGTGCTGCGGACCATCAAGGGTGATGCCGCTTTAAAACCTATCCCGGTGGTCATGCTGACATCCTCGCGCGAAGAGCGAGATCTCGTTGAAAGTTATGCCCTCGGGGCCAATGCCTATGTGGTGAAACCGGTGGAATTTCACCAGTTTCTCAAGGCCGTCAAAGAGCTCGGTGTGTTCTGGGGAATGATCAACGAACCGCCTCCTGAAGGAGCAAGCCGTTCAGGCGGCCGAGCTACGTAGCCCCTTCTTCAGGCATTTTCATTCCAATAGACCTCATGACTGAGCCTCTGCGATTCATCCATCTCGAGAGTAATACCGCGGACGCGGAACTGATCTCTACGACCTTGCGAGATGCCGGCATCCTCTGTCAATCGAAGCGCACGCAAACTCGCGAGGAGTTTCTCGCCGCGCTCCGACAAGACGGAAGCAGCTTTATTCTTGCCGACACCTCAGTCCCGGGATTTGACGGATCCGCCGCTCTCGCCCTGACCCGCACGCTGCACCCTGACATGCCATTCCTGTTCGTCTCGAGCCAGCAGGGCGAAGACTTCGCCATCGATCTGATGCAACAAGGGGCCACCGACTATATATTCAAGCAACGCCTCGGGCGCCTGGTGCCGTCAATCAAGCGAACACTGCGTGATCTCGACGAAAGACTCGAACGCAGACGGGCAGAAGATGCCCTCCGCATGAGCGAAAAGCAGTTTCGGCAGGCTCAAAAAATGGAAGCCGTCGGCCGCCTCGCCGGAGGCCTGGCCCATGATTTCAACAATTTGCTGACGGTCATCATGGGCCACAGCCACGCCCTCCTTGGGGAACTTCCCTCGAGCAATCCGATCCGCGCCAAAATCGAAGAAATGGAGAAAGCCGGGCAGCGAGCCGCGACCTTGACTCGGCAACTCATGGCCTTCAGCCGGAAGCAGACCTTGGAACCAAAAGTCTTCTCGTTGAATACGGTCATTAAAAATATAGATAGTATGCTCCGGCGCCTCATCGGCGAAGACATTCAATTGGTCATTCGTTTGGATCCACACGACGGCCACGTAAAGGGAGATGCCGGGCAACTCGAGCAAGTCATCATGAACCTAGTCGTCAACGCCCGTGATGCCATGCCTAACGGCGGTCTATTGGCGATCGAAACATCACAGGCCGAACTCACACGCACGCCGATGCACCACCTACAACCCCTGCCGCTGGGAAAGTATGTCAAATGGACCGTGACCGACACCGGATGCGGAATGAATGCAAACGTCCTCTCGCACTTGTTCGAACCGTTTTTTACCACCAAGGAAGAGCATACGGGCGCCGGTCTTGGGCTGTCGACTGTCTTCGGGATCGTCACGAGCTGCGGCGGCGGTATCGATGTGTGGAGTCAGGTCGGACACGGCACCACCTTCGATCTGTACTTTCCGCGCGTCAATTCCCAAACCATGACGGTGAATACCGCGGAATTATCAGGAGGGGTCCGACAGGGATCGGAAACGATTCTCCTCGTCGAGGACGATAACAGCGTCCGTGAGCTTGTCCGCAATGAGCTCGCCAAAATTGGCTATCAGGTCCTCGAAGCCAGGAACGGGGTCGAGGCCTGTCTCACGGCTACTCAACACACTTGCCATGTGGATCTGCTGCTGACCGACGTGGTTATGCCGGGCATGAATGGCCGCGAGCTGGCGCAACATCTTTCTGTCATCAAACCCAACTTGCGGGTGCTCTTTATGTCCGGCTATCTGGACGATATCTCTGCCAATAGAGGAATGGATCCGCATCGAACCACATTTCTACAGAAGCCGTTCTCGCCGGACCTCTTGCTGCGCACCGTGCGCGCATTGCTCGATTCGTCGTCGTCGGGAATCGGACTTTCTCGGCACCCGTCATCGGCATCCGGTTCCGTTCCACGATCCGCGCAAGCCTCGTAAGGCGCATTGCCTTTCCAACAGTATATTCGCGCCTGAATTGACCCCCGCAGGGCATCCTTTTTATACTGAGGGCCCACACAGTGTCTGGTGCAGCTCCCATGTCGGATCGAGAAGGGATCATCTACTGATGCTCGCCAACCGTTCACTATCATCACGGCTCGCGCAGCGCCTCATTGGCCTCTGCGCTTGCCTGACCACCCTTTATATCGGCGGATACCCTCAGATAAGTTCGGCGGCTGTGAGCGAGATATCATGGGAGCGGCTGACTCCTGGGATGCAGGTAGCGTTGTGGAATCCAGCGAATAGATGTCCGCAGGTCCCGGCCATGCTCATTCTTCAAGTTGACCCGGAACGCTTTCGGTTCTCGGTTTACCACTTTCGCGATGAACGACTGCACACCCCCCCCTCCATTCACGGGTGGCAGCAACGCACCGATGCCTACGTGGTCTTCAATGCAGGACTGTTTCGCGAGGACTATTCCTACTTGGGGTTGCTCCTCAAAGAGGGACGTTCACTCGGCGGCAAGAAGCATCATTCTTGGCAAGGGTTGTTCGCAGCCGAACCAACCGACAATAAGCTCCGGAAAGCCCGGGTATTGGATCTCGCTTTTGAGGGATTCGCAGAAGAGTCCCCCAGCTATCGGGAGGCAGCGCAGTCACTGATGTTGCTCGATCGGTCAGGCAAGCTTCGTGTACGGAATAGCGGGAAACGTGCCTATCAAACCGTCTTGGCAGAAGACAACACCGGGTCCATTCTCGTGATGAAGACAGTCGATATTGTCTCACTCCACGACCTCGCGGATTGCCTGCATCAGCACATGCCCGCGATTCAGCAGGCCATGGCCATGGACGGCGGCTCCTCCTCAGATGTCATCGCGAGTCCTGACCTGCTCCATGCCTCACTGGACAGCACAGCCCAAGCCCCGTGGCGTCGCGTCCTGGAAGGCGACATGGGCGTACACATCGGCCTTCCTGCCGTCATCGGCATCAGCCCCCGAATCGGAATGCGAAACATATCGTCCTCATCCACTTCGCCGTCAGCCCGCAACCGATGAGGGTTCCTGACCTACCGAGCAGGGGCGACCGGAAATCCGGCTTCAGTCCAAGCATTCATGCTTCCCACGACATTGTACACATGCGTATAGCCAAGATCGGCCAGCGCCTCTGCGGCAATGTTGCTGCGGTGCCCAGACTGGCAGTACACAACAATGTGGTCATCCAATTTCGCGCCAAGCTCTCGGTGCCGCGCCTTCAGCTCACGAAAGTCGATGTTCATGTCGGTGCCGGGAATCATGCCGGACTCATGTTCCTCCGGAGAGCGCACATCTACGAGTACGAAGCCTTTGGCACTCGTCGACGGCGCCTTGACCAAACCGGCCCGTAACTGTTGTACGCTCAACACATAGGAATGGTGCGCGAATGTTTCCTGGGACCCCACCATAAGCAGCCCGCACAGGATTGAGCCGCATGCGACAAAAGTCAGATATCTCATAGTCACCTCCTTGACTCAAAACAGGAAGATTTACGGCGGACACTCTATGATAGGAGTCCTATGAAAAGGTGGTCAAGAGGCAGTTTCCTGGCCATGTTGCTGGTCGCATGGGGCTGCGGAGAGGGAGCGATCCTAGTGAAAGACTTCGATAACGGGGGCGTGGTGGTCTACCCCTATCGAGCCGAGCAGGGCAACCTGCTCTCCTCGTCCAGAAAAGCAGCGATACACCTCATGGAAGAGAAATGCCCGGGGGGGCATACGACTGTCCGTGAAGGGGAAACAAAAGGTCGTGTACGCCAGGCCAGTCCTATCGCAGGATCGAGCGACGTAGTGGAAGAGCGGCGCTGGGGGATTCACTTCCAGTGCAAGTAAGATCCGTCGGGATCGGAATCGCCCACCTCATCCACCGCCTCTCGATGAGCTTGAGCCCGCCGGCCTATACACATTGCGCCATAGTCATCTGTTGCCTTCCATGAGATCATCTATGGTCAGGAGACTTCGCACGCGCACCTGCTCCTGCTCGATACGTGCTCGGCCATCCTGCTCCTTGCGATCGACGATCACCAGCACGTCTCGTACTTGTAGTCCGGCCTCGCGGGCCGCCACGATGGCTTTCAGGACCGAACCGCCGCTGGTCAAGACGTCATCCACAATCAATGCGCGATCTCCAGCCTGGACGACTCCCTCGACGAGTCGCCCCAGACCATGATCTTTCGCCAGCTTGCGCACAAAAAATGTTCGCCACTCGCGGCGGGGAGCGGCCGAATAAGCAAAATCAGAGATGCTAGTGGCAATGGAGATAGCTCCGATCTCCAGACCCCCAAGACAATCGACGTCAAGATCCGTGGTCTCTTCATAGGCCAACTGCGCGACCAAGCGGCGAGCATGCGGAAACGCCATCAAGGTTCGGCAATCGACGTAAAACGGACTGGTCAGTCCCGAGGCAAGTTTAAACCCGCCCTGGGGATCCCACTTGAACGATTGGGTCTTGTGAAACGCAGCAATCAGGTCGTCTGGCGGCATGATTCGTTTGGCTCCTGGGAGACTTCCTTTTATCCACTACGGCGGAAAGACTTTCAACATGGAAACTGATTTTACACAGATCGCGGTGCAGATGGAATCAGTCATGCGCAACGCCCCGCGATCCCGTATTTGTTCCCGCCGAGGCAGAGCCAGGAGCCGATTCGACCCGTCAATCAGGCAAATCGCTTGATCTGCTCAGCCAGCGTATTCGCGACCCGGTTCAGATCAAACGGCCAGGCATAGCGGAGTTCCACACCTGGATACTGTGGCCGAAGGTGATCAAGAATTTCCGGTATCTCGACTTCTGAATGCGAACCGCCCGGCGTAAACATGGTCGTGGTCACAGTAATGTGGGTCGCGCCGTTTTGAACAAGCTGCTCCACCGACTCTTCCAAGGTCGGGGCGCAAAACTCATTGTAGGCCACCGCAAACAGCACATCTCCCAGGTTCGCTTTCAATTGGGCGGCCACGGCTTCAAGCCCTGATTGATAGGGATCGGTTTCCGGCGTCCTCGGCCATTGGCGAATCTTTGTATCCAACTCGATCTCTTCGGCTGACGGCGGTTGCTTGGCGGCGCGCCGCTGAGCCTCCAGGCGTTTCAATTTCGTGACGACATCTTGAGGGCAACCCTTGGGAATGCCCCCGTGACCAACCAGAATGACACCTCGTCGCTCAGCTGCCATGTCTCTGCTCCTCCTATTCGGATATTCAAATTTGGGTGCCGTTTCTCACGAACCTCTTAAGTCCAAGCACTCTTGAAGATTGTCTCTATGACGGCTAGCCAGGTACACCTTCTGATGAACCCCACCACCACAGCCCTCCATCACGGGCTTTTCAACGACAACGTGCGGCATGGCGTTCCTTTCTACACATGGTTCCGGAGCATGAGCTCCTTCGGATGCGGGTTCAGATAGACCTGCTCGCGAATGTAGTCGACGTCAAAGATCTGCACGTAGTGCTTGATCAAGGTCAGAGGAACGATCAAAGGCGTCAGCCCCTGGTGATAATCCCCGATCACACTCAATAGTTCGGCTTTTCCTTGCGCATCGAGTCGCGGTTTGAAGTACCCCAGGATGTGCTGAAGCACATTCACATGTTTACGCACCGTCGCCTTCACGGACAGCGCCTGCATGAAGAGCTCGCCATATCGAAGAGTCAGATCCTTGGGGCGATAGGCGTTCACCTGCGCCACCAAGCGCCCGAGCAGGCGATAATGCTGGGCGCTATGAGCGAGGAGCAGATATTTGTGAGTGGTATGGAACTGTACGAGTGCCTGCCTGGAAATCCCACGTTGAACCAGGTCCTGCCAACGGCGGTAGCAAAACACCCGCTCAATAAAATTTTCTCGCAAGAGGGGATCGCATAGCCTCCCTTCCTCCTCAACTGGAATCAGCGGAAACCGCTCGACATAGGCCTGCGCAAATAGCCCGATTCCCTTCCTGCCCGGCATGCCATGCTCATTGTATGTACGCACCCGTTCCATCCCACAACTCGGCGAGTCCTTTTTAAAGACAAACCCCGAAAGGTCCAGTCTTTCGAGCTCAGGAAGTCGAGTCGCCGTCGTGGTCGCCAAGGCTTGGGTATGGTCCTTCCCGCTCTTGATCGCAACCAGTCGAGGCTGTTGCGGATCGCCGACCAGTCGCATCGCTTCGCGAGGAGTGCCGAGCCCTGCCTCGACCTCCGGACAGACCGGCACCCATTCGACGTAGCGGCCCAACAGGTCGGTCAGAAACCCGTCCCGTTTGTGGCCTCCATCGAACCGAACTTCTGCGCCGAGAAGACAGCGGCTGATACCGAGACGGAGCGGTGTGGACATCATGTCGCCACCTGACGTTTTCCGAAGTCTAAGTATTCCTGACGAGCTTGGCGATGATCAACAATGGGCGCCGGATATTCCATGCCGATGCGGCATCCGACACGGTCTTGTTCACCCTGTGGCATGAGGTGTGGCGCATGAATCCATTTCACCGGCACGCCGGTGAGCTCCGGCACGTATCGTCGAATGTAATTACCCTCGCCATCGAATTTCTCGCTTTGCAACATGGGATTAAAAATCCGATAGCCCTGCATCGCATCCGTTCCGGTCGAGGCGCACCATTGCCAGTTGCCGTTGTTGGCCGCCAGATCGCCGTCGACAAGCTGCCGCATGAAATAGCGCTCACCGCTTTGCCACTCGATGCGGAGGTCCTTGACCAGGAACGAGGCGACGACCATCCGAACGCGGTTGTGCATCCAACCGGTCTGATTCAATTGGCGCATACCGGCGTCCACGATCGGATAGCCCGTCCGTCCCTGACACCAGGCGGCAAATAATCGATCGCGTTCAGGCCCCGCGCCTCTCGCTGAGGGAAGCCCGGGTTTGATTTTGAAAGGCCCTTCGGACACGCGAGGAAACGCCATCAGGACTTGCTGAAAAAATTCCCGCCAGACAAGCTCATCCATCCACGTGAAGACATCGGCGCGCGACACCGGACCGTCTTTCGACAGGGTGTTCAGCGCCGCGTGAATCACGGTGCGCGCAGAAATAGTTCCGAAGCGCAAGTGCGGAGACAGCTTGGACGTGCCGTCGATCGCCGGGAGATTCCTGCCACTGACATAGGCATGGATTGGTCCTCGCAGGAACCATCGGAGTCTGGCGCGCGCCGCCAGCTCACCTGGTTCGATCCACATCGAGACCGTCTGGTATCCCAGATCCTCCGCCGAAGGCCACGGCGATACCTCTGGAGCAGAGGCACCTGACTTCGTCGCCTCGAATGTCGGGACGTCGAGTTCGAGCGGTGTGGCAGCCCGCCACTTGACCCACCACCGATCACGGTAGGCGCTGTAGCGTTGGAAGGGTTCGCCGGTGACTCCACGCACTTCATCGGCCTCGAACACGACGTGGTCCTTGAAGGTCTTCACCGCCCGGCTCTGTTGTGTGAGACGGAGCTCGATCGTGCGATCCCGCTCCAGGGCTGCCGGTTCATAATCACGATTCCAGTAGACCGCATCCACTCCAAAATCTGCCGCAGCCTGCATCACGGCGTCGATTGGCTGGCCGATCCGCCACGCGAGTGTGAGGCCGAGACTTGCCAACGAGCTTCGCAACTCCTCCAGGCAACCCAGCATGAAGCCGACGCTAGCGGATCCAAACACATGCGATTGCAGCAACGGTTCGTCAAAGACAAACAAGGGCACGATCTCCCGACAGTCCTTGCACGCCGCCGATAGGGCGGGGTTATCACGAACACGAAGATCACGACGAAACCACACCAACCCTTTCACGAGGGCACCTCTGGTGTGGAAGAAGCCCGCCGGTGAGCCGGAGGCACAGTATCGACAAACAGAGTCCGCCGCCACGCCGCGTAACAGAGAAACAGGAATGTCGCAGCCATAAAGCCCGTTCGCAGATAATGAAAACCAAACTGCAGCTGATTCATGAATTCACTCGTGAGCCCGAATCCTCCATAGGCCATCGCCAACCCCCAGGCCCAGGGGCGCAGAAATACAAATCCATACCCGATCAAAAAGTGAACCGCCGGGGAATGTAGTTTGACAGGATAGGCCAAAGGCCCGGTAATCGTGAGGCCGAACAGCTTGAGCGCATAGTTTGGGAAGAATTCGATAATGAGCATATCGACCAATCCCACCAGGATGAATAAGGCTCCGAACAGTTTGACATCACGTCCGCGGTCAGCTGTGTCCTGGTTCATTATTTGGATCTCCTCCCGAGGACTTATGTTGGGAGGAGGCCTCCTCTTCATCGACCCCAGACCCCTGGAAATGCCCGCCACCACGTGGTGGGATGTGCTTTCCGCCACTGCGTCTGTTCCTGCCAGAGACGATCAGCCTCCGCCTTATCCAGCCGCACGGCCATCGCTGCGCTGACGTCGGACTGCTGCCGGACACTCGTTTGAATCATCTCTTTTGCCATGCGCGCCAGCCCGCCGGGCGGATCGACGAGATCTTCCGTATGCCGGTAAGCGAGGTTCAAATACAATTGTTCGACGGCCATCCAACTCTCGTCCTGAGACAGCTGCTCAAGGTACGCATCGATCGCCTGATAGACATAGGTGAGACGGAGGTAGGCTTCGGCCGACGGCATCTCCTGAATCGCTTGCTCGCACACCTCCAACGCCCGGCGATAGTCGCCGGCCATCAGATATATGTTCGTCTTCTCGCCGTGAGACAGCTGTGACGCCGTGGTCACTTGGCCGTGAGCCTCCAAGGGTCGAACTCACGGCCAAGATTCCGAACAATCCAAGCACCCCAATGATCGTTCTCATGGCTCACCTATCGAGAAGAGCTGCCATGGGATCCCATCTGACCCTTGTAAAGGGATTGTCCCGCCACACGTGTGACAGAGATCTCGCGCAAGCCACCCTCACCCTTCACTCCCAACTTCACCATCGATCCCGGCGCGCCTCGTACCATTAGGGCCACTTGCTCGTAGGTTTTTCCGGTGACGAGCAGCGCCATCCACGGTGGTCACCTCATCACCTTGCTTGAGTCCCGCCTGCTGCGCCGGACCCTCAGGCAAAACATGCGCGATATACAGCACCGCGGTATCGCCCACCCGTTCAGCCCCGACATGCAGCGACACCCCGATGACGCCATCGGGCATCGTGATTTCTGAGCCAGGTGCCGGCCGTGCCCGCGATCCAGGAGTGGTTTGTTCGTCAGCCGCCCTCGACCTCAGCCATCCGCGGAGGCGAGCTGAAGGAGAATGACGCCCAAAAGTCCCAACGCTACATATGCCCTGGTGTCGATGGATTTATGCATGCTCGGTCTCCCTTCGTAGAAATTAAAATTGACGTGCAACTCCCAATAAACTGAGTCCCCCAAGCAGCACGATCGAATTGAGGTAAATCGATCGTTGATGCAATCGACTCCAGGCTACCTGCAGCCGAGCATCGACGGCGCCACGCTGTTCCTGCTCCTTCAATCGATCTCTCATTGCATTGCTCTGTGGGGTCAGCGGCGACCGGCAGTAAGACTCAGCGGCCAGGATCACCAGCCAAATGCCCCCCTGCGGCCAGCAGGGATGGGTTGAGACCTTGGAGGGTCAAGAGACCGGTCACGGATACCAGCCCCACAGCAGCCGTAGCCATGCCTAACCTATAATAGGCGGGGAATAGTTCCCGAACGACTTTCCCAAATGCCTCCCGTTCCAAATTCTTCGCAAGGATCGGCGCCACCACGAACGACAACAACACAACCTTCCCCAGCAGAATGGCGACGGCGACCGCGTGCAGATACTGCATCACCGGCTCAATGGTTAGGCTCATGCCCAGGCCTCCTCGCTTATCCCTTTGCTACGATCGCCCGTAAGGCCGGCTCCAGCGTCGGATAACGAAAGACGTACTCGCCCGCAAGCGCCTTGGCCGGATTGACCCGTTGACCGGTCGTCATCAATGTTCCCAACTCACCCAGCGCCAGTCGTAACGCCAGACCAGGAACAGGAAACCACGACGGACGATGGAGGACCTTCCCGACAGTCGCACAGAACGTCTTCATCGTGAGCGACTCTGGAGCCACCGCATTCACAGGACCCGAGACCGTCGGCGTCGTGATGGCCCAGTTGATCAAGCCGATAAGATCCACTCCGGTGGATCCAGGAAACCCACTGCGTGCCAGGCATGATCGGCCCCCCAGCGAAGAAGCGAAACGGCAACAACATCTTGGGCAATGCCCCACCATCCTGTTCGAGCACCATGCCTGGTCTCAGCAACACGACACGCGCCCCAGACTCACCGGCGCGTAGCGCCTCTCCCTCCCAGACCGACGACAGGTCGGCCAGAAACCCCTGACCAAGTGGAGAATGTTCATCCAGGAGACGATCGTCGCTGGCACCGTAAAAGCCGATGCCGGACGCGCTGATCAGACACAGGAAGAGCGCGAGACCGTGCAGCCAACGCCGTCACCACAAGCCTCGTGGCAACAATGCGGCTCGCGACCAGAACTCGCTTTCGGGCCTCCGTCCATCGTCCTTCAGCGATCGGTTCGCCGGCTAAATTCACGACGGCATCCGTCGACAGAAGCTCGGCTTGCCAGGGTCCCACCGAACGCGCATCCCATTCTCACAAACCTGACGGACGGCCGAGGATCGCGGTCGGCCGTCCTCGACAAGACAACCACTTCATGCCCCAGGCGAGCTAACTCGTCGACAAGAGGACGACCGATAAACCCCGTTCCGCCGGTCACGACGATTTTCATCGGCCCATCCTCCCGTTTACAGCAGCTGTCCGCTAACTACGCACCCTCTTCATCAGACTCTTCGGACGATTTGTCTTTCGCTTGCGATGCCTCCGTCTCATTGGAGGAATCATCCGAGCCACTGCTGTCCACAATGTCCGTCACCCGCTGGCTGAACTTGCGCGCTTTGGTTCCGTAGAGCAAATTCGGCGGCGGGCTCTGGCGGTTCTTCAGAATGACCGCGTCGACGACCTCGCCGCACATCGTGCAATGCCAGGCCGTAATGTCGATCTGGCCGGTATCATCGAGCAAATCCATATAGTGCTGCCCAAGCAACAACCCACCGCAGCGGGCGCAGGTGGCGTGGCCGGCATGCGGAGCTGCAGAAGAAGACGTGTCCGGTGTCCCACGTGTTTCCATTGGAACCTCCGAGTGCGAGAACTGTCAACGACTCCACACCTGGAATGATCACCGAGCTCGAATGTGACACAATCCGACACGCACACATGCGCTACCGGACACGAGGTCTTCCGAGTCCGGCCTGCCGAACGACCGCGCAGGCTGGTTGCCGCCGCGACATGACAGTCACCCCGATACTCAGCGTGATGGCTGGGATGCTATAGACCAACATGTAGATCATGGAAGTCTCCTCGTCAGTGTTCTGAAGAATCTCCCCGCTCGCTGCTGGTGGTCCTGTGGCTCACCGAGGGGACGAGTCCCTCCCAAGGGAAGGACCCATCCTCCTCATGGGAAGCGCCGTGCGGAGTAGCGACGCCTCCACCAGGGAACAACCAACCGCTTCCGTTCATCCGACATCCGTCCATTCCGGTCACTTCAGTGCTCCCAGCGAGTTGGACTTACTCTGGACCTGACCTTCTCCACCTCGAACGCACCGGAAGCCTGTCCCGTGCGTCTGTAAGGCAAACCCCCCTCGTCCGCGCGCAGTGGCCGTGATGTCCGATATGGGGCTGTGCCAGGACCCTCCACGGATCACACGTACTACGCCCTTCTCGGGTCCCTGCGGGTTTTTCTCCGGTGCATTCGAGTAATAGTCGGGATCGTACCAATCCTGCACCCATTCCCGCGCATTGCCCGACATATCCTGGATGCCGTAGGGTGAGTTGCCGCCAGGCAAGGAGCCGACCGCATGAAAAGTCTTCTCACCGTCCCATTCCCGGTCGAAATTCGACCTGGTCTGGGACGGCTGATCCTCGCCCCACGGAAAATGACGCCCATCTGTGCCGCGTGCGGCTTTTTCCCACTCCGCTTCCGTGGGCAGGCGCTTCTTGGCCCAGGCGCAATAGGCTTTTGCGTCGTACCAGGTGACCTGCACGACAGGCAGCTGTTCGATGCCTTTTGCAGACACTAACAGGCCGGTGCCATAGGGGTTCGGCGGGCTTCGGTGGCCTGTCGTTGCAACAAACGTCATGTAACGTTCGTTGGTCACTTCCACGCGATCGATGGCGAACGCATCGATGTCGACGGTTCGCTGGGGCCACTCATCGGCTCGCCCCTTCGGATTCTGACTGCCCATTAGGAACGGTCCGGCGGGAATGGTCGCCATGGGAACCGGATCAGGTTCCTTGAAGGCCGGCGATGCGAGAACCGATGATACTGAGACGGCACAGGCTGCCGTCATGAGTAGACCGAGCCGTCTCCATTTGACTCTTGTCCTGCTCAGACCTGGTGTCATTTCTTCTGCTCCTTGCTCCCTTGGATTGCCTGGGCCGTATGATGCTTAATTTTGCCTACAAGACGCTCCACTTTGGGACTGTCTCCTCGTTCGACGGCCTCTTGCGCCTGGGGCACAAGCGTTCTGGCTTCATGCAGGTGTTGTTCGATTCGGGCTTGCAGATCCGGGGACGCCACCGTGCCTCCCAACGCCGCACGATGGTACACCTCCCAGGCATGGTCCACGCTATGTTCCGCCCGATGCACCATCTCAATATTCTTCGGATGCGGGTGGCGGCTGGCCTCGATCGGACCGGCCTGGAGGATCACTGGAGTAAGCCACATCGTCAGACCACCTATCAGGGCCATTGTTCTTGAGTGCGTCATGCCTCTGCCTCCGTCATGTGGAACATTGGGCCGCCACCACCAGCCGCCCTGACTCTTCACGGCCGCTTCATCGATTGTTCAGTGAGAGGTCGAAGCTCCAACAATTCAATATTCTTGGGGTCCAGGGTCAGCCCACGGTTGACGGCTTGTTGGGCTTCAACAAATCGCTGGCGTCCCATTTCCACCAAGGCAGTGATGTAACTGTCCCTGACACGTTGTTCCAGCTCAGGCGGCGCTGCTTGAGCGCAACGAAAGCCAAGTCCTACACCGTAACTGTTGTTGAGAGGATGATTCCAGAACCGGTGGGTCGAGCGGATCGTGCCTTCCGGCGCGATCCAAGAACCGCCACGGATGACCCGCTTCTCGCCTACCGTCAAGCGGTCTACATAGGTGCCGGTGCCCCCCATCCACACTGCCTTGTCGGGACCGGTTGGATTCACCATGGTCTGCAGCCTCCCGTAATACTGCGGATCATACCAATCCGCGACCCACTCGAAGACATTGCCCGCCATGTTATACAGGCCATAGTAGCTGGCCCCGTCCGGGTGCGAGTCCACGGGCCAGGTCGCATCCTGATGCCGGTTGTAGTTGGCTTTTGCCGAATCGAAATCGTTGCCCCAGGGATAGAGGTTGCCGTGTGGACCACGAGCCGCTTTCTCCCATTCGGCTTCCGTCGGCAGCCGCTTCCCGCGAGATTCGCAATACGCTTTGGCATCGTACCAGTTGACTCCGACGACCGGCTGCTGCGGCTTGTTCAAACGGGGATCATCCCAATAGGCCGGGGCCGGATGGCCGGTCGCCCTAATGAAGTCGCCGTAATCCTTATTCGCCACTTCGTACTTGTCGATGAGGAACGCGTCCAAGAACACCATGTGGGCCGGCCCTTCGTCGTGGAACGCCTCGGCGGACCAGGGTTTCTTCATTCGTTTGTCGTAGGCCGTGAGCCATCGGCCCGAATCAGCCGTTTGCGCTTTGTCCAGTCCCATGACTGATGGACCATGCCCGACATAGACCATGTCCGATGGCGGCAGCTTGTCTTCCCCATGAGCGGTCCCGGTGAGCATGGTAATTCCCACCATCAGCCCCGCACCGATTAAACCTTCGAGTATATTCATTTCTGACTTCCTCCCCTGAGGGCTCCGGCAGGGAGGCGGGTGTACCGCCCCCCTCCTCGCCTGCGAGTTACTTCTTCGTGCTCTTCTTGATGAGCTCGCGGGTCGCCACGTATTCCTTGTTGTTCGGATCGGCCGCCAGCGCCTTCTCGATGGAGGCCATCGCATCAGCATTCTTCTCGGCCCCCATGGCCACTAAGGCCTGAATAAATGCATCGCGTCCCACCTGCACGGATTCGTCCGAGACCGTCTGGGCCGATTTTGCGCAACGGAATCCCAAGCCGACGCCGTAGGAGTTATTCTCCGGCTGATTCCAGAACCGATGGCTGGTATGCAGTGAGGTCTCGGGAGCCAACCACGAGCCACCACGCAACACTCTCACCGGGCCTTGATTAGCAAAGTTGTAGCCCTTCTCGGCCCCGCGAGGGTTCAGGGCGTTGCTGTTTTTGTAAAACTTCGGGTCATACCAGTCTTCGACCCATTCAAAGACATTTCCCGCCATGTTGTAGAGGCCATATCCACTCACGCCCTCAGGATACGAGTCGACCGGCGTGGTGTGACCAACGTTTTGCCCATAGTTGGCCTTCTTCGGATCGAGGTGGTGACCCCAGGGATAATGGTTATCGCCGTCCGGACCCTTGGCTGCCTTCTCCCATTCCGCCTCGGTCGGCAGCCGTTTGCCGTCCCACTTGCAGAAAGCATTCGCATCCGTCCAGCTCACCCCGACCACAGGCTGATTAGGCTTGCTCAGGCGTGGATCGTCCCAGTAGGCCGGTGCGGGATGGCCGGTGGCCGTCATGAATTCTTTGTATCGCGTATTGGAGGCTTCAAACTTATCGATCAGGTACGTATCGAGCACGACTTGGTGCTTGACCTCATCTGAGTGTTCGTTGCTACCCATGGAGAACTCACCTTTCGGAATGAGCACCATGTCCTTATTGTCGCCGGCGGTATCCGCCGCCACAGCCAGGGACATTGACCCCGCCATGAACACTATTCCCCATCCCACCTGAAGAACCGCTAGACTCCGCATGAGAAACCTCCTTGGTTAAGAACCCTCGACAACCCCGGCGGGTTGAGCCATTAGATCGAGAACCGACTGTGAGCCGATGACACCGACGCCTTCGTGTCCCGAACCGTGCCAGCGGTTTGCTGGAGATGCCGATTCCGGTGAATGACCGGATCGACGACATCACCACACTGCACGCAACGCGCAGTCGAGCAATCAAGCTCACCGGTGCTATTGAGCAGATCCGTGCAGAAGTCCTGCACTAAGAGTCCGCCGCACCGCCCACAGCTGTGCTCCGTCGAAAAAGTTGAGAAATAATTCGGGTCATTGTGTCTTGGTTTGTCTTTCAATCCATTTGATGTCGCCATGATCAACTCCATGGGTTTATGTTCAATGTTTGTAACAAGTATGTCTAATGTATAGCCCTATTTGTCCAATGTGTCAATAGTTATATCAATACATATTTGACAAACATTAGACATGTAGATATAATTTCAATCCGCCATGAATATTCATAGAATTCATAGAGTTGCGAAACTCACCGGACTGTCGAAGGATGTGATTCGGGTATGGGAACGCCGATTTGGGGTCCTAAGACCAACGCGAGGAGCTAATCGCTATCGCAACTATTCAGATGAAGATGTGGCGCTGCTGCGCTACCTGAAAGAGCAATTAGATGCTGGTGGTTCCATCGGAGACCTCGCGCGATTGGGCCGAGAGGAACTTCTGAACCGGATGCGAGCGGCTTCGCCACGCACTTCCTTTATCGACAATACCTTCGATCGCCTTTTGAGGGAACTGTTGTCGGCGCTGGAGCCCTTTGACCGCGTCATGTTTGAAAAAAGATTAAACGGGGCGGTTGCGGTGGTGCCCTTTGAAGAAGCGCTCCACGGGATCTTACTCCCGCTCCAAGCGCAGGTCGGGCAACTCTGGCACGACGGCCACGTGAATGTGGCCCTCGAACATTACGTCACCAAGCACATCCAACAGAAAATTTTTTCCGCGATGAATCAGCTGCCAGTGGCTGAATTTGGCGTCAAAGTGGTGGTGGCCTGCCCGCCCGGAGAGGAGCACGACATCGCCGCGTTGGCCGTCGCCTATCGTTGCCGCGTGCGAGGCTGTCGTGTGTACTACCTAGGAGCGAATGTGCCCGTGGCGGACCTGACCAAGCTCTGCCACGAGGTGGAGCCGAATCTGACCATCGTGTCTTTTCCATTGGCCTTCACAGAAACCAGAGCCACCGAGATAATTCAGGCTCTGGCTCAGGAGGTGAGTCCCGCCTCTCACCTCACCGTCGGAGGGCATGGCGCCCTCGCGATGCGTGAGCATTTCCTGAAATCACATATCGATATACTGGAAGATTTTGCTGCGCTGGATGAGGAGTTAGAGCAACTCGCGAGGCGATCGACGGTTCAAGGCTGACCATGAGACCGCTCGTCAACAATTCTGCTCAGGAAAGTGCATTCAGCACCTCACTCCAAGCCACTAGCAGCGTCACGTAATCCTGCGTGTGCCCACGATCGCGCAACGCTCTTGTCTCGGGGAGCCGCCTTGCTCAAGTGATCGGCTACAGGGCCGGAGACTGAGGCTCTAGATAAAATGCCTCAGGACGCAGAGGCTGGATCAACCCACAGACGGCTCGTGACGAATCGCTGCAGCAGTTCTCCGTCAGGAGAACTTCGCGCGACGCTGGTAGTTCGGATGTTGGCGCCTTCGCTGAAATGGAGGATAAAATCTTCCCGTTCTTCATGAATGAATTGAATGTAGGCGAGGTTAATGTGGAAACGGCCGACTTTCAGTAGGTGCATACCGTCCTTTCTGAGCCTGCCTTCAACGCGAAGAACTGGCGATGGAAGCGGCTCGTTGCGCAAGGTTGTCGCACGCTTCGTTCTCCGGATGCCCGTTATGACCGCGCACCCACTGCCAGGTAATACGATGCACCGCCGCAAGCTGATCCAGCTCAGCCCACAAATCTTGGTTCTTGTTACGTTTCCATCCCAGCGTCATGGTCTTGATCAGTAGCTGAGAGTCCGAATGGAGTACGACGGATTGAGCAGGCGCAAGGCTCTTCAGCGCTTCGATGGCGGCGATCATTTCCATGCGATTGTTGGTCGTGGCCGTACAGTGACCCGAGCCCTCCCTTCGTTCCTTGCCCTCCTGAACGATGATGTAGGCCCAGCCCCCTGGACCGGGATTCCCGAGACAACTCCCGTCCGTATAGATTTGAATCTGCGAGAGTGCGCTCACAAATTTTCCCTTTCCTGCGCTACGGATAAAGAACAGAATTTATTAGACTGCTGAGGGACTTCAGCGGTTGCTATCGTCTCACCTTACTGGTGTTCGTGGCATGCCTGCAAGCGCTTGCTACCACGCCTCCCTCACTCTTACCCAACGAGTGAAGCCCTGCTTCGCGGTTCAACGGAATGTTCTGGGTCATTCATCGGATAGGAATAAGCGCAATGTGATTCCTATCGAGTCCCAGTGGTTCTGCTAAAAGTCTGAAAATGATGCAGCCGTTGCCGAAGAGAACTCCGCAAGGCCCGTGCCTTGCAATATCATCGAGAGGAGCCAGCGTGACGACCAGATCTTTATCCCTCGAGCACACCGAGCGCTAACTTAACTGGATCACTATTCCACACTCTGCACATTTCCACTCGGCGCGGCCTGGACCGGTCGAACCATCTGACGATGGTGTCGTCTCCGCCATGGGTTGGACGCAGCGATAGCAGTGCGGCACGCGATCCACGATAATTTCCCATTGAATCGGTTCCGAGGTGCCTCGTCGGCCGTTCTTGTCGAGAGAAAGGAGGGTCTGACCCATGAGGGTTTCGACCAGATCATCCAAAATTTCTTCTTGGGGGAGGGGCGGAAGAGCCAGCTGTCTCACCGAATCAATGTGGATGGCGCCGCGTTCCATCTTCCACAATCCCTCAGGGGTGCGTTGGATGGATATCTTGGCTCGTATCATAATAGATCGTCGCTTCCTCAGGCTCGGTCAGCTACTCTTGGCAAGAGCACTTCTCGACCGTTCAAATCAATAACGCCTCAACGGAACCACCAGGCTATCGGAAAGATTCTGCGTGGCTCGTAAAGCCGGGAAGCATCTTGTAAGCTACCCACTTTTGAGCCTTTTGGAGTTGCACGTCAAGAGCTGCATGGATCTAGCACATCCTAAGACTGCACGAAGCAACCAGCAACATCTTGTCGCTCAACGTGCTTTCGATTCCACAAGCACCGCACCTATTGGATTTTGCGCAGCCCTGACTGCATTCTTGATAAATGTGATTCAGCCCTACTATGGCTGCCTAGCCTACGTGCTAGACGAGACACATACTAGGGCGGGGAAGGATATTAAAAGAATAGACGTCAATTCATGGCGCCATACGGACAAGGTCTTCATTGGATACATGCAGGCGTAAAGAAGGGGTGGTGCAAACAGCAGCTAGATCCCTATACAGCAGATCTCGATGAGGCTTTCGATTTGAGAGGCAAGGAGACAAGCCGGGGGAATTCGGGGAAAAGAGTCGCGAACCGTCGTGCTGGGGTCCTCTTCAACGCTTTCTGTCTCTGTGGTATTGCTGTTCACTTGGTAGTCTCGAGGATCTGCGTGCTTTCTGAACTGCTCATCAGACATGCTGATTCGGAAGCTGCAAAAGCGGCATACATATGCGCCCGTAAGGTACGACCCACCGCCAGACTCTAGCCGGTAATCATGTACGCAGTCTGATTGCATGGCCTTGTTGTGTACCATATGAGTCGCAAGCGTCGCACCTAGGCGGATGCCCTGGATGGAAACCCTAGTAGATTTTATGATGACAGTGATGAAGATCCGGCCAGACCGTGGCCCTGACTTCTGACCGGCCTCCGCCTGCGCCCATCGTGGGGAGCTGTCTGATTCGGCTAAGTCCTGTAGAGTGCTGGCCCGGGGGTAGTGGCCGGAGGGTCTATGTTAGGCCACGCTCTGTTCGCGGAGCTTGCAGCAGTTTCTTCATACAAACCGGCCAGTCCGTGAACAGACACGCCCTTCAGTCGTGCAAAAGCCACTTCGATCTCGCCGCATGGCCAGCTGCTCAGAAATCATCCGGCCCGATTCCTTCCCCCTTCGCACATGCCGGACAGTACAACATTTCCACCGTCCAAACCGTCCATACAGCGTCGTCCGTCGCATCGGCGGCATTCTTTCCACATTCACAGCAAAATGCGCCCCATTGCTTCTTCACCAACGCTGATGCTTTGAGATGCTGAACTGGCATAGATGCTCCTTCAACCAAACTTCAACACAAGACCGCGTTAAAGTCCAGTTGTTCCAATGGTCCCGCAGCGCTGGCAGCTTCGGCCTCGGGTATTTCGCCTCGTGCTCATCCTACCTACTATGCCCGAAGACCCTGCGTCATGGCTCCAACTCCCACGCCTTGTTGAGCTTCCTGTCACGGTAGTGCCCAGGCCATGAATGCAATTCGACTACGGAACCTTGGGACGTACGAGCAATCCGGTAAAGGTAGGGCGTCGCCCATAGTCGCGACGCTCCCACAGTGAAATCCCTTCGACACCAACGATCCGTCCACAGGAAAATTGCAAGAGAACCTTACTCTCGCTGCCGTCATACGAACTTCCGCAGGCTCCGAAGATGGCCAGAGGGATGACGGAGTGGAGAACAATCTTGCGACCCCTGTCGAACCGGAGGGGTTCAGCTGCTTCGGTTTTTTTACTGCGAATCCATACTTACCGCCGTAGGAAAGCGCAGCCTGACCGTGTCGCGCTATCTCGCAGGCAATTTGGCGTTGCGGCGGGGCCTGGCAATTAGGGGATCAATGATATCGCCACAGGCCACACACCGCCATGCCGGGTCATCCATCACTCCACCCCCCTCATCAAGAAGAGGAACCGGCACCACTAAGTTTCGACCGCGTTCACAGCACATGGTGTGGCCTCCGTCTTTGACAACCAACGGCTTTGAGCTAATTCTCCGAGGGGCAGCTACGCTGCCCCTCGGAACCGGCGTCGGGGACCTTGTTCTCTTTTGCCTTGCCTCGAGGCGGAACCTTCTCCTGTTCTTCGTGCTCTCGATCAAGCGGAGCATGCTAATCCTTGCTGCCTTTCCCTTTCCCTCGTCCATGTTCCCTTCCCTTGTTCCAGTGGGCTCATCGATAGCAGCTGAACAGTCTGCAAAAGGCGCACCGGCTTATACAGTCAAGCCAGCCTCCATGAGTACATCAGCGAAATTCACGACGGGCGCCGTCACAGGGTGGGAGAAAATTGGTCGAATTGCCGCTCCAGCTGCGAATGCATGACGAAACCCCCAGCCCTACCCATTCAAGTGGCTCAGCGTCGGAGGTTCTACGGTGTACAAGGGAAAGTGGCTGCGAACGGAGCTGTCGGAGGAGAATGGAATGTCCCTCTCGAGACCAATTTTCTTGACCTTCAGCTACCTACTGACGCTCTTTCTCCTGCAAGCAGTCTGTTCCGGACACCCGCACGATTACTCGACCTGGAAAACCTGGACGAAACACGCTGAATCTCAGCTGTCGTCGGGTAAAGAGGCTCCCTCTCGGGGGAATCCCAGTAGAAAGGTCACTTCAGGACAATTAGAATTCAGAAGTATGGATGTAGAGGGGTGGTCCGCCAATGCAATATCGACTACATCAGACCTCCTGCCGGCGGACAGTTGTGTGATTGGAAAACGGGTCAAACCCATTGTCCGTCTTTAATAGCGGCATAGGGGATACATGGAGCTTGTTATGGTAGATACAGAAGGAACAACCGCAAGACCTCCGAGTACTGTCCGATGTGAGAATCCTGGGTGCGGGAAATCCATCCTGTTGGATGAGTCCCTCCTGGCGCCGGATGCGGACACGCCACAAGGGCATATCCATACTTCTTACAATCCGAAAGTTTCCTCCTTTTCAGCTTTATGCAGGGATTGCCATCATTTTACGGTGAGCATCTCAAAGCCCGGTCAGTCTCCTATCTCCTCGATGAATGCACCGCCCAGCTAATAGCGCGTTATCGGTCATCGCACGCCTTTTTAGAGGCAAAACCTATTACTATGTGAAATTGACATGAGCAGTGAGGCACAGAAGATGACGGTGATTCGTCGGCACCTCTCGCAGATTCTTCCGGGTTGGAGAATTGAAGACGGTTCCCGGACCGCTGTTGACCGCACGGTGATGCTGTTTGAAGGGGCGACTTTAAAATCTACGATCCAGATCGGGATGGACCTCTTGCAAGACAGTCGCCTCTCACTGCAAGAGCTAGAGCTGACTTTATACAATAAGGGGCTCGTTGATTGGTTCCGCTCGGGGCCTGTTGTCTATCTCAACAACAACACACTAGGCATCAAAGAAGGTTAGCCCTCGCGGCAATGCTTGTTGAGCTCCATGGCGAGAGGCAATCACACGTGGCAACAACATACAAATACTGCGTCGACTGCGAAAAGCTGCTGAACATCCGAAATAGTACTCAAGGTGACTTCATTGATGCGAGCGTGTTTAGGCCTTCAACGGACGCTGCCGGCCATACACATCGAACTCAAGAAGGCACCTGCGACACCTGCGGAAAGTCCAAAGAAGTGTCTTCCTATGAACTCTCGTCCGACAGTGGCTAAACTCAATCCTTGCCTTACCTACTTCAAATAATTCTTGTTCTTCGACCGGGCCACGATGTGGCGTCATGTGACTGCTAGTCGCTAAGGGTGACCCTGTTGAAGACCGGAGTTTCAGCCGCCAGGAAGGGTTATCACCATGCCGAATGAAGAAGACGTGAACGAAGCAAATCAGGAGCCGCCCTTTTTCAAGCATAAAACTCGGAAAATCTCGCTCATGTCTTATCTATTGGCCGAAGGCGGCTGGGCTCCAAAAGCACAGATAAATTGTTGCGTCGGTGGGGATCATCTAGGACAGCAGCAAGTTGTCGATGCTGCGGACCATCCGTTGCCGACGAAGGAGGCTGCCGACACCGTGGCCAAGAAGCTCGCCATTGAATGGATTGACGCGCAGTTCCCCTCAGCAACCAATTGAATTGAGTCCCTGAAACAAAGCGACTGCACCAATCGGCCTTCTCAGGAGGCATGTTGGGTAGGGATTTGCTGGATGCATCACTGGCAATCTCAGTTCAGGCAAGAAGCGGAGCACAGATCTCGGGATGTGGGCTACTTATTGAATGGGAGGCGTGTGTGCGTCGGCGTCTCGCATGGATCACTACAACAACTCTCACGCCCTCCACAGCGAGCGCGTCGGTTGGCCCGGTGCCAGCGAAACGTGACTCAACGACGGGGCCGATGAAAAAGCCGGCCATCCGCTCGAATGACAATTCTTACTTGAAATACCGCTCGAGAAGCTGAGATTCCACGGCTAATCGTTTTTGTTCCAGTGCATGTCGTTGGGCGCGAAGATCTTCCAGCGAGGTCAGGAATTGCTGCTGTCGTCCGGTCCATTGGGCCCAGAGATCAGCACGCTGGGGTGGGTGTGCCTGGGCTTGTTGAATCTGATGCACTGCCAAGAACAGTCGCTCACGCTGTAGCAGCCACTGTTGCTGGTGAAGCTGCCAGCCCGCGAGATCGAGTGCGCGCAACTCCTGAACCGCGGGATCCGGCACAGGGGGCAGTTGCTGCAGTTCGGCGATGCGTTCGTGGAGTTCTTCGACATTTTCCTCCAAGTCGAGGATGCCCCGATGCAGCATGTCCATGACCGGATCAACTGCGTGTCGTTCCTGGAGTATGGCCGACGGGCCGCTGCACCCCATCAAAACCAAAAGTCCGATACCCGCCAGCCACTGCATATTTCGATTCACGGTGTCTCCTTCCGTCTACGGTGCGGGCGCTCCAGGCGACCCGCCATATCTGATCGCGACACCCTTAAGGGATGTAACCCGGACTGAGTAGGGTATGGCCGCATACCGCCGGTACCCTCCGAACGGCCTAAATGCCCCATATCCGCCGTAGGAGTAGCCCCAGGGTCTCGAATAGCCGTAGGGACCGGGTCCATAGTAATAGGGGGCATAATATCCCCACGGGCTGTACATCGGCTGATAGTCCACTCGCTGTTCCGAACGGGTGTGAGGCACCGAGAATATGACCGCGTCCGCCCCCAATTGTGCGGCTTTTTTCAAAATGTGTCGGTGAAGCGTATCGACACGGGAGGAAGACGTCTCCGAGAGCTCCGCGATTCGAATATGTTCGGTGGGCGGTGCCTCGCTCAAGATCGCCACCTCCTCCACCGAGCGACGGGGAAATGTGTCTGAAGTTAGACGAAGAACGCTGACACTGGAGCATCCCATGCTTAGGCAGGTCACAAGCAGCCCAGCGAAGAGAGATAGAGTTTTCTGAGTCGCCTGCACTTTCACCTGCACCGTGAACAATGATGAACTCACGCCCTGCCCTCCGACTACACAGTGGGCAAGGTGAGGATGGTTAAGACAGTTGTAGCTTATTGCACCAGGCCAGAGACCGTACCTGGGTAGAGCCCTGGCCGCTTCTTCATAGCGGGCACGTTTTCCCTGATGGACGAGCGGGATGTTGAAAAAGATGGATCACCTATTGCGGCTGTTTCGGCGTGGGGGCTTGACCTCACTCCTCTCCATCCTGCCTGAAGACCGGCGGGTCCGGTGAGTGACGGTGCAAGGAGTCTCAAGATCCGTGCCGGCAACTATGGCGCAGGCCGCATCGAAACATCCCATCGACGGATCGACAAGATCGCTGATCTTGGTGAGGGCGATTTGAATGGTCCGATGACGTTGTCCATTCACGGACCCTGAAAGGCGCATCAGCTTAGGCTCCGCCATGCCGGATAGCGTGAGCTCAAAGGATGACAAATGGCCTACGAGGGCGTTCAAACGACCGGTGTAATTCTGTACATTCACGATCGCTTCGATGCGGTGATTGCCTTGGAGCCAATATTGACCCTTATAGAGATAATCAGGATCGCCGCCGTGAATCGATATGCCGTCAATGACCACAATGCCGCCTCCGATGTCTTGTCCATTGGAGGTAAACCGCGTTCCGTAGATGCCGTGGATCATCCGACCCTCTCTGTACATATGATTGTGCACCGCCTCTGTGGACCATACGTCGACCGGTCTATTAGGTTACGGGTGGGGGATGAGAGCCTCATTAGCTGGGCATTAGAACTCGCTAAGCGGACGCACGTATCGATATTAGCCGCGGGATGGCGAGGCACACGAAGGCCATAGACGGTACAATAACGCAGAGCCTCTTACCAATTTTTAGAATGGAGTGGGTATGAAAGCCGTTGTGAACAGCGCACGGGTCCCAATCAAACTGTGGGCTCCCCTCGCAGAGGTCGAAGCGTCTGCCCTACAGCAATTAGTCAACACGGCGAATCTGCCCTGCGTGTTTCGACACATCGCTGCCATGCCGGACGTCCATCTAGGCTATGGGGCCACGGTCGGATCCGTAGTTGCCTGCAAGGGCGCCGTCATTCCCGGCGCTGTCGGCGTCGACATTGGCTGCGGCATGATGGCCGTGCAACTGCCGCTCATGGCGTCCGATCTTCCTGCCTCCCTGAAAAGCCTACGGGCTGAGATTGAACGGTCCATTCCCGTCGGCTTCAATGAACACAAGACGCCTAGTCCAGAGTCAAGCGCGTGGCAAGGATGGAACGAGTTCACCCGGCGGCCGCCCCAGCTGCGCAATCGTTTCGATAAGGCACAGAGGCAATTGGGGACGCTCGGTGGAGGCAATCATTTCATCGAGCTCTGCCTGGATCAGATCCAACAGGTCTGGGTGATGTTGCACTCGGGCTCGCGCAATATTGGGAAAGAGATTGCGGAAGTGCACATGTATCAGGCGAAAAAGATTATGCAGCAGCACCGGGTCAGGCTGACAGATCCCGACCTCGCCTATTTGGAAGAGGGCAGCGCCCAGTTTGATGCCTACTGGGACGACCTGCAATGGGCTCAAACCTACGCGTTCATGAACCGCGACCTGATGATGCGCCGCGTCCTACGTGCGGTGGAGAATATCGTGCAGAAAACGAGAAGACCGATCGTGCCCCTTATGGAAGTGAACTGCCATCATAACTATGCCGAGCGCGAGCATCACTTCGGCCATCAGGTGATCGTCACCCGCAAGGGCGCGGTGCGGGCGAGACAAGACGATATGGGGATCATTCCAGGGTCCATGGGCGCCCGATCGTACATTGTCCGCGGACGCGGTAACCCAGAATCCTACCACTCCTGCTCCCACGGGGCGGGCCGCCGGATGTCCCGTGGACAAGCCAAACGCACGTTCTCTGTACAGGATTTACAGAGGCAGACGGCTGGCGTGGAGTGTCGGAAAGACGTTGGCGTACTGGATGAAATTCCCGGAGCGTACAAAGATATAGATCAGGTGATGGCGAACCAGGCCGACTTGGTTGAAGTCGTGGCTGAATTGAAACAGATCTTGTGTGTGAAAGGTTGAGGTCAAGCGTATTGAGGTGCAGCAACCCTAGCTTGCACATCTCGAAAGGACACAGCCGTTTCTCAGAAGCCATGCAGCATCGCTGGGGGGAGCCTCAGTGCATTCACACTCAAAGGCCGGGGGCCGGTAATCCACGGGAGGACGACTCGGGGCACTCACAACCTCTCGAACGATCCAGCGGGGCGGCTCATGATCAGGGTACACATAGCTTGAATACCAGCGTCAAATCGTCGAACCGATTACGTATCGCACATGGCGACCATGACCGCGTTGGCGAGATCATCAGCGACGTGCCATCTCACGGCCCCACACGAGTAGATCTATCGGGTCGTCGCAGTTACCACGAGTTCTCCATGGCCTTACAATGCTTGTGCCCTCGTATAGTAGCGACATGGCCCCGCCGACAGATCATGATCAGGCCGCCGCACTCTGCGCTATCCTCAACCGTGCCCCCCGTCTGTGGGAGTCGCCCTCAGGCTCGTGGTGCCGACTGCGATTCACCTGAATGAGAGGATCAACAATATTGCCGCAGGCAAAGCATCGCCAAGCGGCATCTGGTTGATGCAGAATCCCACCGGCTTCGTCCAACAGATCAACAGGAAACATCAGATTGTGGCAACGATTACACGGCATGGAGATACCCCCTTTCCACTTTCTACTTGAGGCATTTTAGACCGTGTCAGCTTTGGCGGGCACTGGGACGCACCCTAGGAGAAATCAAGGTATGCGGGATGGACTATAGAAAATCCTGGAATCATTCCGCGGAGAGCGTCCCCGTGTAAGCGCGAGGGGGGGCTTTCCCGCCCGACCCGCGACGTGGCGGATGCGGTGGCTAAGCTGTGCTTGGCGATATAGTAAGTTCAAACTCACTTCTGCCCTGCAACTTAGCGAGTCGTCCCATCGTAACTATTGGACCGACCGTTGAATCAGACCAGCGAGGGGGCATTATGGGAGATTACTTGATTCCCTATCGGGCAAGGATTAGGATATCAACGTACACCTGTACGGAGGCTTTATGGGTACATATTTCGTCCTTACCGAACAAATCAATCAACTCGCGGACAAATTGGAAAAGGAAGGTAAGTTGGATGAGCTCTTCACTAAGGCTCACCAATCCTCATGTATGGGTATGGCCGGGGGCACTAAAGCCCCCGTTAAGGTACAGGCAGGTAAGTGAGATTCATATTTTTTACCGTAGAGTAACGCAACACGAAAGCTCGGCCGGGAATCGCCTCTAGAACAAACTCAGAGCCCGCGAACGGCGCCTTCTTCAAAAACTTTCCTCGTTTAGCCTTTACGAGTACAATTTCGCTCAATCCTCCCTTGTCATCGACCGTAAATCCGGCCACTATCCCGCTATACAGCTGTGCCCTTCCCGGCCTTTCTGACGGTTGATCTGTGACTCCATCCAAAATGACAACCGTAGCCTTATGTGCGATAGAGCCGGCACCCGCCATGCCAACCATGCGGCAAAATCTATTGGCGTGAGGAACGAATAGTTTCCCCCGCCCCATCAACTGATAGATCCATTCGCTCTTAAATCGGAATAGGCCGGGCCATTTCACATCTAATTCATACTCCCATACAAGATGGCGGAGGCCATGACCAGACAGGAAGGCGAGCACGAGGACAAAACCGTAATAGGCTAAGACATACCGCTGATTGCTGTAGAGAGCGCCGGTTATCCCGGTTACAGATCCCTTGAGGTGTGTGGATGGATCGGCGTACTGATCCGTCAGAACGCGGAAGGGCAACTCAGCGTAAAGAGTATGGGTCCACCAGTGGGCATGCTGTAGATACTCGACGAATGCCAACGAAGCGATGTGGAAAGGGACAGAGAAAAGAATCGCCTTCGCGACATCATCGGTCCAAGTCCTGGACAGCAGCTGACGCGTAAACTCTCCGGAGTTATAACAGGCACGAAATAAATATCCCGGCAAAGCCAGTAAAAGAATCAACGCGGTCGTAAAAGCGAAGTTACCCATCGAAGATGTGTCTAGAAAGTATTTCTGTAACTACGGGCGGAAGCATACTCCAGATGCAAAATAAGACCAAGAGTCTAACTATCCAGACGCGCCTAGAAGCTCTGCTTGACGCTTCCCCCGTCATTCCCACATGGTAGGAGGCGCGTTTCTACCCACAGCCATTCTCTTCGCCACTCGCGCCTGACGGTCCAACTTTCCCAACTTAGATTTTGTGAGTACTTCCGAGACTGCCGCGGCAATCCTGCCTTGGTGAGTTCCTGGTTAAGGCTCCGGCCATCCGGCAGAAGCGTCTCTGGGCGTTCGTCCATAGCGCTCCCGCTTGTCCCATACACCATCACATTTTTGCCCGAAGGCCCAAGCTCCAATGCTGCATGAGATAAATGAGAGATTTGGTGCACAGGAATACCATTGATGCGATGCTGGCCTCTGGGTGCAATCCAAGTGCTTTGCAGGACGAGGTACGTTGTGGGGATAGGACACCAGGCGAAATGGAGGGGGTGTCGTCGTGATCAAAGAAGTGCTGGATTCGGAGAAGGTCTTCGTGATTCACAATTTCCTGTCGAAGGAGGAGTGCGCGGCACTGATTCGACGGAGCGAAGCGCTTGCCTACGAACCAAGCACCGTCGCTGGCGTCATGTACGAGGATGTCCGTAACAACGGGCGAGTCATTGTCGACGATGAGTCGCTCGCCTCAGACCTGTTTCAACGCGCTGAATCCCTCCTGCCGGCTGTCCTTGAGGACCATCGCCTTGTCGGGTTCAACGAACGGTGGCGTTTCTACCGGTATCAACCTGGTCAGACCTTCAACCCTCATCGGGACGGGCAGTATCTGCGGATGGAGACCTGGCATAAAAGTGAGTTAACGTTTATGATCTATCTGAACGACGGAATGGCCGGCGGGGAGACGAGGTTCTATGCGGGCATAGAGCAAGCATTCCAGCCGCCTCGATGTCCATATCTCTCGGTTCAGCCGAAGGCAGGAGCAGCGCTGGTATTCTTACATTCTATTTGGCACGAAGGTGCGGTCGTGCAGAGCGGACAGAAGTACGTGCTCCGCACCGATGTCATGTATGGCTCTCACTCCAATGCTTCTCATCTCTCGTAGAGAAGGTAGGCAGACCCTGCTCAGGGGCAACTGGGGACTGAGACACTAGAACGTCTCCACTATGAGTGAGTGAAAGCTATATCCATATTAGAGTGAGATTGACCAGCGTTGGGACGCAGTGGCCCTGTCTAAGGCCGAGAGCGACGGCCTGACTTTCTTCAGGTTGAGGCACCATGCACCGCTAATCATTCTCAGATCAGCTCTCGGTGATTTCTTCCCCGCTGTAACCCAATCAGACACTCAGTGTTCCTAACCATCCCGCGCACGAGCTACCTTACAGAACTCTGAGTTTGCACTATAGACAATAAGAGTGAGTGATCGTTCGCTACGCAGGCGCATAAGGAACGATGGTTTGAAAATTGTGGTTGCGACTGCCTGCGATTAATTGCCAGGCTGAACCAGGAGCAGGCCTGGGATTGCACATGGAAGTAACACCGGCATCAAAAGTTCATTCAGCAGCAGTCAGAATGAGGAGGTCTAATGAGCGGAAAGAAAAAACATCAGAGGCGGAAAGCCATTTCCATCGACGAGGCTATTGGAAACTCCGTAGACCAGGGCTTACTGCGTTCGGCGGCTGCGATGAGTCAGCAGCTGATGGAACAGGTGCTCAAGACTGATCCGAAAATGAGGTCGCTTTTAGAGCAGTTGGTTAAAGCCCGACTCGAAAGGGTGTTGCGGAAGTTGGCCGACAAGAAAAATGATGATTATGTGTAAGCGCTTTACGCAGACTTGTGTGCGACTGATTGTGACTACATTCGACTCCGGACATATCGACCGTTTATAAGCCTCATCGCGTCAATGTCAAAACCATCCATGAAATGTCCACTGGACTGATGCGAAACCCACGGTCCATGCAAGGATTGGAGAGATGATGCGGCCGATGGTTGAACCGGCACAATAGTCGATAAATATGAAAGCACTCCGACTGTACGGTAAGACGATGGGCTACTTTGCCGAGCGCCGGGAGGCCGCAGAAGCGGCTGGCACCCGCGAATTGCGGTGGAACCCGAAGGAACAATCCTCACACCGTCCGCTGTTATGCCCATGCGGCCTTCGAGACAGTTATTCAGCGAACCGTGGGCGAGGAAATCACCCGCTTCCACAAATAACTGCCGCCATGCTGCCGAGGCGGGATGTTGTTTTTCGTCCCGACCCGGTTATACCACCAGATTCCCTTCGCTTCAGACCCGTCCTCTGATAGGACGACCTCAAAGCCTCCGTCTCGATCATTGCCCGGTTGCTTCCAGGTCCCCTGCCAGCGTCGATCGTGAAACGCTGTGGTCAGGATCTGCCCTCCCTGCCAAGTATACGCACCATTGCCCTGAGCATCGAGCGTCGCGCGGTATTGCTTATTGTCTTCAATCTCGGTGATGTCCCACCGGCCGCTCAAGTCGCTACCGTTGGCCGCGTCCGCATGAATCCCACCGGTGCGATGCTGCAATGCCGCCGGAGCTTCCAGTGGACTACCCAGTCCCGTGTCCGGCTGCCTACCCGATTCGTGCCACGCGATGAGAATCCAGCGGCCTTCTCGCCGCTCCAGGACACCCGTTTCTCGTAGCGGTAGCACCATCCGCTGACTTAGATCCGCTGCGCTGAAGTACCGAATATAATCTAGTTCCATCGCAAACCAGGCTAGTTCACCCTTCTCCCAGACTTGAAGGTACGTGATCGGGAGCTCCAGCTTGTGGACGGCGTTAAATTCTGTCCGCATTTCTGCTTCTAGGGCAGGCCATCCGACATATTTATGGCCGTCGATGGTGTACCCCACTGCATCGGCATCGTGCGACATGTAGCGGGACATCGTATCAAGGTCTCGCGCGGCATTGGCCTCCACAATGAGGCGCAGCGTAGCCTCCGGCCCAAGGGACTCTTCTGCCGCCCAAGCGGCCGAAGACAGACTAGCCAACAACAGAACCATCATGAGCACGCGCGAGCGGGGCGTGACACTGAAATGCGAAGTCTTACAACTGTTCATAGACAAAACATCCCTCCTTTGTTTACCAGCATGTTGTCGGTATTCTTTGATGTCTGCCTCTCACTCCCGCAACCTACGTCCGCCCGGGTGATCACATCACTCCATGCCCACGGGCGGTGGAGAGGGCGCTGTGGGCTTCCTTTACGTCGAGTCAAAGAGCACAGCCTCTTAGCGCATGTCCATCAGGTTCTTGTCCGGCTTCCATAACTCAAGGGTCTGCGGTTTCTCGCTCAGCTTAATCACCGCATCTGCATCCCCCGTAGACGTGAGTTGCGCGGCAATGCTGTCGCCGATTCTGCCCCTCGAATCAATCTTCGTGTCGGGCTTCACGCGAATATGGGTTTGTTGCCCATTGGGAAATTGCACCCAGTATGATTCTTCTATCTTCACCACTTCTCTGGTCACATTTCGACACGGGGTCGACGTGGTGCATTTCTCAGATGGAGGGAACGACGCTTGCGGGGGGCCGCCGTCATGGGCTCTTGGCCCCACACGATAAACGGCAAACCGCCAAGTGCCAGGAGCATTACTCCGACTCGGACGTGCAATTTCCTATACAGCGTTTTAATAAAACTCCTCCCCTTCGACAATAGATGAAAGTGGTGTTCTCGAGAGAGCGTACAGACTCGCACGAGCCGCGACCACTAGGCATTGCTCTAACATTCGACTGACGAGGCGTCTTGAGTGGCACCGCTTGAGGACACCTGTGCCTTGATATAGCGCCCGTAGGGCCCAATTCACAAAGTGCGCTCAAGACTCCTATGGGTTTCCCTAGCTCCATTGGAGAAGTAATGCAGTAGAGTGGCGTCATGACGAATGCCTAATCTGCTCATGGAGTACACGAGGCATGTCGGCAACTAACGAATCCGTTTCCCACTCAACGACCGTCCACCATCTCCTTGTCGATGATGACGTGGAGATGCTTACTCTCTGCGCTGGTAAGCTGGAAGCCCACGGCTTTTCGGTACTGAAGGCGATCGGCAGCGCCGAGGCGGACCGTCTTTGTGCGGAGCATCCTGCGAAGATTGATCTGATCCTTATTGATGTGATGCTGTATCCACCCGAGGTTCAGCTGGACAATCACAAAAATGGCTCGCCCCGAATGCGCGGGGATAAGCTAGTGCCGATTTTGCGCACTAAGTGGCCACTGACGCCGATTATGCTCATGTCCGCGAGCTCGCCATGGAAATTGGGGGGCCGGGGGATGGCAAGAGTGCTTCGACAGTATCCTTTCTTGCAGAAGCCGTTGACGGGAGACCTGTTGCTCGAAAAGGTGCGTGCGATCCTGGCGGGCACAAAGCCTGCGAAGCCATAAGCAAGGAGCCGGGTGGCCGATCATGCCACCCGCAGTCAGCTCCGACCGTCATTTCACCGCATTCGGATATGAACTTGATGAGGCAGACCATGCGGGGGCCTCGATTTTCTCTTGGAAGTCCTTTGTGTGGGCTTCGTTGCATAAGGTGAATGCGAGCTCGTCGGGATGGGTCTTGAAGCCGGCCGTGAGTCCCATTGATTCCGGCCAAATCAACATGGTCCGTGTTTCTTGACGACTCATCTTCGCCAAATGATCCTCCAAAAAGGAGGTGTCCCAGAAAAACAACTGAATCAGCTTGCGAAAATCGATGTGGTGAATGCCATATTTTTTTGCTAACCATCCAACCGGCTGCTCATTGAACCCCTGCGCAAAGGTGTCCAGGCACTCATACAACAACAGCCAGTGGTATTTAGTGAGCTGATACAGGCGGTCATCGTGAAAGATTTTCTGAAGGGCAAGCAGTTGCTCCCTTGCCTGGGGCGCCGTGAAAAATCTTGCTCCTCTCGGCATCGAGGCACACAACCAATCTTCCTGATCCCGTGGGTTATCAAAATTCAAATAGTTGTCGACGATCTCTGTGATGGCACAGTCCATGAGTTCAGAGAAGACGCTGTCCGGTTTTCTCGCAAAACGAATCATGAATCGCTCCCAAGATTAGACAATGACCGCGTTCAAGCCTTCTGGCGCGGCGAGGCTTTCAGCGTGAAGTTGGCGCGCATAAGCATCGCATCTTCATCCCGCGCCCTGAGCTTCGTATTCTGCCGTTTTCGAGCCTAGGCTACTATTCGATTGAGGTCCACTAGGGCTGGCACTAGGCGACAAGATAGCTGAGCAAGCCTTCTCTCACCGTCAGGGAAAATGAGCGTCCCCGAAGAAAAGGTATGTCTTCAATAGCATGACCAACTATGGGGTAAATTTTTTGGCAGGATTCCGATAAGTCGGATCGCTCGTTGTTCCGAATATGATTGTTTATGTCTTTCCCTCTGACAAGAATCGGAACCCATGCTACATGCCTGATGGCGAAAGCGCGGATGTGGCGGCGGCTTAAGTGCGTGGTAGGCCGGGTGAGACCAAATCGTCGATTCTCAACGCGACCTCCTCCAACGTGTCGACCGCATCGGACGAAACAAGGCAGGATCGCTTAGGGCCTCTATCATCGCGGCTCGTTGCACCTGACATCGCTTGAGTTGCCAATACGATTCGGGCGACATGTGCCGTAGAATTTCAAGCCGGACGATCATAGACTTTCTTTTCTTAGTACATGGTGCCCACGGCTATCTTCATACTATCGCGGCCTTTGCTGATCTTGATCAATACGCCTCAGCATCTGCAACTGCGTTGAGAGCTCGCTGATGCGCTTCTCCTGTGCTTTAACTTTTTGCTGTAAAGCGGAACTTGACGGGTTGATTGATGAAGCAGGCGCTGTGAGGCCCTCTGGTGGAGAACAGGGAGGAACTGCCGCACATCCCCAGCTCAGTGCTATCCACACCAACATCCCTGAACCATACCTTAAACACGACCTACGCATAGCATGTCCCTAGTCCATTCTGTAGTATCGCCGCATATTTGCTAGAGCAACCATACAATGCCAGAAGCTTAAGCTCTTCGTCGTCTGCTGCAGCAAAAAAATGGGTACGTGGGCAGCGGGCTAAGAAAAGCACTTGGTCAGGTGGAGAATGCTGACAATAAGCATTGCCTGACACCTTCAGACCAGATGGTCCAGCTTCCTGCAAAGGGCAATCGCACCCTTGTTCATTCATTGCCAGAACTCCTGATTTGCCTCCGCCTCCGAGCAATTGCCCCCATATTTCCCGTCCGCAGCATCTCATGGTTGAGATCGATGTAGTCGCCAGAGAGCAGTTTGCGGGCAATATCCTTTTTCTTCAAGGCCCAGCGAAGCTCTATTGAAGTGAGGTGCTGATCAGATAGCAATGCAGAACTGACTCGCACCGTGCAGCGGCTAACTCCCCCCACAGGTCATCGTAAACTTGATTTCTCCATCCCGTTGTAAGACCTCCTGACCGGCGCTATAAAAAATGGGTTTTCGCCAGATATTCGCGAATGACGACATTTTATCGCCGTTGATCGGCAGGATGGGGATCGACGAGGCGCGATCGTACCTCGCTGACATAATCGTTTCTCCTCCTGTGGGTTTCGTGATGTCCATGTTGCAAGCCTAGCCGAGGATCGTGAACCTGGCTATGCCGCCGATGATCTACCGCAGGGAGGGGAATAGAATGGTGTAGCGAGGAGGATTGTTGGTCTGAACCGCGCCTGTCGCACTATCGATCGTTTGATTATGATGTGAACCAGTCCGTACCACACCAGAGATCACCATCGCCGGCTTGTTGCCAGAAGTTGCGGAACCGCCTCTTCGGGAAGAGGCTTTGCGAATAAGTATCCTTGGGCATACTCACAACCCAGCGACCTGAGAATGCTCAGATGTTCACTGGTTTCGACCCCTTCTGCAATGACTTTGCGACCCAATTGATGCGCAAGGATCATGATCGTCTTCACGATTGCCAAGGCATCATCCTCTCCCCCTAACCGCCGCACGAAGGATTGATCAATCTTGATGAACGTGATCGGGAGTTGCTGAAGATAGCTGAGAGACGAATAGCCGGTTCCAAAATCATCCAAACAGGCCTCGATACCCTGCTCTTTGAGTTGGTGCAGCATATCCCTCACCGCTTTCGGATTTTCCATTATTTCAGATTCCGTAATCTCGATCTTCAGGCTTCCGCGCGCTATACCCGTAGACTGCACCACCTTCTGGAGTGTGGACACAAGGTCCGCATTAGAAAATTGTTCGGTCGAAAGATTCACGCTCATTGTTAACGGCATCAATTTCGGAAAAGCATCCTGCCAAGCACGTAGCTGCCCGCATGCCTCCCGGCAACTCCAGTCTCCCAAGGACGGAAGCATCCCCAGTTCAGCCGCAGTCGTTAAGAACGCATGCGGCGTCACGAGTCCTTGCTCCGGATGCTGCCAGCGAATGAGGGCTTCAAACCCCGCAATCTGTCCCGTCTGCAGCTCGATAATCGGTTGATAATGGAAGCGAAACTCATTCCGTCCGATGGCTTGACGCAGATCGGTTTCCAATTTGAGCCGGGACATGGCTTGATCGTGCATCACCTGGTCGAAGATGGCGAAACCAGAGCGGCCGAGAGCCTGAGCCCGATGTACGGCCGTCGTCGCATCCCGCAATACATGCTCTGCATCGTCGTACCCGGTGGCGCTCAAGGTAATGCCAAGAGTCGCCGTGAGAAAAATATCCTGCCCATCCAATGAAAATGGCAACACGAATTCTTGCCTCACTCGCTCCGCCACCCTGGTGGCATTGTCGTCTGACTTGAGATTGTCGAGGAGGAACACGAAATCTTCCGCACCAAGCCGAGCCAGCGTATCGGCAGAACGAACTCGCATCAATATCCGTCGGGTGACTTCGATGAGTAATCGATCTGCTGCTGTAGACCCAAGGCTGTTGTGCACAATCTGAAACCCCTCGAGGCTGAGATAGACCACAGCAAACAAGCGGCTCGTATCTCGCCGGTTTCGAAGAATGACCCGATTGACCCGGTCAAGGAACAGGGAGCGGTTGGGCAGACCGGTGAGGGGGTCATGGAAGGTTTCGAGAAACAGCCGCTGTTCCGCTTGGCGCTTCTCTTCCACTAATCTCTTGCGTTCCAGCGCCTGTGACACAGCATGCGGCAACCGTCCCAAGCGTTCCTTTAACAGGTAATCTGCCGCGCCTGCCTTCATGCATTCCACGGCCATATCTTCGCCGATGCACCCCGAAACGATAATGAAGGGAATCTCCAATCCCGTCGCTTTCAACAGTTGTAGCGCGGCTTTTCCGTCGAATTGGGGCAGAGAAAAATCAGACAGGATGAGGTCAGGTACTGAAACGTTCAGTTCCCGCAGGTAGGCTTCTTTGGTGTCAACACGGCGGCAGAGGGGGTCAAGTCCCGCCTCTCGAAGCGTCTCAAGCACTAATTCTGCATCCTGCCTACTGTCTTCCACTAAAAGCAGCGTGAAGCTGGTGCGCATGGAGAAGAATGACTCCCATCACCGACATGTGGGTGAAGGAAACGAGATGGTTGATCGTGTTCACTATAAAGCCACTATGAGATTTGACCAACCGAATTTGAGAAACGCCTGCCGAGTAGATAGTCCATTAATCCTTCACGCCTGGGCTGGACAGACACGAAAAGCCGGCGATGTACGATGATTTAACCCATCATCCATACCCATTGTTCGGGAGCACTCTTGAGATCCCACCGGCGACTGACAGGTATCAGGGCATGCAGGTGAAAGGCCTAGGAGAGGACCGGGTTCTATCGTAAGTGAGCCTTCATTACTCAGAACCGTTACGGCTGAGCAGCCGACTCCCCAATGACACTGGCGCGAAATCAAAAAACGCTTCCGCAACTATGCCCTTTCGCTAAAATGCAAGATGACTTGGTACAGAGCTAATCGCGGATCTTGGGAGAACCGCGGTCTCATCGTGCATTCGCTGAGGTTCACACTATAAATCGTTTGATCTGTGTCCTCCTCCCTTATCACTGTAAGGCCCTTATGTTTCCTGTGAATGGCAGGTGGTGCAGAGATAACGCGCGGACTTTGCCGTGCGGGCCGTCATCCGGCGCGTCCAGTGGTCGGAAAAAAGCCATGGTGACCAGCAGTCCACAAGTTTCATATGGGGCATGTGAGCTCGCGCAGTGGCCGGGGATTAGCGGCTGAATAAAGGGAATCTGCAAATTGTTGGGAAGCGAAGCACATTTCCAATCTGCGTGTGAAATGTCTCCTGATGGGATATTTGTGACCGATGCTCAGGGCGTCGGTGTATATACGAATCGACGCTGGCAGGAGATGGTAGGACTTTCGTTGGAGGCTAGTTTACAGACTGATTGGAGTCTCCTAGTGCATCCCGAGGATCGTGCCGTCCGCGCGGCTGGATGGAGTCGAGGCGCCCTGGACGCCAGAGAGTATGAAGCAGAGTTCCGTCTCCAACAACCGAACGGGCGTGTGCGCTGGGTCCATAGCCGCTCCTGCCCCCTATACCATCCTAACGGCACAGTGCGAGGTCATGTCGGCACCGTACAGGACATTACTGATCGGAAACGTATGGAACAGCGGATGGCCGTCCAGTATGCGGCCGGGCGTGCGATGGGCGAGGCGAGGGAACAAGAGGCTGGTCTGGCTTTCATTTTGGAACAAATGGGAGCCGCCCTCTCGGCGGATGCCGCCGGACTATGGATTCCAAACGCGGATACGGGACTGCTTCAGTGTCGATCTTTTTGGAGTCCCTCACCAACAACATTTGGTCCGTTTGAAGCGCGATCCCGATCGATCTCCTTCCAACCGGGAGAAGGTATCCCGGGCGGTGTCTTCTCGACGCACAACCCCGCGTGGATCGAGAAAATCGCTGTTGATGCAGACGTGCCCCGCAAGGAGGCTGCCGCATGCTGTGGCCTACAGTCGGCGGTCGCGTTTCCCGTCCAAGCCGCTGTGACCACCCTCGGAATCATGGAGTTCCTATGGTCCAGTGTGAAAGAACGTGATGAGGCGCTGCTCGTAACGCTGCACTTGATTGGCCTTCAGATTGGCCAATTGGTAGAGCGACTAGCTGCCGAACGGAAAGCTGTTCTGGCTCAAAAGGCGGCTGAGCGAAGCGCCCAGGCTAAAACGGATTTTCTTGCCACTATGAGTCACGAAATTCGTACCCCCATGAATGGCGTGATCGGCATGACGGGGCTATTACTCGAAACCGAATTAACCTCGGATCAAAGGGAAATCGCAGAGACGATACGAGGCTCCGGTGAAGCGCTGCTGACCATTGTTAATGACATCCTCGATTTTTCTAAGATTGAGGCCGGGAAAGTCTCGCTCGAGCGCATTGATTTCGATTTACGTACCATGCTGGAAGAAACGATAGAACTCATGGCGGAGTCCGCTCAGGCGAAGGGCCTTGATCTCGTGGGGCTCATGGGAGCAGCCATTCCGTCCGGGGTCCATGGTGATCCAGGCCGGCTCCGGCAGGTTCTCAGCAACCTCCTCAGTAACGCCATTAAGTTCACCGAACGTGGGGAAGTGAGTGTGCAGGTGAGCCTCCTGGAAGCTGTGAAGGCTGACGTTGTGCTCCGTTTCGACGTGGTGGATACCGGAATTGGGATTAGTCCCGAGCACCTTGATAAACTGTTTCACTCGTTCAGCCAAGCCGATGGATCTACCACGAGAAAATACGGAGGAACGGGATTGGGGTTGGCGATCAGCAAACGATTAACGGCGCTGATGGGTGGAGAAATAGGCGTGGAAACTAACGTGGGCCAGGGAAGCCGCTTCTGGTTTACCGCCCGTTTAGGACAACAAGCTCATCATACGCCCACGTTGATGGACATGGCTGATCTCCGGAATGTACGACTCTGTGTCCTCGATCATCATCAGGGCAACCGCACGCTGCTTCGTCACTATGCCCACGCCTGGGGCATGATCTGCACGGAGGCAGACACACCCTCACAGGCGCTCACTCTCCTGCGTGAAGCGGCGCAACTCGCACAGCCGTTCGATGTAATCATTTTGGACAGTCAGGTGCCGGGCATGGACGGTCTGGCCTTGGCCAAGGTTATCAAGAGCGATCCCCATATCGCCTCTGTGAAGGTGATCATGTTTACGTCGCTAGCGAAGCGCGGGGATGCGAAGATCGCGCAGGACCTGGGATTCTCCGGGTATCTCGTGAAGCCTGTCCGCCATGCTCAGTTGTATGCGTGCCTGAAGCTGGTCATGGGCCATGCACGTGACGCGAGTCCAGGCGTCTCGCCAGCGCGCCTCGTGACCAGACACCAGGTGGCAGAGGCGGAGGCTCGGAATCGCGGCGGCCGGGTACTGGTGGTGGAAGACAACACTGTCAACCAAATCGTCGCCGTCCGGCTATTACAAAATCTGGGGTACAAGTGCGATGTGGCTGCCAATGGGGTGGAGGCGATCCAGGCGCTCCTCAGCCTGCCTTACGACGTGGTGCTGATGGATTGTCAAATGCCGGAGCTGGATGGCTTTCAAGCGACCTTGCGCATTCGCGAGCTCGAGAAAACGGGAGAATTACAAACGCATATCCCGATTATTGGGCTGACGGCGAATGCGATGCAGGAGGATCGAGAGCGGTGCGCCCGGGCCGGCATGGATGACTATGTGACGAAGCCGGTTAGCGTCGAACAATTCGCTCGCGTGCTGCGCAGATGGGCCAAGAAAACAGATGCCAACATCAAACCCAGGTCTGTAGCGTGAAGAGGAGCTCGCGGCGAGTGGGAGGGCCGATGGACGGATCCCTTGGAGGTTACAGGAACCGTGCAGGGGAATCAGGCGAGGAGTCTGGCCCACGAGGAGCCTGGCCCAATGGGTGACGAACGAAGGACCGCCATGAGAAATCCGAGGCGGCCCCGGTCGGCGATTTCTTGTAAGCAGGCGTCTGCGTCGCCCATGAGGGTCTCCCGAACGGTTTGCCGGAGCGTGTGTAAACTACAGGGCTTCGGAAGAATCGAGAGGCCGTGGGTGGCAAAGGGAATCCTCATCGCGCGCGCCACCCCGCCCGACAATACGACGAGGCGCAGCCTGGGGAACATCCGGTGCAGGAGAGAGACCCCCGTCACCCCATCCGACGTGAACCCATCACTGATCGCCAGATCGGCCGGCGACCAGCAGAGCTGCTGAATGGCTTCTGGATAGCTTCCCACCCCCACTGCCACCAATCCATCATCCTCCAGCGCGGCGCACACCACATCTCTGACCTGACGGTCATTATCGATCACCACCACCTTGCTCGCCATGGGCGCCTCCACAGATTAAGGTTCCCTATGGGGAGCATAGCGCGATCGGCCTCGGGTGCCTACTCGGAGAGGACCTAGGGCTCATTGATGCGCACGAACCGATCATCACGACAACCATCGGGATGCATTAGCTCGTAGCGCGCCGCATTCGCCCGCAACCCTGTTTATGAGAACGACCCCCTCTACTGGATCATGAAAGGTAGGAGTCCTGCGCGTAACACCGCAAAAAAGGCACTGTTTAACGGAGGCCGCCTAAAGTTGCAGCATGCTCATAGGAAGAAGAATATGTGGCGGATGATGCATCTTTTTGAAGTTAGCCACCAGGTCCCTTAAGAAAGATATCGCTGGGGGATGGTGGTTAAGTTGGCTCCGGTGGGTGGAGATCTTAGACCCGTTCCTGAGCGACTCCTTATGTGTGCCTTAGGTTATCCGAGGCGCCTGAATTAGAACCATCGCGTGCCTTGATACAAATTTCTGCCCGCTTCTTCTCGTTCGCAGGTACGTTCGGCCATCATACGCTGCCCTACCGTAGCCTGTTCGGGAATCCTCGCGAGACAAGCCTTCAGTGTGTCCTCGGCCGCACCTGGCGAAACGTCACCGAATTTATCCCTTGGAGGGAAAACCAGATTCCCTTTCGGCTGTTGTTCCTCCGTGGCCCCTTTCGGCTGCTGATCTTCTGCATGAATTGAGAAGGGCGGCAGGGATGATGTGCCTAACAGGACGGAAGAAAACACAAGAGACTGTGTGACCAACCTGAGCTGCATAAGTACCTCATAATCGGTGTATCTTCAGCTTACTCAGTCGTTCGTCACCTGTCTAGGGGGTGGGGATATACCCAGTGTTCCAAGCCGTTCGACTCTGCAAGTATAGGGTATGACTAGCCCACAGAAACAGCAAGCCCATCGAAACCGGGCCAAAGCTAAACTCTCCGTCATCAAGGCGAAGCTCAAGGCGATACCTAAGGAACAGGCCGGCGCTGACCGGCAAGCCGACCGACTGCGCGGACTCTTGACGGACTACCCATTCCTCTCAATTGAGTTCGATAGGTGGATGGATAGCCGAAGGGAAGAGATCAAGCAGATGAGAATGATATAAGCGAAACCATCTCCGGTATGACTACCACTTCGACCAGCTTGGGAAGGAGAGGTATGCCATCGCCGGAAGCGCGTTTGATTATGGTGTCAGCGGATGGTGGTGCCGAAGCCGGGAGTTGAACCCGGATACCCTTACGGGCGCTGGTACCTGAAACCAGTGCGTCTGCCAGTTCCGCCACTTCGGCCTGAGGAATGGAGTGGGATTATCGCTGATCAGCCTATACCCGTCAAGATGAGCTGATGGAAAACTGCATGGAGCACGCCTAACGCTCAGTTATGAGCAGATTCCGCCAGCAAGGTTCCAAGGACCGTCCGACGTGACCTCGCGCAGGTCGCCGCTCAGCACGATGCGCTCGCGGACCAATCCCGCGGCTGCCAACAAAAATGGAGTCCGGATATGCGGGGCCTCGTCGGCGATCAGCACGTCGAACCGCACTCGGCGAAACAAGGGATCCGCCGCTACTCGAGCAGCAGTAGTGACGATCACTCGCCGGTTTTGCACGAAGGCCTGTCGATTGGTATCTTCCTGGGCGGCCAGGAGTTCTCGTATTTTTTTCGTCCCCCCCAACCTAATGACATCCTCTTTCAGTTCGGCAAATTCAGGCTTGATATCTTTCGGCACCGTGGCTTCAGGAATGAGTGCGTTGATCCGGTCCTTGGCGATATCGATCTCTTTGCGGAGCCCGGTACTGTGCCGCTCATAGATGACCAGATATTCCCGCAAAGACTCGACATTCTTTCCCATCGCCTGCATGGAGAGACGCTTCCAAATGGGAAGCTGCTCATACTCAATCAGGGTCGTCTCAATTTCCTTGATCTTGGCTTGGAATTCGCTCAGCTGAGTCAGCAGGCGCCATTCTAGTAACCGCACTTCGTCTAGATCTTTCTGCTTCTGGGCTTTATACGCGAGCAACGGAGTGAGTTCACGGAACCGTTCATACTTCTTGCGGAGCACTGCCTTGTCGGACCGGGACTTGGCGTAAAACTGATGCATTTGCGCTTCGAACCCTAGCTCGGACAGCGGAATGCCGCCCCCTCCCTTTTCGATAGCGAGTTCGTAACGGCTTAGCCAGCTCTTATAGGTCAGTCCAGCCGCTTTCATGGCACGTGCAATCAGAAGGGTGAGTGCGTCAGCGCTCTGGTGATCCGGGGTGACCAGGAGAATACGTTTGTTGCCTCGAAGTAACTCAATGACGAGCGTGGCTATTTTCTGTCGACCAACCGTCAGATCCTCATGCCACAAGGGAACCAGCACAGAAGTCGGCGTCAGGGACTCCAATACCGCGCGGTATCCTGACTGTCCCGCTTCGAGCACGGGCAAGAGGCGTTCTGCCGGGCCCAGCGTGTAGGATCCCCCGGTCTTGCTCATCTCCATTAAACGACGACTGATCGTCAAAGCTAGTCCGCTGACGTCCGGCACCAGCGTCGCGCTAGGTACGACATCACCAATGGCATCGAAGGTCTGGAGGATAAGGCGCACCCCGTCCTGACACAGCACGATGCCTTCGGTCGGCTCGGCCTCCTCACTCAGAAGTACTGTCACTGAGAGGTCGGCGCCAAGGATCGCGTCAGAAGACAGAAAAAATTCATACAGATGCAAATTGCCCACAGTCTGAAGCAGCCGACCGCGCGTAAGTGAAACAGGCTGATCGAGCCGTTGCTCCGCGCTGCGCGCGGCATCGCGCTCCAATTTTGCGGCTAACTGATCCAGAAGATCCTGCAAGGTGCCGGGCATTGCGGTCATACAGATGGTTCTCCTGCAGTCAGTTCTAGTGCCACGTGCCGTCGTAGTCCTGCGCGACGCGCCTTTGAAGCTAAGGCCCACGATCCCGCTAAGAAACACATCTTAATGATTCAAGAAAGAACCTGTCCAGCATCAGCCGCCTCACGACGATTTCGGAGCAACAGGATTTCCGAGACCACATTCCCCGCGTCGAGGGCGGAGGAAGAAAACCCTTTTGGTCGCTCCGGATCAATTGACTTTTGCACAGGCCGCCAGTATGCTTTTTCCCTTTCCAACAGAAGGAGTTGCAGTATGAAGGTGATTCTCCAAGAAACACTCGAAGGCGTGGGCGACCTCGGCGACCTTTTGGACGTCTCCAATGGGTTTGCCAGGAACTATCTCTTGCCTCGCAAGAAGGCCGTCGAAGCCAACGGCCGGAATATCAAAGAATTCGAACATGCCAAACGGGCCGCAGCTGAGAAGGCCAAAAAAGAAAAGCAGGACATCGAGGAGCACGGCAAAAAGATCTCAGCGGTTTCACTCACCATCTCCGCCCAAGTCGGAAAAGACGACAAGATGTTCGGATCCGTGACAGCGAAGGACATCGCGGAAGGACTGGGCGAGCAAGGCTTCACCGTGGATCGGCGCAAAATTCAGCTGGCTCAGCCCATCAAGGAGCTCGGGACGTTTGCCATCGCCATCAAACTGCCGCGCGAAGTCACGGCTACCATTGCCGTCCATGTGGTGAAAAAACAAGAAGAGCCGGAAGCCGTCGCTACGGCTTAGCCCGTTGAGTAATCATGCGCGGCCAGCCACGCTAAAGGCCGCGCTCGGAGGAAGCATGCAGGATGTGATCGGTTCGTTGGATGCGCTGCAATCAACCGACCCCGAGACCTACGAGGCCATTCAAGCCGAGGGCCAGCGGCAGCGGGACAAGCTGTTGTTGATCGCCTCAGAAAACTTCGCCAGTCCAGCGGTCTTGGCTGCTCAAGGCAGCGTCATGACCAACAAGTACGCGGAGGGATATCCCGGCAAGCGTTACTATGGCGGCTGCCAGCATGTCGACACGGTCGAAACCCTCGCCATCGAACGTGCCAAGCAGATCTTCGGGGCGGAGCACGTCAACGTGCAACCGCATTCGGGTTCCCAAGCCAACATGGCCGCGTATCTGGCAGTGCTCAAACCTGGCGACACGATTCTCGGGTTGGACCTGGCCCAAGGTGGACACCTGACGCACGGTAGCAAGGTGAACTTCTCCGGCATGATCTTTCGTGCTTTTTCGTATGGCGTCGATCGTCAGACTGAAACCATCGACTATGCCGCGGTCCGGAAGATTGCCGAAGAATGCCGTCCACGCATGTTGGTGGTCGGAGCCAGCGCCTATGCCCGCACCCTCGACTTCCCTCAATTCCAAGAGATTGCCAAGGCGGTCGGAGCCTATCTGTTAGTCGACATCGCGCATATTGCCGGACTCATTGCGGCAGGCCTACACCCGAATCCTGTCCCCTATGCGGACTTTGTGACCACCACAACCCATAAGACCCTTCGAGGTCCTCGCGGTGGCGTCACCATGTGTACGGCCGAACATGCCAAGGCCGTCGACAAAATCATTTTCCCCGGACTGCAAGGCGGTCCCCTCATGCATGTCATAGCCGCCAAAGCAGTCGCCTTCAAGGAAGCGCTTTCTCCGTCGTTCAAACGGTACCAGCAACAAGTGATTGCCAACGCGCGTACCCTCGCGCAGGGACTCGTCGAGCGCGGTTACAAAATCGTATCGGGAGGCACCGATACTCACTTGATGCTTGTGAACCTGACCAACAAAGGCATCACAGGCAAAGAAGCCGATGCCGCCTTGGATGCCGCCGGAATTATCGTCAACAAGAATGCCGTTCCCTACGATGAGAAACCACCGGCCGTGGCAAGCGGGATCCGGATCGGTAGTCCCATCGTGTCGACTCGCGGCATGCGCGAGGCGGACATGCGTGAGATCGTGGCGCTCATTGATCGCGTGTTGCAACATCCTCAAGACCAACAGGTGCAGGCCGACGTACGCGCGCAGGCAAAAACATTGTGCAACCGTTTCCCCATCTTTCATGCCTACGATTCGTCACCCACTTAGGCAGGACGTTCGCCCGTGAAGTGCCCCTTCTGCGACGATGTCGAGGACAAGGTCGTCGATTCGCGGATGGCCAAGGAGGGTGAGGTCATCCGGCGACGGCGCGAATGCCTCTCCTGCAAACGCCGCTATACGACGTACGAACGTGTCGAAGAGACCATGCCTGCGGTCGTGAAAAAAGACGGGCGTCGGGAACCGTTCGATCGCGGGAAAATCGTCTCCGGTCTCAAAAAAGCCTGTGAAAAACGCCCGATTGGCACTGCAACTATTGAAACCGTCACCGATCGTATCGAAAAGCGCATCCAGGATATGGGTGAAACCGAGATCGTGAGCACCGCTGTCGGGGAAGAAGTGATGAGGGAGCTCTCGCAGCTCGATCAAGTCGCCTACGTCCGATTCGCATCCGTGTATCGAGAGTTCAAAGACATCGACCAGTTCATGGACGAAATCAAGACCCTGGCACAGCAGCGCCGGGAGCGTTAAGCCTTCCTCTTTTCCTCACCTTCCGGACCGGTCCGTTCGGTTTAGGCGGGATGGGCACCGGCACGGGAAGGCCTCTACTCCGACCGGCATAGCGGACACATGGCAACTACTCGACCTCACGCGAGAGAGACGACAAGCCCTCCGGCCTAATAGGCGGCGTTCGCCCGGAGCCACGCATGTGGTCATCATCGGTGCTGGTCGCGGCGGCACGGCCTTAATGGAGATCTTCGCCAACGATCCGTTGGTCCGAATCGTCGGTGTAGCGGACACCAGTCCCCAGGCACCGGGCATCGGGCTCGCTCGCCGGTTGCACATTCGCGTGACGCGCAATTACCGACAACTTCTGAAAATGGGACCGGTCGATCTGGTCATCGATGTCTCCGGAAACCCGGAGGTCGGCGAATACTTGCAAGACATCCGACGCATGGGCGTCTCGGTCATCGGGGGAGCCAGCGCCAAATTTATGTGGCAGCTTATCGAGGCCCGCATCCGCGCGACGGCCGACATCGAGAAGGCCTTGAACAAATATCAATCCCTTTATCGATTGTACGTCAAAGAAACGGGCGCCGCCGTCACGGAAGAACGGACTCGCATTGCCTGCGAAATACACGACGGGCTGGTGCAGAGTCTCGCCGGCGTCAATTTCAAGCTGGAGCTCTCCCAGGAATTGCTCCGCAAGAATCCCAAGGCCAGCCTAGCCACGATTCGCGAATCCAAAGCCCAGCTGAAATTGGCAATTCAGGAAGCCAGGCAGGTGATTTTCAACTTGCGCCCACTCCACTATGACAAGATGGAATTGATTCCCGCGCTGACCAACTATCTCAAATCGTACGAAACTCAATATCAGATTCACACGGCGTTTTCGGTCATCGGTGACGAGGCGATTCTGTTTCCTCGCACCAAAATCTTCCTTTTTCGGATCGTGCAAGAGGCGTTGAGCAATGTTCAGAAGCATGCCAAAGCCAGCCGAGTGTCGGTCCAACTCGACATTCGTGCGGACCTGCTGAAAGTGACCATTTCCGACAACGGGATTGGGTTTAATATGGATGCGGTGCTCCGCGATCCCGAAAAGTGGGATCATTTCGGCATTCGCGCCATTCTGGAACGGGCACGATTGGTAGGGGGAGAAGCCACGATCGATTCCAAGAAGGGGCGCGGCACGCGAATCGTGTTGCGAATCCCACTAGCCGACAAGGAGACGATTCGTCATGGAAAAAATTAAGGTCCTGATAGCCGATGATCATCGCGTGGTTCGCGAAGGCCTCGCGGCGATCCTCAAGACCAAAGAGGACATCAATGTGGTCGGTGAAGCACAGGACGGTGCGGAAGCCGTCGAGAAAACCAAGACGCTCATGCCGGATGTGATTCTGATGGATGTCAGTATGCCCCGCATGGGAGGCGTCGAAGCCACGCGGCAGATCAAGCGAGAATTTCCCCATATGGGGATTGTCGCTCTGACAATGTATGAGGAACAGCAGTATATTTTCGATCTCGTTCGCGCAGGCGCCACGGGGTATCTGCTCAAAGATTCGGAGTCGTCACAAATCGTGGCCGCGATTCGTGCAATTTACAAGGGGGAGTCGCTCATTCATCCATCAGTAGCGAGCAAAATCCTCGCCGAATTCTCCCTAATGTCGCAAAAAAAAGGGAAGAAGCCAGGGTGGGTCGAGCACGACCTCACGGAGCGCGAACTGACGGTGTTGCGACTAGTCGCGGACGGTAAGACCAATAAAGAGATTGCAAATAACTTGGATCTGAGTGAAAAAACCGTGAAGAACCATGTTCGTAATATTTTCCACAAGCTTCAAGTCTACGATCGCACTCAAGCTGCTATCCTTGCTATTCGTAAGGGCCTCATCGAATTGGAGCCTAGGCCATAGCTGTAAGGAGGGTGTGGGGCCTGCATAGGTGCGCACAACCAGCCACATCGTACTAACTCATTGAAAACACAAATTTCTCAGCGCTCTCCAGTCATACCAAAAGATACAATTGTGCTAATTTAGTCACAGAAGTTATCGGCAAATTAATGACTGATGTCTTTACTTATCACGTACTTATTACGTGGAATCATTTGGCACAAGCATTGCTAGGTAAAGGAGTTACATCACAGAGGAGGCACTGTGCGGTTTCAGCAAACGATCGGTTCTCCAGTTTCCTGTTCAGGCGTCGGGCTCCATTCAGGCCAACCCGTCACGCTGACTCTCCGTCCAGCGCCCCCCAACACTGGTATTGTCTTCATATACCGTAAGGGGTCGGAAGAAACGCTTCTTCCCGCCGCGGTATCCAATAAAGTGCCGACAGAACTCTGCACGGCCATCTGCGTAAATGGGCAACAGGTCAAGACTATCGAGCATCTTTTGGCCGCCTTGGTCGGTATGGAAGTCGATAACGTATACGCGGAAGTCGACGCGGGAGAAGTCCCTGTTCTGGATGGAAGCGCCAGCCCTTTTGTTCGCCTGATCAAAATGGCCGGTGTGATTCCACAGGCCCGTCGACAATCCTATGTGAAAATCACACAACCCATTGAAGTCGTAGATGGGGCTCGCCGCGTAAGAATCGAGCCTTCCTCAACGCCGAAGATCACATACTCCATACACTACGATCATCCATTAATCCAAACCCAGTCCTACACCCACACCTGCTCTGCTTCGGCATTCGAACAGGACATCGCGACTGCTCGGACTTTTGGATTTCTGCATGAGGTCGAAGCATTGTGGTCACGAGGACTCGGAAAAGGCGGAACCCTCGATAACACGGTGGTCTTGTCGGACGACGGTGTCGTCAATCAATCCGGCCTTCGTTTCCCCAACGAATTTGTTCGCCACAAAGTGCTTGACCTAATTGGCGATATTGCTCTTCTCGGCTTCCCCTTCATCGGCCACATTGTTGCTGAACGCTCCGGTCACGCAATGCACACTCGGCTCGTCGAACAAATCCTCTCCCAGCGTGACAAATGGGCACTTATCACAGCGGAACATTCAGCCCCTGCGCCAGAATCGCGCTTGTCCCTGGGACTACATCGCCCTGCTCCGTCTCTCGCTGTCTAACCCACCCTTTCAACAGCCGTATCTCGCAATCGCTCGGCCGTGCGCCATCCCTCCATGTCACTCCTCCTCGTCGACAGGGGGATCAGGACATAAAAAAACGCCGGAGATAAGTGGCCTTACCTCCGGCGTGTAAATCCAGGTGGGACTTACTTCTTCTTTGCGGTCTTCTTCGCTGGTTTCTTCGCTGCCTTCTTCGTTGCCAAGACTCTCACCTCCCTTCACACTTTTAAAGTTGACGTGAACTGCTTCCGCCCGTTACACGACCGCTGTCAATTCTTGAGTCATAACCGCAAATGTGTTCGGGCCGACCTTCTGAAACCGTTTATCTCGCTTCAATGAAGTCGCCACCGAGGTCAATGGCGTCTTTCCTTTGATCTGCAAGCCGCCCTCTAGCAAGCGTTGCAATAACTCCTTGGCGTGCATAGGCCGACTCGCTTCTTTAAGAATGACATACGCGGCTTCTGGAACACTCTTCCCAACATACTTGCTTTTCCCAAGCAGAATTTCGCGCGATTGATCCGTGACGTCCGTCACAGGAAGGGGACGGACACCTTTCTCATCGGTAATAATCTGGCTGGAAAGACTGGCCAGCTTCGCCTTGTCTGCTTCCACTCGGTAAAGAGTTTCCGCCAACTCCAGATACTTCCTGATCATGGCGATCTCGTCATCGAGTCGCCGTCGTTTTTTCTCAAGCTCCTGATAGCGATTCCGATAAGCGCTGATCCGCTGCTCGAGACCCACCAGAATGTCTGTCAACTCTTCCACAAGCAAGTCCTCAATAAAGCATACTTGCTTTATAGCAAAGCAACTGATTTCTGTCAAGTCATCGCTCATTACTTTTTGATCGCACGCTATGCATGTATAACTAGAGTGCATTCAATTTCAAACAAAGCCTTGCCATCCAAGAACAAGCGTTTACCATATCTATATTTATCAATTAGTTACGATGCGCTGCCTGACATTCATTGATGTTTCAAGCACGTCTCGCTGCGACTCATGGTAGAATGCGAAATCGCACCACATGATGAATGTCCCATCACTTTCAGACTGTTCCACTTTGCTCGAAACCGCAGTCCGAGCCGCCCAGGCAGCAGGAATTGTGCTTCGCGAACATGCGCGTTCAGGATTTCGCATCGAATATAAATCCGCCATCAACCTTGTGACCGATGCAGATCGCCGAGCCGAAGACTGCATTGTTCAAACACTTCTGGCTGCATATCCCTCGCATCGCATTCTGGCTGAAGAGCGGGGTCAGGACGGAACGGCCAATTCGCAGTACCAATGGATCATCGATCCCCTTGACGGAACGACCAATTTCGCGCACGGATTTCCGTTCTACTCTGTCTCGATCGGACTCGAGTATGACGGTGAGTGCATGTTAGGTGTCGTCCTGGACCCCGTACGCCACGAATTGTTCACCGCTGTGGCGGGGCAGGGAGCCCGCATGAACGGCGAGCTTCTCCGCGTCTCGACGATTGACACTCTCGACAAGTCCTTGCTGGTGACCGGCTTTCCGTACAACATTCGCGAGACGCAACACAATAATCTGGATCACTTTGCGCGCCTTTCTCTCCGCGCACAGGCCGTACGCCGCACTGGTTCAGCCGCGTTGGATCTTTGTTATGTCGCGGCCGGCCGCTTCGACGGCTATTGGGAAGTCACCCTCAGCCCTTGGGACATGGCGGCGGGAATTGTGATTCTCCGAGAGGCAGGCGGACTCGTCTCTGGGTTTACGAAAGGGCAGTTCTCTCTTTACGGGCAGGAACTCGTCGCTACGAACGGTCTTATCCACGATCAATTACTGAATGGCCTCCAGCCACGCTTCGGGCAGCCCTAACGTTTCTCACTCTCCCGTTCTGAGCGCGAGATGGCGAGATCAACAGATCCGGCCGCTCCCATGTACAGTACTGCGATCGATGAGGTATCATGCCCCTCTCACATGAGCGTGAAGGAGTATCCAGGCCATGGCAACCCAAGTTCCCCCACAGAAACCTAGCGGATCATCATCAAAAACTCAGGATGTCTGGGATGTCGAATTGTTGCACGTCCATGTCTCGCGCAAAGGACAACTCGTGAATGCCGAATGGGGTATTCACCCTCAAATTAAGGCGGATCTCAGCGCGGACGAATGGAAAGAGCTCGGCGAGTTGATGAACAAGGTCACCACGATTGTGGGCCATCGATTTTCAGAAGATCTGAGCCAGACTGATTCTCCTCCCCAAGGAAACGCATAGTCATATCAGCGCACGGCGTGTAACCCCCGACGCGTACAGGCCGGCTCTCGTGAGCGCCCACCCGAATACTCATCCTGTGAGGTCTTCCATGGATTGCTACTATCACTCGAAGGATCTCGGCAAATTTGCAGACATGGGGAAAGGCAATCCGGCCTTGTGGGAAAAGTTCATGAGCTACTACAGCGCGGTGTTTGCGGAAGGGGCGTTGAGCGAACGCGAGAAGGCCCTCATCGCGCTCGGAGTCGCACATTCCGTTCAATGCCCATACTGCATCGATGCGTACACACAGGCCTGCCTCGAAAAGGGATCGAACACCGAAGAGATGACCGAGGCCGTGCATGTCGCCTGCGCCATCCGCGGCGGGGCGTCACTCGTGCACGGGGTGCAGATGCGGAATGTGGCTGATAAGCTCTCGATGTAGCCGAGAGAAACGCGGAGTGAGCGAATGCCGGCCCCGGCTCAGCAGTAGGGATGCTCCGGAATGGCTAGAGTAAAGTATTTACCTCGCTCTTCGTAGAGGATTCGTGCTGCCGTCAATCGCGCAAGCGCTTCCCGCAACACTGTCTCCGAAACTTCACCCTTGTCAGGATATTCCCGCAATGCCCCTCGCACTTGCTCCAGGGACCTGGGCGCTTCATTACACTGGTCGATGACCACCGAGGCAGGCCAGTCAAATCGTTCCCGCGTCGGCGCCGACGCCGTACGCCCGTCATACACCGTGACATAGTCAAAGGCTTTCGAATAGTACAGGAACGGTTTGTCCGACGAGGAGGCACGCCGTTGCCACTCCTGCACGGTCTCGACTAATTCCTGATAGACCTCCGGATCCACAAGCCACTGATCTATCTGATACTCGAAATCGTACGCTATTTTTGCGAGATCCACCTGCCGGGAATCGTACACATAGGAATAGGGCATCCCCGGGCCGGTGATGCGAATGCCATACTCTTGGGGGCGCAGATAGTACGGACTAAACCGTTCCAGCCAAAACCTTCCAGCCGCTTCAGGAGGCTGCAGATGAAAAAGCGAGGGCAGCAAATCAATCTGGCGGCGGTAGTCGTCGTTGGTCTCGCCGGGAAAACCCAGAAGAATGTTCCAGGACACAGCCACGTGATAGTAGAAGCACCATTTCAGGCACACGAGATTTTGCATCGGAGTGACGCCCTTGTCCATCGCGCGCAATTGCGGCTGACTTAGGCTCTCCAGTCCAGGCTGCATGCATTTCACCCCGCCGGTGGCAAGCAGGCGTATCTGGTGCTTCTGCAAGTTGCTCTTGGTTTCGATGAAGACATCGAGATCGCGGCGGTCTTCCGCAAAAGCGCCGAAGAGATTCTCGACATATTTCATGTCGATGATATTGTCGACGAGACGAAAGCGCGTGGTGTCGTAGCGGCTCGATAAATACGCCATCTCACGCGCGACTTGCTCAGATGATTTCGCCCGAAACTTCATGCTCTGCGCATTCAGGCCGCAGAACGTACAATGGTGCTTCTCGCCCCACCAACAACCGCGCGATCCTTCATACAAAAGAATGCGATCCAAACCACGTGACGCCTCGGTACCCAGTTCAGCCAACAAATGGTAATAATCGTCATAGTCCGGCGGTCCGGTTTCGGCAAATTCGGTAAAGAGGGCCGGATTCGGCTCATAGCCGATCTTGCCGTCCTGCCGGTAGGTGACCCCCTTGGGATAGGCTCCGGTCGACCCACTCAACACATGGGCTACCAACGCCGGAAAGGTGACTTCGCCTTCGCCGACCACCACATGGTCGATGAAGGGAAAGGCACGAAAATACTCCAGCCCCATCTCGCCGTCATAATTGGCGCCGCCGAACACAATTCGCACGTCCGGGTACAAATCCTTGATGAGCTTCGCCATCGTCAGGCTGGCCACGTTTTGATCGAAGGTTGAGGTAAATCCGACAATCTTATATTGGCCCCAATCGATGGCCGTCATCGCCGCAGTCAAGAACTGTGGCGCTGTCCGCGTGGCCATCTCCTCGAAGAACGAGACCGGATGACCGCTCTCGCGGGCGATCTGTTCGAACACCGGCTTGAACACCCGGGGATATTCGGCGCGTTTGGGGTTGTCGCGGAACAGGAGATAGGAGAAGAGCCATTCGCCGAAGAGCGCGCGTTTCTCACAAATCAATTCGTAGAGGGGCACCCCAATCTTGTGGGCGAAACGCACATTGAGGTGATGACAATCGACGTGGACCCCCTTCGACTTCAACAATGTGGAAAGGGTCCCCAATTGGATGGATGGATATTTTGAAAAACTGAACGGCATGTTGACGAGCGCCACCTGGGCCATGTCACTCATGTGAAACCTCGACCGTCGTACAACATGCAGGGTGAATGATCAGCCAGCGACTGCTCGAAACGGCTCAAACTCACGATCTGCCTTCGCGGCAAGATAAAAATCACTTTCCGTGAGTCCGTTGATTTTGTGTGTCCAGATCTCGATTTTGCATTTTCCCCAGGCTACATAGAGATCGGGATGATGGCCTTCTGCTTCAGCCACGGCGCCGACCTTATTCGCGAACGCCAACGACTGCAAAAAATCCTTGAATGTATAGAGGCGTTCGAGATGTCCATTTGGGTTCAGAGCCCACCCATGTCCCAATTCTTTCAGTAAGGCCTGCGTGCGATCTGCCGGCAGGGGAGGAACCCCGCCGCGGCAAGGTACACATGACTGATCGGCCAACCCCATCGCACCTCCTTCGCTGACGGATCATGCCGTCTGCTTTTCTAACCTCGGTGAAATCTTATTCTACGGGCTGGATGTTCGCTCTCGCAACCCGGCTATCGTCCGGAAGATTGCGTGATCGCATTCCTCTCGATCGGTACATGGCCTCTTGTAAAAAAGAGCCCTCGATTGACGTCGCCGACACTCACCATCCCCACCAGCTTCCCTTTGTCCACCACCGGAATCCGGCGAAAATTCTTCACTCCCATATAGGAGGCTGCTTCGAGAACCGGCGTGCGTGGAGAAACGGTCAGAGGATTCAAGCTCATCACGTCTTCCGCTTTTTGATCGAGCACATCCGCATAGCCTTCTTCCATTTCAGTGAAATCACGGCTGTGGACGTTATCATGAAGGTACTCGCCGTAATTGGGGTAGAGCGGGATAAGCACATCGCGTAGCGTCACCATGCCAATCAGCAACTCGTTGTCTTCCACGACCGGAATTGCACCGCAGTGACGACTAAGCATCTTAGTTACCACGGAAAGTATGGAGTCGGTTCGCCGGGCTGTTACGACACCGGTGGACATCACTTCGTGAACAAGCATGGTATCCCTCCTTCTGACCTTGGCGACTTCCGTAACAGCCGCCGATAAGGAAACGTGAGGAAGATTCTCTATTTACCCGCTGGAGCTAATGAATATGTCGACCGCGGCAGACTTCCTCTCGCCGGATATACCGCCTCCTCTCCCATTCTTTGCAGACATACGAGAAATATGGTAGTGAAGTGGGGCTAAGAACAAGTCCCCCGCGGACAGTTTGATACCGGCTCGGGGTGGGACATGCAAGCCCTTTCACACGAGGTCGCTATCGCTTCCACCCTTCGCATTGGTCATCGGGGGGCTGCCGGCCACGCCCCTGAAAATACCCTCGCCGCTATCTGGAAAGCCCGATCCTTCCACGCGGATCTCATCGAAGTGGATCTGCGGGAAACCAACGACGGCCATCTCGTCCTGCTGCATGACGACACCATCGACCGCACGACCAATAAAACCGGGCCTGTCGCTGGCATGTCCCTTGAGCAAGTACAACGGCTCGATGCAGGCAAGGGGCAGCGAATACCCACGCTGGAGGAGGCTCTCGAAATTGCCGCAGGCCATATGGGGATGATTCTCGAGCTCAAAGTGGAAGGAATTGGAAACGACGCCTGCGCAATCGTGAAACGTACCGGGTTTCGCGATCCTCTCATCTACGCCTCATTCATGATGGATGAATTGCACCGCGTTCGACAGGTCGATCCGTTGGCCAAGCTCATGGTCTTGCTGCCGCGCAACCTTCCTCAAGATCCCGTCGCCGATGTCGTAGCGGTGCGGGCCTCTCATGTCGGTCTACATTTTTCGAGCGTCACACCGATATTGCTTCAGACCTATCACAATTTGGGACGGCTTGTTTTCACCTACACTGTCAATGACCCTGCAGACCTTCAGCGTATGCGCGGCCTGGGTGTCGATGGGATTATCTCGGACTTTCCGGATCGCATCTGATTCTACCGGCCCTTTTCCATTTGCAGTCACAACCCGCCATCGGCGCGATGACGGGTTCATTTCACGATCGGCGAAGATGCGACCATCTCAACCACTGGATGTCTCTTGTACATGAGACACGACCCTGCATCCAAGAGACAGTGGTCGTCGCATAGCCATACCGATTGGAAAGCCACCATACGGGATAGACCAACCGTTGAAGAAGAAGGCGCACAAAATGCCACGGGCGACCCTACACTACGGTGGGAGGTCGCCCGTGGATGGCGCTTGGGACGCCTAGAAGCATGATGCATTTTTGACTGAAGTCGAGACCCGGTCGAGAAGAATGGGTATCAGAATTTTCGTCGGGGGACGTCAGATCCCAGGATACGTGGTGTGCCTCGCGCTTAAGCCTGGTTCTTCTTTTTTTACAGGCTACATCCGACATAGCGGACAGTGCCAAGAGGCACCAGCCATTGAAGAACCCGCTAACACGACCGACGAAAAAACCGCCCTCAACTCTGCGGGCCGTCCTAGTCCGGCGGCGTAAGTTCTTCCATCTGTGAACCTCCCCGGTTTGAGGAGTGGCGAGGTGTTCCGAACAGGCGCGCGCTGTTCATGGCCCCGTCACGGTGAACACAGCGTCTAGAGTGACAATTCCGTCTTACGCTCCTTAGAAAATTCTGTCAAGGCAAAAATTATACCTAGGTATATTCATTGAGGTGGCGATCGGTTCACTGGACCAGTGTAACCGGGATCTCTGTTTCCGCACGAGATGCCACAAACTTGTTAGTCGCCTCCCGCCCATGAAGTTCAGCATTTTTCGTTCTCCAAAAGAACAACAGACCTATTGTCCGCCTGGCGACGGCGGCTGATTCTTCAACATTTCACCGAATTGTTTCATCAATTCTTTCACATCCGTTTGTGGGGCATTCCCGCCAGCGGCCGCCGGGGGGTCGCCCCGGCTGGCCTTGCGTTTCTTCATTTCTTCCGCCATTTCTGAAAAGTCCCCGCCGCCTTGCCCCTTCTGATCACGCATCACTTTCATCCGCTCTTGCATCGCCGACATGTCCTGCTTCGCCCAGTCGACGGGAAAGGTAAACAGGCTGGGATCCAGCCTTTTCTTGTCGATGCTCGTCACTTCCATGCGCGAGGACTCTTTCCCCGCTTCATTGTAGTGGATACTCCGCAGTCCGAATCCGCCTTCTTCGACCAGTTGCTTCACCCAACTGGGCTGGGAGGACCGACGCATCTCCTTCGGATCGACCCAGAACGTGGCGGCCTTTCCGAAGCCCTTTGCCACACAAATGTCGTTCTTCAACCGATCATGCTCTTTGTCTGTAATGCGCCAGACCTCACAGGAATACCCGGCAATCTTATCGGTCTTTCCCGTGCGCTCGACGGTCTGCTTATCAAGCGCTTCCTTCAGATGCTGCCCGCGCTCTCCCGCCATGCTGATTTCCATATAGGTCTTCTGCCCAGGCATAGCCATTTGCATCATCCTGGTTTGGGCATCGAAAATCATGACATTCGCCTGACCTTCGCCCCGGGACATTTCCACACGCGCCTTATCGCCTTTCAGATACCAGTCCATGGAGCTAGCACTGTTGGTGGCCGGGTGGGTGGTGGACATATGGAGCACGCCTTCAAAGTCTGCGGCGCGAACCGTGAAGGGACAGAGGCTCAGCATGAGGTTACCGATAAGGACGGGCCATAATTTGTGCATGGTGAGCACTCCTGGTTAAGGGAATTTACAAGGTCACTTCGGCAGCATAGTTGCGGACTGCACATGAGCGCTGGAATTGGAACGGCGAGACGTCAGACCGAACAGCCATTGAGATCCTGATTCGATGGGTTTCGGACCTCAGCTCATCCACCAGCAGGATGGGAAAAAAGGCTGTGCGGGCGGCCGCTGCGATGCAAGGAGACGAGGCCACGCCTTCCTACCCGCCCACCCCAAGCCTGACGGGACAGGCTCTTTTCCCATGGCGGTGCGTTGAGCCTCGGAGGTTCACGACGCGCTGAATAAAGCGCGTCACGTTTGTGAACGCCGCCGAGATAGTGAGGCGGCAGTGTCTCGCGAGAACACAGCCGGCAGCATTTTTCCCCATCCTGCTACACAATCTTCAACTTGCTGAAATCCACGCCCTTGGGAGCCGGAGGAGTAGACAGATTCATCGCCATAAGTACTTGAACAACCAGCTCAGCCACGACGAGATTGCGGTACCATTTCCGATTCGCGGGAACTACATACCAAGGCGCATGAGAGGTACTGGTTGCCGAGAGCACGCGTTCAAACGACTTCATATAGCTATCCCACAATTTACGCTCCTCGAGATCCCCTTCGTCGAACTTCCAACGCTTCTCAGGATCGCGAATCCGTTCAGTCAGCCGCTCTTTCTGTTCGTCTTTGGAAATGTGCAGGAACAACTTGAAGATCGTGGTGCCGTTCTCGGCCAGCATCTCTTCAAACTCCTTGATTTGATCGAGCCGTTGCGTGATCACTTTGTCCGACACCCATCCATGCACATGCGTGATTAACACGTCTTCGTAATGCGACCGGTTAAAAATGCCGATGTAGCCCTTGGGGGGAACCTCACGGTGGACGCGCCACAGAAAATCGTAACCGAGTTCTCTCTCGCTGGGAGCCTTGAACGACGCGACGCGACACCCTTGCGGATTGACGCCGGACATCACGCTCTTGATCGTGCCGTCTTTTCCGCTGGTATCCATTCCCTGGAGGACGATCAACAGAGCCCTGCTCCCATTCGCGTAGAGCCGTTCCTGCAGCTGATCGAGTTTCGCGATCAGTCCGTCAGCAGCAGATTTGGCTTGAGCTTTCCCCACGTCGTTTTTCTTATAGTGCCCCGTCTCATCAGGATCGAAGTCTTTCAACGCGAAACGGCAGCCGGGCTTGATACGATAGTCCATCATCTTCAGTTCCTCCACCACAGACTGTCAGAATGCATCGGATATTTCCCCCGCCATACATCCTCGTCGGAGCCACTCCACCAACCACCGGGGATGCAGTTGCGCATGGCGTAGCTTCTAACAAATTTCAACTAGAGGTAGCTCTGTCGCGGCGCGAGCAGTGGCTAGGGATGCACACAGATTGTCGCCAGCGTTGTAAAAACAAATGGCAGCACAGGGTGATTAGGGCACAGACACCCGGCCGCGAGCCTCGGCGAGATATTGCAGCAACAAGCCGATCTGCGACTGCCGCTCCAGGTAAAACCGGGCGGCGGATGTGGCCTTTTTCCCGATGCGCACCGAGACAATGCGTTCGTCAGGCAATGAAAAGACATCTTCGTCGGTATCGTCGTCTCCGACGTACAGGGCCGCTGGGCTCTGCAGCTGGTGCATCAACTCCAGCATCGCCGATCCCTTGTGCAGGCTGCCGGGCGGAATCGTATTCACCACCGATTTCCCCATGACCAGCCGCGGCGCGGGACTGAGTAACGCCGCCGCATGAAAGATGGCTTCCCGCGCGTCCTGTGAGGAAGAGGCCTGGCGATAGTGGAATGTCAGCGAATAGGTCTTGTCCTCCACGACGACTCCGGTTTTTGTGAGAATCTGCTGCTCCTTCAGCACCGTCTTGAGCCAGGCACGGCAACAGTCCCGCGCCTGATGCATGACCCGCTCGGATGTGTGTAACCCTTCCAGTCCGTGATTTCCGATCAGGTGGGTGGGAATACCCTCGACGCGCGGTTGTAGATCGACGAGCGCGCGACCGGAAATGATCGCGGTGCCCGCCTTCAGGGCTAGAGCATGGAGGGCGTCTCGAATGGGCTGCGTGAGGACGGCCGCATCCCGATCTTGAACGATGCGGGCCAGCGTCCCATCGAAATCGAACGCAAACAACGCCGCGCCCTGTTCCGCAATCCGATCGAGCACTCGCTTGCCTGGAGCCGTGAGCACATCGCGCATGAAGACGATTACCGGACCTGTCCCGAAGCCTGCCCAACCTGTTTCATGACGCGAACGCGACGGCGCATCCGTGCCGCATCCATGAGCATGCGTCCCGCCCAGCGATAGACGTTGAACTCCTGAATCAGTCCGCGCATGCTCCGCATGCGGGCTCGTTGTTCTTTCGGCGGCATTGAAAGCGCCATATGGAGCGCCGCCGCGCACTGGTCCATGTCGTACGGATTGACCACCAGGGCCTCGGGCAATTCCTGCGCGGCCCCGGTGAACTGACTGAGAATCAAGACCCCTTGCTCGTCATCGCGCGCCGCGATGAATTCCTTGGCCACCAAGTTCATGCCGTCGTGGAGACTCGTGACGAAGCAGACATCGGACGCCCGATAATACTCAAAAACATCCGGCGGCTCATGGTGCTTCACTTTGAGGACAATCGGTTCGTAGCCTTCACGGCCAAACCGCTTGTTGATGCGCTCGGCCAGCGCATAGACCTGATCGTGAAAATGCTGGTACTGATCGAGGATCGTCCGGCTCGGCGCGGCGATCTGAATGAAAGAAAATCTTCCCACCCATTCAGGCTGCAATTCGAACAATCGTTCCACCGCGAGAAACCGCTCGATGATGCCCTTCGTGTAATCCAGCCGATCTACTCCGATCCCTACTAACCGATCCGGCCCCATCGCATGGCGCTCGCGGATATGCGTCCGACATTCGGGTACCGGTCGTTGATGTTCCAGCCAACGCGACGGCCATTCTATGGAGATGGGATAGGGATTGACCGCCGTGAGCCGGCCACCATAGGAGACAGTGGAGGCATCACGGTTGATGCGCGCCTCAAGGATACGATCGATGCAGTACAGAAAATGGTTGCCATGCTCGCGGGTGTGGAACCCCACGATGCTGCTGCCGAGCAATCCTTCCAGAATTTCCTGCCGCCATGGACAGATCCCGTAACTTTCCGCATTGGGCCATGGAATATGCCAAAACATGATGATGGTGGCGTTCGGCAGCTTCTCACGCACCATCTTAGGTAAGAGCGCGAAGTGATAGTCTTGGACGAGGACGACTGGATCATCCGTTTTGGCTTCTTCGACCACCGCCTGAGCAAACCGTTTGTTCACCGCGACGTACTGCTCCCAGTCGGAAGTACGAAAGGTCGGGCGAACGTGGGCGTTGTGACAGAGGGGCCACAGACCTTCATTGGAAAAGCCATAGTAGAAGCCCGACTCCTCATCCGGCGACATCCAGATGCGGCGGATATCATAGGAAGGGTGGTCCGGCGGCACGCGTACATGGTCACGGTTATCCACGACCTCTCGGTCGGCCGAGCCGTTGCCGTGGGCGATCCACACGCCCGAACAGGCACGCATCACCGGTTCGAGTGCGGACACGAGTCCGCTGGCCGGTAACTGCACTTCGATTTTCTGGCCCCGGCGGTTGTGAATGTAAGGTTGCCGATTGGAGACGATCATAATTTCATCCCCAGAGAGATGCTCGTGCAAAATGGTCTTGAGGCTGGCGGGACTCCAGGTAATTTGGCTTTCATCCCGCATCCTGCGATCGGCTTCCAATTCCCGCACCAACGCATGAAGATCCTGCGCGAGGGGATGCAGCTCCGGGGCATGGGCTTGCCCGCGTTCAGCCGGGAAACCTGTATTCGTCAACATGGTCCGCACGCCGGCCACCCACCCACGCCAGCTGAGCTGGGCAATGAGGACCGTCACCGCTGAAATCAGCGCGGCCAGCCCGACGAAGAGGTAAAAAATGTACCACTTGGTGTCGGTGCTGCGTTGATGGACAAAACTCATGTCGTGAACCAACATGAGGCGACCTTGGATCTTCCCGCCCGACTGAATGGTCGCCACCACGACATGCAGCGGCCCTTGCGCAAAGTCCACGACCTCGGACGATCCGGGAATCAGGTGAGCCAAACTTTCGCAGGATAACTGGTCGGGATAGGTCAGGGTCTGGTAGAGGAGGCGCTGCTGGGTATCGCAAAAACCCAGCGCATACAGCCGCTCATCCTGAATCACTTTGTGAAAATACGCGAAAATCTTTGCGCGCGACTTGGTCGCCACGAGGTCGGACAGCGGCACTTCCATGGTGCTCGCCAATAATTTTGACCGGCTTTCGAGGTCGCGCGTGAACCACTTGAGCGTGAGCGCATCGACCAGCGGCACCACACTGTAGGCCACCACACCCAACACCAGCACCAGAGGAAGAATGAAGCGGAGGGACAGGCGCATGGTTTCTCCTGCAGTTTACTTTATGCGGGAAATCTCTTATGGTCTGGGAATATGTATCCCTACGGCCTCATCGGCAACTGTCACGTCTCCGCGCATGTTCACGAAAGCGGATCGGTCGACTGGCTCTGCCTGCCTAGACCTGATAGCGATCCCGTTTTCGGCCGCCTTCTCGACCCGGACGGTGGCCACTTTTCCATATCAAGCCCTACCAGCGCCGCGCAAGTCAAGACAACGCAACGCTACCTCCCTAATACAAATATCCTCGTGACCGAGGTGTCCACGTCGAAGGGCGACAGTTTCAAGATCACGGACTTCTGCCCGCGCTTCGAACAATATGGTCGCCTCTATCGACCGGCGGCGTTGTTCCGGATCGTTGAGCCACTGGCCGGCACGCCGTCCATTCGCGTGAGCTGCCGACCAGTGACGGGCTGGGACAAAGTATCGGCTCCCGGGATGCGGGGCAACAGTCACGTACGATACGACATCCGCGGAGAATGCCTTCGCCTGCTCACCAACATGCCCTTGACCTACCTCCACGAGGAACGGCCCTTCGCGCTGACTGAGAGAACCTACTTCGCGCTGACCTGGGGCTTGGGAATCGAAGATGATCTCGCTAAGGTGAGCCATGAATTTCTCGATCAAACGACGCGCTATTGGCGCATGTGGGTGAAACACTGCTCGATTCCTGTGCTGCATCAGGAAGAAGTCATTCGTTCCGCCCTGGCGCTGAAACTCCATTGTTATGAAGACACCGGAGCGATCCTAGCGGCATTGACCACCAGCCTACCGGAAGAGCCGGGCGGAGCGCGCAACTGGGACTATCGCTATTGCTGGCTGCGCGATGCCTATTTTTCACTTACGGCTTTCCACAATCTCGGACACTTTGAGGAAATGGAAGGCTTCCTCAAATTTTTGCTCAACATCGCCTATACCCACGAACATTCCTGCGAACGTCTGGCACCCGTTTATACGTTGAGCCAAGATCTGCCGCTGCCGGAAACCGAACACCGGAATTGGGCCGGGTTTTGCGGGAGCACGCCGGTGCGCAGTCATAATCAAGCCTCCGAACATATCCAAAATGACGTGTATGGTGAACTGGTTCTGGCGCTGACGCCGATCTTCAGCGACAACCGCTTCTACGATCTGCGGACCAAAGACCAGGAGCAGCTCGTCGCCAATCTGGCCCGTCTCTGCGAACGAACTATCGCACAGCCGGACGCCGGGCTCTGGGAGATTCGTAACGGATGGCGGGAACACTCCTTCTCCAATTTGATGTGCTGGGCCGGGCTCGATCGGGCCCACCGAATGCAACAGGCGGGATTTTTACCTTCGTTGACGTTTGATGTCGGCGCCGGTCGCACGCGCGCGGCGCAGGCGCTCCTGAACGCGACGAAGGACGGCGCCCTCCGCAACGGCCCCCAGGACGACACCTACGATGCCTCCCTGGCCCAGGCCGCGATCCTGGGCTTTCCCAATCGCGAAGTCTGTGAGGCCACGATGCAAAGCATCGAACGCGGGCTTTCCGTACAGGCCGGCGGGAAGGACACCGGGTTCTATTTCCGCTACCTGCGGACGGACGATTTCGGCCGGCCGCAATCCAGCTTCGTCATCTGCTCGTTTTGGGTCGTGCAGGGACTCGCGCGGCTCGGACGACTTGCGGAAGCTCAACAAATCATGACGCAAGTGCTCACAGGCGCCAATCATCTGGGACTTCTCTCGGAACATTTCGTGCCCGAAACCCGCACTCAGCTGGGAAACTTTCCCCAAGCCTATTCCCACGTCGGGCTTATCAACGCCGCCTTCGCCGTCAGTCCACCTTGGAACTCGGTGCTCTAACCATCTCGTCTCTTTTTTGAACCACACAATGCTGTCGGCTGTAGGGTAGCGCTCATCATCGCTTGCGAGATCCGATGACCACGGTACAAGGCTCCCCAGTGGCAAGCCAAGGGGAGGCTAGGATGTCGGCGTACGGATTGAGGGAAACGCTCGAAGATTCCTTAGAGTCCCCGGAGCCGTTAGAGGGCACCGGGGTGGATGGGAAAGCCACAACTCTAGAGGAAGCATGCCGCAGCGCTCAGCCCCTACTGGGCTGGCCTGACGACTCGGATGGTCCCAGGCTCAATCTGCATTCCTCCCGGTAGGGCCGACCCCATGCGAGCGTTATAACTGATGGTGATTTCCCTCTTGAAGCACAGGCTCGCGCTCTTGCTAGGAGGCAATTCCGCCACCTCCAACGGGCTTCCGAACATGTTAGAGAAGTTACGCTCGCAGGACAGCATGTCCTTCTGCAAGCCGGGAATTTCGATGCGGGCGGGGAGTGTACGATGGTTCACCCACCGAACTTCATCACCGACACGAACCGTCAAGTCGGCGGGAGACAGGTGCTCTTCCAGCTTTATATCGTGAATCACTGCCGTGCGTGTCACTTCCGGCAACGAAGAGCAACCCGTAGCCAAAACGATGCCCGCGATCGCAACCAGCCTATACCTCATACATTTCCCCTTTCACAACAATGTGACGAATACGCCATCCAGATGCAGCAGCCGGATGGCCAACAATCAAGGCCAGATTTTTCTTGGGCCAGATTTACTATAGCAGCATGACGGAGCTCCCCGCTAATGCGATCTCAGTATTTTAACGTGGTCATTTTTCGCGTCTCTTGAGTTGAATCACTCGATGAAGCCTTATTACAGAGCCCGAATCACGCACTCCAATGGATCGATGAATCGGAGTACTTCGGCTCCGCAGCGAAAGGCAGACTGGAAAATGAGGAGAGACCCAGCAAAGCCGCATTACACCGACAACAGGAAGCCCGCTAGAAGGATGCAATCGGCTGATGATAAGAGCAGTAGTGCAGGGAGAGAACCACCCCGCGCCTCTGAGAGGCGCGGGGTCGCACGAAGTGCAATTGGTGGAGGCGAGGGGAGTTGAACCCCTGTCCGAAGATCGTCGGCTCATCGCTTCTACATGTGTAGCCGATTCTTTAAGCTTCGCAACGACCCACGCCTATCGGCAGGCTTAGAATCGCCGCTAGCCCAGTATTGTCTCGTCCCCCGCCGCTGAGCACCGACGGGAAACCAGCCCGCTGCATCGCGCCATTCCACCCCCGCGGGCCTCAGATGGAACGACGTCTCAGCTTAAATAATTAAGCTGCGAGTGCCAGTTCTTGATTGGCAGTTGCATTTTCCCGGAGGATTTACGAGACCCCGAGAGCTCGACATGCGACGATGGCATCAGTATCCCCGTCGAAACCGGTCGCCCCCTTTTAATCGGAATGTTGATAAGGCCTCCAGCTTTGTTCTCGCATCGCTCAACACCTCAACGTACTGAGAAGTACGCCTCGGCACCTGGCTCACTGCGGCCTCGCTGAGAGGCCTTTCTGAACATTCTGGAGGATAGCACTTCATTCATAGATGCTCATCATACAGCACGGGTCAAGGGGATACCAGGCGAGAAATGCTTGGCGAGGAACCCGCGCCTAATTCTGCCTCTCACGGGACCGGCGTAAACGTCCAGGTCCATTCCTGTTCCTGCTGCTTTATCGCTCGGTCTTTGGGGATATCACCCGCAAAAAATTCCGCAGGCAGGCTCACCAGCAGCTGCTCTTCACGAACCTGGCCCTGAACCGGGTGCGTGCCTTTACACCCGCCACCGCCGACATATTCGTCCATATCCGGCGTTCGTCGCTCACCTACCAAACCGAACATCGTGCCAATCACCGTAATGGTTTTCAAATCGAAATGCTCATACGTCCCCTTGAGGATCGGAGCAGAACACACACCGGAGCCGTCACGTGGATTCTCCGCCTTGGTTGGAATATTGGTCAGCACGCGAGGCGGCGCCGATGTTTCATGGAGCGGCCAACTAAACTCGAATTCCACCTGCTTCGTGACGTTGGCCATCGCGGAACCGCCGATAAATTGGTTCTCTCGTTGAAATACGCCCACCACCTTATACTTTGAGAAGGCCACCTTCTGGCGCGGGGAACTTTTCACGAGCCAGCCATTGGTCACCTTCACCGGTGTCTCTGTGCCCTGACTCGCGTCTGCGCCTACCGTCACTGACCACAGACAGATTCCAGAGATCAGCAACACCCACAGAATTTTCACAACTCACTCCTTCTTCGGTCGATGAGTCTCCAACCGGACCAGACTCCCGATCTCCGCGCCCGCAATGTGTTCACACCTATGTGCCACTTACAGTCCAGGCGTAGTGTGCGAATTCCGCTCTACGGGAAACTTTCGTTCGCGCCAGGCATCGAGGCCGCCTATCAGAGGACGCACACGATGGATGCCTTTCTTCTTCAACAGGAATGCAGTCCTGGCGCTGGAGACTTCATTCGGGCAGGAACAGTAGAGCACAATGTCACGATCCCGAGGAATTTCCTCATGCCGCTGCTCAATATCCTCCAAGGTAAAGTTAATGGCGCCGGGAATGCTCACCGGATCAAGCTGCCGGGTGAGCGGGTGCCGGACATCAACCACCGTGACAGGATCTCCGGCATCCATGCGCCGCTTGAGTTCATCCACGGAAATCTTCGCCATGCGCAGGTACCGAAAAAATTTCTGTCGAAGATAGACCTTGTACCCGATCACTCCCGCCGCTACGCCGGCAAGAATCATGACCAGCAGCCCCCCGGCTTGACCGGCCAGACGGGCGAGCTGTTCCAGTTGATCGCTGAACAATGCACCGATTCCGGCGCTCACCCCGGCCCAGATCAAGGCTCCGCCGATATCGTACACAATGAACGTCGCGGCGGTCATACCGACAATACCGGCCAGCGGCGGGGCCACCGTACTCAGACCTGGGATAAACTTCGCGATGAGCAATGCCCGAGGTCCGTTCCGATGAAAGAGATTCTGCGTGTCCCTGATGCAGGAATCAGGCTCCAGGGACAGGCGACAGAGAAATCCCAATACCTTCCCACCTTTGAAGCGGCCAAGGTAGTACCAGGCGATATTTGGAGGAAGCGCGGCCGCAACCGGTACGAGCAGCGCCGTGGCGACCGTCATCTTGCCGGCTCCGACGAGCGCACCGGCCGCGATAAGAACGGGAATTGATGGAATAGGGAAACCACTCTGCTCGACGAACACCACGCAGAAGAGCACCAAGGCACCGTGATCCGCGAGGAATTGCAGGGCATTCATTGAAGGATTTCTCCCATGACTCATGCGCTGCGAAAGCGCGTCAACCGGGTAAAGAAGATCGCGGCAAAGGGAAGCGCGAGACCGAGCATCATCTGAACGACGAGTAACGCCCCCAGCTGGGTATAGTCTTCCGGCGTTTGAAGCGCATGGGTGACTGGATCGCGCACTTCGCGTGTCACAACGAATGCTTGATTCAGGTACTTGGTGCCGAGCTGGCCCAAGGACAGAGCAAGATTGGTGAAGGAGGCCATCACCGCGAAATAGGTGGCTTTCAGATTCGCCGGTGCAGAATTAGCGATCCAGGCCAGCATGGGAATCATGGAGATTTGGCCGAGCGGGGATTCCAATGCCGTATTCACCAAAGCGATAAAGCGCGCATCGATGACGCCGCCGGTCAGCGCCGCGGTCCACTGGTGCAGACCGTAATACATACTGACGATAGGGAGCCCCAGCAGGAACGCCGCTGCCGTTAAAAATCCCACCACGTAGGCGATGGATCGTTCAGCCATAAACCGGCGAAATACAAACATGCCGACGAGGGTCAGCGCGCTGCCGATGAGCGACAGCACCGAGAGAAACTGTTGATCGAATTTCAGTTTGTCGATCATCCACCAGGTGGCGCCATCACCGGGGCCGGGTATGGCGCGGAAGGCAAAAATGACCAGCGCCGTGCCCAGAAGAATGTGCTTCGCCTCAGGCGCCAGCTCGCGGGTCAGTCGCAGCATGAGAAAGCAGACGATCCCCATCGACCCGGCAAAGACGATTTCTTCATTGTACGGAAAGTCTCCAAATCCGACTGTCAGCGTGAAGAGCACGAATGCCAGACTGCCGCCCAGAATCCACCAATTGGGCCTAGTGGTTTCATTCGGTCTGTCCGTTAACGCGGCAACCTCTGAAGCCGTCATGCCCTGTTCGAGAAGTCGACGCTTCTCGCGCACTCGCAGGATCGACGCAGCAATCACGCCTAGAACCGACACGGCCGGAATGACCAGCGCCATCAAATAAACCTGTTGATAAATTCCGGCGATCGTTTCTTTCGGTAAATCCTCCACGCCGGTAAACAGATACAGGTTGATGAGCGCGACCAGAATGCCGCCGCCGATAATGGCTACCCGCCCCAACGTCTGCATGGTGGTATGCATGAGCTTCAGCCTGGCTTCACCTATGGGCTGACCCTGCTCATCGATTCGAGGTACCGCCTCCACGGTCATGGCATCGGCCACCGTGTCCTGAATGACGTAGCCGATCGGCGCCAGCAGGACACTCAAGACATACCAGACCTCCGCCGGCATCAAGGCTACCATCGCCTCGCGATGGCCGATAAGACCGACCATGATCAGGAGACTGACGGCGATCACACCCGCGCCGAAATACACCAGCAGGCTTTTCCAGCGCCAGAGCAGATCGACGAGATGACCGAAAGGCATTTTGAGCGCCCAGGGGATACCGGCCCAGAATCCAAGCGCCGCGAGAAATGCCGCAGACAGGCCCAGATACTCTTTGACAAAAAATGTCCCCACGATGCCGGTAAGGCCTGAAATGCCGGCAGCCATATAGACCATAAGCGGCGGCAAGTACGACAGCCGGAACTCGCGGGCGAGTTCCAAGATGTTGCGGTCGATCCAGTCATAGACGGTCGTCATGTGGACAGTCACTCCAAGTTATGGCTCAGGCTGTACAGCCCGTCAGCGCGAACCGTCCGTCACTTTACACGATGTTGGGGGAGAATGGGGATCCGATGAAACCATGAAAAGGCTGGGCCTGCCGACCTCAGCCTTCTCTCCGGTATGCCGTAATCCTATATGGGAAATTCAGTTGGGGCGGTGATCTGCTGCGAGCCCTCGCCGTCCCTTCCAACCAGCACTCGCAGGGCGAGGGCGACATCGGTGCGCACTGCCGCCACAGACAATGCCTGATCTCGGTCGGCAGAAGGCGATTCAGCGCCGGCCATACAGAGAGCGATCACGAGGACCGGTACAAGCGCTAGCCAGCAGGATGCTCATGGACTCCGCCTTGTTGTCGCCGGTGAACCAAGTGGCGCAAAGCAGCCTGCATGTGACTGCGAGGGAGATGCACGCGGCTACCATGACCCGGCAACACCCATTCAAATGGGTACCCCATGAGAGCCGCAATGGACTGACCCAGAGCCTCGGCATCCCACACCAATTGCCGCGGTGAATCCAGCTGGAGATGTTCGGGATCCCACCAGAGATGATCCCCGGTGAACAAATACCGGTCCCGGTAGAGAAGACACATACTACCCGCCGTATGGCCCGGAACCGGAATGATCGTGAACTCAGGAGAGAAATGACAGGCCGAAGTTCCTTCCATGACCTCTTCCGCATCCGGCATGGCATGGACATCACGGCGATGAATGATCCGCCTCGCGCCGAATCGTTTCGCATAGCGGGCCGCATCCGCGACGTCGTCCTCATGCGTGAGAAAGATCTGCGCAACTCCGCCCATTCCTGCAAACGAATCGACCAGATGCTTGAGATAACGCGGCGAGTCTATCAACCAATTACCGCCCGGATGCCGGATGAAAAAGCTGTTGGCGCCGAATGACTTTTCCGAGTTAAACCCGCAGTAGTACACCTCGTCTTCCACCGGGAGAGGAAAATCCGCCTTGGCTTCGCTGAGTAATGCCGCGTCATTCTGTTCGGTCCCAATGGAGCCGGTGGGGCAGGCGAGTAACGCGCGATAGGCCTGACGCCTCTCCGTATTGCCGACCGGTTGGTGAACCACCGCCGAATACTCTCCGACCTCTTCAAAACTCGCCGGAGCCAATTGACGGCAGGCGTCGCAATTGATGCAGGTGGTGTCGACATAGAAATCTCCCGGGCGATTCGTGTCCAAACGTTTGTGCGGATCAGCCATCGGATCCTCGCTTCGCCGACTCCTTCACCACCGAATCCGCCAGACGAATCACCTTTGCGGCTTCAGAGGCACGCCAGAGATACCATGCGGCCGCGGTGCGAAAGGGCTTCCAACGCTCACCGTGACGCCAGACTTCTTTGGGACTGGGCATTTCGTCAAGGCCATATGCTAGACGGAAACCATTGCGTACCCCAAAGTCATCGACGGGCAATACGTCAGGGCGCCCCAGATGGAAGATCAACAGCATTTCGACCGTCCACCGTCCGACGCCCCGCACCTGGACCAGCCGTTCGATAATGGCCTCGTCGTCGAGCGATTGGATCGCCCGGGATGTCGGTACCGTTCCATCCACTGCCTTCGCCGCCAAATCACGGAGGGCGGCAATCTTGGCCAGAGAAAAGCCGGCGCTTCGAATCGATTCCGCGGTGGTGGCCAGCAGGTCAACCGGCCGAGGGAACCGTTGTCCGGGAAAGAGGGCGACGAAGCGCTTCAGAATGCTTTCCGCCGCCTTGCCATGAAGTTGCTGATGAGCAATGGCGCGCGCCAGTGCTTCAAACGGCGTCCGCCCGGCCCGAAGCGCGAGCGCATAGGGCCCGATCTCGACGATCACGCGCTTCATGATCGGATCGGCCTTGGATAGGTGCCTGACTTCTGGCGAATGGCTGCTCATCTGCGAAAACACGCTCGCTTATGTGTGAGGGGTCGCCTCAGCCGCGATGGCATCGGCCTCGATTTCAACCAGCATGTCCGGATCGATCAACCGTTTCACCTCCACCATGGTCGTGGCCGGTCTGATCGAACCAAAGATTTCTCCATGTGCCCGCCCAACTTCCTGCCATTGATCGATGTTCGCCATATAAATGCGTGTTCGAACCACGTCCGACATGGACGCGCCGGCCTGCACCAAGGCCGCGTCAATCGTCTTCAAGGCTTGAATGGTCTGCGCATAGGGATCCCCTTTGCCGACAAGTCCAGCCGGCGTCATGGCCGTCGTTCCGGAAACCTGCACGAATTGGCCGACTCGCACTGCTCGCGAATAGCCGATCTTCCCTTCCCACGGTCCACCGGTCGAAATGTTGCGCCTTGTCATCGATCCTCCTATTGCCGTCACATGACGACGCCACCGCCGGCATGAATTATTTGACCCGTCAACCACCGGGCCTGCTCGCTCACGAGAAATGCCACCACATCGGCAATGTCCGTTGGGAGACCCAGCCGTTTCAATGGCGACATCTGGATGCCCACGTGGCGGATGTGCTCAGTCAACGCTCCGGTATCGGTAAATCCCGGCAACACCGTATTGACGGTAATACCGCGAGGCGCCAGTTCTTGCGCGAGCCCCTTACCATACTGTTCCAGCGCCGCCTTGCTTCCCAAGTGCGCCGTCGCACCAGGAAAATTCAGATGGGTGAGAGCGGTGGAGATATTGATGATCCGGCCTCCATCGCGGAGAACTCTAGCCGCTGCCTGCATGGCAAAGTAGGGTCCCTTGGCATTCAGCGCGATAATGGCGTCGAAGTCTGCTTCCGTCGTGTCTTCCATTGATTTTGGTAGGAACCGGCCGGCATTGTTGATGAGAATATCCAGGTGATGAAACTGGTTCACCGTGTCCTGCACTAAGCGTTGCGCCTCAGCCACCCGACTCATGTCGGCCTGCATTGCCAGGGCCGTTCCACCGTTGGCCACAATGCTCTCGGCGACAGCCCGCGCCTTTTCTGCATTCACACGATAGTTCACCGCCACCGCCGCACCCTCCTGGGCCAGTCGTTCCGCGATGGCTCGTCCAATGCCGCTGGACGCACCGGTCACGAGCGCGATTTTACCTGTCAGCGAACCCATCTCCGTCCTTCATTCCCTTTCCACGGCACACCACCAACTTCTTCTACGAACCACTGTATCAATTCACCAGAGCAGAGATCCAACGGCAATCTCCCACACTCTGGATAAGGTCATTCAGCAGATGCGAGCGACGCCAGAGAACTGGCTCTGGATCACCACCGATGAGGGGACAATCTTCGACAGAACGGTATCGCCGTGATGGATGTGGGTTTACCGATTATCGGAGTGGCGGAGGAACAGCAACCAAAGCCGGTCTGCGACTTCCCGAGGCGGGAGGACCACACGGTTGGATTGAACGGGTGAGTGATGAACTCAGCCCTGCGATAATGAGGTGATGCGCAACCATCGGAACTGAGTGAAGTGAATCATTTGGCAAACCAGGTCGGCGGGACACCCCACCTGCCAGTCGAGAGGAACTCTGTCACGGACTTCCGTTCACGCGGTTTTAGTTCGCGCTCGCGCAGATAGGCCGGCAGCTCAGCCGGATCGCCGGAATACCCCACCGCAATCATGGCCACCGGTTCAAATCCAGGGGGAATTGCGAGGTCGACACGCGCCCGGTCTACATCGAACCCTGCCATCTGATGAGCAATCAACCCGAGCGCCGTCGCCTGCAAGGTGAGACTGAGCGCGGCCATGCCCGTATCGTGCCATGCATGTCGGTTCGGTGTGGCCTCGTCCTCAAAATTCAGGCGCGCAACCGAGAGTATCAGCACCGGCGCGCGAAACGCCCACTTCTTGTTCCCTTCCTTGAGGCATTGAAAGAGACGGTCATGCGCGGATGGGTCGTCTTTTGTCCCGACGATGAAGTGCCAGGGCTGCTCGTTGTTCGAGGACGGCGCCCACCTGGCCGCTTCCAGAAGACTCCGCAGTGTTTCCGGCTCCACCGGCCGTTCGGAATAGGCGCGCGGGCTCCAGCGCCTGCGTAACAGGTCATGAATGGGATGCGCTGCGTCCGCCGGCTTCTCCATAGGTACTCCTCCGCCGTTCGCCTTCAAACCAATGTTCGCACGATCCGGGCCGGATTACCGACCACCAGGCTGTCCGGTGGGACGCTACGCACGACCACGCTTCCCGCTCCAACGACGCTGCGGTCCCCGATGGTGACACCGGGCAGTACCACCGCCCCGCCGCCGATCCAGACATCGTGCCCTATGCGGATCGAGCTCGCGGATTCCAGACCGGAGCGGCGAACGCCGGCATCGAGAGGATGCATAGCCGTATAGAGCTGGACGGCGGGACCGATTTGCACATCGTCTCCGATGTCGATCAGAGCACAGTCCAGAAAGTTACAGTGATAATTGATGAACACGTTACGCCCGAGGCGAATGTTATATCCATAGTCGCAGGCGAAGGGAGACAAGATCATCGTATTCTCGCCGACTGTCTGCAGGAAATTCCGCAGCAGGGCTGTGCGGAGCGTCTGATCATCATGCGGCATGACGTTGTATCGAACCAGCACTTGCTGCGCTTGGAGTCGTTCGGCGAGTAATTCCCTATCGGCGGAGCGATAGAGTTCGCCCGCCAACATTTTATGTTTCTCGGTCTTCTCGACCATTAAGTACCCCACCCTCAACTACACAAGCGGGTCCGGTCGGACCCCGCATTCATCAAGATGACGCAAGAGATCTGCTGGATCATTGTAGGTCCGATAAGCGCCGGCCCGTTCCAATTCCTCCCGCCCGTAGCCGCCCGACAGGAACCCGACGCCCAATGTGGAAGCGCGCTGCGCAGCCAGCAGGTCCCAAACACTGTCCCCGACGACGATGCACTTGGCGATCGGCACATGAAGTTGTTCAGCAGCAGCCAGAAATAAATCAGGGTCGGGTTTGGCGTGGCGCACTTGATCGCGGGTCACCACGGGAGTTCCGGGAGGCAGCTTGAGCAACCTCAAGGTGTGTTGCGCGCTCTTGAGTCGTCCGCTCGTGGCGATAGCGAACGGCACGCGCGATGCGGCCAACGAATCCAGAAGTTCCTGAGCCCCAGGCAACACTCGAAGCGAATCAGCCTGCCTGGCGTAGGACTCGGCATGGGCCAGCTGTATACGTTCGGCTTCGTCTTTTGAAACCGGCCGTCCGGTTTCCCGCCAGAGCGCATGTAACATGAGGCCACCGCTCATCCCGATTTGACGGTGAATCCTCCACACCGGCAATTCAATCCCTGCGGCCTGGGTGGCCTCACGCCAAGCCAGCACATGCTGGTAGACACTATCCACTAGTGTGCCGTCCAGATCGAAGAGAAAGGCCATAGTCCCAAGATCCTGCGAGGGGCCCATGAAGTCTAGTTCTCCAATCTCGCATCCATGGTAATCGTTGTATTCAACAGTTTGGAAATGGGACAACCGGCCTTGGCCGCCGCCGTCGCCTTGTCCCAGGCAGCCGCATCGGCCTTGGGTACCTTTCCCTTGACAGACAAGTGGACGCCGGTTACCGTCCAGCCCGCCTCCAGCTTTTCCATCGTCACGGTTGCGGTGGTAGCCAGAGCTTCGGCCACTAAGTTCGCTGCCCCCAACTGCCCGGAAAGGGCCATCGTGAAACAGCCGGCATGAGCGGCGGCGATGAGCTCCTCCGGATTCGTGCCCTTGCCACTCTCGAATCTGGTGCTGAACGAATACGGTGTCTCGGTTAAAACGCCGCTATCCGTCGATACCGTACCCTTGCCGGTTTTGAGATCTCCCTGCCATTGTGCCGAAGCATTCCGTTTCATCTTGTCCTCCACTATGAGTGTTCATCGTCACCACCACACCACGCAGTACCGCGCCTCGTCGCTCATCATCTATCAACAGGCTTCTTGCGCCGGCGACGGGAATTCAGTCGGGCATAGCCGCACGTCTTCGCTCGCACCTCTGGTTCACACTGCAGGCCATACTAGTCAGCGAGAAATCTGTCACTCTCCTGCATCATGGAACAATCATGTTCTCCAAGCAATGGTGAATCGTCAGAGACAAACTTACCTTTCGACGTCGACTCCATCGGCAGTCCTTCTCCCGTAGGCAAATGCCTTACGCGCCGCCTTGCTGTTTTGAGAATGCCTCGGCGCGTTTCGTCATCTCGCCAGGCGGCACATCCTCTACATGCGTCGCAAAGTGCCATTGGTGCCCAAAGGGGTCTTCGAGGCTGCCCGAGCGATCACCGTAAAACTTATTCTCCACCGGCCTCAGCACTTTCGCGCCCACCGATACGGCTTGCTTGACGAACGTGTCCACATCTTGGACATACACCATGATGCTCACAGGCGTACCGCCGAACGACTGGGGACTTTTGCAATTCATGTCGGGGGACTCGTCGGCCAGCATGAGAGTCGCGGCGCCAATCTTGATTTCAGCATGCCCCACCTTTCCGCCTGGAGACGGGATGCGCATGATCTCCGCTGCTCCGAAAGCCTTATTGTAAAACTCAAGGGCGCGAGCGGCATCCTTGATGATGAGATACGGCGTCGCGCCTTCATAACCTTCCGGAATGGCTTTCACCTTGCTTGACATGGACAACCTCCTTCGTGACATCCATGCAACACCCGACGCAAATGCGCAGGTCGTCGTTCGATTACTTACTCATGTGTGACGCGTCGCGGGTAGCCACTTGCACCTCGCCCCGCACGTCGAGCACTTCATGCCTGGTATCCGTACCCTCTCTCCAAAATCGAAGGTCGACCGTCGCCTTGCCCACCTGAAGCTGACGGACAGTAAGGTCCGGCAACCAGGTCGGCAGCATGGGATCGACGTAGAGTTTCTTTCTGGGCGCATCCGCATCGAGCCCAAGTATCGCGCGGAGTAGATGAAACACACTGCCCGCCGCCCAGGCTTGCGGCACATTCGCCCCGAGATACTGCACGGGAAACGTTCCCGGACCTCGTTCAATGCCGGCATAGAGCTCCGGCAAGCGATTGAGCTGAAAATGACTGCCGGCCTCGCTGATATCGCGGGCGACCAGGGCCGCTTCCTCTGCAAATCCATATCGCTTGAAACCCATGGCGATGAGACCGTTGTCGTGTGGCCACACCGATCCGTTCTGATAGGAAAAGGGGTTGTAGGCAGGATGCAACGCGGAGAGCGTTCGGATACCCCAGCCACTCCACATGTCTGGTTCGCGCAATCGTCGCACCACTTGTTCCGCACGGTCTGGGCGGACGATACCGCTCCAGAGCAAATGGCCGGCGTTGGATGCAATCGTCTTCACCTGCTTCTTATCACCGTCCAGGGCGTAGGCATAGAAACCGAGGTCTTCGCACCAGAACCGCTCTTCAAACCGTTCTTGAAGATCGGCCGCCTCTTGTCTGAGCTTCGCGGCCAGGGCCGGATCGCCGAGAAACTCCGCTACGTCGGCAACCCGGCGTTTCGCGTCGAAGACGTACCCCTGCAATTCGCACAGGGCCTTCGGTCCCTTCACCAACGATCCGTCTGGATAGACAACGGCATCGCCGGCGTCTTTCCATCCCATGTTTTCGTAGCCCTTGCTCGAACGTGTCTGGTACTCCTGAAATCCGTCTCCGTCGCGATCTCCGTATTGATCGATCCACAGTAAGCACTGTGTGACGACCTGTTCGTAGCGAGACAAAAGCCCGTCATCCCCGAGCCATTTCCAGGCCTCGTGCCAGGCGATGATATAGAGAATGGTGGCATCGGCGGTCCCGTAATAGGGCGTATGCGGGATACGTTTGAAATGGGCCAGTTCGCCCATCCGGAGTTCATGCGGCATCTTGCCCGGCTCTGCGTCCCGATAGGTATCCATCTCCGTCGCCTGGAGATCGGCCAATCGCCTCAGCGTCCCGCGCGCGAAATCCGGATGCACCATCATGTTTTGCAAGCTGACAATGAGACTGTCGCGACCGAAGACACTCACGAACCAGGGCACGCCTGCGGCAGCGAGCAGTTCTTTCGGATGCGTCTCGTCAGCAGTGAGGCGAAGGGCCGCCATATCCTCGACGGATTGCCGATAGAGCCGGTAGAACTCCTCGTTCGTGCTGGTGATCTGCGTGGTGACCTGCTTCCACTGCGCCAGGCTTTGAGCTGTGCCGGAATCTTCACAGGCCTGCGCACAGTCATCCGGGGCTCGGCGGAGAATGTCGCCTTCCTTGATGTGGTATTTACAGCAAGCATGCCATGCAGCGCCGGGCGCGAGATCGAGTGCGAAGTTGATGCGTCCATTGCCGTAAAGCGCCTTCGAGTCGCATCCCTCGAGGGATATCATCAGCGCCCGGTGAAAGTCGCCATGGACATACCGGCTGGTCAGTTGTTGCCTGTCGACGGCCCACTCGGTTTCGATGTGGCCTCGGCGGGTCAACTCCTTGGATTTGACTTCGAAAATGTCGGCGAAGTCATTGCGAATCAGGATTTCGAGGTTGAAGCGCACTCGCTTGGAACTATAGTTCCGAATGTCGATGTCTTCGTGAAGAGCCTCTCCGATCGTGCGGCTCAACACGAGGCCAAGGCTTCCGGCTGCTATGTCGCCATGTTCCGTCAGAACCGTAGGATTAACGAGGTAGATTCGCAAGGCGTAGTAGGCGATGGCGCCGGAATTCAGAACGGTCCAGCGTTCGCCGTCGATATAGAGCTGATAGCAGCTCACATAGCGCGTATCCCGCGCATAAAGTCCTTGATCGGAGGCATCTGTGATGGAACCGTCGAATTCAGATACCAGGAAGGTACTGCCGTGATTGACGGTAATGACGGGAGGGCCGACCGTGACTTTCACAGCCATACGACAACACCTCCGGTTAGCGCCCGCTCAGCCAGCTCCCATTCTATAGAATCCTGCAGGCCTGGCGACGGCCTAATAAGAACCTGTCCGCCAATCTTTTCTTTGCCCCTATGCGTCCTCTGTATTTCATCCGGCTCCCGAAACAACGATCTAGAGAATGAGGGCGGCGTCTTTATTCAGAACAATTTCTGGATTGACGGGTAGGTAACAAGACCAGAGCGGAATATGCGTCCGACCTTTATGTCGAACATACCTACGAGCTGACTACAAATGCAACGGCTTGATCGGCGCGACGGCCGCGGCGGGATTATTTTTCCAGATCGCCTCATCCGCGTCTACGTACAGCTCAATCTCGTTGCCGTCGGGATCACGCAGGTAGAGACTCTGGCTCACCGTATGGTCGCTCATGCCGTCGATGGTTACGCCGGCCTTTTCCAAGTCTCGCTTGGCGGCGCGCAACTCATCCAGGCTGTCGCCCACCTTGATGCCGATATGATACAGCCCCCGACGCCTTCCGGACGGAGGCCCCGGCGCATCACCGACCTGGATCAACAGCAGTTCGTGATGAGTGCGGCCGGACGTCAACGCGGCCGCGCCGCCGTTGAAGATGCGTCCGACTTCCTGAAAACCGAGCAAGTCCCGGTAGAAGGCCAGCGCGCGCTGAAGATCTCTCACATAAAACACGACGTGACCTAAGTAATGCGCCTTCATCTCTGGACCTCCCTCTTGTTTCACTCCATTTCAGCGGTACCCGGGCGGCAAACCGCCTGCGGACATGTTCGGTTTTTCAGCTCTTCGATTGTCGCCATGACGTCATCCTGCGCAGAATTCGGCTCGCTCCGTCTGCATTTTTCAGCATCTGATCTGGTCCGAATCGGAATGTCCGGTGTGCGACCTGCGAAATAGATCGGGCAGATAGTAGGACCATTCTAGATTTGTTTCTTGATGGAGGTGGGCCAAGGCTTCATGGGTTACAAGCGACCCTGGTTGGATTCCCTCGGGTCTCCTGTCGGTCCAGTGCTTGAACGCTAGCCCGCACCACCAAGCTACCACCGCCCCGGGGAAGAGCCATCGCGTGATCCTCGGCTTGCTGCACGCCATTGATGAGGATAACACCGCCTTCGAAGGATGGAGGTGCGGGCGGCGGCGGCGGCTCCCCGGGATTCGCGCACAGCCGCAACCTGGTAGCTGCGATCCATGCATCACCCGTCTGCATACGTTGATGCCGTTATCGAAGCAGCGCGCGGGTGGCCGCATGCGCCAACACCACATCCGGCTCCCGTTGCAGCGCATCGTAGTAATGTCTGGGGAATCCCTCTCCCGCCTCAGATGGTGTCAGCAGCGTACGAGCTGAGGCCATGAGTTCGGCAATTTGCGGGTTGCTGGAATCCTCATCTTCTTCACACAGCTCATCGAATTTGGCCATCAATTGAGACAGCGGACGTAACCAGGCGAACCATGCGTCTCCCAATACCAACTGAAGAAAGGCCCCGTTGGACGGGATTCGCCCATGCACCCGTTCGTAAGAGACTCGCTCGCTATCCAGCAATGCCTTATGCAGGCGAAGCAGTGACCGGGACAAATTGTCCAGGTGCGTGCGGGTGGGATTCGTACTCGGCATGCGCTCGCTCCTTCCCTATGCTTTCCCTGCGGCCTTCGTACCGCCGCTGGTGCCGACAGGAATGGCCGCTCCGCTGACTTGACCTGCTTCCTCGGAAGCGAGAAAGAGCAGCGCTTCGGCGATAGATTCCGGCTTCGTCCAGGTGGACGGATCGACCTTGGGCATATTGGCACGGTTGGCCGGCGTATCGATGGTGTTGGGCAACACGCCGTTGACGGTGACACCTGATCCCTTTAGTTCAAGCGCCAAGATTTTGATCAATGCGATTAGGCTCGATTTGGCGATAATGTAGGCCGCAGCTCCAGGAAACGGCTCGACCGCTGCCCAGGCGGCCACATGCAGAATGCGACCATGACCCTGTTTCGTCATGTGAGGGATGGCGGCTTTCGAGAGTAGAAACGCCGGCGTGACATTCATCCCCAGCATCCGCTGCCAGAGCTCCACCTCCGTGTCTGCCAGACGTCCCATGGCAAAGCCGCCCACCAAATTGATCAGCACATCGAGGCGCCCGTGACTCTGAATCACCTCGCGCACGACTCGCTGGACGTCCGCTTCATCGGTTACGTCGGCTTGAAGCGCCGTCCATCCGGCGGCTTTCGGTCGACTAGTGCGATCGACTGTGATCACCCGCGCACCCGCACGGACACAGACCGGCGTGACTGTGTGCCCCAGGGCCCCTGAGCCTCCGGTGATCACCACCACTTTTCCATCCAATCCCATGCGACTCCTTATGAGACTCGCTCACACACCGCGGGGAGGAGCCGGAGGCTTATTGCCCCGCAGCTCCCGCCCTTCACTCGTATCGTTACGATCCCTGTTTTGCCGTGTCGTAATAAAATCGCTCCTGGACGATCTTGCCGTTCTTCCATTTGGCTGCGGACACCTGTTCCATGCGCACGGGCTGACCATTGGTCGCAATGAATTCCATGACACATTCATAGAACGTGGCATCGTCGCCGACGCCGGAAGCCACGACGTGAAACCCTTTCCACTCCTTGACGCCATTTAAAAACTGCTTCTCGCGCTCGATGTTGGCGGCGAGCCCTTTCGTCGGTGGATTGGCATTGTCCTGCATCACCGTGTCCGTATCATAGAACTCTGTCATGGCTTCCATAATCTTCCCCTGCTGAATCGAGGTCAAGAGTCCTTGCAGGCGTTGGGATAGATTTGTGGTGCTCATGTTGTCTCCTTTCGTGATGATACACGTGGCGTTGTGGAAAAGGTGAGTCCGGTCTTCTGCACTTCCTGATAAGGAAGAAGCCATACGAGCGACTCGTCGCTTAAGTCTCCAACCTGAATACGGTTGCCCCAGGGATCACTGAAATCGCATCGAAAATCAGGATGCAGCTTCAACTTATATTTCTGCGTGAGTTTACGCCGGACTTCCTTGATCTGCCGTGCGTCCCGGACCATCAGACCAAAGTGTTTCACTCGATCCGGCTGCAGCTGCTCCACCTCGAAAATGGCCATGAATTGATGCTCGCCAAGTTTGCACCAGGCGGCGCCTTCGCCGCCGCGCAGCATTTGTAATCCGAAGACATCCTCATAAAACTTCACGGCTTTTTTGGCATCGGTGACTTCGATAACGATGTGGTTGCATCCATATACCTGAACAGCCATCTATGCTCCTCCTCAACGGGTGGCCCGCTCGATCTCAGAGACGAATGTCTCCACCGGCTGCGCACCCGACACGGTGCTGTTCCCATTCAACACGAAGTAGGGAACGCCTCTAATCCCTAGCTGATGTCCGCGCGCCTCTTCCTGTCGCACGGCGTCGATACCATCCTCGCTTTGTAGCAACCGGCCGACCTTGTCACTGTCCAGTCCGGCGCGCGCTGCGAGAGAGATCAGCACTTCGGCTCCCCCTATATTGAGGCCCTCAGTCAAGTAGCCGCGAAACAGTTCTTCGACCACTTCATCCTGATGAGCCTGCTGCCGCGCGAACCGGATCACGCGGTGCGCATCGAACGTATTGGGCGTCCGCTTAATGCGGTCGAACGCGAAGTCGATGCCTGTACTTGTCCCAACGGCGGCGACGCGATCCTGAATGGCCTTCAGCTCGCCGGGACCGCCGAACTTCGCTTCAAGATAGACGCGACGGTCCATCCCGGCCTTCGGCATGGTCGGGTTGAGCTGAAACGGGCGCCAGATCACACGGGCGGAGTTTCGTTTCTGCACCGTATCCAGCGCCTGTTCCAACCGCCGCTTGCCGATGTAACACCAAGGGCAGACCACATCCGAATACACGTCGATCGTGAGGGCCTGATCGGTCATGACAAATGTCCCATCTTGCCTGCTTGGTAATCACGCGCAGCCTGCACCAGTTCGTCGCGCTGGTTCATGACGAACGGGCCGTATCGGGCGATCGGCTCACGAATCGGCTCCCCGCTCAACACGAGGATGGTTGCGTCTTCCTTGGCTTCGAGGGACAGCCGTTCGCCTTTCTGTCCGAAGAGTGCGATTTCCACTTCCCGCACGACCTGAGACCCATTCAGCGCGACCCGCCCATGCATGACGAACAGCGAAGAATTGAACCCCTCCGGCAAGAACAGTTCAGCATGGTGCCCCGCCTTCAGCTGCAGGTCATACAGGTGGACTGGACTGAACGTCTTTGCTGGACCTTTCACGCCGCGAAACTCTCCAGCGATCACACGCAGCCGGCCCGCTCCTCCCCCGAGATCGACTGAAGGGATGTCACTGTTTACCAGCGTCTGATACCGGGGGGGCGACATCTTGACCGCTTTGGGAAGATTCACCCACAGCTGGATGCCCTCCAACAGCCCCCCCTGTGTGGCAAATCCTTTTTCGTGCAGTTCCTCATGCACAATACCGGATGCGGCAGTCATCCACTGCACATCGCCCGGACCAATGACACCTCCGCTCCCGGTCGAATCACGATGCGCCACTTTGCCGTGATACATGATCGTGACCGTCTCAAATCCACGATGCGGGTGCTCGCCCACACCGGGCTGCCGAGTCGTCGGTGGAAACTGCTCCGGACCAAGGTAATCCAAGAGCAAAAACGGCGACAACTGTTCGTCGATCCCGGCGCCTGGAATCATGTTGCGGACCGGAAACCCGTCCCCGACCATATGGCGCGACCCTGCTTGATAAATTCCGATGAGCTCTTTCGTCGCGGCGACCGCACTCAGCGCCTGCTGGTTCATCGTTCATCTCCTTCCGTTGCAGATAGTTGTACTGACTATGCAGCTTAACGCGGCTTGCCTTCAAATACACACGCGCCGCCACCCCACAGGCTGACTATGCCGAGGACCGCTGCCCTATCAGGCGCTGACCTTAGCTCTGCCGTGAACTAGAATGACGCCGTTCCTTCACTTTCCCAGAGCAGCACTTCAGCTCCCGTGATCCCGTCCGCCGTCAGTTTCCGCGCTCCCGCTGCGGTGAGTCGAACGGCATCGCCTCTGTGTAGGCTCCCAGCCCCCTCCAGATGTCCGGACCCTTTCGCCACAAACAGGTGAACGTGCGCGTTGTCCGGCAGCACGACGGTTTCTCCCGGTAGAAGTCGGCCGCCCCAGAGAACCGCTCCTTTCTGTCGAATCGAGATGGCGCTATCGTGTCCCTTCCCCGAGGCAATTGGGACGAGCCCTCCCTTCGCCAGATACTTATTGATGTCGAGCTGTTCATAACCGGGAGCAATCCTCTGAGTGTCGGGTACAACCCACATTTGAATGAAATGCACGTCCTTGTCGGCCTTGGGGTTCATTTCCGAATGCCAGATGCCGGTTCCGGCACTCATCCGCTGTGCGAGCCCCGGATAGATAATCCCATTGTTCCCTTCGGAATCTTTATGTTCCAACTCCCCGTCCAGCACCCACGTGACAATTTCCATATCCTGGTGCGGGTGCGTGCGAAAGCCAGTACCGGCCTTTACCCTATCGTCGTTGTTCACCAGCAACAGCCCATGGTGGGTATTGGCCGGGTCGTAGTGGTTCGAAAAGCTGAAGCTGTGCCACGAGTCGAGCCATCCGGCCTCCGTGTGGAAACGTTCGTGGGCTCGACGGATCTGGATTTCAGTAGGCTGTGTCCCGACCGTGCTCATAGTTCCACCCCTTTCGCGAGTCTTCCGCCTCATCCGAGGCCTATTTCTCCACCTTTGCCCCAATGAGTCGATCTATCGACCATTTACCGGCACCCGTCATTAACAGCGCGAGACCGATGCCGATCATCAACAGATGGTACTCATAACCTTCTCCCTGTTGTTGCCCAAACCAGTTCATGAAGAATCCTACCTTCAAATGCGTGGTCACGATCGCCCCGAGCATAATCACGATAAAGCTGGCAGCAGTGAAACGCGTCAGGAAACCGGCGAGCAACCAGAGGCTGCCGAAAAACTCACCCATGATGACTAGGAACGCGATGATCCAAGGCAGGCCCATCTTCTGAGTGAAGAACCCCATGGTGCCCTCGAACCCAGAGCCCCCAAACCAGCCAAGGAGCTTTTGCGCCCCGTGTGGAAACATCACTAGGCCGAGTGTCAGCCGCAGGATCAATCCTGACCAGCTCTCATCTGTCGCAAAGAAATGTTTCACCACGCACCTCCTCTGACTGTGAACCATCATACAAGCCGGATTCTTTCATCAACCTTCCATCCTCACATTCCTTCTTCACGCCGACCCTAGTATAATAGTTCTGGTTAGGACTAAATCAAGTGGAAAGGGACGTCGGGAAGCACAACCAATTTTATCCTGCTTTGTCAGTATCTTATACGGCTGCGCCGAGCAAATGACACATGCGACCCGTCAGCAATTCAATCCCGCAGGCGCAGGCAGCCATCGCCAGACACACATGGGAAGATGATCTAGGAGGATGTGCAACCATCTCTACGGAGGGAAGACGGGAGAACGTCTGTTCGAGAGGGCTTGAGATATCCGGGAGAGAGACGGCGGCGGAAGCTGAGATTCACTTCCTTTCTTTAATCGCCCGTTCAACTTCGCGGCCGGCTTCACGCGCCTTGATGGTTGCTCGGCGGTCATATTGCTTTTTCCCCTTCGCAAGTGCCAGCTCCACCTTCGCGAGCCCGCGTTTCGAGAAATAGATACGCAACGGGACGATGGTCAGACCCTTGAGTTGAGTCTTCCCCATCAGCTTGTTGATTTCCTTACGATGCAGCAGGAGTTTTCGTTTGCGTAGGGGATCATGATTCGAAAGATTCCCATGCGAGTATGGGCTGATATGGCAATGCTGCAGATAGATTTCATCGCCATCGAGCGACGCGTAACTGTCTTGCAGATTGACGCGTCCTTCCCGCAATGATTTCACCTCGGTCCCCCGCAGGATGACCCCGGCCTCGAACTTCTCTTCGATAAAATAGTCGTGGTAGGCCTTCCGATTGGTGGCCACCACTTTGTATTGATCTTCTTTGTCGTGAGTTTTCTTCATATGACACTCGTCCGCGCTATTTCTATCGAGCGCTTTTTGTTATGATCGCGCCATGAGAGGACAGAGCAGGCTCGATTCATTTGGCGCCATCCTAGCCGTTCTCGCCCCCAGGTTGGGGCTGGAAAGCAAGCTATTCGAAGCGCGCCTCCGCCGGCAATGGCCCGACATCGTGGGAGAGCCGATCGCAACTCACACGCGGCCTGACCAGATTCGATTCAAGAAGCTCACGATCTTTGTACACAACTCCGTGTGGCTTCAGCAGCTCACCTTTCTCAAGCCGGTCCTGCTGCAGAAGGTGAATACGATGGCAGGGGAGTCGCTGGTCACGGAGATCGTCTTACGCATTGGCGAGTTCGCCTCGGACCATGTAACCGTAGCGGAAGTCACCAACCAAGAACCGCCCCCCCGCCAAGCGTCCGCCGAGCTGCTCAACGAAGCGACACTGCACACGAAAGGCATACAGGATCAGACGCTCCGCGACCGCCTGACCGCCGTCATGGTTCAGACCTTGAGCCAGTCGGATCGACCCTCTCAGCCGCCACGACAGGCCCCTTGAACAGCTGTCGGGAGTAGGCTGCCGTCGCGGCGGTGTCTTTTCCTCGGAGGATAGGCCCCATACGACCTTCCTCTTCCTGCCCATCAAGTCGATAGAAACCCCGTAAAGACCCTTCGAATCCCTCTCGCACCTTCGCATCTTCGCCGATCACGTATTTGTGGAGGACTTCCGGTTCGGTCCAGCCTTCATCGGTGAAGATATACACCGCCATGTGTTGATACCGGCCCTGGGGATCGTCAGGGGTGGTAGGGTGAATCTTCATGCTACCAAAGTTCCGACTTTCACCGGCGACTTTCCTGAACCGCTCGATCAACGTCTGAATTTCCGTATCGCTGGTCCAGGATGGGACGTGAACAGCGACCAATGTGCGTTCCTGAGACCCGATGCTATAGGGAGGAATCGAACGGTCCGGCCGGCTGAGAAACATCCCGCCCCAGATCAGCGCGAACGACCCGAACAGGACGCCCAACGCCATTTTCACGACTGTATCGAGAGGACGCTTGGTGCGGACTCCGGCCGTTGCCCCGGCCGGCGGCGAAGTCGAGTGGTTCATGGCCATGATCAGAAGAGCCGACTACACTCCGTGCTACCGGCAGAGGGCCTATTCACCTTCGTCGGGCATCGCTTCTTCACGTTCGACCAGACGCGCCACGGCGACCACGCGATCTTCATCGCCATCCATATCCAGCAAGCGGACGCCTTGGGTATTGCGTCCGATTTCGCGGATGTCGTCCACCTTACAGCGCAGTACTTTTCCCTGAGCCGCCATCAACATGATTTCATCTTCATCACGGACTTGGAGGAACCCGACCGCCGGTCCGTTGCGCTCCGTCGTCTTGACGCTGATAATGCCTTTCCCGCCGCGTCCCTGCACGCGGTATTCGTTCACCGGTGTCCGCTTCCCATAACCGCATTCAGTCACGGTCAGGATCGCGGTCGTCGAGTCTGGCGTGATGGTCTCCATCCCAATGACCTCGTCGCCGGACTCCAGCGTGATCCCACGCACACCGTGGGCGGTACGGCCCATGGGCCGCACATCTTCCTCTTTGAAGCGAATGGTAATGCCTTGTTTGGTGCCTAACAGAATTTCTCGCTGGCCATCGGTCAAATCGACCCCGATCAGCTTGTCACCCGGATCGAGCGTGAGCGCGATAATGCCGCCCTGGCGCGGATTGCTATAGGCCGACAATTCGGTCTTTTTAATGATGCCCAGCTTGGTCGCCATGATGATAAAGCGATCCGCACGGAATTCTTTTACCGGAAGCGAGGCCGTGACTTTCTCGTCCTTCGAGAGGGCCAAAAGGTTTACCAGCGCTTTTCCCTTTGCAGCTCGACTCGCCTCGGGAATTTCGTGCACCTTGAGCCAATAGACCTTGCCGGCATCGGTACAGAACAGCAGAGAATCGTGCGTGGACGCAGTGAAGAGGGTTTCGACGAAATCCTCTTCTTTAATGCCCATCGCGATCTTGCCTTTGCCCCCTCGCCGTTGCGCACGATAGAGGGTGACCGCATTTCGCTTGATGTAGCCGGTGTGCGTAATCGTGACCACCACTTCTTCTTCGGCGATCAGGTCCTCGAGCGTCAGCTCGGCTTCTTCCTTCACGATCTTCGTGCGACGCTCGTCCTGATACTTGTCTTTGATCTCGGTCAATTCATTGCGGATGATTTGGCGCACCAGCGCCTCGCTGCCCAGGATCGACCGCAGATATTCAATCTGCTTCAGTACCTCGCGATACTCCTCGATCAGCTTATTGCGCTCCAGCTGGGTGAGCCGCTGCAGGCGCATCTCCAGAATGGCGTTCGCCTGCAGTTCCGACAACTGAAACTGTTGCATCAAGCCGGTGCGGGCGACATCCGGAGATTGCGAGCGCCGGATGAGGGCGATGACGGCATCCAGATTATCCAGCGCGATCTTGAGGCCTTCAAGGATATGGGCGCGTTCCTCCGCCTTGCGAAGATCATAAGACGTCCGCCGCACGACGACCTCGCGCCGATGCTCAACGAAGGCGACGAGAATCCGCTTGAGGTTCAGCACTTCCGGCCGATTATTGACCAACGCCAGCATGTTCACACCGAACGTGGTCTGCAACTGACTATGTTTATAGAGGTTATTCAGGACCACGAGGGGAATCTCATTCCGTTTCAGCTCGATCACCACGCGAACGCCCTCACGATCCGACTCGTCGCGGATGTCGGAGATACCCGTCACGCGATCTTCCTGCGCCAGATCGGCGATCTTCTCGATCAGCTTCGACTTGTTCACCTGATAGGGAATTTCCGTGACGATGAGTCGTTCCCGGTCGGTGCGTTCATCCGTCTCGATGGCGACCTTAGCACGGACGGTCAGTAACCCGCGTCCGGTCTCATAGGCGTCTTTGATTCCGGCGGTCCCGTAAATAAATCCGGCCGTTGGGAAATCAGGGCCGGGTATTTTCTTCATCAACTGGGCAATAGTGACCTCGGGATCATCAAGCAGCAGGAGCAGTCCTTCGATGACCTCGCCCAGATTGTGCGTGGGAATGTTCGTAGCATAGCCGACCGCGATGCCGCCCGCGCCGTTGACCAGAAGATTCGGCACCTTGGAGGGCAGGACAAGCGGCTCTACGAGAGACTCGTCGTAATTGGGCCCGAAATCGACCGTCTCCTTATCAATATCCGCCAGCAGTTCTTCGGCCAATTTGGTCAAACGCGCTTCGGTGTACCGCATGGCCGCTGCGGCATCGCCGTCCATCGAGCCGTAGTTTCCCTGTCCGTCGACCAGCATGTAGCGCATGTTGAAGTTCTGCGCCATGCGCACGAGTGTGTCGTAGATCGCCGAGTCTCCATGGGGATGGTAATTACCCATGATCTCGCCGACGATCTTGGCCGACTTGCGATAGGGCCGATTCGCGGCGAGCCCCATTTCATTCATGCCGTGCAAAATCCGTCGATGCACCGGCTTGAGGCCGTCCCGCACATCGGGTAGCGCGCGCCCGACGATCACACTCATCGCATAGTCGAGATAGGACGAGCGCATCTCGTCTTCGATCGCAATCTGTCCTAGGCGTTCATCTGGCGGCATCTATCCTCCACGTCACGGATGCTGAAAGTGGTCCCCAGCTTCGTTCTCGGATCAAGGAGTCCTCAACGTACCCGCGAGAGTACGCCTCCGGGCCTCTCTCGCCTGCGGCCGCGCCGGATGACCATTTTGAGCATCCTGTCGAATGCACAGAAACAAGTTCCCTGCTGTTAGAGCAGGATTTGCTAGACGTCCAAGTTCCTGACTTCCAGCGCATGCTGCTGAATGAAGTTGCGCCTGGGCTCCACTTCGTCGCCCATGAGAATCGTAAAAATTTCGTCGACGCCGGTCACGTCCTCGAGTTTGACGCGCAACAACGTTCGCTTCTCCGGGTCCATCGTCGTTTCCCAGAGCTGGCTGGGATTCATCTCCCCTAACCCTTTGTAGCGTTGGATGTTCAATCCCTGCTTCCCTTCTTCCAAGATCGCCTGGACGAGCTCGGCCGCGCCGTTTTCTGAGGACCTCGACCTCCTTCACCCTGATCTTGTACGGCGGCTTGCCCAGCCCGATGGCCGATGGGGCCTGCTTTTGAAGTTCGCGGAAATCGGCGGACCCCACCAGCTCATGCGTCACTTCCAACTGATGCGTCATCCCGCCGGTGGCCACTTTGCACACCAGCTTGCTTGATTGATGTTCTTCGTCTTCCAAAATCTCAATCGTCGGCTCGGCCTTCGGATACACCAACGCCAGCGTGGCTTTCACACTAGTCACGATCGTCTCCAGCGCAGCCTGATCCTTCAAGGCCTCGCGACTGAGACCCGCTTCGTCCACGAACACACGCAGCATGTTCGATTCATGATGCTTCTTATTGACCTTGCTGCAGGAGGCTTTCAAACGCGATCAGCTTCTTGAGAATCGGCAGCAGGCGACGGCCCGAGACATATTCAGGTGCGCTGTCTGGATTGCCTACAGTCTCGTTTCTGGGAAGATGGACTTCGACTTCCTCGACGGCAAGGTCCGCGAGATACTCGTTCATCGCAGGCTCGTCCTTCAGGTAACGCTCGGTCTTGCCTTTCTTGACCTTGAAGAGGGGCGGCTGCGCGATGTAAATGTAGCCCCGCTCCAACAACTCCGGCATCTGGCGGAAGAAAAAGGTCAGCAAGAGCGTGCGAATGTGGCTCCCATCCACGTCGGCGTCGGTCATCAGCACAATCTTGTGATACCGCGTGCGCGCGATGTCGAAGGCGTCCTTGTCGGGTTTGTCGGAATCCTCTTTTTTCCGACCGATACCGGTTCCAAGAGCCAGAATCAAGGTTCGGATTTCGTCGCTGCCCAGCATCTTGTCGAAGCGGGCCTTCTCAACGTTGAGAATTTTACCCTTCAACGGCAGGATCGCCTGGAACTTGCGGTCGCGACCCTGTTTGGCCGATCCACCGGCGGAATCACCCTCGACGATGAACAACTCGCTCAGCGCCGGATCTTTTTCCGAACAATCGGCCAACTTGCCCGGCAAGGACCCGCCGTCCAACGCGCTCTTTCGGCGAATGAGGTCCTTCGCTTTGCGCGCCGCTTCGCGAGCCCGCGCGGCATCGATCGCCTTGCCGATGATCTTGCGGGCGACCGTCGGATTCTCTTCAAAGTAGGTTCCAAGGGAGTCATTGACCGCGGCTTCGACGATGCCTTTGACTTCGCTGTTGCCCAGCTTTGCTTTTGTCTGCCCTTCGAACTGCGGGTTACGAACCTTGACGCTGACCACGGCAGTCAGCCCTTCGCGCACATCGTCACCGCTCAGCGATTCCGTTTCCTTCTTGAGGAGATCGTTCGCGTTCGCGTAATTGTTGATGGTGCGGGTCAGTGCAGCCTTGAAACCTACCAAATGGGTGCCGCCCTCTTTCGTGTTGATATTGTTCGCGAACGAAAAGAGGTTTTCGGCATATCCGTCGTTGTATTGCAGGGCCACTTCGAGGATGAGTTCTGCTCGTTCAGTTTGCACATAAATGGGTTTGTGCAACGGCGTCTTCGCTTCATTCAAATGGTCAATGAAGGAGACGATGCCTCCCTTGTAGTGAAAGACTTGCTCTTTCTCCGATCGATCATCTTTGAGCGTAATCGCCAGACCCTTGTTGAGAAAGGCCAGTTCGCGAAGCCGTTGCGCCAACACATCGAAACTGAATTCCAACGTTTCGAAAATCTTGCCGTCCGGCATGAACCGGACCTTTGTGCCACGTCGCTTGGTCTTGCCCGTGACGCCCAGCGGCGCCGTCGATTTGCCGCGCTCATAGCGTTGTTCAAAGACTTGGCCGTCCTGCCAGATTTCAAGCTCCAGCCACTCGGAGAGCGCATTGACCACCGAGATGCCGACTCCATGTAGACCGCCGGAGACGGTATAGGCGCCCTGCTCAAACTTACCGCCGGCGTGCAGAACGGTGAGCGCCACTTCCGCAGCGGACTTCTTTTGCGTGGAATGCATCCCGGTCGGAATACCACGCCCGTTGTCCACGACCGTGACGCTGCCGTCGATATGTATCATGACCTCGATCGCCTCACCGAAGCCCGCCATATGCTCGTCGACGCTGTTGTCGACGACTTCGTAGACGAGATGGTGCAATCCATCGGGCCCGGTGCTGCCGATGTACATCGCGGGTCGCTTCCGGACGGCGTCCAGTCCCTCGAGAACTTTGATTTGATCCGCGCTGTAGCTGTCGGATTTCGGCTTGGCAGAACTATCCTGCTGGTCTTCTTTGGCCATTCAACTCCTAACAGAATCCCGCAAATGTCCACCGGCGGCATTCGCGCATCGCGCAGGCCCTCAACGTACCGCACGGATACGCCTCAGCCCCCCACTCGCAGCGGCCTTGTCGAACGGCCATTTTAGGCATCCTGTGTAACGGCATGTGTTGCTAGATCTTGATCGGCATGACCACGCACTTGAATCCCGGACTCTCGGCTTCCTGGATCAGACAGGGACTCAATGCGGTGTCCATTTGTAACGAGACCGATTCTCCATCCATGACGCTGAGGGCGTCCAGGAGGTAACGGGCGTTAAATCCGGTGTTGAGCGCCTCGCCTTCGTATTGGGCCACCAGTTCTTCCGTGGCTTCTCCATAATCCGGATTACTCGAGAAGAGTGTCATGCCGCCTGGCGAAAAGGTCACCTTGACGGCGTTGGCCTTGTCCTTCGACAGCACCGATACCCGTCGTAAGGCGCTTTCCAGCAGTCCCCGGTTCGCCGCGATGCGCCGACCGCTTTCTTTCGGCACCACCTGCTGATAGTTCGGGTAGTTGCCTTCCATCAGGCGAGAAGTGAGAAGGAGACCGCTCTTTCGAAAAATCATGAGGTTTTTCGTGAAACCGATCAACGGCTCGGCGTCGCCTCCTTCTTCCAGAAGGCGCTTCATTTCCTGGGCGGCCTTCTTCGGAATGATCGCTTTGATGTCTTGCGCCGGTTGCTTGGCTCCGGCCGTTCCGACCTCGCGCTCCGCCACCGCCAAGCGATGACCGTCGGTGCCGACGAGGCGCAACAGGGTGGTTTTATTTTCAGTGGTCGTCAGGCTTACCAGCAGGCCGTTCAGAATATATCGAGCATCATTGTCTCCGGCGGCGAATAGGGTTTTGCGGATTAATTCCAACAACCCCGCACCGGCCAGCGGTGTCAGGCCTTCCCGCTCAATGGAAGGCAACGCAGGATAATCGCCGCTGGGAAGGCCGACGACTTTGAACTGACTCTTTCCGGCTTGAATCGTGGTCCAGTTGTTATCGCCCGAGGTGAGTTCGATTTCACCATTGGGCAATTCTTTGATGATCTCATATAACTTGCGCGCAGAAATGGTGACGCCGCCGGCCTCCAGGACCGTCGCTTTGTAGAGGCCCCGCATCCCGATCTCCAAGTCGGTCGCCACAATCTCAGCGCCCTCGTGTTTGGCTTCCAACAGAATGTTCGAGAGGATCGGCATGGTGTTCCGCTTTTCGACGACCCCCTGCACCCGTTGCAGGCCCGTCAATAGTTCCTCTCGCCCGATTCGTACCTTCATGTCGAACTCTCCCTAAAGAATGCGCCTACGCTCTCAGGATCTGTTCCTTCAAGCCTTCCAGCGTGGTCTGCAAGGTGCTGTCGGCCTCTTTGGCCTTCGTAATCTGCCGGCAAGCATGAATGATCGTCGTATGGTCCTTGCCACCGAACTGACGCCCGATTTCAGGAAATGAGGCGTCGGTGAGTTCTCGACAAAGATACATGGCGATCTGGCGCGGGTGCACGAGTGTTTTGCTGCGGCGGCGCGACTTCAAATCGACGATCTTCAAATGATACTTCGTACCTACCGCCTCCTGAATGTCTTCGATCGAAACAATCTTCTTCTTGTCGCCGATGAGGTCACGCAACACGTTCTTCGCCATCTCGAGCGTGATGACTTGCCCCGTCAGCGACGAATAGGCCCCGACGCGCACGAGAGAGCCTTCCAATTCACGAATGTTGTTCTTCATCGTGATGGCCAAGAAATGAATCACGTCTTCGGGCAAGGCTATTCGCTCGTCCTCTGATTTCTTCCGCAGGATCGCAATTCTTGTCTCGACGTCTGGGGGTTGCAAGTCAGCAATCAGCCCCCATTCGAAGCGTGAGCGCAGCCGTTCTTCGATATCCGGCATATCCTTGGGAAAACGATCGCTCGAGAGAACAATCTGTTTCCGCGCCTCATAGAGAGTATTGAAGGTATGAAAGAATTCCTCCTGTGTGCGCTCTTTACCGGCCAAAAACTGAATGTCGTCGATCATCAGCATATCGACGCTACGATAACGCTTCCGGAGGTCGATCATCTTGTCGTAACGAATCGAGTTGATGACCTCGTTGGTAAATTGTTCGGTGGTCAGGTAGGCGATGCGTAGGTCGCTCCGTTCAGCCAAATAGTTTCCAATGGCATTTAAGAGATGGGTTTTCCCCAATCCCACACCACCGTACAGAAACAATGGGTTGTAGGCTTTTGCCGGTTGTTCGGCCACAGCCATACAGGCCGCATGGGCAAACTGGTTTCCGGCTCCCACTACAAAGCTTTTGAAGGTGTACTTGGGATTTAACTGGACGCCGCGCTTCGATCGAGAAGCCACGAAGCCTCGTCCTGCGGTATCCGGCGCGGCACCGTCCTGTTGAACCGGCGAAGGAGTCTTCCTATTGTTGATGACGAATGAGACATCGAGGTGGCCGCCACCCTGTGCGACAGAGACGGCTTCCGTCAAAAGATCGCGATAGTGCTCGTCTAACCAATCTCCGAAAAATTTATTCGGCACGGCCAAATACGCCGTCGTATCTTCAATGCGATCCAGGACCACCGGCGTGAACCAGGTTTCATAAACCTGCTTCGGCACCTTTTCATGAATGTATGCGAGAACATCATTCCACATCTGTTTAATCCTACAAATTCATATACTTATGAATGTTCACAGCTTTATACACAGGTGTGGATAAATACATAGTTGGTCGCGTCGGCGCGGGCTTTCATCATCAATGAAATCGAATGCACTCTCAGTTCTTGTGGACATCTGCACATCCCACCGACCCCACTCTACCTCGTACACAAGTGACCCCATCTTATCCCTGAGCGCCTGCTGCCTTATACACCATCTCATCAACATGGGCTAGGCTCTTCGAGCGTCAATGCCCATGGACCCTTCATCATTCATCCACAGTACCCACATAGCCTACTCCTACTCCGACGACTCCGAATCTTCTCTTTACATGAAAGATATTTAAGAGAAGAGAGTTTTTTTACAGCACAATAGTCGCATCATGCTCTGCAATCAGAGTGACTAACTCCCGGTATGAAATGCTTTGCACCGCAGCGGCTGTGGTGGGACGACGAGAGACCGACTCAATCACATAGATAGGTCCTGGAAACGATGGCGACGAAGAGACGGCCTCTTCGAGCAGCACCAGGGAGACGCTGTCGGAAGATGCAGTGGCCGACGCCGCAGGCAGCAGAGACTCCACCGAATCCACGAGAGTATGTCGCAAGAGATAAAGGGTCTTCCGAGCAGGCATTAGATGTCACACCAGTTAAAAGACGAGGACCCGGTCGGCCTCTGCGATGGTGCGCTGAGCCGATTCCTTCGATCCCATTGTGATGGCGAACCCATCCTGAAGGTCCGGATGCGGACCTTGGAAAACCACGATGAACGGAATAGCCAAATGTTGAAATGACGGCAGGTACTTTTCAAGAATTTCAACATCCACAATATCATCCGTCTCTTCGGCCAGGAGGTGCACTGCCTGCCCCATGAGTATCACGGTCATTGGATTTTCACCGGCTGCAAGCCCTAAGGCAATTCGCAAGGCCTCAACAGGACGATGTGTCAGTCGGGGATCCTCGCGAATCACGAGCGCAATGGAAAGAGTTGCCGCCACAGTCATTCCTCAGGATGGGTATGCTCAGGTATATGCAAGAAACCGGTCGCAACCATTGACGATATTGGACAGCACCACGAGACCGCAGAGAGAAATGCGCGGGTCGAGTTGGTCGGTCGAAATTTTGTGTTGCTGGCAGCCATACGCACAGACAAAGAGCTTCATACCGCGTCCGACGAGCTCTCCATACCGCGGGTCGCGAAGATTTTTTACCCCCTCGTCTATGAAATACAGATACAGATCAACCCCTTGTGTAAGAGCTTCCGATGAGAGTTCAAAAACAGTCTCAACACTCGGGTGTGAGGGGGGTGTGGATAACAGGATTCCGAACTTCTTAAGAATCATGAGGATACGTCTGTGGACAAACTTTAAGAGCGCTTAAGAATCAATAACTTATATAGATTGTTCAGAAGGCGGAGCCTACGGATTTCTGGAAGGAAAGTCAACTATAAAAAGGAGCTGTTAAGCCTTGTCTCGAAGCCGTGCGAGGAGCGTAGAAGAGAGTTCCGACAACGACAGATCCTCCTGTGCTTTTGTCTGCATGTTCCGAAGGGTAACCGAGCCTTTTGTCACCTCATCGTCACCCAGAAGAATCGTATACAGCACACCGAGGCGATCTGCTTGGCGGAGATGAGCCTTCAGCGAGGCGGCACGAAAATCCAAATCGGCAGGAATACCGGCACGGCGGAGTTCATCCAAGAGGGTAAAGCCAACGTCGGCGGCATGGGCACCGAAGGCTGCCACATAGACTCGCGGGATCACCGGAGGAGTCCTATCCTGAGGCAACATCAGCGCAATACGCTCCAGTCCCACCGCGAACCCCACGGCCGGCACCGCCGCACCACCCAATTGCTCTACTAATCCATCATACCTCCCACCGGCGCCGACGGCATTCTGGGCACCCAGATGAGAACAGGTCACCTCAAAGGCGGTGAGACAATAATAATCGAGGCCTCGAACAAGCCTATGGTTCAAGTGAAAGGGAATCCCAATCGCTTCCAAGCCGGCCGTGACCCGGTCGAAATGACCCCGTGCTTCCGGAGAGAGGGAATCCGTCAATCGAGGCGCGTCGTCGGTGGCCTGACGGCAGTCCGGTACTTTACAGTCCAACACGCGCAATGGATTAGACTCGATACGCCGCTGGCAATTTCCACAGAGCCGGCTTGCCACACCTGTCAAGAACGCCACCAGAATGGGCTTATAGACGGCCCTATCTTCCGCGAAACCCAAATTGTTGATTTCAAGCGTCAGTCCCGGCAAAGTGAGGTCGGAGAGCAACCACCACAGGAGGGACATGACTTCGACGTCGGCACGCGGATCGGAAACGCCGAAGGATTCCACACCGAACTGATGAAACTGTCGTAATCTTCCGGCCTGGGGGCGCTCATGCCGAAACATGGGACCGAGGTAATAATATTTTTGGGGCCGAGGATCAGCTCCCCGGTTATGTTCGATGAAGGCGCGCACCGTGCTGGCGGTCCCTTCCGGACGGAGAGTCAGAGAAGTGCCGTCCCGATCGGCAAAGGTGTACATTTCCTTTTCCACGATGTCGGTAGTTGAGCCGATACTACGGGCAAACAACGTTGTGGCCTCGAAAATCGGGACTCGGATCTCTTGAAATCCATAACACAGAGCCCATCGTCTGGCGCGGTCCTCAATCAACCGCCAACGCGGAGATTCCTCCGGCAGGAGATCCTTGACGCCTTTAATTGCTTTAATCATGTCGGTCATGCGGGGCCGTCTGTGAGGTTGGTGCGGGAATATAGCGGTGGGCTCGCGGGCAAGTCAACGCGGAGACGAGGGCGCATACTCACGAAGAACCCGTCTAATGCAGCAGCGATGAGGAATGACCGCTGGCGCGCGAGTTGCGCCTCTTGTCGCAGGGGGGTATAGTGCCCAGCTTGCAAACCGGATGACGTTATTGCCAATGACGCGCCTTCTCGATCGCTATCTGTTGGGCTTCATTCTCGTGACGCTATGACCACTCAAGGCCGCCGTGTGCTCGCTCTGGCTCCGATGCCACCGGAAAAATCCGCCTATGCGCTGGCTCGCTATAGCCGGTCTCCGGATTCCATCGAAGACAGCATCAAGTGGGTCCATACCCATTCGTCTGAAAAATTCTGGGAGCAGTTTTATTTCGATTACGGTCACGGCTCGATCGCGGATCTCGGCCATGTGATCATTTGTTTTGAGCAGATCTCCGAACTCGCCGCGATCCGGTTAGAAGATGAACCGGTCTGGGATGGGCAGGCTAAGTCCAGCCGGTATCAAAACTTCGCCTCGAGTAATTGGTTTATTCCCGATGCCATCCGTGGACAGGAGACGGAAGCGACCTATCTGGGCATTCTTCGGGGCCTCTCCACGGTGTATCGCGCCCTTCATGAACCACTCAGTCAATATCTCACGGAACGGGAGCCTCGCCCGGGCGACATGACTCCCGCCGCCTATCAGCGGGCGATCACCGCGCGAGCATTCGACGTGACTCGCTATTTGCTCCCACTGGCCGCCCAGACGAACGTGGGGCAGGTGGTGAGTATTCGTACTCTTGAAAAACAGATCACGCGCCTGCTCTCCTCTCAAATGCCGGAATTACGTTTAGTAGGAGAAGAGCTTCAAGACGCCTGTCGGAAAGCACCGGTCAATCTCTGGGGTGAATTGTCAGGGCAGGCGGCCGGACTAGGTGAGCCCATGGCTCCTACGCTCGCGCGCTATGCGAAACCCAATGCCTACCAGGCGGAGGTGTACAGCGACCTTGCCCGGCATGCGAAAGAGGTGATGAAGGGCACTGGTCTTGATCAACCGTCAACTTGGGAAGCCGCAGAGCCGGTGGATTTAATCGCCCAGCATCATCCGCTAGACGAGGTTGTCACCACGCTGCTGTATCGGGCCTCGCAGGCTCCCTATCGAAAGATTCTCGCCGTCGTTCGCGATTGGACTGAGAAACAAAAGCAGGCGACCATCGAAGTCGCCTTCCAGAAACGCGGGCCGTACGACGAGTTGATCAAGGAATTTCGCAGCGGGTACGCGTTCATCTTCGACATCACGATGGATATCGGGGGGTGGCGCGACATGCATCGACACCGACGTTGCCAACAGGTGCAACAAAACTTCACCACGGCGCACGGGTTCGAAACCCCTCCCATCTTGGCAGAGGCGGGAATTGATCGCGAGTATCGGGAGGCCATGGGGCACGTGAAGTCGGATATCGAACAACTCCGCAAATCGAGCCAGGAAGCGGCGCTCTATGCGATTCCCTTCGGCTTTAAGGTGCGCTGCCTCTTCAAGATGGATTATGCGGAGGCCGAGTACATCGCGAAGCTGCGTTCCGGGGTGAAGGGCCACTGGTCCTATCGTACGATCGCCTGGCTGATGAAACAGAAATTGACCGAGCAATACCCGATTCTTGGAGCACGCATGCAGGCGACTCCCCCGGATGTTCAGGATGCCCTGACGCGTTGACCAGATTTAATCTTTGTTATGAACGATCTCCAGCACCTTATTGAATCGGCTCTGCAGGCAGGCGACTGGGACCGGCTTGGGCAGGAGGCTGCGACCTGGATCGGGGCGGCGGAGACGGCCGGCGAGAAGGATCCGCGTCCGTATTTTGCGCTGAATGTGACACGTCTGCTTCGGGGAGATTTCGCCGAAGCGTGGAAGCTGCATGCGCAGGCGCTGCAGGAGGCCGACGATATAGACCAGGTGCGTGGCTGGATCCAATCGATCGTCGAGCAGCACCCCGACAATGCCCATGTTCATTTGGTGGAGGGGTTGTTTTTGGCTCAATCCGGACAGTCCGAACAATCGATGGCTTCCTATAAAAAAGCCGTCAGACTGGCTCCGCAGTCCGCCTACCCGCATTATTTCTTAGCCCAAATTCACGAGCGGACAGCGCACTTGGAAATGGCGATCAAGGAATATCGCGAGGCCGTAAAGCTGGATCCAACTTTTTCGGCGGCGCGCACGAATCTGGGTGTAGCCTACCAGGAGCAGGGCCGGCTCGAAATGGCGATTCCGCAATATCGCGAGGTGATCAAGCTCAATCCGAATGACGCGATTGCCCATGCCAATCTCGGCTGCGCGCTGGCGGAGCAAGGAAAGTTTGAACCGGCGGTGCAATCCTACAAGGAAGCGCTGCGGCTCAATCCGCAAGATGCGGAGATTCACCTCGCGCTCGGTGGAGTGTACGAAACCAAAGGGCGGACTGAACTCGCCATGAGGGAATATCAGGAAGCCGTACAGGCTGACCCGGATCTCGGATCCGCCCACACAGCTCTCGGGTGGTTGATGATGGAAAAGGGGCGACCGGCAGAGGCCATGGACGCGTTCAACCGCGCCGTGAAGGCCAACCCGGAAGACGCCCAGGCTTTATACGGCATCGGCCGAATTTATGCCGCCAAAGGAAAACGAGAAACCGCCGCCGAGAACTTCTCCAAAGCCATCCGCCTCGAAAAAGATCCCGCCAAGAAAAACGACATCATGAACGCCCTCTTCGCAAGCGGCCAGACAGGGGATTGAGGACCCGAGGCGATGTGCTTCCTTGCTCGCGGACCGCGCGCTCCGGGAAGGACCTCGGTCGACGTGCGCAGTGGAAGCATATCACCTCAGATCCTCTGAGGAGTTATGTGGCGGTGTTCTCTCAATGCGCGCGATCGAACAAAGAGGCCACGCACTTGCGTAGTGGCTTTCATGGGCGCCGAGGATGTTTTGTCGATCGAAGATCCTCGAGAATGCGAAATTGCCGAGAAGGGGGTCTGCCATATGTATGTAGAGCGAAACGGATGATTTGAGAAGATTCAGGAGTGTATGAAATCGAGAACCTGTTTAAAAAAATCCACAAGCCTCGACTTCCGGCTTACCCTGAAGAGTTGGATAAACTCAAAGACAAAGAGTGGTGAGGTATTGAGGCGAATGCCAATGGCTGATCCAGCATGGTTCCCGCTCAACCTTCGCCTTATGTGACCATGGGAATTCCAGACTACGAAACCCTAATGCTTCCTCTGTTACAGATCGCCGGGGAGGCGAATGGACAGGAGGTTCCGCTCGTTGTCGCCGTTGAACAATTGGCTGTACAGTTCAAGCTGACTACCGAGGATCGGCATGAGCTTCTCCCGAGCGGGGGGACCTTCAAATTCTCTTCCCGTGTTTCATGGGCTCGTACATATCTACAAAAGGCCGGTCTCCTTGAAGCAACGAAGCGAGGACATTTCCGCGTTACTGATCGTGGGCGGGCTGTTCTCAAGAATAAACCGGTCCGCATCGATGGAAGCCTTCTGTCGCAGTTCGAGGAGTTCCGGGAGTTCCAGGGACGCAAGAAGGATCGTAGAACGGATAAAGTCGAAATCCAAGCCCCAGGCTCTGCCGAGACGCCAATCGAATCGTTAGCAACCCAATACGAGCGGTTGCGAGAAGCTCTTGCATCGGAAGTTCTCGAAAGGGTGAAAAAATGCAGCCCTCAGTTCTTCGAACGACTCGTCATCCTGTTACTGGTCCGAATGGGATACGGGGGCTCACTCAAGGACGCTGGTCAAGCTGTGGGCAAGAGCAAAGATGGGGGAGTCGATGGAGTGATTCGCCAAGATAAGCTCGGGCTGGACAATATCTATATTCAAGCAAAACGGTGGAACGACAAGCCGGTGGGCAGCCCGGACATTGATCAATTCGCCGGCGCGCTGTCAAAAATGAAGGCAACCAAAGGCATCTTCATCACCACATCTACATTCACCAGAGATGCATTGGCGTCGGTATACTCCTCTCGAATCATCCTCATCGGCGGCACTCAGTTAGCAGGTTATATGATTGATCACGATGTGGGTGTGTCTATCGCCTCGACGTATGAAATCAAAAGAGTGGACTCGGACTTCTTCGAAGAAGACCTCGAATGATCGAAATGTGTGCGGGCACCACGAGTTTCGACTCGGATGTAAAGAGTTAACCCCCAGAGGAAGCGCTTAACAACACCTTAAAGTTGGTGCCGTTCGGAGCGCTAGTGCGTACTGCCATCTTTCCTGCCTACGGCCGCGCGTTTTGAGCTCTAATGTTGAATTCTAAAGGGAAGGGCATGCTCCGCAGTGATCCTACGCCGCTGTGCCAATCAGGCTTTCGAGTGGAATGTGGAGTGTGCGATGGATTCGACGAATCATAGTCAGTGAGAGGCCGCGTTTTTTAGAGAGAATTTCAGAGACTCGGCCTCGCCCTCCGAGCAATGCCTCCAAATCCTTCCGGCTCATGCCTAATTGTTCCATCCGAAATCGAATCGCTTCAACGGGATCAGGTGGACTGACTGCATGATGCTTGGCCTCGTAGGCTTCCACGAGGGTGGTGAGAATGTCCAACTCATCTCCGGCTTTGGTGCCGAGCTTTGCATCCATCAGGTGTTCGATGCGGAGCAATGCGCGCTCATGATCCCGCTTGGTTTTGATAGGAGAAATATTCATGGCTTCTGCACCTTGTCAGACGGTGTGTACATCGATCTGGTCATACTCTTGATGGGTGCCGACGAAACGGATATAGACAATCCGATAGGCGTAGTTAATCTTCACCACCAATCGGTACTGGTTCCCTGCAATGTTGAACACCGCGCGGCTGCCTTGCAGCACACTCGCTGAGCGAAACTGAGCTTTAAGCTCCGACGGGCTTGTCCAGTCTGCATGAACCACTTCCTGATGCCAGGCTTCTAAAGGTCCTCGCGCGCGCGGGTACCGATTCCAGAATGTGCCTAGAGTCCGCTTCGCGATGATGCGCACGGGGCAGTCTACCATGATCCCAATTTGGGATCAATCAACGACGACAGAAAGGATGTCTCCCAGAGGCTACAGGCGTCACAAAACTAAGCAGCGCGGCCTTCAACCTTGACGATAGGGCTGGTCGATAGTTGCTCAAAAAGACTGAAGGGAAAACACCGAAAGGGTGCCGGCTAGGGCACATTGAAGATTTTAGAATCGAGCACGAAGCAGGAGAGAATGTTCAATAGCAGATTACAGCTCTGATGACGCCTTGGAGGGGGAAGTCTCAGTGTTATCGGATCTCCGGCGATTTTGAGCTCCGAGCGGGTCTGCTCCTTGAGGGAGAGAGAGTAAAGGGACTTTGTCGGTGAGAAGGTGGAGGAAGTGCTTTAAGGTCAGCAAAGTCTGGTCTTCATTGCATCGAGTGTCTCGTCCTCAACCGCCTGCGTGATACCATCCGGAGCCGGTGCTGTCTCAATGCAGCCAGTTTTTGACTGATCCCGCCCCGGTTTCCCCAGCCAACGCAGCCTGAACAACGAGGTCGTGCTGCTTGATCCACTGCTGAAGTTCCATGAGCTCTCGCTCCTCTAGCACCCATCGGGCGGCGGGCTCCGGGTACACACGATGGTGGCGATACGCTCGATATGGTTCCTGCAGTTCTACATTCAGGCGTGTCAGGTAAAACCTATCCGTCTGACTGATATCGGTTTGCTCCGTGGCATCCAGATACCGGATCACCGCAAAGGATGCGATAAACAATGCCATCGCGAATAGCACGATCGGTACAGCCGAGGCGATGCGGGTCAGGAGGATTTCATCTAACCTAGCGGGAATAGTCTGCAATGCATGCGTACGATTGGTATTCTGCATTTTCGAGAGTCCCGTATATCGACGCTGTGATGGTGACTCCAAATGACCTGTCTGAAGTATAGCGCGCGATTCGAGAATGACGAGCCGAATGGAAAGGATTGATATATAGCCGCATCCCTGCATTCTCCGTACATCTCCGGCGATGCGGACGGCCGCTACATGAGTAGCTGATTCGACGTGAATGGACAGGCGTTTGAGCCGCGTCTCCCGTTGGAGACGCAAGCGAGAGGTTCATTGAAGGTTGAGAATATACGGATGGTGAGAATGGACGAGGGACGCGCGTTACAGTTCCCGAATGGCGCCTTGCAGGACCGTAATCTGAGTCATCGGATCGCCGGCGATTTGGAGTTCTGAGCGGATCTGGGCCTTCAGGTAGCTGGAGTAACCGATTTTGTCGACGAGGAGTTCGAGGAAGCGTTCAGAAGACAGTAGAGTATTGGGACTTAAGTTCTTCGATAGTGTCATCGCTTACCGGTACATAGCTGCTGCCGATGTGGAAAATGATATTGTAATGGCGGTTTCGTCCGAGCCGTTCGAACCGTAAGTCCCTTCACGTCCTGTCCTTCCTCTTACAGGTCAAGCCGCGCACATTGTAGACAATCAGTACTACAAAGACAAGGTTCAGCCCATCGTCGCGCGAGCTCTGATAGGAGCGGGGTCCGGGACGGTGGACTCAGGACTTGGGCGCCTTCTTCGCCGAAGTACTCACGCCGGCTCACGGTCACGTCAGAGACGAACATGACGCCTGAGTATCGTTCGAATAGCGGTCGCAGCCCGGCGAGCATCGGTTCCACCTTTTCTTCCGGCACGACCGTCATGATCATGACCAGGCTCTCCTGTTCGCTGAACATGAAGTGGGCCTCTCGCACGCCATGATGGCCCTTCCCGGAGATATTGCCGATGATGGTGTATCCGGTGGCCTCCACTCTATCCAACAGCTCGGTCACGAAGGGCGGTTGTCACCCGACACGATCACACGGATTTCTTTCATGGGATGCAACGTCAGTCCGCCCATATGTCAACTCCTTTGAAAAAAGCCTAATCTTACACGATGATGTCTAGCCCGTGCCTCACGTATCCGCCGGATTCCTGACCCGACGCCAGAAACCGGACGGTACATAGCGGTACCACGTTCCGTCCTCCGGGTCCAGTGTCGGCCAGGTGTACCCACTCGTTGTGATAAAAATGTTGCAGCACCTCATGTCGTGCGATGAGTATCTCGATGCGCGCGCGCGACGCCTCGACCAGCGTCAGGAGGCGCATCGGTTCGTGGTAGGGCAGCTCGTCGTTCATGACGGTCTGCCACGCCAGCCCGAGTCGGAGATCGCTCCACGGACCGGACATGACGCCGACGCGCCCGACCACGTTGTGGTAAATCTTGCTGCCGCTTCCGTACACATCATTGTCCACGGCTGAAAAATAATGTTCCATATTGATCCACTGCGCCACCACTTGCGGCGCCGTCAGCACCACTTCGAGCAACGGTCGGTCGGATCTTCGCGATAATCGTAGGAGTGCAGAAAGACGCGTCCGGACAGGTTGAGTCCTTTCGTCAGATCTCGTCGGCCGATGATGAAGGCCGTATTGCTGGAGAGGCCCCACTCGGGCCGCACCTGGCTCCAGTCTGCGCTCCGGCCGTCCACAGAGACGCGCCTCGGGCAACCGGTAGGATGGCGTTCGACATCCGGGAAACGCGTGCAGCGCTCTTGGCTCGTCAATTGGGCGGCTTCTCGCAAGTCATCAAGCAACCGGGCGCACGTCCTTGCGGTGTGTCGGCGGCACATCTTCGAGATCAAACAGCTGCACCTCATCGGTCGTCGTGTCCACCTGTCCGGCGACGAAAGTGCGTATCCGATGGAATCTCGATGCCACGCCTTGTCAGCCGTTCTCGGACCGGCGGTCGATTTGCCATCGCCGCCAGCACACGCGCATTGGGTTTCCCTTCGTGTCCCTCCGCAGGCGCCGCAGTCCAGGGCCGATTCGAACGGGTTGTTCTCGGTCGGTGCTTCCGTGCGCGCAGAACAGCACGAGCCGCGCGAAGTTCCTGATCAAGCCCATCATGCGCAAGGCGGTTTCAACGGTGATGACCTGCTCCTCGATGGTGAACCCGGTGCGCGTAATCCGTTCTTTCTGGCGAGAAGCCGCGCGGCGATTGATCCGGTAGTGCCCCCGGAGTTCCTCGAGAAACGCCGTCAGCTGCTCTGCACAGACAGATCCGACGGACTTGGCCGCGTTGCTCAAGAAGGGCTCGACCGGCGCATCCTCGTCCAGTGCCCGCCGTCGTAACGCTTCGACGAACTCGGGATCGACCCGCGATCCATGGAGACTGAGCCGATCGCGCAGTGCCTTCCATATCAGCGCGCGTTGTTCGGCGACCAGCATCTCTTCGGTCTCGGCCGGGGCGAATTTGTCCACCGTGACGCTGGTGGCGATCGGCGGCACAAACAGACGCCGCACCCAGTCGGTGATACGTTTGTACAGTGCGGGAAGCACCGTCTTCCCGACAATGGGTAAGCCGTAGAACCACCCGATCGACTCCACCATGACGTACGGCGTGACGACATTTTCCTTGAGATCATGCAACAGGGTATGTCCGGCATGGACGAGTTTGGCCCGTGACTGGTGCTTGAGACACGTAGTGATCCAGATAGCTGCGGGGGATCTCGCGTACTTCGTTCTTCGCGCGCATGATCACCGGAAACTGCTCCGTTTCATGTTCCTTGCCCCATGCTCGATACCGAATGAAGACTGCGAAGAATCCGGCGAATCCATACGTATCGTTTGCGCCGGTCGATTCCAAATGGCGGCGGAATGGCTCAGACCGGACGTCAATGCAAAAGACCGATTGCGAATGGGGCCGCACCGGCGGTTGATGTTCCGGGACCGGCCGGTTGGGGCTTGGCCGACGCGCGCAGCAGCATGCCGAACAGATGGTCCTGATATCCTGCTTCGAAGGCCTTGAGCCACACGGGGCCATGGGCCGATTCCGGAAAGGCCTCCATCCAATCCACGAGCACGCGAAGGTCGGTCGGGGAACCTCCATCAACACGGCTGGGCACGATCTCGAGCGCGTGGGCGAGAGTGAGGAGACGTCGGGCCATGACTCGGCGCGCGGCCTGCTCGCGATGGCGATCCGAATTCCATCTGGTACTGCTGCGTGAGCTGTTCCCACTCGTGCGACAAGGCTGCCGATCGCCTGGCGTCCTGCTGCGTCTGGGCATGGAGGCGATCGACTCGTTCGGCATAGACGGGCGGCAACCGTCCCGCGGCCTGTTCCTTACGCATGAAGTAGGCATGGGGATGCTGCTTCCATATAGGTTGAGACTCGCGCGATAGTTTCCCTCGATACCCAATTCTTCTTGGCAAACTTTCTGGACCAGTTCGCGCACGTACCACAAGCGGACAGCGAGAAACTTGACCAGTCCGACGGGATAGGCCTGTTGCCAGGCATAGCGCGTCCTCTTCCGCACGCCATTTGATGAATCCAGCCCAACCGGGAAGGGCGGCGAGTTGGAGCGAGAGGTAATCGTGACGGAACTCCGCGGGAATCGCCAACGCTTCGAGGCAGTCAAACACCGTGTCCTCGGGATGCTCCGGACAGCGGATGCAATTTTCCGGCGACTCTCCGCGATACCGCAAGTCGTCCATTCGCTTCACCGCCAGTCGTTTCCACGCCGCGTAGAGACCCTGTTCCCGTCCCAGGCATCGACCAGGTGGCATGTCCCTCGTCCAGAAAGGCCTCACACCACTTGATCAACTCGCCGTTGATCTGGTTCACGATCTGGGTGCCGAGCGTTTGATCGCACCAACCGTGAGGGTCAATTGTCGTCCCAACGCGGCCACAGTCCTCGCGGACCGTGGTGGTCATGCGTTCCTTGACGGTCGGCGCGAAAAGGAACCAAGCGCTCGGCCAGAGCTTCGATTTGCTCCTCATTCGGCTCGCGTCTCATCAGAGGATCGAGCGGTTCGTGCATGGACGTGGACAGTCCGTGTGTCATGCAGGCCCGCAACACCTCACGGTGCGAAATGCTGCAGGGTCCGAGGGTCACTTCCTGATCACGCGCCAGCGGAGCCAATGCTTCCTCGATGTGGGGACCTGAATCCTGCCGGACTTCAGATAGCGTCGATACACGTTCACCCGGAAGATAGCCGCTGCCCTCCCAAGAACTGTTGGCCGCGACGAACCGTCTCAGTGAACGGAAGATACTCCAGGCTATGCAGCGGATTGTGGTGGACGAACGTCCGCATGGGCCAGTATTGGGCGATCACCTCGCTGGCGAGGCGAATCATTCCCCGCAACTCCATACGTCGCGCTTCGAGGTCCGGTCTGTGGTCCGTTGTGTCTACTGGATCCATGTCGGCAGCCTTGATCGCCACAGCCTCCGATGGAGTGGTGGCGTTCGACTGAAAGAGTCGAGAAGGGAGCGATGCCGAGGGCCAACAGGAGAACCAGCAGCATCAGGAGAGACGCGAATTCCGTCTGGTGCAGGTCTTCATACCGCAGATCCGGCCGTTGCCGGCCGAAGACCAACCGATTGCACCAGTATCCAGAAAGTACCAGGATGCGCTGAGCCAGACGAGCATGATGACGGCGAACGGTCCCGAAGGAGAGAAGGCAGGATTGAGCAGCATGCCCATGAAGCCGGAAAAGACACCGAAGGGCGGCATGCCGAGGGCCGCGAGTGCCAGCAACGACAGCAGGGTACTGAAGCGCGGCATAGGGTAAGCCAATGCCGCCAAGCGAGCGCACGTCGATGTCGCCGTAGCGAGCCCGAATCGAGTACCAGGCGAGCAAAAGCCCGCTCATCGCGAGGCCGACGGCGCTGAGGTACACCAGTGGTTTGCACGGGCGCAGTTCCCGTGCCTGCGACATACCACCAGAGTATTGACAAGAAGGCAAGGCCTGCGTAGGCGAGGCGAGAGAGGACGCGTGACTGATCCATGCCAGGAGCGAACCATAACAGGCGCCCACCAGCGCCAGAATGGTCACGAGTTGGAAGCATCGCTCCGGTCAGGTTCGGAAGCAGCCTAGCAGGAGGCTGTGAAAGCCGACCACGGGCAACAGCACGACTGCAAACGCGGGAAGATTGCCCGGCAATCCGGTGAGGGCTCGCGACGAATCCTCCGTGCAGAGGAAACAGAGGGAGGAGGGTCGCACAGGTGACCAGGACAGCGACTGTGGACGCCGGTGCTCGGGAGAACCAGGGACAGCATGGCCGAGGCCATGCCCAGGCCGTAGGATCGCCAGCGCTCGCCAGACTTCAGGGAGGCGCCATTCCGCGAACGAGAGATGCAAGCCGCAGAAAAGCCCAAGAAGGATGACAAGCATGAAGCTGCGAGGCAGTTCCTGACCGGTCAGAATTCCCAATCCCAATCCCAACAGCACCAACGTCGACAGACCAGGCCAGCGCGGTTATCCGGGTGCAGCGGCTGTCCCAAGCAGCGAGAGGAACGCCGTCAATGGGAGCAGGCAGAGTAACGGCATGCCGGCGAGCGACTCGGTCCTGCACCCACGACAGGGCCATCACGCGAGCAAGCTCGCCATCGCGGTGAGTGAGCGCCCCAGGTTTTCATCCGGTGAAGCGAGGACCACCAGAGCAGGCTGAGGACCGCGCCGAGGGCACGGAATGGCGACGAGAAGCCAGGGCGTCATCCAAGCCTGTATCATGACCGGCCTCCGGCCAGGCATAGCGGATCGCTGACGTGTGCGTTCCTGGTGCGGACATCGTCACGAGACCGTTTCTCCAGCCGATGGGCGACCAGCGTCACGACCCGGCCGAGTTTGAAATACAGCTGCGTCGAGATAGAGTCGATTCATAAACAGGACATACAGACGAGTCAGAAGACCCTTCAATCCAGGCTGGCATGCGGATCGTCCGCCCATGCGCATGGGCATAGACGTAAAACCAGCCGAGGACGTCAACAACGTCGTGCCCGACACCAGGCGATCGAAGAGCCGGCCCGGCAATGCCGCGGCCTCGAAAGTACGACGCCACCTCATCGGGATCGGGGTAAAGGAAATGCGTGAAGCTCTCGACCGCGAACAGGTAGGTGAACAGGACGAAGATGAGCGTAAGCAGCATGGCGGCGGACACCTTCCAGGACGCGACGGCGCGAATGCGCGTCAATGACAGAATGGCCTGCGAGGACGTGACCCAGATAAAGAACAGAAAGATCACGGTCCCCTGCGATTCCAGCAGCGGAATTCTCAAGATGCCATGCGTGACCAAGAGGATCACGAGCGGCAAGAGGAGCGTCGTCACGAATCCGGTGGACCAGGTCAGGTTGGAGAATCTGGCTGTCTTCCGCCTCGTGACCGGCCTGCGGGAACGAGGGTTCTTGTCGGGCCTTATGAATCACGTTGCCGCAGTTCAAAAAGACGGTAGCCCTTGAACAGTCCGTGCGCGATGAGATGGAACACGGCGAGGGAAAACGCGCCCAACCCGCATTCCATAATCATGTAGCCCATCTGGCCGATGGTCGAAAAGCCGAGCGTCTTCTTGATGTCGTTCTGGGTCAACATCATAGTCGCGCCGAGAATGGCGGTCAGCATGCCGATGAGGAATACGACGTGCAAGCGTGGTCGGGACTCAGACCATAGAGCGGGGCGAGTCGGTTCAGTAAAAAGCCTCCCGCGTTGATGATGCCGGCATGCAGCAGCGCGTGGACCGGCGTCGGCGCATAGAGCGATCGTGGAAGCCACGTATGGAGCGGGAACTGAGCCGACTTGCTCATGGCGCCGACGAAAATGAGCAAGGTCACCGCCGTGACGCCGTCCATTTCCCAGCCAGAGCAGGCCAGAGAGACAGGGTCACGGGAATCTCCGCGGCGCGAGCGAACAGCGCCTGAAACTCGAAGGTGCCATAGAGCGAATAGGCCAGCACAATCCCGGCGAGAAAGACCACGTCGCCGAGGCGCAAGAGCGTAAAGGTGTTGGAGGCGCCCGCGAGCGTCGCGACATGCCCGTGGTTGTGCGCCAGCGAGAAAGAGAAGCCAGGGAAGAATTTGCCAAAACATAAATAACATCACCAGATTGGCGCTGCACACCATGCAGAGTAGTACCGAGGTGGTGATGCCGAGTAGCCCGAGGTATCGGCGATAGCCGCGATCTTGGTACATGTAGCCCACCGAGTAGCGATAGATGAGCGCGGTCACTCCCGAAATCAGGACCATCATGACCGCGCTCAGCCGGTCGATGTAGAATCCGATGGGAAAGGCGAGATTGGCCATGGCGGCCGGGTCATAGAATTGTACCGTGATAGCCCCCTCGGAGGGCACGAGCACCAGAGTGACGAGCGCCCCAACGAAGGCGGCGACGATAGGGAACAGGCCGGCCTTCGCAGTCTGATCTTGATCGGCGCGATGACCGGTCATCACGATGAACGCTGTCAACAGTGGCAAGAGCGGCACGAGCACTAGCAAGACCATGCGGAATCCATTCGGCTCATGAAAAGAAAAAGGCCAACCGACGGTCCTTAAGAAAAGGACCAACGACTGGCCTGCACTGTCCCCGGCCTTTCCCGCGGGGGAACCACCGGCAAGACCATACTGCCTGTCTCATTGCATTAACACACACGTGGGTCCAGGTCGCGCATGAGTCACGACCGCTGGACGGCACCACCGAAAAACTGTGTTAGATCTAGCTGTGAAGGGCGAAGAATGCAAGAAAAATTCCGGGAGCCGGTCGGCAATCGGGCGCCACAGGGCGCAGGAAAGTGGCCGTTGTTGTTTTTCTCGATGATCCCGCCGGTGTTTATTCCACCAGACTATATTCATACTGCGAATCCTTCAGGGTCGCCAACAATTCCGAGGCGTGATGGCGTCCGCGGGTTTCCATCGTAATGTCAATTGCGGCTTCGTTTAAACTCACTCCATAATGTGCACGGTTGTAGGAAGTCTCCACAATGTTGGCATTGGCTTTGGCAATCACCGAGGCCAGTCTTTCCAACGCCCCCGGATAATCGGGCAGTCGCACCCGTAAGCGCAGCCGTCGCCCATCGCGGACCATGCCCTGTTCTATGATTCTGGCGAGCACGTTCACATCAAGATTACCGCCTGATACCAATACGGCAATGTGTTTGCCACGATGGCCGGTTTTGCCCTGCAGCACCGCCGCCAGCGCAATCGCCCCCGCTCCCTCCGCTAAGGTTTTCTCCTGTTCCAGCAACACGAGAATCGCCGCGGCGATGTCCGCTTCCTCGACCGTGACCATGTGGTCCACATATTTGCTGACCAGCGGCAGGGTGAGTGCGCCCGCCCTTCGTACAGCGATTCCGTCCGCCAGGGTAGAAGCGGGGGGAAGACTCACCGGCATCTTCGACTTCAGGGCCGCGGTCATCGATGGAAGGCGGGAGGTTTGAACGCCGATGACCTCGATTCCTGCGTGTCTTCCTTTCAGGGCGCAACCGACGCCCGCAATGAGCCCGCCTCCCCCGACCGGGGCGACGATGACATCCAACGCCGGGTTCTGGGCCAGAATCTCCAAACCGATGGTGCCTTGTCCGGCGATCACCGCTTCGTCATCGAACGCGTGGACAAATGTCGCGTTCGTCTGCAGGCTCCGTTCGACGGCGCCTTCATATGCCTCATCGTAGGAGGTCCCATGCAGCACGACCTCGGCGCCATGGGCACGGGTGGCGGCTAGCTTGACCATCGGTGTCGAGCGAGGCATCCAGATTTGGGCCGGGATACCGCGCCTGGCGGCATGATAGGCGACCCCCTGCCCGTGGTTCCCTGCCGAGGCCGCTATCACGCCGCGCCGCTTCTCGTCGTCGGTCATCGTCAGGATGCGGTTCAATGCGCCGCGTTCCTTGAACGAGCCCGTCATTTGCAGATTCTCGAGCTTCAAATAGATCGCATTGCCTGTCAGGTCGGACAGCATTTTAGAGTGCACCAGTGGAGACTCGTAGACTGCCGATTTGATCCGGCGGGCTGCCGCTTCGATGTCTTCAAGATTCAGCATGCACACTCCTTTCTCCAAACTCCGCTCGAATCAGTTCCGGCGCCACATACAAAGAAAAAGCCCCTGGCGGATTCGGTTCCGCCAAGGGCCTCATTGCTTGCGTAGAAAACGCGCTCGATCGCAGGCAGGCTCAGGCGGAGCTGGCGACCATAATCGCCGCCGCCATGCTCATGCCGTTATTCTGCAGATTGAGAGTCATGATTTGGTCAAGGTGCTGTCGCGTCACATGTGAAGTGCGCCTGAGTGTATCGTATGGTCGAAGTCCGTATCAACAGGGTGAGGCCTGATGCGACGTTAAAGAGGTTGGAGGAAGAGGTCGGTGATGGCTATAATCGACTTTCCTATGATGATCGAGTCTGGCATAGAAGAAGGACGGTTAACGCCTTTGTGTCGTGACGGTGAGCGAAGAGCTTTGCCCTCAGACCGACATCCATGCAATGGTCGGGGAACACCTGTTCGTCTTTACGCTCGAACCGACCTTGCAACCAACTTTCCGTAGTCCCCAGGAAGCTGAGCCATATGACCCATTCCCTTACGCTCGAATCACTGACTTTCGACAACAGCTATGCGCGCTTGCCGGAGGTCTTTTACGCCAAAGTGAACCCCACGCCATTTTCCACGGCGCCGTTTCTCATCAGCGCGAATCCATCCGCGGCGGCTTTGATCGATCTCGACTTCCATGAGACGACACGTTCGGAATTCGCGGGAGTGTTCGGAGGAAGTCTTTTGGTGCCGGGCATGGAGCCGCTGGCGATGGTGTATTCCGGTCATCAGTTCGGGGTCTACGTGCCGCAGCTCGGTGACGGTCGGGCGATTCTACTTGGGGAAGTGAAGAATGAGCGTGGCGAACGATGGGACCTGCACCTTAAGGGGGCGGGGATGACGCCGTTTTCTCGCGATGGGGATGGGCGATCCGTGCTCCGTTCGGCGATCCGTGAATATCTCTGCTGCGAAGCCATGCATGGGCTGGGCATTCCAACGACGCGGGCCTTATGCCTGGTGGGCAGCGACGACCAAGTGTATCGCGAGCAAGTCGAAACCGGCGCAACGATCGTCCGCATGGCCCCGTCGCATGTGCGGTTCGGCACGTTTGAGATTTTCTACTACCGTAAGCAGCATGAGCATCTGAAAGTCCTGGCCGACTATGTGATCGCCCAGCATTTTCCACAGTTGCTGGATGAATCGGAACCGTATGTCAGCTTTTTCGCCGAGGTGGTCGAGCGCACCGCAAGATTGGTCGCGCAGTGGCAAGCAGTCGGGTGGGCGCATGGCGTGTTGAATACCGACAACATGTCGATCCTTGGCATCACGCTCGACTATGGGCCCTACGGCTTCATGGACGATTACGATCCCGGTTTCATTTGCAATCATTCCGATTACAACGGACGCTACGCGTTTAACCAACAGCCCTATATCGGCCTGTGGAACCTCAGTTGTTTGGCGCAGACTCTCTTGCCGCTCGCGCCCAAGGAGGCGCTGAAGGCGGCCATGGATGGGTATCAGACAAGCGTCGACCGGCACTATCGCGACCTCATGCGAGCCAAGTTGGGGCTGGTTGATCAACAGGCGGGAGATGAAGAGTTGTTGCAGGATCTCAAATCGCTGCTGGTGGGAAGCCGCGTGGACTATACGATATTCTGGCGCGAGCTCGGGACGTTTTCATCCGCCACGGACGCCAAGAACGAACGGCTGCGCGAACACTTCCTGAATCCGGATCGGTTCGATGCCTGGGCCGGGCAATATCGTGAACGGTTACAAAGCGAGCAGAGCATAGATGAAGATCGCCGTGGGCGAATGGACCGCGTCAATCCCAAGTACATTCTTCGTAATTATCTCGCCCAAGGGGCCATCGAAAAGGCTCAGCAGAAAGACTATTCGGAGATCGACCGCCTCTTGCAGCTGCTGCAGAATCCCTATGTGGAACAGGCCGGCATGGAAGCGTACGCCGCCGCGCCGCCGAACTGGGGTAAGCACCTCAGCGTCAGTTGTTCGTCGTAGCTACCCCCTCCGGCATCGCACGTAACAGGTAAAACAGGAGACCTGACTCATGCGCGTAGATAAACTCGGCGGCCTGACAGTCCGCATCACGGGAGGAACCGACGGGAAGGGTGCAGGCGCTGGCCCCCTCGTCGTCTTGCTCCACGGCTTCGGGGCGCCGGGAGACGACCTGGTGGCCCTCAGCGAATATCTTGATGCGCCCGCCGGCACGCGCTTTCTCTTCCCTGAGGCGCCGATTTCCATTCCCATGGGTTTCGGCGATTCCCGCGCCTGGTGGATGATCGACATGGCCAGGATTCAAGCGGATCGGGCTGCGGGGAAAAGCCGGGACATGTCGAATGAAATACCGCGCGGCCTTTCCGAGGCGCGCGAGCGCATGAAGACGCTACTGGACGATATTTACCGCAAGTTCGGCACGGATCCCGCACGGACGGTTCTGGGCGGATTTTCACAAGGCGCGATGCTCTCCTGCGATGCGCTCCTCCACAGCATCGAACTCTATGCGGGCTTGATTCAGCTGTCCGGAACTCTGGTTGCCAAGCAGGAATGGAATCCACTCATGGTCAAACGCAAGGGCATGTCGGTGTTTCAAAGCCACGGGACACAGGACCCTATCTTGGATTACGTCATGGCAGAACGGTTGCGGGATGAGTTTCTGCAGGCGAAAATGAACGTTGACTGGCAGCCATTCCGTGGCGGCCATGAGATACCGGAGGTAGTATTGCGGCGGCTCGGGCTATTCATCAGAAAAATATTCGTGTAGGACATGGTCCAATGGTTGACGACATGAGCAGCGAAGAGGAGCGAAGCACAGCGGGGTTTCTTCCCCCGCAGCCGGCCTATGATGAATGGGCGGAACATTACGACGAGGAAGATCCTTCGACGCTGCTCGATCAGCCGTTTCTGTTGTCTGTGATCCAGCCGTTTGAGGGCTGTCGTATTCTGGATCTTGGCTGCGGGACAGGACGTTACCTCCGGCTGGTGGGCCACGGATCGTACGCTGTCGGGGTCGACTTGTCTCGAGGCATGCTCGCGCGAGCCAGGCGGCAGACATCGGCCACCATCGCGGCGAGATGGGTGCAAGCGTCGGTCGAGTGTCTGCCTTTTCATGCGAGAAGTTTCGATCGGGTGGTATCCGGGCTGGTGTTAGACCACGTCCACGATCTCCGGCGGTTTTTCGGGGGCATTGCCGAAACGCTCAAACCAGGCGGTCGTGCCATCGTGACCGCGGTGCATCCGGACATGCAGCGACTGACCGGGCCGACGGTAAAATTTACGGCGGCAGGCCGGGAGTTTCATACGCAAGGCACGATCCATGAAATCCGAGACATCCTCGCCGCCGTCGCACAGGCTCATTTATCTGTCGAGCAACTCCGAGAGCCGCCTGTGGACCAACAACTCGTCGCTCGCCGAGAGACCTGGAAGAATCGGCTCGGCTGTCCGGCGCTGCTCTTGCTCGTCCTCGCGCATGCCGCAGGATAATCACCATGACCGCTGATGCGACGAGCTTCGAACTCCAAGGCGCTGACCACAAACTCATACGCGGCAACCGCACGTCCGGCAAAGACCGCCAAATTTTGTTCATCACGGGATTCCTATCCAAACGGTGGGGCAATAAGAGCAAGGCGCTGGCGCAATGGTGCCAGGAGCGAGGATGGGGGTTCTGTTGTTTCGATTTTCGCGGGTGGGGCGATTCGGATGGAAAGTGGGGCGAGTATCGTCTGCTGCAATGGCTGGAGGATGCGGAGGCCGTTACCAGTCTCCTGGCCGATGGCCCGCCGGTCACGATTGTCGGCAATTCGCTCGGGGGCTGGTTGGCTTGGCTGGTGGCTCAGGAACAGCCGGCGGTGGAAGAATTGATTCTGATCGCCCCGGCATTCAATATGATGGACCTGCGCGCAGCGCAGATTTCAGCCGAGAGGCGTGAGCAGTGGCAATCGACCGGCGTCATGCCCTGGGACGACGAGCCCATGCATCAAGTCGCGCCGATTCCCTGGCATTGGGTTGTGGACAGCCAAGCGCTCTGGAGCCGCCGGCACAGCCAGCCGCGCCGCGTGAAGACGACCATTCTGCACGGTTTGCAAGATACGGTTATCAGGCCGGAAGGAAGCTGGGACTTCGTTCATCACGTGCTCTCGCAGGATCGTGAGTTTCCCATCGAGTTGTTGTTGAAGACGGGCGACCATCGCCTGAGCAGTCCTGAGCATTTGGATACGTTCAGGCGATTGGTGACTCGCTAATCGAAAGGAATCGAATGTTGGTCCTGATCCATAAAGAATGCGGAGGCCCCGCGTTGGATGAGTCGCCGATTGGCGAAGTCTGTGCCGTTCCAGTCAGTCAGTTTCCATTCACCTGTTTCACCTGCTTGGAAGAGATCCTTGAAGAATCCGAAGTGCGGCTCACGGAAGATTTGGGGATCTAAGATCGTCAGAAGAGAACCAGACACTGGCTCTCGCCGGCCCCCGCCTTCAGTGGAAATTCACGTCGCATCCAGGGTATGGTGTCCCGCAACTTATTGCACAGAAAAGAGGCATCGTTGTCATCATCGCGACAGCATAATAGCGGACCAGATTCAGACGGTCCTGATGTGCCCGAACCGTCCCACGCCGAGCGGGCCAGGACATTGGTTCATTTGCAACAGACGGGCAGTCTCTCCACCCTCTCACGGAAACAGCCAGGCTGGCCGTTCGGGTCGGTGATGCCCTATGGGTTGGACGAACAGGGGCAACCGGTGTTCCTCATCAGTACCATGGCCATGCACACGCAGAATCTTCTGGGTGATCCACGCGCCAGTTTGTTGGTGACGCCGCCTGAAAGCCGAACCGATCCACTGGGGGCTGCCAGGGTCACATTGATGGGCTCGGCGACGAAGGTGCCCAGCGGGGAGGTTTCGCAGGTTCGTGAGCTCTATCTGGCTCGGCATGCCAACGCCTCCTACTGGGTGGACTTTGACGACTTTGGGTTTTTTCGCCTGGCCATCGAGGATATCTATTTTGTCGGAGGCTTTGGGTCGATGGGCTGGGTCACGTCGAAAGACTATGCGGCGGCAGCGGTGGACCCCCTCGCCGACCAAGCATCGAGTTTGATCCAAGAAATGAATGAGCAACAGACTTCCACGCTGTTGCTCCTCGCCCGCGTATACGGCAATGTGGAGGCGCAGCAAGTGACGATGACCGCGCTGGATCGCCTGGGCTTTCACCTTCGGATCAAAACAGCCGATCGCATGCAGGGGGGACGAGTCGCCTTCGCCAATCCGGTGCGTAATGCTCAGGAGGTGCGAGCCGGCCTCGCCGGTATGGGGGCTCAGGCCAAACAGGGTCTTCAAGCCCTGCATTCGCTGTAGCAGGTGGGTGAACCGGCCCCTCTTAGCATCCTGCAAAATGTTTCTTCTCAACTCAGTCTCACACCATCATAGGGGAGCGCATGGCGACGAACGATAAACAGGTCATTTTTTCTCTGGTCGGTGTCGGCAAGGTCTATCCGCCGAAAAAACAAGTGTTGCGCGACATCTATCTGGGGTTTTACTACGGCGCAAAGATCGGCGTACTCGGCTTGAACGGCTCCGGGAAAAGCTCGCTCCTGAGGATCATTGCGGGATTGGATCCCAACTATGTCGGAGAGATCACGCGTTCCAAAGGTTACACCGTGGGGCTGCTGGAACAGGAGCCGCAACTCGATCCCAATAAGACCGTGAAAGAGGTCGTCGAGGAAGGAAAGAAGGAGCTCGTGGGGCTGCTGCACGAATACGAAGCGGTCAGCAACAGCATGGGTGATGCCGGCCCGGATGAAATGGAAAAGCTCATCGACAAACAGGCCCAGCTGCAGGAAAAAATCGAAGCGGCGAACGGGTGGGAACTCGAGAGCGAACTCGAGATCGCGATGGATGCCTTGCGTTGTCCGCCGGCGGACCAGAAGGTGGGCGTGCTGTCGGGCGGTGAAAAGCGGCGGGTAGCGCTGTGCCGGCTGATGATTCAGGAGCCCGACATTTTGTTGCTCGACGAACCGACGAACCACCTCGATGCCGAATCGGTGCAGTGGCTGGAACAGCATCTGCAGCAATACAAAGGCACCGTGATCGCGGTGACGCACGATCGCTATTTTCTGGACAATGCGGCGGGTTGGATTCTGGAATTGGATCGCGGCACCGGCATTCCCTTTCAAGGCAATTACACCGCATGGCTCGAGCAGAAGCAAGAACGGCTGGAAAAGGAAGAGAAAGCGGAATCGAAGCGCAAGAAAACGCTCGAGCACGAGTTGGAATGGATCCGCATGTCGCCGAAAGCCCGACAATCCAAGGGGAAAGCGCGACTCAATCGGTATGAGGAACTCGTCAACCAGAAGCAGGAACAGCTTGCCGCCGATCTCGAAATCTATATTCCGCCGGGACCGCGACTCGGAGATCTGGTGGTCGAGGCCAAGGGAATCAGCAAGGCGTTCGGCGAGAATGTGCTCTACGAAAATGTGGAGTTCAGTCTGCCGAAAGGCGGCATCGTGGGCGTAATCGGGCCCAACGGGGCAGGCAAAACGACCATGTTCAGGATGATCATCGGCAAAGAGAAGCCGGATGCCGGCACCATCAGGATCGGCGAAACGGTCAAGCTCGGGTATGTTGATCAAGATCGCACGCTCGACCCGAACAAAACGGTGTATGAAATTATTTCCGATGGGCAGGACACGATCATGCTGGGGAAGGCCGAAGTGAATGCCCGCGGTTACTGCGCCCGATTCAACTTTGCGGGGACCGATCAGCAGAAGAAAGTGAAAGACCTTTCCGGCGGCGAACGCAATCGCGTGCACTTGGCTCGCATGTTGAAGGAGGGGGCCAACCTGATTATTCTCGACGAGCCGACCAACGACCTGGATGTGAACACGTTACGCGCCTTAGAAGAGGGCTTGGAAGGATTTGCCGGCTGCGCCGTGATCAGCAGTCACGATCGCTGGTTTTTGGACCGCGTCGCCACGCATATTCTGGCTTTCGAGGGCGACAGCAAAGTGGTCTGGTACGAAGGCAACTACAGCGAATATGAAGCCGATCGCAAGAAACGGCTCGGGAAAGAGGCCGACCAGCCGCACCGGATTCGCTACCGTAAGTTGAGCAGGAACTAGTTCTGTCTCCGGCTTGTGGTCAGAGTCGAGACGGATTGCTCAAGCGCTCGCACCGACTACGTGGCCCTCGTTGGAACGGACATCCATTTGAAGAGGTTACCCGTATAGTAATGTATGGGGATGTTGCGCAGACTTCTCAGAGGTCGAGGGCTGCCGATCGCCGTTCTGGCCGTGGCCACTTCATCTTGTAACGCTCTTGAATCGCCGACTCTCTCCTCCATAAGTCCTCAGATTCAGACAACCAGGGCCACCTTTCAGCTGGGAGCTCGGGAACTCGCCGATGGTCGCTTCATTGGCCTGGCGTTCTCGGGCGGAGGTAGTCGCGCGGCCGTATTCGGCGCCGCGGTCATGAAGGAGCTTGACCGTGTGGGTTTGTTGCCCCAGGTCGATGTCCTCTCGGCGGTGTCGGGCGGCGCCCTTCCTGCTGCCTCCTATGCGCTCGAGGGTTACCGTGAATTCAGTTTTCAGAATGGATTCGTGGAGCAGATCGGCCGCGATTTTCAACGGGCCATGCTGGGGCCTTGGTATGCAGTACCACAGAATGCCATTCGATATGCCCTGACCGACACGATCCCTGCCGAACAAGTCATTCAGGTATTGGACAACCGATTGTTTCACGGCGCGACCTTTGCCGATCTCAACCCTTCCAAGCCGATCCTCTTGATAAATGCGACTGATGCCCTCACCGGCGAGCCGTTCATTATCTCCGATGAGGCGTTCCAGGCACTGCACCGGCCGCTGGCGCCTTTCAGTATTGCTCGGGCGGTGTACATGTCCGCCGCCTATCCCGGTGTGTTAGAGCCGTTGGCCATTCCTTATGGGACGGTAGACGGTACTCCGTCCGAGCAGCTCTCTTTGCTGGCCTATGACGGGGGCGCCGCGGACAATCTCGGCATCCGGACCCTGATGCAGGTCGTGAACGATGCGCTGCCGGCGCAATCAATGTCTGAGATATTGCCTCGGGGCTGTCTAATTATCTCTATCGATGCCACGGGTCGGCAGCTGAATGAGGCGCGCAAACCGCTCTCCGCTGCCGCAGCTCTCCTCAGAGGCCATCGACGGAACGTGCTGGAGCTCGTTGGAATTCCCGCGGCGCAACAGGACGTGTCCATGTTCGGCACCTTCCAGGTGGGAGTGAACGGTGTCAGCGGGACCTGTCACTTTTGGCACATTGCGCTACGCCAGCTGCCGGATCGTGATCCGCTGGGAGCGCGCGTGACGGGTATCAAAACGAACCTGGGGTTGTCGACGGAGGATCAGGCTTTGTTGGTCGAGGCAGCGGCGCGGTTAGTGGCAGAAGGCCGCGAAACTCTTATGGACAGCGCAACCTGGGCCGGCTTCATCGCTAGCCCGCCCGCCCTTTTCTCACATCCATGACATCAACCAACGCCCGCCGCCTCTTCATCACCGGCGCGACCGGCTATCTGGGATCCAGGCTTATTCCGCTCTTACTCGGTCGCGGCCATCACGTCACCGCCCTGGCTCGCCGGGATTCCGCTTCGAAGGTTCTCCCAGGCTGCTCCGTCATCGTCGGTAACCCGCTGGAGGCTCAGACGTTTACCAAGCAAGTGCAGGGCTGCGACACCTTCGTTCAGTTGGTGGGTATCCCGAAACCAGCCCCCTGGAAGGGCTGCCAGTTTCGCGCCATCGACGGGCCCTCGGCCATGGCGGCGATTCGTGCAGCCTGCGCAGCGAAGGTGCAGCATTTTATCTATGTGAGCGTTGCTCATCCCGCTCCCTTGATGAAGGACTATATTGCGGTTCGATCGGAATGCGAAGCTGCCATCGAGAAGGCCGGATTGATCGCCACCATCCTCAGGCCCTGGTATATTCTCGGCCCCGGGCATTGGTGGCCGATGGCTTTACTGCCGGTGTACTCCCTGCTGGAACGTCTCCCCGCCACGCGTGATGCCGCGACCCGACTGGGCCTCGTCACGATTCGGGAGATGCTCGCCGCCATGGTCTGGTCCATTGAACATGTACCGGCGCGGACGCGAGTGGTTGAAGTGCCGGAAATCAGGCGGCTGGGTCGGGGTAACAGATGAAACCAATCGCATTGATCACCGGAGCGGCCGGTCTCATCGGCGGCTATCTAGTCCGCTCCGCCCCGCGCTGGGTGCCCCATTGGGATGTGCGAGGCCTGACCAGGGCTGAGGTGGATCTGACTGATTCAACCCAGATAAGGACGCTTTGGCAGCGACACCGACCCAACCTTGTCATACACTGCGCGGCGCTCAGTCGAACTGGGGTCTGTGAACAAGACCCGGCGCGAGCCAGGCGAATCAACGTCGATGCGACTACCCAGCTGGCGGACTTGGCCCGTGACCTTCCGTTCGTCTTCCTTTCCAGCGATCAGGTTTTCGATGGAACGAAAGGGAACTATGTGGAACCAGACGAGGTGAATCCGCTCAACGTGTATGGACAGACCAAAGCGGAAGCGGAGCGGATCGTACTGCAGAATCCGTCCCACGCGGTGATTCGCATTGCCTTGACGGCCGGCACATCGCCCACTCGCGACAGAAGTTTCGTTGAAGATATGGTGCTGGCCGCTGTGAACGGAACGAAACTGACGCTCTTCACCGACGAATTTCGTTGTCCGATCCCGGCAGGAGCCCTCGCGCGCGGGCTCTGGGAGTTCGCCGCCCAGCAGCGATCGGGCCTGTACCATCTGGGGGGCTGTGAGCGATTGTCTCGATGGGAGATCGGCGAACTGCTGACGCGCTGGTATCCGGAACTCACGTCAGCCATTCAACCTGGCTCTGTGGCGGACTACAAAGGGCCGCCCCGTCCGCCTGATCTCTCGATGCGCAGCGACAAGATGCAAAGACTCCTCTCCTTCCGCCTGCCGGGTTTCCGACAGTGGATGACTGCGCGCAGGGAGGCAGGCCAGGATTTCTGGGATGATCCAACTTACGACAGTCGATAGATCTGGAGTAATGTTTGGACAGACGCCGGAATTCGGCGAATGTCGCGCTCTACCTACAGATCTTTTCGAGACCGCATGTTCGGCTTGCCTTCGTGCATCGTCGCGAGCGTGAGATTTCTTCTTGCCCAAAGGCGTCGTAAGCTTGTGAGGCGAATTCGGTTACACAACTTCTTCTGGATGATCGAACCATGGCGACGGACCCTCTTTCACTTCTCGTAACCGGCTGGCTTGCTTCGGCGATTGTGATGGCGTTGCTCTGGATCGTTGATTGCCGATTGCGCAACGCGTCTATTGCCGACGTAGGGTGGTGTTACGGCTTGGCGTTAGTCGTGCTGTGGTACGCGAGTTCCGTTTCAGGTGAACCGGCCAGACGGTGGCTCGTGGCAGTAATGGTTTTCTGCTATGCCGTCCGTCTTGGCACACATGTGCTCGTCGATCGCGTTTGGAATAAGACAGAAGACGGACGGTACCGCAGCCTGCGCCTTCGATGGGGCAAACAGGCATCCACAAGGATGTTTGGTTACTTTCACCTGCAGGCGGCCGCTATCGCCTTATTTTCTCTCCCTCCGCTCGTGGTCATGCAGAACCCGCATCCTCCATTTCACTTCTGGGATTTGGCCGGGTTTCTGCTCTGGAGCGTGGCCGTCATCGGAGAGACCGTCGCAGACCGACAGCTCGCCGCCTTCCGTGGTAAGGCCTGGAACAAGGACCGTGTGTGCCGGATCGGTCTCTGGCGCTACTCCCGCCACCCCAACTACTTCTTCGAATGGCTGCACTGGTGGAGTTATGTGCTGATGGGATTGGCCATCCCGATGGGAAATTGGGGCCTGACGCTGATCGGTCCGGTTGCTATGGGCGTGGCATTGTTGAAGATTACCGGCATTCCCTGGACCGAGGCCCAGTCCATGGAGACGCGTGGCGAGGAGTACGCCACGTACCAGCGTACGACGAACGCATTCATTCCTTGGTTTCCGCGGCAGCCGTGACAGTCACGGCTTGTCGGCAAGTTCCGCCAGTCGAGTGCGGGCGGTTTGGGCCGCAGGGCTGTCGGAATATCGAATGATAATGTCCTGGTAGAGTTCCTTCGCATGGGACTTGTTGCCCTGCCGTTCTTCGAACTGGGCGATCTCCAGCTGTTGCGCCGCCTGATCGGGACCACAAGCCGAGCTCAGCAGAAGTATAGTCAAGATAATCCCGGCATACATACTGGTCATTGGACATTCCTTGACAGCGCTTGAGGCACAGTGTCTCCTACGGCGCCGGGAGTTTCAAGCCATCTTGTGCGATGTCGCGGTCTTTTCACGTATGCCATAACGAGGAGCCGTGATCGCTTCATTGCGGCAGTGCGGACAACGGCTGGGACGAGTCAGCCTGGTCCGGTCACGAAAGGTGAACCCGCAGCCCAGACATTCAGACGGTTCCCAGAGAAGCGTGCGCGAGGGGTCGCGGGCGATAGTCTTCACGATATGCGTGAGATGCTCTTCGACCTGGCGTTCCGGAATTCCCAGGAGCGGGGCCAGTTGATGCGAGGACAGCAATGTGCCGGTCAGTAGTTCGATGAGGCGTTGGCGGGAAGTGCGTTCGATGGGCGGCATGCGGTGATCATAGGCGAACGGCGGGTCGATGAAAAGACGGGAATCGACCTCGGCGATGTTGGTATACTGACCTAGATTTATTGTGCGATCCCCCGCCATGAAAGAGATGATATGAGCGGACCGCTGTGGGATGAATTGGCCGAGCTGGCGCTCGCGCGCGTGCGCGCGGATGGCGTCGAATACGCCGACATCCGGCTGCTCGATACCACGACGCGCACCATCAATGGGGAGGACCGGCGCATCGCACAGATTCGAGAGACGTCCGACCGCGGGTTCGGCATTCGAGTGTTGCACCGGGGCGCCTGGGGCTTTGCGGCGAGTTCCATCCTCTCCCTCGAAGAGATACCGCGCGTGGCGGAGCTAGCCGTCGAAATCGCGAAGGGATCGGCGTCCCTGGCAATCGAAAAGATCCATCTCGCGCCTGAACCGGTGCATCGTGATCGTATCGTCACGCCTTGCCGCCTCGACCCTTTTGAAGTTCCCCTAGAAGAACAGACCGCGCTGCTCCTGAACGCGATGGACTCGATCCATCAGCAGGTGGGCGTGGTCAGAAGCCACGCCAGTCTCTGGGCCCAACGTGATCGCAAACTCTTTGTCTCTACCGAAGGCTCTCATTTGGAGTTCTCCTTACTGGCCATCCAAGGCGACTGCAGCGCCACGGCGGTTCATGACGGACGGTTTGCCACACGCTCGTTCAACACCCCGCATTTGCGCATGGGCTATGAACTGATTCAGGAGAGCGATTTCATTCGTGAAGGCGCGCGTATTGCGGCGCAAGCGGTGGAGAAGGTGCGGGCTCCGGCGGTCGAGGCCGGGCGCTACGATCTGTTGCTCGACCCGGAACATCTCTCATTGACGATGCACGAGTCCTGCGGACATCCCAGTGAATTGGACCGTGCGCTCGGCTATGAGGCCAATTATGCGGGGACGAGCTTTCTCACGCCTGACAAGCGCGGGACATACCGCTACGGCTCGTCGTACGTGAATCTGGTGGCCGACAACACCGAACCGCAGACGCTGGCGGCAACGGGCTTCGACGACGATGGGGTGAGTTGCCAACGGTGGGACATCGTGCGGGAGGGCGTCTTTGTCGGGTACTGCACGAATCGTGAAGTGGCGCCGAGAATTCAAGAAGCGCGTTCCCGCGGGTCGAACCGTGCCGATAGTTGGGCGACTGTGCCGATGGTCCGCATTGCGAACATCGGTCTTGAGCCGGGTAGGGCGACAGTGGACGAACTCCTTGCTGATGTAAAGCGCGGGATCTACATCGAGGGCCATGGCTCTTACAGCATCGATCAGCGGCGGTACAATTTCCAGTTCGGAGGCGACGCGTTTTGGCTGATCGAAAACGGTCGGCGCACGCATATGCTCCGGGATGTCATTTATCACGGCATTACGCCCGAGTTTTGGGGCCGCTGCGATGGCGTTGCCGACCATACCCATCGCCGAAGGTACGGATTTATCACGTGCGGCAAAGGTCAGCCTGGCCAAGCCGGCTGGATGACTCACGCCGCCTCGCACGCCCGCTTTCGGCGGGTCGATGTGATCACGGGACAAGCAACGGGATGACCTCGGCCATTACTGACGCCTGGCCAAAGATGACGAGTCGGCAGGAGTTCGACTTCTTGACCGATCTCGTGTTGAAGCACTCCACCGGCGATCACACGTTTCTGTCGTTGCGCGATGTCCATGGCGGGACGACTCGCTTTGCGAACAACCAAATTATTCAAAACGTGAATCAGCGTCGTGGAACGCTGGCGATCACCGTCGCATTCGGGCAGCGCCATGGCACCGCGACCACCACGGACTTCACCGCCGGCGCCGTGCGAGAGACGCTCGCCCTGGCAGAGCGCATTGCTCGCGTCTCACCCGAAGACCCGGAGTATCTTCCGCCCCTCGGGCCGCAATCGTATGTGCCGCCGCCCACGTCGCGCCCCGAAACGACTGCCGCAGGTCCCGCGCGGCGCCTGGATTACGCGCGCGAAGCGATCGGGCAATGCAAGATGGAAAATCTCAACGCGGCCGGGACGGTGGCCTCTGGCGTGGCAGTCACGGCGCTGGCCTCCAGCACCGGATTGGCCGCCTACGAGGAACGGACCGAAGGACGTTTCAGCCTCACCGTGCAGGCCGGGGAAGCCACTGGCTGGTCGGCAGCCGCTCACCGGTCTATCGATCACTTGCATGTTCAAGAGCGCACCTTGGCAGCCATCAATAAGGCGAAGCGAGGCGCGGATGAACCGCAGGAATTGCCGCCCGGACGGTACACGGTCATTCTCGAACCGGCAGCCGTTGCGGGGCTCTTGAGTTGGATGATCTGGATGCTAGACGCGAAAGCCTTTTACAAGGGGACGAGTCCCTTCAGCGGAAAGATGGGCATGCGCATTCTCGACCGGAGACTGTCGTTGCGCAATCGGCCGGACCATGCCGATCTTCTTGGACAGGGATTCACGGATGAGGGGCTGCCTGTGATCGGTTCGACCTGGATCGAGGCGGGCGTACTCACTCAGCTGCTTCATGATCGCTATACTGCGCAGGAACATCATATCGATCCCGTGACGACCCTGGAGTCGCCCTGTTTGTCGGGTGAACATCCTCACGGAGCGCGCGTCGACGATCTTGTCCGCACGACGCAGCGGGGTATCCTGGTGACTAATTTCTGGTATATCCGCCCAGTCAATCCATCGGACCTGACGCTGACCGGCATGACCCGGGACGGAACCTTCTTGATCGAGAATGGCGAGATTGTGTCGGCCGTGCGGAACTTCCGGTTCCATGACAGCCCGCTACGCGCTTTCAACCATGTCGATGCCTATACGATGCCCGCGGAAGCGGTGACATCGGAAAGCGGCAAGGCTTTGGTGCCGGCCTTGCGGCTGCACAATTTTAATTTCTCCAGCGTCACCCGCTTTTGATGCGCCCGACTTCGCACCAGTCGGCCGGATGCGACGAATCCTCCTCGCGTGGTTGCTTCGATGCTGGAAAAAACCCTGCTCTGACCATTGACTAGGCTCATGGGAAAGAGTAATGAATAAATGAGCTTCAACCGATAAGATCGTGGTCCATGTATGACGCGGAAACAGCATCGTTTAGCTGAAAAACCGGTGAATCTTCTGACCTTCGCTCCTGACAAAGGAGAGAAGGGCGGGGTCAATCCATTTGCGCCCTCACCGTTGCGCGCGAGCATCAGCAAGGTGTTCGTGAAACTGGAGGATATCACCGAACGCTTTGAGGACTGGTGCCAGCACGGACGTTCCGAGGAGCGGGCAGTCGTGCCGTTGGGGCAGCGTCTGTCGAAGTGGTTGGGAGCTCCGGTGGCCCGGCATGCCGAAGAGGCGTCTCAGTCGGAATGCGGGCTCGTGCCGGCTCGGCGGTGGGAAGGGTCGGTCGGGGATGTGATTTTCAGGCTGCGCGACCGCGCCAGCTACGTGCAACGCGTGTTGACGGCCCAAGCCCGCGAGCTCAAGGAGTGGGTGCTTCAACAGACCCAATCCACGCAAGCTGAGGTCGATCAGCTGCGGGAGCAGGTTTCCGCCCAACAGGAACAGGTGGATGCCCTGACGGCGCAACTGCAGGACCTCCGTGCGCTGGTGACCTCTCAGCAACAGGTTTTGATGTACATGGGCAAGGACATGGAACTGGCACAGCCTTCCACCCTTGAACTGTCGCTTGTCCCGCCTCGCCCACTCCCGTTTCGCGACAAGAAGCCGTCGAGAGATCGACGAGATACCGCTACGGAACCCACCCAGACTCCCTACCTCAACGCGTAACCTCCGTAGATCCAGCCGTCGGTCATCGAGTCTCCCTTGATCCCTCAAAGACCTTCGCATGTCTCTTGACGCTTCTCTTGCCGACAGTTGAACCGGGCGCCTCGAATTCCCCATTGCCGCCGACCCGCTGCGACGGACTCGTGCAATTCATTGAAGGAATTCCCTGCTTGTGGCCTCCGACTAGTATCTTCCCGACGGGGCTGCTAATTTGTGCCTTTCCCTGCGGTGGTGGAGTCTCCAAGGATGACGGACGCATCCGCGGAGTGAATAGAACCAATCGGGAGCATGGTCAATGGCGCGAAGGCGATATGCACAGGCGGTGATGAGCATTGTGATAGTCGTAGGGCTGGCGTTGTCTCCTTACGCTGACGTGGTTTGGGCGGACGTGACGCTGTTCGATAATCTCGGCACGTGGCATTACGAGATCACGACGGCATCCGAACGTGCGCAGAAGTTTTTCGATCAAGGGCTCAGGCTGGTCTATGCCTTCAATCATGAGGAAGCCATCGCCGCCTTTACTGAAGCGTCCCGTCTTGATCCTGATGCCCCTATGCCCTATTGGGGTGTGGCGTTGAGCCTGGGGCCGAACATTAACGCAGCCATGGATCCGAAGGCGGAGGCTCGTGCCGTGGAAGCTTTGCATAAGGCTACGTTGCGTCTGGCGCAGGCTACTCCAAGGGAGCGGGCGTACGTTGAGGCGTTGGCGTCGCGGTACTCACTCAAACGGTCCCTCACCCGGAAGGGGAAGGACGAGGCCTATGCGAAGGCCATGCGTCGTCTAGTGCGAGAGTATCCTGATGACGTGGATGCGGCGACGCTGTCGGCGGAAGCGCAGATGGTTCTCCGACCCTGGAACTATTGGCGGGCGGATGGGCGCCCTCAAGCGGGGACGGATGAGCTCGTCGCGACTTTGGAAGCGACGTTGCAGCGAAACCCGACTCACCCGGGCGCCTGCCATTACTACATTCACGCCGTCGAAGCGTCTCCTGAACCTCAGCGAGCCCTGGAATGCGCCAAGCGTTTGCCGGCGCTCATGCCGGGCGCCGGGCATCTCGTGCATATGCCGGCGCATATTTACATGCGTCTCGGTCTCTATCGGGAGGCGTCTGAACGCAATGCCACAGCTGCCACAGTGGACCACGAGTATTTAGCGCACCATCCGCTGGAGGGGAACTATGCGTCAGGGTATTATGCACACAATCTCCATTTTCTGAACGCTTCCTTGATGATGGAGGGCCGTAGTACGGAGGCCTTGCAGGCCGGACGGGATCTGCTGACGAAGATTTCAGACGAAGTGGTGATCAAAGAACCGTCCCTGGAATGGTATGCGCCGACGTTATTCCTGACTCAGGCGCGATTCGGTCACTGGAGCGAATTGATCCGGCAACCTCCGCCCCCAAAAACCATGCGATTCACCACCGGCCTCTGGCATTATGTGCGTGGGCTGGCATTCGCCGCGACGACCCGCTTTGGGAGTGCCGAGGGTGAATTATCCAATCTTAGAAGATCTCTCAAGTCTTTTGGCAAGGCCAAAACAGCGGAGGCTAAAACCAATCGCAATATTTTAAAGGTGGCCGAACGGGTGTTGGTGGGGGAACTGGCAGCCCGACGGGGGCAGTACGACGCGGGTATTCAGGCCCTCCGCGAGGCGGTTCAGCTGGAGGCCGCCTTGCCGTACAGTGAGCCGCCTTTCTGGTTTCACCCGGTTCGCCACAATCTGGGAGCGGTGCTGTTGCTGGCGGGGCGTCCGAATGAAGCCGAATCAGTCTACCGTGATGATCTCCGCCTCAATCCCGAGAACGGATGGGCATTGCAAGGACTCGTCCAAAGTCTGCGGGCCCAGCATAAGGACGCCGCGCAGGAAGAGGTCCGGTTTCGTGCTGCCTGGGCACGAGCCGACGTGGCGTTACCGGGCTCACGCTTTTAAAATATGCGGCAGATGAACGCTGGCGCGTATCCCTGTCGCCCAACAAAGGACGAGAGATGTTAAAGACGGATTATGTATTTCATGCGGCGGAAGAGCCGCGCGAGCTCGAGCGGCTGCAGATGCTCGAGCGTATATTTGATCCGGGCACGCAACGTCGGATGCTGGCGAGCGGCCTGACAACCGGCTGGCATTGTTTAGAAGTGGGGGCGGGAGCCGGGTCTATCGTGCGGTGGTTGGAACAACGAGTGGGTCCTTCGGGCAGAGTGGTGGCCCTCGACAGCAACCCGAGGTTTCTGCTCAATAGCGGCAGTTCGACCATTGAGATTCTTCAAGGTGATATTTGTGAGATGGAGCTTGCTCCGGCCACCTTCGATCTAGTGCATGCCCGGTACGTCATGATTCATATCGCCGAATATCAGGCGGCGTTTGAGCGCATGCTTCGCTGTGTCAAGCCAGGTGGTTGGGTGATCATGGAAGAGCCTGAATTTGAAGGGGCGCGAGCCGTGACCGGCCCCGACGAAGCGCGGGCGGCATTCGGGCGCGTGACCGTGGCCATAAAACGCATGTTCATGTCCATTGGCATGGACTATGCGCTGGGCGCGAAGTTGCCCGCGCTGTTTCAGCAGCATCACCTGAGCCAACTGACGGTGGAATATGAGGGCCATCTGTCGGCCGGGGGCGGGTTGATTCCCCAGCTAATGAAGCTGTCAGCTCAACAACTTCGCGCGAAGTATGTGGCGACGGGTATGGTGGCGGATACGGACATCGACCTGTACTGCAGCCTGGCGGATGATCCGGAAGCCTGGGCCATGTATTATGCCACCGTGGCGGTAAGCGGGTGGTGGCAGCCGCAGTGCGGCGGGCGAATGTAAGGGTCGGCATGCGATACATTGTGGGCGTCATGGGTCCGGCTAAGGCCAGAAAGAAAGATATCGACAACGCACGCGTGCTCGGTGAGTTGATTGCCCGGAGGGAGTGGGTGGTGCTGACAGGCGGCCGTGATGTGGGGGTCATGAATGCGGCGTCTCAGGGCGCCAAACGGGTTCCCGGCAGTTTGACGATCGGTGTGCTTCCCTCGGCTCGGGTCCGCGCCTCCAGATATGTCGATTTGGCGATCATCACCGAAATGGGCAACGCCCGAAACAACGTGAATGTCATGTCTAGCAATGTCGTGGTGGCCTGCGGCTTGACCGGAGCTGGAACCGTGTCGGAGGTGGCGCTCGCGCTGAAGGCGGGAAAACCGGTCATCCTGGTAGGGGCGACGCCGGCCGAAGCGAAATTTTTCAAAAATCTGGGCGGCCGTCTCATTGCCGCCGTAGAAAGCCCGGAAGAAGCCATTACGCTCATGATGAAGCAGTTCGAACAGCGACAGCCTGATCTTGTGCAGGGCGCGCGCTCCTGGGGGGGCGTCTGACTCGATGTTGAAAAAGTCCGCGGCTTTGTTCTCGCGAGACACTGCGCCCGCACCATCTCGGCGACGTTCACACCCCTGACACTACTTATCCGTCGCATCTTGACCCTCAGAACCTGTCTCGGCAGGCTCGGGCTGGGCGGGTAAGAAGGGTACGTTCCGCCTCCTCGCATCGTTGCGGACTCGCCGGACGGCGTTTTGAACAGCTGTCTGGCCGTTCGTTATCGCCTGAAATCTCAATGCCTGACGCCGACTATAAGGTTCGCCTGTCATAAGCCAAGCCGCGCATCCAAAAGGGCCAACGCAGCCATGAGTCCCGAACGAAACCAGCCCCCGGCGATTACACGCACATCCAATAGGTTGAGACGCTCGTAATACCGTGTGAGGGACTGACTAACCCAACGGTGGAAGCAACGGCTTTTCCGGTATGATGATGAGTGAGAGTCGACTTGGCTGTAGGAGGGCTATTCCAATGAACAGGCAGGCACGAACCATCATCTGCCGCGGTTTCTGGTTGTCGATGCTGTTGGCTGCGATGTTCGCTTCCGTGGGTCGAGCCGCGGATTCTCCAGGTTTCGCCAAAGCATATTTTGCCGGCGGTTGTTTCTGGTGCATGGAAGAAGCGTTTGAGAAGGTGCCTGGTGTCACGTCCGTGGCCAGCGGGTACATGGGCGGCAATGTCGAGAATCCAAGTTACGAACAGGTGTCCGGTGGTGCGACAGGTCATGCCGAGGCGGTTGAGGTGGCATACGACTCCACCAAGGTGAACTATGCCGCCTTACTCGATGTGTTCTGGCACAACGTCGATCCCATGACGCCCAATGCGCAGTTCTGCGACCATGGCAGCCAATATCGTGCAGTGATTTTCTCTCAGACCGAGGAAGAAAAACGCTTGGCGGCCGCATCGAAGCAGGCGCTTGAGCGTTCCAAACGGTTTGCGCAGCCGATTGTGACGGACGTTGTGATGGCTTCGCAGTTCTATCCGGCTGAAGAGTATCATCAGGATTTTTATAAGAAGAATCCGATCCGGTATAAATTCTACAAGTTCAGTTGCGGGCGAGCTCAACGGTTACAGGAACTGTGGGGAGCATCATGATGGATGGCGCGCGATCGTCAGATTGCGTGGAAGCCCTGCTCAGAGATTGTCGGATCATCGTCGTAGTAGGGCTCTCCTCGAATCCGGCTCGGCCGTCGTATCAGGTGGCAGCCTATATGCAGCAGCAGGGAAAGGTGATTATCCCTGTGAACCCTCATGAGACTCGCGTATTAGGCGAAGTAGCCTATCCCTCTCTCTCAGCCGTGCCAGGCCGAATCGATCTGGTGAACATCTTTCGGCGGTCTGAGGAGGCAGGTGCAATCGTCGATGAGGCCATACGCGTGAAGGCCAAAGCGGTGTGGCTCCAAGAGGGTGTGATCGACGAGCCGGCGGCGATGCGGGCTCGGCAAGCCGGATTGGAAGTGGTCATGGATCGTTGTTGGCTCACAGAGCACATGCGTTTGTTGTTGTGAGCATTGGACGGACGAACGCTCTGGCCTAGTCAGTTATCGAGCCTACCGACGGCTAGTCTGTTTTCCACGGAAATAGCCTGTAGAGGGGTCGGCAGGGGATGTGTGTGTCGCGCACTTGATGCTGGGGCCTACTCATACAACTTGCCAGGGTGTAGCGCCTTCAAGAGGCCACGGGGAAGTCGATTTTTTTCATTTTCTTGTACATCCGTCCTCAGCATGGAATAGTGACGAGATCCTTCTCAAGATGCTTGGTCACAGGACGCTCACGGTCGAACCGACTCTTCATTATGCAACATGCAGACTGGTACTCTCGCTTGCTTCAGCTGGCTCGCGCGCTCTGTCCGCTGGTCGTCGCGATCTGCCTGACGGTAGTGATGCCCTCATTGAACCAGTTGCCACTTGATCCCGGCATGATCGATGTGGGTAGTCCTCGCCCAATGGAATCGATCCCGTCCCTCATTGCCACTTACGCCAAGCAATATGAACTCGAGCCTGCTCTTTTGCAGGCTGTGATTAAGGTCGAATCAAATTATAACCCCCAGGCGGTGTCACCAAAAGGGGCGCTAGGATTGATGCAACTTATGCCCCTGACAGCGGCGGCGCTGCATGTCCTGGACCCCTTCGATCCGGACGACAACATTCGCGCCGGCGCGGCGTTGCTGCGTCGGCTCTTGGACCGATTCGAAGGAGATCTTTCGCTGGCGCTGGCCGCCTACCATGCAGGCGAACGACGCGTCAGTCAGGCAACCAGTACGGAGTCACTTCCTGGAACACAGCTGTATGTGGAACGTGTGCTGCGTCACTACAACCATTTCGTGAGCAATGCAACTCTGTCTACTGTGTGGGTCGGCAGGAGCTCCGGTCCGACCCAGTCGATGTCGATCCCTCGTCAATTTTTAGACTGACGCCATCCTGTGAGCGCACGTGCTGCCTGATTTTCTTTCCACGAGTGTATCGACGATTGCATTTTTCGTGAGAACGGGGTACGGGAATGGCACGTCGGCTTGGACATGTTGAGCAGGGGAGGAATGACGGGCTCCAGGCAAGCCTGTTATTTGTGAGGGACAGGTGGAGTGGTATCGTTTCGCCTGGTCACATTACTGGAGGGGCACGCGATGAAGCAGGCGATAGGTAATTTGTCTCGATGGAGCATTCATGTCTCCATGTTGGGCTGTCTGTTGTTGGCAATTCCGACGTTGCCGCTGTCGGCAGAGGAATTGCAGCCTGATGTGAATGCAGCCGACACCATTTAAGCAGACGCTCGATCAGCAGGTCGGGAAGAGGGCGAAGGTGAAACTTCGTTCGGGGCAAGAGCTCGACGGAAAGGTTCTCAAGGTTGGTATCAACGGAGTCCACCTGGCCGAGCTGACCGGAATGGAGTTCCACGACGCCGTAATTCGATTGAAGGCGATCGATGCCGTGATCGTTCGAGCCCGCAAATAACGGTATCGGCAAGGCTCCTGTCCTGGTCATTCGAGATACGTGACTGAACGAGTGATGGCACAGCGACAGCTGATTCAAGACAGCGAGGAATGGGAATGAACACAAGCGATCGCACCGGGCGTCTCGCGCAATCCGACATCCGCGCCATGACCCTTGCCTGCGCGAAGGTCAATGGAATCAATATGTCGCAGGGCGTCTGTGATACTCCCGTTCCGGAGGTCGTGGTGCAGGCTGCCAAAGACGCCATGGAACAGGGGCGTAATATTTACTCCCGATATGACGGCATCCCGGAATTGCGGCAAGCGATCGCTCTCAAGTTGGCGGCCTACAATCGAATCACGGCGGACCCGGAAACGAATGTGACCGTGAGCGCCGGAGCGACGGGCTCCTTCCAGGCCACCTGCATGGCCCTGCTCAATCCCGGGGACGAAATCATTCTTTTTGAGCCGTTCTACGCCTATCACATCCAAGCCATTCTCGCGGTTGAGGCGATCCCGCGCTACGTGTCGATGCGAGCACCTGAATGGAGTTGGAATGCGCAGGAATTGGAGCAGGCGATTACAGCGCGGACGAAAGCAATTGTTGTGAATACGCCCGGCAATCCCTCGGGGAAGATCTTTTCACGAAGCGAAATGGAGCAGATTGCGGAAATCGTCTGTCGCCGCGACCTGATGGTGCTCACCGATGAGATCTACGAATATTTTGTGTTTGATGGGCGCGAGCATATCAGCATGGCCTCGCTTCCGAACATGGCTCAGCGGACCATTACCATCGGAGGTTACTCCAAAACCTTCAGCATTACGGGATGGCGCATTGGATATAGTGTGGCAGAGGCCACCTGGGCCAAGGCCATTGGCGCCATGAGCGATGTGCTGTATGTGTGCGCTCCTACTCCGCTCCAGCATGGTGTCGCTGCGGGGATTCAAGCGCTGCCGAAGTCATTTTATGCCGGACTTGCGACAGAGTATCAACAGAAACGAGATCGGTTCTGTCGGGCGTTGTCCAAGGCAGGACTGCCTCCGTCCATTCCGCAAGGCGCCTACTATGTGTTGGCAGATGTGTCCCGGCTGCCGGGCCACACGGGTCGTGACCGTGCGATGTATCTCCTGGACAAAACCGGTGTCGCGGGCGTACCGGGCGAAGCCTTCTTTGCGGGTCCAGAGGGGAATCGCTTCATGCGGTTCTGTTTTGCAAAGACCCACGAGGATCTTGAGCAGGCCAGTCACCGCATCGAGCAACTCGTCTAGTCAAATTGCTGAAAATCGTTGGACTCTCGCTCGCCCACGCCACCTGCCGTGATCACCCTTCAAAGTAAGTAATTCAGAGCTGATTTCGATTGAGCTCATTGCTAATCAACTAGAGCAGTCTGGTTTTCAGACTTCCCCTCCTTCTTCTTGGGGTGATTTCCAAAGGGCAAACGGGTATTCTGCGGCGTCAAATGCTCACCCCTTACCATGCCAAATACTTTGCTCATGATTTGACCCGCCGGGCTGTGAGCGGCATGGATCGGCTGTCGATGTCCTTATTCGACGCGGCGGTCGATCTCAACCCGCACCAGATTGAAGCTGCGCTTTTCGCTCTGCAGTCACCGCTCTCCAATGGCGTAATACTGGCCGACGAAGTCGGCCTTGGTAAGACAATCGAAGCGGGCATCGTGCTCTGCCAGTTCTGGGCGGAACGCAAGCGCCGGTTGCTGGTGATCTGCCCGGCATCGCTGCGCAAGCAGTGGGCGATGGAGCTGCAGGAGAAGTTCAACCTGCCCACACGGGTGCTCGACGCCAAGGCCTACCGCGAGGCGCAGCGGAGTGGGCGCGCGCCTTTGAACGAGAAGGCCGTGATCATCATGTCCTTGAACTATGCGAACGCGATGCGCGAGGAACTGAAAAACATCGCTTGGAATCTCGTCGTGATCGATGAGGCCCACAAGCTGCGCAACGCGTACCGGCCGAGTAACAAGGTCGGTCAAGGCATCCGATGGGGGACGGAAGACTGCCGCAAGCTCTTGCTCACAGCCACGCCGCTGCAGAACTCACTGCTCGAACTGTACGGCCTCTCGACCCTGATCGACGAGCACCTGTTCGGGGATCTCAACTCCTTCCGCAGCCAATACGCCAGCGCCGGCACCAGCATCGGCGAGCTGCGTCAGCGTCTCTCAGACTTCTGCAAACGCACGCTGCGCAATCAGGTCACTGAGTATATCCGCTACACCGAGCGGCGGCCGATCACGCAGCCGTTCACGCCAAGCGACGATGAGCACGCGCTCTACGAGGCGGTGTCCGGGTTCCTGCAACGCGAAGACAGTTATGCGCTCCCCCAGCGCCAGCGTCATCTGACCGCGCTCATCCTGCGCAAACTATTGGCGTCGTCGTCGCAGGCCATCGCGGCCACGCTGGACAAGCTGCGCACACGCCTCGAAACGTTGCGTGACGAGAAGGTACAGGACGACCCGGAGTTCACCGAGGGGCTCATCGAAGCCGAGGAAATCGAGGACGACCTGCTCGACGAGATCCTCGCGGAGCCTGACGAAACCCAGGCCGTAAGCGCGCCGCGCACCATCGATCGGCAGAAGCTGCGTGAAGAGATCGACATGCTGCAACGGCTCGCCGCCTGGGCGCGAAGTATCGGTACCGACACAAAGACAAAAAGCCTGCTCATCGCCCTAGACATCGGCTTCAAACAGATCGCTGCGACCGGCGCGGCGAGCAAGGCGCTCATCTTCACAGAATCACGACGCACTCAGGAGTACCTGAAGGGGTTTCTCGAATCCCACGGCTATCAGGGGCAGGTGGTGCTCTTCAACGGAACGAATGGTGGGCCGGAGGCGACGACGATCTACGAGCGATGGGCCGAGAAGCACAAGGATACGGGGCGCGCATCCGGCTCGCGGGCAGTGGATCTACGCACCGCGCTCATTGAACACTTCCGCGATACGGCCTCGATCATGCTGGCCACGGAGGCAGCAGCAGAGGGTATCAACTTGCAGTTCTGCTCGCTGGTCATCAATTATGACCTACCCTGGAACCCGCAGCGCATCGAACAACGCATCGGCCGCTGCCACCGCTATGGGCAACGGCACGACGTGGTGGTGATCAATTTCCTGAACGAACGCAACAAGGCCGACCGCCGTGTGCTCGAGCTGCTGAGCGAGAAGTTCAGCCTCTTCAACGGCGTCTTCGGCGCCTCCGATGAGGTGCTTGGGACCATCGAGTCCGGCGTGGACTTCGAGCAACGCATCCTCGCCATCTACCAGGAGTGCCGCACGCCTGAGGAAATCGACGCCGCCTTCCGCACCCTGCAGGCGGAAATGGACGAGCAGATCCGCACGCGCATGGATGACACTCGTCGGTCGCTGTTCGAGCACTTCGACGAGGACGTGCATCAACGCCTGCGACTGCGGCTCGACGACGCGAAGGCTCAGCTCGATCGCTTCGGCCGGCGCTTCTGGTTGCTGACCCGCTTCATGCTGGACGATCGCGCCCGCTTCGACGACGACGCGCTGGCCTTCGACCTCGAACGTCCGCCTCGCACAGAGATCGCGACCGGCCGTTACCACTTGATCTCGAAGTTGCACCCTAAGTCGACTTCAGGCGGTGATGAGGTTGGCGGCGAGGAGCGCAGCCAGTTCCTCTACCGCCTCTCGCACCCGCTGGGCGAGCATGTCGTGGAGAGCGCAAAGGCTCTCGCGACTCCCGCGGCGCAGATCGTCCTCGACGTATCGCGTCATCCAACCCACATCCATGCGGTCGAAGCACTCCGCGGTAAGCGCGGTTTCCTCACGCTCACACACCTCCTGGTTGAGTCCTACGAGCGCGAGGAATACCTGCTCTTCTCCGGGTTCGACGAGTCCGGCGCCTCGCTCGACCAGGAGACGATGGAGAAGCTCTTCGGCTGTTCAGGCCGCGTGAATGGCGATGCGGCGATCCCAGCCGCCGAGCAGCAACGCCTGAACGCCGAGGCGGAGCGGCACGCCAAGGCCACCGTGAGCCGCTCGCTCGAACAGAACAGCGTCCACTTCAACCAGGCGCGCGAGAAACTGGAGAAGTGGGCCGATGACATGGTGCTGTCGGCCGAGAAAGCCCTCGCGGATACCAAAGAGCAGATCAAGGCGTTACGGCGGCAAGCGCGCCAGGCGGTCACGCTCGAAGAACAGCACGAGATTCAGAAGCAATCACAAAAACTCGAAAAGCAGCAGCGCCGCCAGCGGCAGGACATTTTCAAGGCCGAGGACGAGATCATGGAGAAACGCGACTCCCTGATCGAATCGTTGGAACGGCGGCTTGCCCAGCACACTGCAACTCAGGCGCTCTTTACCATTCGCTGGGCCGTGACGTAATGACCCACCAGGTTGCAATGGGCCGTGATATAACCTTGCAATCGGACGAGCTATATTATTGCAATCAGCCGCCATGCAAGATTACAACTGGCTGGTATGCCCGCTGACCGCATCTACCCCCGTTTTGCCGAGCCTAGCCTGGTCGAGGCGTTGGCCGATACGCCCGTAGTCTTGATCCACGGCCCGCGCCAGTGCGGCAAGACCACGCTGGCGCAGGCCGCCGGCCGTGAGCGGGATCGTGCTTACTTCAGCTTCGATGACGCCGTGACACTCGCGGCGGCGATGGCCGACCCGGTAGGGTTTGTCGCCGATCTCCCGGAACGGGTGATTCTCGATGAGGTACAGCGGGCCCCTGGCATTTTCAGTACGCTCAAGTCGGCGGTGGACCGGCGGCGTGTCGCCGGCCGCTTCTTGCTCACAGGCTCGGCCAATGTGCTGCTGTTGCCGGCCCTTGCCGACTCGCTGGCCGGGCGCATGGGCCTCCTGCGGCTGCACCCGCTGGCGCAGTGTGAGTTGACCGAGCGCCTCCCGCGCTTTCTCGATACACTGTTCGCCGGGGCCTTCAAGGCCGGCAAGGCTGAACGTCTGGGCAAGACATTGGCCGAACGCATCGCCGCCGGCGGCTATCCGGCGGCGCTCGCCAGATCCATTCCTCACCGCCGGGCCGCCTGGTATCGCGACTACATCGAGACGCTCGTCCAGCGAGATGTCCGTGACCTGGCGCGCATCGCCTCACTTGACGCACTCCCTCGATTGTTGGCGCTTGCTGCCGGCCAGACAGCCCGGCTGATCAACATCAGCGATCTGGCGAGCCCCTTCCACCTGAGCCGCCCGACCATCCGCGATTACGTGACACTCCTCGAGAGGGTATTTCTTCTGGAAGAGCTCCGGCCATGGCACAGCAACCGTTTGAGTCGCCTGATCAAAACGCCGAAGCTGCATGTGGGCGACACCGGACTCGCCTGTGCGTTGCTGGGTCTCGACGCTTCCGCACTCATACAGGACCGTGGCACGCTTGGCCAGCTGCTGGAGACCTTCGTGTTCCAGGAGCTTCGCCGACAGGCAAGCTGGCACAAGGAGGAGATCCGGTTCTACCACTATCGCGACAAGGACGGCGCCGAAGTAGACCTCGTTCTGGAACGCGGCGCCGGCCAAGTGGCCGGAGTGGAGGTGAAAGCATCGGCCACGGTGACCGCGGCGGACTTTCGCGGCATGCGCAAGCTGAAGGATGCCGCAGGCAAGCGATTCGCCGCAGGCATTGTGCTGTACGACGGAGAGACGAGCGCGGGATTTGGCGATGGACTGTATGCCGTCCCCATCCGCGCCCTGTGGGAGACGATATGAACCAGCCGGCACGACGCGGCCAACAATGGGAAAGCCGATGAGCCAGAAATACGAGAAACTGAAGACCCTCCTCAAAGAATTGTTCCAGCTCGACCAGCCAGACCTGGACTTCGGCCTCTACCGCATCATGCATGCCAAGAGCGCCGAGGTGTCGCAGTTTCTTGACAAGGACCTGCTGCCGCAGGTGAAGGATGCGTTCGGCCAATACAAGAGCGCCGACAAGACCGAGATCGAGAAGGAGCTGGCCAAAGTCATCGCAAGCATCGAGGCAGCGGGCATGGACCCCGCGCAGTCGCCCAAGGTCAAGGACCTGCGCGAGCGGCTCAAAAACGACGCCGTTGATGTAGGCGCTCTGGAGAGCGAAGTCTACGACCACCTGTTCAGTTTCTTCCGCCGCTACTACGACCAAGGCGACTTCCTCGCCAAGCGCGTCTACAAGCCGGGTGTCTACGCCATCCCCTACGAGGGCGAGGAGGTCACCCTCCACTGGGCCAACAAGGACCAGTACTACATCAAGACCAGTGAGTACCTGCGCGACTACGCGTTTCGTTTACGGCCGGACGACGACAAGAAGCCGATGCGCGTGCACTTCCGGCTGGCGGACGCAGCTGAAGGGGAGCACGGCAATGTGAAGGCGGCCGAAGGGAAGGAGCGGCGATTCAAGCTGACCACCGAGCAGCCGCTCTCCATTAAAGATGGCGAGCTGGTTGCGCACTTCACCTACGAGCCGGATGCCAACAAGCAGAAGGAGCTGAACGCCGCTGCCGAGCAGACCATCCTGGGAGCTGCCGACCCCGCGCTCACCGAGTGGGTGAGCGCGCTGGGTGAGACGCACCGCCCGCCGACGGAACGGCATCCGAGGCCACGCGACTGCGCGTCCATCTTGACCGTTACAGCGCCCGCAACACCTTCGACTACTTCATTCACAAGGATCTGGGAACGTTCCTGCGCCGAGAGTTGGACTTCTACATCAAGAACGAAGTCATGCACTTGGACGACGTGGAGAACGAATCCGCGCCGCGGGTGGAGCAGTACCTCTCCAAGATCAAAGTCATCCGCAAGATCGCCGGCAAAATCATTGACTTCCTCGCGCAGCTCGAAGACTTTCAGAAGAAGCTGTGGCTGAAAAAGAAGTTCGTGGTCGAGACGCAATACTGCATCACGCTCGACCGCATTCCCGAGGCCTTCTACGCGGAGATCGCCGCCAACGACGAACAGCGCGAGGAGTGGGTGCGGCTGTTCGCAATTGATGAGATTGAAGGATTCAGCAAGCCGTTAACGGCTGCCTTCCTGAAAACCAACAACAAGCTCATAGTTGATACAAGCTTTTTTGATGCCACATTTACGTCCCGCTTTGTAGCGAGCATCGAAGATTTAGGGAACATAGATGGTCTCTTGGTGCACAGCGATAACTACCAAGCTCTGCGGCTACTAGGGGCGCGTCACAGCGAGGATGTAAAGTGCGTCTATATCGATCCGCCGTACAACACTGCGAGTAGCGCCATTCCGTATAAGAACGACTACAAGCATTCGTCGTTCGCGGCCATGATGTATGATCGCCTAGATTGGCTGTGGCGCACGCTGACAAAAGACGGTGCAATCTTTGTCAGTATCGACAAGACGGAACGGACCGTCGTGCAGCACATTCTCGATGAGATCTTCGGGGCCGACAATCGAGTCGAAGAACTTATCTGGGCAATGAACACGAACAACAGCCAAGCGCCCAACTACTCGACAAATCACGAGTACGTTCTGGTCTATGCCAAGCATCGCCTGACAGCAGAGCAGGACCGCAACATGTTTCGCGAGCCCAAGCCAGGCTTTGAAGAGGTGATGGAACTGGTCGCGAGACTTAATCCTGATTTCCCCTCGATCAGCTCAATTGAGGCTGAGTTGCGCAAACTCTATGAACAGCACAGGATCGATCTTCGGGGAGAACTCGAAGCGGAAGGCCTCGAGTGGGAGGACGAGAAAGGAAACGACCCTTGGAAAGGCCTGTACAACTACTCACACGCGGAGTATCGCGACTTGGAAGGAGGGTTGGTTTCAGAGGCAAAGGCCAAGGCAAAGCAGGCTACGATTTGGATCTGGCAGGAAGACAATACATCCATGCCCGCGACGAAGCAGGCAGCGAGCACGCGTGATCCGAATCATAAGAACTATCGCTTCTACCGGCCTCTTCATCCAGTGACTGGCCAGCGGAGTCCCCATCCAAAGAGCGGCTGGAAGTTCGCCTACGATGATGACGAAGACTCACCTGATAAGCGTAGCTTCGTCTCGCTGGATCGAGACGGGCGGATCGCATGGGGTCCTGATGAGACCAAGGTCCCTCGGCTCAAGCGCATGCTGCACGAGGTCGAGACCAACGTCGGCAAGAGTGTGTTCAGCGATTACTCTGATGGAGAAAAGCAAACCTCGGCCATGTTTGGTCGCTCAGGCGTGTTCCTAGCGCCCAAGCACGCGGACTTCGTATCCCGGTTCATTCTCCATGCGGCCAAGCAAGACAGCACCATCCTCGACTGTTTTGGCGGTTCGGGAAGCACGGCGCATGCAGTCATTAAACTTAACCGGAGCGATCGCGGTATACGCAAGTACATCCTTGTTGAGACGGCAGAATATTTCGACGCGGTACTCAAGCCTCGCGTTCTGAAAGCCGTCTATTCGCATGATTGGCGTTCCGGCAAGCCTCTCTCACGCCAAGGCATTAGCCAATGTATCAAGGTCATCCGTCTCGAATCCTACGAGGATGCGCTCAACAACTTAGAGATCCGCCGCACCGATACCCAGCAACTCCTGCTCGACGCAGCCGAGGCGCAAGGCGTGGACGGTCTCAAAGAGCAGTACCTGCTGCGTTACATGCTCAATGTCGAGACGCGCGGCAGCCAGTCGCTGCTCAACGTGCAGGCCTTCACCGACCCCACGGCCTACCAACTCAAGGTCAAGCGCCCGGGCTCGGACGAGAGCCGCGAGGTGAACGTCGATCTGCTGGAGACCTTCAACTGGCTGATCGGCCTCACCGTGAGGCACATCGCCGCGCCGCAGATGTTCAGCGCCGCCTTCGAGCGCGACAACGAGAAGCGGCTAGGCCTGCGCGGCCGGCTGAAGCCGTTAGCAAGTGTTCAGGTTTCAGTGTTCAGTGCTCAGGAAGGGGGGCAGCTGAAAACTGAATCACAGAACACTGAAAACTGTTTCTGGTTCCGTACGGTCACCGGCACCACACCCGACGGACGCAAGACACTCATCATCTGGCGCAAGCTCACCTGCGAGCCCGAAGAGGACAACCTGGTGCTCGACGAGTGGTTCACCAAGCAGGGCTACTCGGCCAAGGACAGCGAGTTCGACCTCATCTACGTCAACGGCGGCAATAACTTGGAAAATCTCAAGACCCCTGACGACCTTTGGAAGGTACGCCTCATCGAAGAGGATTTCCACCGCCTGATGTTTGAGATGGAGGGCGCGGGATGAAAGACGGGGCGACAGGGGGACGGGGCGACGGGGAGAGAGGGCAGATCAAGGGCTATCACGATTTGCGGGTTTGGCAGAACGCGATGGATGCCGGGATGGCAGTCTTTGAAGTGACCAAGCGCTTTCCAATGGAAGAGCGGTATAGCATGACCGACCAGATCCGACGGTCTCGCGTTCCGTCGCGGCCAACATCGCCGAGGCGTGGAGAAAGCGTCGTTACGAGGCTGCCTTCATCGCGAAGCTGAGTGATGCCGAAAGCGAAGCGTGTGAAACTCAGACTTGGATCGAGTTCGCGCTGCGCTGTGGTTACATGGAATCGGATCGGGCAAAGGAGCTGGATACCCAGTACGAACACATCCTTTCCCAACTGGTGACCGTGATCAATCAAGCCGATCGCTGGACAGTGGAAACAAAGGGAAGCAAGGATTAATGGCTCGCTTCAAGTCTCCCCGTCACCCCGTCTCCCGTTCTCCCCGTCCTGCCGTCTCTCGCTCCGCCGACCCGCTGTATCGGGAGATCCGGGCTGTCCTCGAATCGGCTCGCGCCGGGGTCTACCGCGCCGTCAATGCGGCGATGGTGCAGGCCTATTGGCACATCGGACGCCTCATCGTGGAGGACGAGCAAGGCGGGGCGAAACGCGCCGCGTACGGTGAGGCAGTGCTGGACAACCTCTCGCGGCGGCTCATGGCGGAGTTCGGCCGCGGGTTCGATATTACCAACCTGCGCAAGATGCGGCAGTTCTACCGGATGTTCGAGATTCGAGACGCAGTGGGTCTCGAATCAGGCCAGAGGAAACGAGACGCGGCGCGTCTCGCTTCCGGCGTCGAGCCCATTCGCCACAGGGCCTGTGATGAATTGAGCTGGAGCCACTATCGGCTGCTGATGCAGGTGGAGAACCCGGCGGCCCGGGAGTGGTACATGAACAAAGCCGCAGACCAACACTGGTCCACCCGCCAGCTCGAGCGCCAGATCGCGGTGCTCTATTACGAGCGGCTGCTGGCCAGTCGCAGGAAAGTGCCGGTCCGCAAGGAAGCCCGGGAGAAGCTCGCTGCCGTTACGCCGGAACAGTTCATCCGCGACCCGTACGTGCTCGAGTTCCTTGACCTGAAGGACTATCCGGCGCTGCGCGAATCGACGGTGGAACAGGCCATTATCGACAATCTGCAAGCCTTCCTGCTGGAGTTGGGCAAGGGCTTCTCGTTCGTGGCGAGGCAGAGACGGATGCGATTTGAGGACGAGGACTTTTACGTCGATCTGGTGTTCTACAACTACCTGCTCCGATGCTTCGTGCTGATCGACCTCAAGGTCGGCAAGCTCACCCACCAGGACATCGGCCAAATGGATTCCTACGTGCGCATGTTCGACGCCCATGCGCGGCCCAAGGGTGACAACCCGACCATTGGCTTGATCCTGTGCTCGAAGAAGAACGAGGCCATCGCGAAGTACTCGGTGCTGAACGAGGGGAGCCAGATCTTCGCCGCCAAGTATGTCAAAGTCTTGCCGACTGAACGGGAGCTCACGCGCGAGATCGAACGCGAACGGCGGCTGATCGATGCGCGCCAGGCCGACGAGGAGAGACGCTGATGCCGCGCGGACGTCCACGCAGGAACGCCACTGGAGCGACCGCCGCCGCACCCACCGCGCCGCGCGGTCGCGCCAACAACCGGCCACAGATACCGTTCGCCTACAAGCTGGTGCTCAACCAGTGGCTGCTCTCGCTGTTCAACGTGAAGCGCTTCGAGGAGCTGGCCGAGCACCTGCGGAACGAGGCACTCGAAGGTCTGGACGAGAACAACATTCATCACTTCCATCACGCGCTCACAGCGCAACTCTTCAACCTGACGCACCTGCCCACCGATCTGCTGCTGGAATACGACCAGAACATCGTCACGGCACACGCAGCGACTGAACGAGCAACGCATTACGCGCGGCGAGGAGCCGATCGTCTGGAAGTACTTCCAGTACCTGACGCTGCTGTTCACCGAGATCTACCTCGACCGCTACTTCCGCGATCCCAAGGCGCTGCTCGCGGTGCTGAACGCGCAGGTGGCCGCCTACAATGCGGACAAGCCTGAGGCAGACCAGATTGCGCCCTTCGACGAGGCCGCCGAAGCCTGGCCGCAGCTCAACAAGCTGGCCTACTGGAGCGCCACCGGCAGCGGCAAGACGCTGCTGATGCACGCCAACATCCTCCAGTATCAGCACTAGCTTGGAGAAGCATGGCCGGCGGCCGCGAGCTGAACCGCATCCTCCTGCTCACGCCCAACGAGGGGCTGTCGCAGCAGCACCTGCGCGAGTTCGAGACGGCAGGCATCGACGCGGAGCTGTTCAACAAGGACGGGCGCGGACTCTTCGCCGGGCGCGCGGTCGAGATCCTCGAAGTCACCAGGCTGCGCGAGGACATGGGCGACAAGACGATCGCCATCGACGCCTTCGAGGGCAACAACCTGGTGCTGGTGGACGAGGGCCATCGTGGCGCCAGCGGCGGCGAAGAAGGCGCGTGGATGCGCTTCCGCAACGCGCTCTGCGAGAAGGGCTTCTCGTTCGAGTACTCGGCCACGTTCGGACAGGCGGTCAAGGGCAAGCCCAAGCTCACCGAGCTCTACGCCAAGAGCACGCTCTTCGACTACTCCTACCGCTACTTCTACGGCGACGGCTTCGGCAAGGACTACCAGATCCTGAACCTCGACGAGGGAACGCAGCAGAACCACCTGGAGCTGTATCTGGTGGCCTGCCTGCTGTCGTTCTTTCAGCAGCAGCGGCTGTACCGCGAACAGGAGGCGTCGTTCCGGCCATTCAACATCGAGAAGCCGCTTGTGGATCTTCGTCGGCGGCAGTGTGACAGCGACGCTGGCGACGCGGGATGCTTCGGACATCGTCGAGATCCTGCAGTTCCTGGCCCGCTACGTGGCAGACCGGACGGGCAGCATCCAGCGCATCGAGCGCGTGCTGAACCAGGGGCTCGTCACCGCGACGGGCAAGAACCTGTTTGCCGGGCGCTTCACGTATCTCAACACGTGTGGCCTCTCGCCGGCGCAGGTCTTCGACGAGACGCTCGCGACGCTCTTCAACGCGCCGGGCGGCGGCCAGCTCTACGTCGAGAACCTGAAGGGCGCGACCGGCGAAGTGGCGCTGCGGCTGGGCGCCGAGAACGAGGCCTTCGGCGTCATCAACGTGGGCGACGATGCCAAGCTGGTGAAGCTGTGCGAGGAGAACGGCCTCGCCACCGGCGATCGCGAGTTCTCGGGATCGCTCTTCCACGAGATCAATACAGCCGCACTCGACGGTGAACCTGCTGATCGGCTCGAAGAAGTTCACCGAGGGCTGGAGCAGTTGGCGCGTCTCGCACCATGGGCCTGATGAACGTCGGCAAGGGAGAAGGCGCGCAGATCATCCAGCTCTTCGGTCGCGGCGTGCGCCTCAAGGGCTACGACATGAGCCTCAAGCGCAGCGGCAAGGCCCAGCTGCCGGAAGGCGTCGAGCGACCCAAGCACATCAGCGTGCTGGAGACGCTCGGCATCTTCGGCATCCACGCCGACTACATGGCGCAGTTCCGCGACTTCCTCGAAGAGGAGGGGCTGCCCACCAACGACGACCGCATCGAGTTCCTGCTGCCGGTCATCAAGAACCTCGGCACGCAGAAGCTCAAGACGATCCGCCTCAAGAAGACGATCAACGGCGTGAGCACCGAGTTCGGCGACGCGTTTCGCAAGCTTGCGCCGGTGCCGACACTGGCCAAGCCGGACCCCGCCGGACGATCGGAGCGACGGAGTACCTGCAGAAGAACCAGGTCGTACTCAACTGGTACCCGAAGATCCAGGCGATGAAGTCGGGCGGCCTGGTGGGCGGTGACGCGGATGCCGTGCCGAATGAGACTCACTCTGACGCGCCCGGCATGTGGCCTTCCTCGATCTCGACCGCCTCTACTTCGAGCTGGAGCGGTTCAAGGCGGAGCGAGGCTGGTACAACCTGAACCTGACGCGGCAGGGAATCGAGGCGCTGCTCGCCGATCAGAGCTGGTACCGGCTGCTGATTCCCGCCGAGGAGCTGGCCTTCGATTCATTCGAGAAGGTGCGGCTGTGGGAAGAGATCGCCTTGTCGCTGCTCAAGAAGTACACCGAGCGCTACTACACCTTCCGCAAGCGTGAGTGGGAGCTGCCGCACCTGGAGTATCGCGATCTGGAGGGAGACGATCCGAACTTCCTGTGCGTGAAGGAATCACCGGACAAGGGCTACTACCGCATCCTGATCGACAAATCGCAGGAAGAGATCGTCGCCAAGCTCGAGGAGCTCAAGGCCGCGATCGAGAAGGGTGACCTCAAGCCTTGGGAGTTCCAGGGCATGAAGGCCATCTGGTTCGGCAGACACCTGTATCAGCCACTGCTCTATCTGGACACGAACATTGTCGAGATCAGCCCCGCCCCGCTCAACAAGGGCGAGCGCCAGTTCGTCGAGGATCTCAAGGCATTCCATGATGGACAACGTCGACTTCTTCAAGAGCAGGGAGCTCTACCTGCTTCGCAATCTGAGCAAGGGGCGCGGCGTCGGCTTCTTTGAGGCCGGTAACTTCCACCCCGACTTCATCCTGTGGCTGCTGTTGGGTGATAGTCAGCATGTGATCTTCGTCGATCCGAAGGGCATCCGAAACATCGGCGCGGACGATCTGAAGATCCAGTTTTACGAGGACAATTAAGAAGATCGAGCAGCGGCTCGGAGATCCGAAGGTGGTGCTGGACTCATTCATCATTTCAAACACGCCGTCGCATACCATGAAGATGCTCTGGGGGGTGGACAAGAAGGCGATGAATAAGCGGCACATCCTGTTCCAAGAGGAGGACCAAGACAGCTACATCCAGACGATGCTACGCCGCATCGAGCAACTGACCGCATGACCTAGGTACACATCTGCATGCCTCACGGTGCCTGCTCGGAAGCGGCTCTTAGCATCGCGGCCCACTTAGCTTTCTTCCCTGATATCCGCGGTATAGCTCGATCAGCTTCCATACGGCGTTCAGTTGGCTATATCTGCACTTGTGAAGCATAAATGTGCATTGAATTGCGTACATGCACTACAATTGCCGGATGGCCAAGGAGCCGGTGCTCCAGGCCACCCGGGTCTGTTTCTTTTGCGAATCCCTCAACAGGCGATTGAGCCTTATGGCCAGTTTGGTAGGGCCGACAGGTTTGAGAATATAGTCGTCGACGCCGAGGAGAGCCGCTTGGCGCATATCGAGGTTATCGGCGCCGGTCGTGAGCAGGGCGACGGCCGTCTTCTGCCAGTGCGTCTGTGTCCGCAGGTAAGCGAGAAGGTCTAGACCGTTCGTATCGGGCAACGCGATATCCAGCAGGACGACGTTTGGGGGCTCCATTGTCGCAATCAGCGCTTTGGCATGGACTCGATTATTTGAGTGATTCAGATGCACACTCTGGAGTCCCTTCGTGCAGCAAGACCTCTTGGTGCATATGAGCAAAAAAAGAATGGAGGCTTGAGCAAGGCTCGAACGCATGTTATGAAGAATGTAGGGCGAGGCACCGAGGGGGCTCGTATCGATCTAGGAAATCATAGGAACCACATATGAAACACTCCGTGTTGACGTTGATGGCAATTTGTTTCAGCGCAATGGCTTTTCAAGCCTGCGGTCATGTGCCCATATTAAGTTCTGCTTCACCGAGCGAGTCTGTCCCGTTGGAAGATGCCGCCCAGGCGGAGAAGGATGCTGTCCTGGCAGGCGAATGGGAATATGAGGAGGGCGGGGTGGTGGTGCCGCTGAGGCTGGATCGATTCGGCAACGGTACGTATGATTTTAAAGGCGGTCACTTTCGAACTGACCTGCTTTCCGATCATCGCTGGGCGGGGGCCTGGGCTCAGCATGAGAACGACCGTGAAGGTGGATTCGAAATCACGCTGTCCGAGAACTTTTCGGAAGGCGACGGCCGATGGTGGTATACGCGCATCGAGCGTGATGCGGCTCCGAAGAAGTCTGGTGGCCGGTTTCACCTCTTGAAGGTTCACTCAGCAGTCGATAACCAGAGCCTTCTCAAGGATCGGTCGCCGCAGTAACTGCTATGGCTGACGGTCTTCTGCCGGATCAATCGCCTCATAAAGAGCTGAATAATCAACGGATCCCAATCCTTGGGCAATAGCTTCTAAGAGCAAGGACCGTATTCCCTGAAGACTTCCGGTCGCCAGGTGCGCGGATTCTGCGGCATTGATGAATAACTCCACATCCTTCAGCATGTGACCTGTGGAAAAATTTGGGTTTTCGTAATTCCGCCCTGTCAGACGAGCGAGTTTCTTATCGAACATGGGCGCATACAGTGCGCTTTTTCGCAAAATTCCCATAAAGCTCTCCACGGCAACGCCCTCTCGCCGCACCAAGCCCAAGCTCAAGGAAAAAGCCGCCATCTCTGCGGCAATAAGCTGATTCAACGCTAATTTCAATCCCGCGGCTTTTCCAGCCGGACCGATAAGCTGTATCTCAGACCCCAAAGAATGCAGAAGCGGGACAAATTCCGCATATTGCTCCGGGGTTCCACCGACCATGATCAAGAGGGTGCCCGCCTGTGCCTCTGCGATGCTTCCAAGCACCGGTGCCTCCAGGTAATGACCGCCGAGCCGCTCAATCTCCTCCTGGAGCACTCGGCTCTCCGCCGGACCGATCGTGCCCATTTGGATAATGGTGCGCCCTTGAATGGCCGCGGTGGTGGCGGGATTGAATAGGACGGAGCGAATGGCCGCCGCGTCTGCAAGCAGAAGCAAAACCACCTTCGAACCGGACATGGCCTCCTCGGCCGTGGCGGCGATTCGGACACCTCGTTGCTGTAGCGATCGCGTTTTTTCATGAGAACGGTTGTAGGCAGTCAGCTTGTGGCCGGTGGACTGCAATCGGTCGGCGACCGCCTGCCCCAATAATCCTGTGCCCAATAACGCCACATTCATGGGAAACCTCCCTGGTCTAGGCGAAGCGGCCGATCGTGGCTGCCTGCATCGTCGTCTGCCTTCCATCCGAGGGACCTGGTGCCCGGCCCTTTCGGGATTGCAGACGAGTTTCCGCAGGCCGTCAACTTCAGACGCCATGCGACGGCACTCATAAAAAATCTTCGATAGGGGTATCGTACAGAGAAGAGCGTCCACTTGAAAGCTCAGCGGGGCCGAGAGCGGGATCCTGACATGCCGAGCTGCAGAATCTGAGCACGCACGGCCCCGGCTACGTCAGCGCCTAGAGCCAACGTTCCTTGCAGTCGAGGATCGGGGCGGTTGAATAAAAATGGATGGCCTGATGCCGTGGTGGCGCGTCCTCCACTTTCTTCGATCAACAGAATGCCGGCGGCGACGTCCCATTCGTTTCCTCCCTCCAAAGTCACTGCCGCGTCGGCTTGTCCTGCCGCGACCAAGGCGAGGGCGTAGGCGATCGATCCAATCGGTCGGCACCGCATGTGAGGCTCCAGAGCCTGAAAACGGCCGATTCGCAGCTCCCCTGGATTCACGAGTGCGAGAGGTCGTTCGAGTGGGCCGAACGGAGGCTGGCCGGCATCCGGGTGATGATCGAGGCGCATGCCCTGGCCACGAATGGCCGAAAAAAACTCGCCGGTGGAGGGATTAAAAATAGCCGCGACCATCGGGACGCCATTTTCGATGAGCGCCACGGACAGGCAGAATTCCGGGAGGCCTCGCACGAATGACCGCGTTCCGTCGATTGGATCGACGATCCACACGCGCTTCTTATCCAGCCGCTCCGAGTTATCTGGTGTTTCCTCAGACAACCAACCGTCTTCGGGGAAAGCATTCGACAAGCTCTCCCGAAGGATCTCATTCACGGCCAGATCAGCTGACGTCACAGGAGAGTGGTCCTGCTTGGTAAAGGTCTCAAACCCCTCGGCGGCCAAGCGAATAGCTTGGTGACCAGCGCGTAGCATGGCGCCTGATAGGGTGGCGAGTTCATGTTGCATCGGCAGGCTGGCTCCAGGATCGCGAAGAATGTCCATGCACGTCGCTTCAGCGTATCAGGTCTCGGGGCGAGAACAAAGCGTAGAGTGGATTGGCGTGGAGAGACGCTTGACGCTCTCTGAGGATCCGCGTACAAGCTGGATCCACCATGAAGCTGATGCACAAACGTTCCCGCAAGTCCGGCTTGCCGCCTGGCACGCTGGTCCACATCGGTGAGAAAAAGTCAGATACGGTCACTATCGCTGTCTACGAATACGGCGAAGGCCGGTTCCAAGAACGGACTGTTGCAAAGCCGGCCGACATAGCCATGGCCGGTGAGCCGATTGTCCGGTGGGTGGATATCGGGGGCATCCATAAGATGGACGTGCTTGGAGGCCTTCGGGAAAATGTTCGGCCTCCATCCGTTGTTGCTCGAGGACATCGCCAATACCGACCAGCGTCCGAAGCTCGATGATTATGGGGCCTACGGCTATGTTGTGCTGAAGATGCTGTATGAGGGGCAGCGGCACGGCGATATCAATGTCGAACAGGTAAGCCTTGTCTTTGGGGAAAATTTTCTCTTGTCGTTCCAGGAGAACGGTGGCGATGTCTTTGAAGGCGTGAAGGAACGCCTGAGAAACGGCAAAGGCCGCCTCAGGCATGCGGGAGCCGATTATCTTTTGTATGCCCTGATGGACTCGATTGTGGATCGATACTTCATCATTCTCGAAACCTTGGGAGAGAGGATTGAAGCATTACAGGATCTCTGTATTACGAATCCTGGACCGGAAACGCTGCGTGATATTCATGCGCTCAAACGGCAGCTTCTGTTCTTGCGTCGCTCCGTCTGGCCGCTTCGCGATGTCATGAACAATCTCTCGCGTTCGGATGGTCAATTCTTACAGGGCTCGACAAAAGTCTTCTTTCGAGACGTGTATGATCACATCATTCAAATCGGCGATACCATTGAAACGTTGCGGGAAATGGTATCATCCATGATGGAAGTGTATCTGTCGAGCGTGAGTTATCGGTTGAATGGTGTGATGAAGGTGCTGACGATCATCACGACGATTTTCATGCCGCTCAGTTTTATCGCCAGTATCTATGGAATGAACTTTGAGCACATGCCTGAACTGAAATCAACCTGGGGATATCCGGTCGTGCTTGGAGTGATGGCCATGACGGGGACGGCCATGCTGTACTTCTTCAAGCAGAAGAAATGGCTGTGACGCAGACTTAGTCCAAGATCTCCACGCGATCCACGAAGTAGGTGGTTTCTCCAAAGCAGGTGGTCGGGATGTAGCGGAATTCCCTATAATGAAGGACTACTCGCTTCCCCATTTGCCCATCGAGTTTTTTCGCGACGGTATCATCCCACACGCTGAAATTCCATAGGAGCGGCGCGACGCCGGGCACCGTCGTCATGGCCAGTTCGCCTTCCTGAGTCTTGCAGACCCACCCTTTCCGCGACAGTTTCTGAAGATAACCCACGCGATCTCCATCGGAATAACTCCAATTGAAGATGACTAAGAGGTAGGCGGCTCCCAAGAACACCGACAAGGTAAAGAATATTTTCGCGGTCATGCCGTTCCCGTCGTGGAGGCCACATCCTGGAAGAGCCAGGGGGCTTGCGTGCGACGGCGTTGCTCATACTGCGCGATCTGATCAACATGCTGGAGGGTGAGACCAATCGCATCCAAGCCGCGGTACAGGCAATCCTTTCGAAACGGATCGATGTCGAAATGATAGGCGGCGCCTTCCGGCGTCGTCACACGTTGAGCCGCGAGGTCCACCGTGAGTCGATATCCTTCTCGGGCCATGACGCCCTCGAATAGCGCTTGGATTTCATGTCCCTTCAATACCACCGGCAACATGCCGTTTTGGAAGCAGTTATTGTAGAAAATGTCCGCGAAGCTCGGGGCGAGCACGCACCGAAAACCTTGATCAAGTAATGCCCATGGCGCATGTTCACGCGAGGATCCGCAGCCGAAGTTGTCCCGCGCCAAGAGAATGCTGGCTTGTTGGTAACGGGGTTGGTTCAAGAAGAAGGTGGGATCCTGCGAACCATCCTTGCGCCGCCGCCAATCATAAAACAGGCCTTCTCGCAGACCGGTCCGTTTTATCGTCTTCAAAAACTGTTTTGGGATAATCTGATCGGTATCGACATTCAGTCGGTCTAGCGGAGCAACCCAGCCTGTGAGTGTGGTGAATGCGTCCATAATGTGTCCTCAGTCTCTCTTCTCGAGCTTCATGCGTTGCGATGCCTACCGTGAACAAGGGCGTACGTAGATTATGCCCAGTGACGAATATCCACGAAATGTCCCTCGATAGCGGCGGCCACGGCCATCGCAGGAGACACCAAGTGGGTCCGTCCGCCGGCTCCCTGGCGTCCTTCAAAATTCCGGTTGCTGGTGGACGCGCAGCGTTCCCCCGGCTTCAGCACGTCGGCATTCATGGCGAGGCACATACTGCATCCCGCATCCCGCCATTCGAATCCCGATTCTTTGAAAATGCGATCAAGTCCCTCTTGTTCCGCCTGCTGTTTCACGAGGCCGGAACCAGGCACCACCATCGCGTGCACGCTATCGGCAACTTTCTTGCCCTTGGCGAACGATGCGGCGAGGCGAAGGTCTTCGATCCGCGCATTGGTGCAGGATCCGATAAATACGGTGTCGATCTTGATATCGCGGATCGGCATTCCGGGCGACAACGCCATGTACTCGAGGGCTTGTTCGGTAGACTGGCGGAGTTTCTCGTCCTTCATGCTTCGAGGGTCCGGCACGTTCCCATCCACACCGGTGACCATTCCCGGGCTGGTACCCCAGGTGACCTGGGGTGCGATCGTTTCGGCTCGCAATTCCACCACGGCATCGTATCGAGCGCCGGGATCGGTCGTAAGTTGCCGCCAGGCTGCCACGGCTTGGCCCCAGAGCGCTCCCTTCGGCGCCATCGGCCGACCTTTAATGTAGGCGACGGTGGTGTCATCCGGGGCCACCATGCCGGCGCGAGCCCCGCCTTCGATGGACATATTGCACAGGGTCATGCGCCCTTCCATGCTGAGTGCGCGGATCGTAGAGCCGGTGTATTCAATCACGTAGCCCGTTCCACCGGCCGTGCCGATTTTGCCGATAATCGCCAGGATCACGTCCTTGGCTGAGCAACGAGAAGAGAGCTGTCCCTCAACTCGGATCTCCATGGTTTTGGGACGTTTCTGAACCAAACACTGGGTGGCTAAGACATGTTCAACCTCGCTCGTCCCGATGCCGAACGCCAGCGCTCCAAACGCTCCATGGGTCGAGGTATGTGAATCGCCACAGACGATGGTCATGCCTGGCAGGGTGAACCCCTGTTCGGGGCCGATGATATGCACTACGCCCTGCCGAATATCGTTCATCCCGAAAAATGTAATGCCGAAAGTCGCGCAGTTATCTTGGAGCGTTTGAATTTGTTTGGCACTGATCGGGTCGGCAATCGCCAAGCCACGGTCTGTAGTGGGGACATTATGGTCTGGAACAGCCAGAACAGCGCCCGGTCTACGGGGCGTCCTTGCGGCGAGCGTCAACCCCTCAAACGCTTGCGGAGATGTGACTTCATGCACAAGCTGGCGGTCGATATACAGTAACGTGGTGCCATCAGGTTCTGCCCGAACGACGTGCGTATCCCAAATTTTATCGAACAATGTCTGTGCAGCCATGGCCGTACTCCTTATAGGTCTGCGCTGAGGCAACAAGCGAGCCGCGCAGGGACCGATGCGGGGCTATTATATATGCGAGCGGCCCTGCCGCATCAAGGGTAAAGGGCTGAGGCAGAATGTGCCGCTTTAGATTTTAAAACCGGGGACCGATAACGTCCCCATGGAACAGGAACCGAGCCACAGCGAACGCATCACCATTCCCCGCTGGACTATTAAACGCGATCCTCGAGCACTCGGCTGCTCCATCTGTGGATCGGCGATTGTGAAAATTACGGCAGAATGGCGACAGGTCTCCTTTTGCACCTGTCGGCTGATCGAATACCGTGTGCTCCCGCGAGCCCCCAAATCTTTGCCGGCCCCTTCCCCTGCCGCAGACATACGGAAAGACCCTTAATATCGCTGAGTTTCTGACGATGTCCGGTCCTCTGCTAGGCTTGAGGTAACAGCGCGAGCAGGGAGGGATCGTCTACGAGACGGAGGATCGTATGAAATGCTGGATAGGCTTGCTTGCCGTGGCAGGGTGTGTGGGCGTGATTTGTGATGGCCCAGTGGAGGCGAAGGATCACTCCATGGCGAAATCATTGATCAGAACAGGATCGGCTATTCAGGCAGGGTATGTCCGATCCTGCACGCGCCGGGATGTTCTTGGCAATTGGGAATTAGTCGCATTCAATTCACCCTATCGATTCAGAAATCCCCAGGCTCCTTATCTATTCCCTCACCAAGTCTTTCAATATTCAACTCGTGGCGCCGTCAAATCAGCCCACTCGCTCCGGCCCATTCTGGACAAACCAGACACAATCTTTGAAGCGGTGCCGGTGGAAATGACCTATCAGGTCGACCAGAGAGGTCGGTTGCTTCACAAGGCCAAGGGCCAGGATCAGCCCGTCGAGAGATGGTCCTGTGAAGTTGTGTTACAAGACCGCGAAGCCATTGGATTCGGAAGCGACCTGCGACGCGGCGACCTGATCATGACCTTGATGGGAACAGGCGGGCAGCCATTGTTTGTCCGTCATCTGCGAAAAAGCGCCGCGTAGCCGCGCGTTGAATCGGGCGAGCAGTCATGCTATCACGCAGCGAGCCTCTGGAGGCTATTGGTGCCGAGTCTGTGAGTCTGTGCTGTGTACTGAGTGTATCCCATCGGGGACGCCATGGACGATCCGAATCAGGTGTGGCGACAGCCGACGGTCGTTGAATGGTCCCAGTTGCTGCTGAATAGTTACCGTCACTGGGTGGGGCGGGACTTGCTTGAGCGGACAGGGGAACAAGAGGCGGAGGCCCACGCGCTCTTTTTGGCTCCGTTCGTGGTTGTCTCCCATGGAACTGAAGAGGATCCGCTTCTCAATTATGGATCGCATCTCGCTCTCTCCCTGTGGGAGACGACATGGGACGCGCTGCTGCAGACGCCGTCTCGGCTGACGGCGGAAGTCGTCAACCGTGCCGAGCGAGAATGGATGCTCGAGCGCGCCCGAACGCGGGGCTACATAGAGAACTACCGGGGCGTCAGAATCTCCAACAGCGGGCGCCGGTTTCTGATCGAGAATGCAATTGTGTGGAGCGTCATCAACAAGGCTGGACATCGGCTAGGACAAGCCGCAACCTTTTCACGCTGGACCTTCCTCTAGCCGACGAAACCTGGGCACAGTGGCCCCTTCCACCGATACCGATTCGAGAAACATACCCATCGGTCTGATCCAGAGTTCGCCTGTTCCGTAGAGTTGGCGGTAGACGACGTATTCTTCCTCGCTTTCGGAGTGCCGGGCTACCCCGATCACGTCATAGTCCTTTCCCTTGTAGTGACGATAGCGGCCAGGTTTGATCATAGTGTATCCTTGCGGGTCATTTGCTGCGCATGAGTCTACCGGATCTGGGATGTCGCCACAACTGCCGCACATGCCTAAGCGTCGCCACGATGTGGTGATCATCGGCGGAGGTTCAGCAGGCTATGCCGCCGCGCGGACCGCCCGCGATGCCGGCGCCGATGTCGCTATTGTCGATCAAGGGCCGCTCGGCGGTCTTTGCATCCTGCGAGGCTGCATGCCGACCAAAGCGTTTCTGCAGTCCTCGGAAATGATGGCGATGATGAACCGGGCGCGTGAATTCGGTCTTGCCCCGGTCACCCCACGCGCGGATCTATCGGCTATCGTGGATCGCAAGAATCGACTGGTGCAGGAGTTTGCGGACTATCGCATAGCCGCCCTGCGCGATCCAAGGTTTACGTTGTATGAATCGCACGCCGAATTTATCTCTCCCCATGACATTCTCGCAGGAAATATGCGGATTCACGGGCAGGCGTTCGTGATTGCCACCGGCTCGACGCCCCATGAGGTCTGTATCCCGGGGTTGGATGAGGCCGGCTATCAGACCAGCGACACGATACTTGACCTTCGTCGGCCTCCTGTCTCGCTCCTCGTGCTGGGCGGCGGACCGGTCGCCGTAGAACTTGGACAATTTTTCGCTCGAATTGGGACCAAAGTGACCATTCTGCAGCGGAAGGCCACGCTCTTGTCCCATATGGATGCGGATGTCGGTCGTGCGCTGGAGGTGTCCTTTCGTGAGGAAGGTATCGAGGTGGTAACCGATGTCTCGCTGCAACGGATAACCCACACGCCATCGGAGAAAACCGCGCACTTTATGCAGGGAGGCGTAGTCCAGACGCGTTCCGCAGAGACGATTCTTCATGCATTAGGCCGTCGCCCAAATATACAGGGGTTAGGCCTTGAGGCGGCGGGCGTGCAGGCCATTGGCGGTCGTCTGACGGTTGGTCAAGACATGCGCACCTCACAACCGCACATCTTTGCCGTCGGCGACGTGAACGATCTGACGCCTATTGTGCATCTCGCGATTCAGCAAGGCGAAACAGCTGCGTGGAATGCGACGCAGCCGAATGGTCTCGTGCGGACGATCGATCACCGGCTTGATGCTGAAGCGGTATTCACCGAACCTCAGATCGGGGTAGCAGGGGTGAATGAGCGGCAATGCAGAGAACGAGCCATTCCATATTTGACGGCTTCTTATTCATTCGCAGATCATGGGAGAGCGATGTGCATGGGGGCGGCGCATGGATTTATTAAGCTGTTGTGTCGCCCGGAAAACGGAGAGCTGTTGGGCGCGCAGATCGTGGGCCCGCATGCGGGAGAGTTGATCCACGAACTCATTGCCGTGATGTACTTTCATGGAACGGCACAGGACCTGCTGCGCATTCCGCACTATCATCCGACGTTGGCGGAAATTGTGACCTATCCGGCCGAAGCCATTGTCGAGCAGATGAGCCGTCCATGAGGGCGACATGCCTGATCTGCGTGTGCGTACTGCTGGTGATTACCCTGTCCTGCGGGCAACAGACATGGGACGCGGCTATGCAGGCTGGTGAGGCGGCGTTGCAACGGGGGCAGTACCAGGAAGCCGAACATATTTTTTCCGCGGCTGTGCATAAAGCGGAAGAGTTTGGTCGTCACGACCGGCGGGTCGCGGTGACGCTGGCCCGTCTGGCTCAGACCTATAGCGCACAGGCGAAATTTGTCGAGGCCGAACCCGTTTATCTTGAGGCGCTCAAGATCTATCAGGACGTGTATGGAGAGAACCATCTGGATGTTGCCGCGATGTTGAACAACCTGGGAGTATTGCATCGCAAACACGGACAATATGCCGACGCGCAGCGGCTCCTGACCCGAGCGCTCGCCATCAAAGAAAAACTTCTGGGGCCTGATCACCTGGAGGTCGCGTTGGCGCTGAGCAACTTGGCCGCGATGCATCTGGCTCAAGGCGACTGGGACCCGGCCGCGACATTGTTGGCGCGCGCGTTAGCAGTGCGAGATAAACGCTTGAGCCCCGACCATCCGGACCTGCTGAAGAATCTCGACGACTACGCCGGCGCGCTTCGCAGGCTCAATCGAAGTGCTGAGGCAGCCGTGTTGGAAGGGAGAGCCGATGCGATTCGTGAGAAGGCGAGGTCGTGAAATTCAAAGAGCGGAGAGTTGAACCGATGGGCCGCCTGGGTGTAGCGTAATGGATGTGTGAGGCGAGAGGAAAATCCATGCCTGATTTACGGACCAATGCATTGATCGCGCGGGGGATGGGCATCGTATTCATTGCCGTGGGATTTATGCTGGGCATCTATGGATTGGAATATCCTGATACGGCATGGCTGCATACGGCATTGGGGCTTCTCGTGACGGGGATGATGGCCCAGGGCTATGCGATGTATTGTTCCATACGATGGATTCGGGAACATCGTGATTCGGAACAGTAACGGGGCTAGGTGCGATGAGAAGAGTGTGGGGGCCTGCCTGGTTCGATGGAGCGGGTGCTTTCCTCTACTTTGTCTTGTGCTCTTGTCGGGCTGCGGAGGGCCCTGGCGCGATCATTATCTTGCTAAAGGGGTAAAGACGCTCACGCAAGACGATATTGCGGAAAAGCTCGGTCCGCCCAGCACCACAAAGACGCCGGTGCTCGGTGGAGATACGGTGTGGACCTACCGAGTGCCGATGGGAGATCGGGAGGTTCATCCCTGGGATCCCAGTTCATTGACCGCCGGTAGAAAAACGAAGGCTCCTCCCTCGCCCTCTCCCTTCGGCAAAAGTTTGGCCGGCGCTGAGGAGCCCTACCGCGAGCCGCTCTACTGTTACCGCTACACGCTTTCATTTGATGACGACAAACGGCTGAAGGATTGGAAACGAGAAGAATGCGTCCCCCGCGCCAGTGAGGATGAGACCGCACCGCAGTAAGGCGGCCTCAAATATCATATGCGAGAAATGCTGCCGGTCATCGGCTCCAGTGTGTTTTTTGATCTCCTGAAATCCGTCCTACTTCTCTTGATCTTGCTCATCGTGCGAACGGTCGTGGTTCGCGCAATCCGACGATACCACACGCTGACTATCGACGCGAAGCGCCGATGGATCGTTACCAGTCGCAACAGTATGGTGCTCGGCCTATTCGTGGGTCTGATCGTGATCTGGGCCCATGAGCTGGAAGCCTTTGCGGTGTCTCTCGTCGCATTGGCGGCAACCGTGGTGTTGGCGACAAAAGAATTGATTCTCTGTTGGAGTGGCGCTGCGTTGCGTGTCGGAGGAAGCGTGTATGGGGTCGGGGACCGCATTCAACTGGGCATGTATCGAGGGGTCGTGCTCGATCATGATGTGTTTGCAACCAAACTGTTGGAGATCGGGCCAGGTCTGACATCACACCTCTATACCGGACGGATTGTGGTCTTTCCAAACAGCTTGTTATTCACGAATCCGCTAATCAAAGAAAGCCCTTCGCAGGAATACGGTCTCTACGTGTTGTCAGTCCCCCTTCTAAGCTCGGAAAATTGGCAGGCGGCCGAACAGGCACTTCTTGCGGCTGCCAAGGTGGAGTGTGCTCCCTTCATGGATCAAATGGGCCGACAGATGAAGCTTCTAGAGCAGCGGAACCTATTGGAAGCCCCTTCACCTGACCCGCGAATCACAATCCAATTCCCCGAGGCGGGCCGCATACATCTGGTACTCCGGTTTCCCGCCCCCGACCGTGGCCGTTCACGAGTGGAGCAGGCGATTCTTCGACGCTATCTTGCCGCCGTGCGCGAATAATGTCGCGAATAGTTTCCCTTGAATAGGGAACAGTCCTAACTTCGGCACAACCGATTAGATCGTGTCGGTAAAAACTAGCAAAATGTTTGGCAAGTGAGCCATCTCAGGGTATTGATGGGTGCTGCATGCCTGTTGGTTCGACGAGGATTCAACTGCCATATTCAACCCCCAATGGAGGTCTGTTGATGAAAAGGTCTATCGCTGCCATGGTCGCCGTTGTCTGTGTGAGCATGAGTACGTTCGTGTTTGCCGACGAGCTGGGCGCAGAGAAGTTCGCGGAGGACATAAAGCAGGATATGAGCGGCCTGTCATACGATCTGAACGCCCAAAAGACAGACCTCACGAACGATCTCAAGGCAAAGAAAGAGTCAGCGAAAAGCGAGGCGAAGGCGAAGCGGGGGGAGGCCAAAGCGAAGAAAAAGCAAGCCAAGGCTGACGTAAGGGCGAAGAAGAAGCATGTGAAAGCCAAGGCAAATGCGAAGATAGAGGCTGTACACGCAAAAGCGGCAGAACTAAAAGGCGCAGCTGATGGAACCTTGCATCAGGCCGACGGGATGAGCCACGACTTAAAAGACGCCATAAGGAACTAATCCATAGCAGTGCGATTGCGAGGCAATCCTCGTAACGTTCAACTACGGCCTGTGATCGGAACTATCCCATCACAGGCCGTGGTGTTTCCTGGCGTTAGTTGTTGCATCGACTAAGCTCTGCTAAAATCGGCTCAGCCCATGAAAATCGCGACTTTCAATGTCAATTCACTCCGCAAGCGTCTCCCCATTGTGTTGCAGTGGCTTGAGCGCCACGAGCCGGATGTGCTCTGTCTGCAGGAAACCAAAGTTCAGGACAGTGAGTTCCCTTTGGCAGGGCTTGCGACCTCTGGGTACGAAATCACCTTTCGAGGTATGAAGTCGTACAATGGCGTCGCCGTGCTCAGTCGGATCAAGCCGGATCAGGTATGCTATGGGTTCGATGATGGAGGTGATGTGGAGGATGCTCGTCTCTTGCGGGTTGTGATTCAGGGCATTTCCGTCATCAATACCTACGTCCCGCAAGGGTTCGAGATCGATTCACCCAAGTACCAATACAAGCTTGCCTGGTACGAACGCTTGAAAAGGCATTTTGAGGTTCATCTTTCGCCGAAGGAGCCGGCGATCTGGTGTGGAGACATGAATGTGGCCCCAAGACCCATTGATGTCCACAGTCCGGAGAAACATCTAAAACATGTCTGCTACCACGAAGACGCCCGCAAGGCCTATGGGGAGACGATTGCGTGGGGCTTCGAAGATGTGTTCTGCAAACTGTATCCAGACCGCCAGCAATTTACCTTTTTCGACTACCGTGCGCCTAGTGCGCTTGCCGCTAATAAAGGGTGGCGGATCGACCATATTTTGGCCACGGCCTCACTCGCGCAAAAGTGTCAGCAAGTCGAAGTTGATCTTGAGCCCAGACGCGCCGCAGATCCTTCGGATCATACCGTCCTTTGGGCTAACTTCGCCTTGTAGCAAGGTTTGCCGCAGACCAGGAAGAAGCTCTGGCCTGCGGCTGTCACATCGCTACTGCGGAACTCCAACTGGCTCTAAGATTAGTTGCTCGGCGAGACCTGGTCGCCGATTCCGTTCGATCAAAGGATCGAGGACCGATCCACAATTAATGCACCGCCATACAAACGTTTCCGGAGAGAAATCCGGACGCCACTCATCGACCATTAGTCCTTGGCATCGTCCGCATGTCATGGCTTCTACCTCCTTAGGATTGTGCCCCATCTTGTAAGGGGCGTGCCCATGTGAGGAAGACCATAACAAAGCGAGATTAGAGGGATATTAGTGAAACGTTAAAACACGTTAATACAGTTTCAATTTATAAAGTAGTTGCTGGGTTAGTTTAAACCTATCAAGTTTCCAGAAAAGGCAGCATTCATGTATGGCACTGGTGGCCTAGTCGGCGAAGATCCGCCGAGTTTCTTGACAGAACTTTCATCATCCTTTATCGGTTTAATAGCGCTGAGGGGTCTTCGGAACGTGCGATCGCAGGCTAGGGGTCTATTCGTGCAGGGGTCGACGAATTTTGTGTGAACGAATGGTGAAGCTAGCAGACTCCTCTACGTGGAATGGGCAGGAAGAACCAAAACCGGGCAGATCTCGGACGACTGCGCGTTCGGGAGAGCGGCGATGATATCCGTCGAACATCAAGCATGGCACAACCGTTGATCTGCCCGCAATGTGGCCAAGACAAGGTATTCCGTTCTCCATGTCACACTTTCATGGAACGCCTGCAGTCACTCGCATACATTTCCCCATTTCATTGCCAAGACTGCAGCTTTCGTTTCCCAGCCTCTCGTCTGGGGCGCAGTTATCCGAATCACACGGTCGATCGGCGCGAGCATCTGCGGATTCCAGTGCGTTTATTCCTATCGTTTTCAGGTGGGAAGGTGCGCGGAGAGGGAACGGTTTTGGATATATCGATGGGCGGGTGCATTATCGAAAGCCACTCCCCTGTGCACGTGGACGACATCTTTTATCTGCAAATCGCGCTGGACGATGAACAAGCTCCGCTCGAGGTTGCCGCGATGGTCCGATCCGTGAGTTCTCGTGGAATCGCCTTCAAATTTTTACGGGCAGCACAGGAGAACAAGCGCCTCCTCGCGTTTGTGCATGCCCATACCGAATCCTTCGGGCCCCGTTCCTCTATCTAGCCCGCTTGGGCTCTGCGCCATTATCACAGAGCCGGCTCACTCCTATTAATCAGACCACGTGAAGGATGCAACCCGGCTACGACCGTGCCGCTGCGCGAGTAGGCAGCGATCATCTCAGCATTCTGCTACAGTGGTGTTTCCCATGCCGAAGTCTGTGGGTACTCTGTCGTAAGCCGTTCGTGTTCGGCATGGTCGAACGCCTCCACGGTCAGGTCCGTAGTTTTGAACCGCTCCGGACAAGTGGGCGAAGAAAGATAGTCCACATAGCTCTGTGCTTTTGCTTCCGTGGCAAACCGGCAGAGTCCATATTCGGGCATGTGGGAAGAGGGGTGCCAAAACGCCAGTCCGATCGAACTCCCCTGGAAAATCCCTAAGATGCGGTGTCGGACCTGAAATCCTCCGGGGGAATCGGTGGACCGATCGAGTGCCATGGGTGCTCCGTTTGCAGGATAATCGCAACCGTAAGGTCGAGTATAACAAGGTTGAAGGGATGATCGATACCTCTTGCGCGTCGCGAGGTCGCGCCGGTCGTTGACTTCGTCTGTGAACGTCTTGAGTCTTGATATGCTCGTCTGTATGACGGGCGCGAAGGAGGAACGCATGATCACGTCAGTCACGCGGTTAAGAGGGGCAATATTGCTGCTCATGGCGATCTTGACCCTGTCGGGATGCGGTTACAACGACTTGCAGGGTCTTGATGAGGATACGAAGGCCACCTGGAGCGAGGTAATCAACCAGTATCAGCGGCGCGCCGATCTGATCCCGAACCTTGTGAATACGGTGAAGGGGTACGCTGCGCATGAGAAGGACACGCTGGAAAACGTCGTACAGGCGCGCGCGAAAGCCACGAGCATCCAAGTGACTCCGGAGTTGCTACGAGATGAGGCGGCGTTCAAGAAATTTCAGGAAGCTCAACAGGGACTGTCCAATGCATTAGGGAGATTGTTGGCCATCGCGGAAAACTATCCCAACTTGAAGGCCGACCAAAACTTTCGTGACCTCCAAAGTCAGCTCGAAGGCACAGAAAATCGTATCACCGTGGCACGGAAGCGGTACATCGATAAGGTGGCAGAGTTCAACAAAATGGTCCGCTACTTCCCCACGAATCTGACCGCCAAGTTCCTGTTGCATATGGAAGAGAAACCCAATTTCACGGTGGCCGACGAAAAGGCGGTGGCGAAGCCGCCGGAAGTGAAATTCTGACGTCCAGGTCATTGGAGGCGGAGGGTTCGGGATGCGGCTGATGAGCCGGGTAGGGCCTGCGGTCCTCGCTGCTGGGGTGTGGCTCGCGCTTACGGGTGTCCTTCTAGCTGAGGCGCTCGAGGTCCCGCCGCTCAGCGGCCGCATCGTTGATCTGGCGGGCGTTCTGCCCCCTGCAGTGGCCGAGGAACTGTCCGCTAAGCTCCAGGCGCATGAAGCGAAAACCACCAATCAGGTGGCGGTGCTGATTGTCCCGTCGCTGGAGGGAGAGCCGCTGTTTGATCTCTCCCATCGTGTAGCGACCACGTGGAATTTGGGCCGCAAGGGCACGGATAATGGAGCCCTGCTTCTCATCGCCATCAAGGATCGAAAAGTTCGTGTGGAGGTTGGTTACGGGCTCGAGGGGGTGTTGACCGATGCGCGATCCGCGCAAATTATCCGCAACGAGATCGTGCCAAGGTTTCGAACGGGTGATTTCTCCGGGGGCATTACGGCTGGTGTCCAGGCCATTCTAAAAACCATCGAAGGAACCTACAATGCTGAGGAGCGCTCAGCGACATCCTCGCCATCCAGTGAAACGTTCAATAACGCCGCCTTCGCGGTGATCCTGGGAGTCGTCATCGGTCTTTTGCTCTCGCGCGCGCATCGTGTGCTGGGGCCGGTCGCCGCAGGCGGTCTCTCGTTTTTCGCTGCACCCTGGGCGATCCCTGCTCTGATTGCCGGAGCCGTGAGCGTGGCTTTGGTCAGTCTACTCAGTGCAGTAGGGGAAGGCAGCGGCTCGGGACGAAGGAGAGGTGGAAACCCGTTTGATGGCACTTGGTTTAGCACTCAGAATGGAGGATGGGGCTCCGGGGGGATCGGAGGATCCTTCGGAGGATCCGGTGGCTTCTCCGGCGGTGGAGGCGATTTTGGGGGAGGGGGGGCAAGTGGAGACTGGTAACCGGTCAACCCTCACCCAGGGGGAACGGGCGCAGATCGAGGTAGCGGTGCAGGCGGCGGAACAACACACAAGTGCGGAGATCGTGCCCATGCTCGTCAAACAGTCGGGTCTCTACCGCGAGGCGCGGCATCGGGCGGGCCTCGCGCTCGCGCTCCTCGTTCTTACGACGCTACTGACGATTGAGACCGCTTGGCTTCCGTGGGGATGGCATGCGGCGAATGCCGTCTGGCTGGTTACCGCGACCATGCTGGCCTATGGCATCGGAGTCTTGGCCGGAACGTGGCCAGTCGTCATTCGATCTCTCACTTCTCGCGAAAGAATGCATCAGAAAGTGCAGCTGCGAGCCGAACGAGCGTTCACCCAGCATGGGATTGCTCTCACCCGCGAACGGACCGGCTTGCTGCTGATGGTGTCACTGCTCGAGCGACAAGTCTATGTGCTGGCTGATCAGTCGTTGCGCCAAGCGGTCTCACCCGACGAATGGAATACGGTAGTTGCGGTGATTGTCGAGCGTTTAAAGGCCAATGATCTAGTGGGCGGGCTCTGTCGTGGAATCGAAGCCAGTGGAGTTCTTCTCGCTCGCGCTTATCCTCCAGGCAAGGGCGACAATCCGAATGAGCTGCCGAATGAAGTGATTCAGGACGCTTAGTGGTTTGTTCTCGCCAGACAATGGACTGCCTCTCTCGGTTTCGCTACAATCGCGCTTAATGCCAGATCCCGCCGCTGCCCTTGATCCATCTCCAAATGCTTCGGACGAAACCCGTTCGGTCGTCAAGGCGGCCGGCCTTATCGGCGTGGCCACGTTTTCGAGCCGCATTCTCGGGTTTGTCCGCGACATGGTCCTCGCCAGGCTCTTTGGAGCCACCCCGGCAGCCGACGCGTTTTTTGTCGCGTACCGAATTCCCAACCTGTTGCGGGAGTTATTCGCCGAAGGCTCCATGTCCGCGGCGTTCATCCCGGTCTTCACCGAGTATCACACTCTTAAAACGAAACGCGATGCCTGGGAATTGGCCAGCGCCACTTTCACGACGCTGCTCACCATCGTCACGGTCGTGACATTGTTGGGGATCGTGGCAGCGCCGGGGATCGTCTGGTTGCTTGCGCCGGGATTTCATGGCCATCCGGACAAGTTAGAACTGACGACGCTGCTGACTCGCGTGATGTTCCCCTATCTGTTGTTCATCAGTCTGGCTGCCTTGGCAATGGGAATTCTGAATTCCCTGCGCGCCTTCGCGGCGCCGGCCTTCTCTCCGGTCTTTTTTAATATTTGTACGATCGCTTGTGCGATGTTCCTGTCACCCCTATTGCCGGAACCCATTATCGGGGTAGCGGTTGGGATTGTGGTGGGCGGCATGGCACAGTTTGCGATGCAGCTGCCCGGGTTGAATGGACGCGGCATGTTATTCGGGCTGAGATTCCAGCCTCGGCATCCGGGGGTGAAGCGCATCGGACGGCTCATGATTCCCTCGCTTCTTGGGCTGTCGGTGACGCAGATCAACATTACCGTGAGCACTATTTTGGCGTCGTTTTTCTCCGGCGGACCGACCTATTTGTTTTACGGCATGCGGCTGATCCAGTTTCCGCTCGGCATCTTCGGGGTCGCGCTCGCCACGGCGATTCTGCCGACGCTTTCTGCGCAGGCGGCCCGTGGGGCGCTCGATGAACTGCGGACGACGCTGGGCTTCGGCCTGCGGATGATTTTTTTTATTATTTTGCCGGCCATGCTGGGATTGATACTTTTGCGCCAGCCGATCGTGCATCTTTTTTTTGAGCATGGGTCATTTGCCAGAGAAGATACCGCCGCTACGGCGGCTGCGGTGCTAGGTTATGCGGTCGGGTTGTGGGCTTTCGCGGGAGTACGTATCATTGTGTCCGCCTTTTATTCCCTACAGGACACCAGGACGCCGGCGATCACGGCTGGGATTGCCGTCGGTGCCAATATCCTGTTATCGCTGTGGTTGATGACACTGTTGGAGGCAGCGGGACTGGCATTGGCCACCGCACTTGCGTCGATGCTCAACGCAAGTATTCTCGTGGCGGTGCTGCATCGACGGTTAGGGCGTGTCGATTGGGGTTCGATCGGATGGTCCGCTCTCCGTGTCCTGGTGGCTTGCATTCCTGTTGTCCTGATCTGTCTGTGGGTGGCGGGCGCGGTGATTTGGACCCAGGCGGGCGAATGGATGATGAAATCGGTGGTCCTAATCGGTGGGATCGGATTCAGCGTCGTCGGCTATCTCGGCGTGCATATCATGCTGGGATCGGACGAACTGGACGTCGTACTGAGGATGGTAAAACGAAAATTGGGTCGGATGGCGGGAAAGTTTGGAGCGGCCTGACATGACAAGGGAAATGACGTTCAAAACCGCGTGGGGGTGGGTGGGGATTGCGGCCTCTGAGAAGGGAATCACCTCCATTCATTTATCCCCTGCGAAGCGCCAAGCATCCCCCCGGCAGGAGGAGCGAGGCGCGCATGAGGCGGCTACCGCCCTCATCGAGGAGGCGCGGTCACAGCTGCTGGCATACATTCAGGGTACTCGGCGGGACTTCTCTCTCCCGGTAGATTTGTCTGCCGGGACATCATTTCAACGGAAAGTCTGGAAAGCAATTGCACGGATCCCCTATGGCCGTGTCCGATCCTACCAATGGGTTGCAAGTCGCGTGGGCGGGAAACACTATGCCCGGGCGGTGGGCATGGCGCTTGGCGCCAATCCAGTGCCTATTGTGGTGCCTTGTCATCGGATTATTGCGCACGACGGCTCGCTGGGCGGATTCTCCTGCGGGTTGCCGGTAAAGAGGCGGCTCCTAAGGTTGGAAGGAACCTTGGCGCAATTGCGAAACGCTGAGTGAGTAGCGGCGGGCCATCCCGCAATGACCCGTACGAATAACTTATGAAAGCTGTCCTTCAACGGGTCACGCGAGCCACCGTAGAGGTGGACGGCCAAGTGGCTGGCCGGATCGGGGCCGGTCTTCTGGTCCTGTTGGGGATTGCCAAGGACGACGGACAGCACGATTTGCTCTATATCGTCGAAAAAATTCGGACACTCCGGATTTTTGCCGATCATGAGGGAAAGATGAATCTGTCGCTGAGCGATGTCGGCGGAGCCCTATTGGTCGTCTCTCAATTTACGCTGCTTGGCGATACCACCAAAGGCCGTCGACCAGGGTTCGACCTAGCTGCCCTGCCGGCTGAAGCCCGTGCATTGTATGATGACGCGGTGGGCCGGCTACAGGCCGCCGGCATCAGTGTAGAGACCGGTAGATTCGGGGCGCAGATGCAGGTAGAACTGGTGAACGATGGACCGGTGACCTTCATTTTGGATAGTCGACGCGGATCATGATCTCCACGCTTAAGTTTCGTAATGGGGCGCCGATAAGGATGCAGGGAGAAGGATCGATCGAGTCACGTATGGCCTGTTATACTGTGTTCAAAGGGCATGGATCGCCCGGGAGGTCGAGATGGGAAGTACCGTTTCTCGCAGCCATCCACTCCGTCAACTGTTTGGCGCGTTGACGGAAAAAAGTTTTACCGAACACCTCGGGTGGCCGGATCTCAACGTCACCGAATATGTCTCCAACCTGCTCGTCGAATTTGCCCATACCGATCAACTCTTTAAAATTCAAAACAAACAAGGTCGCGCCCTCGACTCGGTCGTCGAGATGCTTTTCGAGTCCGAGGTGTTGATGGAGGCCCAGTCGTTCGACCGTGAGCGCGAGGTCCATCGGCACATCGGTGACTTCACGTTATTTATGACCGGCCTGTTCCCCGAATATCTTCGCCGCCTCAAAACCGCGGGCCTCATCTACCATCAAGATTTTCTGGTGGATTATATGAAGACGGGAAAACGCTCTTATGGATTAGTGGCAGACTATGACCCTGAACAGGACTCCCCGCTGTTCAGGAAGTTATCGGAAAATTTCGAACTCTGTGTGACCGGCCTCGGATTCGTCCGGTCAGACCTGGATCGCATGCAGGATCCTGCCTACCGTCCCCTCAAAGATCTGCTGCTCAATTGAAACGATCTCGGCCGCTTCTTTTAATTCACGGTGGCGCGGGACGCCGCGCCATGACCGCCGCGCAGGCGGCCTGTATTGAATCGGCGTTAGCTGAGGGCCATCGATTGCTCATGGCCGGCCAGGGAGCAGTGTCGGTGGTCGAAGCAGCTATTCGCCTGTTGGAAGATTCAGGACTGTTTAACGCGGGACGAGGCGCGAACCACCAACTCGACGGCGTGCGGCGCATGGATGCCTCCATCATGGATGGGCATAGGCTGCGGGCGGGGGCCGTGGCCTCGATCGAAGGCATTGTCTATCCGATAGCCGCGGCACGGTTGGTTATGGAGAAAACTGGGCATGTATTGATTGTCGGATCCGCCGCGTCCCGCTTTGCGCGGCATTTTGGTTTAGAGCGCCTTTCCCGCGCCAAGCGCGCGCCTGCACTGCGGGCCTATGAATTGACTCCGCGCGCCGGGTTAGGCCGAACCCTGCGACTGCATCAGGAACTCATGCGAACCGGACATGTCCGCGCACGCGCCATGGGCAAAGAAACGGTGGGCGCGGTGGCATTGGATCTCGCGGGCACCGTCGCAGCAGGGGCGTCGACGGGCGGCGTGGATGTCATGTTGCCCGGCCGAGTGGGCGATACGCCCTTGATCGGCTGCGGCGTCTATGCCGACAATGAGTCGGGAGCCGTTTCAATGACGGGATTGGGAGAAGGTATCATCCGCGTGGCAGTGGCCAAGGAAATCAGCGATCTGCTGGCATGCGGCTGGAGTCCGGTCGTATCCGCCAATCGAGTGTTGCGGAAGGTCGTGGAGCGTATTCGTGGGGCCGCCGGTGTGCTGGTGTTATCGCCTGATGGGCGGTTTGCGATCAGGCACAGCACCCCGCATATGGTAGCCGGCCATATCGGGAGTGACGGGCGCCCACGTGTTCAAGGGCGGTTTGCGTAGCCCGCGAGGGCTTGATAGAGTGACGCGAGGCGCCACATTATGCCAGCATTGTTTCACCTCGCATTCCCTGTTCGAGACCTTTCGGCCGCGAAACATTTCTACGTGGACGGCCTTGGCTGTGTGCTGGGGCGAGAATCATCTACCGCCGTGACATTCGGACTTGCCGGACATCAATTAATTGCGCATCTTGCCACCGATGGGATTGTCCCGCAGAAGGGGGTCTATCCTCGGCACTTCGGCCTGGTTCTGACTTTGGAAGCAGAATGGCAAGCCTTGGCCGACCGAGCCAAGCACAACGGATTGAAATTCTATCAACAGCCTCGACGAAGGTTTGCCGGCACACGCATCGAACATCTCACCTTCTTTTTAGAAGATCCCTCCCAGAATCTCCTTGAATTCAAACACTACCTGTATGAATCGGCAATTTTCGGGGAACGGAATTTTACGTCAGTCGGGGATGCTGAGTAAGCGCAGTCGCGTGGATCGGCAGCTCGCAGCAGGCGTTATTCAGTGCTCCACCAGGGAAACTCTCCCCTGTCCGATTGGTTGCGGGCCCGCGAGAGTGAGACCGGCTTTCGGCCGCCGCCTCGTTCCAACCATCGGATGATGTGGTGCTGCCGTCGGTTCAAGTAGGCGGTGTGGCGGATGGGATCATATCGGCGTGGGGATGGGAGAATCGCCGCCAGGAGAGCCGCTTCATCGAGCGTCAACTCCTTCGCCGTTTTGCCAAAGTGGTGACGCGCAGCCGCTTCCGCTCCGAACACCCCTTGGCCCCATTCGGCGACGTTCAGATACAACTCCAGAATCCGTTCCTTAGTCAAATGATGTTCCAGGGAGCGGGTGATCAACGCTTCCCTGGCTTTTCGAAAGAGGGAGCGTTCCGAAGAGAGGTACAGGTTTTTTGCCAGTTGCTGGGTGATGGTACTCCCCCCGCGTTTGAATTCGCCGACCTCCAGATTGTACAGCGCGGCATCCTTGATGCCCTCCCAATCGAAGCCTTCGTGCGCGAAGAACAAGGCATCCTCAGCCGCGACCACCGCCCGCTGGAGTGCGGGCGCAATTCGCGTCAGCGGGACCCAGATGAATTGCTGGTGCTGACTGCGGCCCTGTTCTTTGGCCTGGGCTCGTCGCGCTTCCATCAGCGCGGTATCCGTCGGACGGTGTTTGGCGAGAGCGGCCACATCCGGCAAGGTCGTCAACCAGTATAGTCCCAATGCGGCGAGTGGCAGACCGACGAGCACGGTCAGCCAAAACAGGATCCGGCCGAATCGACTGCCAGTTGACTTGCTCATTCCCAACACTCTATCTATGGACGCACGAGATGTGCCACCGTTCGGTCGTGATCACCGAAGGTGAATGTGCATCCCGCCAAACGGACCGTGAGTCACTACCATGAAATTACTGAGCGCCGAGTTTATCAAAAGTTCCGTCACTCCAGAACAGTTTCCTCCCGACCGCTTGCCGGAGATCGCCTTCGTGGGACGGTCGAACGTCGGGAAGTCGTCGCTGATCAATTCATTGCTCCACCGGAAGAAACTGGCCAAAGTCAGCAAGACCCCTGGAAAAACTCGCGCGGTGAATTTCTTTACGGTTCGCACCTCGGACCCGCACCTCTCGCTGTTATCGCTGGTGGATCTGCCGGGGTACGGATATGCCAAGGTCTCAAAAGCTATGCGGGCCCAATGGGGACCGATGATAGAGCAATATCTTGAAAGGCGAGAATCGCTCGGGGCCGTCATCCTGTTGATCGAAGCGCGCGTGTGGATGCCGCAGGATGTGTTGACGGTTCAATGGGTTCAATCCCTGGGATGCGGTCTCATCCTCGTCCTCACGAAAGCGGATAAGCTGCGACAAAGCGAGCGCGCCCCCAGCCTGGACGCCGTGCGGGCCGCCTTCGGATTGAGCCCGGAGGTGCCGGTTCTCTTGTATTCGGCCGAAACGCATGAGGGACGGGACTCCCTCTGGGGGGAGATTCGTTCGCAGTTTAAAACTTGATCTCGATGTAGGCTTTGTTCTTCAGGTCGGCCATCCAGATCTGATACTGGTCTTCGGTTTTTTGTTGAAACACCAGTGACTGGATTTCTGCCTTCACCTGCTCGAAGGGCCGAAACTGGCGCGGTTTCTTGTCGTCGACACGCACGATATGCAACCCTTCCGCCGTCTCGACAATCCCCGTCAGTTGTCCCACCTGCAGAGACGTCAACGCCTGTTCCAATGCGGGAATCAGCTCGCCCTGCCGCACCAGCCCTAGCCGGCCGCCCCGCGACGCATCCGCGCTATCGGAAAAGCGCAACGCCAGATCTTCGAACGGCTCACCTTGTTTCAGGGTTGCCAAAAGGGCCTCGGCTCGGCCCTGTGCAACCGCGAGATCGTCCGGGGTGCGCGGCTTGATCAAGATCTGGCTCAGCTGATACTCCTCAGGGTAGGCGAAGCGATCCTGGTGTTCCCGGTAGTAGCGTTTCATTTCCGAGTCCGCCACCATAATCAGGCCTCGGACTTCCCGGTCGACGACGCGCATGAGCGTCAATTGTTCGCGAACACTTCTGGCGGTGTTGGGATCGGCAGTATTGAGTTGCTCACCCTGCTTCTTCATTTCTTCCACCGCTTGCACGACCTCTTGGTCGGATACGTCCACCCCTTTGTTTTGCGCGGCTTGAAGTTGCAGTTTGCGCTCAATCATCTTCGTCAGAGCCATGGCCTCAGCCGTCCTGAGGCGACGTTCCAGTTCCTCTCCTTTATACAGCTTGCGAAGGCGGTCTTGCTCCGGAAGTAAATCGCGTTTCAGCTCCGACAACATAATCAGGTCTTTATTGACCACTGCGAGAATGCGATCTTCCAGTTTCGCGGCTGCCGTGGGACTGACACAGGCAAGGACGAGACAGAACCCGAACAACAGGCAACTAAAACCGGACATGCCGGTCACACCATGGATCCGCATATCCGGTAGTGGCCTCAGGATAAGGATGAGTTTGCCGATGAGTTGGCGCATGGCGGAAAAGATGAATCGGTCCTTCATGGAGTTCATGGGATTGTACACAATCGGGACTTCAGAAGGGCAGCGTTCTAGAGATGAGCTTCCTGGAAGGATTCAAGTCGAGGATACTGAGCGGACGGATCGGGTGGGCACTAGGGACGAGCGGGTTCATCGATCACGTACCGAGCGGCGTCGGCCAAACGAATCGTCGCGCCGGAGCGGAGTTCGGCAAAAATATCGTCCAGCCGCTTGCGACGTTTTTCCGCCAGCAATTCTTGTCTGAGTCGTTCGCGAATGGCTTGGTCGGCCTGAAGGATTTCCGGTTCCAGGGGACTGACCTTCATGAGGTAATAGCCCTTGTCTGTCTTGATTGGATCACTGACGGCCCCTGGGTGAAGGGAGGGAATCAACGCCTCGAGTTCCGGCTCCAACAGGCCTTTGCGGTAGGGGCCCAGGTCACCGCCCTTGGCGCGGCTTCGCTCATCGATCGAATACCGAATGGCAAAGCGGGTGAAGTTGCCACCGCCTTCCACCTGCCGTTTAAGGTCCTTCGCCGCGTAGACGTTCGGGAGCAGCATGACCGAGACCTGCACCTTCGGATTGGCCAGGAGTTGATTCGCGTGGTTCCCGAGGTACGTGTCCAGTTCTTCTTTCGAGACCTCGACCTTGGTCTTGATTCGATCTTTGAGCAACTCATCCAAAATCAATTGTTCCTTGTACTGCCGCGTCTTTTCGCGGATGTCATCGGCTTGATCCAACCCCTGTTTGCGCGCCTCCTGCATGAGTAACTCGCGCATGATCAATTCATCCAGAAAGCGACGTTTCCCGCCTTCTTTTTCGTATCGGGCCCGGGTCGCTTGCGACAGTTCCTCCCAACGCATAGCGAACTCGGATTGCGTAATGGATCGCCCATTGATCATGGCCACCACCGGCTCTTCGTGAGGAGATTCCGTGCAGGCGGCCAACGGACTGAAGGCCAAGAGCGCCAGTGCGAGGCAGGTCAATCGTCCTCGCCGGTCAGAACTTTGTCGTGTGAGCGGTGGCGTCATGCGGTCGGCGGAAGGTGCGTCCTCTGCGAAGATCAGGTCGAGACGGTACGTGGCCCTTGGTTGTTGGTACCACAGACGTACAGGGTTTGCAAGGTCGTGTTGAGTTCTGGAAAGACCAAACTCCAGTCCTCATGCGGCATCTGGAGCTCGAAGGACAACGGCGAGAGAAATCTTAATCGTTTCTTGTAGCGATCCATCAACGCCTGCACAGCGGCTTCAGGAATCGTGGCTTTCGGATCAAACGTGATCACGATGGCATGGGGCTGTTCCACGACGGAGCTCAACCGGAGTTGTTTGGCCAGCAACCGGATTTGCATCAGTTCAAAGAGACGTTCCACTGGATCGGGCGGAGGCCCATAGCGATCTTCAATCTCTCCATGCATCAAAGCCAAATCACCGAGCTGCCCGCAGGACGATAGTCGCTTGTAGAGCGAGAGGCGTTGATGGCTGTCCGCGACATAGTCTTCCGGGATGAACGCGGAGACACTGAGGCGCAATGTAGGGTCCGGTTCCTCTTCTACCACCTGGCCCTTCAGCCGCTGCACAGCCTGCTCGACCATTTGCAGGTAGAGATCCAGCCCGACGGCGGCGATATGCCCCGATTGCTGCTTGCCGAGCAAATTGCCTGCCCCACGAATTTCAAGATCGGCGGCGGCGATGCGGAAACCCGATCCCAATTCGGTGAACTGCTGGATGGCGGTCAGCCGCTTCTGGGCGTCGTCAGACAGCGCACCTTCGTCCGGCACAAGAAAATAGGCGTAGGCTTGCTCACCGCCTCGCCCCACGCGCCCGCGCAACTGGTACAGCTGGGCGAGTCCGAAGGCGTCGGCACGATTGACGATGATCGTGTTGGCGGTCGGCACGTCCAGGCCGGATTGAATGATGGCGGAGGCGATCAGAATATCGGCTTCCTGGTGGAAGAATTTCAGCATCACGGCTTCCAGCGGTTTCGAATCCATCTGACCATGCGCCATCACGATGCGGGCCTCCGGCACCAGTTCATGGAGCCAGGCGCCCATCCGCTCCATGGTTTCCACGCGATTGTGGACAAAGTAGGTTTGCCCGCCGCGGCCGAGCTCGCGAAGAATGGCCTCTCGAATGGCTTTCTCGCTGAAGCGAAGAACTTGCGTGCGGATGGCCAGGCGGCCCGACGGGGGCGTATCGATGATCGAAAGATCGCGCACGCTCGCCATGGTCATCTGTAGCGTGCGCGGGATCGGGGTCGCCGTCAGCGTCAACACATCGACCTGCGTCCGTAACTGTTTCAAGCGTTCCTTATGTTTCACGCCGAACCATTGCTCCTCGTCGATGATGACGAGGCCCAAGTTGCGGAACTGCACGTCCTTCTGCAGCAGGCGGTGGGTACCGATAAGTACATCAACGACACCGGCCGCTGTGTCCTTGATGATCGCTTTCGTATCCTTAGGAGATTGAAATCGCGAGAGGAGTGCGACGCGGGTGGGAAAAGGGGCAAATCGTTCGGCGAAATTGTCATAATGCTGATGGGCCAGCAACGTGGTCGGTACCAGGACTGCCACTTGCCGGTTTTCCTCTACGGCCTTAAAGGCCGCTCGCATGGCCACTTCAGTTTTGCCGTACCCCACATCCCCGCAGACGAGGCGATCCATCGGTTTGGTGGAAGCCATGTCATTGGCAATGTCTTCGATCGCCTTTCGCTGGTCTGGCGTTTCCTCATACTCGAAGGCTGCCTCAAACTCGTGGTAGAGCATGCTGTCTTTGCCATAGGACGTCCGGTGGACCAGTTCCCGATTGGCATAGAGATCGACGAGCTCATGCGCCATTTCCTCGATGTCTTTTTTGACCCGCGCCGTGGTCTTAGCCCAGCTAGTGCCGCCGAGACGGTCCAGACGCGGGACGTGGGCATCGGCTCCCGCATAACGCTGGACCTGATTTAGCCGATCGAGGGGGACGTACAGTTTGTCTGTCCCGGCAAATTCGAGCACCAGGAAGTCGCTGTCGAAATCCTGCACCGAGAGGCGGCGCAGTCCCTGATATTTCGCAATGCCATACTGCATATGGACGACATAGTCGCCGGCATTCAAATCTTCCAGCGAGGAGAGGAACGTGGCCGCTTTGCTCTTAGTTTGCGGTTTATGGCGGGCGCCCTTTGCGAACAGTTCTTCTTCGGTCAGCACCACCAGCCGCAAATCGGTAGATAGGAACCCGGCCGAGACCTCGCCGTTCAGGACCGAGAAGGGGGCTTTCTGCGCGCCGCCCGACGAGAGGGCCGAGGGCTTCCATTCCACGGCCGGACGATCATGTTCGCCGAAGAGCGCGAGCAGACGACCGACCTGGCCCTGGCTGCGGGCGACCAGCACAACCGGGCCGCCTTCTCGTAGCCGGTCCAGGACCTCCAGTGTATGGCTGAACGCAGTGCCGCGTTGGCCAAGCCCCACGCTGGCTGGTGTTTGAGCCGGACAGATGACCACAGGCTCCCAACTCGCATTCGGCGCCGTCACCGGCTCAAGCGCGAGGGTGGCATAGTTGTGCGTGGCGGCGAGGATTTGATCCCATGTGACATACAGTTGGTCCGGCGTCGGGTAGGGATTTGGGTCACTGCGATCTTCGTGACGGAGGTAGCCTTCTTCGATGGCTTGCCAGCATTCCGCCGTATGCGCCTTGAGAACATTCGGCTGATCCAACACGAGCACCGGCGGCTGAGGGAAATAGTCCAGGAGGCTGTCCATTGTTCCATAGACGGATGGGGCATGCCATTCGGCATCTGGCGCGAGAGGCGCGAGCGCGTCTGGAGCGTCATCAGCGCGGATCAATTCGCGGGCCGGCAGCACCCAGGCCTGTTTGACCTTGTCGGTCGACTTTTGGGTAGCGGGATCGAAGAACCGAAGTGATTCGATCGTGTCGCCGAGAAATTCCACCCGTAGCGGGTCCGGGTAGGCCGTCGAATAGATATCGACGATCCCGCCTCGAATGCTGAACTCGCCCGGAATCTCCACCACGGAACCTTTTCGGTAGCCCAAGCGCAGCAGGCTGGAGACGAGCACCTCTCGCTCCAGATCGCCGTTCGGCTGAAACTGGAGAATGGCGTCGCTGAAGACCATGGCCGGGAGCACCCGCTGCATCAGTGCTGGAATGGACGTGAACAGCGCGGTGCGCGCCGTCGTGCAGAGGCGATGCAGCGTCTGCATGCGGCGGGCCACCAGATCGATGTGGGGGACCGTCGATTCATAGGGCAGCGTTTCCCATTTCGGAAAGAGCGCCAGATCATCGCCGGTCAGTCCGCAGAGCGTTCTAAAAAAGAGCGTGTCGCGATAGAGACGTTCCGCCTCGTCATCGGTTTTGGCGACAACCAGCCAGGACCGTTCGGCGAGGGGGTGGCCCGGCGCGCTCTGCGTGAGGAGCGCGAGACCGAATCCAGCGGTTGAACCATGGAGGCCCATGAGGCAAGGCTTGCCTGTTCCCGTGTGAAGGGCCTCCCTCGCAGGCGCGAGCCAGTTGGTGAGATGCGATGGCGGGATAGGAGGCACGAGATCCTTAGCAGATTGGTGAAAAAGTCCGCCAGCGTTGTTCTCGCTTCGAGCAGAGGCTCAACGTACATTTAAAAGTACGCTTCGCTTCAAGACACGGCCGTCTCACCGTCTCGCCGGCGTCCACACACGTAGCGCTCATTATTCTTCGCGCCGTGGACCTCACTGCGGCCTCGCTGGACGAACTTTCCGACCACCCTGCATGTTGTGATTGTCTAGAAGACTTGAAGTTCATCGGCGTCTTTACGCTGTAGTCGAGCGAATACGTTGCACGAGCGTCGTCGTCGAGACGCCGGGAACGAGCGGAATGGTTTGCACACGTCCGCCGCGGGCTTCGACCGTGTCCCGTCCCACGATCCGATCGACAGGCCAGTCGCCGCCCTTCACCAGAGTATCCGGCTGGAGGGCTGCGATGAGCGATCCTGGATCAGGTTCTTGAAAAATCACCACATAGTCCACGCAAGCCAGCGCGGCGAGAATTTCGGCCCGCTGGGCTTCCGGCACGATGGGGCGATCGGTACCTTTGCACAGGGCGCGCACGGAGACGTCGGAGTTGACGCCGACGACTAATACATCACCGAGGGCGCGCGCGGCCTGCAGGTATCGCGTATGGCCGATATGCATGAGATCGAAACAGCCGTTCGTGAACACGATGGCCTGTTTCCGCAGGCGATGGTCTGCGAGTAGTTCCGTAAGCTTATCTCTTGTGAAGATTTTTGACTGCATACAAGTTGGTGTCGATCCGAATCCCATCTTAGGGGGAGGCCGCCCGCGAAGCAATGCCTGACTCATTGTGCGATAGACCTCAGTCTTCCCGGCGATGCCCCCGCTTCGTCATGCCTTCGGCAGTTTGCGGAAGCCCTCCGAGACGAACCACGCCGATGCCATGTCGTTCAATCAGCCGGTCCAGAATAGCGACGGCGTCGCGTTGCCGCCGGTCGAAGAGCGGTTCCGGGGCCGGGAGCAGATCCGAGAGTCCCAGCCCCACCAGCCGGTACCGTGATCCCGGTTGTAATAACTCTGCGAGCGCACGGCGGATGTCCGGCCACATATCCGGGTCGTAATTCAACGGCGTCGGGAATGTTCTCTGCCGGGTGGTGATGCGAAATCGAGTGTCTTTCAACTTGACCGTGAAGGAACGGGCTGCCAGTCCCTCCATGCGAAGATCGTGGGTCAGCTGTTCGAGAAAGCCGTGGACAATCGGTTCCAGCATCGCCAGATCGTCGGTGTCTTCATCGAACGTCGTCTCATGGCTCATGCTTTTTGTCTCACGATCTGCCACGACCGCATCGGTGTCCACCCCGCGGGCGAGCGATTGCAGCGCTGCCAGCCTAGTGCCGAATAGGCGGAAAAGTATCGATTCGAAGCGAGGCACAAGCAAATCGCCGATGACGTGCACTCCCAGGCGCTGGACAGCCTCGGTGGATTTGGGGCCCATGCCCGGCAAAGACTGGATCGGTAGCGGGGCGAGAAATGCCGCTTCGGCGCCCGGCTCAATCACTGCCAGCCCATCGGGCTTGTGCGCGTCGGCCGCGATCTTCGCGACAGCTTTCCCGGAGGCCAGGGCGACCGTACAGGTCAATCCCGTCGCGCGGGTGATCTCTGACTTGAGCGCCAGCCCCAACTGTCTGGGATCGGGATGGCGAGTTTGCAGCCTGGTCGTATCCGTATAAAACTCATCGACACTGGTCCACTCGGTTTCAGGGAAGAACCTATCCGTCACGGCCTGCAGCTCATGGTGCAAGCGGTTATACAACGGTCGATCGGGCGGCACGAGGAGGAGCTGAGGGCAGAGCCGCATGGCCTGGATGGTCGGCATGGCGGAGTGAACTCCGAACCGGCGGACTTCGTAGCTGGCGGCGGCGATGATGCCACGAGGTGGCGGACCACCGACCGCGACCGGCTTTCCTGCGAGTGATGGGTCAGCCAGGACGGCGGCAGAAGCAAACATCGCGTCGATATCACCGAAGAGGACCTGGCGTAGCCATCGTGCGGACATGTGTGTCCTACGTTCTGCGGAAAGGAAGGATCAGTTGTGGACCAGCGGTAACGGTCGCTGTCGGCGCCGGTTCCAATTCCAGCTTCATTTCGTCTTGCACAATCGCCAACTCGCGCAACGGTCCCCGGCAGGCGCCGCAGGAATGCCGTCGAGGTTGAATGCTTCGGCGCTGCCGCCGGTAGATGGAGCCGCAGTGCTGGCAGCGCCAAGCATATTTGGCCAGAGCCGCCACTTCTTTGCCGAGGGAATGGTAGATCGTGATGCCGAGCCCATCTTCATTCATCCGTGCCATCATGCGTCGAAAGTCCAGTCCATGATTCGGGCGACGTTTCAAAATATCGTATTGCCACTGATGGATCATTTCATGCGCCAGCGTCGTCAAGGTTTCGTGGTCTTGACGGAATTCCTGTCCCCGCAGCAGGACGGCCGAAAGTTTGATGCAACGTCGGCGGTTGTGTTCGTCGGCTACACGCGCGAAGGGATGCCTCGGGCCGATTCGGCACACAGAACATACCGGCCGAGGAGGTGAGTCGCCGACTCCATTCGATGCGAATGGGCGGCAAGGCCTCACGGAAATAGCGGGAGTTGAGATCGGCCCAGAGGGTCAGCAGCGGCTCAGGTGAGGGCAACTTGGTGCTCACAGCGTGCTCTCGTTTCGCGCGATCGTAGATGACGCCGGACGATCTGGTTCAGCGACCGGCCAGTTCCTCAAGCACAGCGGCGGCCAATAGCGGCACCATGATCTCGTGATGGCCGGTCAGGGCGTACCCCTTGCCGCCTTTCTGGGTGGGGCGGCGGACGACGTTGGTCATGGGACGATAGTGCGTCAGGAAATCCATATTCACCGTCGTGATGTTCGTCAGCGGATGGCCAAGGTTTCTGCCAAGGGACACGGCTTTCAGGAACACTTCCGGCAAGATTACGGCGGAACCCAGATTGAGGTACACCCCGCCTTCCATCCCGGAGACGACGGCTGTCAGGCGGCGAAAATCCAGCAACGATCCTGCTCCGATCGCAGCGCCGTCGGCAGATGGATGCATGTGGATGATGTCGGTGCCAATGGCCACATGTACCGTGACGGGGAGGCCCAGTCTCGCTCCGGTTGCGAGCAAGCTCGTGGCGCGATGCGGAAACTGTTGTTTATGCCGATTGATGTACAGGCCGAGCGATTCGCCAAGACCCTGACCTTCTTTCATCCCCCACGTGATGGCCTCGTTCAACATGCGACCAGTTTCTTCCGCCATGCCGAATCGACCGGAGTCGATCTCGGCATCGACCTCCTCGGACGTGTGTCCCATGAACGCCAATTCGAAGTCATGGATGATGACGGCGCCGTTCATGGCGAGCGCGGTGACGATGCCGCGCTCCATGAGATCCACCAGGAGCGGGCCTAACCCGACCTTCACCACATGGGCACCCATGCCCACAATGACCGGCCTGCCCCGTCGATGGGCCGTCGCAATGGCCTTCGCCACCTCGCGCAATGTTTTGACTGCCAGAATATCCGGAAGCGAGTCGAGGAAGCGCGCGAACGATCGGCCTTTGGTCCAAGCCTTGGCAAAATTCGACACTTGGACCTTGCTGTGGCGACGCTGGAGAGGGTAGGTCTTGAGTCGCGACGTATCGATCGGCGGGATCATCGCACGAGGAACGGAGGGTGCTTTGGGGCGCTTACGCCGGATTGGCAAGAACCTGATCCTCGATGAGTTCGCACAGCACGTGGGCCAGCGTGATGTGGCTTTCCTGGATGCGGGCGGTGATGGTCGATGGAACGACGAACGCATAGTCCGCGAGGCCGGCCAGCTTGCCGCCGGATCCGCCGGTCCAAGCGATCGTGGTCATGTTCAAGGATCTGGCGGCTTCGATGCCTTTGAGGACGTTCGGCGAATTGCCGCTGGTGCTGATGGCGATTGCGATATCTCCCTTACGGCCGTGGGCCAGCACTTGACGGGCGAACAGCGCCTCAAAGCCGTAGTCGTTGGCGATGCAGGTGATGGCGGCGATATCGGTAGCGAGGGCAATAGCCGGCAAGGGAGCGCGTTCCCGCTTATAACGGCCGACGAATTCGGCGGCCATGTGCGCGGCATCGGTGGCGCTGCCCCCGTTGCCGAACAGCAGCACTTTGTGTCCCTCCCTGAAGGCCTGTCCCATGAGCTGCGCGACCTGTGCGATCTTTTCGGCATGGTCTCGGGCAAATCGTCGCTTGACGTCGGCGCTCTCGTCGAAAGCCTTGATGACGAAATCTTTCATGAGCGGAATTGTAGGGAAGCCTCGACTCACTGTCAAACGAGACCGCGCTGCCGTTTACCTCGTGGGCGGGGTTGGCGAGGTTCTCTTGGTGATCATGTTCATAGCCAACGCCAGCATCGAACCCACGTCGGCGACATTCGCCGGCAAGACCAGGGTGTTGCTGGATTTTGCCAACTCGCCGAACTTGCCGATGTACTGTTCTGCGACCCGCAGTTGGATCGCTTCATAGCCGCCGGGAATCTGCGTCGATTCGGCGACTTTTCTAAGGCCTTCAGCCGTGGCCGTGGCGATGGCCGTAATGGCCGACGCGGCGCCTTCCGCTTCATTGATCTGCTGTTGCTTTCTGGCCTCTGAGGCCTTGATCACTTGTTGCTTCGTGCCTTCCGCCTGATTGATGGCGGCATCCCGCTCTCCTTCTGACGCCAGGATGACGGCGCGTTTTTCCCGTTCCGCCCGCATCTGTTTTTCCATGGCGTTCAGGATGTCCTTGGGAGGGGTGATGTTCTTGATTTCATATCGGAGCACTTTGATGCCCCAGGGTTCCGACGCCTTGTCGAGCTCGTTGACGACCTGCGTGTTGATGTTGGTGCGTTCCTCGAATGTCCGGTCGAGATCGATTTTGCCGATTTCGCTGCGCAAGGTCGTCTGGGCCAACTGGGAAATGGCGAAGCGGTGATCGCTGATCCCGTAAGAGGCGCGTTGGGCGTCGAGAACCTTGAGGTAGAGGACGCCGTCGACCCCGACCTGCACGTTGTCTCGCGTGATGCAGATCTGTTCGGGGATGTCGACGGCGGTTTCTTTGAGGGAGTGCTTATATTGGACCACATCGATGAATGGAATCAGAATGTGGAATCCGGCGCCTAACGTTCGTGAGTAGCGGCCCAATCGCTCGACCACGTAGGCGCTTTGTTGGGGCACGATGCGGGCGGTCTTGGCGATGACCAGCACCACCAGGAACGCGAGGAAGACCATGACCATCAATCCACCGGACATATTCGATTCCTCCATCGCAAATACCCAGTCCTTCTATTCCGGTTTCAGCCAGAGGGCCAATCCCTCGACCCGTTCGACCACCGTGCGTTGACCCTTCACCAGCTCGACTGGGCCTGGATTATGCGCGGTCCAAGCCGTTCCCCGGCATTCGGCCTTGCCTGTGCTGCCCGAGGCCAAATCCTCCAACGGCATGGCGATCTCACCGACCATCGTATCGATGGCTGGTCCGGCGACGTCGTGCGACCTGATCATTTTGAGCATAGGGCCGCGGAAGATGAGCAGCGAGGCCACGGACAGGGCCGAAAAGAGCAGCCACTGGAACCATTCCGCATCAGCCAATCCAAAGCCCACGAGGGCGGCCACCACGAGTGCGGAGAGTCCGAAAAAGAGAATGTAGAAACCGCCCGGCGTGGAAATCTCCACGCCCAGCAGGATCAATCCAAGAAATGCCCAGATCCACCAAGTCACATCGTACTCGCGCAGAAGAGGAGGCGAAATCAATATTGGGCGAAGTCTAGGCGTCTTTGTCGAGAGGGTCAAGGATAGTCAGCCAAGATCGTTCGTTGAACCGGTGCGGAGTGCGGTGATATAGTTCGACGATATGCCACCGGATATCCCAGTCAAAGCGCTGATCCTTGCCTTCACCGATGCGCCGTCGCTCGCTGCCTATGTGATCAACCGGTTGCAGCCGGAATTGCTCTGTTTCTTTGTGCCGGAGTCGGCGAAAGCACAAGTTGAAGAGGCCGTGCAGCCGCTGGTGCAGCAGATGCCGAAGCGATGGGACTGGGTCGCCACACCGGATCCCGCAGACGTCATCGCCTGTCATCAGGCCCTGTCACGGACGATCCAGGATCTCTTTCAAGCCTGGGATGTGCAAGTGGGGGATGTGGTAGTTGATTTGACCGGGGCCACCTCGGCCATGGCCGCGGCCCTGGCCTCAGCCTGTCAACCCTGGACCTCACGCGTCATTAGCCTGGTTGATGCAAAAGACCAGGAAGGCGGCGAGGGAATTGTCATCGACGGCCATACCAAGCGCTGGCTCCAAGGAAATCCCTGGGACGATGCAGCGGTCGGCGTGCGCCGGGAGGCCTGTGCGGCGTTCAATCATGGGTCGTTTAGAGCGGCGGCCACGTTGTTTCATACGTTGGAGGCTCGCGTGAGCGGCGGACAGAAACCGCTCTACCGCGCCTTGGGTGATCTCGCGCTGGGGTATGCGTTGTGGGAACAATTTCACTATCGACAAGCCTGGGAGAAGCTCAAGGCCTCGCTGAAGGCGCTCGATATGGCGTCGCTCTGGGGCGGGCCGCCGGGGCTGAAATCCCTATTGCCTTTTCTCAAAGCCAACAGCGGATTTCTGGAGAGACTCGTTCTCGACCCGGCCGAGGTGAAGGAAGGTGTCTCGCTCGATCTGCTGGCCCATGCGCACCGTCGAGCCCATGATCACGATCCTGAACGGGCCATGATGGCTCTTCTTCGGGCATTGGAAGCCTGCGCCCAGCGGCAGTTATTCAAGCAGTACCAGATCAAGACCTGGGATGTGCAACCGGAGCAGCTACCCGAAGCCCTGCGGGAGACCTGTCGCACCTGTTATCTGGACGATGTGGACGGCAAGTACAAGTTGCCGTTGCAGGGACAGTTCCGGGTCCTGGCCGGTCTGGGCGACCAGATGGGGCAGGCCTTTTTGCGAGACTGGCCCAAAATGAAGCCACTGCTCGATGCGGCCCACCATGCCATTCTCGGCCACGGTTTCGAGGTCATCAAAGCCGAGCGGGTGCAGCAGCTGTCCGACGTCGTGATGAAGCTCACCGGCATGAGCGAGTCATCACTGCCCAAATTCCCGATTCTGAATTTGTAACGAGACCGTCGCGCAACGCCTGTCCGTCATCAGCCATCCGCTCCCATGGAAATTAGAATCTACTATGAAGATACTGATTGCGGCGGTGTGGTGTATTACGCAAATTATTTGAAGTATTTTGAACGGGCGAGGACCGAGTATCTCGATGCACGGGGTGTCTCGGTGGTGAAGCTACGAGATCAGGGCACGCAGTTTGTGGTCGTGCATGCGGAGCTGGACTATCGGTCGCCTGCCCGGTATGGTGACACATTAGTCGTCGAGACGAAACTGGCGGCGGTCGGCCAAGCGTCCATCACGTTTGCCCATGTCTTGCGGGAACGGACCAGCGGGCGCTTGGTAGTCGAAGGGTCGGCCAAGCTGGTGACCGTGGACGATCAGTTGAAAGTGACACGTCTCGATACATTCACCCTGGCTTCGTTACAAGGACCTCCACAGACGAGGGCTTAATGGATAAACTCGGCACATGGCTGGCAGTTACGGGCGTCGCGATCGGCTTCGTTGTCCTCGCATGGTTGCTCTTCTCCGACAACTCGAACGACAAGAAAAAGAAGAAGCCTTAGCAGCCGCATCGCCGGCCATGCAGTTTCTGGTCTTTGCCTGGCGCTCTGGTCTGAGGGTCATGCAGTGACCAGACATTTCCCGCCCTCGCAGTCCTCCCACCCTCTGAAGACAGCGCCTGCAAAACTGGTCGTTCCGCGGTTTACCAGGGCCGATTACTCTTCTTTACCGACCCAGTAGGGATGATCACGAGCGGCCGCAGAAGTGGGTGTGATGAAGGCCGAGTGGCGGGAACGATGCGGCTATTGTTTCGACTGCGGCGACAGATGCCGATACATGCCTTCGACATTCTCGGTGAACCAGTCGGAGTAACCGGACCACCGTTCGTATGTGGGAAGCCGGACGCTTTTCTTGGCGACCTCCAGGCTCGCGCCTGCTTGAATCTGCTCGCTCACGGCTGCGCGGAGCGCTTCGAGGTATTCCCGAAACAGCCGCGCATGATCTTTCTTGCCGACCTTGCCATGCCCAGGCACCAGCGTATCGAAGTCTAATCGTTCGATCTGCTTCAGCGACTCGACCCATTCATCAGGATAGCCATCCGGCAAAGCACGGTACGCGACGCTCTCGACTGGGATGAAGTCGACGGCGAAGAGTAGTTTGTTCTGCGGCAGGAGGACCACGAGGCTGTTATCCGAATGGTTCCTGCCGGTGTAGATCAGGTCAATAGACTTGCCACCCAGGTGAATCGTCATACGATCGGTGAAGGTCAGCTGTGGAACCGGCGTCGTGGAATCGGCCGCTGCGAGGATTTTAGGCTGTGCGGCCTGATGGCTGACAAAGATGGCTTGGTCAGCAAAGACCCGGCCTCCGGTAATGTGGTCGTTATGGTGATGACTATAGATCACATACCGCACCGGCTGATCGGTCATCTTCGCGATTTCCGATTTCAACCATGTAGCGGCCTCAAGACTGATCGGATCGGTCACGGCTACCCCGTCTGGGGTCACCACAAAGATAGATTGGTGAGCTTGATGCCGGAAGAGATAAACGTCTTCCGCAAGCTTGGTGATCTCATCGGTTGGGCGAGATTGCTGCGCCGCGGCGGGTACGAGAGGGGAACACAGGGTTACAAAAGCGCTGAGAACCCAAAGCCATTGCGCGAAGAACATCTCGATCGGTCCGCTCCGCGTTGGCCTGATGCGATGAAGCAACATGTGATCGTCGGATAAGTGTGCTCCGAAACCATGGCTGCTTCAAGCTCGAAATCGCGGATCCCGATCGGGACCGGCAATGTGTCGTCACGTCGCTGGAGAAATTGATTCCGCGTCTGTTTTGACCGTCGTTCGGAATTCCTCATACCCCCCGAAGTTATCGCGGTAAAACGTTTTCAGGCGAGCAGCCAGTTGCTGCCGTTGACTCTCGTCGACCGCCAGGCCAAGCGCCAGGTTGCGTTCGTGCTCGATGACGCCGGGAAGCACGCGCAGGACATCTTCGATCAACTTGCCGTCCTCCTTGCGGCGGAGTGCCTCTAGTGCGCCAGGCTCATTCCACAGGGCCCGAGCCTTTGCTACCGCGCTTTCATGCTGGTGCATCATCACGAACAGCCGGACCATCACGCCCTGCATCGAAAAGTCTCGTCGTTCGTCGTAGCCTTGTTCCCCGACGGAAGCGGCTGATCTCCCGGCTAACAAGGAGGGGACGCCGACGGCAGGGGGGCCGAGGAGGCCGCGGGAGATGATTTGCTCGTAGACGGTTTTCGCAAGGAGCAGATTGCCGCGCGTTGTCGGATGCACATAATCCAGAAACAGGTCGAACCCGGGAGTGAGCGGTGCGCTGGCCGCAAGAAATGCCTGCTCGGCGTCGGCGAGCGAGACGTTGTCGTATCGCCCCGCGATCTGCCTGAGAATCTGATTCAGATCCGACGGGGCACGAAACGGGTTGTAATCCAGATCGCACGCGCGACTGTATGACTGAAGCGCAGACTCATAGGCGCCGGAGCGCTCCAGGGCCTGTCCGAGGGCAAAGTGCGTTTCTGCATGGAATGGAGCGAGTACGGCGGCCTCCTGTAACCGGCGGGCTGCGCCTGAGGCATCACCTTGCAACAGAAGTCCCTTGCCGCTCCGATAGAGACGCTCCCACGACTGAAGTGTCGGCCCTTGGAGGGGTTGATGGGACACATTGGGATGCCACTCGCGCAGGTTGACCGGAACCGAGACGAGGATGACCGGCACCTTCCGCTGCTGGGCGGTTTCCACCATCGACTGAATACTGAATGTGTAATGGTTCTTCACCTGTTGGTATTGCGCGGGCTTCTGACGAAGATCCAGCGCGAGCTGTTCGATCTTCGACCACTGTTCGTAGGCGACATGCTGGCGTTCGTCCGCCAGGAGGGTGTTCTCCGGCCACAGCCTGCGTCCCAGCGAGCTTCCCTTGACCCGCCGGACCAGGTGCAGTCGATTCAGGGCCGTCGTGACCGGCTCAAACCAGGCGGGCTCTTCGCGATAGACCCGTTTTTCAAGAAATTCGTTGTTACCGCTATAGATGACAATCAGATCCGGTTCGAATTCGATGACTTCCTGAAAGATCAGGCGGACACGGTAGGCCGCATAGGCATGGGCGCTGACGTTGAGGACTTCGATCGTCTGTTGCGGATAGGCCTCTTCCAAGGCGCGCTGCAAGTAGCGGCTATAAATTTCTTCCGGCGGATGGGGCCATCCGGCGCTGGCGGATCCGCCTAGGCAAAACACGCGAAACGTGTTCGTGGGCTTCCGGATCGGAAACACGGTATTGCGTTCGCGATACACTTCCCGGCTGGCCACCTGATGATGGGGCTGCCCGTCGATGTCTTTCTGGACAAAGTACGAATCAACCTGGCCGAAATTCAGGTATGGGTCATCGGCGATCCGGACACCGCTGACGCGCAGCAGCAGTTCACACGCTACGACGGGAGAGATCACGAGCAGTGCCACAACCATCCAGAACAGCGCGCGACGCGGTCCGGACAGGGTAGCGGCCAGCGAAGGCCCGGCGGATTGGAGGGAGACAGGCATGGTCGAGAGTCCTTTCGGGTGGATCAGGAATGAGCCGCAACCTGAGGAGGGTGCAGCAGGCCATCGAGAATATCGTTCACCATTGTTGCCACGATGTGGTGACCCCTTTCATCCGGATGGCAGAGGTCGAGATAGAGACTGGCATCCTTGGCCAGGATCTGTCCTGCCTCCACGACGACGGCGCCATACTCCCGGGCGACCGCACGCATGATGTCATTGTATTCACTATCGAGGCGGAGCGGCCGGCCGCCGTGGGTCAGTTTCCAAGAGGGCAGGGTCAGGCTCGCGGTTAATGTCGCTTCCGCCGTCGCCCCTCGATGTTCTAGGACGACGGCCAGGTATTTCCGGGCGAGGTCCGAGAACCAGTTGTCCAAATTCATGGCAACGCGCAGTTCCGTCTCGGCCTGTTCATAGCGCCTGTTGTTCAGATGGGTGATGCCGGTCCGCAGATGTTCAGAGTGGGCCGGATTGTCTTGGAGGGCGATAAAGACCAGTGGCACCTGCCGCTCCTGACAGAATCTCGCAATGCGCTCCAGATTTGTCCGGTATTGGTCGGGCGAGACGCGAGTCGGGGCCGTCCTCGCGTCAACGGTCATGCTCCCGTCGCCGCTGCTTTTTATGAGGCGCAGCTTAGTCAGCAGGCGTTGCAGCCCTCGGTACAGATAGATTTTCTCTCTGAAGTCCAGCCGGTGTAAAAGCGCTTCCCGCTCAAATTTGTCGTGGCTGTCGGTCGCTGCCTCCGATGGCACGACTCGCCGATCGTTGAAACTGAACGATGCGATCACGACATCCGGCCGGACCTGGTCGAAGTGTTTGAGCAACGCTGTATAACCTTGAAAGGAGGTGTACCCGCTCACGCCCAGATTGATGACATCGGCGTCCGGGCGCAGATTGTCCAGGACTTCGGGGAAGGCACTTCCTGTCGGAACGCCCCAACCGAACGTATTGGAGTCGCCCACCGCGAGGATGCGCTTATGGGTCGTATCGTGGATTTGGGCTGTATCGACGGTGAAGAAGCCCTGTGCGTCGAATTCGCGCAGGTATTGAGTTGGGTCATGCCGTTGTAGTTCTCCGGCGACCATCCCCTTGAAGTGCGGACGATGCTCCCATCCCAAGTCCGGGGTGTACTGGTACCAGTCAGGCGGCGCCGATGCCAGGTCGGCTTCTACGGTGAGCAGTGCTCGTGATAACCCTTCGAGAGCGAGCAACAGCGCCAGCGTGAGGGCCAAGCCGATCAAGGGCGCGCTCAGACGGTATGGCATGAACAGGCTCCGATCGTTACGGTTTCGCCTCGATCCCTATCGCGACGCGAGGTGACAGGGGGGACGCGGAAGATAACATGTGATGCTGCGACCGGTGACCGACCTGTGATGTCACTGAGTATCGAGGAAGAGGTCTGACTTGCCAAGAAAAGTGTAAAGTTTTGCAGGGGCGGTTCGAGACGGGTGGCTGGTCCGCGATGTGAGAAGGGGACTCTCCTCAGGGGCGGGCAGGAGAGAGGGGTGGTTCGCCGTGTCCGTTCAGGGTGGCGCGGTCAGGTCCGTGGTCACCCAGGTGATGTAAAACATGGCCGTGTATTGATCGTAATGCGTGCGTCCGATGATCGTGGCGGACGAGCCTTTGTAGTCGCCGGTGAGATTGTCGAAGACATCGAGGTGAAATCGGGCATAGCCGCTCTGAGCCTGGAGTTTATACAGCGTCAGCTCAGGGAGGGCAAAGGGAATGACTACACTCTGAATAGGCGGCATACCGACGAAAGTCAGGCCTTGCATGGTGCCGAGTGCTTCAATAGCTACGCGAACGAGATAGGCGGGGTGATCTTCGCGTTTGCGGATGCGATAGCCCATCCGACCGAGTGCGACGGCGACAGTATCCCGAACAAAGAGGAAATCCACGGTGGGATCCTGTACGGATCCGGAGGTTTGATCTCGCATGTTCAGCCGCGCCCGATCGATATAAAACCCGCTGACTTCGAGATGCAGACTGGCCTGGGCTGGAAGCGTGAGCGTCAAATTCGTCAGGGCCTGATCGACGGCTCCCGTCAACAAGAGTTGCTCGACGGCCGTGCGCGGCGTGCGGGAAATTTCTTGCTCGATGGCGCAGCCGGAGAGCAAGAGGAACAAGGCGATGGTCCGGCCAGCTATGAGATACAGGGGCGTAATGGTTCTCTCCCGAGTGAAGTGAGATGAGTTAGATTACTCGGAGAGGAGCCTTGTCCGCAAATGCGGCGGCCTCATGAATGGTCTTTCTCTTGACTTGGAGGCATCTTTCCCGCCGTCGTGATCAACTTGGCGACAGCGTGGTCATCACTCAGCGGCACCGATGCGTCGCCGTGTCTGGGAGGAGGGACCTGGCCGCCTGCTGCCGCCCTGGCTCTTTTCGCTGTACAACCGATCTAATTACAGCGTTTCTGGGTGAAGCGTGAGGGAGTGTCGCCGTCAAACATGACGCGCTGTTTCGCGTTGCCCTGCCGTATCAGAACTGGAGCGAGTGGCCTCTGACCATCGGCCGTCTTCACGGAAAGGTCAATGGTTCGTCTTCCTTCGAGGGTCGGGGAACCCGACACGACGAGTGTCTCCAGAACCAGTGTCTCCCCTTTGCAATCGATGAAGCGAATTACGAGGCAATGTGTGGGTCCATCTTGCTGCCGTGCCCATCGCGGTGTGGACAATCAGGCGATATGGAGGCCAAATCCTCTGATCTTCAAACGCCTAATCTCCTCATTCCGACTCGTGCCATCGAGCGACCGGAAGAGTGAATGATCGTACTCCCTGTCCAGCAGTTGCTGCACGATGCCGAAGGCGAGGTCACAGATGCGGCCGTGAAAGTCGCGCTCGACGTATGCTGGCATGTCATCACGCAACGGACTGGTGTCATCAAGCAGGATATGGAGATCCGGCTTCACGGCCTCCAATGATTGCCGCACCGTCCAGGCCTCTTCCGCGACGAGTAATGCCCACAACACTTCCAAGCCTTCCTGGCGGGCGCGTGGCCCTGCGATCCGCAAGGCACTCAGCAGCGGCGGGACGGCATTGCTTTCGAAAAGCCACAGAATTTTACGGGCGTTCGAGGCCGCCAGGGTCTGACCGTCATCCAGCGCAGGCACCAGATCCGCGGCGTTGGCGGGATCGCTGAGGATCACAGTCCGGACAATCGGCGATCCCGTGACATCGCGCGAGTCGGGCGTGGCCAGCACCTGGGCGAGTAAATTCGGATCGATGGCCATCATTCCTCAATAGATTCCGACGATGCCGGATTGGCTCATGCCATTCAGCGCTTTCAAAAGCGCCTTCATGCCTATCTTGGTCAGCGGATCATGGTCCTTGACCGTCATCTGCTCCAGCAACGTCGTCGCGTGGGAGGCCGCGCAGACCTGTCCGGTCATCAAGAATCTGGAAGCAGATGCGCCGTAAGTTGTTCGACTGTGGCCTCGGTTCAGACCTGTGGCGGGTACGTCGAATCCAATCGCGTTGCCTGAGACGCTTCAGCAAGACCGATGCCTGATTACGTAGAGGAGATGGAATGCGTGATGGATGCGTGCTACGGAAGAGGCTGAGGAGGGCGTGGATGCATGCACAGGGAGAATATTCAGTCCACGTATCAGAAGAGATACCCCGTCGTATCGAAACGGATACTTCGGAGTATTCGGGCGTCAGTTCGCGAGAATCCCACCTTGGCTGATGTGGGCTGGGCATCGGACCACTAACACTCTATCCGGCAACGTACTTGTCGGACGGAATCAGTGGGACGCCGGCTGGCGACAAGGCTCATTTTTTCTGTGGGTGGCTTAGCCTCATGGCACAGGAGGAATCGAAATGGTTTGATCTATTGTCGTTGCCCGATCATTCCGCGGCGGCAGCTGTTAGGCGTCGCTCTGAGAGCGTGAGAAATATTCTGACGACGAGTCCGACCAGGCTCACATAGAGGCCCAAAGTGAGCCAGAGCTTGATCATCGTCGCGCAGCCCCCCATCTGGACCCAGAAGTTGTGCATGCGGCCCCCATGAGATGGTACGTAGTGACGGAGCTGCGCCAGCTGAATGAGGTGTTCGGTCCAATCGGCCGTCACGATCATCGCGAGCGGCGCGACGATCCATGCTGGATGGAAGGAGTAGCCGACTTTCATCCAGACCCACCACAGGTTGCCTGCGATCGCCCCTCCATAGACGACTGAGAAAGTAAGCCCATGGTCAGGAATTTCTCTCTTGTCTGTCGCTCCGCACTATTGAGCCAAGACCAGAATCTCTTCGCGGCTTCCGCTCCCGGGCCGAACCGATGCAGCTTGAGTAACTCCGCCTCACTTTGCTTTCCGGAGATCGGCGGGGTTAAGGCGGAGGTGAGACTGCTAGGATGCGGCAGGGTCTGGCCGTCACCCAGCCGTACCTCGACGGGGAATCCGAGAGTCATGCATGTGTTGAGGGCCATGCTGGCCAGATGTGAATTCCAGTTCTCGCCCCATGTATTGAGCAAGACCGATGCCGGGGGGTGCGGAGGGGATGGAGCAATCAGAAGGCTAGTCTGGGAGATTACGCGGAAGTAGCTTGTAGAAATGCAGGGGGGCCAGAGCAAATAGCACAAGCGATACCGTGTCAGATAGACCAAACGTGAGCGTGAATCAGGTGGAGGTCCGTAATGACATAAGACGTTCGAGAATTGCTTATCAATCCAGGGGACGGCGATAAAACTCCAAGGTGGGACCATTGGCGCCCTGGAAGAACAAACTCTCACCCTCAAGTCGATATCGTGTAGACGTTTCAAACGCCTGGATGAACGCTGACTCAAACTCCATGCGCGAGGCGTCACAGGCCATGCGCGTTGTGATTCCCCGAGATACTTTCAAGCTTCCCCTGTCGGGGCCGAAAGTGATTTCGGCAGAGTATTGATTACACCCTGCATGGCCCGAGACTTTCCCGCCTTTGAATGAAAGGACGACGGCTTCACCGTGATCGCCGTGCGGCAACCGGCGATCGCCCCAATGAGCCAGTTCCCATCGATTCTTTTCGGCGCGCTGCTGCATTTCCTCCGGCGAAGGAGAGGTGACGCAGGATGCCAGCATTAACGCGGCATACATCGCGAGGCAAAGAGGAAGCAAGGTCGTTCGCATAGATCGGTCCCTCCTGTCGGCAATCCCTGGATGATGATCTTGCCGGGAAATGTATGAAGGCCGTTCGGTGTTCGGCGCTGCAAGAGGGATCGAAAGCAATGGGGGGTCTGCGTTGCCCCCAAGCTAACAACCAGAATGCCCCCGTTCATTCATTGAGACCAAGTTGCTCTTGATATGTTACTCCTGATGCCAGAAAGCACAATGGGTCTGACCTCTTAAATCCGTGGGCGCCGGATGTCATGGCGCTATAGGGCATCGACAAACTTCTGCAGGCACTGGTTGTAGATGGCCGCCTCGCCCCAGAAACAGGCGTGTCCGGCACTCGCCATCATTCGAACTTGGGCATGGCCGATGCGGGCCATCTGTTGCTCGATGACCGCTGGCCTGACAACCGCATCATCGGCGCCATGTGTAACCAACACAGGTTTGCGAATGTTCGGCAGAAGATCGTCATTGTCGAGCGAGCGTGAGAACAGCGCTTGACGGACATAGGGCGGAACCGAAGCGTTATATCCCAACATCAGGTAGCGTTCTTCGACTGCAAGCTCACGAGCAAAGCACAGGTGCACCAGCGAGTCGAGAGCGCACAGGCTCTCCTGCGCATCCGTCGAGGAGAATCGCGGGAGGAGGTTGAGAAATTCAGTAGTCAAAACCGACGCGGCCTCGTCGCTGCCCAGTTTAGTGACGCCACCGATAAAGTTGACAGCGCGGATGCCGTCCTCACCGTAGTGCCGGATATAGTCGAGAATGACGAGCGGTCCATAGGACCAACCGCAGAGAATCGGCTGATCCAGATTGAGCGCGTGAATTGTGGCATGGATGTCGTCGGCCCACAGTCTCGAGTCACTGTAGCCCTCGCGAGGTTTATCTGAGAGCCCGTGCCCTCGGAGATCCAACGCTATCAGTCGAAAGGTATCGGCCAAGCCGGAGTTCATCTGTCGAGTCCATGTTAGAGAACACTGCGAAAAGCCATGGATAAATACGATTGGCCGTCCTCGTGAATTGCCTGTTTCAATGAGGTGAAGCCGAATACCTCCCCCACCGGTAATCATGTGACTCTTCATCATGTTCCCCCTCTCTTGCGGCTGCTGTCCGACGGTAGAGTTCTGCGGTGAAGGACCGCTCTGAGAGCTCGGTCATCTCGGCCGCGGGGCCGGGCATGGAGGAGCTTTTTGAGCGATGCCGAAGGCAGTCTTTCAACCGCAGCAACCCAGAAGTCTTTGTCCGAGTGGCTCATGAATCGTCTGGATGTCGTGGAAATCGGGTGGCAAAGGAATGTCTGAAGGTGTGGCCAATGGTCGCTTACATTTCCTCCACGTCCATGCATTTCGCAATCACCCGAAGCTGGATGCCTTCCTTTGTTTTCCCTTGGAACGTGATCTCGGCGCCTTTGGCCGTCCTCGTCAGGGTGAGGGGCGACTGATCGACGCTGTAGATGATTGGCTTCTTGTCCGGATCTCCGAACGCGATGCGCACTTCGCCCTGCTTCGCTCCCGCGTCATCGAGATTCGACACATTAATCCCCGCCTCGGCGATAGCCTTCGCGTCGTGCACGTTGAAGTCCTTCCAGGCTGCCGAAGAGCGTTTTTGCTTCTTGACGTGTAGGCAGATCACGGTGTCCGCGGGTGGCTTGTACGTTCCAGCATGGGGCCCGTTGCCGACGACGATCTCTAGCGAATTTTCAGCTGAGGCGGCTGCCATTGTATGTGCTGTAAAACCGAATGCACAGGCGCCGGCGATGAACAACAGCTGGCGAATTGGACGAGACATGGCATGACGTCTCTATGACTGCAAGGAACGGACTGTTTCTTCTAGGCGACCACCACTATCGCGCTGGCAGCTGCCGTAATCAAGTCTCAACCGATCCGCGAAGGTGCGGATTTTATAGTGGCCGGCCAAGAGTCGAAGATTGCGCTTACCGTTCGTGGAGAATACCGAGGAGCTTGTTCGGCTTAAATTACCCTCGCCGTCCAAACCCTTCCCCCGTCATGACCCCCGCCACATTCTGCCCATCTACGAAGACATCGGCGAGCGTCCGCCCATAGACATCGTGACCGTGCGGAATGATGCTGATCTCGCCCTCGTGCAAAAGCTCTTGGAGCCTGAGGGTTGCTTCGAGGCCGCCCGGTTCCGATCGTTCCGGGGCGTTGTAGCCACGGATGCGAATGCGGTCGGGACCGTAGCGAAGCGTGTCTCCATCGATTGCGCGAACCAATTGCCGTTCGACGCTGTGTCCCGGCTGCTCCTGCTCCAGTTGGTAGTGGGGGAGCAGGCGGAAGTGATTGCCACCTGAATGCGATTTTTTAGCGAATGGATTCTTGTGTGGTCGCGGGCCTCGCTCATGCTGTCCGCGCCGATAACGTGGGGCCTGATGTTGGGGCAGCGGCTGCCGTTCGTCGGGCTTCAATCCCCAACAATCGTTGCAGTTGAATGGACCCGGATCGCTCGGGACTGTAGGAGTATAGGTGTGTAGCGTGGAACGGCTCTCTTCCACTGCGCTGATGGCTTGGCCGGCAGGAGAGGCGACCAGGAGGAGCAGGGTTAACCGGCGCAGGAGGCGGGAGCGATATATGGCCATCGGCAGCATAGGATCTGGTCCTCCGTGTTTCTGCTGCGGGAATGAAGCACGCTCCATGCCAACAAACACGACGCAAGTGGTCCCGCGGTTGACAAGCCGAAAAACCGCGTGCTCAAATGCCAAATGCGTCGCGTATCTCGGGAAGGGTAGCTGTCCGGAAGATTCTCCTGCCGGCCGTTCCCCACGAGATACGGGCGACGAACGACGATTCACGGAGGTTCAGCTCATGGATATGTTTGGAAAAGTGGGGTTGGTCGAGGTTCCGATCTTGATCGCCCCGGATCAGAAGGCCTGGATGGATCGCATGATTAAGGAAGGCAAGATCGCGATCCCTCCTGGCGGGACCTTGGAGAAAGGCTCGCTCTATTCAATGTTTGTCCGTATGCTCCTGCACAACGCGATGGAAGAACAGAAGCGGCAGGAAGTGTTGGATGCGGAGGACGAGGACGATGACGAATAGAGCAGGTTGCTGAAAACGGTCCCCAGCATCGGTCTCGCATCGCTGTGGCCTTGCTGGGGAACCGTTTTGAGCATCCTCCAGCGCTCCGGCCTGTATCCAAATACAAGCGGTTCAGTATCGGTTTAGATACGGCAAACCCTCACGAACGACGCTTCCCGAGAGACGCCCTACAATTTTTTGAGCGCGGCCTCGGCAGCCTTGATGGTGCGTTCGATGTCGCGCGGCGTATGGGCAAGAGACATGAACGTGGCCTCAAACTGTGACGGGGCAAAATAAAAGCCCGCATCCAGCATCTGGTGAAAGAACTTCGCATAGACCTTCGTATCTGATTTCTTGGCTGATCCCCAATCCACGACCGGTCCCGGCGCAAAGAAGGCACCCATCATCGAGCCGACGCGAGTTTGCGCGAGCGGTACTCCGGCTTTCTTCGCGGCCTTGCCGAGCCCCTCGGCCAGCATGGCCGACCGCTGTTCCAGCTGCTCGTAGACACCAGGTTTCTTCAAGCGTTTCAACGTTTCAATGCCTGCCGTGACGGCCAGGGGATTGCCTGACAATGTGCCCGCTTGATAGACCGGTCCGGATGGAGCGATCATCTTCATGATCTCCTTCGCGCCCCCGTAGGCCCCCACGGGAAGGCCTCCGCCGATAATTTTCCCCAGAATCGTGAGGTCGGGCGTGATGCCATAAAGCGTTTGCGCCCCGCCGTATTGCACGCGGAATCCCGAAATGACTTCATCGAAAATCAGCACCATGCCGTGGGCATCGGTCAGTTTGCGCAGGGCCATCAGAAATTCCGGGGTAGGGGGGACGACCCCCATATTTCCGGCGATCGGCTCGACGATGACACAGGCCAGCTGCCGGTCATGTTTCCGGATGAGTTGCTCAAGCACCTGAACATTATTATAGGGCGCTGTTAACGTGTGCTTTGTGAAATCTTCGGGTACACCGGGGCAGTCGGGAATCCCTAGGGTGGCAAGGCCGGACCCGGCTTTAGCCAGCAGGTAGTCGCTGTGACCGTGGTAACAGCCTTCAAACTTGAGAATGCCGTCGCGTTTCGTATAGGCACGGGCCACACGGACGGCGCTCATGACGGCTTCCGTGCCTGAACTGACCAGCCGCACCTGTTCCATGGAGGGCAGGGCCTCGCGAATCATTGTGGCCAGCTGAATTTCCAACTCGGTCGGCGCGCCATAACTGGTCCCGTTCTCGGCAGCCTGTTGAATGGCCTTAGTCACCGTCGCGGGCGCATGGCCAAGAATCATCGGTCCCCATGAGAGCACGTAGTCGATGTAGCTGTTGCCGTCCACGTCATAGAGATGTGAGCCCTTGGCGCGGGCGATGAAGCGAGGTTTTCCCCCCACCGAGCGAAAGGCTCGAACCGGGCTATTCACCCCACCGGGAATGATCTGTTGCGCCTCTGCGAAAAGTTGTTCCGATCGTTGTGTATTCATGGACCTCTTTCATCAAGCCAGTGAGTGGGGGCGCCAACCTACCATGGGAAATTCGAAACGGTCAATTGTGGTGAGCACTGGGGAGAGGCGCGATCACCGGGCCTTTCTAGCAAACAGTCAGGGCGAGAAATGCGCGTACATGATTAGATACGAATCGGTATCTCATCAGATACAGCATGGATGGTCATGGGGGGAAGAGGATCGTTTTAGGTTTTTAAAATGACACCTTATCAACTGCGTAGCCACTGGCGCAGCTTTTGCTGAGTATCGGGTATCACTGCGTAGGAGGATACGATGAGAGTCATTTGTTCGTGGTGCAAGGAGGAGGGGCGGCCGGACTTGGTGCGGGAAAAGGCTCCGCTGGCCGATGCGCGAGAAACCCACGGCATCTGTGATTTTCACCTCCAGCAAATGGGCGTCTGTCATGACCCGCTGGTACCCAGCCACTGCGATTCGTCCTTGCTTGGGCATAAAGCGGCATTTCTTCGTCGGATGCCAACCACTGCTGTCGCCTACTAGGAAACACCTTTTCAGTCGAGCAGCTGTCCGACTTCACCAAACTATCGAAGGATTGCGTTAGCCCGGCCATTACATGACCGGGCACGGCGGTGGTGAATGACTTGCTCATGGAGACAAAAATCGTCGATCAGTGCCGTAAAGTCACGCGACTTAAGGCTCCTATGAGACAACCCTTCGCGAACACATAGGGTATCACTCTGAAAGTACAGCAGATCTCACACGTCGTCAGTCATGGTGCGACTCTTGCGCCCTGTGGGGTCGACGGTCGAACACACGAGGAATGGAGTCAGGCTGTGAAAGTGTTATGCGCGTGGTGCGTACGAGACGGGAAGCCTGCATTCCTAAGGGAAAAATTACCCCTGGATGATTCCAGCGAAACGCATGGGCTCTGCGGGGATCATTTTATTTCGCTCAGCGCCAGTGTGGGGCAGGTCGTCGATTCAAGACGGTGGCTGCTCTCGCGTGTGAAGGACTTCTGCTGGGGACTCACCCGGTGGAGGCAGCGGTTGATAGGCCGACTGCTCTCTCTCTGTTAGACTCGTCCTACCCGAGTTTTCCTCGCAAGAGGTTTAACCCCTGTTCCATCAGGTTCGTATCCGGCAGCTTGCCGTCCGGCGTCAGTTTATCGATCAAGCCGGGAAGAAGATTCGCCAGTTGGCCGCTGGCGGCTTCCGAACTCAGCCCTGCCTGGGCTGCGAGCTGCTTTAGCAGATCCCCGCCCAATCCTTGCTGTATTTGCGCAGGGGAGATCGGCAGGTTGCTGCCCGTGCCGACCCACGAATTCACGATCTCTCCCACCCCGTTCTTCTGAAACGCCTGTATAAGACCGGCAATGCCGCCCACCGAACTGTTCTGTCCTAGCAGGCCAATCGCGGCTTGCACCAGGGGATTTTGGCTGCTGCCTCCCATCATGCCTGCGGCTGCCTGACCGAGTTGATCGAAGATTCCCATGTTGACCTCCTTCAAATTGAAACGGTGACGTCACTTGCGAGTCGACTTTTTCGATGCCTTCCGTGGCGTGGCTCTGCCGGGTTTGCGTTCCATGGCCAAGGGTGGCGCAAACCAATTGTGGCGGGTGTGCTTATGGCGATCCGTGACGGTCAAGACGGCGTGGAACGGGAGGCCGTCGCCCGTTGGCTCGTCGGATTCCTTGAGGCTCCAGGCTTCACCGGCTTCACTCAATATCTCGACGAACGTTTCGAAATCGTCCTCCTCGTCGGGTTTCGTCAGGACTTGGTCCGCGTCAGTCACCACCACGAGGTAGCCCTTGGCGGGCAGCCACTCAAGATCGGCCAGACATTCTTCGAGGGCGTCCCAGTTGTGACCGAAGTATTCCGGAAAGGAAAAGACGCGGCTGAATTCGTCCAGCAGTCCTGCCTTGGTTTTGCATTTCTTGCCCGAGACGGTCTTCACCACGAAGTGCGCGGGCACGGAGAGGATCTTGTCGAGAGCGTCTCCTTCGGCATGCACTAAGAGGTGCGCCCAGGGTTTTTTAATCGATTGGAGCGCGATGATCGACATGTGTCCTCAATTCATTGGAATAAATGAGCGGTAGTGATCCGCGGTGTAATAGGCCTTGCCAGTGCGTTGGTCGATGACGATTCGTTCCGCGCCGCGATTCTTCCCGGGCGCCTTCGGATGCACGTCATACTCCCGATAGCGGCCCCGCGGGAGCGCGCGTTCGCGATTCTGAAAGGTGCGCCCTCCGACATAGCCCGGCAGCGGGTGGCCATGGCGCGTTTCAAGCGCCTTCAGCGTGTTCCGAGCCCATGCAGGGATGGATTCTTGGAGACCCGATGAATTCGTGTCAGGTCCCGCTCGTACCGATCCATTCTGCGAAGGCGGGGCTTGGGCAGGGTCGGGAGCGAGTATGGGGGACGGGGTGTCCGAGAGCGTCGAGCCCGGCGCCCCTGCGAACGCGGCGCCGAAGTGAAGAAGGACGGTGGCGCACAGCCACAAGAGAACAGGGGTGAAGTCTCGAACAGGCATAATAAAAAACGCCTCTCGCTTCAACGGGCACGACCCTAACATGTCACATGGGAGGGGTCAACGTAGGCCATGGGGCATCGTGCTGATGTCATACGCGCCTCATGATTTCTCGATGGGCAACTCCGCTCCGTGCATGCGCGTGAACAGTTCCCAATCGAATGGCTTAGGCGACAGGGCATGCAGCGGAATTGTTTCAAGAGTGTGTGAGTCCCGATAGGCCACCATACAGCCGACGATGCTCTCCGGTTGTTCGACGAGGCGGCGGACGGTTTCATAGGCTATATGTTGGGCGATCATTTTATCTTCCGGGGTCGGCGGCGCGCCTCGGAGTGTATGTCCGAGAATGGTCGCCTTGGTGGCTGAGGTCAACGAATAGTGGACGGATTTTCCTCGACGCTGGGGCCATTTCGCGATGGTGTTGGCAACATAGTCTACCAAGCCATGCACGCCGCCTTCCCGGTGATGCCGATGAGGCGTCCGTTCCGCCACTACAAAAATGTGGCTCTTGTTAGGCACGCCTAACGTGTGCTCTGAGGGTTCCGAGGACAATCTCTTCGATGTACGCATCGGGATCGGGGTGCTCATTCACGAGGATTCCTTCCGCCCGGGCTTGGTAGGCGCAGGCCAACGCTAAATGGCCTGACCCGGCGCCCATGACCTCGACAAAGAAGATGCTGCCCATTGCGGCGCTGGTGGCCTTGAGGGATTCAATCGATTGATTCGCGAGCGCCACCGCGGAATGAAATCCCAGCGAAGTCGTGCCGGCGATATTGTTGTCGATGGTGCCGGGAATGCCGACTACCTGCATCCCGAATGTTTCATGCATCGCTCGCGCGCCGCGCAGGCTGCCGTCGCCTCCCAACACGACCAGGGCCGAGTCATCGCGATAGGGCGCGAGCGAGTGCATGGCGGCACGCTGCACTTGCTCGTCTTTGAAGTCTTCGAAGCGGCTGCTTCCAATGGGGCTGCTGGCGTGGCTGCTCATGCCGCGGGTGTCTTCCTCGGTGACCGCATCGATCCAATTGTTAGCCAGACCGAGGAATCCGTGCCGGACGAAAAAGACCTCTAGCCCGAATCGATTCCCGGTGACGCGCAATTCCTTGAGGGCCGCCCCGCCTCCCGCGAAATCACCACCCGACACCAGCGCGAGCAGGCGCTTGATACGTCGCGGCTTAAGCGTGACGCGCTGGCTTCGCTCCCGTTCGATCGTCACCCATGCCTCACGAGCGACACGCTCGCTTTCGATCAAGCCGACGGCGGTTGAGTAACCGGAGAGCTTGCCGTTCTCCAGGGTGAGCAGCACGACGTTGTCCTGGCCTTCCTTATATTCTCCAAATTCGGAAAAGGCCTCACGGAAGGGGCGCGGATCGAGATAGATGCGTAAAGCGCGTAGCGTGGAGCTGTGCGTATAGAGGCACAGTACCTGGCCGGGGTGTGCGTGACCGAGCCGATGCAGGCCGTCGATCACGTCGACATAGAGATCGAAAAACGAATGCCCGCCGGGATAGCTGTAGAAGGGATGTTTGATCAGCCGCTTGGCGGTCTTGGCATCGACTCCGAATGCCTGTGCGGCCGCATCGACTTCCGCTTGTTTTTCCATGCCGGTTACCCATCCGAAGTCTTGCGACTCCAGCGTCGCTTCAAGGTGTGGGTGAACGGCCTCCGCCCCATCGGGCATTAGAGCTTTGGTGATCCGCCGGCAGAGTTGTTCGGTGTTCGGGCTATGACTGATCAGATGCAGAAACGTGCGGGGATCCAGATAGTTGTGAAGTTTGAGGTAGCCGAGTTGCTGGCCGACCACGCCCACCATCGTGGCCAACGCCGCCCCGACCGCTTCCGCTCTGGGAACGCCACGCTCAGTATCCAGGACATTCGCGAGTCGGCGTCCCACCCGGTGCGTTTTGCTTTCGACTTCCGACACGCCATGCCGCATGGTAAAAAACACCGTTCGGTCGGCCAGGTCACGGGGAAGCAGCCAAAATCGGTCATCGCCCAAATCTAAGACGATGCGTCCTTCAGCCAACTGGGGTGTCAGGTTGGCGCGCGGCACGATGGCGACGGGGCGTCGATGAGCGGGTTTTTGAGTGGCCCCGATCGGCGCCCGATACAGAGGCGCCAGTTCTCCACGCGCCAGGAGCAGGTTCCACGCGGCATAGAAAACCAGGGGATCCCCTCCGCAGGCATCGGCGATCAACTCGCGCCGGGCGGTATGATAGGCCTCGGCGCTGGGCAATCCGGCCGGCAGGCTTTGGATAAAAGTCCGGATGCGTATGGTCGCTTCCTCTGCGCGCCGTCGTCGATCGGTGGTGGGAGGCGGCGAAGGCGGCAGAACATATCGGTCGCTGGACGTTCGCTGAGCCAGCCGTTCTCCATAGACGAGCAAGCCGTCGATCGTGACAAAATCCAGTTGTTCAGTCGGCAATGCGTCCGAAGCGCTCATGAAATGCCTCGTTGGATTCTGGTTGATAAGGAAATTTTAATGGGTCTGCGCCGCATTTCTCTGCTCGGTATGGAGATGTTCTTTTGCGGCACGCGAAGGTGTTTGTTAGAATGATCCCATTGCCGATCTGATCTAGAACCGAGAGTCACACCATCAGGGACAAGATGGTGCGCCAGGCGCCTCTTGTCAAGACAGAAGAATTGAGCCATGCGAAAAGTGAAAATCGTCTGCACCATCGGTCCCGCAAGCGATGGTCAGGCTGTCCTGGATCAGCTCATACAAAGCGGCATGAATGCCGCTCGATTGAATTTTTCCCATGGCACGCATGATTCACACGGCCATGCGATCAAGGTCATCCGTGATACCGCCGACCGGCAGGGTGTCGCGGTCGCGATAATTCAAGATCTTCAAGGCCCACGCATTCGGGTCGGCGATATCCCAGGCGTTGGAATGGAGCTTCTCGTGGGGCAGACGGTGCGATTGCGAACGATGGCGCTGCGCTCCGGGGGGCAACTCGGCGCGCGGACGGTCATCGAGAAGGCCCCGGTCCCGGAGATTCCCGTCACCTATCACACACTGACCCGAGACATCCGGCCCGGGGCCAGAATTCTCATTGATGACGGCTTGGTGGAGTTGAAAGCGGATCGAATCGTCGACGGCGCGGTAGAATGCACGGTCATAGCGGGTGGGCCTGTGACGTCTCACAAAGGCATGAATCTGCCCGGCACGATCGTCAGCGCACCGACGCTGACGGACAAGGATCGCGAAGATTTGCGGTTCGGCGTGGCGCAGGGCGTCGATTACATTGCCCTCTCCTTTGTCCGTGGAGCGGAAGATATCATCGCCGCCAAACAGCTGATTGCCGACTGCGGCGGGAATGTGCCGGTGATCGCTAAAATCGAACGGCAGGAGGCCGTCACGGAGTTGGAAGCCATCCTCGCCCATGCGGACGGCGTGATGGTGGCGCGCGGGGATTTGGGAGTGGAATTGGGACCGGAGGCGGTGCCGGTGCTGCAGAAGCGCATCATCGCCGCCGCCAATCGCCATCGTCGATTGGTGATCACCGCGACGCAAATGCTGGAGTCGATGACGCAACACGTGCGGCCGACCCGGGCCGAAGCCTCGGACGTGGCCAACGCCGTCTTTGACGGGACCGACGCCGTCATGCTCTCGGCCGAAACGGCGTCGGGCAGTATCCGGTCGAAGTGGTCCAGGTCATGGACCGTATCGTGCGGGCGGCAGAAGTCGAAACGGGTCCCGGTTTTGTCAGGCGGGTCGCAGACGGACACTGCCCGCATGAGTCCTTCCCGGAGGCGATTTGCCTGTCGGCCTCCTCGGCAGCGGCGGCGACCGGCGCCGGCGCCATCGTCGCGTTCAGCGAACGAGGAATGACGGCCCGGCTCGTGTCGAAGCAGCGGCCGGTTGCGCAGATTATTGCCTTTACTCCACTCGAGACGATTCGTCGGCAGATGGCCCTATACTGGGGCGTGCTTCCCCACACGATGACGCAGATCTCGACAGACCGATGAACGAGTGCAGGAGGCCGAACGGCGGCTGAAGGCCGAAGGCTTGGTGAAGACCGGGGCAACGTATCGTCATTCTGTCCGGTACCAGAGATCGGTCAACCCGGTGGAACCAATCTGATGAAATTGCATGAGGTGGCATAGCCGTATGAGCGCGCGAGGTGTGGCGGCATAATGGGCGTGGTGTTTTCTACATCGGCTGGCATTTCTCCTGTCCGGTCAAGGATGCGTTCGTCAAACCAATGCCATCTCCCATTCACCGGCTGAGGTCGTCCAGAAATATTTTGCGCTCGACAACAAAGGGGCGCCGCCTCGATGCGGCGTCATTCGATACGCTGGCGCCCTATGTCGACTGGAAGGAAGAGCCGATGTGGGGCAAGATCGATCGTGATCAGTGGATTCTCCGTTCCGGACGACTTTCGCAAGTGGGAAATGGTCAATCCTTTGGAGGTCGCTGATTCCCGTGGAGTTTCAGATGTCTCGGATCGATCTATATGGATTCGGCCGGATTTGTGCCGGACTCGACGACGAACAGGTGAGGGTTCGGGTCAAGGTGTTAGGGGCGCTGGAAAATCATGGAACCGATGCTGCCGCCCCACGTGGGACAGAAGCGCATGATGAACTTCGTGCGACAGGCGCTGCTCGAAGAAACGGACGGAGACGCACCGGGCCGATCTGGCCCTTGCAGGTGATTTGCGAAAGGCGAAATAATGACGAATAATCACCCGTACGAGCTTGCTCATTTTCGACCTCGACGGCACGCTGATCGAATCGAAATGGGACATTGCCGATTCGGTGAATCGGACGTTGCGCGATTTGGGCTGCCGGAACGGACGCAGGAAGAAATTTTCGGCTTCGTGGGAGACGGCGTCAAGAAGCTGCTGCCGACTGGCGGTGGCGAGAGGAAGCAGGATTATTCGACGAGGCGCTGCGGATATTTCGTCGGCACTACCTGGCGCATTGTCTGGATCGAACGCAATTCTATCCCGGGATTGATCGGTGCTGAAACACTTTTCGGACAGAAGCAAAAAGCCGTGGCGACCAATAAGTCGATCGAATACACCAACGTCATTCTGAACGGCTTGGGACCTGAGCACTTCGTCTATGTCATCGGCGGAGACAACGGGTTCGGCCTAAAGCCCGAACCCGGCATGTTGCTGCACGTGATGGAGCAACTCGGAGTGACGAAAGATCGCACCGTGCTGGTCGGCGACAGCACGAACGACATTAACGGCGGACACAACGCCGGCATTCGAGTGTGCGCAGTGGGGTACGGCATGGGCAATCGTCAGAAGATGGCGGCTTGCCAGCCCGGATTGGTTCATTGAACGACCGGAAGAATTGATGGAGCTATTTACATGACAGCATCGCTCGAGCACGAAGTCAGTAGTGGTCCTGGATTCTCGCCGCGGCTCTCCGGCAACCGCGCCAAGCCATGCGGCCTCTCCAAGCCTGGCGGACCGTGTCATTGAGCACGAGTTGGCGAATGGCATGATTGTCTTGATGGTCGAACGGCATCAAGCGCCGATTGTCAGCATCAACCTGACCTTTGGAGTCGGCGGCGTCAATGAACAGGTCGGGCAAACAGGCCTCGCGCATCTCTATGAACACATGGCCTTCAAAGGGACGCGTACGGTCGGAACGAGAGACTTCGAAAAGGAACAGGCGGCCTTGGCCGAGTTGACCAAGGTCGGGACGGAGCTCGAAGAACGTGAGCGTGAGGAGACAGCTCGAGCGCATACGGAGGGCAAGACGCCGGTCTTTTCCCAGGCAATACGGGCCTTCAGCGACGTTTCAAAGAATTGCAAGATAAGGCGGGCGAGTATGTCGTGGGCAACGAAATAGCGCTGCTCTATCAGCGTCATGGGGGAGTTGGGCTCAATGCCTCGACCGGCAAGGACATTACGCGATACGTCATCAGCCTTCCGGCCAACCGATTGCCGCTCTGGGCGGCTCTGGAGTCAGATCGGATGGCGCATCCCGTCCTTCGGGAGTTTTACAAAGAGCGGGGCGTAGTGATGGAGGAGCGACGGCTCCGAACCGACGACAGTCCGAACGGGCTGCTCTACGAGACATTCACGTCCACCGCGTTCCAAGCCCATCAGTATGGCGTGCCGACCATCGGCTGGGCGTTCGGACATTCTTTCCCTCACGCCGGCTGCGACGAGGCGTTCTTCAAAACCTATTATGGTCCCAACAATGCGACCGTGGCGATTGTCGGCGATATCAATCCGAAAGAGGTCATCGCCCTCTTGAAGGAACATTCGGCAAGATCCCGGCCGCGCCTCCTATTCCGTCCCTGGTAACGCAGGAGCCTCCGCAACGCGGTGAGCGACGGGTCGAAGTCGAATTCGATGCGGAACCGGCGCTGGCGATCGGGTATCACAAGCCGACGCTCGGCCATCCCGATGATTTCGTCTTCGACGTGATCGACGAAGTACTGACAGAAGGTGTGACGTCGCGCCTCTACAGCACGCTCGTGCGCGAGAAACGCCTGGCAGCGTCTGTGTTGTCCGATACGAACTATCCGGGCGTGCGCGCGCCGAACCTGTTCGTGATTGCTGCGACGCCGCTCGCCCCGCACAGACCGCGGAGGTCGAAACGGTCATTCTGCGAGAAGCTCGAACGGCTGAAGACCGAACCGATTTCGGCGAAGGAATTCGAGAGCGTTCTCAACAACTCGACGCGGATCTCGTGAGGTCGTTGCGGTCCAATAGCGGGCTTGCCTCGCAGCTGGCATTTTATCAGACAGTGGCCGGGAGTTGGCGCTATATTGTGAACGCACGCGACCGGATCGCGGCTGTCACACCGCGGACGTGCAACGGGTGGCCTCCCAGTATCTGACCAAGTCGAATCGAACCGTCGGAGTGCTCGTCAAGAAGGTGCCTGATAAAAAAATGGCGGCGGTGGGTGAGGTGCAGCCATGACGTATGGAAGCCGTCAGAGATTAAGATTGGAAGGGCAGGCAGCGGTAGAAGGAGAGACAAGCATGCTGAAGAGGACACAGGGGATCTCGCTGCTGACTATCCTGTTATTGCTGCTCACACAGGTCGCGCCAGGACTAGCTGCGGACCTGGCGGCGAATGACCCGCGCGCGATGCGTTTCCCGACCGTCAATTTCAACCCACCCGATGCGGATCGCGTGGTGTTAGAAAACGGCATGGTCGTCTACCTGCTTGAGGATCACGAACTTCCGCTCGTCACGGTGAACGCCACGCTCAAAACCGGCAGCTGGCTGGACCCTCCGGAAAAGGTCGGTTTGGCCGGAATGACCGGCGCCGTGATGCGAACCGGCGGCTCGACAGGGATGTCTCCCGAAGAGGTCGATGAGGAGCTCGAACAGTTAGCCGCGAACGTGTCGATCAGTTTTGCCAAAGAGTCTGGGTCCGCTTCTCTGGATGTGTTGAAGAAGGATTTAAAACGCGGCATGCACATCTTTGCCGATTTGTTGCGCCGGCCGGCATTTGAAGAGAGCCGCGTTGATCTGGCCAAATTGCAAGCATTGGAAGGTATCCGCCGCCGTCAAGATAGTCCGGGCTCCATCGTCGGGCGCGAGTTCGCCAAACTGCTTTACGGCGGCACGCATCCCAGTGCCCGAGAGACCACGACGCGCTCGATCGACTCGCTGACGCGCGAGGACCTCGTGGCCTTTTATCAGCGCACGGTCCACCCGAATGGCATTATCCTTGGTGTCACGGGTGATTTCGACAAGACCTCTATGCTGGCCTTGCTGCGCGAAGTGTTTGGCGATTGGGCAAAAGCTACCGTCCCCGATATCGTGATTCCAGCTGTGCCGGAGACCGACTTTAACGCAGGCGCGGTGCGGTTCGTCAATAAGGACACGTCACAGACCCACTTGCGGGTGGGGCATCTGACCATTAAAGAGACCGATCCCGATTATGTGGCGGTGGCGATCGCGAACGACATTTTGGGAGGCAGTTCGTTCCGCAGCCGGCTTTTCAACGATGTGCGGACGAAACGCGGCTTGGCTTATTCCGTGGGGAGCGGCCTTCGCGCAAGCGTGTACGATCAGGGCGTATGGCTCATGCGCGCCGAAACCAAACTCTCGTCGACTCAGGAGGTCGTGAATCGCTTCGTGGCAAACATGGAACGGATGCGGACGGAGCCGGTGACCGATCTTGAACTTGAGGAAGCTAAGGAAGCCTATGTGAACTCCTTTGTCTTTTCGTTTACGAGCGCATCAAGCATCGTGAGCCGCCTGATGGATCTCGAATATGACGGGCTGCCGAAAGATTGGCTACAGCAGATTCGGGACAAGGTGGTGAAGCTGACGAAAGAAGATATTCAGCGGGCGGCGAAGACCCATTTCAATCCCAATCGATTGCGGATTTTGGCCGTCGGGTCCGGCGAGGCCCTGTCGAAGGTGCTTGCCGGCTTTGGAGACGTGAAGGAAATTACACTGGCGCCGGAGAGTTGAGATGGCAAGTAATGACTGGGGGCGCGGCCACAGGGTCCTTCTTGCTCGTAGAACGCGCACGATCAGAATGTGCTCGTTCGATACGCGCATTGAAGGCCCCCATGACCACAACCCCAGTCATGAGGTGTCGCCACGGTCCTTTCGCGGCACCAGCAGGGGTGGTGAGGGGGGACTCGTTGGACGCGCGCAGTGAGAGCCATCCCGACTTGCCGACTCAAGCTATGAATGAGTGTTCGTTCGATATGCCCAGTGAAGGCTTGTAGTTACGCCCGGCGTAACGGTGTTTTCTCACGTTCCTCTTCCGGCAACAGCGTGGCGTGGTGGAGAGGTATCGGAAGCATGTATTGAACGTTCGAGACACGTTGTTGCTTCTTGCACAGATTGGATGTCATGCCACTTGAAGACGAACTGAGCGATATTCTGAAGAAGGCTCGGACGGGGCAGCAGCGGTCGGTTGCCGATGTCGCCCGCGCAAGCAGTTTGCCGGAAGTCGAACTGACTGAGCTGGAGCGCGGCCAGGCCCCGCGTGGTCGCGAGCAGGTGCAGGCGGTGGCTCGCGCGCTTGGTTTGAGAGAGGAGCCGCTTTCACAGGTCGCCGAGGGTTGGGTTCCCCATGTTGTGCCTGCCTCAATGGACCATGTGGAAACCGTCCATGGCTCCATCGGCGGATACGAGGTCAAAGGGTACATTGTTCATGATCGAGGCGAGGCCATCCTGATCGATACGGCCTACAATCCAAGCGGGATGTTGGAACTGCTAGTCAAGCGGAAGCTTCGCTTGCGAGCGATTTGCCTGACGCACGGTCATTCCGATCATGCGGAGGGGATTGAAGCGATCCTCAAGGCGTATCCGGTGCCGATCTATCTTGGCCCTGACGATCTTGACCTCCTCGGTTGGCACCCTTCACCGAATGTACAGACTGTGCCAAGGGACGGCGGGATGCTAGAGGTAGGCGGGCTGACGGTGCGGTTCATGACGACTCCAGGTCATACGCCTGGTGGAGTCTGTTACCGCGTGGAACAGGCAGGCGCGCCCATCTGTTTCGTGGGCGACACGCTGTTCGCCGGTTCGATCGGTCGTTCGAATCCTGCCGGGCTGTACCAGACTCATCTTGAATCCGTCCGTGGGCGCGTGCTGAGACTGCCCTCTGATACACTGCTCTTTCCTGGCCATGGGCCCGCTACCACCGTCCGAGAAGAACTGCTCCACAATCCGTTCGCCGCGTAACGTTAGAGGGGCTCCATGCACCGTGACGAGTCGGGGCTGAATCGGTCTTCAGGTCACGTGATTCCTGTTTCTTCCGATGACAGCGAAGAGGACGAGTGGGTCGATGAAGAACGGCCGTTTTTCTCCACGGTGATACTGCCTGGGCTCTTGTTTCTGCTGACGGTGTGTACCGTGTTGTGGGCCGGGGCCTACCAGACCAATACCAATCCTCTCGTCGGTCCCTGGAACTTTCTTGTCAACGATCCGCTGGCCATCTGGCGAGGGATCCCGTTTGCTGCAACCCTCCTTGGCATATTGGTGACGCACGAGCTCGGCCACTACGTCCTCTCACGCATCCATGGTGTGCCGACTTCACTCCCATTGTTCGTGCCGGGCCTGCCGCATTTTGTCGGCACGTTCGGCGCCATTATCCGCATGCGTGCGCCTTTGACGGACCGCCGTGCCTTGTTCGATATCGGTGTGGCCGGCCCGATCGCCGGGTTCGTGGTCGCGGTTGTCGCATTGGTGATCGGTCTCCGACTCTCGACAGTGGTTCCGACTCAGACCAGCTATGGTCTCCATCTGGGAGAACCGCTGCTGTTGCAGTTTGTGTCATGGCTGGTGATTGGTCCGCTCTCGCCCACAGCGGATGTGGTGCTGCACCCGGTCGGGTTTGCGGCCTGGTTCGGGCTTTTTATCACCTCGCTCAACCTGCTGCCGATCGGCCAACTCGACGGCGGCCACGTGGCGTACGCGATGTGGGGCCCGAGGCAGCGTAGTGTGGCGGTCGCGCTCGTGCCGATCCTCATGCTGTTCGGTTGGTTGGGGTGGAAGGGTTGGTTCTTGTGGGTGGGGTTGGTCGGGATCATGGGGCTAGCGCATCCGCCGGTCCTGAATCCCGATCGTGAATTGGGAGGCGCTCGCCTGATGGTTGGATGGATTGCATTGGCCATCTTCGCGATGACGTTTTCCTGGGAACCATTTGTGCTCCGCTGACCGATGCATTGCCCGAAATGCGCATGGGAACAGGGCGATGGTGGCGTTGAGTGTGACCGGTGCGGAATCATTTTCTCGAAGTTTGTGGCTTCGCCACGACGCGCTGCCGCTACGTTTCATCACCTACCGATCCAAGAACCCATCTGGTTGACTCTGGCTAAGGACTGGCTTCTCACGGTGGAGGAGTCGGTGAATCCCTTCTACTTCGCTGGGAGGATGCTGGTATTTGTTGTCTTGGCGCTTTGGGCCTGGAAGTTCATCACGACCCCTCTTGATTCGAACTACACGGGCGAATCCTTTTTGCATTTGGTCAATCTGCCGTTTCACGAAGCAGGTCATTTGCTGTTCATGCCCTTCGGGCGGTTCATGACCATCCTGGGCGGCAGTCTCGGGCAGATCCTCATGCCGTTCGTCTGTCTGGTCACATTTGTGTGGAAGACTCGCGATCCATTCGGCGCCTCGGTTGCGCTTTGGTGGATGGCCGAAAACTTCATGGACCTCGCGCCGTATATCAACGATGCTCGCGCGATGGAACTGATACTGCTCGGGGGGTTCACCGGACAGGAGGTCGATGCGCATGACTGGAACAATCTCCTTAGCATGCTCGGCTGGCTGCCACATGACCATCGTCTGGCGCAGCTGTCATACGGCATCGGGACGGTGTTGATGCTTCTCGCGTTGTTGTGGGGCGCAATGCTCCTCCTGCGTCAGTATCGGCGGCTGGACTGGTAGTCTCTCGTTCGACCGGGCTCTTTCTTGAAAAGACCCGACACATCGGGCACACTGTCCCGCCATGCGCACGTTGTCGATGTGGGGCTGGGTTTCTGCCGCCCTTTTATTGCTTTGCGCCGGCCATATGCCGGGTTTGGCCTATGGCGAGGAGAGTTCCTCGCGGTTTGTGTTGATCCTGGACGGCGAGGCGGTGAAAGATTCTGCCAGCGGCCTGATTTGGGAACGGGAGCCGGATTACATTTTCGATGTCTGGGATCGCTCCGTCGCCCGGTGCGCGACAAAAAGTGTCGGTGGCCGGCAGGGCTGGCGCGCGCCGAGCATCGACGAGATCAAAACGTTAGTCGATCTCGATCAACAAGATCCTTCGCTGCCGGCGGGTCATCCCTTTCGCAATATCAAATCCGGAATCTACTGGACCTCCACTGCTCATCCTACCGATGACATCGTCGCCTGGCAGCTGAGCTTCTTGTCCGGCCAGCCAGTGACCGATCAAAAATCCGGCATGCGTCGTGTGTGGTGCGTGTTAGGCGATGCAAAGCAGTAAGCCGTTACAATTCTCATCTGGCGCTCATTTCCTACAGGTTGCGTAATCCGACGAATGCACCGGCTGTCCGTGGTACGCCTGAGTCGTGTTTGCTGATCGATCTACATCATCAAGTTGCGCAGATCGAAAGAAGATGATAAATGGAAAGAAGAAGCGACTGATTTCCATCGTACTTTGACAAATGCAAGAGCTGACGTGTCTCTTGAGTCTTCGGTGAGCACTGCGATGCTGCGCGTGAGAATAGGGTAGCGTCGTAATGACCGCCCTCCTGACCGTTCTTCTAGCCTGTTACCTCATGGGGGCACTGTTACCCCTCTGCGTACCGGGGCGTCTCAGCCTACAAAACCTTCTGGCCCATGGCTGCGCCACCGCCGCGGGCCTCGCGGGAATCGTCCTGGGTCTTGCAGGTCTCGTCGCCGCCGAACCTTTGACCGTTTCATTCGCGTCCAACATTCCGCACCTCATCTTTGCGTTTCGTCTTGATCCCCTGGCGGCCTTTTTCGTCCTCACCATCTCGCTGGTGGGCCTGGCCGCGTCGATTTATGCGCTGGGATACGTAGGCGAGTTCTCCGATCGAATCTCCCTCACGTTGCTGGGCTCCCTCCTGAACGGGTTTCTCCTCTCCATGACCCTAGTGGTTCTGGCCGACAACGGCTTCTTCTTCCTGATCTTGTGGGAAGTCATGTCACTCCTCTCCTATGTCCTGGTTGTGACCGAGCACGAGAAGCCGGGTGTGCGCGAAGCGGGGTTGTTCTATGTGATCATGACGCATGTCGGGACCGCGTTCATCATCCTCACGTTCCTGATCTTTTTCCAAGAAACCGGCTCGTTTGCATTCACAGCGTTTCGTCAGCCCGATCAACAGTTTCCCGAAGGCTTGCGATCGCTCGCCTTCTTCACGGCGTTGATCGGATTCGGCGCAAAGGCCGGCATCGTCCCGCTGCACGTGTGGTTGCCTTACGCGCATCCGGCTGCCCCGTCGCACGTGTCGGCGTTGATGTCAGGGGTCATGATCAAGACGGCCATCTATGGGTTGATCCGGGTGTACTTCGATTTCCTGGGTGGACAATTTCCCTGGTGGTGGGGCTTCACGGTGCTCGTGATCGGAGCAGTGTCCGCGCTCTTGGGTGTCATGTATGCGCTGATGGAACACGACTTGAAGAGCCTGCTTGCCTATCACAGCGTAGAAAACATCGGCATCATCCTCCTGGGTATTGGCGCGGCGATGATTTTCCATACCTATGGCTTGCATGAACTGGCGGCGCTCGGCTTGCTGGCCGGTCTTTACCACACCATCAATCATGCGGCGTTTAAGGCGCTGCTATTCCTGGGCGCCGGAGCGTTGCAGTTCGCCACGCATACGAGAAACATTGAGGAGTATGGCGGCTTGCTCCGGCGCATGCCCTGGACCGGGGCCTTTTTTCTGATCGGCGCGATGTCCATCGCCGCGTTGCCGCCCAGCAACGGATTCGTGAGCGAGTGGCTGGTCTTTCAAAGTCTGTTTCTCAGCTTTCAGCTGCCGACCCTCTTTCTCAAGCTGATGTTGCCGATTGCTGCCGCGATGCTGGCCCTGACGGGGGCGCTGGCGCTAGCTTGTTTCGCGAAGGCCTTCGGCATGTCGTTTCTGGCGCAGCCGCGTAGCACGCATGCTCGCCATGCGACGGAAGTGCCGTTGTCAATGCGGGTTGGAATGGGCCTCTTGGCCGGGGGATGTATCGTTCTTGGGCTGGCGCCTATGCTGGTCGTTCCGTTGTTGGACCGGATCACGGCTCCGCTGACGGGCGTGGCGATCAGTTCGCAAGTGTTGGCTCTCGACGGCTGGGTCGTGGCGCCGGTGAATGTGGAATTTTCAAGCATCTCGACGCCGGTGCTCGCCCTGCTCCTGGCTGGGGCGGGAGCCTTGGGGCTGCTGATTGCCAGACTATGCGGAACGGGCCGGCGGGCGCGCTACTACAAGACGTGGGGTTGCGGGCTGAATCTCACGCCTCGGATGGAATACACCGCGACCGGCTTCGCGCAACCGATTAAGCAGGTATTCGAGACCATCTATCAGCCGACGGTGAAGCTGGAGACGGAGTTTCTGGAGCAATCGAAGTATTTCATCAAGCACCAGCGGTTCGAGTTCCACATCGAGCCGCTTTTCGAGAAATATCTATATAGGCCGGTCGTGACATTTCTGCTGGCGACGGCCGATCGGCTGCGCATCATTCAGGCCGGCAGTCTCCATCTGTATCTCACGTATATCTTTGTGACGCTGGTGCTGTTGTTGTTATGGGCCGGGTAGAGACAAGCGACGAATTGGGCACGGCCTGTGCCGAGTTGTCCGATCGCTGAATCACGAGAAACATGCAGCCGATCATGCAAGTCTTATTGGTCGCCGTTCAGCTCGGTCTGTTGCTGGCCCTGTCTCCGTTCGTCGTCGGCCTGATTCGAAAGGTCAAGGCACGTCTGCAATGCCGCCGAGGGGCAAGCATTTTTCAGCCCTATGCCGACCTGGCCAAGTTATTCCGGAAACAGCCGGTGATCTCATCGACGACCTCATGGATCTTTACGGCGGCTCCCTTCGTGGTCTTCGCCTCGACGGTGGCGGCCGGGTTGTTGATGCCGGTGTTTATCTCTCGCACGCCGCTCAATTTTGCCGGGAACATCATCGCCCTCGTCTACCTATTGGCGTTGGGAACCTTTTTCCTGATCCTGGCTGGGCTCGACGCAGGATCGGCTTTCGGTGGTATGGGAAGCAGCCGCGAAGCGATCATCGCGACGCTGGCTGAACCGGCCATGATGTTGTCTATCCTCGCCATTGCGCTGACGGCAGGCTCCACGAACTTGAGCACCATCGTTCACCAGTCCGCGTTAATGGAAGGGGTCGTCGTGGCTCCGCCGGCGCATTTAATGGCCTTCGCCGCGTTATTCATCGTGACGCTTGCGGAGACCGGCCGTGTGCCGGTGGATAACCCTGCGACGCACCTTGAGCTGACGATGATCCACGAAGCCATGCTGCTCGAGTATTCAGGCCGCTACCTGGCGCTGATGGAATGGGCTGCAGGGATTAAGTTGCTGGTGTTTCTGACGTTGCTCGTGAACGTGTTCGCGCCTTGGGGAATCGCCACAAGCCTGACTCCGGCAGCCATTGCAGTGGGTCTCATGGTGTATCTGGCGAAGGTGGCAGGGCTCGCCGTCATAATCGGCGTGATCGAATCGATGTTCGCCAAATTGCGATTGTTTCGAGTGCCGGAATTGTTGGGCGCGGCCTTCATCCTGTCGCTGCTCGCGCTGGTGTTCTTTTATACGTTGAAGGGGTAATGCGGTGCCGGTTTCGACGCCTCTCGGTTCGCAGCTTGTGGACCTCTGCTCGGTCCTGCTGCTGCTGTGTTGTTTTGCCATTGTGGCGCAGCGTCGGCTGTCTGCCTGTGTGGATCTGTTTGCGCTTCAATCCGCCTTTCTTGCGGCGACGGCTGCCCTTGTGGCGTTTCTCACCGGACACCGGCACATCTACCTCGCGGCGGCCCTAACCGTCGTGATCAAAGTGATCGTGCTGCCCCGCATTCTGCGGAAGGTCATCGAGCGGCTCAATGTTTCCCGTGAGCTGGGAATGAATGTCAACATCCCGGCCGGTCTGTTGATCTGCGGAGCGTTGGTGATCATCGCCTTTTTCATCACGCAGCCTATTATTCCCCTCGGATATCTTCTCACGCGGGATTCTCTGGCCATCGCGCTGGCCATCATCTTGATCGGATTTTTCATTATGATCGCTCGTCAAAAAGCGATCACGCAAATGGTCGGATTCCTGGTCATGGAAAACGGCGTGTTCTTAGGGGCTACCGCGGCAGCGTACGGCATGCCGTTGATCGTCGAATTAGGGGTGTTTTTCGATGTGCTAGTGGCAGGATTGATCGTCGGGATTTACACGCATCGGCTTCAGGATGCGTTCGATAGCGTGGATACCAGCACGCTGACAGTGCTGAAGGAATGAGACCTGTTATGACGAACATTCCGCGAGTGGGTGACGCATGTGGTCGGTAATCGTTTTACTGGCAGGGCCGATGGTCGCAGGTCTGCTCAGCCTGGTGATCCAACGTGCGCGCGTACTGCATGTCGTGAATTTTTTGACCATGTTGGCGCTGGCCGTTGCGGAGACGGCCTTGACCAGACAGGTATTGGCAGAAGGATCGGTCACGACATTAGGAGCGTTCGTCTATGTGGATGCGTTGTCGGATTTCATCCTGGTCATTATCACGGCCATCGGATTGTCCTGCTCGCTCTACATGTGGTCCTACATGGATGACCAGGTCGCTCGCGGGGTCATCGCGCCGAAGCGCTTAGGCCTGTTCTTTTTTCTCTTCCATATGTTCCTCCTCGCGATGGTGGCAGCGACGCTGGCGAATAGTTTAGGGGTGCAGTGGGTGGCGTTGGAGGGGACGACGCTGGCGACGACGTTTTTGATCGCCTTTTTTAGAAAGCGAGAATCGCTCGAAGCAGGCTGGAAATACTTGATCCTCTGTTCGGTAGGCATTGCCCTCGCCCTGTTCGGGGTCGTGCTGACCTATTACTCATCCGTACGAGTGCTCGGCGATGCGAGTTCGGCCCTGAATATGACGGAGCTGATCGGCGTGGCGAATCAATTGGATTCCAACGTCCTCAAGCTGGCATTTATTTTTATCCTCGTTGGATATGGCACGAAAGTAGGACTGGTTCCTATGCACACCTGGTTGCCCGATGCCTACAGCGAGGCGCCGGCGCCGATTGCGGCGATGTTGGCCGGGGTGCTGGAGACGGTCGCGGTCTACACGGTGCTTCGCAGCAAGTCCCTGGTGGACCAGACACTCCCTCCGGAATTCAGCGGCAACTTGCTCCTCACCTTCGGGCTGCTCTCATTCGTCGTCGCGTCCCTATTCATTCTCATTCAGCACAACTACAAGCGGCTCTTTGCCTATTCAAGTATCGAACATATGGGGTTGGCCATGATCGGCTTCGGGGTCGGCGGGCTTGTCGGCACATTCGCCGGCCTTTTCCACCTCCTCAATCATGCCTTAGCCAAGGCGCTGGCTTTTTTTGTGGCCGGGAATATTCACCGCCGATTCGAGACGCTGGAGATCGAGGGAGTGCGAGGACTCGCCCGTGCGCAGCCGATTACCGCTGTGGCGATTCTCGTGGCCGGTTGCGCGCTGGTCGGATTACCCCCCTTCTCCCCGTTCGTCAGCGAGCTCCTGGTAGTGTCGGCAGTGGCTGCGCAGGACTTTGCGTCCGATACGGTGCATGTGGGGCGGTTTATGACAATGACGATTTCGAACGAGATGCGCAGCCTCGGCATCGTCACGGTGCTTCTGTTCTTCGGCGTCGTCTTGTTCGGTGGATTTATGTATCGCGTCGGGGCAATGGTGTGGGGCGCCCCATCAGCAGGCATTCCCCAAGGCGAACCGTGGACCGTCGGCCATGTGCCGCTGATGATCATCATCGTCGCATTGTTGGGGCTTGGATTTATTCTTCCCGAACCGATTCAGACGTTGCTGACCAGAGCCGTCAACGTGATTGTGGTGAGGTGATCGTGTGATCGACGGACGTCCGGCAGTCGAGCAAGTGCAAGTGGCGTTTACGCAGGCCATTACGGAGGTGTGCGCCGTTCACGGCATCCCGATGCTCAGAGTGAAGAAGCGGGATCTGCCGACGGTCGCCTATTTTTTGCACACGAATCCCAGTCTGCGAGCGTCGCTGTCTCTGATCTGGGCGGTCGATCACCGCCCTCGCGAGGCACGGTACGAAATCTATTATCTTTTCACGTTGGCAGAACACAAAGACTGGCTGCTACTCGCGACGGATCTCCACGGAGATGAGCGGGAGTTTCCGTCGATCACCCCGCATCTTCATGCGGCAAAGTGGTACGAACGGGAGATTCGGGATCTGTTCGGACTGATTCCGGTCGGTCATCCGGATATGCGGCGGCTTGTTCGCCATGAACATTGGCCGAGAGGCTCCCACCCGCTGAAAAAAGACTTCCCATGGGATACGACTTTGGGGCGGGTTCAAGGGCAGTATGCCTTTCGAAAAATACAGGGCGAGGGTGTCTTTGAGGTTCCCGTCGGTCCGATCCATGCGGGGATTATAGAGCCCGGCCACTTTCGATTCTCGGTCGCCGGTGAGCCGATCATGCAGCTTGAACTGCGACATTTTTGGAAACATCGTGGCGTGGAAAAACTCTTTGAGCAGCTGCAGTTGACCGATGCAGCGCCCTTGTCTGAGCGCGTGTCCGGCGATACGAGCGTCGGCCATAGTCTGGCCTACTGCCAGGCCGTCGAGACGTTGCTGGGCATGGAGGTGCCGACTCGCGCTCGTTATGTACGGAGTCTGGTTCTGGAACTTGAGCGGCTGCACAATCACATCGGCGACGTCGGGGCTATTTGTAATGATACCGCCTATGCCGTCGCCCATGCCCACTGCGGGCGGATGAAAGAGCAGCTCATGCAGCTCAATGATCGTCTGACCGGATCACGCTTCCTTCGGGGTGTCAATTGCGTGGGTGGGGTGGCTATCGACGTGACCGCGCTGCAACTCACGCAGGTGGAAACGGAACTGGATGCGCTGGAGCAGGACTTCACCGACATCGAGAAAATTCTGTTCGCGAACGCCTCCCTCACGGAACGACTGGAGAATACGGGCATCCTCACGGAGCATATTGCCTGGGACCATGCCGTGATCGGCGTCGTCGGCCGCGCCTCCGGGATAAACAGAGATATTCGCCGCGATCGACCCTTCGCCGCCTATGATGAACTCGATCCGAAGGTGATCCTCTATCGCTATGGTGATGTGCGCGCCAGGATGCGGGTGCGATTGGATGAGGTGCATGAGTCGATCCGACTGATTCGCGAGATCCGCCGGGGCCTACCAGAGGGGCCGATTACGACTCCACCCGTGCTGCAGCCTATGCCCGGCGAGTGGGCGATCTCGGCTGTCGAAGGGTGGCGTGGCGAAATTCTCTATATGGTGATGGCAGGGGAACAGGGGCGGATTCACCGCTGTAAAGTTCGCGACCCATCCTTCGTCAATTGGCCGGCGATTCAATGGGCGGCCCTTGGCAACATCGTGCCTGATTTTCCCCTGATCAATAAGAGCTTCAACCTGTCTTACGCAGGGAATGATCTCTAACAATGGTCGAGTTCATTACTGACTCGCTGATAACGCTTTCGACGGAGGAGTCATGTTTCGAATCATCAAAAAAAGTCTCAAGACGGGCGTCGTCACGGGACGACATCCGGACGGGAGCGCGCCTCGCGAGTCGGTCAGCCGGGAGGCGATCGAAAAGGCCAAGCCCTTCAGGCGCTCGCTGACGATCCGTGAAGTCGATACGGGTTCGTGTAATGCGTGCGAGATGGAAATGAATGCGCTCGCCAATCCCGTCTATGACGTGGAGCGGTTCGGAGTCCATATTGCCGCATCGCCCCGCCATGCTGATGCGCTGGTCGTTACCGGCCCTGTGACGGTTAACATGGAACGGCCGTTGAAAGACGTGTACAGGGCGACGGCTGATCCTAAGATCGTTATCGCATTGGGAGACTGCGCCATTCACTGCGGCATGTTCAAGGGAAGTTATGCGGTGACGGGACCGGTGGACCGGCATATTCCCGTCGATGTGCGTATTCCTGGTTGTCCTCCGCGTCCAGCCGAAATCCTCGCGGTGCTAGAGGAGCTTCGAAAAGACTACCTTGCGCCGGATACGTAGCAATTTTTTAGGGTCAGAAGTAGCTCTGAAAATGCAAGCTGACAGGCAGAAGACGGGGTGTGAGAAATATTGATGCGCCATGGGTAGCCATATTTAATGTGGATTCGTACTCTGACCACGTTCTGTTTTCCAGACGTTCACAAACGCCGCGAACTTACCTCTTGACGGTTGCCGCTCGTCGGCCAGTATTTCCAGCCAATCAGCTAGACGCCTGGACTTCAGGACTGTATAGAGGGTGATGGCCGTGCTCGGAATGAGGACAAGGAGAAAGTACGCCACCTTCGTCAGCAGGGAGCTCTCAGCCGCTGCGAGGAGATTCATTCCCAGGAAGCTCATCGTCGTCACGCCGATCAATCCGAAGGTGGTCACCACGGTCAGACGCACCATTGTCTCCCCCTGCCGACGCAACGCATCGCTATCGAGGAACTGATTCATATCCTCGATGGCCGTTCGTACCTCGGCATACAGCCTCGCAGTACCTAAATGTTCACTGATCATATGAAACAGTTCTTTGGCTTGTGTATGGTCCGACACTTCATGGAACCAATAGCGCTGAGTGAATCGAAGGAAGACGCCCAACGCTTGGCGAATGACCCGCCTGAATTGCCGCACGGACTGTGGGTTGCTGATATCCAGCCGGTTCATCGCATCGACCAGGCGATCTTCCAACATGAGTAGTGCCGCCCGATGAAAATGCGGCATGAGGAACAGCAGAAAGTATTCATGCCGGAATTGCTCCAGGTCGGTCTTGCGGTCGACGAATACGCGGGGACTACAGTCACTCACCATCGTAAATGTGCGTCCGTTACACATGAATCGAGTGCCGGGACGATCTCGATCCTGTCCGTTCCAATAACGGTCGTAACAATAACGTTCCTCGAAATCCCTCAAGTGGCGCTCCGAATAAGGCAGCGAGTCCGGGGTTCCGGGCGATGCTGCTAGTCCTAGGCGCACAAACTCGGCGCGAGTCAACGCCCCCGGATCGTCCACTACCAGATAGGCCATCTGTGGCAGGAGATGGGATTCGATCTGCCGATAGCGAATCAGGCCCTGCTTCTCTGAGTGGTGAAGCACGAGCGGCTCTAACAGCCACTCCCAATGCGAGGCGAAGCACTGAGCCCGGTACCGACAGACGAACGAAAGATATTTCTCCCGTTTTTCGTAGTCGGACACCGCCAAGACTGTGCCGTCAGTCGAGAGCCATTCTACGTACTTCGGGCAATGGCCTCCTCGCCCTTCCGGTTCCCAATAGGTCGGATAGCCGCGGCCGAAACGAAAGAGCGTGTCTTGTGCCCGTGCAAGAGGCACGTCATCGGCATACACCTCGATCGTCAGAATCACCACATCGATGTCGTAGAAAAAATACAAGTCTACATGCGCCACCTCAAAGGTGACCGGTGCCGCAAGTGCTTCAGGGTAGGTGATCCGCACCTTGGCGACATCGCCGCGCCGGAACACGCGGAAGGATGACGCTTGAACGATCTCAGGGCTGTTGCCCTTCCCTTCGCCATAGAGGAATCGCTGCACGTACGGCAGAAATGTGACGAATTCGCTGTAGTGCCGCTCCTGGAAAAAGGCCGGGTCGCCCGTGAACTCATCCAAAACCTCACGCCAGGGATGATCGGCTCCAGGCGTTTCCAAGCGTTCCCAATGCTTCTGGATGTGTGTGCCTTCCCGGATCGGCATGAGCTGCAGTGGCCAGAGCAGAATCTGCCTGAAGTGTCGGACTGTCTGGTCGGCCTGAGAGAGGGAGGTATCCGGCATGCGCCTCAATGAAGTTCGTGGACCCCTAAGCTAGGGCGAAAGCAGTTGAAAAGCAAGATGGTGAGATCCCCGTTGTGGCACGCCTTGCAGTTGCGAGCCTTCTGCGGTGGTCAGCCGGTTGCCGCTTACAAGCACGTCATGCTCCATCTCTGGTGTGTGCTGGGGATGCGCACAGGCCATCCTCCACAATTCTTTCCCATGCGATTGTACGAAGCTGCCTCACGGCTTTCTGTGGAAGGTCGTGCCACATTGTCTGTCCTGCGACGCTATCCTGCACATAGGTAACCGGCTACCAAGGATTGCTTTCATAGGAAAGTGATTTCCTCGTTCACCTCTGATCTCCTGCCGTCATTTTTATACCGTCTTTACGCGTGCGGGCCTTGTTTAACACCGTTCTGACATGGCGATTGGTAGGCTTCCATCATACGAAACATCCTGGACTTGGGGACTGCATATACAGGGCAACTCAAGAGCGAAGGAGTCATCGATGATGTTGGTTGTACTGGGCTTGCTGTTGGGGATGGCCGGGCTGCCGTGGATTCTGGTCATTGCCATCATGCAGGCGGATCACCGAACCAATAAGAAGAGTTTGCGAGAGGCAAAGCAGCCGGGCATGGCGCCAGCGCATTGCGGATCAAGGGCCGCGTAATGCAGACGAAAGTGCAGAGGAAGGAAGGGCAGCAATCATGACGCCGATAGTGTGGTGGATCAGTAGGGGACTGTTACTCGCGGTGGGGATGATGACGACTCCGGTGCTTGGTCAAGACCTCATCGGTCCCACTGGGGATACTCAGTCGCGAAATAGTGCGCCGTCTGAATCTGTGGAGTCAGGGAAGACCGATCAGCCGCCGTGGCACTATGGGGAGATTCGTCGACTTGGGCTATTCGCTCAACTTCAATTTCCCCGAGAACCATTTGTTTCGCAGTCGTGGGCCGACTCCCAGAGTCAATGAACTCGACATCAACATGGCTGGCGCCTATGTCAGGAAAGACCCGTCGGAGCAGTCACGCTGGGGGACGGAGTGGCTGGTTCAGGGCGGAATGGACGCCAAGGATTACGGGTTCGGTGCCAGTTTGCCCAAGATGCAAGGCTCCGATGCCTTGCGGCACTTCGGTCGCGCGAACGTGTCCTATCTTGCCCCGGTCGGGAACGGCCTGACCGTTCAAGCGGGGCTGTTCAAAGTTTGATCGGCTACGAATCACTCTATGCTAAGGACAGTGCTAACTACGCGCGCGCCTGGATCGCCGATTACTCTCCCTATCTGATGTTCGTGGTCAATGAGTATTTCCGTCTGCAAAACTCAAACAGTCTTCCGAGTTATGGCGCGCAGGTGGCGTATAAACCCAGCGGCTCCTGGACCTTTAAGGAGACGGTCTATTACGGCCCCGATCAATCGAACACCTCACTGGAGTTATGGCGGTCCTTCTCGGACTCCATCGTGGAATGGAAGGTGAACGACGATGTGACTATTGCAGGCGATTATCAAATTGGACGCAGAAGAATGCCTCGGCCCCCGGCAATCCTCGGCAGTTTTTACATGGGGGCAGCCTTTCCCGTGCGCTGGCATATCGGTGGGCCTTGGGCTGTCGCGGTGAGGCCGGAGTTTTACTGGGATCGGAACGGTCTCATGACCGGTACGGAACAGTTGGTCAAGGCTGTCACGACGACGGCCGAATACAAGGTGCCCTACAAATGACCAACATGATCATGCGTCTTGAATATCGCTATGACGAATCCACTGGAGCGGGCGGAGGCTTCCTTGAGGGCAACGAGATAGCGCACGGCGTGATCGGCCGGACACCGGCATAACACCTGCTTATCTTCGGTCTAATCTGGACACTGGATTCTCCATAGGGGGCAGTTTTTACACTGTTTTTACTTTCTGTGCGTTACCTTGAGCATGGATTGAGGGGCGTGAAGAGGGTGTGGGACGGTCGACACGGGTACCGACAGCCACTTCGGGCGAGGCGCGCCACACTACATTCTACGTCCCGGCAAGGAGCATTCACATGGATCTCATGTATCTGACGGTCGTCGCGGGATTTTTTCTGCTGTCCGGCTGGCTTATCTCGGCGCTGGATCGCCTCTAAGGGGGTGTGGTCATGAATGCGATGTACGTGCTCGGCGCAGTGTTGTCACTGGGGTTGTTGGTGTACCTCATGATCGCGCTGCTGAAAGCGGAGTGGTTCTGATGGTTATCAATGGGTTGGCGCAAATCGGACTGTTCTTTCTCGTTCTGGTGGCGTTGGTCAAGCCGCTGGGTTGGTACATGTCGCGTGTCTACACGAGGCAGGCCTGCGGAATAGACTGGGTGGTGGGGCCGCTTGAACGCCTGATCTATCGCGTCTGCGGCGTGCGCGAAACCGAAGAGATGAACTGGAAAACCTATGCGGTGGCCATGCTGTTGTTCAATGTCACGGGGTTGGTCGTACTCTATGCATTGCAGCGACTGCAGGGATTTCTGCCGCTCAACCCGGCTGCTTTCGGGGCGGTGGCGCCCGACCTCGCGTTCAACACGGCCGCCAGCTTCATCACCAATACGAACTGGCAGGCCTATGCCGGTGAGTCGACACTCAGTTACCTCACCCAAATGGTCGGCCTGACGGTCCAGAACTTCGTCTCTGCCGCGACGGGCATGGCCATTCTGGTGGCGCTCATCCGTGGCCTCACGGGCCGGACTGTCGGGACCATCGGCAATTTCTGGGTCGATCTGACCCGCAGCACGCTGTACATCTTACTGCCCCTGTCAGCCGGTCTCGCGTTGGTTCTCGTCTCGCAAGGTACGGTCCAGACCTTCGGGTCGTATCACCAAACGACTCTCCTTCAGCCCGTGACCTATGACAAGCCGGTGGTCGATGCCGTAGGGCAGCCGGTTTTGGACGAGAAGAGCGTCGCCAAGACTGAATCGACAACTGGGACTGAGCAAGTCTTGGCCGTCGGTCCGGCTGCGTCACAAGTGGCCATCAAGCACCTGGGGACCAATGGTGGCGGATTTTTTAATGCCAATGCGGCCCATCCCTATGAAAGCCCGACGCCGTTGACCGATTTTATTCTGATTCTGGCTGAAACCTTGATCGCCGCTTCCCTGACCTACACATTCGGGAAGATGGTCGGCGACCGCAGGCAAGGGTGGGCCATCCTCGCTGCGATGCTGAGCGTATTGATCTTCTTCGTTCTGGGAGCCTATTGGGCGGAGTCCGCAGGAAACCCACGCCTGACTGCATTGGGTGTCGAGCAGACCGCCGGGATGGCGCAGCCGGGCGGCAACATGGAAGGCAAGGAAGTTCGGTTCGGGGTCGCCCGTTCGGCGCTCTTTGCCACCGCGACGACGGCCACATCCACCGGGGCGGTGAATTCCATGCACGATTCATTCACGCCACTCGGGGGATTGGTGCCGCTGTTCATGATGCAATTCGGCGAGGTGATTCTGGGCGGGGTCGGGTCCGGCCTCTACGGCATGCTGGTCTTCGCCATCATCGCGGTGTTCATCGCCGGCCTGATGGTAGGCCGGACCCCGGAATACCTGGGGAAAAAGATCGAGACCTATGAAATGAAGATGGCCGCGCTGTTGATCCTCGTCATGCCGATCATCGTCCTGGGGTTCACGGCAGTGGCGGTCGTGACTGAGTCCGGCACGTCGCTCCATTCTCAATCCTGGCGCGCATGGCTTCAGCGAAATTCTCTATGCCTATACCTCCCAGGGTAACAACAACGGCAGCGCCTTCGGGGGATTGAACGCCAATACGCCGTTCTACAACTTGACCGGTGCTCTGGCGATGCTGGTCTCCAGATTCTGGTTGGCGATTCCGACGTTGGCGCTCGCCGGCTCGCTGGCACGCAAGAAGATGGTGCCGCCGGGATCGGGAACGCTCCCGACTCATACGCCGCTCTTTGTGGGGCTCTTAGTCGGGGTCGTCATCATGGTCGGCGCTTTGACCTTCGTTCCGGCTCTGGCGTTGGGGCCGATAGTGGAACATTTGCTGATGGTCGGTCGGTAGCCTACAGAATGCCGAAAAAGTCCGCCAGCGGCGTTCTCGCTTTTCTGAGGGGCTCTACGTACCGGTTCGTACGTGTCGCCTCTTCGCGTGCTGCGGCCTTGCTGGACGGCCATTTTGGGCATCCTGTGTGAATGTTTCTATAGTCTGAACGAATAGAGGGATTCACATGACGACATCGACGAGAGCCAGACCGCTCTTCGATCCGCCGCTTGTTCGACAGGCCATGCTGGATGCGTTGCGAAAGCTCGATCCTCGCATCCAGGTCCGCAATCCGGTCATGTTCGTGGTCTTCGTGGGGAGCATCTTCACGTCGCTCCTGTTCCTCCAGGCGTTGTTCGGGACAGGCGAAGCGCCGACCTGGTTCATCCTCGCCATCTCGCTGTGGCTCTGGTTCACCGTGCTCTTTGCGAACTTTTCCGAAGCGATCGCCGAAGGACGAGGCAAGGCCCAGGCCGATTCTCTCCGGAGAGCGCGGACGGAATTGACCGCCAAGCGATTCGGGAAAGCCGACCTCCGGAGGAGACTATCTGGCGGCGCCTCGCCGCCATCGGCATGCCCGGCGAGGTCTATTCTCTGGTTCCGGCCAGTCTGCTCAAGAAAGGCGACATCGTGCTGGTCGAGGCCGGCGATTACATTCCCAGCGATGGGGATGTGATCGAAGGGATCGCGTCCGTCAACGAAAGCGCGATTACGGGCGAGAGCGCGCCGGTGATTCGGGAGTCCGGTGACCGGAGCGCCGTGACCGGCGGCACGCGTGTGCTGTCCGATTGGCTCGTGGTGCGGATCACCGCCAGCGCCGGTGAAACCTTCCTCGACCGCATGATCGCCATGGTCGAGGGCGCCAAGCGCCAGAAGACGCCGAATGAAATCGCGCTCAATATTCTGTTGGCGGCCCTCACCGTCGTCTTTTTGCTGGCGACCGTGACCTTGCTGCCCTTTTCTCTGTACTCCGTGCATGCGACGGGGCAGGGGGCGCCCGATTACGGTGACGGTCCTGGTGGCCCTGCTGGTCTGCCTCATACCGACGACGATCGGCGCGCTCTTATCCGCCATCGGCATCGCGGGCATGGACCGCATGGTCCAGGCGAACGTGATCGCCATGTCGGGGAAAGCCGTCGAAGCGGCGGGTGATGTGGACGTGCTGCTCCTCGACAAAACAGGCACGATTACGCTGGGCAACCGGCAGGCCACGGCATTTATTCCCGCCGAGGGAGTGCAGGAAACGTCTGTCGCCGATGCGGCCCAGCTGGCCTCCCTTGCGGATGAGACGCCTGAAGGCCGCAGCATCGTCATTCTGGCGAAGGAGCGCTATGGACTCAGAGGGCGCGACATCCATGCGATGGGCGCCACCTTCCTGCCGTTCACAGCGCACACGAAAATGAGCGGCGTCGACTTCGACGGTCGACAGATCAGGAAGGGCGCGGCGGAAGCCATCGAAGACTACGTGACCCAACAAGGCGGGTCGTTTCCTCCGGCCGTACGCAATGCGGTCGAGACGATTGCCATGCAAGGCGGCACGCCCTTGGTCGTGGCCGAAGGCAAGTCGGTGCTCGGCGTGATTCATTTGAAGGACGTGGTCAAGGGAGGCATCAAGGAACGGTTTGCCGAGTTGCGCCGCATGGGCATCAAAACGATGATGATCACCGGCGACAACCAGAAAACGGCGGCCGCGATCGCCGCCGAGGCCGGCGTGGATGATTTTCTCGCGCAGGCCACACCCGAAGCCAAATTGAAACTCATCCGTGATCTTCAGGCAGGAGGCCGCCTCGTGGCGATGACGGGCGACGGCACCAATGACGCGCCGGCACTGGCGCAGGCCGATGTGGCCGTGGCCATGAATACCGGCACCCAGGCCGCCAAAGAAGCGGGCAATCTCGTCGATCTGGATTCCAATCCCACCAAGTTGATCGAGATCGTCGAAATCGGCAAGCAGCTCCTCATGACGCGCGGCGCGCTCACCACCTTCAGTATCGCCAACGATGTCGCGAAGTATTTTGCGATCATTCCGGCCGCGTTTGCCACGACCTATCCGGCCCTGGGTGCGTTGAATGTCATGGGACTGGCGACGCCGGAAAGCGCTGTGTTGTCGGCCGTGATTTTCAATGCGCTGATCATCATCGCGCTGATTCCGCTCGCGCTTCGAGGGGTCAAGTTCCGGCCGATCGAAGCCTCCTTGCTGCTGCGCCACAATGTTCTGGTGTACGGACTGGGAGGGATCATTGTCCCTTTCATTGGAATTAAGCTGATAGACCTGGTCCTGGTCGCTCTGGGATTGGTCTGAGGAGATCACAATGGCCGCTCAACTTCGATCCGCGCTGATGGTGTTTTTCATTTTGACGATCCTGACCGGCGTGGCGTACCCGCTGGCCGTGACAGGGATCGCTCAGCTGCTGTTCCCCCATCAGGCCAATGGGAGTCTGATCTATAAAGACGGCAAGCCGATCGGTTCCACGCTGATCGGCCAACCCTTCGATGATCCCAAGTATTTCTGGGGACGCCCTTCCGCGACTGCTCCGTTCCCCTACAATGCGGCCGCCTCTTCCGGTTCGAATCTCGGGCCCACCAATCCCGCGCTGATAGAGTCAGTCAAAATGAGGGTGGCTGCCTTGAAAGCCGCGGATCCCGGCAATGACACACCGGTTCCGGTTGATCTGGTGACCGCCTCAGGGAGCGGTCTCGACCCGCACATCAGCCCCGCTGCGGCCGAATACCAAGTGCGTCGTGTCGCGCGTGCGCGAGGGAAAGAGGAAGCAGTCGTGCGGACACTGCTCTTCCAGCATACGGAAGGACGTCAGCTGGGGATGCTCGGAGAACGCCGGGTCAATGTGCTGGCGTTGAACCTCGCATTGGACGCGTCCGGCGGGCCTCGTTGACGCCTTCCGGTCTGTCTTCTAGAATCCGCTCGGCCGATTTGACGTCATCGCGTTTCTATCATCAGATTTCTTTTCTCAGGAGTGCGGTGGAAAATCAACGCCCCGATCCCGATGTTCTGCTGAGGCGCGTACAGGCTGAAGAGGCCGATCACGCGCGCGGCAAGCTGAAGGTGTTTTTCGGCGCGACTGCAGGGGTCGGGAAAACCTATGCCATGTTGCAAGCGGCGCATGAGCAGCAACGCGACGGCATCGATGTGATGATCGGTTGGGTTGAGACGCATGGGCGAGCCGAAACGGAAGCCCTGGTCCAAGGCTTGCCTGCCCTGCCCTCCCGGGAGGCAGTCCACGGAGGGGCTCGGCTCCGTGATGTCGATCTGGACGCCGCCCTGTCGCGTCGGCCGCAACTGCTCTTAATGGACGAACTGGCGCATACGAATGCTCCTGGCTCCAGACATCCTAAGCGGTGGCAAGATGTGCGGGAGCTCCTGCAGGCCGGTATCAACGTCTATACGACCGTTAATGTGCAACACCTGGAATGTCTGAACGATGCCGTTGCTCAGATCACCGGCATCCGCGTGAGCGAGACCATACCGGATTCAATCCTCGAGCAGGCTGACGATGTGGAATTGGTGGACCTTCCGCCGGACGATCTTTTGCAGCGGCTCAAGGACGGCAAGGTCTATATGCCGGAGCAGGCGCAACATGCCCTCAAACATTTCTTTCGGAAGGGCAATTTGATCGCGCTACGCGAGATGGCGTTGCGTCGAACGGCTGAGCGAGTCGATCAACAAATGGAGGTGTATCGCCGGGACCATGCGGTCGTCGCCACCTGGCCAGCAGCGGAAACGATCTTAGTCTGTGTGAACCTGAAATCCCGTGGACCGATGTTGGTTCGCGCGGCCAGAAAGATGTCCGCCGGGCTTCATGCCAGGTGGATCGCCGTCTATGTGCAGACATCCAAGCATTTGCGCTTGCCCGATCTCGAGCGGAGCCGAGGCGTGGAAACCCTGCGGTTAGCGGAGCGAATGGGCGCAGAGACGGTGACCTTGACCGGGGACGATGTGAGCGCCCAATTGCTCGCCTATGCCAGGAGCCGCAACGTCACCAAGATGATCGTTGGGAAACCGCTACGCTCGCGCTGGAAGGAGTGGTGGTTCGGTTCGGTTGTAGACGATCTTGTTCGCGGCAGCGGTGACATCGACATTTATGTGATGACCGGTGAAGCGGGCGCCGGTAAATTCCTCATGACGGGATTACTTCAACGGACCAGCGAGCGCCGGAACTACAGCTATGCCTCCGCCGTCGTCATAAGCTCCACGGCCTTGAGTTGGTTCATGTCTCCATACTTCGGTCCGGCCAACCTCATTATGGTGTATCTGTTCGGAGTGGTGGTCATTGCCACCAGATGGGGGCGTGGCCCCTCGGCTCTGGCCTCCTTCATGAGCGTCGCGGCCTTCGATTTCTTTTTCATTCCCCCGTACTATTCCTTCGCCGTGTCCGATGTACAGTACCTCCTGACATTTGCGGTCATGCTCATCGTCGCGCTGCTGATCAGTCGACTCGCGTCTCACAAGAGCCAGCAGGCCGAGGCGGCCTTGATTCGTGAGAAACGAACCGCCGCGCTCTATGCCATGAGCAGGGAATTGATCACTCAACGTGGAGTGGACAAACTGGCTTCCGTGGCGTCCCGCCATATCCACGACGTATTCCATTGCCAGGTGGCGGTGTTTCTTCCTGATCGGGACGGACGGGTGCATCTTCATCGAGGCGACGCGCTGCATTTCGACCTGGATCCGAAGGAGGCCGGAATCTCCCAATGGGCCTTCGACCATAAAGAACCCGCCGGTCACGGCACCAACACCCTTTCTGGATCGGACTCGCTGTATCTGCCGTTGTCAGGGTCTCATGGTGCGGTCGGTGTCCTGGCAGTGCGATTCTCTCGCCCCGCCGAATTGCTCGATCCGGAGCAGCTGCATCTCCTCGAGACCTTCGCGAATCAAATGGCGCTGGCGTTGGAACGCGCGCGAGCGGCGGAAGAAACACAAGAAGCTCACGTGCAGACTGAAACGGAGCGCATGCGCAATGCCGTCCTGAGCTCGGTCTCCCACGACTTGCGGACGCCGTTGGCGACGATTGTGGGCGCAAGCAGCGCGTTGCTAAACACCACCCGGCCCTTGTCGGCCGAGAGTCAGCAGGGCCTGGTCCGGTCCATCAGTGATGAAGCTGGTCGATTGGATCGGTTGCTGAAAAATTTGCTCGATATGACGAGATTGGAAGCGGGAGCCATGCAACTGCGCAAGGAATGGCACGCGCTGGAGGAAATAGTCGGCACGGCGCTGGACCGCGTGCGACCGCGCCTCTCGACGCATCCAGTGTCGACAGCATTTCCGGTCAATCTCCCCCTAGTGTTCGTCGATGGCGTCCTGATCGAACAAGTACTGATTAATTTGCTGGAAAATGCCGCGAAATATTCTCCTCCGGCTTCAGCCATCGATGTGACGGCGTCGGTGAAGGATGGGGTGATCCTGATGGAAGTCGCGGATCGAGGGTCCGGTATTCCGCAAGGAGAGGAGCGACGGATTTTCGAAAAATTTTATCAACTCCATCCCGATCGGGAGGGTGGCGTCGGACTGGGATTGACGATCTGCCGGGGCATCATCGAATCCCACGGCGGGCGTATTTGGGTGGAAACACGCTCCGGCGGCGGATCGGTTTTCCGCTTTACGCTTCCGACGGAAAAAAATCAGCCGACGGTCGAACCGGAGACGAATGGGCCCGATCGCGCAGCAACCTAGGATCTCTTTACACATGCCCTCCACGACGCCCCATGACGTGACCGTGCTGCTCATCGAGGATGAAGCGGAAATTCGACGATTTCTACGCACGACACTCCCGTCGTGTGGCTATCGGTTGTACGAGGCAACCACCGGATCGGATGGACTGGCGCAAGCCTCCGCCCGCAATCCCGACCTTATCCTACTCGATCTCGGACTTCCCGACATGAACGGCACGACGGTGATTGAGAAAATTCGTGCTTGGTCCAATTTGCCCATCATTGTGCTTTCCGCGCGCGACCAAGAACAGGCCAAGGTGGAAGCCTTTGATATCGGCGCTGATGACTACGTCACCAAACCGTTTGGCATGGACGAGTTGCTGGCCCGCATGCGGGCAGCCTTGAGACATGCCAATCGTCCGGCGGGGGACCAGATCGATACGGTATGCACCTTCGGCGATCTCAGCGTCGACTTGGGGCGAAGGCAGGTCTTCATCTCAGGAACAGAGGTCCACCTTACGCCTATCGAATATAAGTTGCTCACAACGCTCGTACGGTATGCCGGAAAGGTGGTGACGCATCGTCAGTTGCTTAAAGAAGTGTGGGGTCCCCTCCATATCGAGGAGGGGCACTATGTGCGTGTGTACATGCGGCAATTGAGGAGTAAGGTCGAAGCCGATCCCGCTCAGCCTCGCCATCTCGTGACGGAGCTGGGTGTCGGCTATCGTCTCCGGACGGAATGAGTGCTCCCGCCGACTTTTACGGATCTTTTATGTCTTCGAGATCGGTTTTAATCCTGTTTTGATACGGCATGACGTAGAGTCGATTTCGTGATGAGCGCGAACCCGGTTAGACGATGAACCTGAGATGAAACCTTTTCTGCCCTTTCGCAATGATATCGGTCAAGCTGCGGGGCCTGTTTTCCCAGGTGAGATGAGCCGAATCTGCCTGGTAGTTTTCTTCTGGCTGTTGATCGCACCGGCGCACGCGAGCGAGGGTACCGTCGCTCGCGATCCGACCTCGGCGACCGAGACCGGTCTCTGGCATTACGGCGCCTATCTCGATGTCAGTTATGTCCTCAACTTTAATTTTCCGGAAAACCATCTGTGGCGCAATCGTGCGACCGCGGCCCGCCATAACGAATTCGCGCCCAATATGGCGCTCGCCTATATTCGCAAGGATGTGAACGAATCATCCCGCTGGGGCCTGGAACTCGGGGTGCAAGGAGGATACGACTCCGAAAGGTTTGCTTTTCTACAAGGTGAGCCTGAGGTCAGTGGGGCTGACACCCTTCGGCACATCCATCGCGCGAATGTCTCGTATCTTGCCCCGCTTGGAAGGGGCCTCACGGTGACCGCCGGGTTGTTCAACAGCCTCATCGGCTATGAATCGCTCTACGCCAAAGACAATGCGCATTACACACGCTCCTGGATCGCGGACAACACGCCCTACATGATGTTCGGTGTGAACGCCAAGTATCCCGTCAGCGACAATCTCACGGTCACTGCGTTCATCGTGAACGGGTATGCCCATCTGTCGCACCCCAACGATCAGCCGAGTTACGGCGGCCAGTGGGCGTACAAGGCCACGTCGCGTCTTACCCTGACGCAGACACTGTACGCCGGCCCCGATCAAACCAACGCGGCGTTTGAATTCTGGCGTTTCTACGCCAACCATATCGTGGAATGGAAAGGCGACGATCTGACGATTGCTGGGTCCTACGATATCGGGACCGAGAATATCGCGAATCGTCCGGGAAGTCCGAGGGCGTTCGTGACCGGTGGGGCCGTCGTGGCGCGATGGCATGTGGCGGGCCCATGGACCGTGGCGGTCCGACCGGAAGTCTTTTGGGATCGCAATGGTCGCTGGACCGGTTCGGAGCAATTTGTAAAGGCCATCACGTCCACCGTGGAATACCGGCTTCCCTACAAGTGGACCAATACAATTGTACGGCTCGAGCATCGGTGGGATGAATCAACCGGAGCGGGAGGCGGCTTCTTCAAGGGAGGCGAAATCCAGCCCGGCGTAATCGGCCTGACTCCGAATCAGCACCTACTGTTGGTCGGAATCCTCTGGACCTTCGATAGTCCGTGACCGGGCGCTGAAAATGGCTTCGGGCTTCGTTCTCGTTTCGTTCATGACTTCGACGTACTGCCGGGAGTACGCTTCAGTCGCTCACTCAATGCGGCCTTGCCAGAGAGTATTTTGAGAGCCCGCGCCGCCGCTCACTTGGAACCTCGTTGCTTCTCTCTCAGTACCCGCAACATATCGGCTAGTTCTTTGCCGAATCGTTCCATCGCTACATCCTTGGCCTCGGCAATTGCGGCCTTGTCATCAAGCGACGACGCCGGACCGATGAGGGTTGTCTCGCCCTGTGCGGTTTGCGTCCCGTACAGATAACCGGAGCGCACATCCCACAAGGTGCCTTCCATCATGAACAGCGCGTGGCTTTCGGTACCATGTGCAAGGTAGACGCCGAGGCCGGTCGCATACCACCAGGCATGACCGTTGTTGTATCGATCCACCGCGGCCGCGCCATCGATCAGAAGAATCGCGTCGGCATTGTATCTGGCTGCGGCCAGACGAATGTCGCGAAAGGTTGTGCCCTGTACGCTTGAATTGGCGAGCAGAAAGCTCTGCTGAAGAATGCCTTCCTCCTTGACCGGCTCGAGCGCTCGCTGGAGGCGTTCAGCGTCCGCACTGATCCAATCGACTTTTCGCAACGTGGGGCTGCCGGGAAAATCTTTGTATTTATAGAAAATGGCCAGGCGATAGGGCGCAGGTAAGTGCCCCTGCAGCGCCAGGGTTTTTGCGACGTCCTGGTCGGTGACGACGTCGGGATGCTCATGAAAGGATTGCTGCAGCGCCTGGTGGCTGAGGCCGCGACTGCTGCTACAACCGGACACAGTCAGCAGCACAATGAATCCGAGGAAGATGGACGGAGCCAGTATTTTCATAGAATTCCTCTGGTCATGGTGAGGCGGGAGGATTGGGCAAGTCGATGTGCGACAGATCTTCGAGCGCCAACATAAGGGCATGGGTGCCTGCTCGACCGTGGCCGAGTGCCTGCACTCGTTCGTAGAGACGATGCGCGAGGGCCAGACCCGGCAAGGTGAGTTGCCGCCTTCGCGCTTCCTCCAGCGCAATGCCCATGTCTTTGATAAAATGTTCGACGAAGAAACCGGGATCGAAATTGCGCTCGAGTATTCGTGGTGCGAGATGCTCCAGCGTCCAACAGGCCGCGGCGCCGCCGCGAATAGAATCAAGCATGCGATCTAGCTGCAGCCCCGCCTTGTAGCCGTATAACAGACTCTCGCACACGCCGATCATCGTGCCGGCGATGACGATTTGATTGCAAAGCTTGGCATGTTGTCCCATCCCGGAGTCGCCCTGATGGACGATCTTCTTGCCGAGGCATTCGAGCAATGGCATGACGGCCTGGACCGCTTTGGTGGCTCCCCCGACCATGATGGAGAGAGTGGCATTTCTCGCCCCGACATCACCCCCGGAGACGGGGGCGTCGACGGCAAACGCTCCCTGTGTTTGGGCTGTGAGAGAGATTTCCTGTGCCAGTGAGGGCTCAGTCGTGGTCATGTCGATCAGCACCATGCCCGGTCGCGCGGCGGGCAACAGTCCGTGCTCTCCGAAGTAGACCTCGCGGACATCGGCGGGAAATCCTACCATCGTGATGACAACGTCTGTCTGCTCGGCCACGGCGGCGGGGGAGTCGGCCCACGTCGCTCCCTTGGCAAGCACCAGGGAGGCTTTGCTTCGATTTCTTGTATAGATGGTGACCCGGTAATGCGCTTGCTGGAGATGGTGGCACATAGGCGCCCCCATGACGCCGGTGCCGATCCAGCCCACGCGCGTCCGGGAAGGGGCTGACAGTGCGGGAGAAGATTCACTGAGAGGATACGTCATGGTCTTATTCAATCAACGGCGTAATGCGATTGGCAATCGCCTGCACGACCCCCTCTTGATCCATCGCAATCTTTCCGCCTTTAAAGCTCAACGCGTAGCCGCCATGACTGGGAGCTTGAACGGTGGCTTCCACCGCCACGCGCGCGCCATCTTCCACGTCCGGATCCTTGACCATCGGAACTCCGCAAAGCCCCGGCACGGCCACGGGCAGCATGGCCGTATCGTCCTCCAAGCCGAACAGGTAGCCGCCGTAACAGGTGGAGCCGGCCGGGATTTCATACGGATCAAGTGGCTGGACGTTGCGCACGGTTCCGCGCAACGTGATTTGCCGCAAGTGAAAGAGTGCCGGGTCCGCGAGAATTTCTTGCACGGTGACAGTTTCCTCAGCCGAGGCGAGGGAGTGATTCATGGCCAAGCCGAGTGCCAGGCCGAGGAGGCCGCAGATGAGCCATGTACGTAGGCCATGCGCAAGCTGAGAGGAACCGTCGCTCATGACCGCATTCTACCATTCTTTGCGCCGATCATCGCCGTCGTTCTGTGCTTTCTCTCGTCGAGTCGATATAATCGCCGCCGGTCATGAGGAGGCAGCACGATGCGAGAATTCGAAGGGCAGTTGGATACCTATATCAAAGACATTCGTCCACGTTACGAAGACATGCTGGGGCAGGCCGTCGAGATTCCGTCGATCAGTATGGATCCCACATATGCCCCGGATGTGCGTCGCATGGCCGAACTTGCAGCGCAATACCTGCGGGATGTCGGGGCGGAGGCGCAGGTGGTCGAGACGCCGGGCTATCCGGTGGTATCGGGCGGCTGGATGATCAATCCGGCCTACCCGACGGTGACCATTTATAACCATATGGACGTGCAGCCGGCGCAAGAGCCGGAGTGGAAACAGGCCCCCTTTGCGTTTCAGAAGGACAATGGCATCTACCGCGGGCGTGGAGCGACCGATGACAAGGGTCCGGCCTTCGCCGCCTTGTTCGGAGCGCGGTATGCCATTGAGCAGAGCGTGCCGATCAATGTGCGCTTCCTATGGGAACTGGAAGAAGAAAACGGGAGCCCCAGCTTTGCGGCAGCGATCAGAAACCGCGTGGCGATTCCTCGCCCGGATTCGGTGGTGATTTCGGACACCATCTGGTTGTCGAAAACTCAGCCGGCGATGCCCTACGGATTGCGTGGTTTGCTCGGCGCGCGGCTTGTCCTGCGAACCGGGTCTAAGGATGCTCACTCTGGTGTGACGGGCGGCGCGGCTCGCAATCCGCTGGCAGAGTTAATGGACATCGTTCACGCCTGTGTGGATGCGAAGACCGGGAAGGTGAAGATCCCGGGATTTTATCAGGATGTGGTTGAGCCCACGAAGGCGGAGATCAAGAGCTTCCTCAGATCGGGTTTCCAGGTCAGTCGCTTTAAGCAAGCCTATGGGTTCAAGACGCTCCGCACGCACGAGCCGGCAGACGTCATGCGCCGCATTTGGGCCGCGCCGACGTTTGAAGTGCATGGTCTCGTCGGCGGCTATCATGGGCCAGGGGTGAAGACGGTGGTGCCGGGACATGGTGAACTCAAAGTCAGTATGCGCCTAGTGCCGAACCAAACCCCGGAGAAAACCTTTGCGCTTTTAAAGCAGCATGTCGCCAAGCTCAATCCTGACGTGAAGGTCGAGCGTGAGGGCATGCTGCAGCCGTTCCGCGGGGTCTTCGACGGGCCCTATGTCGAAGCGGTGAAGCGGTCGGTGAAAGCAGGCTTCGGGAAGGAACCGGCATTTATCCGAGAAGGTGGCTCGATCGGCGCCGTGGTGACGATGCAGAAAGCGTGGAAGGTGCCGATCTTGTTCATGGGGCTCAGTCTACCCGAACATGGGTATCATGCGCCGAACGAGTACTTCGACTGGGGCCAAGCCTCCGGCGGCATGAAAGCCTTTGTGCATTATCTGGAGGAGTTGGCAAAGATGGAAAAGAGAAAGAGATAGGGCGGCCTGACCTTCGAAGACACGGCTGGCTCACTGTCTCGCCGGCGTGAATAAGCATGATGCTCATTATTCTTCGTGTCGCGCACCTCGCGGACCATAGCAGGCATCGCTTAGGTGAGTAGCACGCTGCGCGCCACATGGGCAGGCGGGTAACGGATAGAGGGGAAGCGCTCGTCACGCATGCATAGTGCCCAAGTGGTGCTGGGTGAGCGACCTGCTGAGCTGTTCGCCAGGTGCGACAAAAAAATGCACCGCTCTCAGTTGAAGTGGTGTTGTCGGGCGATATGCTACGTGTTCTGTTTGAGCGATTGCATATCGATCACGAAGCGATAGCGCACGTCGCCGCGGATGAGGCGGTCGTAGGCGGCGTTGATCTGTTGGATGGGAATGACTTCGACGTCCGCTCCGAACTTGTGTTTCGCGCAGAAGTCGAGCATCTCCTGGGTCTCCTTGATGCCGCCGATGATGGAGCCGGCGATGCGGCGTCTTTTGAGGATCAGGGGAAACGCCTGCAGCGAAGCGGGCTTCTCCGGTACACCCACGAGGATCATCGTGCCGTCGGTCTTCAGCAACTCGAGGTAGGCATTTAAATCATGCGGCGCTGAGACGGTGTCCAGAATGAAGTCGAACTGTCTGGCCAGTGCCGCAAACGTCTCCCCTGTCGATGTGTTATGAAAGTCACGTGCCCCTAATCGCTTGGCATCGGCTTGTTTCTTGTCAGAGTGACTTAGGGCGGTCACGTGGGCGCCCAGGGCATTGCCGATTTTTACGGCCATGTGCCCTAAGCCTCCGAGTCCGACTACGGCCAAACGATGTTTCTTGCCGACGTGCCAATGTCGCAGGGGTGAATAGGTCGTAATGCCCGCGCACAAGAGTGGGGCGGCTTCCTCCGGGCGCAACCGTTTGGGAATCCGCACGACATAGCGTTGATCAACCACGACCTTAGTGGAATAGCCGCCGTAGGTGGGCGTGACGCCGTCCCGTTCCGTCCCGTTATACGTAAAGCTCAGATGCCCCTCGCAATATTGCTCCAGGCCTTTCTTGCAGGCGGGGCACGTTCTACAGGAATCGACAAAACAACCGACCCCTACCATTTGCCCGACTTTAAATTGTTTGGCCGAGGCGCCGACCTTTTCGACCGTACCCACGATTTCATGCCCGGGCACCATGGGGAAGAGCGAGCCGCCCCATTCATCCCGTGCCTGGTGCACATCCGAATGACACACGCCGCAGTAGTGGATATCGATGAGTACATCGTGCCGTCCCACCTCGCGACGAGAACATGTGAACGGTGCAAGCGGAGTCGTAGCGTTCATCGCGGCGTAAGCTTTGACATCGATCATAATGGTCTACCTTTGGAGCGGTGAAGGATGATGCAACAGATGCTGCACTGCTACTGAGCCTGGACAGGCTGATTCGGGTCTGGTTCGAGCGTCAGGTTGAAGGCCGAAGGGTCCCGCTCCCAGGCTCCCGGGGCAAATAGGCCGAGGAGAGGCAACAAAAACATCGCTCCGCCGAAGGCATCCACAATCCCAGGGCTGCTGAGTTTACGGGATGTCGATCGAAAGTGAGTTGTATAGCCGCCTTTGCGTACTTCAGAGGACCTTCGGTCTTCAATGGTCATCAGTTGTTCCGAGCTAGGAAATGGTGGCCAAGATTGGGTTGAACAACGGATCGGCGTCGAGTACGGCATGAAGCAATTCCGCCTTCATAAAGTAGCGCCATATCTCAATGGTATTGCCCGGCACTTCGTCAAACCAGCGTTTGGCCTCGGTCAGATGCTGAAGCATTTTCGTTTTGTCCCCATAGTTCGGCAAAAAGATCATGCTATAGGCCAGGGTGTACTCGGCCAAAAATTTGTCGAGAGGAATTTCGGCATTCGCCAAGGAGGCCTCGGCGTCGGCATAGGCTCGCGGTGTCTCGGGATCATGCAGAATTCGGTTCCATGAGACTTTGTTGATGCGCGACCAGGCCAATTGAAGCAAGGCTTCGGCCTTGGGGGTCTTCCGGCTATCAGGGATGTCTCTGACCAGTGCCTCGAAGGTTTCCACCATCGGTACCTGATCATTGTTCCAGCGGTATGCGACTCCCAGGCGAAAACGATTGTCGAGCTGTTCCGGTCTGATGGCGACCAACATTTGCAGCGCTGGTATCAAGCGATAGAGGAAGTCCGCCGGTGTCGGTTCTGAGAGGCCGCCCATTTCCATCGCATTGGAGAGGTCCATGCGGGCCCCTTGGGCGTAGATGTTCCAATAGAACTCGTCCACCACGATGCCCAAGGAGGGATTCTTGATGCTCAGCTGATGGCTACTTCGGCCCTCATGCAGGAGCACGCTGTAGAGGTGTCGCGTTAACACCGTGAGAGCGTCAGGCTGTTGAGGATCGATGAGCAACACTCGGTTGAGCAACGCCACGCGGTCGCGTAAATCGGGGAAGCTGGCCGCGCGTGCCGCAGCGGCGGTCAAGGTGCCCGGTTGATCGTCCGGTCCCCACCATTTCAAAGATTCAGGCAATGCCCGGCTGCTTTCAGTGGCGAACGGAATTTTTTCTGCAACCATGCCGAGGGCCTCGGGGTCTGACGCGACGGGCAAGTTGAACACTGCGGCATCTCCCGGGAAGCCATATCGTTTTAGTCCCGTGAAGACGACCCACTGGGTCGTAACGGATTTCAACGACTTGCGTGGACGTTTGATGGTGTTGGTCCATTTGACATTGCCCGCTGCGTAGGTGACCGGTGAGGTCAGGGGATCATGATACTGCACGGATATTTGAACTAACGTCGTCGGCACCCCCAGGACTTTGCCTTTAGACGTGAGACGGAACGAACCGGCTGGAATCGTGCGGCTATTGATGACCGTCGCCTGCAGGCCGCTTCCAGGAGGTGAGACTCCCAGGACATCCATCACGAAGGCAGAGGCCGGCGCTCTCGGCAGATCGTCCCCAAAGAACACCAAGGGTCCGGTGCTCGGCCAGATGACGTCCATGACGGTGTCGGTTCGCTTGAGCATCGGCGCGTGCGCCTCGGTCAGCGTGTGCCAGCACGACTCGTAAGAAGGATCCCCGGCGGGAGCAAATTGTTTCACCTTCGTCGGCGAGCCTGTGATGAACCGATATTGGCAGGCGAAGTCCAATTGTCCGGCCGTCACGCGATCTCCGTGAGCAACGGCTTCGGCGTACCGCAGTGCGGTCTGAACGGCCGGGGTGCGTTTCGGCGGGGCCGTCACGGAATGGGTTTTCCCGCCGGCTGCCAGGGCCGAGTCGGCAGATCCATTCCAGATAACGAGTGAGCATGCGAAAGTGATAATGGCAATCGTCTGTCGTCGGTGGAACAGGTTCCCGCGAATCATGCGAACGACCTCCGGTAACAAGAAAAGAATGCCACTGTAGCACGTGACTCTTTTCAGACGAAAGAGGTGTCTAGGCAGAGGCATGTTTAAGGGATTGCTGCGGCTGATGTCGGCTGACGGGTAAATCGAATTAACGAGCGGATGTATTGAAGTACCGCCTGCTGGTCATCAGCGGGCAGCACGTCTTGCCAGGCCGGCATCGCGGTGCGGGACTTGCCCTGGGCGATAATTCGCAGCAGTTCTTTGTCTGTCTTGGCGGACGTGGCGGCAGAAATAAGATTGCCTGGTCGAGGCGACAGAAACGGAGATTTGCTGCCGTCACCCTTCCCGGTCGCACCATGACAGTCGACGCAATGCTCGTGATAGAGGTAGCGGCCGCGATCAAGCTCCTCCGTCGTTTGAGCCAGCAGCACGCCGCCTCCGCTGCAGACGCAGAGAAAGAGCACCAGCAGACAGTCGGGAATGCGAGGGATTCGCCATTTCGCCGAAGGCCTCACCTCTCCAATCGGGCGCGGTCCCTCACCCGGCGCCTTTCGGCTTTTCACAGTTTGCGTCATGAGGCCACGCATCACGACCGGTCACGCGGATGCCGCGCCTTTCAAAATCTCGCGCCGGAGCGTTGCACGGTCTTTGGCGGACAGTGAGGGAGAGGGTCGGTGCTGACAGAGCTGTACCGTGTGTCGTAGCGAATCGAGGAACACTTCGCAATTCGGACAACTGCCGAGGTGACTGCGGATTTCCAGGCAGATGTCGCCGGACAGTTCGTCATCTAAATACGCCGACAGTCGTTCCAAAATCTTGACACAGTTTCGTTTTCCGTGGCCCTGGTGAGGGGTCGGCTTGCGGGTGCCCGGATATGTGCGTACTCGGTCAGCCATGGCGTTCCTTCTTGACTATACCAAACTATTCGAGCGGGGTGTGAGCGCCACGATTCGCGTCATTCGCCAGCCCTCTGCCGCTGAGTTCTTTCCTGACAAAGAGCCGGGCTCGATGAAGCCGAGACTTGATCGCGCGTTCGTTCAGTCCTAGAATGCCTCCCACTTCTTTCGCGCTCAAGCCTTCCATATCGCGGAGCACTAAGACCATCCGGTATTTTCGCGGGAGCTTCGCAATGGCGCGGTCCAGAATCTGGCGCAGTTCTTTATTCTCTAAAGCTTCCTGCGGACTGAGCCCTTCCATTGGAATCTGCAAGGCGAACTCGCCTTCCGAGGTCGGCACAAATTCTTCGAGAGATAATTCGCGATCCGGTTCTCCCTTGCGTTTTCGGCGCATGCGCAGGCAGGCGTGTGATGCGATGGCATACAGCCAAGTCGAAACCTGCGCGTCTCCGCGAAAGCGGTCATAGGCGCGATAGGCGTTAAGGAAAGTTTCCTGGACGAGATCTTTCGCCGCTTCGGCTTCACCGCAGAGGCGATAGGCGAACCGGTACATGATGTCGATGTGGTCGCGATAGAGTTGATCGAATGAACCGGAGCGGGAGTTCGAAGGAGCAGGGCCGTCGTTCTTCCCCTGTCGACTTTTCTTCTCTGGAATCATAGGCGGGGCGAGTCTACGGGCGGCATTGGACCCTGTCAAGCAACGGGAATCAGGGAGAAGACCAATCCGGAAGTATTAGTTGACGCGGCGGATATCGACGAGCTCGCCTTGCTGGTTGAGTTCGACGGTGATCGGAGAGCCTTCCTTCAGCGTGGCGAGGGAGGCGGGCCGCTGCGTGAAGGGGATGGATTTCTCTCCTTCGGGAGTCTGCATGATGAGCTGGTTGGGCTCGCCGGCGGCGTAGGCGAGCGGACCGGATAAGAACCTGCGGGAGGGGGTGGAAAGGCCATTGTGATACAAGTCGATGGCCACGTGTCGCTCGTGGATCCACACCGACATCTCCTGTCCGGCCTTGGCGTTTCGCACGCCTGTTTTCCCGCTCACCGTCACGATACCGAGCGGAGTGTTCAGGAACACATAATTTGATTTCACCTTCGAGACCGTGCCGTTCAACAGCAGGCTCACCTGTGACACGGTTCGTGGAATCTGATTCACTTGCAGGTCGAATTGCACGTCATGCAGGCCGCGGACGTTGCCGGACTTGTCGACTTCGACGGTGAAGGGGAGGTGGTCAGGGCGTCCGGCAATTTTGTCCCCGAATGCTCCGAGCGCCAGGGTTTGCTCGCCATCCGGCGTCCAGACTCTCACGGTGGTTTTTTCCGGAGACGCAAAGCTTGGCATGGCGGTGACATAACGATGGATGAGGGTGCCGGCCCCTCGCTCACGTATATCGATGACGGTGGTGGCTCCATGAATCCACAGCGTGATTTTCTGAGAACTCCGGATGTCACGCAGGGCCGTTTTTGAGCTGAGCGATAGTGGCCCGATCGGAGTTTGCAGAAAGACAATGCCCGGCTTCGATCTCCAGATGGAACCGGAGATTTCGACTGAAGGGGAGATGGGGGCGATGGCTGGCTCCGGCGGCTCCGGTGCAACCGGCTCACTCAGTTCGGCAGCCGGAGCCGGTTCGACGGCGGGAGGCTCAATGGTCTCGGCCCACGTGAAGGGAGTAAGTGAGGTCAGCGAGAGCAGGGCACTGCAAGCGACCGGCCGGAAGGAAAGACGCCAAAACGCGACCACGAAGTTGACCATGTTGCCTACAGACCTATCGAGATGGATGGTGTCATGTCGATGAGTGGTGATAGAGCCGAATTGTTATGAGAAGGCTCTTGTCGTCCGGCCATGCGGCGGTACCGCGCTACATGTGCGAATAACATGCTGATCCAGGGGAGTCAAGTTGAAAGGCCTTGGAGGTGCGTGCCGTGGGCTCGCGGGCGAATGGGACTGAGGTTTACAGTGGCGAACGGCAGGCCGGCTCTTGAAGCGTGAGGACCACGCGTGACTGTTGGCGTCGGGCCTGATCGGGAATCCCGAATCCTCGAAGTCGCACGGTACCGTCCACCGAGTGAGCGAGGTGATCGACTTCGAAGGGATTCCAATCTTCGGCAGCGATGTGCTTCTCAAGTATGGCGAGGACAGTGTGAAACACATCCAGGAGCGGATGGGGCAGGGGCGATCGTGGGGTGTGGCTCAGCATTCGGCCAGCTCCTTTGTTGAGCAGGTGCGCCAGGTCTCCTGCCCCGTCGGTGACGTGCAGAATGTGACAGTCCATTGAGAGGACGATGACTTGGGTTTTGGACGAGGGGGTTGTGCGGACGGTTATCTGCGGGTGGCGGCTGTACATCATGCCTACTTTTCCTAGCGCCCATCGGTGCGGATCGCCGTTCATGCGATAGGAGAGAAGCAAAAGTCGAGCCTCGGTGTGGACCGGAGGGAGGGGAAGGAATGCTAAGAAATGTTCAATACAATGTGATTGGGGAACCACAAGTGGAGAAGCGACCTGTATCCGATTGTGTCGAACACGTATCGCTTTGGCAAAGCCGCCTCACTTTTTACGTACCATCAGGCGAAGGGGTGTGCCTGAAAAACGATACTCTTTCCGGATTTGGTTTTCGAGGAAGCGGAGATAGGCAGGGGTCATGTCATCGGGGTGTCCGACAAAAAGAGCAAATCCCGGTGGTCGGGTCGCGACCTGTGTCACGAAGGCCGATTTGCTCACTTTGGCCGGCTTTCCCTTCCTGACCGGCAGAGGGTGCTCTTCGAGAAGTGATTGGAAGAATTGATTCAGGGTGCCGGTCGGAACTCGCTTGCAGAATGAGAAATAGACTTGATCGATCAATGCGAACAAGCCGCGAAGAAAGTCCGGCTCTAGGGCAGAGATGAACAGCACCGGCGCCCAGGCGAGGAAGGGGAAGCGGCGTTCCAGGTTTTCTTTATACGCCTCCCTTGCCCCCACGTCGTCGGATTTGAGGTCCCATTTGTTGACGACCAGGATGCAGGCGCGTCCTTGCTTGAGGACAAGTCCGGCAATCTTGGTATCCTGTTCGGTGACCCCTTCTTCCGCATCGAGCAGGAGAACTGCCACGTCCGAACGGCCGATAGCCCGCAACGATCGCGCGACACTGTACCCTTCGATGCCGCGTTCGACACGGCCTCGACGTCGGATGCCGGCCGTGTCAGTCAGCACATATTGCCGGTCTTTGAACGTGGCGACAGAATCCACCGGATCACGGGTGGTCCCCGGCACATCGCTCACGACGACACGCGCTTCGCCCAGGACGGAATTCACCAAGGTGGATTTGCCGACATTGGGACGTCCGACGATGGCAATGCGTGGAATGTCGGTATGTGTCTCTTCGTCGGGCGGCTCGGCCATGTGCGCGAAGAGATCATCCAGCAACTCGGCGACCCCGATTCCATGTTCGGCCGACAACGGGTAGAGCTGGTCCTGTCCCAGCCGATAAAAATCGGCGATGAGCGGATCGGCTTTCGGCGTATCGATCTTGTTGATCACAAAAAAGACCGGTTTGTCTGTCCCGCGCAGCGTCCGCACGACTTCTTCATCCGGCGGGGTGAGTCCTGCCCGGGCATCGAGGACGAGGACCAGAATATCAGCCTCGGCAATGGCGAGCTGGGACTGTTGCCGGATCAAATTCAACATGCCCTCGTTGGCCGTGGGATCAAGGCCTCCGGTATCGACCAGGCGAAACTGCCGATTACGATAGGCGCTGTCGGCATAGTTGCGATCTCTGGTCACGCCCGGCACATCGTCGACGATCGCCGCGCGCGTGCCGAGAATCCGGTTGAACAGGGTCGATTTGCCGACGTTGGGGCGACCGATGATCGCGATAATGGGCAGGCGTCCACCCTCAAGGGTAAACAGCGGCGCGACAGGACCGTGGGCTGATTTGGTACGCGACATGGTGGGGAACGGTAGCATAGAGATTTCGCCGAACACAATGACTCGTCTTGGCCATCGGCCTCCGTTATACTGCCATCATGTTGCAAAACCGCCCGGCAATCACCCCTCAACCCGTCGATTGGAGCCGGATCGACGATGTCTTGCTCGACATGGACGGCACCCTGCTCGATCGCCATTTCGACAACTTTTTTTTTGAAGAAGAGCTGCCCCGACGGTATGCAGTCAAGCATGCGCTGGCGTTTGAGGACGCCCGCGATCGTTTGATGACGATGTACCGTTCCGTGGAAGGCGAATTGGCCTGGACTGATCTGCACTACTGGACGGAGCGGGTGGAGTTGGATGTAGTGGCGATGCATCGCGAACTCGACCACATGATCGGATTTCTACCCGATGCCGAAGAATTTTTGCTGTCCCTGCGTCGATTGGGCAAACGGGTGACCATTTTGACGAACGCCCATCGGGCCGGGGTAGATGTCAAAACAGCCAAAACCGGGCTGGACCAACAAGTGGATCGCATCGTGGACGCTTTCGAAGTCGGATGGCTCAAGATGCGATCGGAATATTGGCCGAGCTGCCGCCGGCTCGTCGGCTTTGATCCCGCGAAAGCCCTCTACATCGATGACGATGAGCAATGCCTGGCGGCGGCCGAACACTTCGGCATCGGCCGGATATTTCATCGTTCAAAGTCGAGTTCTCAGGCCTCTGCCGTCCCCTCGGCGCGTTTTGACTCCATTGAAAGTTTCCGTGCGATCCTGCCCGGGTGAACTCAATACTATCGGCTAGGCCCGGCGTGACCTGACCAAAGTGGTTGATGAGTTACTCGGACGATCAAATAGGTCGCGCAGTTTTTTGGCAGGCACAAAAGAGCAAGAGAGAATGCGCGCCGTGACTCACTGTACAAATTACGGCCGGTGATTCAATTTAAGTGGAATTGTGACCCGGAGGTATAGAGGCCGGGTCATCGTTATGGCGCAAGGCCGCTCCTCGATACATTTCTCCGCCGATTCTTGGTACGCCGGAGAGGACATATCGATCTACATAGTCCAATTGCAGACCGGCTTCACGTATCAATTGATCGATGCGTCGATTCAGATTGCAGCCGCAGCCGAACCAGTTTTGGATGGGATTGAGTCGATCCTGCCACGTGGCGATCGTGGAATCGTCGCTGCGGCCATGCTCAAGGAAGAGAAAGCGGCCCTCCGGTTTCAGGACCCGTCGGACCTCGCATAACGCCGTGACCGCGTCCGGAATCGTGCAGAGCGTGAAGGTGCTGACGGCGCAATCGAATGTGGCATCGCCGTAAGACAAGCCTTCTGCGCTCACCCGTTGAATGTGGACGGGGAAGGGCGTCTGAGCCACCCGACAGGCCACCCGGTGCGGCAACATGGGTGAGGGGTCGACGGTGTGGAGCGCCGTGACCGCTTGGGGGTAATGCGGCAGGTTCAGCCCGGTGCCGAAGCCGATTTCCAGGACCATGCCGCGCGCCGACGTGAGCAGTTGCCGGCGTTCGGCTTGGAACCGTTCGCTGCGCAGCACCCAATCCATGAGTCGTGGGAATATGTACGTCGCATACATAAGCGCGCGTGAACCTCCTTCGTGGTTGGGGCCATACCGCCTCCCGATTTCCGACGACTCGTCTGCCGGCCATTTCAACAAGAGTCGCCAGCGGATCAAGCCTGCGCAGCCCAGATCGCAGCGACGTGTCCTGCTCGGCTCGTCCTTGTCGCTCCGATCGGCGTATGCTAGAGTCGTCCGTTCTTTTATCGGGAACCGAGAGTCGCCGCATTTCCAATACAGCTGCAGCACCATGAGCAAAACTTACGATCATCAGGCCCTTGAATCGAAGTGGCAGGCCTACTGGGAAACACACCGTCCGTTTCGCGCGATGGATGATCCTGCGAAGCCTAAGTTCTACTGCCTCGACATGTTTCCATACCCCTCAGGGTCGGGCCTGCATGTCGGGCACCTGGAAGGGTACACCGCCACAGACATCGTGTCTCGCTATAAACGGATGCGCGGTTTTAACGTGTTGCATCCCATGGGTTGGGATGCGTTCGGATTGCCAGCCGAGCAATATGCGGTGAAAACCGGCGTACATCCTGCCATCACGACCGCCCAAAATATCGCGACCTTCAAGCGCCAGATGAAACGAGTCGGACTCTCCTACGATTGGGATCGCGAACTCAGCACGACCGATCAGGACTACTATCGCTGGACGCAGTGGATTTTCCTCAAGCTCTTCGAACGGGGTCTGGCCTATGTGGCCGAGGTGCCGGTCAATTGGTGCCCCGCATTGGCGACCGTGCTGGCCAACGAGGAGATTGTGGATGGCAAAAGCGAAGTCGGCGGGTTCGACGTCATTCGCAAGCCCATGAAGCAATGGGTGTTGAAGATCACTGCCTATGCGGAGCGGCTGCTCGATGATCTGAAATTAGTCGAATGGCCGGCCAGCACATTGGAGATGCAAAAAAATTGGATTGGCCGGTCGATCGGAGCTGAAGTAGATTTTGCCTTGGCCGATGCTACCGGCAATTTGCGCGTGTTCACGACCCGTCCCGATACGTTGTTCGGCGCCACCTACATGGTGTTGGCGCCTGAGCACCCGCTGGTGGAGGTGGTGACGACTCAGTCACAACGGACACAGGTTACTGAATATCGCGACGCGGCCATCCGCAAGAGCGATCTGCAACGCCAGGAATTAGACAAGGTCAAAAGCGGGGTCTTCACCGGTGGGTATGCCATCAATCCGGTAAACCAGGAGCGTCTGCCGATCTGGATCGCCGACTACGTCCTGATGAGTTATGGCACCGGAGCCATTATGGCCGTGCCGGCCCATGACGAGCGCGACTGGACCTTTGCCCGGCAATACCACTTGCCGATTCGCGAGGTCATTCAGGGCGGACAGGTCGAGCAAGCAGCCTTCACGGACACCGATCGAGGCCGCGTGATCAATTCCACCACGCCGGATGGGTCATTGTCTCTTGATGGTTCGTTGCCCAGCGAGGCCATTCCCAAAATGACGGCCTGGCTTGAAAGCAAGGGCAAGGGCAAGAAGACCATCAATTACAAGCTCCGTGACTGGCTCTTTGCCAGGCAGCGTTACTGGGGAGAGCCCTTTCCGATCGTGTGGGTCGATGGGGATCCCCGACCGTTGCCGGAGGAGCAGCTGCCTCTGGTATTGCCGGAGACGAAGAACTTCAAACCTTCCGGGAGCGGCGAAAGCCCGTTGGCTAATCTCCATGAATGGTTGGAGATCACTGATCCCTACACCGGCAAGGCAGCGCGACGTGAAACGAACACCATGCCTCAGTGGGCCGGCTCCTGCTGGTATTATTTGCGGTTCATCGATCCGAAGAACGCGCAGCAGCTGGTCGATCCGGACAAGGAACAATACTGGATGCCGGTCGATCTCTATATCGGCGGCAGCGAACATGCGGTCTTGCACCTCCTCTATAGCCGGTTCTGGCACAAGGTGTTGTTCGATGCGGGCGTGGTCAGTACCCCGGAGCCGTTCAGAAAGTTGGTGCACCAGGGGATCGTCTTAGGGGAAGACAATCAGAAGATGTCCAAGTCACGCGGCAATGTCGTAAACCCTGACGAGATGATCGACCAGTTCGGGGCCGATGCGGTGCGGCTGTACGAAATGTTTATGGGACCTCTGGAATCGATGAAGCCCTGGAGTACTCGCGGAGTCGAGGGCATTACGCGGTTCCTCGATCGGGTCTGGCGGCTGATGATCGGCGAGGACGGAGCCTTGAGCGGGGCGGTCGTGGATGCGGAGCCGACGCCTGAGCAACAGCGACTGCTGCATTACACCATTAAGAAGGTGACGGACGATATTGAGGCATTGCGATTCAATACGGCGATCTCGCAGATGATGGTATTTACGAATGAAATGACCAAGCTGGAGCAGCGGTCGCGTCGCTTGCTCGAGCCATTTGTCTCACTGCTTTCTCCGTTTGCGCCGCACTTGAGCGAAGAGCTGTGGGCACGTCTCGGGCAGGAGCCAAGCGTCGGACAGCAACTCTGGCCCCAGTTTGATCCGGCTTTGGTGGTCAGCGACCGCCTGACCATCCCGATTCAGGTCAACGGGCGTCTGCGGGGAAAACTGGAGCTTGATGCCGGGGCATCGCGCGAGCAGCTGGAGCCATTGGCTAAGAAGGAAGTTGCCGAGTGGTTACAGGGGAAAGCGCCCAAGAAAGTCATTTATGTTGAGAAGAAATTGATCAACTTTGTGGTGTGATGCCGTGTGGGAAAGAACAGGTCATAAAGCGACGGGCCAACGTGCCGGACATCACATTGCTTTGGGCGTGGGGTCTGTGGCTGTGTGCCTATTGGCGATGAATGTGGCCTCCTGCGGCTACCAGTTTCGAGTACAAGGCCCCGGTCCCACGATCGGTGGTGCGCCGGAGTCAGAGACCAAGCGGCCACAGGCGCCACGGCTCGCGATTCTTCCTATCTCCAACAGTACCTATGAGCCGAACTTTGAAATCAAGTTGGCCAATTACCTGCGCCGAGAGTTTTCGTCCGGAGCGGGGGCGGAGATCGTCGGGCCGTCCGGAGGGGCCGAACTTTTTCTGTCAGGGTCAATCATGCAGATTTCCTTACCGACCCTGAGCTTCGATCAGACTACGACATTTGAAAGTCGAGTAGAAATGCTGGTGAGTGTCAGGATTGAGGAGGCGAAAACGAAAAAAGTCGTCTGGTCTCAGATTGCAAAAGGGACGTCGGAGTTTTTCCTGACGCAAGATCTGCAATTCAACCGCGTGTTGCAAAACCGGGCGTTGGAGCAGGCGGGTCGTTTCATCGCGGAAGATTTAGCATCACGATTCCTGTTGTTTCAGGATACCGGCGAGTTAGACAAGGCGCTCAAGCGCCCAATCAAGGCGGATGCGGCATCGTCCACCAATGCCCAGCCCGACGCTGGGCGATAAGATGACAGCGAGCCGTTACACATGAGTGTCGCAGTCATGAGCATGGACCTGTCGCAGTCTCTCGCGCATAGCGGGGTGCTGCCGCTCTACTCTGTTGTCGGCGAAGAGGATTACCTGCGCGACCAATCCGTTTCCATTCTTCGACAAGCAGCGCTGGGAGAGGCGTGGGACAGTGGATTCAATTACGATGTCTTCCACGGTGACGATTCCTCCGTAGAAGACGTCTTAGCCTGTGCGGCAGAAATCCCTGTCTTCACCGCTCGTCGCGTCATTGTCTATAAATCCTTAGAAAAGCTGCCTGCGAGGGAAGGGGAGAGGCTCTTATCCTATCTATCGGCCCCGAACGAGACGACAACGCTGATCATTGTGGGCGCGAAACTGGATGGTCGACTCAAGTGGACACAAGCGTTGGCCAAGAAAGCTGTGACTGTCACATGCGCCCCATTGCGCGACGCCCAGTTTGCCGCATGGATCCGTCAGGAAGCGGCGGCACTGGGTGTGCGGATCGGCGAAGAAGCGGCCCAGTTGCTCAAGGAGGCGGGGAGCGAATCGCTCTATGCCGTGCGGAGAGAGCTTGAGAAATTGGCCGCCTATGTGCCGGCTGACAAGACCGTGCAGTCGGCGGATGTTGAGGCGCTGCGGGGAACTGAGCCCGGAGCATCGGTGTTCGACTTGATGAACGCCATCGGTGCGCATGACCATGGGCGAGCACTCCGGATTCTTGCCAGAAATGTGGAAAATGGAGAGGCTCCGTTACGGATCCTGGGGGCATTGGTTTGGCAATATCGGCGGCTGTGGAAAACGAAAGAGCAGCTCAGGTCAAGCGGCCGGGAAGCGGAGGCTGCTCGCACGCTTCGCATGGATCCATCGCGGGTGCGAAGATTTTTGGAGCAATTCTCCGATGTCCACTTAAGTCAGGCCGTTCAGTGGTTTATGGAAACCGACTCGAGGCTCAAAGGAGGGAGCGGCAGTTCCCCGCTTCGCGTGATGGAAGACCTCTTGTTTCGGCTCTGCGGCGAGCCATCGAAACAAGCGCCGCATGTCACGCTGGGGCAGTCGACGAAACCGGCCCCGCGCCAGGCGGGCTCGAGACCGGTGTCGAATATCAGAACGGTTACGCGGAAGCGGTGAGGGCGTTCACCCGCACGGTGAGCCGGGACACGCGACGCGAGGCCGTATTGGGCTTCAGGACACCCTTAGTCACCGCTTTGCTCAGTGCTGCAGTGGCAGCTCGCAAGGTGGCCTTCGCTTCATCCGGCTTCTTGGCAGCGATGGCCTCCTGGACCTTGCGAAGGACACTTCTGACTGAACTGAGCGTAGCGCGATTGCGCAACCGGCGTTTCTCAGATTGGCGGGCACGGCGAATCGTGGACTTGTGGACAACAGGCATACGGATTCTCCTACGTTCAAAGCCTGAGTTTGTAGCATAGGACGAGAAGACAGGTCAAGGAGACGGAAAGGAATCAGCTGGGCTTCCGGGGAGTCTCGGTAGTCGTGGCGTAGGTATGATCACGAGGATTGACGCACGAGACCGTTTGATTGTGGCGCTGGATGTCCCTTCCGCCGTGGAGGCCGAGGCGTTAGTCGATCGTATGGGAGAGCAGGTTCGATTTGTGAAAGTCGGCTTGGAGCTCTATACGGTGGCGGGACCGGATGTTGTGCGAAGACTGGTTGATCGTGGGAAACGGGTGTTTCTCGATCTCAAGTTTCTAGACATCGAAGAGACCGTCCGGCGCGCCACGACTCGGGTGGCTGCCATGGGTGCAACATTCCTGACCGTTCATGCGAATCGAAAAGCCTTGATTGCGGCGGTGCAGGGACGAGGCCAATCCGCGCTCAAGTTATTAGCCGTCACGGTGCTCACCAATTTCGATGGGCAGGATTTACGCGATATGGGCATTCAGCGGACTGTCCAGGATCTCGTGACGGCCAGAGCTACATTGGCTGCGGAGGTGGGCTGTGACGGAGTGGTCGCTTCCGGAGAAGAGCCGCAGGCCATTCGTGCCAAGGTAGGGTCCGATCTGCTTATCGTTACGCCAGGGGTCAGACCGGCCGGAAAAGGGACCGATGACCATGCACGCGTGACCACACCCACTCAAACCATTGCCGCCGGCGCCGATTACCTGGTGATCGGCCGTCCCATTCGCGACGCCGAAGATCCCCCCTTCGCCGCCGCCGCTATCTTAGCCGAAATGCAGGACGCCTTCGACAACCGACGAGGGTGACGCGACCATCTCGGTACAGCGCTCGGCCGGCATCAGTCCGGTTGGCCGCAAGGTGGTTGCGACTGTTCTTCGCGGTTTGTTAAGATGCGCGTTCGCTGTGCGCCCTTGCGTGGTGGGTGTAGCTCAGTTGGTTAGAGCGCCGGATTGTGGATCCGGAGGTCGCGGGTTCGAAACCCGTCACTCACCCCACGCCCTCTCCCCGTAACTACTGAATACTCCACAGAATCTGACGACGTAGGCCTCATCACGGGTGGGGCTGGTTGCGCCGGGGTTGCGGAATAGCCCTCAAAGCGGCTCGTTTCCATCGGCGTATCGAGTCGATCCACCGCCTGTTTATTCCCGCCCGGAATCAGATGCCCGTAGAGATCCACGGTCACCTGAATCGACGAGTGCCCCATTTGTTCCTTCACATACACGAGGCTCTCACCTTGCTGGAGCAGCAGGGAGGCGAAGGTGTGCCGCAAATCATGAAACCGGACCTTCCTAAGCCCAGCTTTGGTCAGCAATCCATAAAACACGCGGTCCCGTAGATTGTGTGGGTGGAGGAGCCCGCCCACTTCGCTACAGAAGACCCACGGTGGAAGATCCTTCCATCCACGCGCCGCGGCTTCGATCTGTTGCTCGGTCCGTAAATCCTTCAATGTTTGGCCCAGCTCTCGCGACATATCGACGCGACGACTCTCGCCACTCTTTGGGGTCGTTAGCTTCCAGTGTGTGAAATTGCGCTGCACCTCAATGAACCGGCCTTGCCAGTCGATATCACCCCACTGGAGCGCTAGCAGCTCGCCCATGCGTAAGCCGGTCCGGACCGCACACAGGAATAAGGGATAGTAGCGGGGAAGTTTCGCCTTGGCGGTCTCGATCAGCAGGGCGACCTCTTCCCGTGTGAGAGGGGCGATATGGTGACGCTTGCCGACCTTCGGCAGAAACTTTCCTGACTTGAGAGCAGTGTTCGCCGTCACATGTCCATCCTCAACAGCATGACTCAGGAGGCTGCTGAGGCATCGGACGATGTTCTGTACGGTTTTGGCCGATTGTCCTTTTTGGAGGCCAGCCAGGGCCAGGGCTTTGACCTTCTCGCGGGTGATGTCCTGCAGGTCGAGACCTCGTAACGAGGGGACGATGTCACGATTGAGGATCTTGGTGTAATCCGCCAGGGTAGAGTGATCCTCGCTTCCTCGTTTGTTTCTTTCTCCCACGTTGCCCCATCCGGGCTAAAATTGAATTCCTGACGAACGAGTTCGCGATACGTCTGTCCTCCATCCGCCGACGAGGAGAGCTGCACTTCCTGAGTGCGTGCAACCCTCTCGTTCTTCCACTTCCATGGTGACCTGGACAAGTGTGAAGGGCTCGCGGAACGTCACGGTAATCGTCTACTCCCCCGGATCACCAGCCTTCCAGTACGTCCCCCCTGGCCCCGTACCGTCGTCAAATGCCAGGAGAATGGGATGTCCCTCGGCTTCGGAACTGGCCTGCACCTCGGCCAGGGAAACAAGCGGTAATTTTTGTAATTCAGTCATTCACTATAGTGATGTGACTAGAGAGTCGATAGTAGTAGGCAAGCCCCTAGGAGCGAGTTCGTGATAAATTCGAGGAGAAATTTCAGACGTTAATAAGGAGTTCTGTAGGTACCAGCATCGACCAGACCACAACTAACTAGGGGGTAGCGAATTGTGCATAGCCAGCCATTGGACCCCTGGAGTTCATGTCCATGCTCCTCGTCGAAAACCATAAGTTCAATACTCGTCTGGTTTAAAGACATAGCCATAGTCTAAATGAGGCTAAATGCCAGCACGTTCTCTCCGGTTGGCTCTTCTTTTGCGGACCCGCTAATAGGGAGTCCTGTTTCGGTCTTCCACCTCCATCTTATTCGCGATTGGCTATCAAGCACGATCCCTTCCCAGTGTTGTCCGTGCAGTAACTTTCCTATTTTCGCCGCGGCCTCCTGCTGCATCGAGGCAGCAGCGTGCACTTCAGCAAGATTTAAATTCGCTTAGGCCCCAGCCGCTCTGAGGCCACCTCCACGGGCACCCTTCCTTTGCGCCCGCGTCGCGCAAATTCGCGCTGCCCGAAATTTGGGGAGGTTAGCAGTTGCCGAAGTCCCCCTTCGACATTCATCTAATTTCAAGTCTTTATTTTCCATGGATTTGTCTCTACGTACTCCTTTCCTGCTAATGAAACACTAACGTGGTCTTGGGCAAGAACTGATGGAAGAATACCGTTGGGGTATGAACCCAACGGGCGTTCGTAAGGCATTGTCTCTCTTGAAGAGTCTAAGGCACTGTCCGTGGGTTGTCCGTGTCTTCGGGGTCGGTCGTAGCAGGCTCGAAGGTCAACATATTCTGCCCTCTGAGATGATTTGCTGCCTTCCTGGCAGGAACACCCCTCCGCCTTCGTCGGCAGGCCACCCTGGCCTTTAGGGTACCCATGCGCTAGCTACACACATCTCCATGGCCAGGCTTCATTGAATTTCGGCCGATTCATACTAGCGAGGACCCGACAAACCCGACAGAAGCCGCTCTATGAGTCAAATGTCGGACAATCTCTCCTCCAACGAACCCGACATATCCGACAGAGTGTCTCGACATGGAGGTGCTGGGATAGGGGAGATTCCACGGAACTACCCCTTCCCCGGCCTTCGCGAGATAGAACCCTACCCAGCCCGGATCCCCCGGCCGCCGGTACCGCTTCCCTTTACGAAATAAACGAATTAAGCGAAAGAACTCGGCGAATCATGGCGCGGCCTAATCGAGTCTTCTTCCTCACATTCTGCTGAACAACCTAGGCGACATAAACGACCGATAAGGAGCCCCTAGCGGCCTTCGCGTGTTGAAAACCCAACACCGTCCGATCCGTGGCTGGCGGCCGGCTACGAATTATGACGACGACCCGCTCCCTATCTGTGATCACGACATCCGACGATCCCATGAAAGGCGTGATGTGGCCGATAGGCGTTGGGTTCTTCTTCGGCGTGGCGGTCGCTGCCTTCGCGGTGTATCGGTTCCCAGATGCTGACAACCTGCAGACAGCGGCGACCACTCGCGGACAGGGTTAAAGGGGGGTTCCCCCGGAGAGGCCCTCTGGGCGATGAGCTGGTGGGTGCCAACACTTTCCTCATTGCGATTCTAACGCCAAAAAGTTAGTGTATGCTTATCCATACACCTCGCGCCTTCCGGTTGAGCCCCTCCAGAGCGCTTCGGCCCCCTGGAATGGTCGCATATAGGAGAGTTTATGCTGCTTCACCAAAAGATCGCACGAGTTATTGCAGACAAGGGCTTCACGGGTTTGTGGGATACGCTCGGGAGTGCGGTACAGAAAAACCGTACCAGCTCAGCGCCTGACCCGAGTTGTGACCGCGTGAGCCAGCAGCACGTACGGGACTATGAGCAGAATCTGCGGGACTTCCACCAAAAGGCCCGTGGCTTGGGCCATGACGATATCGAGAAGTATTACTGGTACCACACCATCGACTTGGGCAACGGCCTAGTTACTCCTGGTGATTTCGATTATCGAGCGAGCTTGGCGGCCTACCACTTCCCAGTGTCCATGAAGGGCATGAACGTCTTGGACGTCGGGTCTGCAACAGGCTTTTTTGCGTTCGAATTTGAAAGACGCGGGGCCCGCGTCGTCTCTGTTGAGCTGCCCGCCATCACTGACTGGGATATGCCAACTGGTGAAGATCGAGATCGCACCCTAAAAGGCTTAATGGAGCAGCATCGCGTCAACACTGTGGACGCCGTGTATCACTATCACTTGGACGGACCCTTTCAACTGTGCCACAAGCTTCTACAGTCTCAGGTTCAACGCGTGTACTCCACGGTGTATGAGTTAACCACTCAGAAATTAGGGGCGGAGCCATTTGACCTGATCTTTCTCGGCGACGTCTTGTTACATACCTTCGCCCCGCTCAAGGTGCTCGCCGTATTAGCTCCCTTCTGCCGAGGCACCTTTGTCATCACCGAGCACCTGGCGGATGAGGACGATCATGCCCGACCTAGTATGGTATATGCTGGAGGTGCCACGCCCACACTCGACTGGCGCACCTGGTGGTATCCGAACAAGGTATGCCTGGAGCAGATGCTGAAACGCCTAGGGTTTGCCACGGTTCAGATTGTAGGCCATCCCAACGCACTGTATCGCCCCAAGGGGCGCCCACATCGGACAACGGTCCTCCATGCGCAGAAATCGCGTATGACTCTGGAGCAACTCCATTAGTCCGCACGGCCGGTGAGTCATGTGGCCCTATCAGTATGTGACTGTGTGCCTCTTAGTCGCACTTCTGCGGTCCTGACCCGAGCGCGAGCTCAAGTCATGGGCCTTTCCGCTGAGGGAAGATTGTTGGCTTTTTCTTCTCACTGCGTTGGCCCCAGTAGCTCTGTGCTAGACACCGTTGCCTTGGATGGATGACCGCCCGGAAATGAAGCGGCCTGGATCGATAGTTTGAACAGTAATCCCACGTGGTCTCGCCCTTCCCGCCTGAAAACTGTAAGCAGAGGCGAGTGGCAGAGGCCGTGCGGCTCCTCACGGAGCAACTAGTGGAGTTAATTCCCACGCTCCTTTCGGCGGGAGAGAGATGAGGGAGCAGACGCCATCAACTTCTGGCGTCACTGAGTTGTCCGGTTTCATCGGCCTGCCTTTTTTTACGCACGTGATTTACATTCATCCCTGTTAATCGCTTCCATTCGGGGCGGCGGATAGGGTTGTATCGGCAACGGGTAACGGCGGAAGATTGTTCTCAAAATGGAGTTCGACATCTCCACTCACAATGACGTTCCCGCTCCCTGCAACTTGCCGCAAATCATCCAGACTGGCGATAGGCCTGCCTGCGACCGTGAGATTGGTGAAATAGATGTCCAGCCTCTGGGGGTAGCTGGTGATGGAAATCCCTTTAGGTTGGTCAACGATCAGATTGTCCACATACATGGTCCCTTGCTTGGTGGTATTTTCATGCTCAATGTTCATGAATAATTGTGACCATGTACTCTCGATTCTGACGTTGTTGTAGTGAATATTCTGCAGGCTCGTCACCGGCGAAACCGAAATGCCCGAGTAAGCTTCGAGGACATCGATGTTTTCAAATGAAACGTTGTAAATATCAGAGGCGTCCTCAGGGCCGAACTGCATGGCATTCCAAGTCGAAAGAAGCACGGCATTGCGAACGGTGATGTCATGAACAGGCACGGCCGGCTGAGGAACGCCGTAGGTCGGCGCAGGGCCATAGGGGAAACGAAACGGCATCCCTTTCAGACAAATGGAGTCGTCTCCGGAGAAGACGAAGACATCTTCAATCAACAGATGGTGGCTGTTATCCACATCGATGCCGTCAGTGTTCATGGTGCCGAACTGGGACAGTATCTTGACGTTTGAAAGAACCGAGTTTGTAAGGTATCGCGGTATCATTGCCCATGCATTTGCGGATGTTTGGCGATAAACCACGCCTTCCATTCTGAAGTTGTCCATGTTGTAGAGCTCAAAGGTGTCGCCCCGTTGATAGGTTCCACGACCGACCATCCTCGCCTCCTTCAGGGGGTTTGAAAGAAACGTGAGGGGGCCGCTCGTGGAAGTGGGGGCTGTCTCCCCAGCGTAGCTTAGCGCGTAGTCGGTGTTGAGTGTGCCGGGGAGCAGGTCCGACTGCGATGGAGTTGTTTGCGGGCCTTCGGCAAAAATGAAAAGCCTGGTTTCGCCGGCATAGATAACCAGTTTTCTAGGAGTGCTCAGGGTGAATATGGCCTTGCTTCCGGAAATCGTGGGGGAAATGGAAAACCGTTTTGGACTTATGCTCGCTGATCCGAAATCCCCGAGCTTATTGGTGATTTCAATGGTCACTGTTCCAGTAAACTCAAAATGAGCATAGTGGGCTATTCTGCCGGCATGACTCCACGCATTAACCGCAACATTTTGCCCTTCCACAGCAACGGAATAATCGGCGCTCTGGTCCCCGACGCCCGCATAAGGTCGCACGCTGCCCCTGCCTTTCGTACGATCGAGCTCGCCGCATCCGATTAGTAGCGCGATTAGGGCGAATACCGCATGCAAATACATGCTTCCTCCTTCCACCAAGCGCTTTCCAGGACGAAAGGAGAGATGCAACTGGTGCGAGACACTTTATATAATCCTTCCAGCATGGTGTCCTTGAAATCGCTCACATGGCTACTGATGTTTGTCTTGGGGGCCCATCCTAGCCCAAGCTTAGTTTGTAGGGAAAGTGGTGGGCGTCATTGGTGGCGACTCCCTTCGCGTGATGTATGAGGGCAAGGCCGTGCAAATTCGCCTCTTAGGCATCGATTGCCCTGAGAAGCGCCAGCCCTTCGGCACACGAGCGAACGAATACACGTCAGAACTGGCCTTCGGGCAAGATGTCACGGTGTAGGAGGTCGGCGCGACCGTTATGGCCGGCGCCTGACGGAAGTCCTCTTGCCGGACGGGCGGAGCCTCAATCAAGAACTCATCAATGCGGGCTTGGCGTGGTGGTTTCGAAAGTACTCGAAGGATTTTCGATTGGGGGAGCTGGAACGGCAGGCACGGGAAGCGAAGCGTGGGCTATGGGTCGCTCCTTACTCAGTCTCGCCGTGGGAGTGGCGACAGCATGCCTCCGGCACAGAGCGGAAAGCCGTCAGACAGTAGGGCGTCGTCATGTCAGCAGACGTGTGTCCAATCCTTGGCGTTTCCAGCTCCATGTTTCAACCTCAGCGTTCGGCACACTCTCAAGCCTCACATGTCCCCGCGCCATGAAACGTGACTACCGGCTGAGCTCTGCAACACGCACGTCGTGTTCGTCCAGACTTCGTGCGGTCCTCAGGTCGGGGCGCCCTAAGAGCGTGCGCAGTATTTCCTGCTTCAGCTGGGCCCGTAACGCCTGGGTGGAACTGGAGGTCCGCGACGGATCCTGTAAGAGGTTCAACCAGCCAATGGTGGAGCCGTCATAGCGGCTCTTCGGCATTGCCGTGTGCAGCTCCTGAAACAGTCGAATGGCATCGGCACGGTTTTCAAACAGGGCGACCAACCCACGGGTATAGTACGCCTCTTCACAGGCCGGGCCTTTGTAGCAACTTTTGAGGCGGGTGTCTTGCGCCTGGGCAATGACTTGCAGCAGGGGTAATTCCCCTGCATCGGCGGCAAAATAGGCACTACTCGGTAACAGCGTCGATGAGCCGCTCTTCATCATTGTACAGCCTTCGAGTCCTCCGGTCAGGAGGGCGCCCAACGCGAGACAGAGCACAGTTCGGTGCAACATGATGGTCCTCCTCAGCGACAGGCGATGTGGGATCTCGTGTGGTCGCCAGTTAACACACTACCTGTAACAGTGAACCTTCTACCGGTCATGACACCGAGGATGTACCGCGTTGGTAGAGTGTCCACAGCCAGAACACGCCTTCGTCACTGCAGTGCCCTAAGCATTCTGAGCCTGTGCCATCACTGGCAGGGGTTGCCCCATTCCCCCATGTCCGCTCGATTGCATGCGATGCTTCTCGATTGTGGCGTCTGTCACATGGCCGCAATTCATGCACCGGGTCGTGGTCACCCACATTCCTTGTGTCTCTTCAAGATCACAGCTCAAATCCCCCACCATCAACCCTTCGCATCGTGGACAGCTCATGCATCGCCTCCTTGTGACATGTGATACTTAAAGCTTATCCCGTGGGCGCGAATGCGATAGACCGGAAAGCAGTACTCCTTAGGAGGGAAACTTCCATGCAGAGGGCCATGGCGTTACAAGGCGGAAGGCTGGCTTCGGCTGATGGTTTTGGGGTACTTGAAGGACTCGCGCTTAGGAGTGGACGGTCAGGCGCAGGGAGGGAAAGAGACGGATGAATTGATCCGCGACCGGTGCCGCCGTGGGAATGCAGAGCGGTGACCCACGGCCCTCAAGAGCCCGGCTCGGTAATGAGGGCGAAAGGCCACCAGAGAGGGTTACCGTCTGTCGTCCGGGACCCGGACCGTCGAGGTTGGGTACAATAGGAACCCAAATACGATATACTCGGCCCGCGATCGCGACACGAAAGGCGGCTTGCCCATGAGAGCGCAGTACTTTTTCTATGTATGCATAGGTGTCCTGCTGTTCAATTCGCCTCCTGCGCGAGCTCACAGTGTCGAACAATTGAAGGCCGTCTTTGATCAGAGTTATTGGAGGCTACGAAGGCCTTGGGCGACACGGCCGGGCTGAACTCGATTCGCGAGGCCGCTCATAGCAAACAACATGCGATCGTGAAACAACATCTGCGGGCATTGGCAGACCGTAAGTGCCGACAATCCTTTGCGAACCTATCTGTAATAGATAAAGAGATTGTGGATTTTCGGGATAAAGGAATCACGGGGGTTGAGCAAACGCTCAGAGAGACGCGATGCAACGGCGGCCTTCATCGAGGCGGAATGCACCGAGGTAGTGGTTAAGCCCTCTCAGATTCCGGAACCATAAGTCCGCCGTTCCTGCCTTTCCAGAACTCCCGCACATGCAGAACATGGCACCTAACGGCGTCACTGCCCTAGAGTTGCCTTCTGATTCACGTTCGATCGAGAACTACAATGGAGGAGCGAGATGTCCAAGCCAGCCAAGAACACGATTTGCCTTTGGTATGATGGCGACGCCGAGGACGCGGCGCGGTTTTACGCGAAGACCTTTCCCAATTCCTCTGTGGGTGCGGTGCATACGGCACCGGGAAACTATCCGTCTGGCAAAAAGGGGGATGTGCTGACCGTCGAGTTTAGTGTAATGGGAATCCCCTGCCTCGGGCTCAATGGCGGTCCGGAGTTCAAGCACAATGAAGCCTTCTCGTTTCAGGTCGCCACAGAGGACCAGGCCGAAACCGATCGGTACTGGACCGCGATCGTCGGCAACGGCGGCGAAGAGAGTGAGTGCGGCTGGTGCCGAGACAAATGGGGGGTGTCATGGCAGATTACGCCGGTGGCCCTGATGAAAGCGTGGACCGATCCCAATCCCGCCGCCGCCAAGCGCGCCTTTGATGCGATGATGCACATGAAAAAGATCGACATCGCGACAATCGAGGCGGCACACCGCGGCTCACAAACATAGCAAGTAGTCCCTTTGCCCGGCGGTGGCCGCTCTGCATTTCGCATGTAAAAACGACAAAGAGTTCTCCTTGGTCTCACCCCTCAAGAAATGGAAGTGGGCTGGCTCGAAGGGGATATGGTCAATAAGATGCCGGCGAAAGAAGGCACCGTAACTGTTCGGGCTGTGACTCGGCAGCCCAACCAAGTCATCGTGGCTGAAGAGGTGAACGGCGGAGAAATCGAGATCGTCAGTCTGATGCAGTTCGACCAGCTTCCGGTACAGTCCGATCGGCGTTTTACCCGCGGCAAGGCCGGCCTCAGGGCCGGATTCTTCCTGATCGCCCGACCGACCAGATCCGCCGCTGTGCTACTGGCTTCCTCGGCCGTCTCCCTGATCAGGATCAGCATCACTCGTTCGAGCCGGCGAGTGTTTTTACCGCCGCTTCCTGAACCATGTTCTCATACAGTTGCACATAATCTTTGGTCATGCGCTGAGCGGTGAAGCGGTCTTCGAAGGTCCTGCGGCATCGACCTCGATCGATCTCGCCGATGCGGCGGACGGCTTCCACCATCTCCTGCTCATTTGTGCAGAGAAATCCTGTTAATTCGTGGTCGATGATCTCGGGAAACGACCCATGGCGATAAGTCACGACTGGAGTGCCGCAGGCCAGCGCCTCGATCAGCACCAAGCCGAATGACTCGGGACGATAGGGGCAGAGCGCCGCGCATGCATTCCCGAGAAACTCGGCCTTCTCACTATCCGTGATCTCCCCGATAAATTGGATCAGCGGATCTGCAAGGAGAGGCACGATCTCGGTGTCGAAGTATTCCTGGTCCACTGGGTCCACTTTGGCCGCCATCCGCAATGGCATGCGCAGTTGTTGCGCGATCCGGATCGCGACATCCGGGGATTTCTCCGGCGACATCCTCCCCACGAACGCCAGGTATCCTTCTGACCTCGGATGAAATTGATACAGATCGGTCGGGAGCCCGTGGTAGACATTCGCCTTCCAATTATTGGAGGGGAAGGGCGCCCGTTGCGAATAGGAAATGGACACGAGCGGGATCTCCCAGTACTCCCGATAGACCTCAGCCAACTCCGGTGCACCTAGATACCCATGCAAGGTGGTGATGATAGGGACTTCGGAACGGCGGGCGAAGGAAAATCCGACGAAGTCCAAATGAGAATGGATGATCTCGAACTCATGAGAGACGTTCCAGACATATTCGAGCATGCGGAACAACATCGCATCCCGGTTTATGGACGGCGTATGGCTCAGCGCACGGTCACACATCGGTACCAGCTTCGCGCTCGTGATCGAATCGCCGCTGCCGAACAAAGTGACGTCGTGACCGAGGCGGACCAGTTCTTCTGTCAGATGGTACACCACTCGTTCCGTCCCACCATATTTTTCGGGAGGGACACTCACGCCGAGATGAACCACCTGGGCAATTTTCATAAACCCCCTGAGAGAGACCCGTTACACGGTATTATCGAGCGGGGGATGCGGCATCTCCTCGAAAACGTGCAAGGACATTCGCCGTGATCCGTTGCACGTTCGGATTGAGGCTGGACTTTCGTAGGTGCGGTACATTGAAATCGTCGAGCCCCCAGCTCCATTGAATCGTACCAGCCGCGAACACGGTCGCTCCGTTAGCTAGCGTATAACTTGTCATATGAGCCACATGCGAGTGACCCTCAAACAGATAGGGAGATTCGGCGAGAATTGTGGTGCCTGGCGGAGCCTGGCCAAAGTCCCGGTCGGCCTCATATCCCAGAAGGCGGGGGAGTTTATCTCCTGCCCGAATCCCCGTGCCGCTCATGGCCCAGTGATCAGGTGTGGTGATGACAATATCGCCATCAACGGGATTGCCGTCGTACATGACACCGATGAGCGACTCCTCAGGCCGGTTGACTGGTTGGTCACGCCAACGCACCGTCATCAGATGTCGTTTCCCCAGTTCTTCACTAGCATAGGGATCGTGCATCGGCGCATCGTCTTTGTACGAAACCATGGTGCGATCGGCCTCTCCCGTGATGGCGCTCGGTTCCAACCGGATCTGCCAATAACATACGTTGCCCGAGAAAAATCCGAGGTGCACTCCGCGGTCCCTGGCGCCTTCAACGTGGGCGCGCATTTGCCACGTCCAATACTCATCATGTCCCACCGAAAGCCAGCCCATATGGCGCTCCAGGCTCCCGGCATCCGCATGGGTGTCTATGTTCGTGCTATAGGTGACGTCATAGCCCTGCCGTTCCATCCATCGCACCATATTGTATTCCCAACCCGACGGTGAGGATGCATCCGTAAGGGGCACGGCATTGTTGGTCAAAAAGTCTCCGGCGCCATTGCCATAAGCAGCGGCAGGGTTGCTACTGATCGCATAGGGCCGGTTAAATGACACTTTGTAGGCCCGCCCTCTCGCACTGTTGAAGTCGTAGAGCGATTTTCCGCCCCAATTATTATAGGCCTGGTAGGTCGTGACGCTGGATTGGAATAGGAAGTCAGAGGGACGTAGCTCATCCCGAACGACAAAAATGATATACGCCTGTGCGCCACTGGTGCCCGCGGTCAATTTGGCGAGATAGATCCCGCTGAGCCATTCATCCTGATCACTCTCTCCGCCGACCACCAGGCGATACGGATCCTGCCATGCGCATTCGACGAGCCCCGTCCGAGGATCCATCGACGGCATCGGCTGCGATACTCCTCGGAGGGTCACAGGACCATACACCCCTCTCGCGCCGGCGCCACCGTACCAGCCCATTCGGTAGACAGTGAGGCTATAGGAACTCTCCTGAGTGTGGATATAGAACGCGATCTCCTGTCCGCGAATTACACTGGTGAGGGAGGCATAGCCTTCGATCTCACGTTTCAATGCCGGGCTCGTTAAACGCCATGCCGATGTCCCGGCGCGCGCATTTTCTCGTTGTATGGCGTTGATTTCCCCTTTTGCCTCTAATGGCATGACTGGTATGAACCAGGTTGCTAGTAAAAGGCCGACGAGCAGAACGCACCCAGCGTCCGTTACATTTCCTGGCCAAAACCGGACTTGCATAGCGACTTTTACTATTCCCCCTTCCCACGCGAATACAAAATCCCGTGACTCATTTTCGCTCCTCAAAGGGTACAGGTCCCCCAGTTTGTCAAATAGGTACTGAAACCTTTCTCTATGGTGCTGTTCGGTTGGGTAATCTTCCAGTTTGTTTGCTCATGGATGCGCCCGCCGAGATCGATCAACACATCGTCGGTCTATTACCGTTGCGGCAGCGCCTTGTATCGGCATGGTAGTCGTCTGGATCTACCTCACCAACGGTGATCCTGCCTACACCTTGTCTCTCGGTGACCATCCGCCAGCCTACACAGCGCACCAGTTTTTCATATTTCACTGCTGCAATCAACGCCGCTTCTTGAGTGCTTTTGCGCCGAGGGCTGTGCGAGGGGGAAGGCTCTGAGAGGCTGTCTCCCTCAGAAATGTTCTGCAAAAACCTGAATTGTCCAATCGGACACCGTCTGGTCTAATTGTGACTTCAAGTGTGAAATCAGGAACGGAACAAAATCCTTAGCCCAAAAATCACCCTCGGATTGTTCAGGCGACCGTTGCGGCTCGGCACATGGAACGGGAAGCTCCGTTCTCATGTAACTACTTTGACGAAAATCCAAGCGAACCCAAGGTGGGGGATTACAACCCAAGGAGTTGGAAAGAAGGCAGATCGTTTGGTCACGGTTTTGGGCACGGTTTTGGTCCCGATTGCCGATGTGTCTTAATACGAACCCATCACACTCGGGGATCCGTAAATCAGCTTCTAGCAAGGCTTTTCAGGCAATCAATCTCACTTCGTATTTCCTGATAGCAACAAGTTGAGAAGCCCTTTTAAGGCGATCATATTCCGTCCAGATCCGTGGCCGGCGGCCGACCACTAAATTGTACGACGACTCGCTCCATTCCAGTGATGAATGTCTTTTCACCTCGATCCTGGTGTCCTCACTGGCGTACTGATAATTCTTCGTTCACCGTGGCATAGGCAGACCGCCCCTTCAAGGGCTTCACCCAGTAGCGGCAATAGCACCACCGTTCCATCCTTACCACTCACGGATCGCTCAAGAGAGTTGTCCTGAGGACACAGATTATGATCACGGTGATAATTGCTGATGACGATGCCCTCATTAGGCGGACCCTGGAGGCGGGCTTGCACGGACTGCGTGCCGTCAAGGTCGTGGGGGAGGCAGCCGACGGGCAGGCTGTGGTGCAGTTAGCCGAGTCCCTCCGGCCTACTGTCGTACTCATGGATGTTCACATGCCAAAGCTGAACGGCATCCAGGCCACCCGTCTGATTCGATGTCTCTCACCCGACACGGTGGTCGTGGGCATGTCCGCCGACATCACTCACGATATCAGAACGGACATTCTGACTGCCGGTGCTCGTGCGTTTATCCGCAAAGAAGCCCTGACTCCGGACGGACTGCGGACCGTCATCCAAGAAGTCCTGGATACGGACTGAAGATTGCCTGGTAGGCCGGTGAAGAGACTGCTGCACTACCTCGCTACCTGCCCGATACATTGCCTTATATCACGCACATGTTATGGCCACCGTCCTCCTGACAGTCAACAGACGAGTCACGCTCGGCCGATCACCTGTGCATCGCGAAGTTGTCTTTCGTCAAAGACTCCAAGTATGAGCCAGACAATGAAACACGCGATAAATGATGGATTGGACTATGACCTCTCGCCCATTCTCGGGGAGGGACATCATCAACGTTCGGGTGATCGAATGAGTTGTGCGCAGCAGTCCTCGTAATGCCATCATGTATGACTCAATGCTCTCTGCCGAGGTTGATGGCTCGCTCGTCTTTCTCGACAACATTTCCTGAAGTGGTCCGTTTTGATCAGTCGCCTCGCCTCTTTCGGCCCAGAATAGACGCATGAGGACGTCGATCTCGTGGAAAGTGTCCGAGAACTGTGACTCCGAATGAGGAGGACCAACCATGCTGTGTAGACGCTGTGGCGGTTTGCTGATGCAGAACTGGTGGGTTTCTAAAGAGGGTGTCCAAGAAAGAATGCCGAGTACGCGATGCGTGAACTGTGGCTGCATCGATGATCCGGTGATGCGAGCCAACAGACGCGAGACACGACCTGCCCGCATCACGGCTACTCAAGGGAGCGTTGTTCGGCGAATGTCCTCTCTGTTGTCGGAACTGAAGCCTGTTCCAAGTCTCTCACGCTGCCCGTCTTCCACCTTCCATTGAGGCACGTCAGAGAGGATATCCATTTGCGGCAGTGGAACTCCAATCGTGTGTTGAACCTACACGCGATTGTTAGGGCGATTAGCCGCTCGCATCCAATGTCCATGAAAGGGACCCGACATGAATCCACTGAGAAAAGAAGTTCACGAGTACATCGTCGTCTCTGAGACCCTGTTGTCCCCAGCTCTGCTTGATGAACCGTTGACCGGTGAGGAGCTTGCGTTAGTGAAATACTACGCCGGGAGCCTACTCGAACATTGCTTTACAGAACCGTTGCGAGCAGCGGAAGGGACTGAGTTCAGCCATTCCCGACTCCCTGTCACGCTTCAAACGGATCGGTAGGCACCTCTAAGACGGCACTTGCTTGCCCTTTACGACCGTCGTTAATAGCTCAATTCCTACGCAGCGAATGCTATAACATCGATCGAAAAGCACATATTTTGGCTTCCCCTTTGGAAAATCCCGTTGGGGACACCACTCTTATGCGAGCATCAGGGGCGCCCGGAAGACAATTCGGAAAATTTGCCCGCCTTCGAGGAACTTTCAAAGCGAAATGACTGACAACGCCTTGGAGGGATCATCCGATAGCATTGGGGCGTGTTCCGGATCTACAAAGTTTACTGTGAGGACAATCGGCGGGCCGGATTTTCTTGTCAACTCCTGACGTTCGACAAAATAGCCCATGGCTTTGCCGTACAATTCCAACGCTTTCAGCTTATCAGCCATCTTAAATCTTCGTGTATAACCGCACGCTCTGCGCTCCTCGCCCTTCCCGGCGAAGTCTTCGCAGCACTCGAAGGCTGCGATAGCCGCTGCCTCGTTCTCGTCGAGTTCCGTGACTTCTTTCGGATTGCCATGCGAGTCGAATATTTTGCGCACATCGGCCAGGCAAATACGAGCCACTCGTTCGAGCCATTCCTCGCGGCTTATTCGCGCTTGTTGAATCACTGGCTGCATGAGCTCAGCCAACCTTGCGCGAAGCTTGCGTTTCGCCATGAGGCGCGAGGTCATTTCATGAATGGTTTTGGCCTTTGCCCGCTGGGGTCTGTATGCTATTCGGTAAGCATTCGACGGATTTCCCCCAGCCATGACAGCTAGGCAGAAAGCTTCTTCTTTGGTGGTCAGAGTTGAGGTTCGCGTCGCGTCATTGTTCATAGTTGTACCAACCTCTCCTTGTGATTATCACTACGCAACTCGAGGGTTCGGCTGATCAGTGCGACACATCGATCACGGCTTCCGTTTATTCATAGGCGCGACGCCTTCTCCATCGGAAGGGCGGTTGCGTCTGGTTGCGGATTTGCGTATGATTTGCGGGATTCTGCACGAATTTGCAGATGTAAGTGCTTGATTTTCAACGCGGGCAGGGGTGTCGGAAGCAATTCGAAACCCGTCACTCACCCCAACGCATGGCATCCCAACCGCAACTCTGGTGGAATGACAATGGCCAGTGGCAGCAAACAGGCTTCTTCATTGGCGTCACTTCATCCAGGCGCAGCTGCGGGTACCAGGTTTCATGTGCGGTCATTCCGCCGTTTTCCCGTTCAGTGTTCAGTCTATTACTCCAGTAACGAGTTCCAAGGAACCGGCATCGCTTGGAACTTGTCGCTCAACGGCTGGCGTATCGATGGGACACACCCGGTTGAGCCTGGCATGGTGGTTACGCTCTGCATCTTCCTTCCCGGTCAGCATCCGACGGTTTTTATTGATCGCGCAACTGTCTGTTGGTCGCGTGGGCAAGAGTTCGGTATCACGGTCAGTTCGATTAAGGCCGAGGAGCATGCTCGCCTCGAACAATTTGTGACGGCCCTCATCTAGCCGCAATTTCTCCTTGCCACCTGCGACTCTGGTCCATTTTCCACCGGTTATGGTGGGAAAGGGAATATTCTTGGCCCTTCACTCCTCAGATGGGTAGACTGGAGTGTAGCCGAGATGGATCTCGTTAAGTGCACTGTCTTGTCACGAACCAATGGCCACACCACATTCAAATCGTTCGCATTCGCGTGTGCCGGTCAGTTGTTTTCTCTATTACTTGGGAGAGGGCCTGGTCGGGACCGGTGAGGTCTGCGATCTTTCCGCAAAAGGGTGGCGAATCGAGGGGGACAAGCCTGTGACGGTCGGCATGAAACTTACCTTGCGAGTTTTTTTGCCTGACCAGCCCAGAGCCATCGATATTGAAGGAGTGCTGGTGCAGTGGGTGAATGGACGCCAGTTTGGTCTTGAAATTGTACATATGAACGCCGCTGCTGAAGCGCGCATCCGCAAGTTTGTGGACTCGATGCTCGGGCCAGCATCGGATTCCCCCTCGGCGGCGTGACCATCGCTCTTCCATTCCGAACTCTTCGTGGTGTGTGGTTCGCGATTTTTCGATCGTAACCTCACCCGGTTCGTCGTACTACCCATCGTAATTCGTGTCGGTTCCGTGGCCCCTCGTAACCGAACACAGAGCATGACTTTTCATCCCCCACTTTCGGGGACTATCAGCGTATCCATTGTTTTTCATATTCTCCCCAAGTGTGTGCTTGGGGAAATGGATGGAACAACAGAGTCGCCCACGCTTTATCGTTGAGTGCACCGGATCGCGTTCCGAAGACGGTCTCCTCATTTGGAACGGTCGGATGCTCGATCTCTCCATCCCAGGCTGGTCACGAACCGGACTCAAAGGCTTACAAGCCGGGGATCTGCTCCAGTTGCATCTGCACATCCCAGGGGAGTCTAAGCCCCTCTCGGTAAGACTTGCGACGATACGCTGGGCGAACGAGTCGAGGTTGGGGGTCGACCCTATTCTAATGGACGCCGACGACCAACTTCGGCTCAGCAATTACGTCAATGCCCACGATCTGTTTCCGTCGTTCAGTTTGGATCGGAATGAACAGATCGTGATATCCGACGGCGGATAGCGACATTGCGCCGTCCTCATTCCCGCCGCTTGTTCCTGCACGTCAATCACGCGTCTTTCACACCGGCGCATCACGCTATTTCGACGCATCTTTGGGTCGTGATTGCTTGACATCTTCATGCGAGATGGTGTCTCTTACGCTTAGAGTCAGTGTGACACACACCGGCCTTTCGCCAACCCAGTTTTCTATGTCATAGACAGGTCATGAGGCGGAGGCGTACGAGAATCAATCCATGACGCCTGCTCCTAACGTTTCTGACGCTGCCCATACCGCCCCCCTGACCCCCGAAACCGAAGCGCAGGTCGACCAATTCGCCCACACGGACATTTTGGTCGGGATTCCCAGTTTCAACAATGTTGAAACGATCGGGCATGTCGTCAGGGCGGTCAGCGCCGGTCTGGCAAAATATTTCCCCCAAGCCCGCGCCGTCTTAGTCAATTCGGACGGTGGCTCGACGGACGGCACGCAGGATGTGGTTGCGCAGGCCGTGGTCGATTTGAAAACGCTTTTTATCGGTGATCAGCAGAGCTCGCTCCATAAAATCATCACGCCATATCACGGCATCCCCGGGAAGGGGAGCGCATTTCGCACCATTTTCGAAATCGCCCGTCGCTTGAAAGCCAAAGCCTGCGCGGTGGTGGATTCAGATCTGCGAAGTATCACACCGGAATGGATTGAACTGCTGGTGAGTCCGGTGTTCGAGCAGGGGTTCGACTATGTGGCGCCTTACTATTTGCGTCACAAGTACGATGGGACCATCACGAACAGTATCGTGTACCCACTGACGCGAACACTCTACGGCCATCGAATCAGGCAACCGATCGGCGGAGATTTCGGCTTTTCAGGTCCGTTGGCTCAGCACTATTTGGACAAACATGTTTGGGAGTCGGAAGTTGCCAAGTTCGGCATCGACATCTGGATGACGACGGAAGCCATTGCCAGCGGCGCTCGGGTCTGCCAAAGTTTTCTCGGCGCGAAAATTCACAATCCGAAAGATCCCGCTGCGGACTTGTCGGCCATGTTGGTTCAGGTGCTCGGCGCCGTCTTCGCGCTGATGGAAGAGCATTATGCTGTCTGGGCTAAAACCGAGGGCTCAAACGCGGTGCCGCTGTTCGGATTTCAGTATGAAGTGGGGGTCGAGCCGGTTAACGTCAACGTCGATCGCATGATCAGCACGTTTCGGCAAGGCTTGAGCGATCTGGGCGTGATTTGGGACCAGATTTTGGCGCCGGGGACCAGACAGAGTCTGCGCCTCTTGGGGACCTGTTCCTTGCAGGAGTTCAGAATCCCTGACAATCTGTGGGCGCGAGTCGTCTATGATGCGGCCGTCGCCTATCGAAATCGGGTGCTCCCACGCGATCACGTGTTGAAGGCGTTCACCCCCTTATATCTCGGGCGGACCGCCTCGTTCGTGTTGGATACGCAAGGACTCACGTCGAGCGAAGCCGAAGGGCGCATCGAAGCGCTGAGCCAGGCTTTTGAAAAGGACAAGTCCTATTTGGTGGCGCGGTGGAATGAACCCCACGCCGGATGAGGCTTGCGATTCGATCCATCTGAAGGCAGGCTGCGGTAGAAGCCGGAGGAGGGAATATGAAAGAATTTTTTGAAAAGGGTCTGCTCGATCCTTTGGAGTTGATGGCGAGACAGGTACTCGCGGTCTTGCCGAGCCTCTTAGCAATGTCCATCATTTTCTTTGCTGGGCTGCTGGTGGCATGGACAGCCAGTCAGGCTCTGGAGCGGTTGCTGCGGGTGATCGGGCTAGACCGGCTCTTCGACCGCTTGGGGGTCACGGGCGCACTGTTACGCGGGGGCGTTAAAACGGATCCCTCGCGGTTGGTGGGGCAAGCCGCCTATTGGCTGGTTATGATTTTTGCGACCGTCGCTGCCTTGGGGGCGCTCAATCTCCAGCCGATCAATGATTTTGCCAAGTCCTTCCTGGCCTATGTCCCCCATCTCGTGACGGGGGGACTTATTCTCGTCGCCGGCTGGTTGTTGTCGAACTTTGTGTCGCAGGCGGTGTTGATTGCAGCGGTGAACGCCGGGCTCCCTCCCGCCCGGCTTGTGGCCACCTGTTCCCGCTGGGGCATTCAATTACTGGCCGTCGCCATGGCGCTGGAGCAGCTTGGCATTGCCCAGAATATCGTGGTCGTAGGTTTCGGCATTACGCTCGGAGGGATTGTCCTGGCCGGGGCAATCGCGTTTGGGCTGGGCGCAAAAGATTTGGCCAAGGATTATCTCGAGCGTGGGCTCTCCATTCGCTCACCCGACGGAGCGCCAGATGACTTGCGCCATCTATAGGATGTGGCTGTGGTTGGGAATTCGAGGATCAAAGGACATGGCATGAATAAGCATATCTCGGACGTCGACGCAGAGGCCAAGGCGCGTCGCTGGTTGGGAGGAGAAGCCTCGGTTCCCCGTTATCCGCAACACCGTCGCCCGTTTACATTCAATGGATCCCTGGTGAGCCTTGTGGCACTCGCCGCAGGACTAGGTTTCGCCGGTGGGATTTTCTTAGGCCTGCAGTGTCGTCGACGTCCCGAAACGTCGCGGAAGAGGGTGTAGTGCGTCAATCATTGCGATGGCTCAGGGTGGTACGGGAGTGTCAGTTAGCCCCTCGTCAGAGAGTAGGCAAGAGATCCATGAGGCTTCGATTCCATCCCACCGGGCCAACCCCGTCGGCTCGGATGAGGTGGGGCAGCTGCACGTCCGGATCGTAGGAACGGTCAGGTTTCTGGACGAGGATGGGACAATCCACCACTCTCAGCATGGGGAGATCGTTGAGACTGTCTCCGATCCCGATCGTGATCATCCCCTGCCCATCATGTCTCGCGAGACGTCTATACCAAGCCATGAGCCGTTGGCTCGCGATGCCCTTATCGTTCGATCCCATCAAGTGGTAGAACCGTCCTCCTCGCGTACATTGTAAGCCGCGTGCCTCCGCTGCCTTTAGAAGACGACTCCACGCGATCTCGCCCTCCATAGCCACAAATGGTTCATCGTACTCTCGCTGTGTGGCCAGGGCTGCATCGGCAGGTGACAATTCGGTGAGCCGCGCGATATCTTCGATGGAGAGATCTCCAAATCCCTGCAGGCGACAACCCAACTCTTGACCGATTTCCTTCAGGGCTGCCCGCAGGGCGTCATAGGGTTCTCCAATGACGACGACCTCATATTCCCCATTGGGAGTCGAGCCCTCGATCGGAAACGGAAAGTAGCCCTTCGGGACAAAGAGCGCCCCGCCGTTCTCCACGATAAAGGGATGGAAATAATTCAGCCGCAGGCGAAGCGGTTCCATTTCTGCCCGGGTCTTACTGGAAACTAAAATCAGCGCTGCGCCGAGCCTCTCAATGAGAGAAAGGGCAGCCTTCGCAGCGTCGAACGAATACCTGGTGGCGTCGAGCAGGCTCCCGTCGAGATCTGTAAAGATAATAATTCGTCGCATAGGCAAGGCGAATCCTTTGAGCGGAGTATACGGAACTTTCCTTGATCAATAAACGGCTGTTCAGGCGCCCAGCGAGGCGCAGTCGCCAGGTTCTCCTGATTCACCGTTGTACGCGCCCCGCCTCCTCCCCGTGGCCGCCTCACACCAAGTGCTTCATCCGCGCCCCCCTCCTTATAATCCTTTTGAACGTGGCATAACGCTGCCGGCCTACTCTCAGCTTTGAGGAAATGCGCCGTCCTGTGCCCTCTCTGACTCAGGTGAACCCCCAATTAAGATCGAGCCAGGTAATGCCGAAAAGAATAAACACATGGCCATATCAGATCCCTTGTCGGAATATTGACATGCAGGGGAGAACGGTGCTCATTCCCTCCTCTCAGTGAGGTCCGGCACTAAGGAGAACCATACAGTGGGTAAGGCACCCATTTTGCTCCCATTCGGAGGGTTTTTTCTTTTCCTGCGGCCGTGGTCATGCCCTAGCAAGTTGCTCCTGGCAGTGCCCCGACAAACAACATCAGTCGTTGAAAAAACCTAACGTTTCTAAGGCTATACCGTGCGATCCGATAAAAAAACTCCTCTCAAATCAGATAAGAAGACCCCTTCGAAAGTCCAAAAAAAGGGCGCCATCGGCTACAACAAGAAGTCGGCGTTGCTCGAAGATGCCATTACACAAATGAACGCCGGCAAGTATGGTCGAGCCTCTACAGTGCTGAAGGACTTGCTCGCGCTCGATCCGCTCAATGCCGAAGCTCGGCGACTCTTCGCCACTCTCCACCTGCGACTTGGAAGCCTCATGAGTGCGCGGACCGCGTTCGAATCGCTGGCTCGTGAGGCGATGGAGCGCCAGGACTATTGGCTGGCCGAATCCCTCTTGCGTGAATACCTGACGGCAGGGCCCCGCTGTGTACCGTTCCTGGAAATGCTGGGACGCGTGTATGAGGATAAGGGCGACGTCATGGCGGCGGTAGCAGAGTACGGAAAGGCGCTTGAAGTCCTGTTGGAAGACCCGGACACAGACCATCCGAACCGGGCGGGAGAATTGTTCGGCCGAATTCGATCCATCGCTCCAGGAAGTCCGGTTGCCTTCCGCTTTGCGGCCATGTTCGATACCGTCACGGGGCAGATATTGCAGGCCATTCCTCAGCCTGCGGCGGCTGAGTCGGAGCGCGACCTTCCCCAGACCGCCGTACCTGCCGAGTCGCTTGCCGACCATACGGTAGCGGGCGCCATGCCATGGGAACAAATGGATTCGCCGCCGGAGACGATTCCTGCAGCCGGGGCCCCGATTCCACCGACAGAAGGTTCGATCGATGGGATAGCCGCGGATGTCCCCTTCGCCATAGGGGATTCAATTACCGAGATTGTGGGACAAGAGATCGCCACCGATCAGACGACCATCCGGGTCGAAGAATCATCTATGGCGATGAGGTTTCAGAGACCCTCTGAGCCGTTATCGTCGTCGTCCGTGTCTAGAACGACAGAGCCGACTCAAGTCACCGCGCAGAACGGAGTTCCGATACTCGATTCGGCGTGCGCTACAGCGTCGGCGGCGGAGGATTCGAAGACAGCCATTGAAGCGCAATCCTTGGGTAACACCCATTCGATTACAGAAAAACCGCAGAACTCAGCCCCGATGCTATGGGATCAGATTGAAGATGCAGCTCCCGAGTATTCGTTGACAGCAGAGAGTCAGGCTTCGACCGTTGCCGAGGTGCTTCCAGCATTATCAGGGTGCCCCGATCCTCCTCCTCCGGTCGCTAGGATTCCGGAACCAGTGATCGAGATGCCGGTAGAAGGGTCCCCCCCGGTTGAGCAGCGTCCAGAAAGTCTCGCTGGTATGACTATGGACCAGGTTGATGCGGCGGTTACGGGAAGTTCAATGGTGGGAGGCTGTGACGGGCCGACGGGGAATGAGGTGGTGTCTGCGCCAACCGAAGAGACTGAGCGATCCCCACTAGCGATTGAGGAGCCATCCTCTCCAACGATTGAGGTGCTGAGAACTGCCAGTGTTCACCCCATCACAGAAGCGCCGATGAGCCCGGTCTCAATGCCCTGGGACCAAGTTGAAGAGACACCAGCGCCAGTGATTTCAGAAGCCGAAGTACAGGGTGATGCAGGAATAGTGGAAGCGCCGCTGAGCCAGGAACTCTTCGCGACGGATCACGCACTCGATGCCGGGACACCCGCGGATCCCCCCACCGCCACTTCCTCATTTACCTCTTCGTCAGGGCTCTCATGGGAAGATATTCTGACGGCGGTTGCCGCGATGCAGACCGATCCCGCTCTTGCGCAGTCTCAGTCGACCGCAGAGAGCGAGGACGTTACTGCTATTGATGGGCGCGCGGGATCGGCGTCGACTTCCACGCCGCCTGCCGACCCTTCAGAGACAGCATGGCTCTCGCTGGCACCTCCGCCGTTGGAGTCTCTGGCGAGTCTCGCCAGTGATTCGCCTCCGCTTTCGGCGCCCATGCCTTGGGAGCAGATCGAGGTTGAAGATGTCACGATTCCACGACAGGATCCCGAGCCGGAATTCGGACCAGTTTCTACCGATGTTGGGGACAGCGCTCAGGATGCGACCGTGGTCCTGCCTGCCGAGGAGGACGGGCGCGCATCGGTGTCGGCTATGCCGCTTCTTGCGGACGAGACGGTAGTCGACAGCGCCATTCGGATCGAAACACCCTCGACCCCGGAGTTCCGAATCCTTGCCCTGGATGCTCCGATCGAATTGCACCAGCAGCCCATACCTATTCATATACCTGCAGAGGCAGTCGAACCGGTTGAAGGATCAATAGTCGCGGAGGTATTCGAACCAGAATTACCCGTCGAAGCAAGGAATGACTCTCCGGTAGAGCGTCCCTTGCGGCTGGCCGGGAGTGAGGCGAGGGCGACCTTAGACCAGGAACAGCCTGCCCCGGTGTCCGCCGAGTCACTGATGGAAGTCGTAGTCGCTCCCTTGTTAGACATGCCGACTCCGTCTATGGAACAGGCCGCTGCGCAACAGGGTCCGGCGCCTCTCGCTGAACCGTTTGAGGTCCTTGCCTCGGAGCCACTCGCTCTGGTGCCGCAGGCGTTAGTGCAGATGACTGTCCCAGAGCCCACAGTCCAGGCCACTGCACCTGAAGCGGCGGCTCCTTCACCCGCTTCCCCATTCACCGCCGACCAGACTGTCCTCCACGCTGCGGCGGCCTCTGAAATCGTTTCTTCGGAAGCAGACGACGTTGCGCCGGTTTCAAATGCAGAAACGTCACCTCTATTGGCTCAAGATTACGCACGCATGCCGGAAGCTATTGTGTTTGACGCAGACGCGCCTCCGCTGAGCGAAGAAGCAGTTCCAGAAGGTGAAGTATCGGTTGTGTCCGGGATTTCGGCAGCGGAACCTCTCCCCCCACTCTCACCTGCTGTGCCGGATGGCGGACGTGCGGATGAACCGGATCGGCCCTTCAATGACTCCTCGCGGGCCGCCGAGATGGCTCACAGAGCAGAGAGTCTGGATGTGCCTGGAGAGTCTCCGGCTGTCGAGCCCCCCTCCGACGCACCTGTATCAATGGCAACCCCCGAGGCAACCTCCGAGGCTACCGCAGAGGCTGGACCTCTGATTCTGTGGGATGATTCCTTATCGAGGCCCATGCCGAGCGCTTCTACCGGGAACATGCTGGCGCGCTGGCTGAGTAAGTCTAAAGACGTAGCGCCGGCTGAAGCGAGCCAGGCGACTATGATGCCCCAGGAGTGTCTATCTCTCCTCGCTCCGTCCATGGAGAAGCGATCGGAGATGACCGCTCTCCCGACGGATCACCTTGTGGAGCAATCGGACGAGTCTACGTCCTTGCCTGCCGACCAGCCTGCCCTGCGGAAACAGCCAAGTAAACCAGCGGCGGGTCAGGCGTGTCGCCACATCGGTCGCGCCGTGGCTTCACTCATCGGCGCGGGGGTATCAACGACGCAATCGCTGGTTGTTTTCCTGGTGGCACTGGTCGGGGCCGCATTGATGCTCGTCGCGGGTACCGTAGGGGCGCTCGCATTGACCTGGCTGGCGCTTGAAGAACAGCCCAATTCAGCCTATCGAACCATGACCTCTGTTCCCCAACACACGCTCCAGGATTCCCAGAAAAACGGATATTTCATCTTGCTTGGCTTCGGTGCTCTGCCTGCGGAGGATGCTATGCAGGTGGGGATTGATCGACGCGTGGAGGATGCCGATCGTGCCTTGGCTCATGCCTGTTTATCGAACGAGGGGAATGGCTCAGGCCTCCAGCAGGGCGCGTCGCCTGCAGTGATAGCCAAATGGATGAAGACGTCTGATCCAGCGGCCCAGATGCGGGCGGAGGCCGTCGGCGTCAAGGCCTGGGTGTCGCAGGCCGGGGTGGCTACGGGCCGGTACCGGCAGTGGCTCACCAAGCCCTTCGAGGATTGGGGGTTTGGGAAGCCGGTCAGTCCGAACTGTAGCGTGATTCTCTATGCGCACCGCCTCTATGTTGCTGAAGGATTCGCGCAGGATGTGGAGATGGGGGTCGCGCGACTTGAGTCGGATCTCACAGCATGGCGGACTGTACTGGGTCAGGCCAAGACCATGCCGGTCAAAATGCTCGCCAGTGACGCTCTCAATGATGATATCGCCGTTGCAAGCGGGCTCTTGCTACGACCTGATCTGGATGACCGCCTGATTAGCCGGCTCGCGAAACTCGTGCGGCCGCTGGATCAGGCCGAGCAATCGATTCGCTGGCCGATGCAGAGCCAATTTGTGTTGGCCGCGCAGACGCTGGAGCAGACGATGAACCACGATGCGACTGATAACCGACCGTTTTATGGCTCCGTCGCTGCCGTCCTACCGTTGCCGAAACAGCGTCGATTTAATGCCTATGCGCAATACTATGAGGCGGCAGGCGCGGCGGGGGCGGAAGGTCGATACGCCGACTTGCCGAAACAATTCCAGTTTGTGCGCACGCCGCCGTACGGTCTGACAGATCTCATCATGAATCCCATCGAGAGCCTCGTCGGCGTCGACTTGCTCCCGGCATGGGAAACGTATGCCGGCCGAGTCATGGAAACGGATGCGCGTTTCCGTCTGGCGTCCCTGCAGTCCTGGCTGCGCCGAACTCCTCCGGAACAGGATCTGCTCACGAGAGTCGCCAAGGCCGGACAAGGTCTCTATGACCCTTTCACAGGCCTTCCTATGCTGATCAATATGAAAAAGCGCCTCTTCTACAGTGTGGGTCGCGACATGAGGGACAATGATGCCCAGGACCGGTTCGACGTGGTCGTGCAAATTCCCCCGACCGCATGGGCCGGCGGCAGAAGAATGGCCGAGGTGAATAACGACAAATAATTCATCGGAACATTGCCCCTTGCCACTTTTCGCAGCTCCCATCTCGAGCGAAACAAATCTATCCATTCAGAAATACTTGCTGTGGCCGTCCATTCCAGATTGGGCCAGGATCGCTCGGTCAACCCACGAATCGTCAGTGCGTTCTCCTTCTGTAGAAGCGCTGATTCGATCGCGTGTGGGAGAGCGAAAGGGTAGACTATGCATCATCGAAAGGGCGCAGGGAGGGCGGCGTGGTTTGTTGAGGAAAGAGAGTTTTGTGAGCCGTCGCTTGAATTTGAGGATGATGGAGCCAAAAGTCGGATCCTTGACGGGCGCAAGGTTCCATGCTCTCGTGATCGCGAAGGTGGACAGGTTGGGCCGTGGCGACAGCGGCCGAGCCATTGGTTGGCCCGCAGGTTGAGCATTCATCGAGTAGTCCTGCGGTAGACGGCAATGAGCGTTTGTCCTGCCCATATCGCGAGAGATGGACAACCCGGCAGCCTTTGCCTGGGTGAGAAAGCAGGATCTCTGGATCGAACCCAGGCATTAGATCGGTTCCTGGCAGGCATTGAGCGGCGGGCGTTCCGTATGGCACAGATTGCCACGGGGAATGACGACGAGGCGCTCGATCTCGTGCAGGATGCGATGCTGAAGCTCGTGCAGAAATATGGTGACAGGACTGAAGGTGAGTGGGGGCCGCTCTTTCACTGTATTCTGCAGAGTCGTATTCGCGACTGGTACCGCCGGACGAGGGTGCGGAACCGTCTGAGAGAATTTTTTCATGGCTCGCAGGATGACGAGGGACGTGAAGACCCGCTGGATCAGGTTCCTGACCGAGCCGCGGTGGCGCCGGATGAAGACCTACAGCGCAAGCGCGCCTGCGCCGCACTCGAGGTGGCCTTGCGTGCCCTTCCGTTGCGGCAACAGCAAGCGTTTCTCCTGCGCATCTGGGAGGAACTAGATGTGGCACAGACTGCGCAGGCGATGGGCTGCTCCGAAGGGAGCGTCAAGACGCATCTCTTCCGCGCATTGCAGGTATTGAGAAAGCGATTAGGAGAACATTGGCCATGAGTGAACGGTCGAACTCGCACAGAGATGCCTTGGCCGCCTCGGCCAAACGTCTTCTCGATCAGAGTGTGCACGATCTCGATCAGCAGACTACTTTGCTGGTGCAGCGCGCGCGACTGAATGTATTGGACCGTGGATCACCGCGGCGGCCCTGGCTCCAGTGGGCCGGAGGAATGGCTCTGGCCTCGTTGGTTGGGTTGTCCCTCACGCTATGGATATGGCCATCCACGGAGAGAAACCATTCACATCTCCCGTTGCTCGAGGATCTCGAACTGATGCAGTCGTCCGAGAATATAGAACTCTCAGAGGATCTGGAATTCTACGACTGGCTGGCTGATGGTCCCGCTACGACCGGCTAGCCGACTGTCGAGGGTCGGTCTCAGGCTGGGTGACGCGTTGGCACAGGTCAGTACAGAGAACAATAGGAATGAAGACTGATTCTGGATGTTTTGTGGTCCTGGTACATGATGCGGGGCGGTGGGTGGATCCGTTCGAAACGTCTGACGATCTTTCTTTGAGTGCTCCGCCCGGTTCGCCTGTCGAACCGGCTAGATGCTGAAAAAACGTGGTCGCAGGCGACCGAAGTTCGTCGATCCTGATCCAAGTCCTGACACATCATGCGAGTCGAGAAGGGTGCAGACTGGTCCATGAAAGCGTTAGGTATATGTATGGTCTTGCTGGTATGCGGGGTGTGCTCGGCCTGGGCACAGAGCGAGCCTGCGGGGGTGCCTTGGAGCCGACTGAGTCCTGGCGAACAACAATTGTTGCAGCGTTTCAGTGGAACATGGGATCAGTTCCCGCCGCGTAAGCAGGAGCGATTACGCAATGGCGCCCAACAATGGGGAACGATGACGCCTGAGGAGCGTCAAGAGGCGAAACAGCGCTTCAAGCAGTGGCGGACGCTTCCGCCGGAGCAGCAACAACAGCTTCGTGAGCGGTATCAGCATTTTCAGCAACTGCCGCCCGAGCAGCGTGAGTCGGTGAAGAATGCCCGGCGATGGTTCAAGTCCCTTCCCCCGGACCAGCGGAAGGCGTTGCGGGAAAAATTTCAGAGTATGTCGCCCGATGAACGTCGTGCCTATCGACGCGAGCTTCGCCGTCAGCACGGCGGGAGCGGGGCAGAACAATCGTTAGGAGAACCGTCGCCGGAGCAACGGCCTGAGTAGAGCCACGCGTCCTGTCCCTCTTCAGCTATCATCCACATTGATGGGCAAGAGTGTGCTGAGTTCGGGTGCGAATTCACCCCGATCTGTCCCTCACGTTTGCGTAGACGCTGGCGGGTCCGCTATAAGGGGCCTTTTTCAGCTCGAGGCAATGTGCTCACGTCGCCGGGGTGAGAACCGGTGCGATGCACATCGGTGACCACGGAGATGAATAGGTTGAGGATGGGAACCCAGTCGCGATTGCCCGGCGATCGACGGATCAATGAAGCCTTCTGCCGATCTTTCGGATCGTAGAAATCCAAAATAGCCAGATCGCAGCGCTGATGAGGGTTTTGCAGATGGCCTCAGAGGTGGCTGGCGCGCCCATGAAAAACGTGTCCGACTACGTCTCCGTCCATCTTAGGCAGGAAGGTGTCCAGTCGGACTGTATTGGCTGAGCAACCGGGGATCGTGAGGACAGAATCATGAAATAGGTGATGCGCAGTAGACTCTCTGATGAGGGCGAGGGTTCGCTATGACTTGACAGAGCTAAGGACATTCCACAGAATCCAGCCCAATCTCGGAAATGTAACGCAATGAGTCGACCAAACGGCATGGGTGCCGGCAAGGGCCTCACACGAGGGGCCGTATCGGCCTCGCCTATTCCTACTCAAGTGGTGTCGAATGAGGAGTTTGCCCCGTACCCTCAAACAGCCGCGCAGGCCCGCGTGGAGGGTCTCGTCATCACCGCTGCCGATCACGCTGCCGCCTCGCTAGGTCTGACGCGCCGTGACTTCCTGCGTACCACCGGTGGCATGGCGGCGGCGCTCTTGGCTCTGAATGCTGTGTTCGGAAAATTCTTCGACGTGCTGGACATCGAAACCGTGGAGGCAGCGGCCTTCACGGAACGTACGGGCGAATCGTATTTTATCTTTGATGTGCAAACCCATTATGTGGGAAGCCATTACGATTCGGCCGGCGCGGAGGCGAGGCGCAAAGGCGCGGTAACCAAGCAGGCTCTCTTGTCGTTACGCCGACGCACCCGCGAGGCGGGATTGAATCCGAAGCTGTCCGCCGATGGCGGCACGATCGACGATCTCTCCTGGCAGAACTTTATCAAAGAAATATTTTTGGACAGTGAAACGACAATTGGGTTAATCAGCACCCCTCCCGGACCCTATCCCCAGGAAGCGGTCGTGCCCCCGAAAGAAATGGCGCACATCCGGGATGAGATCAATCGTCTCGCCGGCTCACAGCGTATGCTGGCGCATGGGTTGGCCACGCCGCAGTTGGGGCTCAAAGATTTGGACTTTATGGCCATGCAGGCCGAGACCCTTAAGATCGATGCCTGGAAGTGCTACACCGGCTCTTGCCCCGTGGGGTTCGAGCAAGGCTGGTGGATGGACGACGAGAAGATTGCCTATCCGATGCTGGAACAGGCCAGGAAACTGAACATTCCACGTATCTGCGTGCATAAAGGCCTCCCGCTTGGTCCGGTGCCCGAGTACAACCATCCGCGCGACCTCATCAAGGCTGCCAAGGATTTTCCCGATCTCCAATTTCTGGTGTATCACTCCGGTTTATTGACCTCCGCCTCGGTCGACGAGACCTTCGCCAAGACTGGCGCCATCCCCTGGACGACGGAATTCTGCCGGATGAAACAGGCCGAGCCGGCTATTCAGAATATCTATATGGAACTGGGCTCAACGTTTGGCCAGCTGGTCACCGCACATCCGTCGGTCTGTGCCCATCTGCTCGGACAAATTATTGAGGCCTTTGGTGTGGACCATGTGCTGTGGGGAACGGACTCAATCTGGTCGGGGACCCCGCAGTGGCAGATCGAGGCTTTTCGCCGATTTCAAATCCCGGATCAATTCATTGAACAGCATGGATATGTGCCCCTGACCCGCGAGGTCAAGGCCCAGATTTTTGGCTTGAACGGCGCAAAACTTTTTGGCGTCGATGTTGCCGCCGTACGCAAACAGGTGCCGTCCGATTATGTGGGGCGCATGCGGATGAGTTACTTGGAAGAAGGCGCTGACCCCAGTCATCGGTTGTATGGGTGGATACACAGGTAGGTTCTGTTAAGGAGGCAGCAGCATCATGAAGAGCGAGATTCTCTATCCGGGCGCATTTCCGATGGTGCGGGTCTCCTTGGCTGACGGTGAAACGGTGAAAGCCGAATCCGGCGCCATGGTGGCCGCGTCGCCGACCATCGATATCGAAAGTAAAATGGAAGGCGGCTTTTTGGGCGCCTTGTCGCGCAAGATGCTCAGTGGCGAAAAGTTTTTCTTTCAAACGCTGCGGGCCAGCCGCGGCGCGGGAGAAGTCTTGTTAGCGCCGACGGTGCCCGGCGAAATTGTCCTGATGGATCTCGACGGCGTGAATGAATATATGGTGCAGAAAGACGGATTCCTGGCCGGCGCCGAAGGCGTGAAGATTGAGAGCAAAATGCAAAGCCTCACGCGCGGCTTGCTGGGGGGGGAAGGCTTCTTCATTCTGAGGATTAGTGGAATGGGGCAGCTCATGCTCAATAGCTTCGGCGCGATTCATAAAATCGAACTCAAGCCGAATGAAGAATACATCGTCGATAATAGCCATCTGGTCGCATGGACTTCCACGACGACATACAATATCGAGAAAGCTTCGTCCGGTTGGATCGCCAGCCTGACGTCGGGGGAAGGGCTGGTCTGCCGCTTCCGCGGTCCGGGCGTCGTATACATCCAGAGTCGTAACCCTGGTAGTTTTGGGAATTGGATACGTCAGTTCATTCCCGTCTCCGAATAGCGTCTGCACAGCGGCTGATGAAAATGCCCGCGAACATCGTTCTCGGCTCACGACAAATCCTCAACGTACCCTCGGGGGTACGCCTCCGGTTTGCGTTCACCTGCGGCCTCGTTCACAGCCATTTTGAGCAGCCGCAAGCTCGCGTCCGATGAAACCTACTTCCAATGCACTGTGTTTCGGCGACGGTCTGCCCGGAGCAGGGGCGCCTTGTCATGTCCTGCTGACGTCGGAGGGAATACGCCTCATACCGCCCGATGGGTCGCCGTTGATAGAGGAGTCCGTCACCTTCTCGGCCCTGTCCGTCGCAGCCGGTGGGCTGGATCATGATCAGCTCGTCCTGACGTGGATGACCGACGCGTCGGCTCGGACGCTGTACCTCAAAGATCCGGCTCTGATCATCGCCTTTCGTCGCACGGCGCCGCCGGAGATGACAGCCTCCTTGGAGCGTGCAGCCGAACATGTTCGACGCGCGCGGCACAGCCGTCGCTTGTTTTGGGGCAGTGCTGTGGGAGTTGTGGCAGGAGTTGTTCTCTTGCTCTGGTTCGGTTCCGATCTCATCGTCGAGTGGGCGGTCGCCCGGATCCCCATCGAGTGGGAACAGAAGCTCGGGGAGGCGGTGTATCAAGATGCCTTGTCTAAAGAAACAGTTCTGAAGGAGGGGCATGCAGTCAGCGCCGTGCAGGAAATGACGCAGCGTCTGACGGACAAGATTTCTCACAATCCCTACAAGTTTCAGGTCTCTGTCGTGCAAAGCGCCGTCGTGAACGCGTTCGCCCTTCCGGGAGGCTACGTGGTCGTGTACACCGGCTTGATAAAGAAGGCGGAAAGCGGCGAAGAGGTAGCCGGTGTGTTGAGTCATGAGTTGAATCATGTGCTGCAACGGCACGGTCTTGCGCGGATGGTCAAAATGTTAGGATTAGCGGCGGTGGTCAGTATCGTCGTGGGCGACCAGCAGGGTCTGATCGGGTTGGCTAAGGAGCTTGGATTGAACCTGGTGACGTTGAAGTTCGGTCGTGAGCAGGAGACCGAGGCGGATCTCACAGGCATTCGCCTCTTGTCCGATGCCCGCATCGCGCCGGAGGGAATGATCGGATTTTTCGAGCGACTCTCGGACAAGGACAAAGCCCGCGTTGAGCTGTTCTCGACCCACCCCATGAGTGCGGCTCGTGCGGAACGATTGAAAGCAGAATTGGCGGCATTGCCGACACGAAGTTCTCAGCCATTCACATTCGATTGGAAGACGGTCCAGGATTCGTTGGCTAAGGCGGATCCCGGCAAATAATGCGAGGTTCGCGAGGTGCGCATCGGGATCATTTCGGATACGCATGGGATATTTGATCGAGGGATCATCCGCCACTTTGCCGGGGTCGAGCATATTCTACACGCGGGAGACATCGGGAAGCGCGAGGTCATTGAGCAGCTTGAACAGATTGCGCCTGTGACGATGGTATCCGGCAATGTGGATGGATTTCAGGCGAGCGGATTTCCTGTCGAGCAGGTCATCGAACTGGCAGGATATCGGATTGCGCTGTATCATCGGCTCTATGAGAAAGGAACGCTGACGCGCGACGGCGCCTCTTTCTTGAAGCGAACGAATCCGGATATCTGTATCTATGGGCACACTCATCAGCCGAAGGCCGAATGGCGGGAAGGGGTGCTGCTGTTCAATCCCGGTTCTGCCGGGCCGAAACGGTTTCATCTGCCACGCGCGATCGGATTACTGCTGCTCCACCATGCGACGATTGAACCGCAGCACATCACGTTGGCCGACCGGGCTGAGTGACATATTCTATCGAGCGGAAGCAATTTTTCTGCTCTACATGACAGAATGGGTTCGTTATAATATCGACAGGTTGAAGGCAAAGAGCCGTTTGGAACATTCATTCACTGGTTCAAAGGAGGAGGTCGTATGTTCAGAAAACTATTCGTCGTGTTGGGCGCCGTCGCGGTAGTGTCACAAGCCGGATTGGCCATGGCAGCAAATCCCGATACGGGACCCGGCTGTGGTCTTGGGAAGTTGGCCTGGGCCGATTATAAGAACCAGAAGAACATCGCGCCGCAAGTCATGATGGTGACAACCAATGCTACGGGAATGAATACATTCGCAATCAGTTCCGGGACGTCTGGCTGCACCAACGACGGCCAGGTGATGGCGGATCAGAGGACGAATGTGTTTGCCCATATGAATTTTGACAATTTGTCCCAGGAGATGGCTCAGGGCAAGGGTGAGCACCTGGCCTCTTTGGCAACCCTCATGGGCATTCCGGCGGAACAGCATACCGACTTCTTTGCGTTGACCCAAGAGCGTTATACGGCCATGGTCGAGGCGGGTGAAACCTCCTCTGTAGCATTCGTGAAGGCCCTGAATGACGCCGTCGGCAAGAGTCCTGTCCTTGCGCTGGCCGTCAGCCGTTAAGTTTCTTTCATTCTGACCACCGATGACAGGGCTCCGGTCGCTGATCGGAGCCCTGTTCTTGTATCTGCTTTCAATCGTGCATATATTGGTTGCCCTGCTGACCGTCTACCTGTTCACGACCTCCGTCGAGGCGGAAGACTCCACCACGCCGTACCTGCAGGAACTCCTCCATCGAGCCCACGAGGCTCGATTGGCGAACCAGCGCGAATGGCATCTCTTGTTGCATTATCGCGCCAAGTTATTTGGGGGCTACGAGAGCGAGCAGGATGAGCCCGGCTTCTTCATGTCTCCGGAAGGCAAGACTGATCCAGACGCTGAACTTGCCGCCACCGTGACACAATTCTTTTCGCCTGACCTTGTCGGCCGTTCAAAGCAGCCTGCGCAATGTGCATTTGTCGCACGGTACGCGTGGTTGAAAGAGCAGCTTGCCTTTGACGACAGCCGGCTCACGCCAATGAAATGTGACCGGTTCGATCAATGGTTTGCCGGATTCGAAGCGCAATCTGTTTCGCTCATTTTCCCCGCCGCGTTCATGAATAATCCGGCATCGATGTTCGGGCATACCTTTCTTCGGATCGACCAACGGGGGCAGACGGCGCAAACCCGGCTGTTGGCCTACACCATTAATTTTGCCGCTGATGTCCCTCCCGGCTCGAATCTCGATTACCCGATACGCGGTATTTTCGGCGGCTACCGCGGAAACTTCTCGACCGTTCCCTATTACCTCAAGGTGCAGGAGTATCGGGATATCGAGAACCGCGACATCTGGGAGTACAGGCTGAGCTTTAATGGAGATCAGATTCGGCGGCTCCTCATGCATGCCTGGGAACTCGGCAATGCTTCATTTGATTATTATTTCTTTAAGGAGAATTGCTCGTATCACCTGTTGTCGATATTGGAATATGCAGACCCTTCGCTACATCTGACCGACCGATTTGTATTTTGGACCGTTCCGGCCGACACGGTTCGTCTGCTCGCAGCCCAACCAGGATTGGTGACTGATATCTCATTCCGTCCGTCTCGGGTGACGCTCATCCGCCGCAAACGTGAACATCTGTCCCTCGAAGAACACATGTTGGTGAAACGAGTGGTGCGAGATGCCTCGGCCAGCCAGTCGGAGGAGGTTCGGGCGTTGCCGTTGCCTCGTCAGGCGTTCGTGCTGGATGTGGCCTCCGACTATGTGCGGTACAGGGGTGAACGTGACGAGGACTTGGCGGTCGCTTCGAGAGAGCGGAACAGGCAGATTTTGACCGCGCGGAGTCTGTTGCGGATTCCGTCGGAAGATCTCGCGATTCGTCCCTTCGCCTTGCAGCCGGAATTGGGCCATAAGACCTCCCGGGTGAGTGTGGGCGGCGGCTGGCGCAACAACGATACGTTTGAAGAAGTGAGCCTCCGGACGGCCTACCATGATCTGCTCGACCCTGAGACCGGCTACACGCCCGACGCACAGATTGAACTCGGCTCGATCAGCCTGCGCCACTATAATCGAGCCGATCAGACGCGAGTTGAGCGAGCGACGTTGATGAATGTCATGTCGATCTCGCCGGTGGATTCGCTGTTTCATGCCCCGTCCTGGAAGTTTAATATCGGGATGCAGACTATCAAACATGGAACCTGCGACCTATGCAGCAATTGGAATCTCAGCGGCGGCATCGGCGCAGCCACAGACACGCATCTGATTCGCCGCGAGGTCTGGTTTGCGTTTGCCGAGGTGGAGGGGAATTACAGCAGGGCCTATGAGGAACGGCATCGCATCGGCGGTGGCGCATCGCTAGGTTTCTACGCCGATCTCACGGAACGGTGGCGGATGTTGGCTTCGACGACCTATTTGCGGTATGCCTTGGGAGAGACGTCCGACGACCTGAGGTGGTCGGTGGCGCAACGCTATACAGTCGCTCAAAATTGGGCGTTACGGATGGAATACAACCACCGCGACCATGACAACGACGTGTTGTTCACCGTGCAGGCGTTTTTTTGAATCGATGGCGCAGAAAGAATATAGAACCAGACATGAGAAAGATCGTATTTTGTTGCTGTGACTAATTCCTGTGATATAGGTATCATAACGTATCCTGGAGGTGGTCATGCATCTATTGCACTGTAACCGAGCTCTAATTCTGAGAGGAATCTCCTTCGCAGTCATCTCATGCCATCTTTCTGGGTGTTCTTTATTCGGTCCTCGAAGTGAGACGATTGGAGTATCATCCGATCCTCCTGGCGCTCGAGTTATTATGAGCGGGAGACCTATGGGGACGACTCCTTTACATTTTGAAGTATACAGGGGAGAAAATCTCTTGCTGGAAGTTCAAAAGCCAGGCTATCAGACTCAATATCGATCTGCTTCGCGCAAGCTGAGTACACTGGGAATTTTAGACGTTGTCGGCGGGGCGTTGTTTCTTCTGCCGCTATTTGGACTGCTCTCTTCGGCGGCATGGGAACATGATCCTGAAGAATTTGGTATTACTCTGGAACCCGAGAAGCGCAGTCAGAATCTCTAATTCGTCGCTCTTTTTCAATACATGATGCATGATCTCTTCTCGTTTCGCATTGACAAGATTGGGGGCCTTACCTATACTCCGCCCCCAGTAGAACCCCCAATGCTACGGGCACAGTTGGGGGGCATTAACCATAACCTCGAGAGGGAGGCCTTATGAAGAAGTTGACCGCGTTGTGTTCTTTGACCTTGATCGGCGCCGCATATCTCAGCCTCACCGGCTGTCAGATCGTGGCATCTCCGATGACGGGCTTTATTTTCACCGAAGTGAAGTATGGTGATACGGCGACGGACCATGCTACTGCCACCAAAGAAGGCAAAGCATGCGGCCAGTCCATCTCTGGGCTGGGTAGCAACCGGTGATGCCAGCGTGACGGCAGCCAAAGCGGCCGGCGGGATCACGACGGTGGCCTCCGTCGATCACACCGCTAAAAACATTCTCGGTATTATCGGCGAATGGTGCACGGTCGTGAAGGGTAGCTGATCTCCGTTTCTGTGCTTCTGAAAAAGGGTCTTCGGGATTTATCCCGAAGACCCTTTTTCTTTCTTCGTTCCATTGCCACCTGCATGGTACGGTACAGGCAGTATGTGGCTCCTCGTTTGCGTTCTCATCGTGCTTTCTTCACTGGGGACTCCATCTGCTGGCCACAATGCCGAATTCGGCGACATCGACCTCAGTGTCTATATGCTGGGAAGCTGGCCCCGTGATCAGAATCTATACAATCAGGGTACGACGGTACCCGCCTCAGTCCAACAGGGGATTGGCGCTGGGATCAAGGTAGGGCTATTCCCGCATTTTACCAAAAGGGTGGTTGGGCTTGAGCTGGATTCATCCGCTCATGGCGGGGCACTGTCTTTTCCAAACAACGCGAATGGACAGGACAACGGCATTGGTCGTTCCAATTTCTTGATCCTCAATACGATGTTTAATCTGGTCCTCCGCTATCCTGGTGAGGTGGTCATGCCCTACGTCGGGATCGGTACCGGTTGGTCGCAGGGCACTCTGCTCAACCCCAATATTACCGGACGGGCCGATAAGGATTTCGAGTCTGCCCGTGCGCTCGGACATCAGTACTTAGCCGGCGTGCGGACTATGGTCAGTCCGAAAGTATTTATCTTCGGAGAGTATCGATACTTTTCCGCGAACTATCACTGGGAGGGCTTGGCGGTAGACTTTCGCGCGCATTACGGTCTGTTCGGAATCGGCCTGCATTTTTAATGGACATTGGTTCTCGGAACCAGCCACAGGGCCAAGCATCCAATACTTCTTCACCACCTTCAGCGCCACGCATAGCATGAGCTTGCTTGATCAAATCTTTGTCTACCATCCGCATCCGTGGGAGGAGCGCGATTGGGCCAAAGTCAGTGGACTCCCGCTGGAGGACGTGTGGTTTCAGTCGGCTGATGGAATGAAACTGTTCGGCTGGTACGTGGAGCAGCCGAACACCTCCGCCATGCTGCTGTGGTGCCATGGCAACGCGGGGAACCTGATCGATCGGCTGGAAAATCTCCAGGCGCTCTATCGGCTGGGGCTGTCGGTGTTTCTGTTCGACTATCGCGGGTACGGGCGAAGCCAAGGGCGACCGTCAGAGGATGGACTCTATTTAGATGCGCTTGCCGCCTATGATTATCTTCGGCATATCCGCGGCATCAGGCCGGAGCGTCTAGCGATCTTTGGCCGATCGTTGGGCGGCGCAATCGCCGGGGCAGTGGCTGCGCAACGGCCGGCAATGGGTTTGCTGCTCGAATCCTGCTTTCCTTCCATCGAGGCGGTGGCCCGCCACCACTACCTAGGGTTGCCCCTTCATTGGCTGCTGGGCGCCGCATTTCGATTGGAGGATCGGCTGCCTCACCTCTCGTTGCCGAAGCTGTTCGTCCACGGCGACCGAGATGACATTATCCCGATGGAATTGGGCCAACGCGCATTCGCCGCCGCGAAGCCCCCCAAGGAGTTTTACGTTGTGCGGGGGGCCAATCATAATGATGTGCCGTCGGTCGGAGGGAGGGCCTATTTCGCCAAGCTCTCTGAATTCATCAGCTCTGTTCTGAAGCGCTGATGTCCGGAGAAACTTGTCGCACCTTCTGCGTTTTTTATGTTCACAAGTCGTTCGCTTGATAAGATGGGGTACGTATGGTCAAGGTATCTTCGGCCTCGAAAACAACCTGACGAGATTCCATCATCTGGCGGGTACCTGGCCATTCTGGTACAGTGCGTCTGCTTGCTGCAGAAGTGACGCTACGGCGTGATGGGGAGGGAGGAGGAGAGCCTCCCGAAAAAGGAGGCATGGTGCATCGGACATCGGTAAGCGTGAGATGGTTCGTTGGAATGGTATACGCTGTTGGTGTAGTGGCCATGTTTGGCTGTGCAGGCGGGCCATCTCGCCCGTCCTTGATTTCCGGCGCTGACGAGGTCGGGCCTCCTACGGTGGCGGAGGCTGTAACGAACACTGCGGAGAAGCGGAAGGTTGTCTCTTCGACCTCTCAGAGCGAGCCCAAGGCGACAGGCAATGCCGTCGAAACCGTTCAGGCGGAACCGGGAAACCAGCCTGAGGACGATCCATTTTACGATCCCTTTGCGAGGAGCGATGACCCTACCGGGGGAGAAGAGTACGATCCTTGGGAGCCGGTCAACACGAAGGTGTTTGAGTTCAATCGACAGGTGGACCGGTGGGTGCTCAAGCCCGTTGCGCAAGGTTACAACGCCGTGGTGCCCAATCCGGTTCAGATCGGCATCAGCAATGTGTTTTACAACTTTCGTTTTCCATCGCGCCTCATTAACAATCTGGCACAAGGTAAGTTGGCCGGGGCCGGCACTGAGGTCGGTCGCTTTTTGTTGAACAGCACCTTCGGGTTCGGCGGAGTGGTCGATGTGGCTCGAGAGCTGAACATTACGACGCCGGAGGAAGACACCGGACAGACCCTGGGCTATTATGGCGTGAAACCTGGACCCTATCTCGTGGTGCCGTTCCTTCAACCGTTCACTGTACGGGACTTCTTTGGGTATCTTGGAGATATTGCCCTGAATCCGATCAACTGGTTAGTTTTTCCGATTATAGAAGTGAACGGTATTCCCTCATTGGTGGCCCATTCCAATCGGACGACGTCGTCGATCGCTCAGATCGGTATGCGCGTGGGTGAGATCGTGAACGACCGCTCGTTAAACCTGGAAAAGTTTCAAGGGGTGGAGGAAGCGACGCTAGATCTCTATACAGCCGTCAAAAACGCCTATATTCAAAAGCGGCGGAATCAGATCAGAGAGTAACGATCTACGGGATCACCTTGAGTGCGCGGCCGACCTTGGCGAATGCGGCGACGGCCCGTTCTAGTTGCGGACGCGTATGCCCCGCGGATAGCTGCAGGCGGATGCGGGCCTGTCCTTTCGGCACTACAGGGTAACTGAATCCCACGACATAGATGCCTTCTTGCAGCAGCAACTCCGCCATTTGCGCCGCCAGTGTGGCTTCTCCGAGCATGACCGGCATGATGGGATGGGCGCCCGGCGCGAGGGTGAATCCGAGGGCCGTAAGTTGCCCGCGGAACCATCGCGCCTGCTCCGTCAACATCTCGCGCAAGCGGTCGCCCTGCTCTACCAGCGTCAACGCTTTCAACGCGGCTGCGGCAATGACCGGTGGCAAGCTATTAGAGAAGAGATAAGGCCGCGAGCGCTGGCGCAACAATTCAATGAGTTCTTTTCGTCCGGTGGTAAATCCGCCCGTGGCGCCGCCGAGCGCTTTGCCCAGAGTGCTGGTGATCAGGTCGATTCGTCCGGCGACTCCGAAGTGGTCAGGCGTGCCGCGTCCGCCGCTGCCCAGAACCCCGGTGGCATGACTGTCATCCACGACGACTGCGGCATCGTACCGATCAGCCAATTCGACGATACGGTCCAGTTTCGCTAGATCGCCGTCCATCGAAAACACGCCATCCGTGACGATCATTCGGACGCGACTCGCTGCCGATTCGGCCAATCGTGCTTCCAGCTCTGTCATATCGCCATGGGCATAACGCAGGCGAGCGGCTTTGCAGAGCCGGATGCCGTCGATCAGGCTCGCGTGGTTCAAGGCATCGCTGATGACGGCGTCTCGTTCGTCGAGCAGGGTTTCGAACAAGCCGCCGTTCGCATCGAAGCATGAGCTGTAGAGGATGGTGTCCGCGGTGTTGAAAAATGCACTGAGGGCCTGTTCGAGCTGCGTGTGCAGTTGATGAGTTCCGCAGATGAAGCGGACCGAGGCCATCCCGTAGCCGTAGTCCCTCAGTCCATCGATGGCCGCTTGCTTCACCTCTGGATGATTCGCCAGTCCGAGATAATTGTTGGCACAAAGGTTCAGGACTTCTCCCTGCGCCACTCGAATCTCGCCGCTCTGGGGGCTTAAGATTTTTCGCTCGGTTTTGTAGAGACCGGCCGCGCGAATGTCGGTGAGCTGCTGCTCGGTGGCTTTCTTGAGAGAATTGTAAGCCATATTTGTCGTCAGACGTGAAGCGTCAGGCGTCTCGCCGACCGGAGAGCGGTGTGAGCCGCCCTCACGGCGTACGTCGCAGATCTCACGGAAACAAGACTACTTTGCCGCATTGGCCGGACTTGATCAATTCAAATCCTTGGGCGAAGTCTTTCAGCGGAAAGGTATGGGTGATGACCGGGCGGATGTTGAGGCCGGCTTTGAACAGTCCTGCCAATCGATACCACGTACTAAACAGACGTCGACCGGTAATGCCATGCACCCGGATGCCTTTAAAGATCACCTCGTTGGCAAGATCGCAGGTGACGGGCCCGGTTGGAATGCCGAACAGGGTCACGCGCCCGCCGTTTTTTACGGATCGAAAGGCATGGTGCAGCGCGGTGGGATGGCCGGACATTTCCAACGACGCATCGACACCTTCTCCTCCGGTAATATCCAGAATCGCTGCGGCAATGGTCTCAGGCCCATCGGTCCGTGCGTTCAGCGTGTGATCGACGCCGACTTGCTTCGCCAACCCAAGACGATAGTCGCTGACATCTGTTGCGATAATCGTGGCAGCTCCTGCAGTGCGGGCCACGGCGGCGGCGAAAAGTCCGGTAGGGCCGCAGCCGGTGATCAAGACCGTGTGGCCGGTCAGGTCTTCCACCAGAGCCGCATCCACAGCGTTACCCAAGGGCTCCTGCACAGAGGCTAACTCCGGCGGGATATCGGGTGAGGTTTTCCAGAGCACTGTCTCCGGAAGCACCACGTAGTCCGCAAACGATCCATCCAGGTCAACGCCTAGAATACGGTAGTTCTTGCAGACGTGCGCCTGCCCGGTCCGGCATTGAAAGCATGCGCCACAGGTCAAGTGCGATTCTGCGGCAACGTAGTCCCCCACGCGCACGAGCGTGACATCCGCGCCGATCGCGACGACCTCGCCGCACATTTCATGTCCGATCGTCCGCGGAGGATGGATACGGCTGTGGGCCCAGGCATCCCAATTGTAAATATGGGCATCGGTTCCGCAGAGCGAGGTGGCTTTGATGTGAATGACGGCGTCAGATGGTCCCGGCGTTGGATCGGGGCGATTGGTGTAGGTCAGCCCCGGCCCTGCGGAAGTTTTGACAAGCGCACGCATAGCCCCATTATAACAAGCGTGCGCGAAATGCCTAGCCGAACCGAGAACGTCACCGAATGTTGTGGAACGCGCCATGTTCAGTGTAGCGACCAGCCGCCTGCTTGCTCGAGTAGACGGCAAAAAACGGGTTGAACTGAGTACAGCTCCTGGGTAGGATGCGATGATGCGACGTCATTTCGGCCAATGTCCGGTCACAGCGGTCGCCGGGCTGGGCATTGTATTGTGCCTTTCTTTCCTGCCTCTGCCGGCAATTGCCGGCCAAACTCCGTCCGCAACCGCAGTGAGTCCCAAACGATGGGCGCAATTTGAACTGGTGAGTACCGAAGAGGATGGCTCCGTGCAGGCGGGGAAAGACGTCGTGCTCAGTCTTACCCTCGGTGGGTTGCCGTCGGGGACGGAATCGGTCATGGCCATCATCGAGTCTGCGGGGTTCCAGAGCCAGACCGTTTCATTGAGCGAAGATGCGACGCCGGCGGTGTACCAAGGGACCGCAATTTTGGAACCTAATTCCACCCTCAAGAGCCGGACCACGGTGCATCCCAAGGCCGTGAGAGTGCGGGTTTCCTTCGCTCGGGCAAAAATCACGGGGCTCGAAGAATTTTTGAAACGTGATTTCTACGTCACATTGGGTGATCGACCACCTGAGGAAGCCGAAATACCCCCAGGGCCACTCGTGGAAAGTCCCGAAGCCGACCCGGCGGCGGTGCAGAAGGCGACGGAGCAAGTGCTCGCCGTCAACGCGACCATTGCAGAGGAAGATCTGTTGCCTTTGCCTCCACCGGGAGAATCCAAAGCGTACTGGAAACAGGTCAGCGATTTGATCAGCCGGAACTGGAGCCGGCAAATACGGTCTATTCGCCGCTCGCCCAGCAGCGAGACGGTGCGCGTGCATTTCAAAATGTATGCGAGTGGTGTGGCGCAACTGATCCAACTGGAGAAAAGCTCGGGCGCGCGAGACGTGAACGATGCCGGACTGCAGACCATCATCCATGCCCACCCGTTTCCTCCGATCCCGCCCGATGTGGGCGGAGATATCGTCGATGTGCATGTGCGGATGCGTACTGGGGCGAAAGTCGCGACCCGCGATGTGCAGATGACGGTGGACAAAAAATCGTCCAAACCTGCCGCGCCTCCCTCACCGAAGGAAGGAGCCGCACCGAGCGGTTCTACAAAGGAGTAGCTATGACAAATCGGACCGGTCGTGCAATGGCCATGCTCTGTCTAGGCGCGAGTGTGCTGCTCAATGCAGCGTACACGTCTGCTGAAACCGCGCGATACGATGTGGACCCGGATCATTCGATCGTGGAGTTCAAGGTGGCCCACATGGTGATCTCCAAGACCACGGGCCACTTCAAAGACTACACCGGCTTCATCGAAATGGATCCCGATGCCGGGACCGTCAAGGCAATTGACGCCACGATCAAGACGGCATCTGTGACCACCAACCAGGAAAAGCGGGATACCCATCTCAGGAATCCTGATTTCTTCGATGTCGAGAAGTATCCGACGATGGTCTACAAGATGAAAAGCTACAAAAAGTCCGGAGATGGCTATACGGCGATCGGTGACCTGACGTTGCGTGGCGTGACGAAAGAGATGACGCTGACAGGGAATCTGAACGGCGTCACAAAAGACCCCTGGGGCAATACCCGCGCAGGATTCACCGCCGAAGGTAAAGTGAATCGGAAGGACTTCGGCATGGTCTGGAATAATGCGCTGGACGGCGGGGGGCTCATCGTCGGCGACGAGGTATTGATCAAGCTCGACATCGAGTGTATTAAGGCTAAACCGTAAGGCGAACCCTTCTCGTGTCTCATGGTCTGCGTGTCTGCTCGGCCTCCGCCGGGCGGACCGTGGTCGCGGTGGCGCACCTGGCGAGGTATCTCTGAACTGGGGGATACAGGCCGTCCCTTCCTGTGCTGCCGGGGGTCAGCAATCACATCACGTGTCGATCACTAGAGAAACAGTCCGGACCGCTGCGTTTTCGCACAGGTTGCTGCCCGTATTTGCGGGATAGGGTGAGGCCCACAGAGGGGAAGATCGGCAGGTTGATTGAGCGGAACGGTCCTGAGCCGTATCATGCATAGTAAGAGCTCTGGAAAATTCACATCTCACCTCGGTAGGATAGGCAGGATGCGCACTTGTAAGTCATGGTCATTATTGTTGGGCCTCTTCATCTGCGGCGCCATTGAAGCCCAGGCGTTGGAGTTTACGGCCGATCAAGTGACCAAGATAAATGGGCGCACCCAAAAATCCAATATCTACTACCGCGACAGTATGTGGCGGATCGAACACCATTCGATGGGGCCGGTCAATGTCAGCATCGTGCGGAAAGATAAGAATGTCGTGTGGTTATTGTTGTCGCGAATCAAGCGTTTTAAGACCCTGCCCTATAGTGCCGAGCAAGACCTGCAAGTGTCGGAGCGGCTGGAGGGCGAAGTCGCACGCGAAGAAATCGGAACGGAAACGCGAGAGGGGCATCCAACGACCCTTTACGAAGTCACGGTCAAGCAAGGCGAACGGACGGAAGTCTATTATCAATGGCTGGCTACGGACATTCGCTTCCCGATGAAACTGGCGAAGAAAGACGGAAGTTGGATCGTCGAGTATCAGCATGTCAAGTTGCGCCCGGTGATCGATTATCTGTTCCAGTTGCCGCTCAATTTCGAGCCGTTGGAAGAGTTCGATCAGCAGCCGGCTTCTCCGGCGCCGGCGCAACAGCCGATGTAACGTGTGGACCGGGACAAGGAGGGCTGTGATAGTGCGAAAGATAGGAAGAATTGCAGGGGTCATGGTGGCGGGTGTCCTGACACTCAGCGGCGGCCTCTACGCGCTGGACGTTGCCGACGTGACTAGGGAATGGACCCCGGACGGTAAAAAACTGGCCGCCGAACGGATCAAGCTGCCGGCGCATGACGAGATGATCCGAATACCTGCCGGCGAGTTTTTGATGGGGAGTGATAAGAAAGTTGACAAAAATTCCTATGCGGCCGAGTTCCCGCAGCGAAAGGTCTATCTCGACGCCTATGAGATCGACAAGTATGAAGTGACCACGGTGCAATTCTTGAAATTCGTCCTGGCTTCGAATCGCGCCCCCTTGATCGATTGGCAATATGATGGTGGTAATTTCCAGGACACGATGGCCAGTCACCCGGTCATGCATGTCTCATGGTTTGATGCAGAAGCCTATTGTAAATGGGCCGGCAAACGATTGCCCACCTCGGCGGAGTGGGAAAAGGCCGCGAGGGGAGAGGATGGCCGAATTTATCCCTGGGGCAATCAAATGGCCGGTCTCTCCAGAGCCAACTTTGGCCGGACCGGACTGTCGGGACCCGTGCGGGATCGTCCGGAGCGATTGTTGCTCTATCCGCCGATCGTCTCCGTGGACAAATACGAAAATTCAGTCAGTCCCTATGGCGTCTACCAGATGGCCGGCAATGTGGCGGAATGGACTGACGATTGGTACGATCCGAAATATTATAAAACGGCGCCAGACCGAAATCCCAAGGGGCCGGAAACCGGGACACAGAAAGCCTTTCGCGGCGGCGGCTGGATCGACAGCACGCCTTCCGTGCGGCCTGCTCAACGTAACGGGACGGAGCCCACTACGAAAATGAATTGGCTCGGGTTTCGCTGCGCACGGGATGTGAAAGAAGGCGTAGGAGAATTGTCGGCTCAGCCGAAGTAACGTTGGATGACTGTCGAATGAGCTGTCTGTCGTCACGGGGGTGAAGACTGTGCGACCTAAACGTTTGTCGCCTTAATGTTTGGCGACTAAGAGACGGTGGGCCTGCTCGCTTGTTTCTTTGACGAGGATGCCCATTTTCCCGTGCGACGGTTCGAAATCCACCGATAAGCCGTGGCTTCGAATGCGTTCGCTGGCGGTGGGGCCGATGGAAGAGACGACCACCTTCTTGCAGGACTCTCTGAACTGCGTCGACTGTCCGTCCTGTTCCGCGACCTGCATGACGTGATCGATCTGGGCGGCATTGGTAATCAACATAACCTGAACATGTCCCGCCAGAAGCTCACCTAACACCTGCCTCAACGGGGCGGTATCTTCCGGGAGCGCCCATCGGTACACCGGTACGGAAACCACAGAGGCTCCGCGTTGTTTCAATGCCTCTCGCAAATCAAGATTCGGCAGACCATATTCTTGCACCGCCACCCGCAGGCCCTGCACGGGGCGGTAATCGTCCAGTGTCGACACGACATCAACCCAGGTATTCGGTTCCGGCACGGTCAAGGTCGGTTGAAAACCGAGGCTTTTGAGCGCGGCGACAGGTTTGGGACCACGCGCAATCAGTATGGTGTTTTTCAGGGCGCTCGCGATCTTATCTTTGGGGTAGCGGCGGTGCAGGATCTCAAACAGCGTGGCGGTGCCGGCTCCCGTGAGCAGAACCAGCACGTCGAGGCCTTCTGTTAGCAATTGCTCGCCGAACCGGATGGCGGCGGAATGATCTTCTAGCGGAATTTCACGCAATGCAGGCGCCACCAGCGGCCTTCCGCCATGGCGTTCGATCAGGCGCGTCATCTCCGCAGCCATGCGCGACTCAAACGATGCGACGGTCAGCCCATTGAAGCCGGAATTGGCCATGGCATCCTGCACTCAAGGAAGGGTCGCGGTGAAGAATGGGTTACTTCGGGACGTCCATCGCGCATCGAAATCCGGTCGATTCGTTCCGCATCGTCGGATCGCTGTCTACCCGAGTAAAGATGCGGACGGTCGGTGTCTCATTCTGCCAGCCGGCGCCTCGAATGACCCGCTTGTTGCCGCTCTCCGGTCCGGGGGGATTCTTGGCGGGGCTTTTTTCATAGTACTTCCCATCGTACCAATCGTTCATCCATTCCCAGACGTTGCCGGCCATGTCGTAGACCCCATAGGGGCTTTTCCCGCTCTCATAACTGCCCACTGGCATAAGAGTCTTTTCTCCGATCCACCTCTGATTGAAGTTGAGGTGTTTATTCGTGGGCTCCACGTTCCCCCAGGGGAATCGCCAGTCGTTGTTGCCTTTCGCGGCTTTTTCCCACTCGGCTTCGCGAGGTAACCGCCTGCCGGCCCATTTGCAGTAGGCGTCCGCGTCCGCCCAATCCACGTTGATCACCGGCCGGTCCGCGAGAGAATCCGGAATGCCGACTCCTTCCCACAGGTTGCGGGTCGGGTTTTTCGGATTTTGTGGGACGCGATGATTCGTCGCCTTCACGAATTCCAGGTATCGGCCGTTGGTCACTTCGTATTTGTCCATGTAGAAATCCGTGACCTCGACGACGTGGCGAGGATATTCATCGCGTCCCCCATCGCGATCTCCGAAAGGTACTCCCATTGGGTAGGGGCCGGTTGGAATCAGCACGAGCGGCGCGCCGTCCTTTCCCGTGATTTCCTGGGGAAGTGCGGCCTGTCCCGCCGCAGTTGCTTGCGAAGCCGCGCCGTTCAGTCCGACGACCGCTACCACTAGTGCGAAGAAGGATCGTGCCAACATAACTCCTAGCTCCTTTGATCGTAGAAACGTTGAGCGATCGTACCACAGGGCCTACGTCAGAAACATGACTAGTTGTAGGTCCTGCCGGCGGTAATTGATGACGGGAGGAGGCAATGAGCATTGACGAGGTGACAGGGGTCCACCTACTATACGCGCAGGAGAACTCGGTCTGTCCATGCATCTTGGCTTACGACATCTGGCCCTTCGCGTGACGGATCTTGCTCGGTCGCGCGCTTTCTACGAGCGGTTCCTGGCGATGAAGGTGGTCTGGCAGCCGGATCCGGACAATGTCTATTTTAGTTCGGGAAGCGACAATCTGGCCTTGCACCAAATCGCCCCCAATGAACTCGCGCAGTACCAGCCGCCGCGCGGGCAATTGCTCGACCACTTCGGCGTCATCTTCGGGAGTCCTGCGCAGGTGGACGAACTGTTTCTCGACGTGCAATCGGACGCGGCTCAGTATGGAGCCACCATCGCCAAGCCACCCAAACAACACCGCGACGGCAGTTATTCGTTCTATTTTACCGACCCGGACGGCAATGTGATTCAGGCGTTGTATGAACCAACGATCAGTAAGCTGGAATGTAAGCGTGAAGAGTAAGGTGCTAAGGGCAGGGTGATTATGCGCAAACAGTTTGCCAATTGGCTTACCGACCCCCATGTGCGCGTCACGCGGCACGCCTCACGACCATGAGTGTTTGGGATTCATTGCCGCGCGATCACTATGTAGGCCTTGCGCCGTGGGTCTGGGTACAACTCGAAAGCAATCAGCCGCCGGGCCCATTTCCTTTTATCGGCGGGGTGGCTCCTGAGGTCGTGGCGAGCCTGCACGAAGCCCATAGCCTGTTTCTCCCCTGTGTGGAAACGGCCATCAGCGATGTGTTTTCCCGTCGCGCGACGCTCGGTGATCCGCACATCAAGGTGCGATTGGAAGATGCCTATGCCGAACTGATCAATTCGCGCCAGCAGTTCAGCCAACGCATCACCGCGCGGCGCCGACCGGACGGAACATTCGAGTGGTCGCATCCCTTCGATCCCACGAAATCGGCGACCGTGGTCAACACCGGCCTGCGTATTTTTAATGCCGTCAAGCGTCAGGCGATTCCAGTGCCATTCGATCGGCCGATGGGACCGGTCGTGGGGAAATTGATCGGCATGTTGGATGGCACGCACCAAGTCGGGGCCATACAAACCATCGTGGCGACAGCCGGCCGAGACGGAGAGCGGCTATTGGCGAAACTGATGGACCTGTTCGTGCAGTATGAATGCCTGACTCCCACGGTAAAGGCGTCGAATCGAGAGCAATGGTTGTTAAATACGAAAGATCGGGACACCATTCATCTGGGACATGCCGCGTTGATGTATCGACAGCGCGATCATTTTTTGCTGTTCGATCCATGGCTGCTGCCTTGGTTCGCGGAGTCGAACGTGCCGAGCCTGTGGGTGTCGATGCTGCCTAAGCCTACGGCGATTTTCTTGACACATGACCACGACGACCACGTGGATCCACGGACGCTGCTGCATGTGCCGAAGGATGTGCCGGTCGTTGTTCCCAGCCGGCGGAACCGAAAGAAATATTTCTACGATTACATTCCGCTGCTGAGGGAGTTGGGCTGTACCAACATCATCGAACTGGCACACGGCGAAACATGGAATTTCGATGGCGGCGCTGTGGTATCGGTGCCGTTCTTTGGCGAAGATCCCTGTGATCTGGAGATGCCCAGAAACTGTTACCTGGTGACCGATCGCGGGCACAACGTGTTGGTTCATGCAGACAGCGGGCCGACCAACAGCGGCCGCTCGGCCATCAAAGAGGGCGTGATTCAACAGCTGGTTCAAAAGTATGGGCCCATCGGGTTGCTCTTGGCCTCACAACAGCAACTGCAGGAAATCCGCAGTTACGCCGCCCATGCGCCGCTGTCTCATCCAGGGCTCTGGCTTGATGTGGGCGAAAATGGGTATCTCACCAATAGCTATTTGGACGAGCTCTGTGTCGCAGCCCAGGCCGGGCTCTTTGTGTCCTATGCCACCGGCGGAGCCGATTGGTACCCCGATCATCTGTCGTTCATGTTCAGCCAACGCAATCCGGCGCGGACGGCACTGCTCACTGCCAATTGGGAACCACCGGAAAAATTAAAAGAGCTTTTGGGCCGGCATGATTGTCGATATCATCGCGCTCGGGCACTGGATATATTTCGACGCGCCAGCGATGGGTCGGTGCAGATCTCATCTCCGGTTGAAGCCTTGGCTCCGATGTCGCTCTACCGGGTCGATCACGGGGAGCCGTCGTTCATGAAGCGGGGCGGGCGCGCCTAAGTTCGTGGCACAGATAACCGGCCTGGAAAGGAAAGTGATATGGGTTCTGGCAAGAAATTAGTGCTCGTGACCGGCGCGGCCGGCTTTATCGGGTCTCATGTGGCCAGGCGGCTGCTCGATCGAGGCGATTCGGTGCTTGGGCTGGATAATCTCAACGACTACTACGATGTGCGACTGAAGGAAGCACGTTTAGCGAGGTTGCTCCCGCATCCGCAATTCCAATTCACGAAACTGGACCTCTCCGATCGTACCGGAATTGCCGCGCTCTTCGAGCAACAGCCTATCAGACGAGTCGTCCATTTGGCCGCGCAGGCCGGCGTCCGGTATTCATTGGTCAATCCGCACGCCTACACCGCCAGCAATATCGACGGGTTTCTGAATATCCTCGAAGGCTGCCGGCATCACCAGGCCGAGCATCTCGTCTACGCCTCTACCAGTTCGGTATACGGCGGGCATACGCAGATGCCGTTCTCGGTGCATGATAATGTCGATCACCCCGTTTCTCTTTACGCTGCCACGAAGAAGGCGAATGAGCTGATGGCGCATTGTTACGCCCACCTGTACCGATTTCCGATTACGGGGCTGCGATTTTTTACTGTCTACGGACCTTGGGGCCGTCCTGATATGGCGCTGTTTCTTTTTACGAAGGCGATTCTGGAAGGAAAGCCGATCGACGTCTTCAATCACGGGAAGATGCAGCGCGATTTTACCTACGTCGACGATATTGTCGAAGGAGTCCTCCGTACGCTGGATCGCCCCGCGCAGCCCGATCCGACGTGGTCCAGTGACAAGCCCGACCCAGGCGGCAGCTCCGCACCCTATCGTCTCTACAACATCGGCAATCACCAGCCGGTTGAACTGCTGCGCTTCATCGAAGTCCTGGAACAGACGCTCGGCAAGAAAGCCGAAAAGAATTTTCTCCCGCTTCAGCCCGGCGACGTGCCGGCGACCTATGCCGACGTGGCGGACCTGATGCGCGACACCGGCTTCAAACCAGCCACGTCGATCGAAACGGGCATCGGGCGTTTCGTCGACTGGTACCGGGAATACTACAAAGTGTGACCGCAACCGTCATCCTTCAGCGTCGCATCCGTAGCCAATGGGACTCTCACTCGCGGTGTTCCGCCATCTCCGACCCCCATCGAGTTCCTATCGTGATAGAAACCGGCAGGGTCGCTCAACGATTGCATGCCGCTGGCGATGTCCAAGCGCACTGGGTGGGCGAGGATTGTGGCATACCACCGAGCAGCTCAATCGTGTCCACTTGATGCTCCAGCGTTAGCCTGCCGTTACTGAATCCTGCTTCTTCATTCCAGTTGTGCGAAATGCGTGCGTTCCGCAACATCCTTGCCGGGTAATGCCTGCTCGTGGTCCGGCTGCGTATCGACCGCCAGAGATAGGACTTCCTGGCTGTCACATTGGACGGTCGTCGTATGTATGGCGACTCGTGCGCCAATAAGATAAACAGGATCCTCCACTGCTCCTGACCTCCGATTGAATGGTCGTTGCAGACGCCTACTTGTCGCGCGTTGGGAGTATGGAGTAAAGTGAAAAAGGGCATATGTTGGAGCAGGGAAAGATAGCGGGATGAACATCCTCGTGATCAGCCGGTCAATGCTCCGGGCAGGATTGCTCGGGCTACTGTGCGCCGGGATGGCATCTGCGGAAAATCCGCTGAACGAATTGCCGGCGTGGAGCGCGAGTCGCCTCCCGTCCCCGAGCCCATTGTCTCAACTTCCTACTATCAACAATCGCGAGCAGGACATAATTCGGCAGACCCCCACGTTAAGCGGACGGTTACAGCTCAGCCAGCAGACGTTGATTCCGTTTGTCGGGGCTGGATTTGGCGGTGGGTTTGTGACAGAGCGCGACCGGGCGATGGGTTCTTCGTCGATGTTCCCTCAGCAAAACCTCTTGGGCGAGTCGTTGGGAAAGGGCATGATGCCGAACGAGTTTCAAATGGGCATTCGCATTCCTTTCTAGCCTCCGTCTTTCTCCTGTTTCCTAAAATAGCCGTCGGGCAAGATCCGCTGGGAGGATTCCGGACCAGTTCGGAAGCACGAGGTGTGCACTGTTCAACTCGAATGCCGGATAGATCGTGGCGACAGCCAAGATGCGCATGTCCGGTCTTCAATCCCGCCAGCATACCGGCTCGACGCGCATTCAACTGCCTAAGCGTGAACTCATAGATTGTCGGATCTGGTTTCCAGACGGAGCATTCGTCCGCGGAGACAATCAATTCAAATGGTCGCCTTCCTTTCGAAAATCTCTGCGTGGAGGAGGGCATCGCAGACTCCAACCCTCGCTTGTAGCAGCGCAGCACCGCAGGTCCGCTTGTCCATGCCGAGGTAGGTTCCATAATAGTCCTCCCTGCCCAACTTGGTTCCTGTTCTGAAGGCTTTGCTGAAAGCAGTGCACATGCGGCGTTTTCATCGTTAGAAACGACGCCATCGAAATCAAAAATGATGGCGCGCAGGGGAATCCTCCCGTGAACGGCTTGTGGCGGGCGTGGGCGCCACGGTAGTCCAGCGCGACGTCCAAACAAGCAGAACTGCTTGTTCAGTTGAGAGCCCTAAGGTATGCTGCGTGCCGATACGCAGCAGTACGTGATCCAGACTTTTATTGGGGTCCACATAGGATGAGCGATTACGCAGTTCTTGGCGATCTTCTAGTGATCTATACGGTGTCCACGGTAGTGGTCTTCGTGTTTCACCAGTTCCGGTTGCCGTCGATCGCCGGCTTTCTGGTTGCGGGCGCACTCATCGGTCCGCATGGCCTCCATTTGATTCCGGACGTCAGTCAGGTGCAGGTGTTGGCCGAGATCGGGATTGTGCTTCTGCTCTTCACCATCGGCATGGAGTTCTCCTCGGCGCATTTTGCGGCGGCTCGCCGCATTCTCATGGTTGCCGCTCCGGTCCAGACCGGTGGCGTGCTGATCTTGGCGATGCTGGGCGCACTTGCAGTAGGACTGTCCTATCAACAGGGAATTTTCTGGGGTTTTGTCCTCTCGTTAAGTAGTACGGCGATTGTTTTGAAGGCGCTTTCCGAGCAGGGCGAGAGCGATTCGTTTCATGGTCGGGCCACGGTTGCGATCCTGATCTTCCAGGACCTGGCTGTCGTTCCCATGATGCTCATCACACCAATTTTAGCGACGCCGAGCGGAAGCGCAATGGGGACGGTCCTCACGACCTTGCTCAAGGCGGCCCTAGTCGTGGGCTTGATTGTCGCAGCAGCTTGGTACCTGGTACCGCGGTTGCTGCGGCATATCGTACGCAGCCGAAGTCGGGAGCTGTTTCTGCTCTCAATCATTGTCCTCTGCCTCGGTATTGCCTGGCTGACCTCGCTGGGCGGACTGTCGTTGGCTCTCGGTGCATTTATCGCCGGTCTCGTCATTTCTGAATCTGAATATAGCCATCAAGCATTGGCGGAGGTCCTGCCGTTCCGTGACAGTTTCAACAGTCTGTTCTTCGTGTCCATCGGAGTGTTGATGGACCTGCGTGTGGTGCTGAACCATCCGTTCATCGTCCTGGGGTTGCTTGTGGCGGTCATTGTCGGAAAGCTGGTGGCCGGTACCGGAGCGATGATTGCGGCGGGGGCCCCGCCTAGGTCGGCGATTCTTGTTGGAATGGCCCTGGCGCAGGTAGGCGAATTCAGTTTTATTCTGGCGCAACAGGGGCAAGATGCGGGGTTGTTTACCGGCGAACTGTACAATTTATTCCTGGCGACGTCGGTCCTGACGATGGTGGTGACCCCCTTTTTGATGCAGTGGTCGCCTCACTTGGGACGGCGGATCGAAGCGATGCAACGTGTGCGGGGATGGCTGCCGACTCGGACAGCTGCGCATGTTGAACAGTTGGCAGGATCGCAGATTCGTATTAAAGACCATGTGATCATTGTGGGGTATGGATTGAACGGTCGAAACCTGGCTCGTGTGCTGAGCGAAACGGAGATCCCCCACGTGGCGCTCGATCTGGATGGCGATACGGTTCGCCGCGAGTCGCGTCATGGCGTGCCGATCTATTATGGCGACGGCTCGAATGCCAATGTCCTGCGACACATGAAGATAGAAGAGGCCAAAGTGCTGGTCGTGGCGCTCTCCGATCCATTTACGGCTCGGAGAACGGTAAAGGTCGCGAAGGGGCTCAACCCGGCTGTGCACATCGTCGTGCGGACCCGTTATCTGCGGGAGTTGGAAGAGTTGCACCAGTTAGGCGCGGACGACGTGGTGCCGGAGGAGTTTGAGACGTCGATTGAAATCTTCGCGCTGGTGCTGCGCACCTACAGTTTGCCGCAGGAGTTCGTGGCCAGAAAAGCCGAACAAATCCGGCGGGAGGGATATGCCTTGTTACGTCGCAGCGAGATGCCTGAATTGGCTCACCATCTTCGCGGGGGCACCCTGACCGATGTCGAGGTGGAAACTTGCCGCATCGATGAGGAGGCTCCGGCGGTGGGCAAGTCTTTGGCCGAACTCTCGATTCGTCCACGGACCGGCGCGTCTATCATTGCCTGGACGCGTAACCAGCTGACGCAGTCGAATCCGGCCGAAACGGTGCGTCTGCAATCGGGAGATGTGGTGACGCTGCTGGGATCACGTGATCAGATACGTCGGGCTATGGCGCTGCTCAACGAGCCGCACAATGGCTTGAGCCAACCCACCAAGTGAACGCGCAACCGGCTAACTTCTCCAACGAAGCGTGACCGGACCTTTCAGGGGATGATCCAGGGGACGGCCGGTTTGCACCGCCGCGAGATGAGCGGTCTTCAGCTTGTAGTACCACTTGATCAGCGTATCAGCCTCATCGACCAGCATGAGAGGGGGTTTATAGCGTAAGCCGATGGCCTGCCGCTCCATGGCCTGCTTATCCTGTTTCAGAAAGATATTGCCGAAGTGCCGGAACAGCGTCTTGGAAAACGGTAGCCATCGCAGCGCGTTCCACGCGGCGCAAAAATCGATTCGACATTGCTGTTCGCCCATCGGGGTGATGGTTATGCGAGAGGAGACGAACATTGAGCCGCACTGGACGAACTCGAAGCGTTGGTTGGGAAGCACGAAATCGATGGTTGTCGTCAGTGGCCCACCGTAAAAAAGATTCAGCAACTTGTAGGGGCCGCTATTTTGGGAGGGCGCATGGGGAACCATACGAAACCCGTTCGGAATCGGCTCATAGGTTTTGACCTTGTCGTGCATGCTGGCCTTCGTTCGCCACCAAGAGCTCTGGTGCACGAAGGGACCATGGGCCGGATCCATGAAGCTGACGATGCCGTCGTCGCTGGTGCATCCCACAATCGTCGAGATCTGGACCATGCGGTAGGGTTCGGAGGGTAGGGGGAGATGCGGTAGCTCTGGAACAGGCTGATTCGGTTGTTGCGGGTCGGCGAGAAACACCCACACATAGCCGTCCTGATCCTGGCAGGGGTACGACGCAATACCGATCTTATCGGGTCGGAGCGGCGAGTCCTTGACGAGCGATGGGATGTGGCGACAACGGCCGCCCGTATCGAATTGCCACCCATGGTAGGCGCATTCGACACGTTCGCCGTCGAAATGTCCGAACGAGAGAGGCATGCCGCGGTGAGGGCAAATGTCCCGCATGGCGGCCACCTGTCCCTGGCGGTCGCGGCAGAGAAGCATCGGTTGTCCCAGCATCACCTGCGATTGCATTTGGCCCACCGCCAACGATGTGCTCGTGGTGGCCGGATACCAAAATCCGAGCAGTGGCGCGCTTTTTGTGGGCCTAAATTCAGCGATGAGGTCTGTGTTCATAGGTGAGAAGCTGAGTACGCTATACGCGGAGTCAGCATCTGAGTGACCCGGAACTATAACGGGGGGTCCGCAGCAGGTCAAGCAACCGTCGAGGTGATATGAGGCGTGAGGAGGAGGACCATCGGGACTTCGCGTTTCTTGACAAGAAAAAGAAGCGGAGACTATAGTTTCTTTCGCCCTTGAACGGGCGATATTCGTAGGTTAAGAAGCGAGGTAACCGATGATCACTGCGCAAGTTGAACCGACGGCTGCTCTCGCGGAGCTGCGCGAATCGAAACCGGATCGTGTCACCATCGTGCTTCTCAGTGGCGATCTGGACAAGGCCATGGCCGCGTTCATTATTGCCACAGGGGCCGCTGCCATGGGAATGCAGGTGACGGTGTTTTTTACCTTTTGGGGATTGAACACGATTCGGAAAAAGGGGGCGCGCAGTTCGGCCACGGACTTGCTGCGCCGCATGTTCGGACTCCTCAATAAAGGCGGAGCCGATCAGCTGCCGTTGTCCCGGTTCCACTTCTGGGGGCTCGGCACCAAGATGATGCAGGTGGTGATGAAGAAAAATCGTATGCCGGGCGTGCCGGAATTGATGGATATGGCGTTGGACCTCGGGGTCCACTTCATTGCCTGCACGACGACGATGGGGTTGATGGGGATTACCAAGGACACATTGATCGATGGGATCGACCAGTTCGCCGGTGTGACCACCTACTTGGCCGAAGCCAAGCAGGGCAGCGTTAATCTGTTCATATAAGCGACGGGCCGAGGGAGCGTTATGATACAGGCCGATGTGAAACTCGATACGCTTGGGTATTTTTGCCCGATGCCGATAATTTTGACCTCGAAGAAGATCAAGGAACTCACGACCGGTCAGGTGCTGGAAGTCGTGTCGGACGATGAAGGCATCAAGAAAGACATGCCGGCCTGGTGTCAGACCACCGGCCACGAAATGGTTGGCTTGGAGGAGGAGCAAAGCTCCTCCAAGCGGATCTATAAGGCCTTTGTCAAAAAAACGAAGTAACGCTCGGCGACAGGCGCGTATAGGCGAGGCTGTCATGCTAGGCAAAGCCGGAGGGCAGGATCACCAGCCTCCGGCTTTTTTCTTGCGCGAACTTTCGGGGCGAGCGGCGCATCACAGGGAAGTCATGGCGGAAGAGGCATTGGGGTGAATCAAGTCGTCGAATGCGTGCCGAACTTCAGTGAGGGTCGGAATCCCGACGTGGTCCGAGCGCTGGTCGATATCGTCCGTTCCGTGACCGGTGTGGCCTTGCTGGATGAGACCATGGACCCCGATCATCATCGGGCGGTGGTGACGTTGGCCGGTCGACCCTATGCTGTAGCCGAGGTGGCGTTTCAAATGGCACGGGTGGCGTCTCAGCTGATCGACCTGCGCAGCCATCATGGCGAACATCCACGTGTCGGCGCGACGGACGTAATGCCTTTTGTGCCCATTCGCGGCGTCAGCATGCAGGATTGTATGCAGCTGGCTCGGATGGTTGGACAACGTATCGGCAACGAACTCAAGATCCCGGTGTTTCTGTATGAGGAAGCAGCCTCTCGGCCCGAGCGGAAGAACCTCGAGGAGATTCGAAAGGGCGGCCTGAAAGGGTTGGGAGCGAGGATGGAGACCGAGCCGGCATGGGTGCCGGACTTCGGGCCGAAGCACCTGCACCAGACCGCGGGGGCAACGGTCGTGGGGGCGCGGTGGCCGCTCATCGCCTTTAATGTAAATCTGAAGAGCCGCGATCTGTCGGTCGCCACCGACATTGCCAAGGTCGTTCGACAGTCGAGCGGGGGCCTCCCATTCGTCAAGGCCATCGGCGTTGACCTGAAAACTTCGGGCTTAGTGCAAGTGTCGATGAATCTGACGAACCATGAGGAGACACCCCTGCACGCCGCATTTGCCGTCGTGCAGCGGGAGGCCGAGGCTCGTGGAGTGGATGTGGCCGGTACTGAAATTATTGGCCTGGTCCCAGAGCAAGCCTTGATTGCAACAGCGCAGCATGCGCTGCATCTGAATCAATTTGACGGTCGGCAGGTTCTCGAAGCGCGATTGGACAGTGTCGAATCGCGAGAGGCGTTCGGTCGCGTGTCGACAACGCAGCCACTCAAGGCAAAGGCGGTATCGCCGGCTAAATCCGGGGCAATCGATGGAATGATGCCAGAGGGTCAGAGTTTGACAGGGGGCAGTGTGGGCGCTCTCTCGGCCGCATTCGCGGCCTCCTTGGGCATCATGGTGGCCAAACTGAATCGGGCACGGGTGGTCGAAACGCGGCTAATCGAAATTCGAACGCGTCTCCACGAATTGGTCAAGATCGATCGAGGGGCCTATGCGCAGGTGCTTCAGGCAAACAAGCTCCCGCCCCACCACCCAGATCGCGCGCTTCAACTCGCTTCGAGTTTGTTGATGGCCACAGAAACGCCGCTGGAAATTGTGAAACTGTCCTGCGAAATCATTCCGTTGCTGCGCGGACTCCTGACGTCGGCGAAACCCGAGGTTCATCCCGATCTCAACATGGGGATGCATCTCGCGGATGCGGTCATCGATGGATGTCTTGGGATGGTCGATGAAAACATGAAAACACAGCCAAACCAGCAGCTTATTGCATCGATTCGTGATCGATTCTCGGCGGCAGAACAAATGCTTGTGGATGCGAAATCGCTATGCTACACTCCGCCCTTCGATTCGTGGTCGCAAAAAGTGTTGAATATTCTGAAACTTCGCTGAAAGAGGGTCGAAGGTACCTGACGATGGAAATTAAGGTCTTCAACAACAACGTCGAAAAAGCCCTGAAGGTCGCCAAGAAAAAATTGGCGGGCGAAGGATTGTTCCGCGAACTGAAAAGACGCCGGTATTACGAAAAGCCGAGCGTTCGGAAAAAGGCCAAAGAGCGAGAAGCGCAGCGCCGCCGGCAGAAGTGGCTTGCGAAGAGACGCTCAGACTAGTCGTCAGACTTCCATTCCCTCCGTCGACCATTTCGATCATCTCCCCGTCCACTTCCTTTCCCGGCAGACCATGCAGGCGAAAGATATTCACGCCGTTATCCGGACGGTCAAGCGGGAAATCGCTCGCTGGCCTGACCCGGTTGTCGGTGTCGTGGCCAGACGGTCCGGCCGTGATCCCTTCCTTGTATTGATTTCCTGTCTCCTCAGCCTGCGGACCAAAGATAAGACGACCGCCGAAGCCAGCGCGCGACTCTTTGCCTTAGCCTCGACCGCAGCCACCATGAGGGAATTGTTGGTCGAAGCGACTGAACAGGCCATTTACCCAGTCGGTTTCTATCGGACGAAGGCGAAACAGATTCAGCAGATTTGCACGCAGCTTCTCGAACGATACGAGGGCCGAGTACCGGACACCATCGACGAATTGCTGACACTGCCCGGAGTTGGGCGAAAGACGGCGAACCTGGTCGTGACGGTCGGTTATGAGAAACCGGGGATTTGTGTCGACATTCATGTCCACCGGATCAGTAATCGGTGGGGCTATGTAAAAACCAAGACTCCAGACGAAACCGAGCAGGCGCTCCGCAGAAAGCTTCCACGCGAGTATTGGATCATCTTCAACGATCTCCTCGTGCCCTACGGGCAGAACCTCTGCCAGCCAGTCTCACCATTCTGCAGCTTGTGCAAGATCGCGGAGTATTGCGATCGGGTCGGCGTGACGCACTCGCGCTAAAGGACAAGGGCGACAGATCCCGGTTTCGGCATGGCTATTCCGTGCCTTGTCGGTTTTTGATCGGTCAGATAAAAAGTTTGGTTTCTGCTTGCGCGGTCAGCGAGAGAATCGAGGGGAGACCAAGGACTTCATCCACGTTGCGTTCCACGGCGGCTGCTTCCACGCCCATGTATTCCAGGCCTGCACTACAGGCAATCAGGTGAAATTGCCCCACAAGACGGGCTTCGTGAAACATTTCTGAAATCGTCGGGACCTTCTTTTCCTTCAACAGACGGGCGACCTGCTCTGCGGAGGCGGCATACTCCGGCGGGAAATCGATGACGTCGATCTTGCCTTCGGCCAGCTTCTTGATGGTCCAAAACAGCAATACCACGATGACGTCCTTGCCCATCGCGGCGGCCGTCAATCCCAGGGTCGCAACTTGGTGCAATTTATCGTAGGTAGCGTTGTGCGCGAAGATGACGAATTTGGGTTTATCTGCCATGCGGGCTATTGGACCTTCTGCCTGGTTTTGACGCTGTTCACAAAGTCGGTGATGGCCGTCTCCACTTCGGCTGGGGTCATAGCGCGGTCGTGCATCTCGCTCTCGTCGAGCAGATAACGCTCCCCCTCTTTTTCCTGGCGCACCACCACGGAATTTTCGGGAGTGACTTCCACTCGCATGAACCATTCCTTCCTACCCTGGGTGATCACCACCTCTTTGCCGAGCCCGATTTTGGTGATGTCGATCTGGAGCTCCGACTCCGTGGCATTGGAGCTGGCGTCGGCGGCGTGCGTCACGTGACCATTCACGCCGATGATCGCGGAGGACAGAGTGAGCCCGAGAACGATTGCGCGGCAGCCCGACAAGCAGGTTTGCGTCGGGATCGCGTTGCTGGTTTGCTGCGATAACATAGGGCAGAATTATAGCCTGGAGGCGTAGGGAACGTAAACCCGCCGCTGCGGAACCCTTTCGGCCATGAGAAGCCCCATGCTAGGATGCGCCCGTGATAAGTGAACTCCTGACACAGATCGAATCCTATGTGCCGGCCAATGTCCTGATTTCGTTCGCCGTGTCCTCTGTGTTCATGTTCGTGGGGACGCTGGTGGCCATTCCGATCATTCTCATGCGGCTCCCCGCCGACTATTTCGACGTTCGTATTCCGCGCCCTTGGATGGAGAACCACCATCCCGTACTTCGCGTCATCGGACACATCGTGAAGAATGTGGTGGGAGCTATTTTTCTACTCGCTGGCCTTCTCATGTTGTTCTTGCCCGGACAGGGGGTGCTGACGATGTTGATCGGACTCTCGTTGGTCGAGTTCCCGGGAAAACGTCGGTTGGAAGCCAAGATCGTGGGGCAGTCGACCGTGCTCAGTACGATCAACTCCATGCGTGCCAAATTCGACAAACCACCACTCATTATCGCGCCGGAAAAGTAACCGTTGGTTGGTCCATACACAGCGGGGGACTAGGGTCCCATTAGTCCTAATGACGTTCTATTTTGCCGATGCCCACTCTCTATCTCATCGACGGTAGCGCCTATATCTATCGGGCATTCTTTGCCTTGCCGCCCCTGTCCAATTCCAAAGGGCTCCAGACCAACGCCGTGTATGGTTTTACGACCATGATGATGAAGGTCCTGCGCGACCACCGGCCGGACTATGTCGCCGTAGTCTTCGACGAGAAGGGCCCGACCCACCGCCATGAGGCATTCAAGGAGTACAAGGCGCAAAGGCCTCCGATGCCGCAGGGGATGAGCGCGCAGGTTCCCTACATCCACCGTGTGGTAGAGGCGTTGGCGTTGCCGGTAATAAGCCAGGCGGGTTATGAAGCCGATGATCTGATCGGGACATTGGCGCGAAAAGCCGAAGCCCAAGGCCTTGAAGTCGCGATCGTCACCAGCGACAAAGATATGTTCCAACTACTCACGTCGAAGACGCGTATTTATGATCCGGTCAAGGACAAATGGCTCGGCGAAGCGGATGCGCAAGCCCGATTCGGTGTCGAACCGGCGAGGGTAGTTGAGATCATGGGTCTGATGGGCGATGCCAGCGACAATATCCCCGGTGTCAAAGGAATCGGCGAGAAAACAGCGGTGAAGCTGATCATGCAGTTCGGCACGATCGAAGAGGTCCTTCGACGGGTCGAGGAAGTCACTCCGACCAAAACCAAAAATCTTTTGTTGGAACAGGGTGAACAGGCGCGCCTGAGCAAGCGCCTGGCGACGATCCAGGTGGATTGTCCCTTCGAGTTTGCACCAGATCAGTTTCAGGCGAGGGCACCGCATACGGAAACATTAGTGGCTCTGCTCCGTGAGCTGGAGTTCATGACCCTGGCCAAAGCCTTTCGGGGTGACACTCCTGAGCAAAACAGATTAGGGAGTGAGCTCGAAGACCTCCGCGATGATGCCGCTGCCATATCCTTTCTTGCGAGGCTACAAACGGACGAAATGGTGAGCCTCGCCTGTGTATTGACGGGTGAACCGGGCGTGCGGGCTGACATAGGAGGTTGTGCGTTGGGTCTACCGGACGGTGGCGCCACGTTTCTCCGGAACGAGGCGCGAAGCTGGCCGAGACCAATAGGCGAACTTCTGCGTAACGCCGGCACAGTAAAGGCGGCGCACGATTTTAAAACGGTTCTAGTGGCCCTCTCCCGTAAGGGAATCGAGATGCCGGGTCCCTATTTCGACATCATGGTCGCCGACTACCTGCTGAATCCCAATCGCCGCGCGCATACCGTGGAAGCTATCGCGATGGACCTCTTGAGCTATCAGCTTGGAGGAGGGGCTGATGCGCAGGCGAGTAAGGAGCCGGCCTCGCTCTTCGATGCAGAGGAGCGGCAGATACGACAAGCAGGGGAAACGGCGGCAGTGGTGGCTAAGGTTGCGCCGATGTTGAGTGAGCGCCTCACACAGCAAGGAAGTCTCGCCTTGTTTCAGGATGTGGAGATGCCGCTTTTGCCGGTCTTGGCCGATATCGAACGCAATGGTTTTCTACTCGATGTGGAGGGTCTGCAGGGGCTCAGCAAGGAACTTGAGCGCGAGCTCGACCAGATGGTGGGGACCATTTATCGGCTCGCCGGGGGTGAATTCAATATCGGCTCCCCCAAGCAGTTGGCCACGGTCCTGTTCGAGAATCTTGGGCTGAAACCACTCCGGAAAACCAAGACGGGCTACTCCACGGACGAAGACACGCTGACGCAACTGGCAGCCCTGCACGAGCTACCGGCGCAAATTCTGAACTATCGTACGTTGACCAAATTAAAATCGACCTATGTCGATGCGCTGCCGCAACTGGTGAACCCGGAGACCAAGCGGCTCCATACGTCATTGAATCAAACCGTCGCGGCCACTGGCCGCCTCTCGTCCACGGATCCCAATCTCCAGAACATTCCGGTCAAGGGCGACTACGGCCTGCGCATCCGCGAAGCCTTCATTGCGCCGACGGGACATCATCTGCTCTGCGCCGACTATAGCCAGGTCGAGCCGCGTATTCTGGCGCATCTGTCGCAAGACCCACGTCTGCTTGAGGTCTTTGAAAAGGGAGAGGACATCCACATGGCCACAGCCATGGAGATTTTTAACCTCCCGTCCGAGCAAGTCACACGAGAGATGCGGCGCGCGGCGAAGAGCGTAGTGTTCGGGATTGTGTATGGGATCAGCCCGTTCGGTCTCGCCTCCAACATCGGCGTGTCTCAGGCCGATGCAAAGAAGTACATCGAGACGTTCTTCGAAAAGTTCGCGGCCGTACGGGCCTTGATGGACAAGAACATCGAAGACGGCAAAACCAAGGGGTATACGACGACAATCCTTGGCCGCCGCCGGCCCATTCCGGAATTGCAGAGCGGGGATCCGTCTCAGCGCGGCGCCGGTGAGCGCATGGCCGTCAATAGCCCGATTCAAGGGTCGGCCGCGGATCTCATTAAAGTGGCCATGATCAATGTCCACCGTCGTCTGCAGGTCGAGCTACCCCACTGCAAAATGATTCTCCAAGTCCATGACGAGTTGATCTTTGAAGTGCCGGACGAAGAATTGGAACTAGCGAAGCAGCTCGTGAAGCAGGAAATGGAGGCCACGGGGACGAAGCTCGGTTTGTCGGTGCCGCTCAAGGTGGATCTGGGTGTAGGTTGCAACTGGCGAGCCGCGCATCCCTAGATGGTGGACGATTGAGCCAGCTCCTTTCTGTACGCGAAAAGCGAATTAATCCCGAACGACTGCTCGCTTCTCACATGATACATCGACGACCATTGCTTTCAGTCACGGAGCCTGAGTTTCAGGAACTGGTGCAACAAGCACTGGATGGGCTGCCGGACGAATATGCCAAGCTCATTTCCAACGTTGCCGTGGTGGTGGAAGATGAGCCTTCTCCCGATCTGTTAGCCGATCTGGAGATGGAGGAAGACGAGGATCTGCTCGGCCTCTATCAAGGGCTCCCCATCGATCATGAATCCTTCTTTCAGACCGGCGGGCAGCTACCGGCAAGAATCTCTATCTATCGCGGGCCGATTCTCAGGATCTGTCGCACGAAGAAAGAAGTCGTGCAGGAAGTGCGCGATACCGTCGTGCATGAAATCGGTCATCATTTCGGGTTGGACGATGACGAAATGCCGTACTAGCAGGATGGTGAAAAAGGCGACAATCATACCCGCCCGACCACAGGCGCGCCAAGACGCGCCGTGTCCCAGGCGGCGTTCTTGATCGCACGCCTCAGTCGTCGCGCTTCCTACGGCCTTGCTGGGCAGCCTTTTTGACCATCCTGTAGAATAGCCAAAACATCGAGGAGGTCATATTCACTAAATGACACCTGCTAAGACCTTCCGAATGGTCGCCGCCGCAGCGCTAACGAATGCCAACGAATTATCTGCCGAAGCAAAGTTATTGGCTGAAAATGGGCACAATTCGAGGGCGGCAGCCTTGGCTGTCATAGGTTTGGAAGAATTTGCCAAGGCTGTGGCCTGTACGGTCGCAGCAATTTTCCCTGAGCAGAGCAATGACTTATGGAGCAGGCTTAGTGACCATAATGTGAAGCAATGGATTGCGGAGATTTTTGAGGGCGTAGAAGATCTGATGGATGTAGTTTCTGGCGAATCGGCGTCCATTCTTCCTTAAAGCCAGAAACAATTCTTATGGAGATCTTTAGAACGCTTTCGAAAAGTGAATGGGGCAGTGTCATTCCCACTAAGAAATCTGCCAATTCCGCTATAAAGAAGGATCAGAAATTTTTAAACGATCCGAGAATGCATGCTAGGCCAACCGAGCTCGTGACGACCCCATACATAAAGAATGCCGCTTTTTATGTGGATGTTGAAAAGGAAAATATTCTCGTGCCAAGCAGGGTCGATCGATATGCCAATGACGAGATTCAAGGCCTTACCTGGTCTTTAGAACACACTAGTTCTCTGATGCAGATTCTTCCTGATGAGAAGAAGTGGATGCTGTTTGCGGATAGCGTACGGCAGACGCCTGGAGCGCACCTTAGTATAGAGAAGGATGTGCTGACGCCCAAGAAAAAGGCTCTTCGGATAATCGATAAGTTGCCGGATACTGCGACATGGGATCACATTCAGAAGAAGATTAAGGCAGCGGCCAAGGCCGCTGATATGGCGCGGGAGATCAGCTAATAGCAGAATAGATTGAGTAGATGGGCAAATCGAGATGGAGTTATTTTGCTCGCATTGATGCTGGCAACCACCTTCCCGCGAGGTCAGAGTTCAGGCTTATGAATACAGCCGGCCGACGATCTGATTAAAGTTGAAGAGCATCGCGTTCGTGCGCGTGTAGGCGGCATGGCCGTAGTAGTGATCGCGGACATTGGTCGAACTGGTGCAGTCTTTATAGTCAACGAGCAGGCATTGGCCTTCGCTCGGGAAACGTCCTGCGCGTCGGGCGCACTCGACCCAGCGTTCGAAACCATCGTAAGGCTCCAGTAACTCCCACACAGCTTTATTCGCGGCTTTCGCATTCTCGGGCGGGATTGCATCGCTGCCGGCGGCGGCGAGTTGCTGTACGTAGTCTCCACCCCAGGCGATCGGCATTTCAACGGTGATTTGCGGCATATCCATTTTGGAGAGCCAGGTTTTCCCGTCGGTGCGCAGATTGCGGTGGTTGACGACGTGGAGCAGCTTACCGATGCCGGATGGGTCCCAGCCATACCGCACGGGCGTGCCGAGGGTGACGATATCGAGCGCGACGCCGTTGAGCAGGGTGCCGTTGGTCAGCAGCGGCTCGATGCGGTGAATCGCTTGAGCGTCTGGTCCCTGCGGCTGAGCGGCCAGCAGGAGTTCGAAGAGCTCTTTTCGAGCCGTGATCGGCGAGGGACAGAGCAAATTGGAGGCGAGCGCGAGCACGAGTCCTGCCTGGCCATGGGCTTGGATCAGGATGCGATCGCCGGATCCCAGATGCTGTTCGACGACAAGGGTTCGCAGACGGTCCAATAACCGACAAGCGGCTAGGGCTCGACCCACATGATGATGTTCGCTGGACCAGAGTTCCCGGACGCAGGCAATGGGTTTCGTCAGCTTTTGGTTCAAGGCTTTCCGACATTGTTCGACCGTGGCGGTCGTGAAATTGCCTGCGTCGCCGATCTGACCGTCGAGCAGGGCCTTCGTGGGCTCATCGTTGGACAGCGGCGGCTTCATGCCTCCCGGCAGCGGCGTGATGCCGTTCGTGCCTTCTCGCATGAGTGAGAGGAGCGAATCCAAACCGGAAATGCCGCGTGAATAACCTCGTTTGAGACCCCCAACTTCATCGAGCCGTCCTAAGCCGAAGACATCGGTGCCGGGGATCGCCCCATGCAGAAACATGATCAGCCGCACGCCAGCCTGTGACAGCTTCTCTCCGGTGTGGCCCATCGACTCCCGCCAGGCAGGCGACTCCGCATCAGGGGGCGTCGTCCAATCGGCATAGGCGAGCCGATCACCGGGATTTTTACGCGAGAGTTCGTCGTGCTGAAAATTGTTTTCGATGGGCATGGGAAGACTGTCTTACCCGAAACGGAGCGAGAAGTTCAATGGAGTGAGCGACGCGGAGGTTCCATAGGTGTTTAGCGGTGGGCGGCGGAATCGGGCGGGGATGATTGCAGCGAGACGGTCGGGGACAGTTGGTTTCTTGGCATGACCGCCGTGGCCGAACAGGTTTTCGTTTCCTCGTCGGCGCGGCGATCGATGATGTTCACCCCTTGCAGATATTCTTGAACGATCTCTTCGCGCACCACTTCGATGTCTTGTTCGGCTTCTCGGCCCGTTCGTTCGCGTACCCGGTCGGTAGCATGTTCCTTCACCAGCACTCTAATTTGTTTGGCAATGTCGGCCCGGGCGGCCAGCTCGGAAACGCGCTGACAGACCAGTTTCCCTTTGCTGAGATCCCCTTGGCCCTGCCCGATTAAAAACTGTGCGGCGTTATAGACAGGCGCCTGGTCTTGCTGAGGACGATTCGGAATCTCCGATGCGGTTCGCTGTTCCCGCTGGTGAAACCGTTCGAACGTCTGGTCAGCATGGTCGCGCACCTCAGGTGTGCCCAAGTCCGCTGCCAGCACTGGTCGTGTCATGAGCAGCGCACATAGAAGCCACCATCCTGCTTGAGCGTTGGCGCGAATTCGTCGACATGATTACCTTCCTCCCTGATTGCTCCCGCTATTGGGGACGCTTTGCGAAGGTGCTGGCGGGACCGTCACCGCGTTCTGCGGAACCTTGTAGATGATTGCAGGGGGGATCCCCCGAGGTGCGACACTGGGCGGTTGCGGAGTAGACGGCGAATCTCCGTCGCTTCCTGATTGATGGGTATGCAACGTTCGCGGAGTCGGTTGGCCATTTAGCGGCGGGACTTGTCGATAGGTCGGCATCGTACCGCGGCCTGGTTGCGGCAGAGAGGTACCCGGCTGAGCAGGCACTTGGAGGATTGTCGGCGTACTGCCGGCCTGCGGCGGTCGTTCCGAAGGGTTGGGTAGAAGGGGATTCAGCTGATGGGCGTTTGAAAGCTGCCGAGAATTTACCGGCGGGATTGCGCTTGGCTGGCCAGGCTGCTGCGGCACGACGTAATAGCCCGGCAGAAACGGAACGGTATGAGGAACAGGCGGCCGCTGCGGTTGAGGCGGTGCGGGTGGTGATTTGGCTCCTACGGTCTGCTGCGCTACGGCCAGGTGAGGATTGTTGGGACTGAGGCGGCTCGCGAGGGCAAGTAGTGCCTGCACCTGTGCGAGGCCTCCGGCCGGGTAAGGCTGTATGAACGGAGCGACCAAGACCCAATCGGTCCAAGCCTGTGCCACCACCGCATCGGACTCCGCGCGGTTGAGCAGCTCGTTCCGCTCATGACTCAGTTGCTGCACCTGTTTAGAGGACGTGGCTGCGGCCAGGGCTTTGTTGGCTGCCTCGAGTTCCTGGTGCAGCTGCTCCGCATCTTGTCTCAGGGCGAGCAACTGTTCGCGCGCGTTTTCGTTTTGTTTCAATGCGGCAATGGCCTGTGCGACCTCGTCGGTGTCTACTTGTGCCGTCAACTCAACGCGTATTGTCACGAAATCTCCATCGAGTTCCGTCTTCACCCGTTGATCAAGCACCAACACTATGCCAGCCGTGTAACTGCGGATTTCATCCTGGGTGACGTCAAGATCGCGTACCACTGTGACGCTCTCCAGATAGGATGCGACCTGTTCTAACGCCTGCTTTTTCGCCTCCTCCGTAGCGAGCCGGACGGCATCGGCTTTGGTTTCTCGATCGCTGATCCGATGATCGCCCATCCCGGTCACAATACGAACCTCGGCGCGGCCCGATTCGGGACAGCCAAGCGCAAGGCCTAGGGTGAGCATGCACCACACACCAAGCGAGCGGACGTTTGTTTCCCGCCAGGACGTGAAAGAAATGAATCGCGCCTCTCTGCGACCACTGTCTGGGAGCATCGCCTCACCCATGCAAATCGCGGGTAGGGGTTGAAAGTGTGCCGACTCCGTCAGAATAACATCGATGCCGTGGAGACGCCATTGCACGCAGGGTTCGCGCCTTGCCTTCCCGGAAAACTGCATGCTAAGGTACTTGCTCTTTGCTTGGTGAAGGATCTCATGGTGAGGCCGGTTATGAACCGTATCAGCAGTATTTCTAGGGTTAATTTCACCTTGAGCGCGGCCGTCGCTGTAGGTTTGTTGCTTGTTGCAGCCTCGTTTCAATCGCAATTCCAATCCCTGGCCCACGCGGCCCGGGATGCCTCAGCCGTTTCCCCCTCTTCTTCGGGAGCGACGACGGAATATGTCGTCCTTTTCGTGCTGGAAGGCCTGGGCCAGGAGTCGTTGAAAACCGGGTCCATGCCGGTCCTCTCATCGCTCGTTAAAGATGGGTCTGTGACCTGGTCTGCGACGGCCGTTGCGCCTGCGCGCCGGCTACCCACCATGGCGTCGCTGGTGACAGGAATGCCGGTCGCGAAACATGGTATTACCTGGAACATCTTTGAATTCAGTCGAGGCTATCCCCGGGCGCCGACGGTCTTTGATTATCTTGACCTCAGCGGCGGCCGGGACAGCGCCATCTTTTACATGGATGAGTCGCTGTATCAGCTCGCCAAACCTGAGCCCTATACTGACTATCAGATGTGCGGCCCCCTCCGGGCCGAGTGCAGCCCCGACCGCTTGGTGGGATACGTGCGTGATTATTTCAAGAAGGCGACAAGCGGATCCGGTTATGGCCATGCAATTCCGGCATTGCCGCATTTCCTGGTCGTTCACTTGCCTGCCCCCGGACGTGTCGGTGAAGCGCAGGGATGGAAATCAGCCGCCTACAAAGATGCGCTGAAGGCAGTGGACAAGGCCATGGGGGCGGTGCTGGATCTCTACCGTGACCTTGGCCTGATCAAGCGGACCACTGTCTTCGCCACGTCGTTGAGCGCCGTCGGTGAGACGCAATTCTCGGCCGGTGACGTGCCTGCTGAACAAGCCACCAATGTGCCGCTGGTTCCCTGGATCGCCTCAGGCGTCGGCATTAAGGCCGGACATATGATTCGTCAACCGGTGTCGATTCTCGACACGGGCGCGACTGTGATGCGCGCGCTGGGACTTACCACCTATATGGAATGGGAGAGCCAGCCGGTCGAAGAAATTTTCAAAACGGCGTTTACGGCTGCTCCCACGAGTCCGCTCCTGCAATAGAGGCTCATGTATTTATCGTCTCAGAGAGGGTTCATCAGGCGGTGGGCCTTCCATTGGAGCCTGGCGCTGCCGTGCGCAGTGGTGTTGGTGGGGCCTCCGCAACTTTTGGCTGCCGGCCCTCCGCCCGCCCACAGCAAGGAACATGCAATCACAATCGATCCGACTCCCCTTGTGCCGCAGTCTTGGTGGCAAGTACCGGGGGTGACGCCGCCCCTCTGGGTGCTGGACCCTGAGACCTCCGATGCCTATCGGACGACTGAGACGCACGAGTTGAAGCTCAAACCTGGGCAATACAAGTTCATTAGTTTTACATTCGATTTCCCCTTTACGGTCAGTTTGGACGGACGATTGGAATATTCCAAGTCACTCGATCAATGTGTGGAGGGCCGCGGGACTCAGACTCTGGTGGTACGGTGCAAGCGCACCTATCCTCATAGCGGTCAACGTGATGCCTACTACGGTAATAGTGAGGTGAGTGATGGCACAAGCACTCGATGATCTTCTCGATTCCCTTGAAGATGCTGACGACGCCACCCGTGAGGAGGCGGCAAAAGCCCTCGCAGATTTAGCGGATCCGACCACGTTGGAGGCGCTTATTACCGCCTGCGGTGATGAGTATTGGTCGGTGCGGACTCGCGCCGGGTGGGGCGTCGCCAAGATCGGCGGTGCCAAGGCGGCGGAGGCTCTCATCGCGCTCTTCAACGATCCCATTATGGAAGTTCGTAATGAAGCCGTCGCGGCTGTCGTGTTTTTGGGTGAAGGGCAGGTTGATCGTCTCCTGGTGGCCATGAAGGATGAGCGATGGCGGGTGCGAGAACATGCGGCCAAAGCCTGCGGTGATCTGCGCAATCGACGCGCCGTCGATGCCTTGATGTTTGCCTGCCGAGATCGCGATGGAGCTGTGAAAAGTGCCGCCGCGGAGGCGCTTGGGAAAATCGGCGACCCCAAAGCGATTCCTGCGTTACTGAAGCTGTTTCGAGATTCCTCAAAAATCGTCCGTGAAACGGCGGGCATTGCCCTGGTGGCCATAGGTCAGCCATCCATCGATCTGCTGATCGAAACCCTGAAGGACAAAGATTTCGTCGTGCGTTGTCATGCGGCCCGAGCATTGGGGGGCATGACCACGGACTATCAGATCGGCCGGAGCTGGGCGCGTGAACCGAGGGTCGTTGACGCCTTGATCGAAGCGCTGAAAGATCCGGATCGTGCGGTGCGTGAAGATGCCACGATTGCACTGGGCATGATTGGTGATCCCCGCGCCATTGATGGACTTCTGGAAGCCATGAAAGATGGTGCCGTCAAGCGGCATGCCATCGCGTCGTTGGGCATGATCGGCGATTCTCGAGCCCTGCCTGCGGTCTTGGCTGCGCTTAAGGGGAAAGGCGTTCGCCAAGAGGGGACTCCTACTCCTGGCTGCATTGTGAGTGAAGATGCGTTTATTAGAGAAGCCGCAGCGACCGCGCTCGGTCATTTTCGACAACCGCGCGTCATTCCTGATCTCATCATGCTCTTAAAGGACGGTGTCTTACGGGAGAAGGCTGCCGCGGCGCTGGTGTTGATCGGTGATTCGGCGATCGAGCCACTCATCTCCTTTCTCTACGATCCCAAGGCCTCGGAAGTTGAAGCGGAAGGCGAGCGCGTCCTTTCCTACGCCTCCGTCCGGCTGACGGCAAAAGATTCACTGCGCTTGCTGGTGGTGGAAACGTTGGAACACCTTGGATGGATGCCTCCGGACGATGAAACATCGGTGGACTCCAGTCAGGCTGACAATCTTCGTGTCGATCGTCCGTTGGGTGATATCGGGCGATTCGGTCCGAGCGGAGATTTGGCAAAAGGCTCGGTGCGATAACCATCGCTTCTCTTTCCGGCTCAGTCCTTGAGGCGTGTCTCAAGAGTTTCTGCGTCCATTCCCTCCTGTTTTGACCAGCTCTGCAGGGAGGTTTTGATGCCTGGTCGTAAGACCGACCCTGCGTTGACCCTCGAAAAAAACCTGTGTTAAGGTCGGGAGCTTCACGCGAGGCCGAGGAACCATGGCCGATACCGTCAGTGAACAGATCGCGGCTCTTTCAGATGAGGACTGGGCGGTCCGTGAAGAGGCCGCGGCCATGCTGGGATCGTTCAAGGATCCTCGCGCGGTCATGCCACTGACGAGGGCGCTTCACGATACTGATCGCGCCGTTCGTGAGGCGGCAATTGGAGCGCTCTCCTCAATCGGCGAGCCGTCGGTGCCGGCCTTGGCCACCTGTCTGGGGGATCCTGCGCTGCATGTGCAAGAGGCAGCCTCGGCCATTTTGGCGTCGCTTGCGGATGCTCGGGTATTTGCGCCTCTGGTCGCCGCGTTGAGCAGTCGTGATTGGATTGTGCGCATGCATGCTGCAAAGGCGTTAGGCAGGATCGGCGATCCAGAGGCTGTGCCGGTCTTGATGCCGTTGCTACAGGATAAGGTCAAAGCGGTTCGTGAGGAGGTGTCCGGCGCCCTGGCCGCCATTGGTGGCGTTGCCGTGCTTGCGCTGATTCAGGCGCTGCAGCATGAAGAATGGTTGGTTCGCCTCCATGCGGTGGAAGCGCTCGGAAAGCTGAATTCCTCTGATGCCGTGGAGCCATTGCTCCAGGCGTTGTTTAACGATCGGGATTCGGCTATCCGGGAGGATGTCGTGCGGGCCCTCGGGGCCATCGGGGATGCCAGGGCAGTGGACTATTTAGTGTTGGTGATGAAGGAGCCAACGTTACGCCTGATTGCGGTGGAGGCGCTGGGTCATATCGGTGACCGTCGCGCCGTACCTCTTTTGCGAAAAGTCGTAGAGGGGGCCCCGCTGGGAAAACCGAGCCAGTCGACAGCGGCTTGTGCCGATGGATGGACCGACGAGATGGCGACCATGGGAATGGCGGCTCGCGCGTTAGGGATGATTGGCGATGGGGTCGCGATTCCGTCACTGATTGTGGCCTTACAGAATCCGGTCACTCGTTCGGAGGCTTCTGCGGCCTTGGAAAAGTTTGGACCCGCGATTATTCCGTCACTGCTGCCGATGCTGGCGAAAGAGCAAGACGAGAATATTCGCTACTATGTTCGGGAGGCATTGACCGCCGTGGGTTGGCGTCCGGGGCGGATGTGACAATTGGTCAGTCGGTACATTGGGTCTGGGTTCTGGAATGTTCTCGCGGCAGGTGCAGCGGTGCTCTACCGATTAATTCATTGTCCTAGTTCCTTCTCATAAGATGCCCAAAGAATCTATTGATACGTTGGTCTCGGAGTTGACCCACGAAGAGGAGTGGCGGCGTATGCGGGCCACGGCTGCCTGTTTGGCCGGTGGTCCCCGTGCGGTGCGCGCCCTCACACAAGCCTTGGCGACGGGTGATGCGCCGCTTCGCGTGGAAGCAGCCGGGATGTTGTCCCGGATCAAAGACCCCGCAGCGGGACTGTCACTGGTCGGTTTGCTTCGGGATCCCGAGGAGACGGTTCGACAGGCTGCGTTTGCCGCGATCGAGCAGATGGCCGGCAATCTGGATGACGAAACGGCGGCGGGTCTCGTGCGGAACCTTCACGAATCGCCGGATGAGGATGTGCGAAGCCGCGTGCGCCAACTTCTGGGCTTGATACCGAATGCGATTACCCCGCTCTGTGAGATGTTGACCCACCCTGAGGTCGAAGCCCAGACGACGGCCGCGGCGATTCTCGAGCATTTGCTCGATCCGCGTTCAGTGGACGGATTGATCGATGCGATGGGGTCCCCGGCGGTCCGCGACATTGCGGTACGGACACTCAAAAAGCTCGGTGCGATTCGTGAGCGGCTTGATACGAGCTTCGACGCCTTGCGGGATATCGAAGGCGCAAGTGAACGGGAAGAAGCCCGCATGTCCACTGTGATGGATCTGCTCGGCGTCGGGCGTCCGAGCGTCGAAATTTTAATCGAGTATCTTGAGGATGATGATTGGGTGGTGCGCGAAGCCGCGGCGGATTTGCTGGGGAAAATCGGAGACGTGCGCGCAGTTGAGCCGCTGATGAAACGGCTCCAGGTGGACAAGGATACGGGCGTCAAAGAATACGCCGTCAAGTCGCTTGGCCTTATCGGTGATCCGCGCCCCGCGCAGTTATACATCGAGGCCATCCCGATCAGGCCGTTGCGGGTGATGGCGATCGAGGCCTTGGCCAAAATCAAAGACGTGGAAGTGTTGCGTCCGCACAATGAGTTGTTCATCCGCTTGCGCGGTGACCGGGATGGGATCGTGTCCTATAGTGCCGGACTCATCGCGGACAAGCTGGCTGCGCTCGAGGATGCACAACCGGTCGGACAGGAGGAATCGGACGATCATGAGTGATGCCGAACGTATCGCACAGCTGATAGCAGCGCTTCGGGACGATAACGATGCATTACGCGAGCATGCGATGGCCAGTCTCGGGCAAATGGGCCACGAGGCCATTCCCCAACTGATCGGCTTGATGGCAGATGAGGACGTGGTGATCCGCGAAGCCGCCGCAACTGCCGTCGTGCGCATCGGCCCAGTTGCCTTCGATCAACTGCTGGATGCGTTGCATGACGATGAATGGGCGATTCGTGAACAAGCGGCGAACGTGCTAGGGCGTTTCCGAGAGGTCCGGGCGGTGGAACCTCTCATGGGGGCCTTGAAAGACAAGGATGGAGCGGTCAGGACAGCGGCGGTGTGGGCCCTGGAACGAATCGGAGACTCCAGCGCAACGCCCGGATTGATCGAGGCGCTGACCGACGGTACGGTGCGAGAAGACGTGGCGCGCGTCTTAAAAAAGATCGGCGATACGCGGGCGGTCGATGCCTTGATCGGCGGGTTGCTGGGCACCAATTGGATGGTGCGGCGTCATGCGGCGGAAGCGCTCGGAAAGATCGGCGATCTGCGCAGCGCCGATGCCTTGATCCAGTCGCTTCAGGACGAAGATTGGCTCGTGCGGCGGAACGCGGCAGAATCATTGGCCCGGCTCGGCGCGAAGCAGGCGATCGAGCCGTTGCTCCCACTCCTGGAAGACGAAAACACGATGGTGCAGGAAACAGTCGAAGGTGTCCTTGCGAGTTTGGGATGGAAACAGGCGACCTCGTCATAACCGGATAAAGGAACTTTTCTATGGCAGATGAAGCACCGGCAAAACTGATTCAGATCGGACCCAAGGGCGGAGCCAAGAAAGATGGTTTTAATCTGGTGACGGAGCGGGTCGTGGCCGTCAACCCTGAAGCCAAACAGCTCGAAGTCGAACTCCTCGCCTACGACGGCAAGACCGTGGTGTTGGATGTCGGCGACGAGGCCCTCGAAGATTTTCTCAAGATCAAGCCCGGCGATGGGGCGACGATCCGTGTGGTCGAAGAAGGGGGCAAGCGCATCGCGAAGAGCTTCCGGATTCGCGCCAAGGATCCGAATGCACAAAAAGCCGACGCCATGCTGATCGATCTCAAGGACTCCCACTGGCTCAATCGAAAATATGCGGCGGAAGTCCTCGGCGAGTTGAAAGATCCCCGTGCTGTGGTTCCGTTGGTGGGCGCGCTCACCGACGAAGTGGGTGATGTGCGGCAGCGGGCCTACGATTCGCTGATTAAGATCGGTGGGACGGCCGTATCGTCACTCGTGCCGTTGTTGGCTTCGGAGGAAGACGACGTGCGTCAATCCGCGACGGAGATCATTCGAAAGATTGGGAAACCGGCGGTAGAGCCCCTCGCGACGGCACTCGCGGAGGCCGACGACCGCCTGAAGACGAAGATTATGAAGGTGCTCGATCGGATGGGCTATAAGCCGAAACCGAAAGAGGGGGCACCGGATGAAGCGGCGAAACTTCTCAGTTAGCCGCAACGTCTAGCACGTCGGCTAGGCGACTGGATCCTTAGTAGGACGACCGACTGAGATGTGGCGGAACCCGAAGCCGACGACCCGATCGGTATCGTAGGTATTGCGTAGATCCAGTAGCAGTGGTTGCCGCATGGACTTTTTCAACCGCTCGAAGTCGAGATTTCTGAACTGGTTCCACTCTGTCATGATGATCAGGCCGTCGGCGCCTTCTGCCACGTCATAGGTATCCTGGCAGGGCACCATGCCCGGTAATAGCTTCGTAGACTCTTCCATTGAGGCAGGATCATAGGCGCGAATCGTCGCGCCGTCCTTCATCAACTCGCTCAAGATCGTCAGCGACGGTGCTTCCCGCATGTCGTTGGTATTGGGTTTGAAGGATAGTCCCAACACACCGAGGGTTTTTCCCTTCACCCCTCCGCAAGCTTCTTGAATCTTGGTGACCATCCGTAGGTGCTGTTCGTAATTCACCTTGGCGGCGGCCCCTGCGATCTGAAACGGGTACCCCACGCGTTCTCCGGTCTGGACGAGTGCAGCCAAATCTTTTGGGAAACAAGAACCCCCGAATCCTGGCCCTGCATGCAAGAACTTGCTTCCGATACGATTGTCCAGTCCCATTCCTTTGGAGACCATTTGCACGTCGGCCCCTACTTTTTCACAGACCGTGGCGATTTCATTGATAAACGAAATCTTGACGGCGAGGAAGGCGTTGGAGGCGTATTTGATCATTTCAGCGGTCGGAATATCGGTCACGACGACCGGAGTTTCCAGCAGATACAACGGGCGATAGAGATCTTTCATGATCGCCACGGCCTGTTCGCTGTCCGCGCCGATCACCACACGGTTCGGCCGCATGAAGTCTTCAATCGCGGAGCCTTCACGAAGGAATTCCGGATTCGAGACGATGTCGAAACGGAATCGGCCGGTTTGATTCGCCTTAATAACTTCACGCAATTTTTCCCCCGTGCCGACGGGGACCGTGGACTTGGTGACAATGACCTTATAGCCGGTCATGTTTTTCGCGATCCCGCGCCCGACTTCCTCGACATAGGACAGGTCGGCTGATCCGTCCGATTTCGGAGGGGTTCCCACGGCGATGAAGATGACGAGCGCTTTGTCTACTGCTTTGGCGACGTCGGTGGTGAAATGGAGGCGGTCTTCTTTGATGCCTTTGGCGACAAGTTCGGTGATGCCCGGTTCGAAAAATGGGACTTCGCCCTTCTCAAGCTTAGCGATGCGGCGTGAATCGGTGTCCATACACGTCACGTTCACGCCGAATTCTGCGAAGCAGGCACCGGTCACCAGGCCGACATAACCCGTTCCAATCACGCTGATATGCATGGACGCGTCTCCTCCTGAAAAAAAGCTGAGGGAAGTTCGTGTGAGTGTGTGTGCAGCGTCGTGAGTATAACAACGCGGGCGAGCGCGAGCAATCAAATCGCGCGTTTCATTCGGACGCGGGGAGAATTGCAGATTGCGGCCCACTTCAGTAGAATTCTGGCCTCTTCGCAGGAGAGGATGGCGAATGGCAATTTCTGGCGGGCCCATCCAGCGCCCCTTGGCGATGATGATGCGTCCCATCACGCGGACGGTGCATCCGGATGACAGCTTGTTAGCGGTAGCGCGGCAGCTACGAGATGCGCGAGTCGGAGCGCTGCTTGTTATTGAGCAAGGTGACTATGTGGGAATCGTCAGTGAGGCGGACCTCGTTCGGAAAGCGATGGCTAGTGGCGCCGTCGCTGAGCAGGTTACTGCCAGGGCGGTGATGAGCGCGCCGGTGATGACGATTGATATCGCCCAGTCGGCGCATGAAGCGAGCGACGTAATGGCTGAGCGAGGAATTAGGCACCTCGTTGTGACCGAAGAAGGCCGCATAGTGGGAATGATTTCCGTGCGAGATCTGCTTCGATATTTTAAGAATTGGGGCACGTTATAACATGATGCAGGGTTGCCTTGAGTGCTGCCGCTTCGCCCCAGTGTTCCCGGCGGTTTTCCCTCGATGATGGGACAAGATCCCGTTCAACATTCCACCTCACGTCTCTTCTTGCTCATGACAGCGCTCGTGACCGGCGCGATTGTCATGGCGCTTGAAATCTTGGGGAGCCGTTTGCTTGCGCCGGTCTTCGGAAACTCGTTATTTGTCTGGGGTGCGTTGATCGGCGTCATCCTGGCCGCCATGAGTTCGGGGTATGCGTTCGGAGGCTGGGCTTCGGATCGGTATCGCGTTGCGGCGGTGTTGGCGTGGCTCCTCCTTGGGTCGGGTGCCTGGACGTTACTGATGTCCTGGACGGCCCAACCGGCACTCTTCCAGGTTGCCAAAGCCGTTCAGGATCCGCGGTGGGGGCCTAGCCTGGCGGCATGTGTGTTGTTGGCTCCTCCCGCATTCGGATTGAGCGGTGTCATGCCTGCGTTGCTTCGGCTGGCCGTGGTCGATATGGGGTATCTCGGCCGACACACCGGTAGCATGATTGCTCTTTCCACGGTTGGAAGTCTGATGGGGACCTGGGGGACGGCGTTTTTTCTTCTCTCATGGTTGGGAACTCAGACGCTTGTCGCGTCCTTGGGCGTGATCCAGGTTCTGCTTGGCCTATTGTGGTTGCAGCGAGGAAGCGCAAGATTGACTAAGCTGGCGGGCCTGCTCCTGGCCGGCTTGCTCGTTCTGGCGTGGCAGTTGATCGGTCAGGCTCCGCCCGTGTCCGGGCTCGTGCATCAGGAGGATAGTCCGTACCAGCAAGTGCGTGTCCGCGATGACGACCTGTTTCGCTATCTGGTTCTTGACCGAACATGGCACGCGGTCATGTGGCGCTCCGATCCCGCAACGCTCTTTCTTCCCTACAGCCAGCTCATGGTGGCGGCTGTGGCCTTGGCGCCAGAACCCAAGCGAGGACTCATTTTGGGGCATGGGGGTGGGTCACTCGCCAAGTGGTTGGCTCTTGTCTGGCCAGAGTTGGAACTGGACGTTGTGGAGTTCGACCCTGCCGTCGTGCGGATGGCCGAACAATACTTCGAGTATCGACCTCCTGCCAACCATCATGTGTTCGTCAAAGATGCCCGCGTATTCTTGCGAGACACGCACGCGACGTATGACGTGATTTGGGTGGACGCGTTTGCTCGGCATCTCATCCCATTCCATCTGACGACGGTGGAATTCTTTTCGGAGCTCCGGGCTCGGCTGAATCCCAACGGCGTCGTGGCGCTCAATCTCGCATCGTCGGGAGAAGGCGGAGATCTTCAGCGGGCGAGCGCCGTCGTGCAGACACTCAAAACCGCATTTCCTACTATCGAGGCATTTGGCGTGAAGGGGCCATGGAGGGCTCATCAAACGACAGCCGAGAATTTGATCTTTTTTGGCGGAGGTCCAATCGATAGCCTGTCGTATGACAAGATGGTTTCGCGTATTCACTCGCAGGTCGAAGCGCGACGGTTACCACCGGAAGCCATAACTTTGCTCGCAACTCGGCGAACGAAGCCCTGGTCACCCGGTTTGACATTGACGGACGACTACACGCCCTATGATTTGCTGATCGGATCGCATGCAATTGAGATGTCCCCAGAAGAGAAAACATTGCCCTAATTTATTGAAATTAAAAAGAAAGACGAACGTCTTTCGCTCGAATTTTTACCTGCCCTCCACTTAGAAGAACCTATGCGATCGATACCTAAGAACTTTCTTGCTTCCTTTTTAATCCGTATGCTATAAGGTGTCCCTCGTTAGCCTATTATTTAGGACATTTTTGATTCGTGGAGCTGTGCTCCGTGCAGGGTGTCCGGCAGAGGTTACTGAGCGCGGTGGTCATAATTCACCAACCTAATTGCATCTCTTCTTAATCTCTTTAAGGAGGTAGGTCATGGGTAAGACGATGGTAGCAGTGTGTTTGGGCCTGATCATGTTGGTGGCCGGGGCGTCAGGCGCGTATGCGCTGCAAGCCGGCGGTGTCGAGATCGGTGATTTGGACACCGGATCGGTCGTCGGTCAGCCGTTCAAGGAGTTGATTGTCGATGGCGAATTGTTTGCCGTGGAAATCGGCAACTTGAAGGCCTGGTATCCGCCAATCACCATTATCGATTTTAAGGTTCGGCCGGGCCGTCCGGTCGTGCTGAAAGTGACCAATAGTTCCACGGCCGAGCATGGATTCCAGATGACTGATTTGACCAACGAGGGATCACCATTTGTGATGAAAGCCGAAGTGGTACTGAAGCCAGGAGAGACCAAATACATCGGCGTTCCGACAAGCGATATGTTCTATGCCACGCAAGGCAATACCTTGGTGTACCGCTGTCATTTGCATCCGGCTCACGTCGGCGGCAAAATTTTGATGCTTAAATAATCCAACGCTATACGTTCGCACAATGCAACGCCCCGTCTGCAGCAATGCAGGCGGGGCGTTGTCGTATTGAACGGGGAACTATTTCGTCGGCTGCTGCGCTTCAGACCTGCTGTTCGGGCTTACATTCTGCGGACTCGTCCAACGGGATGCTTTGTGATCCTTTGAGGTTTCCCGCTACGATTAAAAGCAGGAACCGGCTGGCAGTAGGTTGAGTCCGCTGACGATCGGTGACGATTGCAGCCACATCCACAACCATCTCATCCCCGTCCCATTGCGTCTCGTTCACGACCCAAAAGTGACTGGCCGCATCTGGAAACTGCGTCGTGACAAAGCTCTCAATGATCGCACCGACATCGTCAGTGCCGGCGATGATCTGAGTTGGAAAGCAAGCACCGACAAGAGAGCCAAGCAGAATGAGAGGAGCAAAGCGCAACATGGGCACCTCCAGGCAATGGATGAGAGATAGGCTGGAGCAAGGCCGCATGATGGGAAGGTGGCCGCGTCCCTGCTGTGCGCACCATTTCTCTTAAAGTGTACCGCGGCCCACCGGCGAAAGCTAGGCAGGTGATTGTTTTCGCAGGGTTCCTGCAGATCCATCGAGAGTACGCGCCGAAACAACGAAGGCTCCCCTAGGAGCCTTCGCGATGCATTGCGCATATGGGTATTGTGGGGATCTAATTAATTGCGGACACCGCTCCAGATCTTAGCCGGATCAATTTCTTTGTCCGGGTTCAACGTCTTGGCCTTTTCAAGCAATACGTCAGTCGTTTCCGGGTAGGCGGGGTCTGAGATGCAGCAATTGTCCACTGGGCACACCGCCGCACATTGCGGCTCGTCAAAGTGGCCAACGCATTCAGTGCAACGATCATGGGTAATGACATAGATATTGTCGCCCTCTCCTTGACCGTCGCCCACATGGTTGCCTTTGCCTTCGGCGTCGCCTCGTGTTTCGAAGATCGCCTCATTGGGACATTCTGGCAGGCATGCCCCGCAGGAAATACATTCGTCGGTGATCAGAAGCGCCATGGCCTGTGCCTCCTCAATTCCTAAATGACGGATAAGATGTTGACAATTTCGTACCGCCACGACCATAGTTCGTGACGAAACAGGATCGCATTCTAAGCTGCGATTCTTCGGCAAGTCAACAGAGTCAGCCTGGGAAGAAGGCCTAGCGCTCTGAAAGTCATGGGGCTTTGGGCCCAATATACATGCGGCTCTGCGCATGATCGATCAATTGAGGATGTATCAATGTCCGATCGCGTTTGCGTATGGTGAAGAGAGCAAGCGGAGCTGAATCAGACCAGCGACGCAAGAAAATCGTCACGTTCGTTCTCTTGGTGATTTTGCTGATCAGTGTGAGCCTGTTTCTCGGAGGTCCGAAGGAGTCCGAGGATATCATCGTTCAATTTCCGAATGGTAAGACTATGGAAACCGAGGTGGCCAGCACGCCCGAGAAGCTGCTGTTCGGTCTCGCGTTCCGCGAAGGATTGCCACCTGACACGGGGATGCTTTATATCTTTGAGTCGACAGGATTGCATAGGGTTCGGACTAGGCAGTTCCGCTTTCCGGTTGATATGTTGTGGATCGATGAGAGCCGCCACGTGATACATATCTTGGAGCAGGTGCCTTCCTGTGCTCAGGATCCCTGCCCGCTGTACGGGCCGCCGACGGAGCCTGTTCGTTACTTGATCGAGACCGAGGCGGGCTATGTGAGGCGAGAAAGCATTGCGGTGGGAATGGAGCTCAAATTTACGCTGCGCATGTAAGAAAATCGGAGTTATTCAATGGAAGGGTTTCAGTGTGTGGCCAAAGTCGAGGATATTCCCCCCGGCCAAGTCAAGGTTGTAAAAGTCAATGAGCGCGCCATCGCGGTGTTTAATATTGAGGGGCACTTCCACGCCATCTACAATGCTTGTCCTCACGAAGGCGGTCCTTTGAACAAGGGCCGCGTGAAGGGGCACGTCGTCTCCTGTCCCTGGCATGACTTGGCATTCGATGTTCGAAATGGCCAAGGCACAGATGGGGGTGGCTATTGCGTCGGCAGCTATGATGTGCGTGTCGACGAAGGCCAGGTCTTTGTCGGAGGGCGGCGCAAGGTTTAATCAATGGACAATTGATGCGGATTGGAAGAGGCTGAGATGAGTCCATTAAGTAAAGCCATGCCGACGGGAGCGGAGCGAGAGCCGGGAGCTAAAATGCTCACGGCGCGAATGGGAGATTTTGTTCACATTCGCCTGTGGGAAGATCGGACGCGAGGGGAGCAATGGGTGCCGAACTATGATGCCACTGTCATGCCTCTGGTCGAGGACGATTTTCTTCGCATCGCCAGCAACAACGCCGTCGACAACGGTCAGCGAATGTTTGAGTTTAAGCCAGCGGCAATCGGGACTCACCGACTGGTGTTTGAGAAGCGGATGGGCTGGAAATTTACGGCCGAGGACCGGCAGATTTATTACGTGACCGTGTCCTGACCAAAATAGAGGCGGTGAGCGCGACGTCATGCCTGACATTGCTTGTGTAAACGGCCGCTTTGGTTCGCTGTCTGACGCGGTTATCAATGTCGAGGATCGTGGATTTCAGTTCGGTGACGGTGTGTATGAAGTCATTCGCACCTATCGCGGGCAGCCATTTTCGATCAAAGCGCACCTGACCCGTCTTGAGCGGAGCGCGCAGGCCTTACAGCTTCCTCTTGGTCATGAGCCTGCGCAGTGGACCTCGCTGATTGATGAAGGTCTCCGGCTGAGCCGGTTTCCAGAAACCAAAATTTATCTGCAGATTACCCGGGGGCAAGCTCCACGCGATCATCCCTTTCCCCTTGATCTCGCGCCGACCACGATCCTGACCTTTCGCGAGCTTCGTCCCCTTGAGGCGTCCGTCCGTGACGCCGGGGTAAAGGCCGTGACGATCGAAGACATTCGTTGGGGACGCTGCGACATTAAAAGTGTGAACCTGTTGGCGAATGTCCTTGCGCGTCAGCGGGCCAAGGAGGCCGGAGCATTCGAGGCGATCTTGATTCGAGGAGGCATGGTGACAGAAGGGTCTGTGAGCAATGTTGTGGTGGTGCGGAACGGAGCCCTCCAGACCGCTCCGGAGGGAAATAAAATTCTGTCTGGCGTGACACGTGCGATTGTCTTGGAGTTGGCGAGGAACGAAGGGCTTCCTGTTTCCGAAGATTTTGTCAGTCGGGAAGATTTGCTCACGGCGTCCGAGGTCTTTTTGACTGGGACGACCGTGGAAGTGTTGTCGGTGGTAGAAGTCGATGGACGAGCGATCGGAGACGGTAGGCCCGGCCCTATGTCACGACTCTTATCTGCCCGGTGGAGCGCATTGATCGCGTAGCGGTCCCTTGCTTTCACCATTATGGCATGGTATGGTTCCCGCGCTGTAAGTGGGCCCAGGCCCACTTTTTTGTTTGAGCTTCTTTTTGTCTATGAGTGAAACCGAAGTAGTGTCTGCAGGTAAGCCCTCGGTGAGACGTGCTGAGGCGCTGAACCTGCGTGTGCAAGAGCTTGCGGCTCCTATTTTAGAGTCCCATGGATTGGAGTTGGTCGAGGCGGTCTGTGTGGGCCAAGGCCCGCGGACTATTATCCGCGTTTTTATCGACAAGCCGGGAGGGGTCACACTGACAGATTGTGAACAGGCGCACCGCTCGCTGAGTCCGGCGCTTGATGTGATTGATCCCTTCCCTCATGCCTATACGCTGGAAGTATCGTCTCCTGGGGTGGACCGTCCGTTGCGGTGCCCGCAAGACTATCGACGCCTCACCGGGCATTCCGTTAATCTCAAGCTACGTCAGCCGATTCAGGAGCAATGGAGGCTTATCGGAACAGTCGTAGAAGTTGAAGACTGTGCCGTGACACTCGCAGTTCAGCAAAAAAAAACTACTGAATCCATTAGAATTGAGTTTGATCAGATCGCCTTGGCCCGTCGGAAGGTGGAGTTTTCTTAGCAGCAGGCAATGCCGGGGTGGTGTTAATCATGAGGTGTACGCTATGAATCGAGAGTTGATCGCAGTCATTGATGAAATCGGTCGTCAAAAAGGGATCGATAAGGCCCGGGTCATTGGCGCGATCGAGTCGGCGCTTCAAACGGCTGCAAAGAAACGATTCGGCCAAGCCGAAAACATTCAAGTTGAAATTGATGGAAAAACCGGTGAGATTTCAGTTGTCTCCAAGAAGATCATTGTGGATACGGTGGCCAATCCAAAAGCCGAGATTTCTCTGAAGGAAGCTCGCCTGTTCGACGATGGGGCCGAGGTCGGCGATGAGATCGGCTCCCTAATCGAGATGGACGAATTGGGTCGTATCGCTGCCCAAACGGCCAAGCAGGTCATTTTTCAGAAAGTGCGAGAGGCTGAATGGGAAGCGGTTCAAAAGGAGTATTCGACGAGGCAAGGTGACCTGGTCAATGGCATCATACTCGGTATGGAGCGGCGAAACTTCTTGGTGGATCTCGGCAAGACCGAGGCGATTCTGCCCATTCAAGAGCAAATTCCTCGTGAGACCTATCGCCGTGGTGATCGTGTGAAGGCTTTGCTCTTGGAGGTGCGTCGCACCCCGAAGGATGTGCAGGTCATTCTTTCGCGCAGCCATCCTCAGTTCGTGGCCAAGATGTTTGAGCTTGAGGTCCCGGAAGTCGGAGAAAAGATCGTCGAAATCAAGTCGATCGTGCGTGAGCCGGGGGATCGCACGAAGATTGCTGTATCTTCGCGTGACAAGGCTGTGGATCCCGTGGGGGCTTGTGTCGGCATCAAGGGATCACGGGTGCAGGCCGTGGTGAGAGAATTACGCGGTGAAAAGATCGATATCATCACCTGGACGCAAGATCCGCGCGTTTTTATCGCGGAAGCCTTGAATCCTGCCACGATCGAGAAGGTAGGGATCGACGAGGAAAAGAAATCCGCGTCTAGTCGTGGTAGCGGATTCGCAATTGTCCCTGGCGATCGGAAAAAATGGTCAGAATGTGCGGCTGGCCGCACGGTTGACCGGATGGAAAATTGATATTATCAGTGCGACCGAGTACGAGAAGGAAAAGGCTGAACGAGATCGGGATATTAAGGCGGCCCTGGCGGAAGAGACCGAGGCACAGCGTCAGCAGGACGAAGCGCGGGCAGAGGCGCAGCAAGCAGATTAAGGCGGCTCAGTGTTCATGTCATGGGCTGAATGGCAATTATCTAAGCGAGTGGAGCTAGCGGTACTGTATGCGGGTGTACGAATTAGCAAAGAAGCTCGGAATGGAAAATCGGGAACTAATTCCTGAACTGAAACGACTCGGGATTCCGTGGCGTCTCACAGCAGCGCACTGGATGAAGATTCCGTTCGACATCGTGCTGGAGAAACGTGAATCCGAAAGCGCGGTCACAGTGAAGCCGTCCGGAAGCCTGGGCACCATGTCAAGAAAGGAAAAGTCTCGTTCACCGAAAGATTCCGGGACCGCACACCTCCGAAAGGGCGCATGCAGCTCATGAGGAGACTCGCTAAGCCAGACAAGAAGCGAATTCTCATTAAGAAGAAAAAGGAAGAGGGTGCGGAAGAGAGTGCGCGCCTGGCCGCGGCGGCAGAGGCCGCGATTACCATGGGCCCTCCACCTATGCGCGGGCAGCGGACGCGACCCTCCTTGCGCCGCCGTCCCTCAGAGGAGAAGCGATGTCGACGGTATCAATCGGAGGCTGCCCCTTCCGAGGGCGCATACCGCAGCCCTCTGTTGCGGCGATTTGGCGGAATCAGCGGCCCGATCCGGGCAATCTACCGTCAGTGGCCACGTCTCCAGCCTCGATGCGCTTGGCTCCGGTCGAAAGAAAAAGAGCGTGGCCATGGAAGCGCTGGAAAGCGAAGCGGCTGCCCGCGACAAGCTGAAAAAGGCCAAGAAGGCGCCACGGACGCGCGAAGAAGAAGAAGTAAAATTCAAGAATGATGCCACCCGATGGGGAGATCTGCGGGCGATTCCGGTTCAGCGTCGTGAAGATCGGTCCAAGCATATCCACCATGCCTGCGCCAACGGAAGTTACCAAGCCGAGAAAGAAAAGCGTGAAACTGAGCGCTGGAGTCAGCGTCAAAGAATTTGCCGAACTCATCGGTCAACGGCCTGCAGACATTGTCAGGAAGCTGATGGAGATGGGTCAGATGGTGACCTTCAATCAGTCGATCAACCTTGAGGCTGCCTCCTTATTGCTGAAGAATATGGCGCCAGGGTGGAGGTATCGACCGAAAAGGTCGGCGAGGAACTGCTGGAAGAGGCCGCGCAATCAACGGGAGAAGAGCATGCCGTGTTGCGGCCTCCGGTCGTGACGATCATGGGGCATGTCGATCACGGGAAAACCTCTTTGCTCGATGCCATCCGTGAAACCAAGGTGGCGGAGGGCGAGGCGGGTGGAATCACGCAGCATATCGGCGCCTATATCGTGGGCGTTCGCGGCAAGCAGGTGACCTTTCTCGACACGCCAGGTCACGAAGCTTTTACAGCTATGCGCGCGCGAGGTGCGAGAGCGACGGATATCGTCATCCTGGTCGTCGCTGCCGACGACGGCGTGATGCCGCAAACAGTTGAGGCCATCCATCATGCCAAGGCCGCTGGCGTACCGCTCATCGTGGCGATCAATAAGGTCGATAAGCCTGGATCCAACGTTGATCGTGTGAAGAATGCGTTGACTGAGCATGGGTTGATTCCTGAACCCTGGGGTGGCGACACCATCATGGTGGAAGTATCCGCCAAGCAACGGACTGGACTCGAGCAACTCCTGGAGATGGTGCTCTTGCAGGCCGAAGTGCTGGAGCTGAAGGCCGATCCCACACGCATGGCCAAGGGGCTGGTCATCGAAGCGAAACTCGACCGAGGGCGTGGTCCGGTTGCCTCGGTTCTGGTGCAGAGTGGAACCCTGCAGGTCGGCGATGCCTTTGTCGTCGGAACTTTCAGCGGGCGGGTTCGGGCGTTGGTCACGACACGGGAAGTAAAACCTCCGAGGCTGGGCCATCCGTTCCGGTCGAGGTTATCGGATTGCCTGGTGTGCCGGGTGCCGGCGATCTATTCACCATTGTGAAGGATGAACGTGTCGCTCGCGAGATCGCCCAAGAGCGCGCCATGAAGCAGCGTGCGGCAGACCTAGCCGGGTCGGCAAAAATCAGTTTGGACGATTTGTTTGCCAAAATTCAGGAGGGCAATGTCAAAGAGTTGCCCATCGTCATCAAGGCCGATGTGCAGGGTTCGGCTGAAGCCTTGGCTTCTGCCGTGGAAAAGATGCCGGTCGGAGCCGTAAAATTGCGGGTCATGCATAGTGGGGTCGGAGGTATTACCGAAACAGACATTCTATTGGCAGCGGCTTCCAAGGCGATCGTGATCGGATTCAATATTCGTCCCGAGCCGAAGGCGGCTGCGCTGGCTGAGCGTGAAGGCGTCGATGTGCGCCTCTACAGCATCATCTACGATGCGCTGAACGATATCCGCGCCGCTATGGAGGGCTTGCTTGAGCCGATGCTCAAGGAGCGCATCCTTGGCCGAGCGGAAGTCCGGCAGATGTTTACGATTCCTAAGGCTGGCCTGGTGGCGGGTTGTTACGTGGTGGACGGGATTATCTCCAGGTCGAGTGTCGGGGTGCGGGTCATTCGGGATAGCGTGGTGGCGTACGAAGGCAAGCTCGGGTCGCTCCGGCGGTTCAAGGACGACGTGCGAGAAGTGCAGCAGGGGTATGAGTGCGGCATCACGGTCGAAAATTTTAATGATCTCAAGTCAGGAGACATTATCGAAGCCTATGTCGTCGATAAGATTGCCGCTAAGCTTGAACCGGTCAATCGAGGGGCGTCTCCGCAAAGTCATCGGGCATGATCGTTGGGCTCTGCACGGTGGAATTGTTCATTCCAGACGGTCATTCATTGAAGGACAAGCGTCGGATTCTGCAGAGCCTGAAAACGCGGGTACGAGATAAATTCAATGTCTCGGTTGCCGAGGTGGGAGAGCAGGATTTGTGGCAAAAGGCCATTCTCGGTTTGGCCTGCGTGGCTAATGAATCCGTTCATGTGAATCAAGTGCTGGATCAAGTGCTGAATCTTATTCGGGCATGCCCACGATCCAATTGGTACGTTCGCATATAGAATTGCTCTAAGTCGGCGTCATGACCAAATCGACGTATAGCCGAGCCGATCGCGTAGCGGACCAGATTCGCATGGAAGTCGCGGACATCTTGATGCGGAAAATCAAGGATCCGCGGGTGCGCATGGTCACGGTGACAGATGTGGAGTTGACCAAGGATCTACGGATCGCGCGAATCTTTGTCACGACGATGGAGCAGAAGGACGGTGAACGGCACGTGTTCGATGGTTTAGCGAAGGCGAGCGGGTTCGTGCGGGCCGAGTTGGGCCGCCGACTGGCATTGCGCTACCTGCCCGAACTGACCTTTATCAAGGATGTGAGCGGCCCAAGAGCCGATCGTGTCTTGGAACTGTTGGATGGTCTGCACCGTGACCAAGCGCAAATAGAAACATCCGACGGCCCCACTCACGGCGACGCCTAGCAGATGACGATGATTGCCACAAAAGAGCCTCAATTGGCCACAGTCCTTCAGGATGGTGTGTTGAATGTCCGCAAGGAGGCGGGGTGGACCTCGCACGACGTCGTGGCTCGCATTCGCGGCAAGCTACGAGGAATGAAAGTCGGCCATGCGGGCACGCTAGATCCGGCAGCTACGGGTGTGTTGCCGTTACTCGTGGGGCGCGGGACGCGCGTTGCCGAATATTTGCTGAGCTGGGATAAGACGTATCTGGCAGGTTTGCGGCTCGGTGAAACCACCGACACGCAAGATGCCACCGGAACTGTGCTGCAGCGCTTGCCGTTTGAGTCGGTGACGGAAGGTCGTATTCGCGAAGTCGCCGCGGCGTTTGCTGGGCGCATTCAGCAAGTGCCTCCGATGTATTCGGCAGTCAAGGTTGGCGGCGTCCGGTTGTATAAGTCTGCACGGGCCGGACACGACGTTGAGCGTCAGGCGCGCGAAGTGACCGTGTTTCATCTCGACATTGTCGGAATTCAGATTCCCGATGTGACATTCCGGGTGGCCTGCTCCAAGGGGACCTATATCCGGACGCTGTGTGCTGAAATCGGCCACAAGTTGGGCGTCGGTGGTCATATGTCGACATTGGTTCGAGAGCGCGTGGGACCGCTGAGGGTTGAGCAGGCGTTAACCGTCGATGAAGTAGAGTCGCGGCTCGATCAGGGTACGCTTTCTACGTCTATGCTCACGCTGGACGAGGCATTAGCCGAACTTCCAGGCTGCACAATAGGAGCTGAGACGGCCCGAAGGGTCTTGCACGGAATGCCGGTTTCCTTTTCTGAAGTCCTGGCATGGTACGGATCGCCGGCGTTGCGTGAGGGACCGAATCGAGCCATTCGTATCAAGGACGAATCGGGACGTCTGCTGGCCATCGGTACGCTGCCGGTCGATGCGGATATCGAAAAGCATGGTCTGAGGGAACAGCCGATTGCTGTTTCGAAAGTATTGGTCACGGAAGAATCACAGGACGGTAGAATCGCGAATTCAATGGAGGAGTAGAGACGTATGGCACTCGTGAAAGAAGTAAAAACGGAATTGGTGAAGAGCTTCCAGCAGCATGATAAGGACACCGGCTCTCCGGAAGTGCAAATCGCCATTCTGACGAACCGGATTACCTATTTGACGGAGCATTTCAAGTTGCACAAGAAGGACCATCATTCCCGGCGCGGGCTGTTGACGTTGGTGGGCCGTCGGCGGCGGCTGTTGGACTATCTCCGTCATATTAGTGAAGCGCGGTATCGAGCGATTTTGGAGCGCCTGGGCATTCGTAAGTAGTCGTGTCACGAGTCGGCCGCCGCCATGATCTGTGGCGGCCGACTATTGTCCTCGCAGGTGAACACTGACATAGACTCACCTCGTTCATAGTGAATGACGAGCGAAGGACGACCACATCAATGAGTGGTCGTTTGGGCTGAGCCTATCTCTGTGGGCATCTGTGGGACTTAACTGAAGGAGACCATAGATGAAACATACTGTAGACATTGAGCTCGCGGGCCGCCGCCTGACTCTGGAAACGGGTCGTATCGCGAAACAAGCAGACGGCGCGATCTGGGCGACGTATGGCGACACCGTGGTGTTGGCAACGGCTGTGGCGTCCCAAAATGCCAAGCCCGGCGTGGATTTTCTGCCGTTGACGGTGGATTATCAGGAGAAGACGTATGCCGCGGGCAAGATACCCGGCGGCTATTTCAAGCGCGAAGGCCGTCCTTCTGAGCGAGAAGTGCTCACCAGCAGATTAATCGATCGCCCGCTTCGTCCCCTCTTTCCGGAAGGGTATTACTTCGAAACTCAGGTCATTACATCGGTATTGTCCGCCGACAAGACTGGCGTATCCGACGTCATCGCCATCATTGCGGCGTCGGCGGCGCTGGCGATCTCCTCGATTCCGTTCAACGGTCCGATCGCAGGCGTCAAGATCGGCCGCGTCAACGGGCAGTTCGTTGTGAATCCCGACCTGGACGTTCTGGAAACAAGCGATCTCCACCTCGTGGTGGCTGGAACGGCGGATGCGGTGATGATGGTCGAAGCCGGAGCGAGTGAATTGCCTGAAGCCACCATGCTGGAGGCCATTGAACTGGCACATAGCGAAATCAAAAAGATCGTGGCGAAGATCGAAGAGCTGCGTGGGCTAGCCGGTAAGCCGAAGCGAGTGATAACGCAGGAGCCCATTGATGCCACGCTGACTGCGCAGGTGCGTGGGTTAGTGGCAGGGCCGATCCGCGAAGCTATTCTTATTCCCAATAAGAGCGCCCGGCAGGAGCGGTTGGATCAGGTCTTGGCGGAGACGATCGAGAACCTCAAGAGTGACGATGTGAATCGAACCCGCCATGTAAAAGTCATCTTCCACGGTCTGGAATATACGGAAGTTCGGAACATGATTCTGGAGAAGCGGGTGCGCGCCGATGGCCGGGGCCCGGCGGACATTCGCCCAATTACCTGTGAAGTGGGTGTGTTGCCGAGGGCGCATGGGTCCGCGGTGTTCACGAGGGGTGAGACGCAGAGTTTGGCAGTGGTCACGCTTGGTACTACTGATGACGAGCAGCGCATCGATGCCTTGGAGGGCGAGTATATGCGCACCTTCATGCTGCATTATAATTTTCCGCCTTTCAGTGTCGGCGAAGCACGGCCGCTGCGGTCGCCGGGCCGTCGCGAGGTTGGACATGGAGCGCTTGCGGAGCGAGCACTGAAATCCGTGATTCCCACCAAAGATAAATTCCCGTATACGCTGCGTATCGTGTCGGAAATTCTGGAGTCGAACGGATCATCCTCCATGGCCACGGTCTGTGGCGGGACATTGGCGCTGCTGGACGCGGGCGTCCCCATCAAGGAACCGGTGGCGGGCATCGCCATGGGATTGATCAAGGAAGGTGATCAGGTATTGGTTCTTTCCGATATTCTAGGACTCGAGGATCATCTGGGCGACATGGATTTCAAGGTGACAGGGACGAAAAATGGTGTCACCGCGCTCCAAATGGACATCAAAATAGGTGGGATTACGTCGGCGTTGATGCGGGAAGCTCTTGCTCAAGCCAAAGCCGGTCGGTTGCATATTCTTGAGCGTATGGCCCAGGCGTTAAATACGCCTCGCACGAAGCTGTCTGCCTTCGCGCCGCGTATATTCCCGCTGAAAGTGAAGCAGGATAAGATTCGCGACATTATCGGCCCGGGCGGAAAAATGATCCGCAGTATCATCGCGGAGACCGGCGTGAAGATCAATGTCGAGGACACGGGCGATATCACGATTGCTGCCTCGGACGAAGCCTCTGCGCAGAAGGCCATCGATATGATTAAGCGCCTGACCGAGGAAGTCGAAGTCGGCAGGATTTATCACGGCACAGTTCGCAAGATCATGGATTTCGGTGCCTTCGTCGAGGTCCTGCCCGGAACGGATGGATTGGTGCATATTTCCCAGTTGGCGCACCATCGGGTTAAGGCAGTGACCGATGAGGTGTCTGAGGGTGACCAGATCATGGTGAAGGTGATGGAAATCGATAAACAAGGGAAGATTCGTCTAAGCCGGAAGGAAGCGATGCCCGCTCCGGCCGGTGCTCCTGCCACCGAGCCCACGCCGGCAGGATAATCGATCGTGTATCGGAAAATTGTTCTCGATAACCGGCAGCGTATCGTGGCCGAACTGATCCCGACGTTGAAGTCTGTCACGATCGGGGTTTGGGTGAACGTTGGGTCCCGCGACGAGCAGCGTGGCGAGGAAGGGCTTTCCCACTTTCTCGAGCATATGTTTTTTAAGGGGACCAGAAGCCGCTCGGCGTCTGAGATTTCACGCGAGATCGATGCGCTTGGCGGGGAAATGAACGCTTTCACAACCCGGGAAACGACAACCTTCTATGTCAAGGTGCTCGACCAGCAATTGGAAGCGGCCTTGGAGCTACTTTCGGATCTATTCTACCGCTCTCGGTTCGATTCCAAAGAGGTCGAAAAAGAGAAACAGGTGGTGCTGGAGGAGATCCGGATGGTTCAGGATGATCCGGAAGATCTTGTGCAAGAGCTTCACATGAAGCACACGCTCGGCAGCCATCCTTTGGGCCGTTCGATTCTTGGTCAGGCTCCGAGGATTCAGGCGCTCGGCCGAAACGATTTGCTCGCATACGTCGGGTCTCACTACGATCCGGAGCGAACCGTCGTGGCGGTGGCTGGGAACTTTACGTGGCGACGATTGGAACAATTGTTGGCACGGTACTTTTCCAGCTCGCATAAAGGGACGCCTTTGGTATCGAGTCGTCGGCCGCCGGAAGTCAGCGGTGGTGTCCTGGTCAAGCGCAAAACGCTGGAGCAAGTTCACCTCTGTTTAGGGCTGCAAGGCTTAGCTGCGGGTCACAAGGATCGCTATGCGGCCCATGCGTTGAACGGCGTGTTAGGAGGAAGTGTCAGTTCACGGCTCTTTCAGGAAGTGCGGGAGAAACGAGGACTCGTGTACTCGATCTATTCATTTCTGTCGACCTATTCCGATGGCGGCATGATCACCGTTTATGCGGGTACGAGGCCGAAAGAGATTCAGCGTGTCGTGGAGGTCGTGTGCCGGGAACTGAAAAAGCTCCGCACGCATGGAATTGATGCGAAGGACCTGGCTCGTGTTAAGAATCAGATGAAGGGCAGTTTGATGCTCAGTTTGGAGAGTTCGCATAGCCGTATGAGCAAGTTAGCGAAAGATGAATTGACGCAGGGTTGTCACGTTTCGCTCGAACAGATGACAACGGAAATAGACCGTGTTACCACCGATCAGGTCTATCGTGTGGCGCAAACCCTGCTGGATCAGCGCTGTCTTTCAATTACGGCGCTTGGGCCAATTCCAACGACGAGTTTGCGATCATTTGCCTCCTAATCGGTTCTGTTTGCCGGTGCATGCGACAGGAGGTCCTTGGATCTTCGTGGACTAACGTGCCTCTGCCTAGTATATATACGAGATAACCATTTGATAACCTAATTGTTTCCTGACGGTGGTGGTAGTGAAAAATAGGCGAAACATTTTCTTGACAGGTTTCATGGATTTCAGTACCATGGCCGCGTTTTCACTACCAAAGTCTGAATTTATTTCGGCTGCATTACAGGGGAAGGTAAGCAGAGAGAAAGGGGGTGTCAGTCGCACTTCCTCCTCCTAGCGCGTTCTCTGGATTTTGTTTTTTTGAACTTTTTTCCCGCGATTTTTGGACTTACGGTTTTTCTGGTCATCATTTTTCCAAGGAGGGTAGGGTTATGAATAGGGTAGGAATTCTAGCCGCACTTGCAGTGTCCTCCGTTGTCGGCTTACTGGCCGCCGAGATCTCGGTGGCGGCTGATGCTCCAGCAGGGGGCGGGGTCAGTGGAGTGATCACCGGTAGCGACAAAACATTCAAGGGTGAGACCACCAATACCCTGAAGGGACGTGTCTGGTCACAGTGGGCAGACAATCCTGATACCGAACTTCTTTTTGGCATTCAGTATTGGAACACGGGGGAACCGGCTTCTGGTGAGGGGGGTGGACGCTCTTCGACGCAAATGGATGTGAAGCCGCCAGACCCATTGTTTACCTGCTGTGCCTGGGGTTATAACGGCGGCACGGACAAGAATAATCCATACTCCGGCTGGTATCATGCGGCGACTACTGTTCGCTTGTCAGTCAAGGACAAGAATTTGATGGACCAGATCATCAAGGCCTCGCAGGAACTGGTGGCGATGGAAGTGACGCTTGATGGTCGAACCATTACCGGCTTCAAGCTCTTGAAGTAAATTTATACGCGAGGCGAGATTCTTGAGACTCTTTTGTCTTCTTTTAAGGAGGATGTGATGATGAAGCTTCAAAAGCAGGGGTGGTCTTTTATGGCTGCCGTGGCTCTGGTGGTGGCGTTTTCCTCCACTGCACTGGCCATTGAGGCATTTCAGGAGCGTTTTGAGTGGGGAGATTTAAGCAAGCCCACTACGCTGCAAGGTCGTGTGATTATTCTGGATCCATATGATGAAGCGGTATGGCTAAATATCGCCGTATTCGGTGGCAACGCAGAGAGCGGGTTGTTTTGGCAGAAAATTCACCCAGGCAAGAACCTTAAGTTCTACCCTGCTGATAAGAACGTGTGGGAGCAGCTGAAGTCCATGGCGCGCCCTCATGCGGGACCGGCTGCAGCCAAAGAAGTTCCGCCAGGTTCCCCGACCACTCTGGTGGAATTCGTCGCGCAGGAAACGGAGCAGAATCACCGGGTGATCACGTCCGTGAAGAAACTTAATGACAACGCCGGTGAGATGGGTAAGCCAAAGAGCATTTCCGCCCTTCGTCTGAAGGACTGTGAAGGTAAGACGGAAGTGGATGCCGCTTGTGCCACGGCCAAGACGGGCCTGAATACGTCTCCGAAGGGTGGCGACTCAGTGTTGATGCAATATGATGTACTCTTGCCGGACGGCAAGCCAATTGCCAACTTGATTCCTTGGACGGCGCAATACAATCGAGGTGGTGGGAAGCACTGATTTCTGGCAACCCATAGGCTTGAAAAGAGAAGGCGGCTCTCCGACAGGGGTGCCGCCTTTTTCTTTATCGAACTAGTGTGATATGACCACTCTATGCGGTGCTTATTCGCTCAATAGCCGTTGCTGTAGGGCTGCCAATCGATTGAGGGCATCCAAGGGGGTCATCGAGAAGAGATCCATTTGCCGTACCTCCTCAAGCATGGGATGTCGTGTTGGTAGTGTAGCGTCAAACTCTAACAGCTGCTGGGTGTCGGCAACGTGATGTGAAGTGGAGGAGGATTCAAGCTGAGCCAAGACAGCCTTGGCGCGATGTATGACCAGATCCGGAAGACCTGCCAATTGAGCGACGTGGATACCGTAACTCCGATCTGCACCTCCAGGGATGATTTTGCGCAAAAATAAAACCTCCCCGTCCCGCTCCTGGACGGCGACACAATAGTTCGTAATGCCTTCCCGTAGACTTTCCAGTTGAGTCATCTCGTGATAGTGCGTGGCAAAGAGCGTACGTGCGCCGAGCCGTTGAGGATCCTGGATGTATTCGGCGATCGCCCAGGCGATGCTCAAGCCATCGTAAGTGCTTGTGCCGCGCCCGATTTCATCCAAGAGGATCAAGCTCCGAGATGTCGCGCAGTGTAGGATGTGCGCCGTTTCGGTCATCTCGACCATGAACGTGCTCTGGCCACCGGCGAGATTGTCGGATGCCCCTACCCGGGTGAAGATGCGATCCACCATCCCGATCTTCGCCTCTCTGGCTGGCACAAAACTTCCCATCTGGGCCATAAGGGTCATGAGTGCGACCTGACGCAGATAGGTGCTCTTTCCCGCCATGTTGGGGCCGGTTAAAACGTGCAGACGGCTCATGCCAAGATCCAACTGAGTATCGTTGGGGACAAACCCATCGGATAGGTCGAGGCGTTCCACAACGGGGTGCCGGCCTTGAACAATACGAAGGTCGCCGCTCTCATCAACGATCGGTCGTACGTATCGATTCAGTGCGGCGGTTTCGGCCAGGGCTGCGAGAACATCCACAATGGCCAGCCGTCGGCTGATTTCTTGGAGGCGGGCCGTCTGCTCTGCTAATCGTGCCCGGAGTTGTTCGAAGAGGGCTTGTTCCAGTCCCATTAGCTTGATATCGGCCCCCGTCACACGTTCTTCTAGGTCTTTCAACTCAGGCGTCATGAAGCGTTCGGCATTCGCCAACGTTTGTTTCCGGATATAGTCAGGTGGAACCTTCCCTAGATTAGCTTTTGTGAGTTCAATGTAATAGCCGAAGACCTGGTTGTACCTGATTTTGAGTGACTCGATGCCGGTGCGTGTCCGTTCCTTAGCTTCTAGACCGGCAATCCAGCTTTTCCCTTCACGACTCGCTTTGCGAAGTTCATCCACTTCCGAATGATAGCCGTCCTTCAGGATGTTGCCGTCGCGCACCGAAATAGGTGCGTCGGCTGCGATGGCTCGTTCGATCAACTCGTAGAGGTCCTGTGCGTTGTCCCAGGTTGTCGATAGATCTGTGAGGAGGGGAGCACTGAGCGCAGCCAATCCTGTGTGAACCACGGGGAGGGAGGCGAGCGAGACTGTGAGGGCCAACAGATCTCGTGGATTGGCGACACCGAGTGATATACGACTGGAGAGGCGCGAGATGTCTTGCACGGGTCGCAATGCGGATCGGAGGTGTACCCGAGCGTCGAGTTGAGTTTTGAGTTCATCGACCGCCGTGAGGCGTGCGTCGATCGACGAACAGGTCACCAATGGACGCAGCAGCCATTCGCGGAGCAATCGGCTGCCCATGGCCGTGACGGTGCAGTCCAGGACTCCTAGCAGGGTATGGGCCGAAGCGCCCGACGATTCGTCCAAGCGGCCGGCAGGTTTGACAAGTTCCAGGTTGCGGATAGTGACGCTATCCAGGTGCATGGCGTCATCGGGATATCTGACGCGTATCTGCCGAATGTGGTTGAGTGAAGCAGATGGTTGCGTTTCACGCACATACCGCAACACGGCCGCTCCTGCCTGGATGCCAAGGTGAAGCGCGTGACAGCCAAAGGATTCGAGGGAGTGGACATGAAACTGCTCTTGCAGCCTGATTCTCCCCTGGGTCAGGTCGAACCAGGCGGCTGGTTGGGTGCAGAATCGGGGGCCGGTCAGTTCGTCCATCCAACGTTTCTCCTCTGACGAAAGTCCCTCGGCGATCAACAATTCTCTCGGCTCAAGTCGTGCGAGCTCGTCCAAGAGGGTGGTCTGCGCCTGCGCGCCATCGAATTCACTGATCCAATATTCTCCGGTTGATACGTCGAGTGTGGCCAATCCCAAAGACAGTTCCTTGCGGTTGGTTCCGCCGAAGCGGAGACGCGTGGCCACCGCGGCCAGCACGTTCGATTCGCTGGAAGGAAGGAATTCGCTATCGATCAAGGTGCCGGGAGTGTAGAGCCGGACGACTTCCCGCCGCACTAAGCCCTTGGCAAGTTTGGGATCCTCCACTTGTTCGCAGAGGGCGACGGTTCGGCCGGCACGGAGAAGTTTCGCAATGTAGTTAGTGGCGGCGTGATAGGGGACCCCGCACAGGGGGATCGGCGTCGGGCTGGACTTGTCGCGTGAGGTCAGTGCAATCGACAGGAGTTTGGCGGCTTCGACGGCATCCTCCTGAAACATTTCATAGAAATCACCGACACGGAAAAATACAATGGCATCGCGATAGGCTTGTTTGATCTCGCGATACTGCCGCATCAACGGGGTGCCGTCGATGTCACCCATCAGAGGGGTCTCCCGCGGATTCTGTGATTGCCGATGGGCTTCCGCGGCGCGCGGCCTTATCCAGCGCCTGTCGGAGACGTTCCAAATCCATTTCAGCTTCTTGGAGCGCCTTGGTTTTTCGCCTGAGTTCAATCCGACCTCGTACCCAGGCTGGAAACAACAGAATTCCCGATACGAGGAGGCCGACCCCAAATGCGGCTAAGATCGGCTTATAGATCAGGATCGAGGCCGAGCGAAGGCCGAAAAAATACCGCAACGTGACTTCCTGCTCTTGATTCTGCAAAACAAACGACAGTGCGAGTAGAAGTAGGGTGCCCACCAAAATCAAACGAATCAAAGCGATGCCCTCCTCGACCGCGGCAATTGTACACGGGTTGGCTGAGGCTCTCTAGTGGGAGAGTTCTTCGAAAGGCGGGTCCGAACGGCAGCCAGTAACCGGGAGGCTGAAGGGCCAGTGGCCGTCAGAATGGCGCGACGTGTCGCGGTGGGGCCATGTGATAAGTGAATGTCTAAACGATCCGGCGGAAGACCGACATTCCAACGGTCAGCCCACTCGATCGCGGTGATGGTGTGACCGTCTAAGTAGTCACTCAGTCCCGTGTCGTTAAGTTGTGCGGCAGTCAGCCGGTATAAATCGGCATGAATGAGACGGAGCCGTCCCTGGTATTCATGTATCAGCGTAAAAGTCGGGCTACTGACTGCTGTGGGATCGGCCAGCAACCCTTCGGCCATGGCTCGAACCAGCCAGGTCTTGCCCGTTCCCAGATCCCCAAACAAGGCCACCACCTCCCCTCCTTGGAGTAATTGGCCAAGGCATAGACCCAGCCGCTGCGTCTGCCGGGGCGATGGCAAGACGAGGCGCCAAGGTTTGCTGACTGGGTGGGTTCCCGTCCGTTTTTGTCGAGGAGGCGACGATGACGCAGCCATGGGCTTACTCGTGCGTGGTGGAGGTGAGCGCATGAGGAATCTGTCGGATTAGATCACGAGCGAGCATGCCGGCTTGGCCATAGATATTCGCCGCGAGATCTCCCGCCAGTCCGTGAAAGTAGGTAGCAGTGCACGCCGCATCCCACGGCGAGAGCCTTTGGGCGAGGAGGCCGCCGACCATGCCTGTCAAGACATCACCGGTTCCGGCGGTGGCCATTCCGGGATTGCCGGTAGGACAAATGGCTGTCAAGCCATCCGGTCGGGCAATCACCGTGCGCGCGCCTTTGAGGATCACGATGGCGCCACGTTCGCGCGCAAATCGCATGGCTGTACCGAGACGATCTTGATTCACAGACTGGGTGGTCGCATCGGTTTCGAGTCTGGCCATCTCTCCTGGGTGAGGCGTGATGATCGGCGGTCGCCTGCACTGGGTCAGCAGCGAGGCTTTTCCTGCCAGGGCGTTCAACGCATCCGCATCCAGCACGCAAGGCTTGTCGATACGTTTGACGAATTCCTGCACCAAGTCGACCGTCTCAGGGTGAGTCGTCAGGCCGGGGCCGATCACCACCGCATCTCGCGTGGCGGCGAAGGCCAGGAGGCGCTCCAGGCCGGTGCGCGCGAAGGTGCGGGCTTTGGTCTCCGGCATCGGCAGCGTCATCACCTCCAACATTTTGGCTTCCAGCGCGTCGTTGACGCTGGAGGGCACCGCGACCGTGACCAATCCGGTTCCGACGCGGAGTGCCGCCAAGCCGGCCATGGCGGCAGAGCCTGTCTTGCCGACCGATCCAGCGACGATGCCGACATGCCCGTAGGTTCCTTTGTGGGAGGACGGTCGCCGCGTGGGGAGCGCCGCACGGGCCGTTGCATCGGTCAGAAGCATCAGGCGACTGCCGACGGCCTCGACAAACGACGCCGGAATTCCAATATCGACCACCCGTACTGTTCCAGAACAATCGATGCCGGATCCGTTATAGAGCCCGATTTTTGGCAGTCCGAAGGTCACCGTCAGATCGGCTTGCACCGCAACTCCCAGAACGTTTCCTGTATCTGCGTGGAGGCCGGATGGAAGGTCCACGGCAACGGTGGGGCGGCCCGCGGCATTGATTGCCAGAATCGCGTCACGGTAGAGATCGTCGATAGGGGCGGACAGGCCAGTTCCCACGATGGCATCAACGATGATATCGCTGGCAGTGAGCCGTCGGCGTAGATCCTCGGCATCGGTAGGGCGGGTGATGGCCGATTGTCCTGCCGCCCGCTGAAACAGTTGATACATGGTTTTCGCGTCGCGACCGAGCTCGGTTGGAGAGACGAGTAGCAGCAGCTGCACTCGAACCTTACTTCGTCGCAACAATCGACCGATGACGAATCCGTCACCCCCGTTGTTTCCCTTGCCGCAGACGACGGCGATCGATTTTCCGGCGAGCGGCCCAAACCGTTCTTCCATCTGGGCGACCACTCCTGCGCCTGCTCGCTCCATGAGGGTGAGGGAGGAGACATGCGCTTCCGTGATCGTTCGGTGATCAAGGGCGCGCATCTGGTCGGCGGTCACGATGGGTATCATGGTGTATCAGTGACCTGCGGTACGGCCAGTCTATGCTGCCGACGGGGCCGCGGATTTAGGCCACAAGTTCCCTCATTTCTCGAACTGCTTGGACGAGTCCGACCATGACTGAGCGGGCAATAATGCTATGGCCGATGTTGAATTCCACGATCTCCGGCAGCTTGGCCAGACGTTTTACATTTTTATAATTTAAACCATGGCCGGCATTTACACCGAGGCCGAGTTTATACGCCAGCTTGGCTGCCTGGGTGATGGCCTCAAATTCCTCGTCCTCTTCTTTGGAACGCTTCGCGTTGGAGTAGCGACCCGTGTGCAGTTCGACATAGGCTGCCCCGATTTTATGGGCCGCTTTGATTTGATCCAGGCCTGGTTCCACGAACAGACTGGTAGGGATGCCGCCATCCCGCAGCAAATCGACGATTTTTTGAATGCGGTCACGGTGATTGACGACATCGAGCCCACCTTCGGTGGTCAACTCTTGTCGTCGTTCGGGCACCAAGGTGACGAGGTCTGGTTTGACGCTGAGCGCGATCTTTGCCATCGCGTCATCCGCGGCCATTTCAAGGTCCAATTTCGTCCGAACGATTTCCCGCAACATGGTGAGATCGCGATCTTGAATATGTCGGCGGTCTTCCCGCAGATGCACGACCAGCCCATCGGCCCCGGCTAGTTCGACGAGAATCGCGGCGGTCAGGGGATCGGGATCTGTTCCGCCGCGTGACTGCCGCAGTGTCGCCACATGATCGATATTGACGCCCAATCGAGCCATCGCGCCTCCGCAGTTTGCATGAAATGATACAGCAGAAAGGTGTCAGAACTGGCCGAAATTCATAGACAATTCTCTCGTTGCTGGGGCATTATTAACAGAATCAGGAGGGGAGGAGCAAGGAGGACATATTACGGTCTGTCCCGACAAATGTACTGCCCGCGAAAGACGGATGATGATCTCCAACTCACTAGAATCCTAGTGAAATTGACTCACATTGAGGCCTCAATTAAAATACGCCTTTTTCAAAGGCATAGCGACCAAACCAATTTGGCAGAGGTCTCGCCCTTAGGAGTCTGACACATTCATGGCGATCAGCGACGGCTTTTACCGCATTAAAAGACTTCCCCCCTACGTGTTTGCGCAGGTCCAAAGTCTGAAGCTTGAGGCGCGTCAGCAAGGCGAAGATATTATCGATTTCGGCATGGGCAATCCGGACCAGCCCACGCCCAATCATATTGTCGATAAAATGATTGATGCCTCCAAGAAGGCGAAAAACCATCGCTACTCGGCTTCGCGTGGAATCACCAAGCTTCGCCATGCCATAACCGGTTGGTATAAGCGAAACTATGATGTGGAGTTGGACCCCGAGACCGAAGCGATCGTGACGATCGGGTCCAAAGAAGGTATTGCGCACTTGGCCCTGGCCACGATCGGTCCGGGCGACGTCGTACTCACGCCGACGCCGACCTACCCTATCCACATGTACAGTTTCATTATTGCCGGCGGTGAGGTGCGCGGGATTGAATTGCGGCAGGATAGCGATTTTTTTGACGATCTTCTGCGTGTCTACCGCCAGACCTTGCCACGGCCCCGTATCCTGGTGATCAATTTTCCGCATAATCCGACAACTGCAGTGGTCGATCTTGAGTTTTTCAAAAAGATCGTGGCGTTCGCCAAAGAACACGATGTCATCGTGATTCATGACTTGGCGTATGCCGATATCGCCTTCGACGGTTATAAGGCGCCCAGTTTTCTGCAAGTCCCGGAAGCGAAGGATGTCGGCGTGGAGTTTTATACTCTCTCCAAGGCCTACAACATGCCTGGCTGGCGTGTCGGATTTTGCGTCGGTAACCGCGAAGTCGTCGGCGCACTCGCCAAGATCAAGAGTTATCTCGACTATGGTATTTTCCAGCCCATTCAGATCGCCAGTACGGTGGCGTTGAACGGCCCGCAAGACTGTGTCAAAGAGGTTGTGCAGCGGTATCAAAATCGGCGCAATGTCCTCGTCAATGGGCTCAACAGGATCGGTTGGCAGGTAGGATTACCCCGCGCTACCATGTTCGTCTGGGCTCGTATTCCTGACCCCTTTCGACACATGGGCTCACTGGAGTTTTCGAAACTGCTGTTGAGAGATGGCAAGGTGGCCGTGTCCCCGGGTATCGGATTTGGAGAAGGGGGAGACGAGTTTGTGCGGTTTGCCTTGGTGGAAAATGAACATCGCACGCGCCAGGCTCTGCGCGGCATTCGAAAAGTCTTGAAGATGGACGATCAGGATTTATGAAGACGGAAATCGGAGTCGGATTAATCGGGTTCGGAACCGTCGGAACGGGCGTTGCCCGCGTCTTGATCGAGAACGCTGAGCTGATTCAGCGTCGAGTAGGAGTGCCGATCAACTTGGTGCGTATCGCGGACTTGGACATCACGCGCGACCGCGGAATTGTCATTCCACCAGGAGTTCTGACCGCTGATATCCAGCAGGTATTGACCGATCCGCGCGTTGATATTGTGATCGAGTTGATGGGTGGGTATGACCTTGCAAAGCGCGTCATATTGGACGCAGTACAGCGAGGCAAACATGTCGTAACGGCCAATAAGGCATTGCTGGCTGTACATGGTGAAGAGATCTTCGCCGCCGCATCCCGTCATGGGATCGATCTCGGATTTGAGGCGAGTGTGGGCGGCGGTATTCCTGTGATCCGTGCCTTGATGGAGGGATTGGCTGCGAATAATATCCAATCCATCTATGGCATCATTAACGGCACTTCAAATTATATCCTTAGCCGCATGACCACTGAGGGACAACGATTCGAGGTGGTGCTGGAGGACGCCAAGCAAGCGGGATATGCCGAAGCCGATCCTACCTTCGATATCGCGGGAATCGACTCGGCGCATAAGTTGGCAATTATGGTCAGTTTGGCCTATGGCACACCCGTCAATTTCAAAGAGATTTACACCGAGGGCATTGCCGGGCTCACGCCGGTCGATATCGCCTATGCGAAGGAGTTCGGATTTACGATCAAGTTGCTGGCGATCGCGAAATATTCCGACGGCGAGATCGAGGCCCGCGTGCATCCCACCATGGTCCCATCCGCATCTCAAATCGCCAAGGTGGACGGTGTGTATAATGCGATTCAATTGGTCGGCGACGCCGTGGAGGATGTCGTCCTCTATGGCCGCGGTGCCGGATCGATGCCAACAGGCAGTGCCGTAGTCAGCGATGTCATGTCCATCGCGCGCAATCTGCTCAAGAATGCCACGGGACGCGTCCCGCCTGCGTCATATCAACAAGATCAACGGCGTCCCTTACGGATGCGGCCAATGGAAGAAATCACGTCACTCTACTATATTCGTTTCATGGTCCTGGACCGCCCGGGTGTGTTGTCGCAGATTGCCGGAGTACTGGGCCGTTACGGCATCAGTATTTCTTCGGTGCTGCAGCAAGGACGCAAGGAAGGGCAAACGGTGCCGGTCGTCATCATGACGCATATGGCGAAAGAGCGAGATATGCAGAACGCCCTTCGGGACATCAACCCCATGCCCTACATTTCCGAACCCACCACCCTCATTCGGGTTGAAGGGCGGGATGAATGACCATGAGGTCTCCGACTTGGTCTCTCGAGTGGCCGAAAAGGATGTCATGACTCGCTGGCGCGGCATCATCGAAGAGTATCGGAAGTTCCTTACGGTGACGGCCCAGACGCCCGTTATTACCTTGGGCGAAGGCAATACGCCGCTCATCCGCGCGGCGCGACTGGCCAAGAAAATTGCGCCGGGGGTGGATCTCTATCTCAAATATGAGGGTATGAATCCGACGGGGTCCTTCAAGGATCGCGGGATGACCATGGCAATCTCTAAGGCGCTCGAGGGAGGGGCGCGAGCGGTGATTTGTGCCTCTACGGGCAACACGTCCGCTTCGGCCGCCGCGTATGGGGCGCGGGCAGGGATTGCCGTCTATGTCCTTATTCCTGCAGGAAAGATTGCGCTCGGTAAGTTGTCGCAAGCGATGATGCATCAAGCTACCGTCATTCAAGTCGAAGGAAACTTTGACCAGGCCTTGACCATCGTCAAGGAACTCTCTGCGACGTACCCTGTGGAATTGGTCAATTCCATCAATCCTTACAGGATCGAGGGGCAAAAAACGGCGGCCATGGAGATTTGCGACGATCTTGGCGATGCGCCTACTATGCATGTACTTCCCGTAGGGAATGCGGGTAATATTACCGCCTATTGGAACGGCTATCGAGAATATCGTGCGGCCAATCAAACGACGCGCCTGCCGCGAATGATGGGGTTTCAGGCTGCCGGCGCGGCGCCCATCGTGTTGGGTCACGTGATAGAAGAGCCTCAGACTGTGGCAACGGCTATCAGGATCGGCAATCCGGCCAGTTGGCAGTCGGCGCTCACGGCTGTGCAAGAATCGTCGGGGGCCATTGATATGGTCACCGATGAAGAGATCTTGTCTGCCTATGCAATGGTGGCCATGGAGGAAGGTGTTTTTTGTGAACCTGCGTCAGCGACATCGGTCGCCGGTGTCATTAAAATGAGTCACGCCGGTATGTTGAAAGAAGGTGCCACGGTCGTGTGTACGTTGACCGGGCATGGTTTAAAGGATGCCGATACGGCGATTGGCATTTCACGTCAGCCGAAGACAGTTAAAGCCACTCGCGATGATGTGGCCCGCCTCCTTCATGTCTGATTACCTCAGGAACATTGCATGAAATACTTGATCCTGCATGCCGACGGGATGACTCACATCCCCTGTCCGGAACTCGGTGGGAAGACGCCTCTTGCCACGGCCTCGACTCCTCATCTCGATCGCATTGCCCAGAGTAGCGAAGTCGGGCTGCTGAGTCTTCCATCAGAAAGTGGACCGGTTGGGAGCGACGTCACCAGTGTGGCCGTGCTCGGCTACGATCCTAAAAAGTACTATCTCGGCTCCGGTCCGCTCGAAGCGGCCGGCCTAGGGATCACGGTGGGCGAACAGGATGTGGTGTTTCGTTGCACCATGGTGACGGTGCGAGGTGAAGGTGCGTCCGGTAGCAAGGATATTGTGACCGAGATCAAGAAATTGGGGGCGCATGTGGTCATGGAGGACGCGACCGCCGGCCTCATCGATACGGACCAGGCGAGGGACCTGCTTGAGGCCGTGAATGAACAACTCGGGGCGGAGTCCATCCAGTTCTATCCCGGCGCAGGACACCGGCATTTAATGGTGTGGGTCGGGGGGAAGTCACGCGCGACATGCATCGATCCTCAGCAACTGGTCGGCCGGTCGATTGCGGACGCGTTACCGGCTGGCGATGGCGCCGATGTCTTGCGAAAACTTATGGACGCGGCCTTTTTCATTCTACGTGACCATCCACTCAACGAGGAGCGCCAGCAGGAGGGTTTACGGCCCGCCAACTGTCTGTGGTTGTGGGGACAGGGCCGTGCCGCTCTCTGGCCCCCCCTGCCGGAACGGTATGGAATCACTGGTTCTGTCGTGGCATCCAGCGATGTTCATCGCGGGGTTGGATTGTGTGCTGGGTTGGAGGCGGTCGAATGGCCCCTCGATGACGGAGATGGGTCAAAGTCGTTAGCGGGACAGGTCGAAGCGGCAGTGCGGGAGTTAGCCAAAAAGGACTTGGTGTATCTTCATGCCGGACTGTCAGACGATGTGCTCCACGCGACTGACGTTCGAGAAAAGGTCCGAGCCATCGAACAATTTGATGCCCAGATCGTCGGTCCGATTCTTACAGCATTGGCTACCCAATCGTCCTATCGGCTGCTCGTGGTCTGCGATCCTGGTTTGGCAACCAGTCAGGTCTCCGCGGCTCCGCCGATCTTATATGCGCTCTGTGACAGTGCTGGTCAGTCGCAATCAGGAGCGGCCAAGCGTTTCCATGAACAAGAAGAGCATATCGCGGGAACTGCGCCGCGTGATGCGACGAAACTCATGACCCGACTGTTTCCCCGCGGGACCTAGAATCCGTGGCGCTGATCGTTCAAAAATATGGCGGCACTTCCGTCGGCAACGTGGAGCGGATTCATCGGGTTGCCGAGCGCGTCGAGCGAGCCCACAAAGAGGGACATCACGTCGTTGTCGTGCTGTCGGCAATGAGCGGCGAAACCGATCGGCTACTCAAATTGGCCCATGAAGTGACGGGTATCCCCGACGAACGCGAATTGGATATGTTGCTCTCCACGGGAGAGCGAGTCACGATCGCATTACTCGCCATGGATCTTCGCGGGCGCGGGGTGCATGCCCGTTCCTTCACGGGTCGGCAGGTCGGGATCCATACCGACAGCGCTCATACCAAAGCCAGAATTTCTCGGGTTACGGCCGATCGCATCAAGGACGCGCTGTCCGAGGGCATCGTTCCGGTCGTGGCGGGGTTTCAGGGCATCAATGCCCGCTCGGATGTTACCACGCTGGGGCGAGGCGGATCGGACCTTACAGCCGTCGCGCTGGCGGCTGCGTTGAAGGCTGATCGGTGCATTATTTATACGGATGTGGATGGTGTATATACCGCCGATCCGAACATTGTGCCGGCCGCACGTCGCTTAGATAAGATCTCTTACGAAGAAATGTTGGAAATGGCGAGTCTCGGCGCGAAGGTGCTGCAGAGTCGGTCGGTCGAGTTTGCGGCGAAATATGCCGTACCGGTAGAGGTCAATTCCAGTTTCAAAGAAGGAAAGGGAACGCTCGTGACGCGTGAAGATGCCGATATGGAAGGGGTCATGGTGTCGGGAGTGACGGGTGACCGCAATCAGGCGAAGATCACAATTGTCGGCGTGCCGGATCGCCCGGGCATTGCCGCGCGCGTATTTGGAGCGGTGGCGAATGCCAATATCGTGGTCGACATGATCATTCAGAACGTGAGTCAAGCTTCCATTGACCGATATATCGTTCACGGTTCCGAAGCCGGATTTGCGCAGTGCCGTCGATCTGGTCCAGCGCCTGTCCCAGGAGATCGGCGCCCGGTCGGTGGCAGTGACCGAATCGATTGCCAAGGTCTCTCTCATTGGGGTGGGCATGCGGTCGCATTCCGGGGTGGCGGCGAAGATGTTCGAGGTGCTGTCACGTGAGGGTGTCAACATCATGATGATCAGCACATCGGAAATAAAAATTTCCTGTGTAATTGACGAAAAGTACTTGGAGCTGGCCATGCGGACACTCCATACGGCGTTCGGGCTGGATCAGATATCGGCGCCTGCTCTGGGCTGACAGGGGGCGGAAGCGCTCTCCGGTCCTGCGGGATCCTCGACAGTCCATTCATGTCCCTGCTACTCTCATATCTATGAAACCACGAACTCTACGGTCGCATCCATCCCATGCAGCAGAACCTGTTACGGTACCGACACTCACCACGGCGCAGGCCGCTGCGCTGGAAATTTACGATACAACGCTGCGCGACGGCGCCCAAGCGGAGGATGTCAGTTTCTCTGTCGAGGACAAAGTTCGTGTCGCGCAACAGCTCGACGAGCTTGGGGTGCAGTTCATCGAAGGCGGGTGGCCGGGCGCTAATCCAAAAGACATCGAGTTCTTCAGGATCGTTAAAACGATACCTTTTCGGCATGCGACCATCGTGGCCTTCGGTTCGACTCGAAAGGCCAGCAATGCGGCCCGTAAAGACAAAAACATTCAGGCATTACTGGAGTCCGGCACGCATACGATTACGCTCTTCGGCAAGAGCTGGTCGTTCCAAGTGACGGATGCGCTAGGCATTTCACTCTCCAAAAATCTGGAACTTATCGAAGATTCAATACACTATCTTCGTTCGAAAGATCGTCGGGTATTCTACGATGCCGAACATTTTTTCGACGGCTACAAAGCGAATCCAGAGTATGCCTTGCAGACAATCAGAAAGGCGATTGAGGGTGGCGCCGAACGAGTGATTCTGTGCGACACGAACGGCGGCACGATGCCATGGGAAATCCGTGAAATTTGCCGAATCGTAAAGCAGGAGTGTCCCGTGCCGTTGGGGATTCATGCACATAACGATAGTGAAATGGCGGTGGCCAATTCGCTCGTGGCGGTCGAGTCTGGAATTTTGCAGGTGCAGGGAACCATTAACGGCATCGGTGAGCGATGCGGAAACGCGAACCTGTGTTCCATTATTCCTAACTTGCAGCTGAAGATGCGGCGGCCGGCTACTCGGCAAAAATCTCACGCGCCTGAAAGACGTATCGGGATTTGTCACTGAGATTGCCAATCTGATGCCCAATAAACAGCAGCCGTACGTAGGTGATGCGGCGTTCGCCCATAAAGGGGGCGTGCACATCCATGCGGTGCTCAAGAACGCGGCAACCTATGAGCATATTGCTCCGGCGGAAGTGGGAAATCGTCAGCGGATGTTAGTGTCCGATTATGCGGGTCGTAGCGGGCTCATGGAGAAGGTCGAGGCCTACGGTATCTCGCTCAGCAAGAATCACGCAAAGCTGCAGGAGTTGGTTGAAACGTTGAAGGAGCGTGAAAGCCAAGGGTATCAATTCGAAGGCGCCGAAGGCTCGTTTGAATTGTTGATGCGCAAAGCGATGGGGAGTCATTGTCCGTCCTTCCAGTTACTGGGTTTTCGAGTGATCGTCGAGAAGAAACAAGAGTTGGGCATGTTGTTGTCTGAGGCAACGGTGATGGTGAAGGTCGGCAATGTGGTTGAACATACGGCCGCGGTGGGTGCCGGCCCGGTGAATGCACTCGACCATGCACTTCGCAAGGCATTAGAAAAATTTTATCCACAACTTCGCGAAGTCAAATTGCTGGATTATAAGGTTCGCGTCTTGTCGGCCAATAAGGGGACAGAGTCCAAAGTGCGAGTGTTGATCGAATCGGGAGATCACAAAGATAAGTGGGGAACGGTCGGCGTATCAGAAAACATTATGGAAGCCAGCTGGCAGGCGCTGGCGGATAGCATCGAGTATAAATTGCTGCTGACGGATCGTTAGAACTGCTACCTCCATTCTGACGCACATAATCCTTGACAGGGCAGGTAACCTCACGTAACTTATGGAGAAATTCTTTGTCTTGGACGCTCGACACCAAGAAGCACTTCCTAAGGAACGACTCTAGTGGATGGCGGGGGGAAAGGCATGAGAAAGGCGGATATTGCGAATGAAATTTTCAAGCAGGTCGGCGTGTCAAAAAACGATGCCGCCGATATCGTCGAACTCGTGCTCAACCTGCTGAAGGGAGTTCTGCAAAAAGGCGATGCGGTGAAAATCGCTGGATTCGGCAATTTCGTCGTTCGAAGCAAAGGCGCGCGCAAGGGACGCAATCCGCGAACCGGCGAAGAGATTGGGATCACTCCTCGCCGGGTAGTGACATTTCGGCCCAGTCAGGTGTTTAAAAAATACGTTAACTCTTAGTCGCTATCTTGCCACGAGTACACGCAGAATGAGGACCGGTCATGGGGAATGAGCCCAGACTGGGGAGTAAGGTATTTTATAAAATCGGCGAAGTCAGCAAGCTTTCGAAGTTGCCGGCTTATGTGTTGCGGTTTTGGGAGTCTGAATTTAGCTTCCTCAAACCAAAAAAAAGTCGTGGCAATCAGCGACTATATGTCCAGCGAGACGTGGATACGGTGCTGGAGATTAAGCGCATGCTCTATGACGAAGGGCACACGCTGGCTGGCGTGAAACGCTACTGGGCGCGTCGAGGTCGAGCGACCGTGAAGAAGCGCGGATCGCAGAAAGAACTGGCGCAGCGCGTCAGAGGGGATCTTCAGGCGATCATTAGGATGCTGGATTCTCATTCGCCCTGAACTGTTCCGTGACTCGGTGGACCCTGACCACACTACGGAAGTATATCGATGCCGAGTAAGTCGGGGCGTAGCGCAGCCCGGTAGCGCACTCGCTTGGGGTGCGAGGGGTCGTGGGTTCAAATCCCGCCGCCCCGACCATCGGCACGATGTTTTCAGAATCGGGATTTTTCTGCCGGACAACCCAGCCGTCCTCCCCCACTGGTTGTACTCGTACCCTTCCATCATATTCGCAAAGATGGGGAGAAGCTGTGTCACGTGTGCGAATCCTTGTGACCAATGACGACGGGATTGCATCCCCGGGGGTTCATGCGGTCGCCGACGCGTTGCGCACTCTAGGAGAGGTGTGGATAGTAGCGCCCGATCGAGAGCGGACGGCAGTGGGGCATGCGGTCACGTTGCATAAGCCGCTGCGCATTACCAAAATGGGGCTTCGTGTGTTCATGGTGAATGGAACTCCCGTTGATTGTGTCAATCTGGCTCTGGCGAAAGTTTTGCCTGCGCAGCCGGCATTGATCGTGTCGGGTATCAATAGGGGGGTCAATCTTGGAGATGACGTGATGTATTCCGGCACGGTCTCGGCCGCCCTGGAGGGTACGATTTTAGGCATTCCCTCGATGGCGGTATCTCAAGAGGGCGACGATAGATTTCGATTCGATGTCGGGGCGCGATACGCGGCTCGGGTTGCCGCCGAGGTGTTAGCGCACGGATTGCCGCCCGAAACCATCTTGAACGTGAATATTCCGAATGTACCCTTTCGATCCATCAAGGGAGTCAAGGTGACCTGTCTCAGTCGACGTCGCTTCGAGAACCCTATTGTTGAAAAAGTTGATCCGAGGGGACATAAGTATTACTGGATTGCCGGCACACGAAAATCCTGGAGTCGGCGCAAGGATGCCGATCACGAAGCGCTGGAGCAGCATATGGTGTCTGTCACCCCAATCCATCTCGATACGACCCACCATGATGTGCTCGAACAGTTCAAAGCCTGGGAGCGGCCGCTCTCAAAACCTTCTAAGCGCAAGACACCGAGCAGGCCAGGCCCGCCTGGGAGGACGGAGGTATGACGGGGCTGATCGAATGGTTGATCGAAGAACTCGGCCGGTTCGTCATTTCCACGATTTCGATGTTCGGCTACACCGGCATCGTGATTACGATGGCGATCGAAAGCGCCTGCATTCCTTTGCCAAGTGAAATCATCATGCCGTTTTCCGGCTACCTGGTCTCGACGGGGCAATTCTCGATGCTCGGCGTGACGCTTGCCGGAGCGGTCGGTAATGTGCTGGGGTCGTTGGTGGCGTACTACGTGGGTGTGTGGGGCGGGAGGCCATTCGCCGAACGGTACGGCCGGTACTTCCTGGTCTCGCAGCATGATTTAGAGCTGGCCGATCGGTGGTTTACGAAACATGGAGAGGCGGCGGTATTGATCGGTCGTTTACTGCCTGTGGTTCGAACGTTCATTTCTCTCCCGGCGGGAATTGCGCGCATGGACGTGAAAAAGTTCGTGCTCTATTCATTTGTCGGAGCGGTCCCTTTCTGTTATGCGCTGGCCTATGTCGGGCTCAAGATGGGGGAGCATTGGAACCAACTACGTGAGTACTTTCATCATGCGGATGTCGTGATCGGGTTATTTCTCGCCCTGGGGCTAGGCTACTTTCTATGGTCGCATTGGCCGAAACGCGGGCCGACAGTGGAGTAGCGGCCATTATGTTGCGGGTGCACAATACGTTGACCGGAAGGAAGGACCGATTTGAGCCGCTAGTGCCAGGCATAGCCCGCATGTACGTGTGCGGAGTGACGGTCTATGACTATTGCCACATTGGACATGCCCGGAGTGCGCTAGTTTTCGATGTGTTACGGCGCTATCTGGAATACTCCGGATTCATCGTCGAGTTTGTCAAGAACTTCACAGACGTCGACGATAAAATCATCAAGCGAGCTCATGAGCAAGGAGTAAGCTGCGAGCACATTACGAGTAAGTATATCCGTGCCTACTATGAGGATATGGAAAAGCTCGGGGTGCGTCGTGCCACTCTTGAGCCTAGGGCGACAGAGCATATTTCGGATATTGTGATGCTTGTCGAGAGGTTGCTCGCGAAGGAGATGGCCTACCGTGTCGAGGGTGATGTGTATTTTGAGGTCGACCGATATCCGCTGTACGGCAGGCTCTCCAAGCGAAAGCTTGACGATCTGCAGGCGGGCGCGCGTGTGGATGTCGATCAGCGGAAACGCCACCCCATGGACTTCGCCCTCTGGAAGGCCAGTAAATCTGGTGAGCCGTTCTGGGACAGTCCGTGGGGGCCGGGACGACCGGGATGGCATATCGAATGTTCGGCCATGGCGATGCGGCATCTTGGGGAAACCTTCGACATTCATGGCGGAGGAATGGATTTGATTTTTCCGCATCATGAGAATGAAATCGCGCAATCCTGCGGCGCCACCGGGAAGGAATTCGCGCGGTATTGGGTTCACAACGGATTCGTTCAGATCAACCAGGAGAAAATGTCCAAATCGTTGGGGAATTTTTTTACGATTCGCGATATTTTCAAGGAATCGCAGTGGCCAGATGCAGTGACCGGCGAGATACTGCGCTATTTTCTGCTCTCGACCCACTACCGAAGTCCGTTAGACTTTTCAGACCAAAGTTTACGGGACGCGAAGGGCGCCTTGAACGGGTTTTACGATCTCTTTGAGAGGCTGAGTGAACCGACCTCGGATCGCGGTGCGGCCGATCACCAGATGCGAGAGGCGACGACACGGACGCGAGAGGCATTTACGGACGCCATGGACGATGACCTGAATACCCCCACCGCTGTGGCTGTCTTGCAAAAATTGCGCAGCGAGGCTAACAAAGCCATCGAGACTGGACTGTCGGTCGAAATGCGACGTGCCGTGCGGCAGGAGTTTCGCGCACTCGGTGCGGTCCTGGGACTCTTGCAGCCTGACAGTTGGCAGTTCAAGCGGCAAGTCCAGGGAGAGTCCTCACTCGCGCAAGGCGAGGCTATGACGGCCCTGTCTGATGAGGAGGTTGCCGGGAAGATCGTAGCGCGCATCGCGGCAAAAAAGATGAAAAATTATACATTGGCCGATCAGCTCCGAGCTGAACTGGCTTCTCACGGCATTACGATCGAGGACCGTCCAGATGGCACCAGCCGATGGAAACGATAACCCTCCGGAGTTGATTTACGGCCTCCATGCCGTACGCGAGGCGCTCCGCGCCGGCATTCGTCCACTCCAGCGTCTTCTCGTTTTAGGAACCGATCGACAGTTTGGTGAAATCGTGCGTCTGGCAAGAGCCCAGCGTGTCCCGGTGCATCTCGAACCACGCGCCGCCTTCGATCGGTTTGTCCCGGCTGGTAGTCATCAAGGAGTCATCGGACTGGTAGCGGCCAAGGCCTATGTCGAGTCGGATGACATTCTTTCGTTGGCGCAGGCGCCCGGGCAGACTCCCCTGTTGGTCCTGCTTGACGGTGTCGAAGATCCGCATAACCTCGGGGCAATTCTTCGGACAGCCGAGGCGTCCGGCGTGCAGGGTGTATTTATTCCCGAGCGTCGCGCGGTGGGGTTGACGAGTGTGGTTGCCAAGGCGTCTGCGGGGGCTGTCGATCATATGCCCGTGGGACGAGTACCGAACCTTTCTCGGTTGATCGCACGCCTTCAAGGCGCAGGACTCTGGGTTTATGCGTTGGATGCCGAAGCTCCCAAGGTCTATACGTCCTTGGATTTTCGAGGGCCTGTGGCGCTGGTATTCGGCGGTGAAGGGAAGGGGGTTCGCCCCGGTGTGCGCGAAGCCTGTGACGATGCGTCGCATATCCCTATGCTTGGAAAAGTCGGATCGCTGAATGTTTCGGCCTCAGCGGCCATCGTGCTCTATGAGGCATTACGCCAGCGTGGCACGGGCGGGGCGGGTTCTCAGTGAGTGAGTCTGGGCAGAGGTGGGGGTTACGTTACCGTAGCCGAAGCATTTTCCCTTGAATGGCGGCCTTGAGGAGTTGAGCCGTATTGGAGACTCGGATTTTTTTCATCATATTGGCCCGATGGGCCTCGACCGTCTTCACGCTGATTTTTAACCGCTGGGCGATTTCTTTGTTTTTGAATCCGGTCCAGATCAGCTCAAGGATTTCCTGTTCGCGAGTCGTAAGGGCTTCGGGGCGTCGCTTGCGAGGGGGAAGGACGGGCTCCGGTAACGGTGCTTTAGTTCGACCTTTGGTTGTCTTGGCGGTTGTCGGCATATGCGTATCGCTCCACGTCAGGTAAATGCAATTCACGAACTGAGGCTTGCCACCCACCGCGCTAAAGCGGATTTTTTATTGTACGCAGTTCTCCTAGCATTTGTAAATGGACAAAGGTGAGGTCGCGACAGTTTGCTGCCGGCTGGTTTGGGATTAACTATACTTCGTATCTAATGGAAAGTCTCTATTAGCCATTGTGAGCCTCACTCATAAGGACACGCATGATACCCTACCTCATGGTTCTCCTATTCGGCGCCGTGATCGGCAGTTTTCTGAATGTCTGCATTTATCGACTACCACGAGAAGAATCGGTTGCATGGCCAGGCTCTCACTGTCCTTCCTGCCATCAGGCTATCGCCGCCTATGACAATATTCCGATCGTGAGCTATCTCATGCTGCGTGGACGGTGTCGAGGTTGCCGTGCGCCCATTTCCATGCAGTATCCGTTCGTGGAAGCGGCTAATGCGATAGGGTATCTGGGGGTGTTCTGGGTATTCGGTTTCACCGCCACCGCTTGTGTCTATGCCTCCCTTGTTTCCGCATTAATCGTGGTGACGGGGACGGATCTCTCGCACACCATGATTCCCGATGCGGTCACCTTGCCTGGGATCGTTGTGGGCCTTCTCTGCGCCGCCGTGATTCTCCCGATCACCCTTGTGGATTCCCTGCTCGGCGTTCTGGTAGGCGGGGGTATCCTTTGGTTCCTAGCCTGGATCAGTCCATATGTTTTCGGTAAAGAGGGCATGGGCGGAGGAGATATCAAGCTCATGGCGATGGTCGGCTCGTTCATCGGATGGCAGCCCGCGCTGCTGGCTATTATGATCGGAGCCTTACTGGGCTCGCTGGTCGGAGGGGGGCTTATTATTGCCCGGCTCATGCGGCGAGAACAGTACATCCCCTTTGGTCCATTCCTCGCCATTGGCTCCCTTCTGGCGTTGCTCTTCCACGAGTCCCTGTTTGAGTGGTATTGGTCACTCATCGATCTTCCTCGCTAGAGTACCCGCAAATCGTCTTCCAGAGCCACCTTCCGGCTGTATGCCTCCTAAGAAGTGTATCCAAATGGATGGGTGAGCCGTATCTGAACTGGAACAGTCAGGACCGTCCGCCCTCCTATTTGGCCTGGTCCGCCGAGGAAAAACTACCGGGTACCCTGCGTCACTAGCCAGCATCTCCCCCACTATTCGCCTGCAATTCCAGCGAAACCGCTGCGAGGGCTAACCGTGGAGAAATGCCATGAGCGGGACGGCATGGAACTTGGAGATACTCTACGCGTTCGACGAAAGGAGTTGGTATGAACGAACGGGGAGTAAGTCTCGTGGAATTATGCATGGTCATTGCCATTATCGCGATTGTGGCAGGGGTGAGTCTACCGGGGTGGGCGTCCCTCGTGGCGAAGCAACAGCACCGGGCGGTCGTCATGGAAATCGCGTCGGAGCTACGCATGGCCCGACAATTGGCGATGGCTCGGCACGAACGTATTCGAGTGGTGGTAAATGCTGAGCAGTCTGAGTTGCGGACGGAATGTGTGGACTGCGGTATGGGCTCGCTTCGCCGGTATGCATTTGCACATCGAGGCACGGTCATTGAGTCGATGTCGACGAACCCGGAGATCCTGTTTCAACCCAGCGGCCGCTCGGCGACTGCGACCACAATAGTTTTGATGGACAGTCTAAAAGCGATTCACCATGTGACGGTGAGCATAACCGGACGGGTGGCCCAGTCATGACACACTATCATGCGGATGTCCTGCGACGACCCGCTTGTCTGACCGGCGCAGCGGGATTCACACTCGTCGAAAGTATGGTCGCCCTGGTGGTCTTGTCGATCGGTGTGATCGGAACCATCGGAATGTTCAACTGGGCGGAGCATGGGCTTCAACGCGGCGCAGCGACGACCACTGCGCTGGCTTTGGCTGAATCTCGGGTGGAAGCCAAGCGGAGCCTTCCGTGGGAGCAGTTGCTGATGGACGATATGGATCAGAACGGGACATTGGAATCGGCGATGCGCGACGACGGACTAGAAGATGATGCGACGAGTAGCGATGGCATTTTCACCGCCAGTCAAAGGCAGTCCAATATTCGACTTGTCTGGACCGTCGAACTCAATCGGGGTGTCCACCCTGCCATGGCGAGCCTGGCGACGATCGAGGCGCGCGCGATATTTCGGACTTTGGGGGGGCAGGAAAAGCAGATTCTGGTGCGCACGATTCGGGCCAATCCGCACTATGTTGGTTCGGCGGCCGTGTCATGAGTCGCGCCAAGATCGGCATTCAGGGTCCGCTGAGGCGAACAACGCCGGGGTGGCGCATCGGCTGCGCCGGGGTCAGTCTTCTTGAACTCCTGATTGCCCTGACGATCAGCAGCGTGGCCATTTCGGCCGCAATCCACATGTTTTCAGCGTATGGATCTCGGCTTACCTCGCAACACTCCGCGATGGTGTCGAATCAGGAACTCCGGCTCGGATTAGATGTGTTGTGCAGCGAACTACGTTTGGTTGGCGCAGGATTATTGGGTGGAGATTCGCCATTTCTTACGGCGGAACTTGATGAAGTCGAGTTCTTTGCCAATCTGAGTGGCTCAGTAACGACGTTGACTCAGACAGCGGAAATCGGACGACAGGACCTGCCCGTGGAGGAAGGCGCCGGATGGCCGAAGGGGAAGCAACTACTGCTCTGCACGGCTGTCCGTTGTGTCTGGAATCGTCTCGCCGTCGATGGCCGCAAGCAGACACTGACTCTGACGACGCCGACTGCTGAAGTCTTGCCGAGTCGTACTGAGGTCATGCTGCTCAATCGAGTACGTTATTACCTGAAGCGGCATGACGATGGCACCAGGCGGTTGATGCGTGAGGTGGACGGCGGGGCGAGCACGCTGTTGGCAGACGTGGAGGAATTCCAACTGCGCTATTTGGATCGGGATGGTCACTTCACAACTGACTCGCGTGAAGTGGCGCGAATTCGGGTGACGGTTGGGGTTGGGCAGGAACGTTCCAGACTCATGAGGGACATTGCGATACGAACCTAAGCGAAGAAGGAAAGGCGTGATGAACAAGAACACTGTGGTTGCAAGCGCGGTGGCGCAGCGAGATGAGCGGGGAATGGCGTTGTTGGCAGTGCTGATGGTGGTATTTTTGCTCTCCCTATTGGGTATGACCTCGATGCAGCTGGCAGGGCAGGAGATAATAGGAGCGAGTGCTTTACAACAGGAGCGAACTGCCCATCATGCGGCGGAGGCGGCTGTGGATGTGGTGATGGGATGGTTTCACGATCCCGCGCATATGCCGCAGGGACTCGATCCGGCATGGCTCTCAAGACGGGCCATGAATGCGCAGGGTGATCCGTCCTATTTCGATCTGCAGGGACGGTCACAGTTTGTGGGAACTGCGAGTCGTCCCGATATCGTGTTTGATGCGACAAATCCTCAGCACGATATCCTGCTGAATGATCCGCAAACGGGTTGGTTTAAGTCACTCAAAGGACTCGCCAGAATTCTCAAGCTGCGGGTGTATGGAGCAGCGAGACCGGGATTACTATGCACAGTAGACGTGACGGCGGGAGCGGGTCATGACGCTCGCGTGACGAAGACATTGTCGGTTGAATTCGGAGCCTATGCCATCCCGGCGCTACATGCGCCGCTTCAGAGCGGCACACTCGGAAGCGAGTCTGCTCAAGCCCGCCCCGGCGCGGTCCTCGTCCATTGGGGCGACATGATGGTGCGAGGTCAGGCGTATTTCCCACGGCCGGATGAGCTGCCGACCAAGAGTGGATTGGCGGCGGTGACGGGGCAGGCCTATGGTGAAATGACGCACCGTGAGGACCGATGGCTCGATGTCCAACTTGGTGGCGACGCCTTCTTTGCACAGCTTCCCGCAGGATCATGGCAGGGAATTCCACTAAACGTTCATGTCCAGCAAGAGCCGGTGCCCGGCATCAAGTCGGATCTATGGGATTACGACGCACTCAAGCGGATGTCGAAGCAGTTTGGGCGATACTACGGTATGGATCGCGAAGGATTGCTGTATCCCGGTGGCCTGATTCAACCAGGCCTGGGGCGACCGGCCGCAGAGGTGTTTGCGTCGACGGGCCTGGGAGACCATCGCGGGTTGGTCTTCGTCGATACCCTCGACGGCATGCCACCGCGGCTGGACAATTTAGGCACGATCGTCCTTGATCAAGAATATGCCGAGGGCATCTTCATTGTGAACGCGCATGTCCTGTGGAAGGCCGGGCAGCCTGGGAAGCCAGTGCAGGCGTTGAGCCCGCCGCCCGAAGGGCAGCAGTCACTTGGCAGCAGGGTTCCCGTTCAGCTTTCCGGCATTCATCTGCAGGGGGTGCTGTATGTCGCCGGTGACGTGCGCTATGCAGGCCACATCAAAGTCTATGGAGGTGTACTGGCTCAAGGGAGCATGGTTGACTGGACGAATGGAGCGGGAGTGTTGGAGGTTTGGTACAACCATGACCTTCGTGAAGGATTCATACAGGGCCTTCCTCTGGTGTTTGTGGCCCCAGGAAGCCTGCAGGCAAAAATATGATGAGGATAGTCGCGGCTACCTCTGGGTTGTTTCAGTTATGCTGAGCGCGCATCTAACCAAAGAGCGTACTGTATCTCCGATACTCAAAAAGGAATGGACCCTATGATCTCCGCAACTATCCCAGGCTTACCATGCAAAGCATCTGTACCAGGCGTCTCAACAGCCGCGCAGGCGCGCGCAGCCGGCCCCTATCACCGGCTAGTCGAACAAGCGTTCCTTCGGCAGGAAGAACTGGCGCTGGCATCGGCAGAGGCTCGGAGAAAGCGGATTGATGTCGCTTCCGTGCTCATGGATCGATATCGGATTCCCAAGCCGGCTATTGGGCTGGCCCTGGCAGACTTCTATCGCTGTCCTTTTCTCTCCTACGACGAGCGAACTGTCATGGAACGTGAACTTTTGAAAGATCTGAGCCTGGATTATCTCCGCATGAATCATTGGGTTCCGCTCAGGCGGCAGGGGAATGAAGTTGAAGTCCTGATCGATGACCCTCACAATCCCGACAAGCTGCTCGACGTGCGCCGGGCCTTTCCGGGCCAGGTAATTTCATATCGCGTTGGGCTTCGTCGCGATATCGAACAGTACGTAAGTGTTGTCCTGGATCGAGGGTCGGACGAGGCGATCACGGATATTCTCGGCGAGTTGGTGAGTGAAGCACAATTGGAAGAACAGCAAAATGCCACCATCGCGGCGATCACGGAAAACGATTCGGCCATCGTCCGCCTTGCTAACCAGATCATTGCAGAGGCTTACCGTCAGGGCGCCTCGGATATTCATATCGAGCCCTACGCCGATCGAAAAGAAACGTCGATCCGTTTCCGCGTGGACGGAACTTGTTTCACCTACATGAAAGTTCCGGCAGCCTATCGCCGGGCGATTGTGTCTCGAGTGAAGATTATGGCTAGCTTGGATATAGCCGAACGACGCAAGCCGCAGGATGGAAAGATTCGGTTCAAGCTCAATACGGGGCAGGAGGTCGAATTGCGAGTCGCAACGCTTCCCACGGCCGGTTTTAATGAAGACGTGGTGATCCGATTGTTAACCACGAATGGTCCTCGCCGATTGGACGAATTGGAATTCAGTTTGGAGACTCGCCGTCTGGTAGGGGAGCTGGCGAAGAAACCGCACGGTATTGTTCTGTGTGCGGGTCCGACAGGATCCGGTAAGACCACGACGCTGCATGCCATTTTGGCATCTATCAACACCGATGAACGAAAAATTTGGACGGCGGAAGATCCCATCGAGATCACACAGGACGGGTTACGACAGGTCCAGGTCCATACCAAGATTGGGCTTACCTTCGCCACAACTATGCGAGCGTTCCTGAGAGCGGATCCAGATGTGATCATGATCGGTGAAATGCGTGACAAAGAAACGGCGGATATCGCCATTGAAGCCTCTCTCACAGGACATTTGGTGTTCAGTACGATCCATACCAATAGCGCTGTGGAGACGGTCGTCAGGCTGATTGATTTAGGCTGTGACCCGTTCAACTTTTCGGATGCCATGTTGGGAGTGCTGGCGATGCGCCTATGCAAGCGTATCTGCCAGAACTGCCGAGAGCCATACCATCCCACTCAGGAGGAGTTCGACGAACTGGTTCAGGCCTATGGGGTGTCGGATTGGGCGCGTCTGGGGCTCGATTATCATGCCGCCTTCACGCTCTTTCGCGGACGAGGGTGCGAAGTCTGCAATCAGACCGGTTACCGCGGTCGAGTACCCATCCATGAACTCATGGTGGTTTCGGACCGCATGAGGGGACTTATTCAAGCGAGGACTCGGACCGCTGAGCTATTGGCGCTCGCAAAGGAAGAAGGCATGAGGACGTTGCTGCAAGATGGTATTGAGAAAGTCATCCTAGGCCTCACCACCTATCAGCAAGTGCGGGCTGTGGCAGTCAAGTAGTTGTTCCCGAGAGGTGCTGACATATGATACGTCCCACCGTAAGGCCCATCTCTCCATTGACGCCGGTTCATGTATGCTGGATTGCGCAGGGGTGAGCGCTGGAAGCTTGGCTGATTCCAACTCACCATATGATGGCCGTCGCGTCAGTCCCAGCATCGTAACATCTGCTCGCTGCCTACCATGAACACCTGGCCCTGAGTGCACTTGCCAGAAATCAGACAAAATTTGTCATTCAGGTGGTCCCTGAGCGCTCCTATTTGTACGCCGGTCACTCTGAATGAAGTCATGATATCAATGCCTTGTGTAATGCGCGGAGGTGAAAGTCATCGGCACGGCCTTTGCTCATCTGACTGTTGCCATGCCTATCTATCACCGCTATCAACGGTGCTCTCCTATCCCCGGCCAGCGAGGCTTTACTCTGATTGAGGTGATGATCGGTGTAGCAATCGTCGGCATTCTGGCGATGGTGGCAATCCCAAATTACTCTCAGTGGAACGCCCGCTATCAGTTGAAGCAGGGCACCACAGAACTCGCCGGGAGCCTCAACTTGGCTCGGATGGCGGCGATGAACCGGAATCTCGCGGTTACCGCCACGCTGGCCTTGGTATCGGGTAAGGTCAATGTCGATTTCGGAGGGGCGCTGGCCCCGATCCTTCTTCCTCAGTCTATCATCGCATTTACGGGTGGGCCGACCATTCAGTTCACGCAGCAAGGCCTGAGCGGCATCGCGGCGACTCAAACTGTGACCTTGGTGTCCCAACAGGGGACGACCTATTCCGTGGTCGTCACTCCAGCCGGTAAGGTCAATTGGTGCGCGAAGACGACCTGTCCTTAGAACTGCCATGAAACGATTCACACGGTTACAGCGTTGGCCGGAAGCAATCACACCCTTGCAGACGGGATTCACCCTGTTGGAAGCGATGGTTGCGGCGGGTGTGCTCTCGATCGGGCTGTTGGGGCTGGCAGGCTTATCAGGACTCTCTCTCGGAAAGAATGTCGATGCCAATGACATGACGCGCGTCACCAACCTTGCTGCCGACATGACGGAGCGCATTCAAAGCAATCGGCAGCGGGTCCTTGATTACCACAATACCAATACGGGTGTGGCCTGCGCGCAGAGCGTGAGCACACAACGCATGGCGCTGGGTGATTGCACCCAGTGGCAAACTTTGGTGGCAAACTCTGGTCTCGCTGGTGCAACTGGGATCGTCACGGCGACCCGTCTCGATCCGGATCCTACTGCGAATCCGGTAACGATGAACCGGTTTCTGGTGACCATTAGTATGAGTTGGCAAACCATACGCACTGATGTGAGCACGGCTCGGACCAAGACCGCGGTGTTTACGACTATCGTTGCGCCTGAATAGGCACAGGTGGAGTATGAACATGCGCCGATTCGCAGAGAGCCAGCAGGGTTTCACGCTCGTGGAGCTGATGGCGGCTGTTCTGATCACGGTGGTGATCGTGGCTGCCACCATGACCACCGTTGTCACATCAAATCGCGCCAATGTCGTGAATACACAGGTGGCAGATACTCAGCAGAATGTTCGATTGGCAATTGACTTGCTAGGTCGGGATATCAAACTCGCCGGCTTTAACTACAATGCCACGGATCCAGGCACGGCGCCGGTGGACACCTGTAGGGCCACCATCGGCGCCATTGTTAAGCCGGTCGGGTTGCTCCCACAAGATCAAACACCAGCGGGACCAGATACCGGAACGGATGCAGTGGCCATGGTACTGCCAGTAATGAATACCACAGGGTGGACCTTGACGGTCGCGGTGGGCGGTACACCAAATAACAGGACCTTTGACAATGCCATCAGCCTTTCGGGAGCTGCTATTACTGAAATGGTTGTGCAGGGGCTCGCTGTTGGTTCGACGATTTCCATCGGGGGAGCATTGTCAAAAACGGTGCAGGCCGTCAATGCAACTTCCATTGGGTTCGGTACCGGCAACTTCATCGATGGACAATTTCCTATCGGCACGCCGGTGTACCTGATGCAGTGTATACGGTATCAAGTGGTCGCGAATACTCCGGCCACATGTGGAAGCACGACACCTTGCTTGGTGAGAAACAACGTGCCCCTCGTGGACGGTGTGGAAGATATGCAAATTACGTATGCGTGTGACGGGTGCAATCAGGCTGCGCCCAATCCGCTCTTTCCGGACGGAATCGTGGATGATCAGGACGGGTCGTCAGCCTCGGGGTTTCCGACGTTCACACAAGGAGATTTTATTTCCAACAGCGCCTGGGCAATCACCCCTGGGACGCCGGATAAAATCCGAATGGCTCAGGTGAGCTTGGTGGTCAGGCCAACGAAGTCGGATGAAGGGCTTGATGAGAAGGGGACGCGGGCTGCTAACACGACGGGACCGGTGATCGTCGGAGATCACAACCCGTCAACGGACGCTACCTATGATCCGACGGTCTATCAGCAGCAACGACGGCGAGTCGTGGTCCGCACGATTCAGCCGCGAAACTTGTAATGAGAGACGGGCGCGATGAACGTACGACTTAAACACCTCGGCGTGGAACGGGGATGTGAAATAGCAGGGATGAAAAATCAACAGGGCATTGCCCTGCTGACGGTAATGTTAATGCTGATGATTCTGACTATTCTGGGAATAGCTTCGATTACAGTAACCAGCATGGAGAATCGAATGGCGGGATTTTTCCGCAGCACCGAAGCCGTGGTGGCGGCGGCGGATTCATGCGAAGGCCTCGCCGCAAACATTATACAGCAAACGTTGTCGCCCCCAGGGGTGCTACCGGGTCCCTTTATCGCTCCCGCAGGCCCGGTTCCCACGACGAATGCCGCCACGCTCTACGCTGAAATCTATGGGTATGATCTTCCTTCACCGGCTGCGGCGAACACTCCGGCTGTCAATTTTGCGGATACTGCGAGCACGGCTCCGAATTTCGTCATGACAAATCTCCCCGGCTTTACCGTCAGCGGCGACATCGATCTTCTCTATACGCATTCCAAGAGCGGGCAGGGAACGGGGGTAGCCGGGACGGAGCATGTGTACCGGATTACTTGCATGGCAAGCAATCCGGCGACTGGCTCAAATAGCACCGTGACCTCAGTCTATGGATGCCTGGATGGCGACACATGTGTGAAGAAAATCAATTAAGAGGGAGTATGACGATGAATCGCACAGTCATCGTGGTGACGCTCGGGCTGCTGGCATTGTTACAAGCGACTCCTCTTGTGCCATCCGTCGTCTTTGCGCAAATGGATGTTGCCATGCCGTTTCCCACCGCTGGTTTTCAGTCCGGCGTGATCGATGAGGTGCAAGGATCGACGATCCGAATCGATGGACGGAGTTATGTGCTGAAGTCCGATGTGTTGGTGGTGAGTCATGAGGGAGAGCCCTTAGAGCTTGGGCGGATCATTCCCACCTCGCTCGTCAAATTTCATCTCAAAGAAGGCCACATCGACAAGATGGTGGTCAAATTGCCGCAATAGAACACGGAAGGTCTTGTCTCAACTCGTAGCCGAAATTCTACGGCTGTTGTCCTGCTTGGGATAAGGAGGAAGAACGCATGAATCGTCCAACCCTTATTGTTGCGATGGTCGTGGCCAGTAGCGTGAGCGCCGCGTTAAGTGGGTTCAGCGATGCTGGCGCCGTCGTGTCCAATGCCGACTATACCGCCGTGCCCCCGTTCGTCTCCAACGCGACCACGCCCAATATCATTATTCTAATGGATAACTCCGGCAGCATGAGTAATCGGGCTTGTGAGTCAACGTCTTGCGGGACGTTGCCTAGCGGGGGTACCTCTACGACGACCACGTTTACCAACACAACTCGCTACTCCGGGTACTTCGATCCGCTTCAATGCTACGTCTACGATACTACTGACACCCGATTTGAAAATGGTACTGCCAAAGCGACTGTGGCAACGGCGTGTCCTGCTACCGAGTGGGATGGCAATTTTATAAATTGGGCGACACTGCGCCGGTTTGATGCAGTCAAGCGCGCTATGTCAGGTGGTGACTGTTTTTCGACCAGGGCTGCAGATGGAACTTGCCCAGGCAGTGGAACGCCTGCGTTGAAGACCGTGCGTGCCCAATCGAGCGGTGTCAATGATGAACGTGCCGACGTCACTTATTCGAGTGGAACCGGTCTTAATACGTATGTGGGACGAATACCATCGGCCGATAGGACCGGAAATCCTGCGACGATTTCAATCGGCGTCTCTGCGGCATACTTTTGTGTCGATAACGACACGAGTTTCAGCAGTAACTGTGGTGATTCCTACAGTCTCAGAAAATATGAGCTTAAGATCGGATATGTCTCCGAGCCAACGGGTGTGATTCAACAAATTGGCTCGAAAGCACGGTTCGGTTTGGTTGAGTTTAAGTCCAGCAGCGAGGGCGCACGTATGTTGGTGGGCGCCGGATCTCTCCAATCCATCGATTGGTCGGGTTCCGGGGTTGAGACGTTCACTACGAACACGGCCGCGATGGTCGATGCGGTGCAGGAATCCTACCCATCAACATGGACTCCACTCAGCGAGTCTTTGTACGAAACGGCACGGTATGTTGCCCAGATTAAATCCACTTTCGCTACCGGCTATATTTATCCCATTGGCTATTCTGATTCCCGATCAAGCGGCGTGAATTTTGCCACGAATGGTGCAGGTTCGATCGGAACCAGTGAAGTGACAGTACTGGGGGGTGGAGAGACCTGTCCATCTGGGTACATCACCAATGCCTGCGGTCGCGATCCTTATTTCTTTGGAAAAAATCATACTCCACCATGGGCCTCGACGTCTCAGGTGGTGAGCTGTTGCCGAACATTCGTGATTATTTTTACCGATGGTGAGCCAACTGAAGACCAGAACATACCCGCTGCGATGCAGGATTACGCGCACGCTCAACATGGTGTTCACTGCACGGGTAGTGACAGCGCTGCGCCAGTTCGTCCCATCAACGGAACCTGCAATACGAATGATGCCACACCATTCAGCGACTTAATCGCGGAACACAAAACGGACTATGCCGATAACGGAAGCCACTATTTGGATGACGTGGCCTATTGGGCCCACACCAATGATCTTCGGCCTTGTACCGGGACGGCAGACGGCACGATTGCTGTATTGGGGGTGACTGGCCACTGTATTCCAGGCATGCAGAGTATCACCGTGTATTCATTCTTTGCATTTGGCAATATGAATGGACGTGGAATTCTTGCTCAGACCGCGCGCTTGGGTGGATTTGAAGATTCGAACGGAGACGGCATCCCCCAAACAAACGAATGGGATAAGGAAAACAACCTCACGGGTGCTTCGACCGCGGATGGTATTCCCGATGCCTATTTTGAATCCTCGAATGTGGATGATTTGCAGGACAAGCTGCTCGCGACGATCGCCAGCATTCTGAGGCGAAGCGCCTCCGGTTCTTCCGTGTCTGTTCTGGCTACGGCTTCGACGGGAGAAGGCGCGTTGTACCAGTCGTATTTCTATCCCAGCACTATTGAACCATCGACGCTCGCGGATGTGAAATGGACCGGCTACACGCAGTCTTTATTCATCGATACATTCGGCAATACCCGTGAGGATACGAATCAAGATGGTCGATTGGACTACAAGGTTGATCGGATCATTAAGACTCGGTTTGATGCGGTGTCGAATTCGGTCAAAGTTGATAAGTATGTGGACAGTGACGGCGATGGCTTACCGAATGATCAGAATGGCGACAACCTCGTGACAGCAGCAGACTGTAATCCCTGCGGGAAATTGCTAAGCGACATCCTTCCGATTTGGGAAGCGGGCAAGCAATTGGCCCTGAAGGATGCATCAACTCGAACTATCCTCACGTGGGTCGACTCGGACCATGACGGAGTGGTGGATTCCGGCGAGCAGATGGCGTTTACGACGGCCAACGAGACAACCCTTCGTCCATACCTCCGAGCGGCCTCGAGCGCTGAGGGAACCAAAATCATCAACTTTGTGCGTGGCTGCGATGTCGGAAGCTGTGCAGAGCAATCCGCGACAAGAGATCGTCGGCTCCAGGTACCGTCTGGGAGCGGGACCTTGAAGGTGTGGAAGCTCGGAGATGTCATTCACTCGACACCCACACTCGTTGCGGGCCCAAGAGATCGGCACGACGCGATCTATGGGGACCAGAGTTACTCAGCCTTCCTCCAGCGATGGTACAACCGCCGGCAGGTGGCCTACGTGGGAGGAAACGATGGGATGTTGCACGCTTTCAACGCGGGTTACTATCACCCGGGCGATGACACGAGCGCTGCAGCTCCTTCTAATACTACCGAACATGGCTGGTTTACGACGGGTCCAGCGGACAATTCCACAGGGGCTCCGTTGGGCGACGAGTTATGGGGCTTTGTGCCCTACGAACTCCTCCCGCAGCTTGAGTTTTTGACGCGCGCTGACTACCAGCATGCCTATTACGTCGATTTACCTCTCAAAGTGGCAGATGTGCGCATCTTTACCCCAGACGCCGACCATCCGAACGGATGGGGGACTCTTCTCATCGGAGGATTCCGAATGGGGGGAAGCTGCGGAGCTTGCACGGCGGGGAGCGGCGCGCCGCCCCTTACGGTCACCATTGGTGGGACCAACTATACGTTCTACAGTTCCTACTTCGCGATGGATATCACCAACCCCGATGCTCCGCGGCTCCTCTGGTCTTTCAGCAGTTCGGATTTGGGATTGACGACCAGTGTGCCGGCAGTGGTGCGTGTGAATCCAGCCGGCGATGCAAAGGCCAGCAATACGAATGCCAAGTGGCATATGGTGGTTGGGTCTGGCCCCACTGGATACGATGCGAGTGCGGCGCAAAGCGGGAAAATTTTTGTCATCGACCTTGGAACGGGGCCAGGGAGCGACAATAGTTTGGTAACCTCGTATATAGCGGGGTCTTGGAACTCGTATATCGGAGACATGACGGCGTTCGATAGGGATCTAGACTATCGGCATGACGTTGTCTATTTCGGGCGAGTCATCAATGATGGCGCTCCGCCCTGGCGGGGCAAGATTTATCGTTTGACCATGGGGGCGGGAGGAGCCACCGCGAAGTTTGGCACGGTGACGAATCCCGCTCAGTGGGGTATTTCCTCGGGAAGCGCTCGTGTTCCAACCGAGATGCTGGACACCTTCCTATCTGGGGCGGAGATGGGACCGGTTGCAACGGCTCCCTCTGTCACGGTGGACGATGCCGCAAATGTGTGGGTTTTCGCGGGAAGCGGTCGCTACTACAGTAAGGCGGATAAGACCGATATTTCCACGCAGTACTTCGTGGGGTTGAAAGACTCCGTTCTGAATGCAGGATGTAACCAAACAGTTGGTGCACTCAACTGCATGGAAAATGATCTTGTCGACGTCTCGAATGCCACCGTCTGTGTGGTGGGGGTAGGGGATTGTGGATTGGCAACCGGAACTAATCAGGTTTCTGGAGTCACTGGCACCACCACCTTTACAGGGCTTATCGGACTGGTGCAGAGCAAGGACGGATGGGTGACCAAGCTGGTCGAGCCGGCTAACCCACCATCGCAGCCTGTCCCATATGGCATTGGGGAACGAACCGTGAGCAGTCCGACGGTCTTCGGCGGCGTCGTATTTTTCCCGACCTTTATTCCGGTTAACGACATTTGCGTCTCCTCCGGAACTAGCCGACTCTGGGCGCTGTTCTATAAAACTGGGAGCGCGTACCAAGAGCCGATTATCGGAACTGCTTCAGCGGGCGCAAACAAAGCCGTGAATAGATTCGGTTCTCTCGGGGAGGGTTTGGCATTTGGAATCGTGGTCCACATGGGATCTGGCCGTGACGGAGGCAGTCCGTTTGGTCTCTTGATCAATATGAGCCAAGGAAACTTTGGCGATTGTGCTACCTGTGGATCCAGCACAGGGCTCCCAAGCTCTGGCATCGGGGCCAATGTCGCTATCGATCCCCGAAGTCGGTACTTTTCATGGACGAACCTATGAGGACAGCTTTGTGGATAGCAGCAGGTGGGAGGTTGAGAGAATGTAATTCTCTCAACCTCCCTCAGGTGTCTCTTCTCGTGACAGTGGTCCTAACGATTGTTGCATGCGGGGGTTGTTCATCCTCCCCCCAGGACGGGTCGGTAGCTGGGGGCGCCACCAAGGATAATCGCCCACCCACAGTTCGCCTTGTCACTATTGTTCCTGCTCCGTTGACATTGGCAGGGCCGATAACCGCACATGTCGCGGCCGATGATCCGGATGGGACTGAACCTACCAAGCGATTTCAGTGGATCATAAATGGCGCTCCGGTTCTGGGAGCGACTGGCTTCGAACTGGGACCGGATCATGTCAAGCGAGGCGACCAGATTGCGCTCGAGGTCATCGCGTCGGATGGTCAAGCAGAGAGTGCTCTCTACCGCACGGAGCCGGTCGTCGTGGTGAATACTCCGCCTCTTGTCTCTCACGTCACGATCGAGGCAGACGCCGCTGAGAAAGGCAACCGGGTCTTCGCCAGAGTCGAGGCTCTCGATCCAGATCGGGATGAGATTCATTTCACCTATCGCTGGTGGCGTAATGACAAACAGGTGAAGGAAGGGGAGGAAAGCGGTCTTGACACTATGGGGTTTAATCGAAAGGATATTGTAGCTGTCGAAGTAATCGCGCGGGACCAGGAGACGTCAGGCCTCCCGCTTCGCTCAGCGCCGATCGTGTTGGGCAATTCCTCGCCACAGATTGTGTCAAACCCGCCGGCACTCACCAACAGAGTGCAGTATGAATATGTGGTTCAAGCTAAGGATGTGGATGGAGATACAGTCAGCTTTAGGTTAGAGACGGCCCCACCTGGAATGACAATCGACAGAGTCACGGGGCTATTAAGCTGGCTGGTGAATCCGGGCTTGGCTGGGACCCATCGCGTCAAGGTCATGGCGGATGATGGCCAGGGAGGTATGGCGTGGCAGGAATTCGAAGTCTCGATTCCCTCTACCGCTCAATCCTCGGCCTCTCCGCTGTCTCAAGGGTAGCCTGTTCAACACCCTTTCCGATTTATTTTCAATCTTTCCTCGACGATCTTGTTCCGAGCTTTCCCGGTTTGTTAGAATCTCACTATCGTCTTGACGAAAGGAGAATTTGACACCGGCGTGCGCAAGATCAAATTACGGGAAGGCACAAACACCGCAGTCCTCTTCGGCCATCACGATCGCCACCTTAAGCTGATCGAGGAAGAGTTCGGAGTACGGTTTTCGGCGCGGGGAGAAGAAGTGACGGTGGAAGGTACGCCTGATAGCGTAAGGCAGGCGGAACGGGTGCTCAATGAACTCGCTTCCCTGACGAACGAAGGGTATGACCTTAGGCCGGACGATGTCACCCATGCGCTGACCGCACTGCGTCACAATCAGGAGGCCTCTCTGAAGGAGCTGCTCTTCAGTGCTTCCCCGATCGTCACCAAAAAGCGGTTCATTGTTCCGAAAACTCCGACTCAGAAGTACTACCTAGACGCCATCGAAAAACACGACATTGTACTCGGTATTGGTCCGGCCGGAACAGGTAAGACGTACTTAGCCATGGCCATGGCGGTGAGCGCGCTGATGAAGAAGGATGTCAGCCGGATTATTCTTGCTCGTCCGGCTGTCGAGGCTGGGGAAAAGCTGGGATACCTGCCTGGAGACATGTACGCCAAGGTCAACCCCTATCTCCGGCCGCTATACGATGCCTTATTCGATATGATGGATATGGAACGGGCCAATCGGCTAATCGAACGAGGAGATATTGAGATTGCGCCGCTGGCGTTCATGCGAGGCCGCACCCTCAATGATTCGTTCGTGATTTTGGACGAAGCTCAAAATGCCACTGCCGAGCAAATGAAAATGTTTCTGACGCGATTGGGTTTCCACTCGAAAGCTGTCGTAACGGGGGACATTACTCAGATAGACCTACCGTCTGATCGTGTGTCGGGACTCATCGAGGTGCGCGAGATCCTTCAGGACATCGCGGGAATTGAATTTGTATATTTCGATGAGCGAGATGTCGTGCGTCATCGTCTCGTCCAGGAAATCGTTAAGGCGTACGACCGTCATACCAGCGGCTCTCTGAACTCTGCTCAGCCCCGGAAGACGCAGGTTCAGGCGAAAGGCCAGCATTCGGATCCCAAAACTGCTCGTCCCATCCCTCCCTCGTCAGGCCCGTGGGGCCAATCGCACTAATGCCCGTGGTGGTCGGCATGCGGTTGACGAGTTGGCAGCTTCGCCTCGCCAGCCTAAAAAGAATCGCAACCCATGTTCTCCAAGCTGTCGGTGAAGCCGAGGCGCTTCTCAGCCTCGAAATCGTGGGCGATGGTCGCATGCGCCGATTGAATCGAACCTTTCGTCGCCGAGATAAAACCACGGATGTGCTGGCCTTTGCGACGCGAGAGGGCCCTGGACCGTCGTCTCTCTTACTTGGTGACATCGTCATTTCCTTACCTCAGGCCATCCGACAAGCGCGTGAACATGAGCAGGATGTTGATCATGAGCTGGTCATGTTGCTTATTCACGGCGTGCTGCATTTGTGTGGGTACGACCATGAAAGAGGCCCGGGTGAAGCTCGACGGATGGTCAGGCGTGAGCGAGCGCTGCTCCATCGTATAGGTGCAATTCCGCAACTGTTGGTGTCGCGCGATTCTGATCGAGTATGATATCGAATCGGTTTTTAACCTCGATCATGTCCTGCAAGAGAGAAGATGAGGTGAGTGGTGGGCTGGTTTCAGAAGCTGAGCGCCGGACTTTCCAAAACACGCGATGCAGTGACGGGACAATTGGACCGATTCCTGGGGCGCGCGGCCGATCCTGCGCTGCTCGACGAACTAGAGGTGGCTTTGATCAGTGCGGATCTGGGCCTGCCGGTTGTAGAGCGTGTCATGGAGCAGCTGCGAGCCCAGATGCGAGGTGGCAATTTCTCATCCGCCGACAAAGTCCGGGACCTCTTGCGGCAATCCGTCCTCGATATTCTTCTGCCGACACAATCCGCTTCGATGAATCAATTAGTGTCGCAGGGGCCGCGGCCGTTTGTCATCTTGGCCGTGGGCGTGAATGGCGTGGGCAAGACGACGACGATTGCAAAGCTTACTCAGCGCTTTTGCCAAGAGGGGAAAACGTCCTTGCTCGTCGCCGGCGATACCTTTCGGGCGGCGGCGATCGATCAATTGCAGGTATGGGCGGATCGCATCCATGTTGATGTGATTCGGCATCGACCTGGCGCCGATCCGGCCGCCGTCGCCTACGACGGAATGACGGCTGCGAAAGCGCGTGGGTCCGACGTAGTGCTCATTGATACGGCTGGGCGGCTGCATACCAAAACCAATCTTATGGAAGAGCTGCGGAAGATTAAACGCGTCGTCGCGCAAGAGTGCCAGGGCGCTCCCCATGAAGTACTATTAGTGCTGGATGCGACGGTCGGTCAGAATGCCATTGCCCAAGCGAGGCAGTTCCACGAAGCGGTCGGCGTGACGGGAATTGCCCTCACCAAGCTTGACGGAACGGCGCGCGGCGGCATCGTGGTCGCGATCGCGGATACCTTTAAAATTCCGGTTCGGCTGATCGGAGTGGGAGAATCTGTCGAGGATCTGCAAGACTTTGACGCCAAGGCGTTTGTCGATGCCTTGTTCTAACTGCTCGTAAGTGTCCATCTCCACGGCTTCGTTGCCCATGCTTTCGTGCAATTTCTTCTCATCTCTGCAGGCCTATGCTAGGCTTGCTTTCGTGTGTAGTCCTGTCCGGTTACTCAGCCTCATGGGGCGACCGCGCGTGAACAATCGAGGAGAAATGATGGGCACCTTGCTGGTCATCGACGACGACCGACTCCACTGTGACTTGCTGGAGGTAGCCTTGGCTCGGCAAGGCTATCAGGTCAGCACAGCCACCAGTGGACGAACAGGAATAGCGCTGTTTCGGCAACTTAGTCCGCTAGTGACGCTGATCGATTTGCGCATGCCCGAAATGGATGGGCTAGCGGTGCTGAAGGAAATCCGGACGCTCGATCCTTGCGCTGGGGTCATCATCCTTGGGGGCGGGGTGACTGAGGACCAGGAGAATCAGGCTCGTGAACTGCGTGTGACGGATTTTCTACGAAAGGGGCTGTCTCTGGATGTGCTTATTGGCGCGGTGCATCGGGTCGCACAGCAGGCGAGGCGACAGCGTTCATCTGTACAGGGCCGGCCCACAGAAGAAGTTGATCAGGTTTCCAAGGAGCAGATCGTTGTAGTGGATGATGACGTCATGGCGCGCGATCTCCTGGTCCGTTTTCTCACCTTGCGTGGGTACCACGTCCGCCCGGCAAACGATGGTCGCGAAGCACTGCGTCTTATTTCAGAATCGCCTCCTGATCTTTTGATCCTGGACCTCGTCATGCCGGAGATGAATGGTGTGGAAGTGTTGCAGGCTCTCAGGGAACGAGATTATGCCGGACGAACGATCATCTTGAGCGGCCATCATAACGACACATTGCTGGCTGATGCCTGGGCATTGGGTCCGCAAGAAGTGCTGGACAAGCCTCTTGATTTGGAACGGGCGTTGATGGCTGTCCAGCTTGTGATGGTCTGCCGGGAATGTTAATCTTCGCCGTCAACCTCGGGGTGTCGGTGAAGGGTGAATTGTTTGCATCGCCTCATCCGTGTCAGTCTGCTTGCGGTCCTTCTGCTTCCTGCTCTTGCAGTCGCTGAGCCTGGTGCTCGCTCTCCGACGATCACGCATCATCAGCTCGCCCTGGAGTTGTTCCCGGACTCCCATCAACTTGTAGCGACAGATCAAGTCACCCTTGCCGGAGGAACTTCCGGCCAGGAATTGGCTTTTTCACTTGCGCCGACCCTTCGTCTCGAACGAATCGAAAATGTAACGGCCTGTCAGAACAGCTGTGACTCTGCCGCGTCCGTCGCGTTTGGGAGAAATGGATTATCTGATCGGCCGGAAGTTCAGCGCATCATCGTGCTGCAGCCTTCTGGCAATCCGGCTGATGGATCTGTACGACTGAAATTTATCTACCGAGGAGTGATCGATGATCCACCGCGAGATCCTCGGCAACTCCGTTTTGTCACGCCCAGTGAGACCTCCGGTCACATCGGCCCGGAGGGCGTCTATCTCAGCAGCGAGAGCCAATGGTACCCGGACCTCGAAGAGTCGTTGGCTACCTTTGATGTGACGCTCACCGTCCCGAGCGGGTGGGTCGCCGTGACGCAGGGAACCCAGCAGACTGATCCCGCACGATGGGTTGTCTCCTCAAAGAGCGAGGCATTGACGGTGGTAGCCAACCGCTTTGTGGTGAAGACTCGGGCTTGGCAGGCCAAGTCCGGTCAGGAAATTCAGTTGGCGACGTACCTGTTTTCCGAAGAGGCCGCACTTGCCGATGAATACCTCGATGCGTCGGCCCGATACCTAGATGCGTATATTCCACTCCTTGGCCCCTATCCGTTTTCACAATTTGCCGTCGTGGAGAATTTTTTTCCGAGCGGATTGGGAATGCCGTCGTTTACGCTGCTCGGGAGTGGAGTCATCAAGCGCCACTACATCCAGCCCTATGCGTTGGGACACGAAATCGTGCATTCCTGGATCGGTAACGGTGTCTTTAATCGGGTGAGCCAAGGCAATTGGGTCGAAGGTCTGACCACCTACTTGTCAAACTACTACTATCATGAACTGACCGGCGACGAAGCACAGGCCCGCGAACAGCGGCGACTGATGCTCCTGGGTTATTCCGTCTACGTGGGCCTGGACGATGACTATCCGGTGGGGCAATTTGTTCAGAAGCGTGACGAAAAAGACAATGCCATCGGCTATCAAAAATCTGCCATGGTGTTTCATCTGCTCAGGCAGGAAATCGGAGAGGCAGCTTTCTGGAGGGGGCTGAAGAAACTTTCAGAACACTATCGTGGTGCGGTCGCCGACTGGAAGGATTTGGAACAAGTTTTCCAAGGAGCGGCCGGGCGTGACTTGCGCTGGTTCTTTGCCCAATGGGTCGAACGCGCGGGTGCGCCTGATGTTGAATTATCTCGGTTACGCGTGCAACCGATTCATGGAATGTCGGGGCAAGCAGGATCGATTGAGGCGGTCTTGCATGTTGCTCAACGAGGAGTACCGTATCGAGTTCCGGTCGATCTAGAGTTTGTCTTGGACGGGGGCCGCTCCCAGCCTGTCCGTATCCAGATGGTCGGCACGCAACAAGAGGTGATTGTGCCTCTGACTGAGCGGCCGCTGGCTGTCCGGCTAGATCCGGATTATCATCTGTTTCGCCGGGTGGCTCGGAGCGACATGACTCCCATGTTGAACCTCTATGTAACGGATGCAAAGCGGACAGTCGTCCGCGCTTATGACGCTCCATCTGACCAGCCTGTTCCGTTCGACGTCATTGTCCAAAGTATTGTTGCTCAGGAGGAGGCGAAGCCTAGCGCCCGGCGTACCATTGTCTGGCAGCCAGGAGCGAAAGACTCCCAGCTGCCCGAAGGATCGATTCTGGTATTGGGTAATCCTCGCGAGAACCCGGCTTCGTTGCAGGCCTTGCGATACTGTGTCGATCATCTGAGGCTCACCGATAATGGATTTTCTGTGGAAAGCCGAATGTTTGAAGGCCCCACTATGGCGCTGTTGGCGTCCTGCCGTCGAGACGATTACCCAGGTAGCGTCGTCACCTTCCTGTACGGAGTGACGCCGCAAGCGCTGAGTCGAGTCGCCCGGCTCTTATTTTTCTATGGATGGCAAAGTTATGTGGTTTTTCAGGAAGGAGCGGTCACTGCACGGGGAGATTGGGAGGATAGGATGAGTACAGAGGTGCAATTTGAAGCAGACTAATCGGTTGATCGTGGGGATGGTGGGACTTCTGTGGGGAATTGTCCTGACGACCTCGGGAAGTGAGGCTTCGCCCAAACCGGATCCAGCGCCGGTGAAACCCACGGCATCGGCTGAGCGGCACCTTGCGAACATTAAGCAACTCACTTTCGGACGACAAAATGCAGAGGCCTATTTTTCGTTCAGCGGGGACAAGCTGATCTTTCAGTCCACCAACAATTGGATGAAGGATACGTATGCCGCAGCCATGAAACCAGGCGACCAGCCGCTCGGTTGTTACCAAATGTACGTCATGGATCTGGGGAGCGATACGATTCGTATGGTCAGCACCGGCGTGGGGACCACGACCTGCGGATATTTTTTTCCCGGCGATCGACGAGTGATGTATTCGTCTACCCATCTGAGAGGGCCCAATTGCCCTCCCAAGCCAAAGCGGGACGGAGCCTATCGCTGGGCGCTTGACGACTACGATCTTTTCTCCGTTCGGATCGACGGGCAGGATCCACAACGGCTGACGAACACCCCGGGGTACGACGCCGAAGCGACGGTCTCTCCTAACGGCAAGACCATTGTGTGGACCTCGATGCGTGACGGTGATTTGGATATCTATGCGATGGATTTAGATGGTACCCATCCACGCCGGCTGACGCAGGAGGTTGGCTACGACGGCGGGCCGTTCTTTTCACCCGACAGCAAACGCATCGTGTATCGCGCGCAGCATCCGACCAACCCCGAGGAAGTCGAACAGTACAAAGCTCTCCTGGGTCAAAACCTGGTGGAGCCCGGTCAACTGGAACTCTTCATCATGAATGCCGACGGGTCCAATAAGCAGCAAGTCACGCACAACGGCGCCTCGAACTTTTCTCCCTACTTCCATCCTGATGGACATCGCCTCATCTTCTCGTCGAATGTAGAGACGCGGAATGAATCGGGGCGGCCGGCGTTTCATCTGTACCTCGTCAATGAAGATGGGGCCGCTCTGGAACGGCTGACGTTCGATGGACAATTCAACAGTTTCCCTATGTTCTCCCCCGACGGAAAACGCCTCGTCTGGGTATCCGATCGAGGGGCGAAGGAGCGGGGAGAGTTTAACGTGTTTCTCGCCGATTGGGAGCCATGAATGAACCGAGTGACGGGCTGGCTGTGCCGCAGATGGCGCCGCCAGAGCCGCCACCGGGTCGCCCCCACGCACCGGCGGTGGTGTTTTCCGCGCTCGCGTTGATCGGGTCGTTCGCCGCTCTCCTCCAAGTCGATATTCCCATCCTGTGGTTTCTCCGGTCGCACAATCTCTCTTCTCTCCAAGCACTCGGCGATGTGGGTGAGACACTCGGCCACGGCAGCACGCTTATCACGTTCAGCCTGCTTGTTTTGGGAGCGGGTCTGTACCTGAAGCGCCGGTCGCTCACTCACTTGGGATGGGATAGTTTGCTCGCGCATGGCGTGGTAGCGCTGGTCGTCAACGGGTTGAAGCACGTCATCGGCAGACCGCGACCTCGTCTAACCCATTCCGGAGGATGGCAGTGGTGGCCATCGTTGGACTCCGGGTTGGATTCGTTTCCGTCCGGCCATACCTCGGCGAGCGTGGCCGTCGTGACAGTGTTTGCCCGAGCGCTGCCTCGGTTGCAATGGGTGCCGTTTGCTGTGGCCGCATGGGTGGGCGCCAGCCGAATTTGGAGAGGGTCTCACTTTCCCAGCGATGTGGTCGCCGGGATGGTGACAGGTTTTGTGGTGGGATCGATCTTCAATGGTCCGCTGCGATGGTGGGGGCGATCATGTGCCCAGGCCCTCGTGCGTATCGCGCCGATCACAGTGCTCATCACAGGCTTGTTCTGGGTGACAACCCATCGAATTGTCGATGCGATGACGGACGGCATTCTGTTCACGTCCGGCGTGGTCATCGTGGCCGCTGGTCTGGTGTTGCGGGCGGGACGGGATCGGGCTTCGGCGACAGGTGTTGTCGACACAAGCGTCATCACCTCGGAAAACGTGATAGGGCTGGGGTTGGGTATCGCAACCAGTGCGCCGGTTCTCATTGGGTTAACGGCTCTGGTCTGCCTGTCGAGAGGGGGCGGTGCCGCCGAGACCAGGGCGCTGTCTCAGACGACTCGGCTTGCCCGGGTCTATGACAGCCTCTACGTAGTGGGAACCATCGCCGCGATATGGGGGATCCAGGCGCTGAAAGGACTCGTGCCACTGCAGTGAGCCGCACGGCGCAACGAATATAGAGCGCCACGCCAGTGCACACGGCTCATGTCTCGGAGCCGAAGCGATATCCTGTCAGTGCCCAGGAATACGAACCGGTGGCTGCTCGGCCTGTTCCGGAACATGGATCAGCGATTGATTGGCGAGCAGGATGTACCCATACCGTTCCAGCAATACAGGAAAGTCTATCGTTTCGACTGGTAGCCGATTTCGCAAGGCGCTTGGCAGCAGAATCATGGTCAGGCCCGGTTGGGTCAGGTACGGCGTGATGTTGGCTTCTTCATTCTTAGGAACGACGATGGCTTTTCGCTTGGCATAAAATACGAGCGAGGGCCGTGGTTGACCGTACAGAATCAGCCGATCGTTGGGACCGAGGTTGACTCCGGCCACATCCGCCAATCGCTGAGGTGGTTCGATGACAAAATGATTGACCAGTGGAAAGGTCAATTGAATGGTGGCGAGCACCACGAGGGCTAATGATCCTCCGGCGGCCCAGAAGGCAGCCGGCCGTCTCGTCTCGCTGAAGCCAAAGTAGGCTACGAGGCCCATTCCTACCAGAAAAATCGAGGCTATCGTATAGGGCCCAGGACCCAGTGTGACCTGTCCAGCCAGAGGGAATTCATTGATCAATTTCACGGCGAACCGTGCGTACAGAGGTGGCAGCGAGGCGAATGCCAAGGCGAGAATAAACCCCACGGCCGTCATGGTGTGGATTGCGGCACGCATACCTGGTACGGCATGGTCGGTGACACAGCGATTCCAGTATAAGGCGGTCAAGATGGCCGCAGCGGGAAACAACGGTCCGATGTAATGCGGCAAACGTGTGGAGGAGAGGCTGAAAAAAACGAATCCTCCCAGTACCCAGATCGCGGCAAACCATTCGAGCGCATGGGGAGACGGTTGATCACTGAGAACTGAGGCGTGAGCGGGTGGGAGTGCGCCCGTCTGTCTCGAGTCCCGCCAGCTTCGATAGGCCTGGTACCAGGCAAAGGGCAGCAAGCCGCTCCAGGGGAAAAACCCGATCAAAAGGACGGGCACGTAAAAGAGCAGCGTGCCGCCGTGGCCTTCCATGGCGCCGAAGAATCGGCCGACTGTATCGCCTTGTGCCGAAGTGCTGTACCGCTGTCCGTGAATGCTCAGCATGATGAGGTACCAGGGTAGTGCAAGGACCAGGAACACCAATAGGCCTGCAAGTGGAAATCCTTGGCGCCAATAGAGCGACCATGACCGGGTCAGCCAGAGGTAGAGACCCACGGCGAGCAGAGGAATCAGAAAACCGATCGGACCTTTCGTCAGCGTTCCCAGTGCCATGCCGATGTAAAAGAGCCACATGTAGTGGCGTTCTCGTCCTGTGCCATACAGACCCAACCAAAATCCGTAAAGCGATAGGGTCGTAAAAAAAATCAGCACGCCGTCGGTCAAGGCCATCCGTCCAAGGCCAATGATCTCAAGGTTCAGCAATAACATCGCCGCGCCGAAGAGCCCTATCACCGGGCCTCGGCAGCGCGTCAGGAAGAGATACTGGAGAAGAATGAGACCGAGACCAAAGAGGGCAGAGGGGAATCGCGCTGCGAACTCATTCACCCCGAATGCATGGTATGAGAGGCTCATCAACCAATAAACGAACACGGGTTTGGCAAAGCGCGGCTCATAGTTGAACGTCGGACTGATGTAATCGCCCGTTTCATACATCTCGCGGCCCGCTTCGGCGTTTCGACCTTCGTCTCGATCAGTGAGGCCGGTGGCGCCAAGTCCGACAAAAAACAGGACGGCGGCCATCGCCAACACCAGCATCAGCGTCAGCGGTTGGATAGATCGGTCGGCCTGCGCCGGCGCCTGGGTGGCCGAGGGCTGTCCATTCAAGTGAGACTCCATCTATGATTTGGTGGCCGGGGAAGCCGAATTGGAATCGGGTGGGTTCGGACGGTGGATCAGCATGAGGTTGCGAAGGTAGACGACGCTACCGATACTCTGTCCGGCAATGAAGACCGGATCTAGCCGATGGATCGCATAGGCCAGCGTGATGAGCCCCCCAACCAGACTCATATACCAGAAGGCTGTGGGGACCCGACTTTCTGCGTGTTTCTCCGAGGCAATCCATTGGACAACCCAACGCATGAAAAACACGCCTTGACCCAAGAATCCGATGATCAGCCAGACAGTATCGGGTGTCATGGGTGGATCGCGGTCGATGGAGATAGAGGTGAAATAGACGGCGAGGAGCGATACTGATAACGCAGGCAACGGTGCTGCATCCATCGCACGGCTATCAAGTCATAGAGACCCTTGAAAAGGCGATTGCCTACGCCGTATTTCGAGGTGCCACGGGTGCGGGGGTAATGGCGCACGGGCACTTCGGTGACTGTGAACCCATGCATTAAGGCCAGGGCGGGAAAAAATCGGTGCATGCCCTCGAAGAGTTGCATTTTGTCCACGACCGAGCGGCGAAACAATTTCAACGAGCAGCCGGTGTCGTGCACCCGATCGCCGGTCACGGCGCTACGGACGGCATTGGCGATGCGAGAAGAAATCTTCCGCGTCAGGTTGTCGTGACGATCTTTACGCCAGCCGCAGACGAGGTCGAAGGTCTGGATGTGCGGAAGTAGCGTCGCGATATCTGCCGGGTCATTTTGCAGGTCACCGTCGATGGTCATCACCAGGTGCCCTGTCGATTGTGTGAATCCGGCATCGAAGGCCGCCGACTGGCCATAGTTGCGGTCGAAGTGAAACACTTTGACGGTTCGATGTTGGATCGCCAAGCTATCCAGAATTTCAGAACTGCCGTCGGTGCTGCCGTCGTCGATGAACAGCAATTCGAAGGGAGCCGACCGCGATTCATCCCGGCTTTCCAGGACTTTCACAAGTTGCTCAGTCAGGGGAATCAAATTGTCGCGTTCATCCTTAATAGGGATGACCACGGAAGCCCATGGGCGGGTCACTGGAGTCATGGGGCGGGATCGGTTCCTTTGCGCAGGGGTTCCGGAGTGCACCGGGCACATTCTACAAAAGGAATTGATAGATGGTCAAACATGCGAGAAGGAATTACCCAGTCTCGCACGGCCCGGTCGATAAAAATCCTGGCGTGCAACCACAGCGACGGCTGTCGGATTTAGTCGCCCTCGCGCAGTCCTAACTCTTTCAACTTGACGTAGAGCGCATAGCGGACAACCAGCTACGCCTCGGCCCAGTCGGTCAACGTGCTGCTTCGGGACTTGTGCTGATTCGGTTTGACGCATGACCACCAGCCTAGAACCGTTGCCATGGCGAGTGGTAGCGCTCCTATAACAACTAACAACTCGCCCCCTTTCCGCCAAATCGTCCTACCATTCCAGCCCATACCAATCTTGAAAAATGGTCCAGGCCGCGAGGGCGAGCAACACAAAACCTGCCAGATGTTTCGGCTTGAGGCCTTCTCCCAAATAGACTTCGGCAAAGACGATAAATACCGAAAGGGTGATAATTTCCTGCAAGGTCTTTAAATGATAGGCCGAGAAGGCTTGGTATCCAATCCGGTTGGCCGGCACCTGAAGGCAATATTCAAAAAACGCGATGCCCCAACTCGCCAGCACCGCCAACCACAGGGGATAGCTGGTGAATCGAAGATGACCATACCAGGCCACCGTCATAAAGAGATTGGAAAGAACAAGCAGCGAAACGATGGCCACCAACGTCGATGACATAGGGTCTCCTCTTATAACCAGGTGATGAGATGCACCTCTTTTCAGGCTGCCACGTACAATGCCGAAGAGAGATGAGTCGCCGGTTGACTATCCAAGTCACTGGTTTCAAGCATGGCCCAGCAAAAGATGATCATGGCGTAGGTTGCAATTCCGGCGAGCATGGGATGCGCATTATAACGCCCAGGCGTTGACGACGTAACCAGGAGTGGGGAGCCATTCGATCATTCAATGACAGTCCGACCGGTTTGGACAGGTGCCTGTCGGCCCTGTCGATATAGGGTCTGAGCCGAACGAATCGATTCCCTCTAACCATCTGGGATCACGCGCTAGCCGAGGGGAGGGACATTCGAGGTTTAAAGGCGGTTTTACTGCTGGCTGGTCGAGGTCACCGCGTCCGACGAAGCGGCGATCGTAAAACGCATGGTGCCCATGAGACTCATGTCGTTGATTTGCTCACCCGCGTGGATCTCCACCTTATAGCGGCCTGGTTTCCAGCTGCCTTGCGGAGGGAACAGCTTGAGATAGCCGGTTTGATCTTCCAGAGCGATATACATCGCATCTTCAGCCACCACTGAGTGTTCATCCAGCCCCTCCACCTGCTCCGGATAGCAGCGCCCGAAGAGCTGGAAGGATTGGTAATGCTGGTGCAGCTCGAAGACGATGAAGACCGCTTTGGTTCCTACGGAGAACCGTTCGGTTGGTCTGACAGGTACGATTTCATGGGTGCGTTGAAAGCCGAGTTCTTCCTCGAACGCTTCGGCCAAAACAATGCTGCGAAACATCCCTTGCGGAGGGGCGTCAAAATTGTAGGGCGCGGGAGTTTCGGTGCGGTTTTGAAAGTCCGGGATCGGCACGTTGTGAGTGAGCGGGATGTCTTCTGCCCAGACGAGACAACCCGAGAGCAGAACGAGCGGACAGATGAGTGTGTAGGGCTGCCTCATTCTTCTTGCTACACTCCGTCCGGCAGGTCTGTCAATAATTGGCTCGGGCCGCACGAGTGTCATCCATGAGCGAGTTGCGGGTGAAATTTGCTTCCTGGTAGAATTTCTCCCTTTTCAGGGGGGAATGTAATGGAACAACAACTCATGACCAAACTAGACGATCCCGATGCGCTGCCTCAACCATTGGGGGAGTATAAGCCGGTCGATCAATGGCAGGACCACATCAATACCCTGTTCTATGAATTGCGAGGTGATCAACAACGCCGATTCTACCAGACCTTCACCTCCGCGGATTATCGGCTGGCACATGCCTTGGCGGCAGACTATTACGAGCAGGTGATCAAGCGTGACAAAAAAGCCGCCGTGAAACGCCAGGCATCCCCCGGTCAGGTGGATCCTTCGTCTGTAGACGCGAAGCCGCATCCGCCATTGACGGTGATGGAGTGGGGGCCGGGAAACGGCAACCTTGCGGCATGCTTTCTCAGTCACGTGCAGCGTCTTGATAAGACTGGCCAAGTCTATCCGCGGCTTCGCTATGTTCTGGTCGATTCGCAGGCTCAGGCATTGGAGCAGGCGCGCGCCCATCCTGATCTTGCCCCGCATGTGGCAAAGATCGAGACGCTGTGCGCCGATGTTCAAAATCTGGCAACCGTCGCTGACGGCACGGTCGATCGTATCGTTTGTAACGAGCTCTGGAACGAGCTGGCGACCAAGCTTCTGGCCAAGAAGGGCGCTGAGTACGAAGAGGAGCATCTCCGTCCCAACCTCAATGAACGTAAAGCCGCGGCCATCGCAGATTGGTCTGGGTTTGTCCGCGCGTTCGAGGCGAAGGACATCGACCGCTTAAAGCAGTTCCCGCCCTTTCTGGACGATCTGATTTGGGAGCGCGAATACCACAAGGTGGAATGGAAAGACATACCCTATCGAAAAACCATCACTGAATTTATGAAAGCGATTGATGATGAGGTCCTGGTGCCCGTGAACCTTGGGGCCTGCGCCTCCATCAAGGAGGCCAAGCGAGTCCTGGCTCCTGATGCGGTGGGTTTCAGTAGTTTCGATGCCGGTACAGCCGATATGGAGGTGCTGAACGATCCTGATAAGCCTTGCTATGGACTCTTTGGGGGCCAATACAGCTTTATGGTAAACCTGGCCATCATTCAGGCGGTAGCCAAGCATCTGGGCATTGCGGCGATTACGATTGAAACGCAGCGAGAGTTTGTCGGGAGCCGGCTCGGAACCAACGTCATGACCCTCATGGATCTCCTGGCTTGCCATCCCATGCTCAGCTCGAAAGTTGAGCCGTGGGAATTGGACCGGCTCACCGTGCAGACGATCCGCACATTGAACGAGACCTATGAGAGTCCCTATCAACGCAAGATCGAATTCCCGCTACGTAGCGAGATGCCAGAGGAAGAACGTGAGTCCACCCAAGGCACACTGCTCTCGCTCAAGCCGAACGGGATCCCCGATACCATCGCCTATGTGACGGAGGAGGAATTGAGTCAGTCACAGATCGCCTTGGAGGCTGTGGGCTACGAGCGTGAAGCTGTCTTGATGGCGTTGGGGGCCCCGCCGAGCCCGGTCGAGTATCATCATTTCTCATTTCGTCCGTAATGGTCATACGTAAAATTGTACGGCTTGTCTTGCACATTATGATCGATAGGGATATATGGAGGAGAAAGAGCTTGACTAATTACTTACATTTCTATAGCCTTTCCCGCGATTTACCAAAGGAAACCAGTCCATTGTCCTTGTATCACGACAACCAACAGGACGCGGTCTCGCAGTCACGGTCATCTCAGGCGCTTCTCTTCACGAAACTGATTCGTCGGTCGCACGTACATGCACGTACGTCGTGCGAATAATCGCACAGCTGTAACAAGGAGCATACAGTACCATGTTTGGTTCGTTCGGCTGGATGGAGCTGCTGCTGATTCTCGTCATCGTGCTGATCATCTTCGGCGCGGGGAAAATTCCGCAGCTCGGAGAAGGATTAGGCAAAGCAATCAAGGGGTTCAAGAAATCTGTCCATGAAGCGGATGCGATCGATGTCACGGCCACGGAAGCGGAACCTCATGCGCCACCGCCGTCGGCACAGATCCAGCAACCTGGGCAGTCAGCCACACCGCCGCCTGCGCAGCAGGCCGATGCGGCTCCACCGCCACGGACAACGCAGGGGTAACTTGCGAGCTGAGGATAGGGGCTGAATGCCGGCTGCCTGACCATGGGGTCGCTGGTTGGCTTTACGAATTCCGCCTCAGCAAGGAACACCATGTTCGGTCTTGGCGCTGGAGAAATTCTCATCATTCTGGTGATTGCCTTCTTATTGTTCGGGCCAAAGCAACTGCCCGAGATTGGCCGTCAGGTCGGTAAGGCGGTTAAAGGGTTCAAGGAAACGGCAGACGACCTGAAGAAGACGGTTGAGCCAGAGCTCAACATGATTCAACAGGAGATGAAGATGGTGGAGCAGGACTTCGAATCGTCGATGAAAGAAGCGGAAGAGGAAATCAATCAGGCAACATCGGGCGTAGAGCACGGGGCAGAGGAATCGGGTTTGCCCAAGCAGGCCTAATACCATTTTTTCAATCGCTCTACAGCTGTGAAGGGAGGTGACTAGAGTCATTAGACAAGACCTTACTGTGTGGGAAGCCTGTTTCGGGATCGAAACAAGCAGTGAGGCCGGATGGTGGGCACCATCGGGTCTGGCCGACCAAGACCCACACACAAGAGTTTGAACTCACAGTGCAATAGCGGTTGGATGTACAGACGGCACCCGGAGTGAATGGGTACACAATGGGTTGCCATCCAATTCACAGGAGGAACGCTATGAAACGCATCCATGGACGGACCAGGTGGGGCCGGTTGGCTACCATCTTTGGCGCTGCGGCAGTGACCGCTCTGCAGTGTCTCGCAGTCCCGGCCTTTGCCGGATTCGAACTGCCCCCGGGCGAACGCATCACGAATCTTCCCGCCATTCCCCGCAACATGCCGCAAAAAGAAGCATATGAAAGTTTTGATCCGGTCATCGGCCGGAATTTCGACCTTAAGAATCTTTGGATGCGCGCCGATCTGCGCGTGCGGCCGGAAATGCGGAACAACGCCTGCTTCGGTGGGGCCCAGCTTGCAGGAGGAACATGTAACACCTTCGGTGGCCGCTCGCATCTCCCGAGGAGCGGCACCTAACACGGGCGCCAACACGGGAACAAAGGCAACGATTTCTTTGTGCAACAGTGGGTGCGTTTGGGTATCGGATATGATCTCTCGCCCGACGTGAATTTCTACATGGAAATCATCGATAGCGCGACTTGGGGTGGCAACGGAAGCGCCACTAATGCGGGAAATGGTGGCGATCCGCTGAACCACAATGGTGGTGTCGCGGGCGGTGGCGGCAACAATGGTCGCCTGGGTGTCCGCGCCGCTTACATGTTGATCAGGAACCTGGCCGACGTGCAGGGCTTGAGCCTGAAGGTCGGCCGTCAGTACGTCGTGTTCGGCAACCACTCACTGTTCGGCCACTTCGATTGGGCCAACACCGGCTATTCACATGACGGTGCGATGTTTGCCTATCAGACCAAATCATTTGACAGCTACCTCGGCTGGTTCCGAAATTCAGAAAGCGATATTGGTCAGGCAGCCCCAGTCGGGAGTGGCGCCCCCAACATCGCCGGTACTGGCGGACAGGATGCACAACGTGACGCCGATATGTTCATCTTCTACAACCAGCTCAAGATGGTCCCTGGAATGGTCATCGAGCCGTTCTATGTGTTGTATTCGAATCGCTATGGCTCAGCGGATAACGCGGGGCAAGGTCTTGGTACGGCCAAGCACTCGAACCAAACTCGTCATATGCTCGGGAATCGGGTCGAATTGCGTAAAGGCGGGTTCGACTTCTCAAATGAAGTGGCCTATCAATTCGGCCAAATGGGTCAGGTCGGTGCTTGTTCCGGTGAGCAAAAATGTTTGCACATCAATGCCTGGGCAACCAGAAACTGGATCGGTTACACGTTCTATGATACGGCCTGGAAAACCCGGTTGGCGTTCAACCTCGATTACGCCTCTGGTGATAGCCGGAACAACGTCTGCGGTGCCGGCGCAGCTGCTGGTTCCTGCGGTACAGCCAATACGTTTGAAAACTTCTTCCCGACCAACCACATCCACATGGGTTACATGGACGTGCAAGCCTGGAAGAACATGTTGTCTCCATCGGTCAATCTACAGGCCCGTCCTAGTGCTCGTGACCATATCGAATTGTGGTACACGAATTTGAACCTGGCCAATTCTAAGGATTGCTGGTATCGAGGCTCGCAGGGCTGTTACGTGTTCTCCAATGCCAACAACACGAAGACGCATATCGGCGATGAAATCGACGTGGCTTATACCAGAATGTTCGCAGACGGCAAGGTGGCGCTCCAAGCTGCCTACGGTACCATGTTCAGCGGCGGCTATTTGACCAGCACCTTGAACCAGACGCAAAATCAGCATTGGGGCTATATGTCCCTGTGGATGAACTTCTAAGCATGCGTGCAGCGTTGGATTTGATGCGACAGGGTAAGGGACGCCTCGGGCAGCGAATGCTGCAATAATGGTCCGTCCTCCTGGCGTTGAAAAGAAAAGGAGACACGCAATGAAGAAACTTATGTTCGTAACGCTGGGCGTCGCAGCGTGGGTGATCGGCAGTCAGCCGATTGTTGCGCAGGCTCAGGTTGCGGATGCCATTCAAGCCGTGAACGATGCCATCGTCGAACTGACCGATGCGCCGGGCCTCGGAAAGCGAACGACCGTCGATGTCACGAAGCGATGGGGATCGGACCGGTCCGTCATCGATAGCGCCACGGCAAAACTGCAAGATGGGCTGAGCAAGGCCCAGTCTGGCGGCGTCAGTGGTGGCGCCCTTCGTCAGGTGAAAATGGCTGTAGACTATGGCAAGGCGCGCTTGCACAAAGAAGCACGGCTGTCCGCACAGGGCGCCCTCCGTCCTTTGTGTGTGGCGAATCAGGATCAGGGACCAGGCTGCGACACGGTGCCGAAGTTCGGCAGCTATACCGCGCCATAGCAGCTATGTGAGGAACTCGCGAGGCGTGAGGGAGATCCCCTGCCTGTCTCGAAGTACGAAACCCCGCCGGGTTGATCCCCGGCGGGGTTTCTTAGTCTGATGACCTGTGCTCCACGGAACAGTATCGGCAGTGATTGCTGGAATGGCGACTTTGGTTAGTTAGCCGGCTTGCTTGGAGCCAGTCGCGCGCCTTATACTCGGCCATTCCAAATTTCCATCAGCATTCGTAGTCTTTCTCCTCACCGTGGACGATCTGATCACACAACTCAGCCGGCAATTTGGGTTCTCAGCCTTCCGTCCAGGTCAACGTGAGGTCATTGAAGCCGTGTTGTCTCGTCGCGATGCGCTGGCGGTCATGCCGACTGGTCAGGGAAAGTCACTTTGTTACCAATTGCCGGCGACCCAGTTGCCCGGTTTGACCCTCGTGATCTCTCCGCTCATCGCGTTGATGCAGGATCAAGTCGACAGCATGCAGGCGAGGAAGATCGCGGCGGCGGCGTTTCACTCAGGCCTTTCCGAGTCTGAACGAGACCGCGTGGTGCTGGATCTCAAGTTGCGGCGGCTTCAGCTACTGTATCTCGCGCCGGAGCGGATGCAGCACGAGCGGTTTCTCCGGCTCTTGCGATCGCTGTGGGTGTCCCTCATGGTAGTGGACGAAGCTCACTGTATTTCCCAGTGGGGCCACGACTTCAGGCCTGACTATTTGAACATTGGTCGTTTGCGCGGAGAGCTTGGCAATCCCCCCTGCCTCGCCCTGACGGCCACGGCTACGGCGCGTGTGCAAGCGGATGTCTGCGATCGGTTATCGCTCCGTGATCCCTTGCGATTGGTCACAGGCTTTCGTCGTCCCAATCTTTCCCTCTCTGTCAGGACCTGCCGTTCGCGACAAGAGAAACTGGCCACCCTGGAGCGACTCGTACGTGATTCTGGCACTGGTACCATCCTGGTCTATTGCGCCACGCGCCGTGCGGTGGAGGAGGCAGCAGCATGGCTTGGACAGTCGCAACCAGGCGTCGGGTACTATCACGCCGGCTTATCGGATGAAGAACGTCGAGTGGTTCATGACGAGTTCCGCCAGGGGACTGCGCGGATTCTCGCGGCGACGAATGCGTTCGGGATGGGGATCGATAAGTCGGACGTCCGGCTGGTGGTCCATTTTGATATTCCGGGAAGCTTGGAGGCCTATTACCAGGAAGTGGGGCGGGCTGGACGTGATGGGCAACCCGCTGCCTGTGTATTGTTGTTCCATGAGCGTGATCGGGCGACGCAGGAGTATTTCATCCAGCAAGCCTCGAAAGAAGCAGGCAATGCTGACCGCGTCGCTCGCATGAAGACCCTGCTGCAAGATCTGCTGGAGTACGTCTCCGTCTCGACTTGTCGCCAACTGGCCATTTTGGACTATTTTAGTGATGACGCCGAACGGGCCATGGGGCCCTGCGGGCTTTGTGACAGCTGTGCCATTCCCTCTGAGGGTAGAGGGATTGGGATCGATGATGAGGCCGACTCTGCGAGGACTGTCCTAACGGCGGTCGCATGGTGCGGAGGCCGGTTCGGCGTGAGCAGAATCGTCGAGCTGCTTCGCGGGAGTCGTTCGAAGGCGTTGCTGGCATATGGAGCGGAAGGCTGTCCGAGTTATGGTACCCATCAAGCGTGGTCGAAGCCGTCCATGACCCGTTTGGTAAAAGATCTGATCGACTCGGGATACCTTCAGGTCGAAGGATCGGAGTATCCCACGATCGATGTGACGCGGCTGGGACAGGAAGTGCTGCAGGGGAGCAGCGTTGTATCACTCAAAAAGCCCAGGGCGCACCCAAGAAATGGAGCGCTCTCGTCAGAGCCGGGTGAGCCTATAAGGTCTATGGCTCCCCCACAAATGTCCTCGGCAGACCCCCAATTGTTCGAACGTCTTCGTCGCTTACGGCTGGAACTGGCTGAGGAAGAAGGGGTGGCGCCCTTTGTGATTTTTCACGACAAGACCCTGCGCACCATTGCCGGCCACAAGCCCGGCACGCTCGCGGCCCTGTTGGACATTCCAGGGATCGGCGAGGTGAAGGTGGAACGGTATGGCCGGCGGGTGCTGAGTGTGGTGAACGAGGCGCTGGACTAGGCCATCATCTTTCTTTCGGCCCGTAGCCCTTTGAAAAACGTTCGTTGCAATTCTCTTCCTCTCTGCCTTCCCCTACAGAGGGGGGAAGGGTCTATTCGAATCCGAACGCTATTTGAAATTCCCTGCCTGTGCGAAGCGCGCTTGTAACTCCGCGTAGGTTTTCGTCACCGGGAACTGCGGAAACTCCTTCGGCAGATGATCGGGCGGGCAGAAGAAGAATCCGGCGTGGGCCTCACCCAACATGGCAGTGTCGTTGTAGGCATCACCGGCGGCCATGACGCGGAAGTTGAGGTTCTTCAGCGCGGCGACCGCATGCTTCTTTTGGTTCGGCTGCCGAAGTTTGTAGCTGACGATACGACCGTTTGGCCCGATCTCCAGTTGATTGCAGAAAATCGTGGGATAGCCCAACTGCCGCATCAACGGCAGGGCGAATTCATAGAAGGTATCCGACAGAATAATCACCTGCGTCCGTTCCCGCAGCCAGGCGACAAACTCCGCCGCGCCTTCCAAGGGACCCATGGCATCGATCACGGCTTGGATGTCGGCCAGGGTGAAGCCGTGCTGGTCAAGGATCTTCAAGCGCCGTGTCATCAGGGCATCGTAATCGGGCATCTCTCTCGTCGTGATTTTGAGCTCTTCGATGCCAGTCTTGATGGCAAAATTGACCCAAATTTCAGGAACGAGCACGCCCTCGAGATCGAGGCAGACAATCACGGGATTCTGCATGAAATCTCCTTTGGAGGTACGGAATGTGCGCCCCTTAGGGGTTGTTGCGGCGAGCCTTTTCCTGACTGAGATATCGCCCGATTTTATCCAGGGCCTTCTCAAGTAGTTCCGTGCCGGCCCATTTTCCTGTCTGCTCTGCCTTGTGTCTGGTGGCCCAGTCGACGGCCAACGGCAGTGGGATGAGCTTGGGCACAGTCCCGGTCAGGTCTGCCCAAAGCAGGCTCAAGGTCGTGCTGATCCGAACGGCGACGGGAACCGGTTGAATCGTCGCATTGGTCATATCCTGACACTCGCTGGCCGGGGAGGTGACGGCCAATTCGCGGCAGGCCGCTGGCCTATCCTCATAGATGCTACAGACCTCATCAGCTAGAAAGGGGCAGGGCATGCGGAGCGCATAGTAGGCCCGATTCAATGGTTCGATAGCCTCGTCGGTGTCCGGATGTTCTGACTCGGCCAATGAGGTCAATTGTTTCAACAACCCGGCCTTGGCCAGGCGTTGGTGAGCCAAGTCGAGTTGTGCCAGGAGGCGATTCCGCTCACTTTGATCCAAACGGTCCATCGTGCGGGCCAAGGCGAGGGCTTCCGGCGCTGAGATCGGCACAAGCATCCGGCAGCAGGCGGCGCAGCCCTTTTGACAGGAAACCGTCTTGCCTGCCTCAAGCAGCCGGCGTTGCTCCAGCGCCTGCGCTTCCTCGCCGAGGCCGCGCATGAGCGGAAGAATGGCCGTGATCGGCACGAAGCTCGTCGGCACTCCGACAGCAGTGGTGATCTCCCCACTCGGGGTTTGAAGGGAGATCTCAACATGTTCAACGACGGTCTGATTGCTCACGGGTCTCACTCGCTGATTCCTGAATTGGGCCGCTATGTGATGGAGTCTGTCCCGCCCTCTTGGAGCCGCTATCATAGAGAATCACTGATTCTGGGGTCAACCGACGCGTCTTCGAAACATGCCTTGCTCCGGGAGGAATGTTGCGGATACTCTGTCGCTGATGCGCTTATCTGGTCACATCATCGGCTTGCTCAAGGAATACATGCAGGACCTTGTCGAGCAGGCTCGTCAAGAGTCGCAGGCTCAGCAGGCCTTTGGGTTTTCCGCGCCGCCGTACCAGCCGGATCATGCCATCGCCGATTTACTGGCGATCTTGGACGACCGTATCGAATCGGAAGGCGTGCAAGTCGGCCTGCCGATCGAGTTGTTGCACGAGATGTGGCGGCGGTGCAATGAAGGTCGCGTCCAGATCACCGAACGCGTGTGGCTCGAACGCAACCTCGATGCACCCGGTTCCTCCAAGGCCCGCATCCGCGAGCTGACGTATGCTTCTGTGATCGACTATTTGGAAAATGAGCCTGGTGGAGACTGAACCATGCGAGTGGTCTGATTTGGATCGCACCCGGCGCTGCTGATTCTGGCCGGCAATCCGCTCGTCGGCTGGCGCTGAAGACTGTCATCACCAGGGGGCTTGTGCAGCTGCTCTACCTGGCCCATGCAGGAGACGGCAGCGGCTGCTTCCGCATTGTGGTGCAGTGGGTGCTGCAATCGGCTCGATTTCTCGGGTCTCATAATTTTCCGGCCATCCAATAGACCAGCATCCCGGCGACTTCGTCGACGGCCTGCGTGGAGAGGAGCAAGGCTTTGGCGCTTGGAAGGAAATCGAATGGCGTACTCTGTGCCCAAGCTTGTGCCGGGGTATGTTGTGATTCATAGCCGCAGGCGACCGGCGTCACGACAAAGCCTTGTTTCTCGAACAGGCCCACGGCGCGAGGCAGATGGTAGGCGGTGGTTACCAGCAGAATATGCCCTCCTCCAAGAACTGCCTTGCTCTGGACGGCATTTTCGTAAGTGGTCCTGGACCCATCCTCCACGAGGATGGCCGATTCCAAGACACCGAGGCGCAGAGCCCACCGTTTCATTTCATGAGATACCAGCGGACCGGTACGAAGTACAGTGGCGTCCCCGCCGGTAAGCAGCAGCTTGGGGGCGAGACCCTGGAGCCACAGGTCTGCGCCACAGGCAGTGCGTTGGCGTGACGAATCCGAGACATCCTCGGTCGGTCTGAGTGATCCTTTCCCAACCACACCTCCTGCCAGCACGACGACAGCGTCGACTTTCGTGGCGGCCGTCGCGTTGAATGGCGGATACCATCCTTCCAACCACGCGATATACATGTAGGATAAGATCGGTGTGGCGGTCAGCACCAGGAGCAACACCGTCCAGAACGCGAACCGTCTCACCCAGGTGATTCGTTTAGGAGTCATGGGAAGGCATGCGTTCAACAACGTCAACAGGCCGGTGATGGTAATCCAGGACAATGGGTGCAGCGCATACTTTGCGGCCTTGTACATACCGAACCACAGGAGAGTCAGGTCCATGCATGCTCCGCGTTAACAGTTACGATCAAATGCTCAGCATACACTGAGGCACGTGAGACACCAAGTGTACTGGAGGTATGGATGGCAGATTGCCAATATTGGTTGATGAAGTCAGAGCCCGAAGCGTTCTCGATCGATGACCTTGCCGGGGCACCGAAGCAGACCACGTCTTGGGACGGGGTGCGGAACTACCAGGCTCGCAACTTTATGCGGGCCATGCAGGTGGGCGATCAGGTGTTGTATTACCACAGCAATGCGACCCCGCCGGCTGTCGTGGGAATCGCAGAGGTGGTCAAAGGCGCTCATCCTGATCCCACCCAGTTCGATACGGGAGGTGCGCACTATGATCCCAGCAGCGCTCTTGATCACCCGCGCTGGGACATGGTGGACATTCGGTTTGTCAGAAAATTCAAGGTGCCGTTGTCCCTGGATATGCTACGAGGAGAATCTAGGCTCAAGGGCATGGAGCTGCTTCGGAAGGGTTCGCGGCTTTCGGTCCAACCGGTGGGAGACAAGGAGTGGGTGGAAATTATCCGGCTCGTTGAAGCACAAGCCAAGCGGGAGGGAGCTAAGAAGGCCGTGGCCCGTTAATGGGCCACGGCCCTTAAGTACGAGCTTTTCCGTCATCCAGATAGCGATGTTGCCAGTCGAGCCACGCGTGTCCGAGTTCATGGGCGAGGATATATCTCCGTCGTGTGACCGGGAGTCGCTTGCGGATATAGATCGTTTTGGATTCGTTGTCCCAAATTCCATCGGCATTCACATCTTGCCGGTCCATTTCAGAATCAGTGACCAGACGAATCATAATGTGATAGCCGAATGGCAGGACGACTTTATGTGGTATTCGCACCGTTCCCTCACTGTCTGATCGATGAACTGATCCTCCGTCACTTCCTGCTCCCGAGTAGCCTAACATATTTTCTATTTCCGCTTCCCAGCTAAAAAGTCATTTTTAATCGTATACTTAGAGCCTCTCATCGGCGGCGTCTGATCCCATGGATGTCTCCTGACGAATTCAGAATGAATGATGAATCGGGGTCGGTTGGTAGGGCGTTGAGGATTCCAATTGAAAGATCGGATGGTGTAGGATGCCCTCATGATCAATAGCCTACTCGCTCAAGAGCTTGCCAAGCCCTATCCCTCAGCCGTCCGAATCGTGGGAGTCAAAATCCGTGATCTCGGAGAGGTCAAGAAGTTCGACGCCGGGGATGCCATACTCGCCGCGGGGGATCGGGTGCTGCTCGAGGTCGCCGGGGAGCTAAGTTACGGGGTGGTCTATGCGGTCCCCCAGCTGACGCCCTTCATCCCGCCCATGCGGGTGATTCAACCGATCTCGCGGAAGGCCACCAAGGAAGACGTTGCTACCATTGATCGTTATGAACGGCTTGCATCTGAAGGAATGAAGGCCTGTCGTGAACAGGCGGCGGCGCTTAGGTTGAAGATGAAGCTGGTGGAGGTTTTCTATTCGCTGCACCGTCGCCAAATGACCTTTGTGTACACCGCGGAGGATCGAATCGACTTTCGAGAGTTAGTCCGATTGCTGGCGCGTCGATTCGGTGGACGGATCGAAATGCGCCAGATCGGTGCGCGCGACGAAGCGAGCCGATTGGGAGGCATCGATACCTGTGGTTTGGTGTTGTGTTGCGCGAGCTTTCTTACGGAAGTCAAGCCTGTGACGGTCAAGCAGGCTCGGATCCTCGGGCTTCCTGTCGATGACCCCAAGCTTCTCGGCGTGTGTGGTCGCCTGAAATGTTGCCTCTTGTTCGAGGCAATGGACAATCACGCCTCTTCTGTGTCCACTCCACCATCATCCGCGCTGATTACCCCTTCCCGTTCTCGTCAGGCCTCGTCCTAGGCGATCGTCCTATCACATCAGTTTTTCACCGGTTCTTAGAAAACGCGGCTCTTTTCCTGTGAAGGAGTATAATGGATTTGAGGTGACGGATGCCTCAGGTGCTGGTGCTTGGAGCTGGAAAAATCGGGTCTCTCATCGCAGGACTGCTTTCGGCGAAGGGGCAGTATCAGGTTCATCTGGCTGATCTGACCCTGGACGCTCCCAAACGGCTGGTCGACGCGCTGTCGCTTTCCACGGTGACTCCCTGTGCGTTGGATGTGCGTCGGCCCGACGTAGTCGCACAATATGTCACAGCCCATCGGTTCGAGGCCGTCATCTCCAGCCTGCCGTACTTCTGCAATCAAACAGTGGCGGAAATTGCGCGAGCCTATCGCATGCATTACTTCGACCTGACCGAAGACGTCGGCGTGACCGATCGTGTCAGGGCTATCAGCGAGGCATCGGATCGGGCGTTTATTCCACAGTGTGGGTTAGCTCCCGGGTTCATCAGTATCGCGACGAACGAACTGATCGGCCATTTTGAAACCGTCGATAGCGTGAAAATGCGAGTGGGTGCCTTACCGGTGCATCCAAGCAATGCGTTGAAGTATTCCCTCACCTGGTCCACCGACGGGTTGATCAACGAGTACGGAAATGTCTGTGCCGGAATCGAAAGTGGACAAGAGGCTCAACTGCAACCATTGGAGGGATACGAAACCATTGAACTGGACGGTCTTCTTTACGAAGCGTTCAACACGTCCGGCGGGTTAGGCACCTTGGCAGAAACGTATCGTGGCCGGGTGCGCACCATGAACTATAAGACCCTGCGGTACCCCGGACATTGCGAAAAAATTCAGTTTCTCATGAAAGATCTCAAGCTCAATGAAGATCGAGACACACTCAAACGTATTCTGGAACGGGCGATTCCGCAGACCTGCCAGGATGTCGTGTTGATCTACGCGGCGGTGACGGGAACCAGGCAGGGAGAATTGTTCGAAGAAACTTACGTAAAGAAAGTGTATCCGCGGACGATGCTTGGACGTCTTTGGTCCGCCATTCAAGTCACGACGGCCTCGTCGCTCTGCTGCGTGGTTGATCTCGTGACGGCCAATCCCGACGCCTATCGCGGTTTCGTGACACAGGAACAATTTCAATTGCAGGACATCGTGAATAATCGCTTCGGGGACTGTTTTCGATCATAGGGCGCCATGACGCAACAGGACGTTTTCAAGAAGTTAGGGCTTGCACAGGAACAGTCCGGTGGCTGTCTTTCCTTCCCCGGCTGGATTGGGACTGCGCACGCGGGGGTGATGGAGTCACGTAATCCCGCTACAGAGGAGCTGTTGGCGCGCATCTACGGCTGCTCGGACTCGGACTACGATGAATTGGTGGCCCGCGCTCAGGAGGTACAGGCCTCATGGCGCATGGTGCCGGCTCCCAAGCGAGGCGAGATCATTCGTCTGATCGGACAGGCGCTACGGGACAACAAGGACGCGTTAGGCACGCTGGTTTCGCTGGAAGTCGGCAAGATTAAGGCTGAAGGCGACGGGGAAGTGCAAGAAATGATCGACATGGCGGACTTTGCCGTGGGGTTGTCCCGCATGTTGTATGGGCAGACCATGCATTCGGAACGCCCGCGGCATCGGATGTACGAGCAATGGCATCCATTGGGCGTTGTCGGCGTCATCACCGCGTTCAACTTTCCCGTGGCGGTCTGGGCTTGGAATGCCTTTATTGCAGCCGTGGCCGGCAACACGGTGCTATGGAAGCCCTCCCCGAAAGCGCCACTCTGTGCGCTGGCGGTCCAACAGCTCTGCAATCGCGTGCTTGATGTCGCTGGGTTTCCGGGTGTGTTCGCGTCGTTTACGACGGATAACATCGAGGTGGCTGAGCGCATGGTGCGGGACGAACGGCTCCCGCTGATCTCGTTTACGGGATCGGTATCGGTAGGGAGGCATGTGGCCGAAGTGGTCGGGCATCGTCTGGGGAGAAGCCTTCTTGAGTTGAGCGGGAACAATGCGGTAATCGTGGACGAAACCGCCGACCTCGAATTGGCGACCAGAGCGATTGTCTTCGGCGCAGTCGGCACGGCAGGGCAGCGTTGTACCAGCACTCGGCGGCTCATCGTGCATGAGTCACAGTATGCGAAGCTGATACCGCGGCTTCTAGATGCTTATTCGCAGGTTTCAATTGGTGATCCTCTTGAGCCTGGTGTGTTGATGGGACCGCTCATTGACGGAGCAGCCGTTGAAGGATATCGAGCGGCTCTCGAAGAGCTCAAACAGCAGGGTGGAGAAGTCCTATGCGGAGGCCATGTTCTTCCTCGCCCGGGGCATTTCGTTGAGCCGACGATCGTGCGGGCAGAGAATCACTGGGATGTCGTTCAGCGGGAAACGTTTGCACCGATCCTCTATGTGATCACCTATCGAACGCTGGAGGAAGCGATCCGGATGCAAAACGCCGTGCCGCAGGGTCTGTCGTCTTCGCTGTTTACCATGCACCTTCAGCATAGTGAGCAGTTCCTGTCTGCGACGGGGAGCGACTGCGGCATTGCCAATATCAATATCGGCACCTCCGGCGCAGAAATCGGCGGCGCGTTCGGTGGAGAGAAGACCACGGGTGGGGGGCGCGAAGCGGGGTCCGATGCCTGGAAGGTGTACATGCGTCGCCAAACCACGACGATCAATTGGGGAACGGAGTTGCCATTGGCGCAAGGGGTGACATTTGAGCAGGCTGAAGGAGACCACGATGGGGCAAAGCACGGATCTTGAGACCGTGATTACTCGAATGACCACCGACTTTCTAGAGCACAACAACGCGGCGCGGGTGCTTCGCCGCGCGCTGGATGAAGCGGGGGTGGGATTTGTGCCCGTGATGGACCATCTTACTATTCGCACAATGGATATTGATCAGCGGGTGAGAGAGTTTGTGGCTTTGGGTTATGGATATGACGAGACGCTACAGTACGAAGATTGGTTTGCCAAGGTCTACCGGCTCGTTGGGTATCCGGCTCTATTTGTGGATCAGGCCTACCCGGACGACCGTGGCAAGACCAGCATCATCCCGCGATGGGTAGGGAAGTTCGGCGATCAGGTGCTTCACCACGTGGCGGTGCGAGTGGAAGATATTGAAAAAGCCATTCTCACGTTGAAGGCGAAAGGAATAGTGTTTGCAGGAGAGATTGTCGGCGCACCTGGAGGGATATTGCGGCAGATTTTTACAGCGCCTGAAATGATCGATGGTCAGCCTTTTTCGGTGCTTGAACTAGCTGAACGGCATCAAGGCTATCAGGGATTTCTCCCCCCGCACGCGAACAGTCTCATGCGTTCCACCCTGCATAAACCTTGAGTTATTACCGCTCTCAGTAGCTCGTCCATCTCAACCTGACGTGTTTTGTTGCCCATGGGCCTTCCTGCCATAAAACGAAGCCTCGACCAAAAGCTCCATCCTGCCTAGAATGTCGCCATCAGGTGCCCGCTTCCGACTGCCTAGTTACGACATGTTTCAAACAGGTTATATCTATGGTGCTTGTTGTTTTGCCGTCACGCTGGCTCATGGGCGTTTGGCAAATTTGGTCTATGCGATCAAAAGGCTGTTTGCGAGTCGGCAGTTCGAGGGCTGGCACGTTCTAGAGGGTAGGCCCGCTGCATCTCTTGTCACGACGGGGCAACCTCACCGACAATCGTTCCACAGTCTCGGTGTCCCTCAGCTGGGCCGATGAAGGAAGAACTTGGTCCTTCGCAGTCAGCTGGGCAGAGCAAGGAAGGAGCCCCGTTTCAATCGCGACTCCTCGGAGCCTCGCGGAAAGGGCTCCATGCATGCACGAGGTGTTTTTAAAACGCTGAGGGAAGTGGTTGAGCTCTCTTCGAACAGGAGGGGGGAATTCTTCCATTCTGAGTCACCTCGTCAAGCCCTTAAACTTGACGGCTCAGGAGAAAACTGATGTCATGGCAGTTGAGGGCTTTGACGGGCCAACTGCTACCGTTTAGCATGCCGAAATTATCGAAATAATCACGAATCCTTTTCAATCATCAGCGGCTCTCACTGGCTGAGAGCTGACAGTGTAGGTTTGACCTTGCGAAATATGGGTGTGTCCAATTCCTGCTTTAACCATAGGAGGCTCAACATGTTCAGGAATCTTTGTGTGCTTAGTGCAAGCACGCTCGCCGTCGTTTTGGGCGGCGTTGCATATGCAGGCGAAATGAAGCCCGGACCGGCCGATGGGTTTGACATCCACGTCATGGCGCCTCACAAAATGGAGGACGGGTCTGTGGCAGGCCCCTTCCACCACTATTGCAAAGCCATTAATCCGGAAGTCTTGCAATGCTTGTTGTTTGAATCGACTGAGCCCAACGCCGTACTGACAGATGTTGAATATTTTGTGGCGAAATCCCTATCTCGATCCGCCGTGCCACTCAATGTGTGGAACAAGTTCTATCATGATCACGAGGTGGAAATTGCCACGGGTCGCGTTCAAGTGCTGGATATGCCTGACGCCCAGGCCAAAGAAGTCGCAGCCACTGCGGCCAAGACAGATGGCATCATTTTCCATCTGTGGCCGAAGGGTGCCAAAGCTCCCGATGGCTCGGTCGGACATCCGCAATCCGTGGGCCATAAGCTGCGAACGGAATAAGGTTGTCAGGCGACAATGGTGAACACCAGATCCTAATTTTAAGGAGGCCACTATGCGAAGTGCGATTGCAGTCATCGGACTCTGTGCGGCGGCATTGGCGGTAGCAGGCTGTGCTGAAACCTCTCGCGAAATGAAGTCCTCTCCGCCAGCGGCGACGGTCGCTGCCGCGAAAGCCATGCCGACACCGGCGCAAGGGTATACGATTCACGTCATGGCGCCGCATAAATTTGAGGACGGATCGGTGCACGGTCCGTACCATCACTACTGCAAACCGATCTCCCCGGAAGTGCTGCAGTGTTTGTTATTTGAATCAACCGATGCCAACGCGCTTTTGACGGACATCGAGTATTTTGTGGCGAAGTCCGTCTCGCGGGCGCACGTTCCGTTGGAGACCTGGAATAAGTACTACCATGATCATGAGGTCGAGATTGCCACGGGGCGTGTCCAGATTTTGGATATGCCGGAAACGCAGGCCAAGGAGGTCGCTGCCATTGCGGCCAAGACAGACGGTATCATCTTTCATCTCTGGCCGAATGGAGCAAAAGCGCCGAATGGCGAGGTGGGGCATCCGCAGTCGGTTGGCCACAAACATCGGACGGAGTGACGCCATTGTTGTAGTTGGCTTGGGTGGGAGGGACGCACGCGCGTCTCTCCCGCCGCTAAACGTGGACGCGGAGGGACCTGATGGGCTGTGGGCGATTGGGGCTTGTCGTGGGCGCGTTGATGGGGGTAGTGACGGTGGCTCAGGGGGCGGATTCAGAAGTCTTGCGCCCGCGCGTTCCTAGTGACCAGATCGAATCGGCGCGTGCGGTGATAAATCCATTGCCAACTACCCCGGAGATGCTTAACAGGGGAAAGGCACTTTTTGAAGGAAAGGCATTCTGTCGTGCCTGTCACGGATCGGAAGGGAAGGGATTGGGGATGGATCTGGACTATTCTACCTTCAAGGGTCCGTTACCACGGAATTTTACTGACAAGATGTGGCAACAGGCGCGGACGGATGGAGAACTATTTTGGATTTTGAAAAATGGGAGTCCGGGAACAGATATGGCTCCATTCATTCCTTTGGTCTTGACAGAAGAAGAGGCGTGGCAAGTGCTCATGTATGTGCGGTCATTCGGTGGGCGATGATGTATGAGGCGACAGTTACAGCAGGAGTCAGATAAACGGCATTCCTGGCTGTAGCTGATAGGCGCATTGTTTCAAAGCAGACATTCAAGCTGTACCCAATACAGTCACCTCAAGGACTGAATTACCAGCTTATTCCGTAGGTGGCGATAATTGGCGGCTTGTCGTTCGCACGACGATTGTCCAATGGCGAGGTCGGCATGTCTTCAACGTCCGCACGTCAGACTGACATCATTCAGGGTCATCCCCATCGACATCTATCTGTTCAGCGCATCAGCTCCCACAGGCTGGCTTCGTGACGCTTATCCGCACTGGTGATACGACAGGAATTGCTGAAGGCGAGCTTGTTCGTGGAGGGGCAGGCGCAGGAATTCTATGCCCCAGTATTTCTCCTGAGCCCAACGCACCGCGGCGACCTCAATCCTGAGTGAGTGAATAGAGCTAGGCAGCAGCAGGCGGATGGTTATGTAACTGCCTTGTCGTATGGATCGGTCGCACTCAACTCTGCACCCTGTCCGTGACAAGTTGTGGAGAACCCCTTCACCGATAAACTGAGGACTGGCAAACATGACTGGGCAGACAACACCTAGTCGGTCCCGCATACGTTGAAATGTGAAAGTGGCTTCAGTGATAGCAGGGGGAGTCGGGAGCTTGATTGTTTCTGGAAGGTTCGGTTGCATAGAGGGAGTGTAGTACAGCGATCCTGCCTACAAAATCCCGCCTTGGAGGGGGCACAGCTTCGCGTGGTGCGAGATCATTCGGGCTTAAAGTTTCGTGTGGTTCTATTATTGACGCGCGGCGGTATGGAACCGATGGCCGCAGTTGCGGCATCGCCAGGGGTAACGGCCCAAGAAATGCCAAAAGAAATCTCGCCACCATCGCCGTTCAGACCGACGGACAGTTCCCGCACAGGCAAGACAGGCCTGGGCTGGCGGGCCGCCGGCTATGACTGTCAATTGATGATGTGAGGGAAACGAAGTCATGAGGGTATGCCCAGTCTGCCTATCTGTCGTCAGCATCAATGGGGAAAGGAATTCGTTCGTTTCTGGGCATCCTTCGTTTAGGTCTCATTCTTTGGGTCATGCCATCGATCCTGATAATAGAGGGTCAGCGGGACGACGGAGTGCGCAAGCTCCCGGACCACAATCCACGCGAGCAATCACGACGCCTCTCTATGTTGCTAGGCAATGTCAGCCAATGGGACATTACTCCTGCCACCACACCAGACGAATAAGATAAATCCCTGCTACATAGGTTCCCACTATCGCGATTGTCAAAAACATGATGTCCCCTCCTTATATCTGATGGAACGGTACTGGTTCAGTTACTGACAGCATGCCCATATACAACAGCAACTCGCGTACCAAAATGCATTCGACAAACTGAGGGTCGCGCAGGCTGTTTGCCTGTGGGGAAATGAGGTTATAGCTACTCGAGTCGGGCCGATGGTGGCCTTGAATATAAGCCCGGTGTATCTAATCAGATAAGGCATGCATCCATTTAGATAAATTGTGACGACTCAGCTTCTGAATTGCCAGGCGATCTCAGCGCAGGCTGGCTTTGAGAAGCGCGAGAAGCAGCATGAGGACGGATACGACCAGGCTGACAATGACAGGCAGATCGGTTCTCATCGTGCGGACTAAGCATTTCTGGACACGGATGTTTTTAAACATCGCGGTAATGAGTCGGTTAGGATTGGTGATTCCGCTGCACGGGAAAGCACAGCCTGCCGTTGTCGATCATTGCAAACACCTCCCTCAGCCCTCAGCTAAGAAGGATGCGTGAGCGGCATTTTTTGAGCCACTGCGGGGGACATCGTTCGCCGCGATTCTTGTGCAAATTCACCGGAAGCCGATGAAAGAAAGGGGTTGTGAGCCCCGCAGTTAATACACCTCCATTGTCCTTTTTTATTGTAGAAATCGGTTGAAGCCTCAATCGCGAGACACCCTCCGCAGCGGGAACAACTCATAAATTAATCCTCGCCTAATAAGCGTGTCGTTTTAAAAGAAAACGTTGGATGGAGGCGAGTGAAAAGAAGATAGCCATCTCTATCCAACAAGTCCGTCCATGCTGTTCGTCAGACTGATGGGCATGATCAGTACAAGTTTCTTTAAGCGAGAAAGAAAACAAATGTTCAGGTCTCTCATTTAAAGACTGGAACAGGGTGCACGTGTCAGTCTTCGAGGTCAGTATAGGCACGCTTTTGGGTCTCGGGAATGTTTACTTTCCAGATGCTGTATATATTTTTTTGGGGCAGGAAAATTGTTTGGACGACGATTGCAGCTCAGCACCGACGATGTGCGAGTGCAGGCATGCCGTCAGAACAAATTAAACGTGATAATCATAAAGGAAGGCGGCGTATGGCGTCGCTGGTGGAACGGGGTCAAGATCAGGGCAACGCTACGCGGCTCATACTCGCTGGCAGCAAGAGGTCTTCTATTTGCCTGGAGTGGGGATGCGCACGGAGTCATATTCTCATCTCGAACCAGCCTTGGCGCGAGCAAGGTACCTCTCAGGCAGTGTACTAGTCCGATGGAGGCGTTGGGGTCACTGCCCTGGTCCTCCGTTTTGAAGCCGAGTACATACTCAGCCTTATATAGCTTGCGCAGCTGCTAAACACCTCACTGTTCATGCCGCGCTAGGTGGGTACAGCTGAAAATGGGAGGCCCCCGTTGCCAGGCGAGAAATGGCTTCTATAGACGCGATAGGCTCTTCGAGGTGGGAGACCGGAATGAAGTGCGCACCCCTTGTTTCGGCATACATTTGTAAGATGGCAAGGTCTTTATGAAACTGGCCGGACGTCACCGGAGGGCTTTTTTACGCTTCTCTTTGTCATCGAGTTCTTGTAACTGACGTTCCGCACCGTTTCGGGTTGAGGCATACTCCTCGTCCGCGAACTGAGTCAGGATGGAATAATAGATGGCACGTGCCTTGTCCGTTTCCCCATTGATCAAATGCTCTTCCGCGATCGCCTGCATGGCCGCCCCAGCTGTATCGGCATCGGACCTTTGGAGGGTCCGAGCCTCATGCTGATCGTTTACCGAAGCAGACGGATGGTGGATAATGGTTTCGTAGGCCCGTCTATGTTCAAAAAGTTCGTGGGCGATTCGTAAGCGTCCTTCTGCCGACAGCGCACGATTTCCAGATTGTTGTGAAAGCGTTTGTGATTCCTTGCGAAGTTCCGACAATCCAGACCGTCCGTATGAGCAGCCCGATATCGGCAGGACACAAAAAGTCAGCAAGAAAAGGCTCGCGATAATACTGCCGAAGGGAGAGCCACCGTTCCCTGCTTTGTAAAACTGAAGTTTGATGGTGTCCGCCTTATGTCTGATGTAAAGCGGCTCCCCATTGGCCTCGTTCACGTCTTCACCTGGCATGGTCCAGGCCGCGACCATCACTCGCTATGTCATTAGAACGGAGCAGTCGCCAAATCAAACAGCCGCCGGGGTCCGGCATAGCTACCTCCGCCCAATAGATCACGATACTGTACATGCTCTCGCTCCTATGATGTCGATATGACTTATGCGTCCGAATGGTAGGAGGATCATCTCACGGCTACGACTTGCGTTCCTCGAATGGCGGCGGCTCGAGGGGTCCAAACCAGGCTTCCTTTTGAGCGGCTGGATCGATCTCACGCTGGTGGCCATGGCCATCATGCGATCTGTGCTGATCACGTAGACAATGACGGTGCGCTTTTGTTCATTGTCTATTCGGAACCAGTTCCAGCTTTCTTGGGTGGGCATGTCTTGAGTCCAGTTCATACGAATCGGCCCTCAAATGATGGAATGGAAGAACTCTTTAAGCAGGTTGAGGCGTGCAATGGGAATCGGGGGGAACTTGTCATCGACGATGCGCAGAAGATCCTTATTCCCACCTATTCGCAGGTTCGGCCACGTTTACAAGAAGTCTACCCAGGCTGACCTATCATGGTGAATCAGAAGCCAATAATCAAGACATGGATTAGCCAGGTCTTGTCTTAGATCACGGTTGACAATGGTTCTTGGCACCAGCCTGCACCACTGATAGGTGCTCGCGGCTATGCATTACATCTATCCCTGTGGTTTCGTCAGCGTATCATCTAGGCAGGACCTTAATCCCACCCGAAATGTCCGTTGACGTCTTCCCAGACACATCTCTGGCCACTCCCCGAAGCGCGGCCCCGCGTCGCGGGAACACCCATTGATCCATGAGGTAGATCCAGCCGATAAGCCAACGTAGTTGCCGTCCATCCTGTGCCCCACACAAGGGCATGATTCCTGCGCTCTGACAGCTATTTCTTTCATCACTTTGCATCATCAATGGTGGCGGGTCATCTTCACACGTCTCTTAAGGCAGGTTCTCAACTCTGTTCCTTTCTGGAGGCGCGTCGATGCTGTGGCTCTCGCTTGTCATTGTGGCAGTGGTTATCTTCGTCATTTATCTCGCTGCAACGGATAGCCCCTTGGTGCCAAGTTTGTGCCGCTAAATTAAAATCCGTGACTGGAGCGCAGAAGGTTGCCACTACCCATCTGTGTAGATAGCCGAACGGTATAGCGAAGTTCAGTTAAACAAGGCCATTGCGGCCAGAAGGGTTGGTGCTATGAATCATGTGGTGGGGAGGAATGAAGACGTCAAAGGGTGTCTTCAGGTCAGAGGGAGGAGATGCAGCCATTTCCACACTCTGAGCATTGACAGGTGGATCGAGCGGCCGTCCGCGAGCTACGGACGAATGTGGGACGAAGAATTGAACTATTCGCTAACCGTTGCCTATTAACAGCGGTTGCCTGGTGCGGATGATGAGGAAGCCAACGATTCAGACTCTTGAAAAAGCAAAGTTCACTGCCGGTCAGAAACTGGCGCCGGTCAACACCCGGTTAGCGACCCTCCGCCGGCGGCATTAGCGCGTTCTGTCACAGTATGGGAGGTGTGTGAGCTCCCGCATTTCAAACCCTACGCCTCCGGCATACTTGTGCGTCGTTGCTGATTTCTGGGGAATGCCTCTCGTCTACTCTGTCAACAGCTCACCATGCGAAGCCGACAACCACGCTAAAGCACAATGCCAAGTGGATTCCGAGCGGGAATCGGCGATATGTGGATGTGCTCGATCCTGACTTCGAAAAAAGTTGGCACCAAAAGTTGGCACCAACGGCAGAAATCGCAGCCGAATTAGGAAGGCAGAAATCAGAAGTTATTGAGAAGATTGAGGGAGAAAATGGTGGGCCGTGTAGGGGTTGAACCTACGGCCCGCTGATTAAGAGTCAGCTGCTCTACCAACTGAGCTAACGGCCCCACCGGTGCACTATGTGTCGAAACAGGAGGTGCCTGACGGAGCGAATGGTGCGCCTGACAGGATTTGAACCTGTGGCCCTCAGCTCCGGAGGCTGATGCTCTATCCAACTGAGCTACAGGCGCTCCCGCGAATCAGACCCGCAGACCCGTCACATTAGCATAGCGTTTCTATAACTGTCTAGGGAGTTACTTTGACTTTGGTAAGAACCCGTATGGCAAGAGAAGTTCATCACCCGAGTTCGGCTGATCTCGGCCCAAGACGGACAAGCCGATGGCTTCGTGCTCCGCCAGCCGGTCCATCTCGGTTCGAAAGATTGGTGAGAGATGAACGATCGGCACAGCCGTCTGAACGGTGCAGGCCCCTTGCACCATACCATCCGATTCGATTGGGATTCCCATCGTTCGGCAGGTGATGGGTCTGAATGCATAGAGGCCGCACGTTCCGTCGGGCGCGAGAGCGGGACAGGGCACGTCGGCGAAATGTTCGACTATATCGTCAATGGTGTCGTCAGCCCAACCATCCAAGGCGGGTTGTGATAGAAGGTTCGGATAAGCCGCTTCAAGCGCCGAGACTTGGGCGCGAGCGCGTGTGACAATGGCATTCCGCTGCAGAGCTGGTAACGTGTCGAGGCCGCGTTGCAACTCAAGGGCATCCAGGAGGGTGATGGGGAACATGCCGATACAGCAGGCACTGCATCCTTGGCAGCAAGGAATTGCTCCTAGGAGTGAGGCCTGGGCACGTTCAAACCAGTTCGTAGCTTGTTGAAACAGAGGTAAGGGCAAGGATGAGGAGGACGCCTGGGTCCCCATGGGCCTATTCCTCGGGCACCGAGAGATCCACGATGAGTTCTCCCTTTGGGGAGAAGAACCCTTGGCGATCAATCTGCACAATGCCGTTACAGTGTTCTTGAAAGAATTCCAGGATCCACCCGTTGAAGTCGTAGCCTTCCTCTGTGACGTCTGTCTCAATCATACGCGTCGTGAGGATGAATCGTGCACGGGTCACATGTTCCTGGGCCAAGCTGGCCTCAATATCGTCATAGGACGACAGGTTTTCGAGGAATAGTTTCTGTTCTTCTTCAAACAGGTCTTGATAGCTTCCACGGTCGCGGACGCAAAACACATGAATCGGCTTCCGCTCTCGAGCGTATCCTAAAATGATTTGAACCCACGCCCATTCATCCAATAGGGCGTCATCCATGTCTGGAGGGAGAATAGGCAGCTGTCCTCGCGATTTCAGAAAATCCACCAGGAGCCGCAGCGGTGGGGCATTTTCGTTTTTGCAGAAGACTCTGGAGTAGATTACCGCTTCAGCCGCAGCGCCTTCGGCAGGCTGTGTAGCGGAGGGAAGAATTGGAAGTTGTTTACCCATGACGCCGCCTATTGCTCCTCAAAGATGCGATGAATTCTTGCTCCTGAGCCTACTCTACCCCGTGGCCTACGTGACACGCAAGAGTATGGGCGCACTGATAGCCTCTTTCTACGCGGTGTTTCCGTTCGGGAGCTCTTGACAGCCTCTAGGGCTTTGGATACACTCTCGCCCTGTTTTCGGGCTGATTATGCAGGACAGGCGCAGATTCCCGGCTCCACCTCTGCACGCACGAGTTCATAGCTCACAGACCGCACAATTCAGTTCACCTCATTCGTTGTTCAAAGGGAGGAACGCATGGCCAAGTCGATGACGAAATCGCAGATTGCTGACCATCTTGCTGGAAAGGCAGGGATTACGAAAAAGACAGCCGTCCAATTTTTGGACGATTTCGCTGCCCTCGCCTATCGAGAAGCGAAGAACGCCTTCGTCGTGCCGGGTATCGGGAAATTGGTGCTTGCCAATCGGAAGGCGCGCATGGGCCGCAACCCGCAGACAGGTGAGCCGATCAAGATTCCAGCGAAGCGAGTGGTGAAGTTCCGCGTCGCGAAAATGGCCAAGGATTCGATCCTCGGAAAGAAATAGTCGGCCCCATTGCCCTGCCATGTGAAGGGCCGGTGCTCGCCTGTTGAGCACCGGCCCTTCTCTTTCATTATGCTAAGCTAAGCTCCCCGAAGCGAGCGGGATTCATGCGGTCGATTGCTTAAAAGGAAGGTGCCAGTCCGCTTCCACCTGCGCCATCATGTCCCACAAAGCGCACGGCGTCTCCGTCTTGCACGAGAGAATCCTCGCTAGCAATGCGTTTGTTGATGGTGACGAGCACCTTCTTTTCCCGCAAGAGTTGCAACATGTGGCGAAGGCCTCGGCCCTGTCGTTGAATCACCTGTCGTACGCTGAGAGGGGCAGGGACCTCGCAAGCCAGATCTCGCTCGCCATCAGTCGTTTGGAGCTGGCCCATTAGCGTAATCGTAACCATGTGGCGTGGATCCTCTCAGTCATCGGCCCTGAATTTTTGAATGCCATCAGAGGCGACAGGGGAAATTGACTCACCCAGCCGCCCGCGATTAATATTACCATTATGCAATCCCTGAATATCCAGCATCCTGGGATGCCGGATTTACAATTTGTCCTGCTGGTGTCGGCGCTCTGCACATCCGACTTGGCCACATTGAATGTCCCGGAAGAATTGCGACGGAGAGTGTTCGACAGCTGTTGGGCATTGGTCAGCACTGACCCGCCGCCGAGCAACCCGGGTGAACGAGTGTTAGACCTTCGATCCGGCACGGAGTTGACTCTCGAGGCCCTAGTCGCCACGATTCGCCAACTTTTCGCAGAGGCAGGAATCTTTGCCCTGACTTGGGACCATGCTCCCAGCGATCCCACGCAACCCAGCAGCCCCGCTGCTGAACCTTTGATCGATCGTCTACAAAAGTTTTACCCTGACCCGCCTCCGACCTCTCACCCCTCGGATCGAAACTAGCCGTTGCATTAAAGGTGTTGCGCGTTCGTGTCTGTGTCTTACGACTGCGATGAGTCGATGATGGGATGAGTGTCGGGCAGCTTATTAGATGAGAGTTATGGCCGGCGCGACATGCAGCGTGCCTCTACGCTTGAATGGAACAAGGTAAAGTAGGCTCGCCGTCGACTTGATATGCAGGAGGTGCCATGCAGATAACACCGACGCCGTTGAAAGATCTCTTTCAGATTGAACCTGATGTGTTCGGGGATGCGCGCGGGAAATTTGTGGAGATCTTTCGCGAATCGCGGTATGACGCGGCTGGTGTCAGTAAAGCGTTTGTGCAAGACAATTTTTCCTGGTCCATCCGTGGGACGCTACGAGGGCTTCACTACCAGCTAGCGAAACCCCAAGGGAAATTGGTCACGGTCGTCAAAGGTTCCGTCTATGATGTCGCGGTGGATATCCGGCAGGGGTCACCAACCTTTGGACAATGGTACGGGGCTGAGTTGTCCGATACCAACATGCGGCAGTTGTATATTCCGCCTGGGTTTGCCCATGGCTTTTGCGTGCTCAGTGATGAGGCGGGTTTTCTCTATAAATGCACCGAGGTGTATTCGCCGGCGGATGAGCGGGGCATCCTCTGGAATGATCCGGCCCTTGCCATCGCCTGGCCCGTGAAGACGCCGCTGCTCTCCGCCAAAGATCAAGCCTACAAGTGTCTTGCAGACATGCAGCCGGAACTGCCTCATTACAACAGGCCTTAGTCGGTCGAGTTCATCCCAAGCCTTGTTAAGGTTGGTCTGCAGTGCGTATTGAATGCCACCGAAAACGTTGCATGGTCACCTCAAAACCGAGTGTCCCTTTTCGATCGCATCTCCCCACATCAGGCGCCAGCCTGTCGTATGATGGGCCGACTTCAGCACCTCTATAGGCGTCCCTGCCTTGCTGTGGCATGGCGCTCCGTGCTATGTAGGAATCATTCCTACTTAGGGTACGCATGAGACTGACCTTTGAGGAGATTCACGCGCGTTTCCGCCGGCACGCTGTTCGTTTGACTCGGCAGCGAGCGGCCATCTATACGGCATTAGTTCAAACAGCCAGCCATCCCACTGCCGATGATCTATATCAGACGGTGAAGTCTCAGCATCCGACCATGTCACGCAATACGGTCTATTACACCCTGGGCATTCTGCGGCAGGCTGGTTTGGCGCAGGAAGTGAATCTGGGTCATGACGTGGCGCGGTTCGACGGGAATGTGACAGTCCATCATCATCTGATTTGTCTAGGTTGCCGTCAGATCGTAGATGTCATGGATGAAGCATTGAATCAATTGGGCGTGAGCAATGGCCAAGCAAGAGGATTCCGTATTCTCGGCCATCGGGTTGAATTCCACGGATATTGTGCAGGGTGTCAGCGGGTCCAGCTCGACGTTCCATCACGTAGTGGGCAACAACATTAAATCGTCAATGTGCGTAGGGAGGACAGCATGGGGAACAATTTAAAAGGCACGAAGAGTCACGAAAATCTCAAGCACGCATTTGCAGGTGAGTCGCAGGCGAATCGGCGATATCTCTACTTTGCGCGTCGAGCCGATATCGAAGGGTATCCGGATGTCGGAGGATTGTTCCGGGACACGTCCGAGGCGGAAACCGGCCATGCCTTTGGACACATGGATTTCCTGAAGGAAGTCGGCGATCCTGCGACCGGTGTGCCAATAGGAAATACGGAAGCCAATTTGAAGTCTGCCATTGAGGGCGAAACCTACGAATACACGCAGATGTATCCTGGAATGGCCAAAACAGCCAGGGACGAAGGGTTTTCTGAACTCGCCGAATGGTTTGAGACCTTGGCAAAGGCCGAGCGATCCCATGCGAATCGGTTTACGAAGGGACTCGATAGTCTGAAGCAACTGTAATCCCCAGGCGTTTAGTCGCGAGTAGGTGGGCGGGAAGTACGTCCGGCCCACCTTTTACGAGTTCCCTCCGCTCTCTGCATAAGGAATGTTCTTCTGTGGCAGAATTGCGCCTGCTTGAACCGATCAATCCGGCAACCCTCGAACAAGAAACGTTACGCATCTACGATGTGTGCGACGGCTGCCGCCGCTGCTTCAACCTCTGTCCCTCCTTCAATACGTTGCTGGATCGGATTGATGAGTATGAGAGCGATGTCACCAAACTCATGCCCGCGGATCACCATCGCATAGTCGACGAATGCTACTACTGTAAACTCTGCTTCAACCATTGCCCCTATACCCCGCCTCATCAATACGGCATCGACTTTCCTCTCCTGATGGCGGTGTGGAAAAAACGACTGGCGGGGGAGCGTGGGACGACATGGCGAGATCGGCTGTTGACCAAGACCGATCTGTTGGGACAAGTGAACAGTGCAGTCGCGCCGTTCGTCAATTGGGCGCTGCGACAGACATGGTTCCGCAGTCTTCTTGAAATCACTGTCGGTGTCCATCGGGATCGGCAGGTGCTGCACTATCAACGGGAAACATTCGCACGTTGGTGGATGCGGCGCGCTTCAACCAAGCCATTTTTGGCTGGGAAAAAGGTCGCCCTGTTTGCAAGCTGCCTGGTCAATTATCAAGTGACAGACGTCGGCAAAGCGACCGTACAGGTGCTCGAAAAAAACGGAGTGCAGGTGGTGGTACCGGACCAATCCTGCTGTGGGATGCCCTCCTTCGATATCGGAGACACCGCGGCCATGGTGTCGGCGGCACAGCGGAATATCACTTCACTGAAATCCTGGGTCGATCAGGGATATGATGTTGTGATCCCCGCTCCCAGTTGCAGTCTGATGGTGAAGCGTGAATATCTGAATCTAGTGCCCGGAGATGAGGCGAAGCGGGTGGCGGAGCATACCTACGATGTCTGCGAGTATCTGATGAAACTCAAGCGCGATGGGGGTCTGTCCATGGAGTTTACTCAGAGGCCTGGACGGGTGGCTTACCAAGTACCTTGTCACTTGCGAGACCAAAACATCGGTTTTAAATCGAAGGAATTGATGGAATGCGCCGGGGCTCAGGTTGAGGTGATAGAAAAGTGCTCCGGGCATGACGGATCCTGGTCGGCCAAGACAGAGTTTTTCCCTCTCTCTATGAAGATTGCGCAGAAAGCGGTGCGCGTGGTCGAACAGTCTCCCGCCGACCTGGTGGCGTCCGATTGCCCCTTGGCTGGGCTGCAGCTCGATCAAGCTGGCGCCATGACGCATGTCGGAGGGAAGGCGTCGCAGCATCCAATCCAGATCGTACGCGACGCCTACGGGTTGCCTCGCGATCCGCAGGCCTCATGAGGGCTCGTATGGAATACCGGGCGAATGCCGCGGGATGTGGAGTCGGCCAATGAAAGTTCTGACGCAGGATGACTTAATTCCCCAGGATGAGTATGAGCGGCAACGCGAGTCGTATCGACAGGCCATCATCGCGCTGAAGCAACGTCGGCGTATCACGATCGGTGATAAGATCACCTTGGTATTTGAAAATCGAGAGACCCTCCGTTTTCAGATCCAAGAAATCATTCGCGTTGAGCGGATCGTCGATCCGCAAAAAATCCAAGAGGAGTTGGAGGTATACAATGCGCTCCTTCCGGCCTCCGGCGAAGTGAGCGCCACGCTTCTGATCGAGCTCACGGATCCCGATACAATGAAGCACTGGCTCGATTTGTTCATGGGCTTAGATCACGGACACAAGGTCGGTCTCCGTGCAGGGAGCGAGGTCGTCTATGGCGAATTCGAAGGAGGGCATAGCCACGAGACGAAGATCAGCGCCGTGCATTTTGTGCGATTCCGTCCGACATCCGCGATGGTGCAGGCCATGGGTGATCAGTCTGCGCGTGTGGCCCTCATCGTCCACCATGCCGGGTACAATGCTGAAGCGGAGGTGCCCTTGCCGATGCGGCAGGAATGGCTTTCTGACTTGAACGGCTAGCGCGACATCTCGAATGTACCATGCGCCCTGTCGATGCATCCTCAACTGAACATCTCGTCACGGTTGAACATTTGAACTAGGAAGAGTGGTAGGTATTTGTTATGGCTGTCGTCTTACTGACCAAACGCATTGAGTTTTCCGCGTCCCACCGGTATCACAAACCGGAGTGGGATGCCGCGCGGAACCGAGCCACATTCGGCGCCTGCAACAACGACCCAGGCCATGGCCATAACTACATGCTGGAAGTGACCGTGGCGGGTGAGGTCGATCAACGAACCGGTATGGTGGTGAACCTCTTTGACCTCAAGCGAGTACTGCTGCAGGTATTGGAAGAATTCGACCACAAGCACCTCAATCTCGACTTACCCTATTTCGAGCGACAGATTCCAACTTCCGAGAACATTGCGCGTGTGCTCTGGGACAAGCTGCAAACCCAGCAGGACGTCGGAATCTTACATCGCATCTGTCTGTACGAAGATGAGGATCTTTGCGCAGAGCTAACGGCAGAAGCCGGCCTTGAGGCGGCGTCCGTCACCAGGCGCTACTCGTTTACCGCCGTGCATGACGGTCATCGCGGCCATACATGGGACTTATTTGTAACGGTTCATGGACGGATCGAACTGGAAACCGGCATGGTCACGGATATCGTCGCGCTCGATCGACTGGTGACAGATCGTGTGCTGTCCTCATTCGACGGCCAAGATTTGCGTATCGCGCTGGCCACCTCGGCTGTCTCTGGTGAATGCCTGGCGAAGGCTGTATGGGAGCGGATCGTATCGGCCATCCCAGCCGGGACGCTACAGCTCATCAAGTTGGTTCAAACTCGCGACCTCTCTTACGAATACGCCGGCTGAGCCCCCTCCCGCGCATCTCCGCCACGTTCCTTTGAACTACCCTGTGGGTAGACTCTTCCTGCACGGGCTGCACTGCCTAGTATGGTCCAACCTTCAGCTCACCGTAGGCTTCATTGTCGAGAAAGCCAGCCGCGATCGCGGGGTCAAAGCAGTGCCTTCTTGGTCTGTTACGATCTTAAGATCGAGAGAGCAGGGCTAGGATCATTGTGATGGAGAGGAGTGCTACGAGCGCGAGAATGATCCGCGAGACGGTAAGCGAGCGCTTTGCAGCGATCGCAGCCGTTCGGAGTTGTGTGATGGTGTCTGCTTGGGTGGCGATAGTCCGCTGCTGAGTTTTGATTTGTTCTTGAAGCGCCGCAAGGGCCGGATCGGGCGACACCGATTCTGGCGATGGGGAATCGGCCCGAAATCGCTCGAATGTTTTAAGCAGTTCCGGGGCCCTCTCGATCACCACTGGTAGGAGTTTCTTCACGAGGTGCAATGTCGTCGCCCAGGGGATGGTCATGTGGCTGTACCTTTTTCAGGAATGAGTGGAGGTGTGTCCGAGCCTCTTCATTAAACAGGACCGACGACCGAATCCACAAGTCTCAGAAGTCACGTGCAACTTACAGGGGTCTCCCCAGTGTCGGGGCCATTCATCAAGGACTATACCTTTCCGAAAGGGGGCCTTACTCATTTGGATAAGAATGGAGGCGATCATGAAGGTCATTACTGGTGTGGCGGGCAATCCGGCCGAGGGCTATCATGTGGTGGGAGATATTGTGGGGACGGCCATTCGGCAATTCAAGGCGGAAGACAGTGCGATGGATGTGGCGATTGAAATGGTCACCAGCCATTTCGGTGGCGCGCCTGTGGTGGGCGAAGACTTTGAGTTTTTAGGGTTCATCAATGAGGGAGATATCATTCGCGCAATCGATAAGGGAGTGGATCTCAATCAGGCAAGGGCCCAAGACATTATGAATTCCGCCTTTGTCGGGGTGAAAGAAGATACCGCCTTGAGTTGCGTCGCGCGCATGTTCGAAATGGGGTTTCAGATTCTACCCGTGGTACAGGACGGCAAGGTCGTGCGATCTATCACTCGTCACGATTTATTGCGAGCGCAATTAGGGCTCGGGCCATCGGGGGATGAAGCGGGATGAGGCAAAGAAGTAGGCGGCAGAAACATTCATCGCCTCGGCAGTTCTTGCCGAGGCGTCTCCCCGATGGGCACCCAGTCGTATAGAACTCCTTGATTTAATAAATCCTCCATCAACCGAGCACCGTGGCCTGAAAGTTGAAATGGCACAGGCCTAAAGTCGGCGGTGTTGCTGGTTTTGAGCCGGAGGTGCTGACGCCATGATGTCCATCTGGGAATTCCTGAGCCAAGATGTGGCTCTCTTTGGAGGGCTCCACAGTCCGTTGTTGAGCTGGGTCGGCTCCTGTGGGCTGTTAGCCTTTTTTCTGTGGCATGTGGCCCGGCTCACGACGGCCATTTCAATCGTTCAGGGTTGTTATACTCGCGTGTGGCCGACGCTCACCCGGCTCACTAATGGTCGAAAAAGCCTTCAATCCGAGTGGTTGACCATTCCCGGCTTGGCCGACACCAAGAAAGTAGCGAATCACTCCGGCTCGCAATCGGACCGAGTCGATTTGGATGATCTTCAGACGCTCGATAAGGCCATGCGTAAAGAGATCCGGCTCGAACAGGCTTGGTTGCACTTTCGAAAGACTTTCGTGGTAGAGCGAACCGCCTGGTTCATTGAGCCAAGGGTCTTTGCGACACGCACGGCCTCTGAGTTTTTCCCTCGCGACCTCTTGAACGGACGATTGAACCTGTCTTTCTACCATCAGTTTCCCTCGTTGATTACTGGCATTGGTCTGCTCTTAACCTTTCTGGCGATCCTTATCGGTCTGAGCAAGCTCCATGCGGATGGCTCTCATATCGTCGGCATCCAAGGCTTGATCAATGGATTGGCGGGCAAGTTTTTGACCTCGATCGTCGGATTGGTCTGTGCCAACTTGTTTGTGTTGATTGAAAAGTCCGCGTTGCACCGTTTGGCCACGACACAACAACAGTTCATCACCATGGTGGATGAATTATTCCCTCGTAAAACCATGGAGCAGATGCTTGAGAATTTTACGCCGGGAACCAGCGCATCGCAGGTACCGGCAGCAGCAGCGTCAGGAGATCTCGGCGATCGTCTCGTCGGCACCCTCAGCGATCGCCTGATCCCCACTGTGGCTGCGCTCAGGGAGGCAGTTGAACTGTTAGGCCGCCGGGAGTCCGGAGGACGCGCCGGAGCGCCGGACCGGCTGGCGGAAGATTTGTCACGTGTGATGCAGCAGACCATGGCGGCCCCGATTCAGGAATTGAACCAGTCTATCCAGGCGCTGGCCCGTTCGGTTGAGGAACTCAAGCGGGATCCTACGGTGAAACCCATGGGAAACAATTTTGATGCGCCCCCCTTCGGCGAAGTGCCTATTCCAGAGGTCGGGCAGGACATCATGCCTGACGACAGTATGCTGGGATTGCGGTGGTTTGCGAATTGGCGGCAAGGTGCATCCATGAAGGGCGCTGCATAAGATGAACACCAATTCTACGACAGAGTCCCAAGAGCACTCGTCGGTGCTCACCATCGGCGTTACCGATTTAATGACGTCGCTGGCCGTCATTTTCATTTTGTTGTTCAGCGCGTACGTCACAAAAGTATCCGAAACGGAATCACCGGCGAAGGCGTCAGTGATTCTGCCGGTGCCGGAGCGGAAGGTCGCTCGGAGCACCACGGACGACATCAAGGGATTACTGCGCGATCATTTTAGTCGGTTTGATCTCTCGCTCGATGCCGACACTATCGATCCCAATGTGGTCCGGATTGTGGTTCCGGATGCCTTGCTCAATTTTGAATTCGGCAAGGGCTCGCTGTCGTCGGTCGCGGATCGATTCCTGGTTGAAGCAATGCCGAGCTATGCAACATTGCTTTGCGGCGCTTTGCGAGATCGAATTGATTCACTTGTGATCGAGGGTCATACCGACGATCGCGGCTCTGACGTCTACAATTTGAAACTGAGCCAGGAGCGCTCGTTGAATGTGATGGTCAAGGGGCTTGAGGTGATCCAGGATTCCGCGCCTTGGGCCTATCGTTGTTTCCAGGAAAAGACTTCTGCCAGCGGGCGAGGTCGGCAGGACCTGATCTGGGACGAGTCACGCGCGCTTGATAGGGATAAGAGCCGGCGGGTGGTGTTTAAAATCCGCCTTCGACCCACTGACCACCAGACGGAATTGAAGCAGGCTATGCGTCCTCTCGAATCTCCGACGTTCACATCCCGTCTCTTCTAGCGACCACCAGACTTCGCCTCTCTCGCGCAACGAAAGCCGACGTCGTTTCGGCGGGCATCGGGAGCATAGGCTGCGCGATTGGTGGATCGAATAGCTTTGGAGTCATTGTTCCAGGCACCGCCACGGAGGGCTCTGAGCGGCCCAGCTGAGGGGCCTCGTGGATTTTCGCTCGGGCTGAAGTGATAGTAGGTGGGATCATACCAATCGGCCACCCATTCCCAAAGATTCCCCGCCATGTCGTACAGGCCGTCCGGCGTCTTCCCTGGTTGATAACGCCCGACATTGGTGAGCGTGTCATACCCCCGCCATATAGTTTGGCCTGCATTGGCATGGCGTTTGGTGGGGTGAACATCACCCCAGGGGTAGATCCGTCCCTCAGTCCCGCGCGCAGCCATTTCCCATTCTGCTTCAGTCGGCAGTCGCTTTCCCATCCAGCGGCAGTAGTCGCGCGCATCGTACCAGTTGACGCCGATCACCGGTTTGTTCTCGTGGGCTCCTCCCGTGGCTTCGTTCCACTTGAACGGCGGGTCCGGCTTTTGTGAGGTTAGAAACTCGGCATAGCGTGAGACGGTGACTTCGTAGGCATCGAGATAAAAAGCCTTCACTGAGACGCGATGAACCGGTTGCTCATCATCCTGGCCACGGTCGCTGCCCATCGCAAACTCGCCGGGATGAATCAGCACCATCGGCGAATTGTCGTGCGGACCGACCGGGGCGGTGTGCGGCTCGGCGGGGCCGCCCGGGGATTGGTTTGGCGTGGGTGCCTGCGAAGGATGTGATGCAGCGGCTTTCGCAACCGCGGCAGGCGTGACTAGCAGGAAGGCGAGTAGCGCGATGGCGCAAGGAACACATCTACTTATAGACATCGGTTGGCGGCTAATCCTTTGCGAATCCGTTCAGTGCCTGTCGCAGCCTCCGCATATTGTATCCCGTCCACGGGAGGAAGTGTGCATTGAGGGGCTTCCTTCTCATATAGGGCCTGTTCGCGATGGCTTCTGGCCTATGGCGCGTGGAAGGGGGCATGTGCTGGAGGGCAGTCTCATTGACCTGTACCGGAAACCATGCGGGCTTGTGAGGGAATCGAAGAGATCCTGAGTGGAGGCGCGCGCTATTTTATGAGATGGTCTGAGATCAATGCGGCTAGTTCAGCCGCGTCGACCACCCCTTCACGAGTCAGGATCAGTTTGCCCCGCGCAAAGAAGTGTGTAGTGGGGTAGGTTTCAAACGTGTGCGCCTTCTTGATTTCACGGCATCGGCCCGGGACGTGCATCTTGGCTTTGCCGATTTTGATGGACGGAAACCTCGCAGCGGTTTCCTCCAGAATTGGATCGTACAGTTGGCACGGTTCGCAGGCGGCGAGGCCGTATGCCACTACAGCGCCGTCACTCTCGGTAAATTCTTTGTAATTCTCGTCGCGAACGTCTTGGACTGTGCCCGACATCGTCTCTCTCCCCAGCTTATGAGGGAAGACCGAGAGGAGGGCGTCGTCCTGGCCCTCCCGCTCGGTCCTCATCATGCCGCTTAGCTCAGCTTCGCGAGAGCCGCGAGAATGTCCTTGTCTTCCCGTGCCACCTTGATTTCCTGTACCTTCACGTAGGCGACTTTGCCGTTCTTGTCGACAATCACGGTCGCGCGCTTGCCACAATTCAACGGCTCAAAGTACAGTCCATACTTCTTGACGACTTCACGGTTGAAGTCGGAAAGAAGGCGGTGCTTAAGCTCTAATGAATCCGCCCAGGCCTTGTGAGAGAAGAAGCTGTCGCAGCTAATCCCGAACAGTTCTGAATTGGCACTTTGGAATTTTGGGAAATCATCGGTCAGGCATTTATTCTCACCCTGGCACACCGGACTCCAGTCGAGCGGGTAGAATGCCAAAACCACATTCTTCTTCCCCTTGTACTCGCTCAGCTTCACATCCTTCTGATCCTGATCCTTTAATGTAAAATCCGGCGCGGTATCGCCGACCTTAATTTCTGCAGCCACATCACTCATTGCGATCCTCCTAGGTTAGACCCCATGCTACTGCGCAAACCCTTTCGTGGTACCACGCCCGGAAAAACCTTGTCAACGGGCCCAGAAGACCTAGAGTGGCGGGGCGAGCGCCAGGAGCAGTTTCGTAGCGGGGTGATCCAGAGGACGGCACGGAGGTCAAAGTTGCGCCGTAGCGATTTCTCGAAAGGTTACCATCCGACCAGCCGGGGCGGCCGTGCGATGTTTGACGAACCGAATCGTTCGCGCCAGAGCAGGCAGGTCTAGTGACTGTCCGATTTTTTGATTGTGCCCGGCGCGCAACACCCCGTCTGCCGCGGACGTGAGGAGGGCAATGGTTTCAATCTCCGGCAGGCCTTGAGGCTGGATCACTTCCAACTCGTCCAAACCGAATTTACTCAAGCCCAATGTGTGGAACCAGTCGGTCGAGTGATCATCGGATTCGCTGTGTTGGACGGTGACATGGTCTCGCGTCTGAAAGATCGATAAGGGGCGATCATGCCAATCCGAAGGATTGAGATACTCTTGGGATAGCATGTCTAAGGCGGTGCCTTGCGTGAGTAAGGTGAAACCGCGAGCGAGGCGTGCAGCGACAAGAATCGTGTCTGCAATAGTGCTGGGGTGAGCGCTCGCCGGTGACACGCTCCCAAGCGAGGGGTGATCCCACGACAAGGTGCCCTGCCATCGTGACCTGTCGGCCTCAGGCAGACTAGTCAGTAGGTGCGTGTGCCAGAGACCATGGTTGGCGCTGATGGGACGTCCTGGTTCTCGTTGAAGCCAGGAGAGCGGTCCTCCGTAGTGAAGGTCATACCAACTTTTCAAGTCTTCGAGGGATGGAGGCGAGTCGCGATAACCGACTAGGTACAGTGGCGGCCTGGCCGGAAAAACCTTCGCGGCTTTTTTTTTACGAATCTTCATGCGGGCCGCGCGTCGGGGCCGTAGAGCGCCCCACGTGGTTATTTTGAGCTTTTCTTCGCTTTCCGACGGTCGTCTGGATTCAAGAGCCGCTTGCGGAGGCGGAGATGTTTTGGTGTCACTTCAACCAGTTCATCCTGGCCGATATATTCCATCGCAAATTCCAATGACATTTCACGCGGCGGTGTGAGCACCAACGCCTCGTCCGTGCCGGCAGCCCGCATATTACTCAGCTGCTTTTGTTTGCACACGTTCACATCCAGATCCTCGTCCCGGCTGTTTTGACCGACGACCATCCCTTGGTAGACGTCAACCGACGCACCGATGAACAGTTCGCCGCGTTCTTGGGTCATGAAGAGAGCATAGGCCGTGCTCGTTCCCGCTTCGAAGGCCACCAGCGAGCCATGGGGTGCCACGAGAAGCGTTTTTTCATCAGCGGGCGCATAGTCTGAAAATACGTGATGGATGATCACGGTACCGCGCGTTTTGGCCAACAAAATGTTCTTAAGGCCGATGATGCCGCGTGTCGGGATGTGGTACTCGATGTGCATTTCGCTGGCCGTGCCTTCCGAATGCACCAGTTTCATGTGGCGGAGTTCACCACGCCGCTTGCCGATCTCCTCGATAACGGGACCTTGATATTCAGAGGGAACCTGGATGGTCAGCTCTTCAAACGGTTCTGTGACTTGATCGCCGTCCCGGTGCAGAATCACCTCCGGTTGCGAAATCTGCAGCTCATAGCCTTCACGACGCATTTGCTCGATGAGCACGCCGAGATGCAACTCGCCGCGGCCGGCGACGAGGAAACGGTCGGCGCTGTCGGTTTCCTGCACACGCAACGACACGTTGGTTTCCAGTTCCTTGAACAACCGTTCACGCAGGTGGCGCGACGTGAGGTATTTCCCCTCGCGGCCGGCAAAAGGGCTGTTGTTCACGGAAAAAGTCATCTGCACGGTCGGTTCATCGATGGTCACACGCGGGAGTGCGACGGGATTCGACGGGTCGGCTATGGTATCCCCTATGTTCACTTCTTCCAGCCCGGAGAGAGCCACAATCTCACCGGCTTCGGCCGTTTCAACATCCGCGCGCTCAAGTCCTGAGAAGACGGCGAGATCGGAAATTTTGCCCGCGACCTGGCCGCCGTCTTTGGTGAGGGTCACCACGTTTTGGCGGCGCGCGATTGAGCCTGATTGAATCTTGCCGATCCCCATCTTACCTTTATAGGAGTCTTGAGCGAGGGCGAGCACGAGGAGCTGAAACGGAGCATCGGGATTGATGGCCGGCGCGGGGATCTTATCCAGAATGGTTTCCAGCAGCGGGGAGATCTCCGTCCCCGGTTGCTTGAGGTCGAGGGTCGCGATGCCTTTGATGGCTGATGTGTAGACAATGGGGAAGTCGAGCTGTTCGTCGGTAGCCCCAAGATGCACGAAGAGATCGAATGTGCGGTTCACCACATCATCGATGACAGCATCGGGACGGTCGATCTTATTGATGACGACAATGGCTTTATGCCCCAGGGCCAGTGCTTTCCGCAAGACAAACGTGGTCTGCGGCATGGGGCCTTCCTTCGCATCGATGAGAATCAACACCCCATCTACCATTCGCAACGTACGCTCCACTTCGCCGCCGAAATCGGCGTGCCCCGGCGTATCGACGATGTTGATCTTTACGCCCTTGTAAGTGACGCTCGCGTTCTTGGCTCGGATCGTGATCCCGCGCTCGCGCTCCTGATCCATCGAGTCCATGATGCGTTCGCCCATATCATCGATCTTACGATGCACGTGAGTCTGGCGCAGCACGGCGTCGACCAGTGTGGTTTTGCCGTGGTCGACGTGCGCGATGATGGCAATGTTGCGAATGTCGGTCCGACGACCTTGCGGCGCATGCAGACCAGGGGCTGTGGATGAGGGCGCTGAGGTGTTCATAATCTCCAATGCCGTGAGAGTTCCAAAAAAAAGACGCCTTCCTATGAAGGCGTCTTAACCGCTGGAGTATACATGACTCGAGTATCGTTCCACAAGCCGGAGCGAAATTATTTCCAAATGCCTCGCGAGTTGATGATTTCGAAGCTTGCTTGAGTTTGTCGGAGGCACATTGTATGGTGTCTGTGTAGCGGGTTGACCTCTTTCCTCGCAATCACCCACTCCATGCCATCTGAATTCGATCACTTACTCGATAAGCCGGAGAAGCCTCGTCGTCGCTGGCGGTGGGGGCGGATCATCTTGATCGGACTGCTGCTCATCCTGGTGCTAGGGGGTGGTGGAGCGGCCGGCATCCTCTGGTATTTTTCTCAGGACCTGCCGTCATTGGAGCCTCTGCAGAACTATCAGCCGAGCCTGGTCACACGAGTCTATTCCGATGACCGGCAAGTGATCGGACAATTCTTCATCGAGCGGCGCTTTCTCAAGCCTATCCAGGAAATTCCCAAAAGTCTCACGCACGCCGTGATTGCAACGGAGGATGCGAGGTTTTTCGAACATCCGGGCTTGGATATCGTGGGGATCATTCGGGCGGCCTGGACCAATATTCGCCATGGCGGACGGAGAGTCGAAGGGGCGAGCACCATCACCCAGCAACTGGCACGTTCGCTGTTTCTTTCCTCGGAACGGACCTTTGACCGCAAGCTTCGTGAACTGATTTTGGCCTACAAGATGGAGTTGGTGCTGACGAAAGACCAGATTTTGGAGATGTATTTGAATCAGATCTACTTTGGCCAAGGCGCCTACGGCGTGGCGGCGGCGGGACAAACTTATTTCGGCAAGGAGCTCCCGAAATTATCGTTGGCAGAAGTGGCGTTTCTCGCCGGTCTCCCTAAGTCGCCGAGTCACTATTCTCCCTTTAAGGCCTATGATCGGGCGAAGAGACGGCAAGAGCACGTGTTGGGGCGGATGGAGGAGGCAGGATTTATCAGTCGAGCGGACCGCGAGCAGGCGGTGGCTGAAAAATTGAACTTTCGGCGTCCGGGCAGCGAACACTTGGGGCCGTATTTTGTGGAGTATATCCGGCAATTGCTGGTCGCAAAATTCGGCGAAGCGATGGTCTACAAGGGTGGATTGGAAGTATTTACGACGCTGAATGCCGATATGCAGAAGGCGGCTGAAGCAGCGGTATTCAATGGATTACGAGAGGTGGACAAGCGTCAGGGCTGGCGAGGCCCGATTCGCACCGTCGATCTTGCCACCATGGAAGTGCCGGCACCCGATCTCTCGGTGAAACTTTCAGAGGGGGATACGATGGAAGGCGTCGTGACGAAAATTGCGAAGGATCACGTGCTCGTTCAAATTGGAGGCAGCACGGGACGGCTCGCATTTGACGATATGGCTTGGGCATCCAAGTACCTGAAAGGCAAGGACCCTACCAGGGATGTCGTTGTGGTCAAGAATCTGAAGCAGCTGCTGACGCTCGGCGACGTCATCGAGGTCGGAGTCAAAAAGCTGGAGAAGGAGAACGTGCATCTGCGATTGGAGCAAACACCGATCGCGGAAGGCGCCCTGCTGGCGCTTGATCCGAAGACCGGTGCGGTTCGCGCCATGGTCGGCGGATATGACTTCACGCGCAGTGAATATAATCGAGCTGTGCTCGCCCGTCGTCAGCCGGGATCTGCGTTCAAGCCAATCATCTATGCGACAGCGATGAATCAAGGCATGAGCCCCGCTACGGTCGTCTTGGACGCTCCGGTTGTATATGAGCAAGAGGAAGAAGATAAAACTTGGAAACCCGAGAACTACGGCAAGCGGTTTCACGGCATCGTGAGTTTACGGGAAGCCTTGATCCACTCGCACAATCTTGCCACCGTTCGGCTGCTGGATAAGGTGGGCATTCGGAATGTAATCGATTTTTCGAGGACCGTCGGGATCGTGAGCCCACTGGCTGCCGATCTCTCGCTGGCGTTGGGCTCGTCGAGCGTGGGATTGATGGAGTTGGTATCGGTGTATGGGGTATTTGCGAATCAGGGCATGCGCGTCGAGCCTTATGCGGTGGCAAGCGTGCAGGACAGCGGGGGCCGCACGCTGGAGCAAACGGCCGTGCAGCCTCGACAAGTGGTTTCGCGTGAGACGGCCTATTTGATTACAAACATGATGGAAGATGTCATCCAACGTGGCACAGGTGTGGCGGCAAAGGCCGTCATCGATCGTCCCGTGGCAGGGAAGACAGGGACCACTAATGACTTTACGGATGCCTGGTTTATTGGTTCCACGCCAAATTTAGCGGCAGGAACCTGGGTAGGCTTCGACGACCGGCGTCCGTTGGGTGAAACCGAATCGGGAGCGCATGCGGCGCTTCCGGTGTGGATGGCATTTATGAAAGAAGCGTTGAAGCAGCTACCAGTGGCGCCCTTTGAAATTCCGGAGGGTGTCATGTTCGTGAAAATCGATCCCACCACCGCCCTCTTAACCGACCAAGACGAGCAGCGTGGAACGGTGGAACTGTTTACGAAGGGGACGGAACCGACCAGGAGTGCAGGATCGAAGATTGATGCCACCGACTTTTACAAGCTCGACCAAGCTCTGGAAGGTTCCCTGTCAAGCCCCTCACCTGCACCAGTCGAGCCCTAGCCGCCGCGTGCTTGCGGGGGCGTCATATGGGCTCCCTGCAAGTACAAGACGAAACACCCTCACGCCCCAACACTCTGTTAAGTTTTGTCAGGGGGAGTGGCAATCACCTATCAATCAAGACTGCGAGTCTTGATACTCTTCGTGCCAGGCCATCTGGATGGATTCGAGGGTTTTCTCGTTCGATGTCTTAGGATCGTCCTTAAATTCTGGAAGGGCGACAATCCAGGTGTGCATGTCGGTGAAACGTACGGTCAGGGGGTCGGTAGTCGGGTGGGCCTCAACCAAACGAATCGCTAACTCTTCTGTGTCGCTCCATTTCAAATCCATTGCATTGCCTCGTTTCCAAATTACGTCACATCAGAAAGCTTTTTGCCTTGGAGTCCTCGCTTGAGCGAATCGTTCAGCATGGCCGCGGTGAGGCTTTTAGCTGTCTGCTCGAGGTCGGCCATGCACGCGCGGATGGCTCGGGGATCGTTCCCGTCTTTGGAGGCGGTCAATGCCGAGAGGGCGCGGCGAATGGCATCAATCTCCTCCTCGACGACGAGATGCCCGCCATCGGCTAATGATTTTTCGGACGTGGTGACCAGGGCCCCTGCATCGAGTCGGGCTTCAATCAATTTTCGAGCGCTGACATCGTCCGAGGCGAACTTAAATGAATCTTCGATCATCCGTTCGACCTCTTGATCCGACAATCCATAAGACGGTTTGACCTCGATCGATTGGGTCTCTCCGGTACGCATGTCTTTGGCCATGACATTCAAGATGCCGTTGGCATCGATCAGGAAGGTCACTTCTATGCGAGGAACGCCTGCCGGCAAAGGCGGAACCTTAAGTCGAAAACGGGCCAGGCTGCGGTTGTCGGTTGCCAGTTCGCGCTCTCCCTGAAGGATATGTATGTCCACTCCGGTTTGGCCATCCACATAGGTGGTGAACATTTCCTTGGCGCTTGCGGGGATGGTGGTGTTCCGTCGAATCAAGCTGCTCATGACCCCGCCCATGGTCTCAATGCCTAATGAAAGCGGGGTCACGTCAAGCAGTAACATATCGGTCGTGCCGCCGCTCAAAATGTCGGCCTGCACCGCGGCACCGAGGGCGACCACTTCGTCCGGATTTAAGTCGCAGTGCGGTTGTTTGCCGAAGAAAAACTCCACTTGTTGGCGGACCAGCGGCATGCGGGTCGAACCGCCGACGAGCACTACTTCGTCGATGTCATTTGAGGTTAGTCCCGAATCTTTCAGGGCAAGGCGGCAGGGCCCGAGTGTACGTTCAACCAACGCGGCGCAAAGGTTCTCAAGCTGACTGCGTGTGAATTCGCGCGAGAACCGGCTCTTGCCGTCCGGAAGGTCGAGGCCTACGGCTGTGCTGGCTTCCTTCGAAAGACGAATTTTTGCGCGCTCGGCTTCTAGGCGAAGCCCCTGCATATGATCAGGATGGTTGCCGAGATCGATCCCGAATTGCGAGCGGATTTCACCGAGCATTAGATCGGCAAGTATCTGGTCGAAGTCGTCGCCGCCAAGATGTGTGTCGCCATGCGTAGCGAGCACCTCAAAGATGCCGCTTTTCAATTTCAGAATCGAGATGTCGAACGTTCCGCCGCCCAGGTCGTAGACAGCGATGGTGCCCTGCGTCTTTTTTTGTAACCCGTAGGCCAGCGAGGCTGCGGTCGGTTCGTTGATAATGCGCAACACTTCAAGTCCGGCGATCATGCCCGCATCCTTGGTCGCTTGCCGCTGACTATCGTTGAAGTAGGCAGGCACAGTAATGACGGCTTTGGTGATGCTTTCTCCAAGGAAGGCTTCGGCCCGGAGCTTGAGTTCTTTCAGGATCATGGCGGATATCTGCGGAGGCGAGTAGGACTTCTCCCCCAGCTTGATCCGAATGACCCCGCCTTTTTCGCTGAGGGCGTAGGGGAAATAGGCCAGTTCGTCTTGGACGTCGGACAGACTCTTGCCCATGAAACGTTTGACGGAATACACTGTGCGTTCAGGATTTCTCGTGAGATGTTCCTTCGCCGGATCTCCGACAATGAGGCCATTGTCGGTCAGGGAGACGACGGAGGGAACCATCCCGCGTTCATGGCGTGCTGAGATGATGCGCGGCGTTCCCTTGTCCATGTATGCGACAAGAGAATTGGTGGTACCAAGATCAATACCGACAATGCGTGCCATAGTGGTTAGGAGATCGTTGCGATGAGATCGTCGATGATGTTGCTTACATAGGTGCGGTTGGAGAGGACATTCCGCATATCTTTGAGAATGCGGTCTCGTTCCGTTCGCGCTTGTTCTGTGGCCTCGCCGCGATCTTGCAGCGCATCCCAGCGGCTGAAAAGCTGTTGGAGTTGAGTTTCCATATCTTGCTGCCGCTGCTCGAGCGTGGTCCGATCGAAATTGAGTTTCGCGCGGAGTGTAGACGCGCTTTCTGAGGTACGATCGCTCGCGCGGAATTCATCGAGTGTGTCCTGCAGCTCGAGGATCTCTTCGAAAAGGTCGGCGGGCGGAGTCGTTCGAATATCTTTCACCGAGCCGGCCTCGAGGTCCAGTAAATATTCAGCTCGTTGAATCGGGTCTCGCAAGGTGCGATAGGCGGTGTTCAGCATGGCCGAGTTGCCGAGGCTGATCGTCTGCTCCGCGTCACTTTTGTTCTGATAAAAGTCAGGATGGAATGCCCGGCTCAATTCGTAGAACTTGGTTTCCAGTGTCTGTGAATCGATGGCGAGCCGTCTGAGAAGCCCAAAACAAGTAAAATAGTCCAGGTCTTTCGAAACCGGCTGGACTTTCACGCAACGGTCGCAGAAATATTCTCCCGACACTTCAGATTGGCAGTGCCAGCACATACTGCGGGCCATCTGCAGCTCGCGTCGTGGACCGGTTGTAGGGGTATGTCCATCCATGGGCGATACTCGTATTAGGCCGAAAAAGATTCTCCGCAGCCGCAGGTTTTGTTGGCATTGGGATTGACGAATTTGAATTGGCCACCCATCAGGTCTTTCTGAAAATCGAGCTGCGTACCCTGGAGGTAGATGGCGCTCTTGGCATCTACGATGACCTTCACACCATCGAATTCGTACACCTGATCGTATTGACCGATCTTTTCATCGAAGTTGATTGTATAGCTCAATCCGGAGCAGCCGCCTCCCTTGACACCAAGGCGGAGACCGCCTTCCTCGATGCCTTGGACATTGATGAGCCGCTTCACTTCTTTTAAGGCTGCGTCGCTCAGTGTGATGACCGGCGCTTGAGTCTCTGTACTCGTCGTGGCGTCCATAGTGCGCTCCTTCCTCTTGCCTCTTGTTACTTGGAATCGGCTTTCTTTTGATAGTCGGCGAGGGCCGCTTTAATCGCATCTTCAGCCAGCACTGAGCAATGGATCTTAACCGGCGGCAGATTCAGTTCCTGCACGATGTCGGTGTTCTTGATCTTCCCGGCCTCGTCTACGGTTTTTCCCTTTAGCCATTCGGTGGCGAGGCTCGAGCTGGCAATGGCCGATCCGCACCCGAAGGTCTTGAACTTGGCGTCGACGATCGTATCGTTCTGAACCTTGATCTGCAGTTTCATGACATCGCCGCATTCCGGGGCTCCGACGATGCCGGTGCCGACTCCGTCTTCTTCTTTTTTGAAACTTCCCACGTTACGGGGGTTGTTGAAGTGGTCGACGACTTTTTCGCTATAGGCCATGGTGTCCTCCGAATGTATCGCTCACAGTAGTGATGTTTCAGGTTAATGTGCTGCCCATGACACGGACTTCAAGTCGATGCCTTCTTTTGCCATTTCATACAGTGGTGACATTTCACGGAGTTTGGTCACCACTTCGATAATTCTCTTTGCAGCATAGTCAACCTCTTCGTCGAGGGTGAAGCGCCCCAGGCCGAATCGAATGGAAGAATGCGCGAGTTCTGCCCCCACGCCCAGTGCCCGAAGTACGTATGACGGCTCAAGGGTTGCCGAGGTGCAGGCTGACCCCGAAGACAGGGCGATTTCTTTACAGCCCATCAAAAGCGATTCGCCTTCGACATATGCAAATGAGACGTTGAGGTTGTGGGGGAGGCGCTGTGTCGGATGGCCGTTCAAATATACCTCTTCGAGCGCTTTCGTGATGCTGGCATGTAAACGATCGCGCATGACCGAGAGCCGCGCTCCGTCGGCGGCCATTTCCTGTTCGCACAGTTCGCAAGCCTTGCCGAAGCCCACGATCAATGGGACGGGGAGAGTGCCGGAGCGCATGCCCCGCTCATGGCCGCCCCCGTCCATTTGAGCCGCGATGCGAACCCGGGGATTCTTTTTTCTGACATACAGAGCCCCGATGCCCTTGGGGCCGTAAATCTTGTGGGCGCTGAAAGACATGAGGTCGATACCCATGTCCTGGACATCGATTGGGACCTTTCCGACGCCCTGAGTCGCGTCGCAATGAAACAGAATACCCTTTTCCTTCGCAATCTTGCCGATCTCTTTGATCGGGTTGATGGTGCCGATTTCGTTGTTGGCAAACATGATGGAGATCAGGATCGTTTTGTCAGTGATGGCGTTACGGACATCCTCCGGAGTGACCATACCGAATTTATCAACCGGTAGGTAGGTGACCTTGACGCCGCGCTTCGCTTCCAGGGCTTTGGCTGTATCCAGCACCGCACGATGTTCGGTGGCCGAAGTAATAATGTGATCGCCCTTCTCGTGGTACATCTCGGTGACGCCCTTCAAGGCGAGATTGTCTGATTCTGTCGCTCCGCTGGTGAAGACAATCTCTTTCGCGTCCGCATGGATGAGCTTGGCAATCTGCTTCCGAGCGTTTTCGACACCTTCTTCGGCTTCCCATCCGAATGCGTGGTTTCGGCTGGCGGAGTTCCCAAACTTTTCCGTGAAATAGGGCAGCATGGATTCCAGCACCCGAGGATCCATCGGGGTAGTCGAATGGTTATCCAGATAAATGGGGAACTTCATCGCTCGACTCCTTGTTGTTCCGTGGCGACGGATTGAATGGTGATGAGTGGGGTTCCCCCCATCATATCTTGCAAGGTCATATTGTTCAGCAGTTGATAGATGCTGTTCTGGACTTTCAACAGCGGCGTTCTGATGTTACAGTGCTCGCGTTGCATGCAGGCATCGCCCTCTTTTTCGTGTGAACAATCCATGATGCCGAGGGGACCTTCCAGGCTTTCGAGCACCTGAGCAATCGTGATCTCCCGAGGGTTTCTTCCGAGCAGATAGCCGCCCTTGGGTCCATTGTGGCTCTCGATGAGTCCGCGCTTGGCTAAGGTTTGTAGAACTTTGGCCAGCAATTCCACTGGAATGTGGTACTCCTCTGCAATCTCTTTCGTATTCACGACGCGAGCTCGTGCAACATCGCCGTATTGGTTGGCGGCAATATGCTGGAGTGCCATCAGCCCGTAATCTGCTTTTTTCGATAATTTCAACATGCGCCTATTGCCGATCGTTGAGATCGGAGACTAAAATGATCTCCGATCTATTCAGTCGTATTAAAAGGTATCACGTGATCTTTTATACTGTCAAGCGCAGGTAGGGTCGGAAACCTAGGGATTGGGTCATTTGATATAAGAGCAACTTGTGTGCGATTAACTTGTAATCTCTTACCCAAATGATCCATGAGCAAAAAAGGGGCTGATTAACATGGGCGGAACAAATCCATATATTGAAAAGGCTGACGTTGAGCTACCGACTAAATCCTATTCCGTGACCTTTATTTTCCCTGATAAGACCGAAAAGAGAGTTGAGGTTCAACCGGGTAAGATTCCCTATGGTCCCACAGGCCTTCCGGGAAGCATTCTCGACATTGCCCTGGGTAATGGCATTGAATTGGAACATGTCTGCGGTGGGGTGTGTGCCTGCTCAACTTGTCACGTGATGGTAAAGAAGGGCCTGGAAACGTGCAATGAGGGCACGGATGATGAGTTCGATCAGCTGGACGAAGCTCCTGTCACCACCTTGCAGTCACGACTTGGATGCCAGTGTGTGCCCAATGGAACGATGGAGATCGTTGTTGAAATTCCTGCCGTTAATAAGAATTTGGCAAAGGAAGGCCATTAACGCAGCGAGCGCGCGGCGAGTTTTCCTCGACATGCATGAGAAAGGCGCGGCCTTCCGCAGTTTGATTGTACTGTGATCATTGGTGATTGAGGGAGGGCTTCAAGCAGAATGTGCGACAATTTATTGTGTAATGACCAAATCATTCCCTTCCTCGCTCACCAGCTTCCTGGTATCAGTCATACGTTTCCAGCTTAACTTCCCGCCGATCGAAGCCCAGTTCCATAAGAAAGGTCCTCAGAGGGCGCGCAAACGACTTGATTCCGGCGATCATGGGGGCGACATTTCGCCCATTCGAGGTGACCTGTTTAATTGCCTCGACTGTTCCCACGTTGTTTGTGGGGTCTTCGTTCACAAGCGGCAGATAGCGAAAGGTAGGCTGGTTTTCCGCCAAGGCCAGAAATTCCTCGTGGTAGAGCTGTTCAGTAGGGCTGGGAGCCTGAGCAATGAGTGTAGTCGAAGGCAGTGGGCCCAGGTTTGCCAGCGAGCGGATCATGCAGCGAAGAGGGACGAGGCCTGAGTAGTGCCCGATCAACAGCAAATGCTTAGAGTCTGGATCGGGAAGAACGAAGTGTCCGTAGGGGCCAGACAGTGGGATGCGAGTGCCTGGTTTGAGTGAAGAGAGATAGCCGGAGCCTTTCCCTCCTGGCACATGGTCGAAGACAAGCGTGAGATGGCCCATGTGGGACGGAGGCTCAGCGAGAGAGTATGCACGATTGAGTGGCGGATGATCTCCCACCGGCAACTGAAGGGAAATCCACTGCCCGGGCCTAAAAGAAATCGGGTGATCGAGTGGGCGGAGTACGAGTTCTGTCGTGTGCGGAGTAAGAGCATTGAGCGAAACTATTTGGGCGATTTGAGTCGGTTCAGCCATCGTCTGTTCATAACAAAAACAGATTCAGATTGGAACTGCCCTTTCTGTACTTCACTTTAACGTCATGGTATAGATAGCGCCCCGTTTACAATTCCACCAGAACCACGGTGACATGATGAGTCAGGTCAGGGTTCGATTTGCGCCCAGTCCGACCGGTTTCCTCCATATCGGCGGGGTGCGGACCGCCTTGTTCAACTGGTTGTTTGCTCGACAGCAGAACGGAGTTTTCATTCTTCGCATCGAAGACACCGATCAAAGCCGCTCGACCGACGACTCCATTCAAGCCATTCTTGAGGGCATGCGCTGGGTCAATCTCGATTGGGACGAAGGTCCGTTTCGGCAAACTGAACGGATGGACCTTTATCGCAACCACGCGATGCGCCTCTTAGAGCAAGGACACGCCTACTGGTGTATTTGTACGGCGGAGGAACTTGAAGCGAGGCGGAAGGAAGCCGAGACGAAGGGCCAGTCGCCGAAATACGACGGTCGCTGCCGGAATCTCGGTCGAGAGAAACCGAACGGTGAGGCGGCCCTCCGTTTCAAAGCTCCTCAGGCCGGGCAAACGGTCGTCGATGATTTAATTAAGGGGCGCGTGGTCTTTGATAACCAGATTCTGGACGACCTGGTCATCCTTCGATCCAACGGGTATCCGACTTATAATTTCTCCGTGGTAGTGGACGATGCCGTAATGGGTATCACGCATGTCGTGCGAGGTGACGACCATCTGACCAATACTCCGCGGCAGATTCCAATTTTTCAGGCGCTAGGATTTCCGCTTCCGCAATTTGGGCACTTGCCGATGATTCTTGGCCCCGATAAGGCACGCTTGTCGAAGCGCCATGGGGCCACGTCGATCATGGCCTATCGAGATATGGGGTACTTACCCAATGCCATGGTGAACTATCTGGTTCGGTTGGGCTGGTCGCATGGAGACCAAGAGCTGTTCTCGCGAGAGGAACTCATCCAGAAGTTTTCATGGAAAAATGTCCAGACGTCGGCGGCCATATTTAACCCCGACAAGTTGTTGTGGCTCAATGCCGAATACCTCAAAACCAGTCCGCCGGAACAGGTCGCGCAGACGCTTGTGCCCTTGCTTGAACAGGCCGGGCTCACGACCGAGGTCCGTGCCGTCTCGTCCGAATGGCTCGCCCAACTGGTGGTGCTGGTGAAGGAGCGAGCTAAAACCCTGATGGAAATGGTCCACTGGGTGACTCCGTACTTCGGCGAAGAGGTGGTGTTTGATGAAGAGGCGGCGAAGAAATTCCTGACAGCCACTTCTGTGCCGATCCTGACCAAACTACTGGCCAGATTTGAGGCATTCCCAACGTTCTCAAAGCAGGTGTGGGAAGAGTCCTTCAAAAAGCTGGTTGAAGAGGAGGGGATCAAAATGGGGCAACTGGCCCAGCCAGTACGAGTGGCCCTCACCGGTCGGACGGCGAGTCCTGGACTCTTCGAAGTGATGGAGGCGCTCGGACGAGAGCGTACCTTGCTCAGACTCCGATGGGGAATCGAGCAGGCGTCGCGCACGTAAGTGGCTGTCAGTCAAGAATCGGCCTCGATCTTGACGGAGTAGAGAGGCTTATATTACTGTGTGGACCGGTTGGGGGATCGTCTAGCGGTAGGACGTCAGTCTCTGGATCTGACTACCTAGGTTCGATTCCTAGTCCCCCAGCCAAAATCTTGTCTACGCGTTACTCTTCAGCTCGACGTCTTGGTTCCGTACCGCGCTGGGGGATCGTCTAGCGGTAGGACGCCGGCCTTTGGAGCCGGCTACCTAGGTTCGATTCCTAGTCCCCCAGCCACAATTTCTCCGACGCCTCATCGGTCACAGTCAATTCATTCATCATACATCCTGTTTCATTTAGGCTCGCCTTAAAAATAGCATGATTATCGTCGGCAATATCATTACCATGGTGATGACGGGTTTCATTCATTCAATCCAGGAGGCTTAAAATGAGTGTGAAGCGAATCTCAGGGTTCGTGGTTACGGTGGTGGCCTGCGGTGTAGTGGTGTTGGGCATGGTCGGAGTCTCGTTTGCAGACGACAAGGGCGCGGGAGGGCATCGACACTACAAGGGGGAAGTGGTCGAGAAGGCTGGCAATTTGGCCATTAAGGACGAGACGGGGTCTACCTATTCTTTAAGCGAACGGGAGGCTCATCGGCAAGGTCGTGAGTTCAAGGTCGGTGACAAGGTGGATTTCACCGTCAATGAGAACAACACGTTGATTGACGTCCATCTTGCGGGGGAAAAGGGTAAGCATAAACATGTCACAGGAAAGCTCGTGCATGTGGGATTGATGAAAAAAGAGATCAAGCTACAGACGGCGGAAGGGGAGAAAACGTTTCCACTTTTGCTGCAAGAGACCAAGACCAAGGCTTTGGCTGAGGGTGCGGAAGTGACGGTGGAACTGAACGAGGCGGGGACCGTCATCGATTTGCATGAAGGCAAACACAAGGAAAGCCACTGAACTTCTTCGAATTGGTGGGGCTCCGTCACGGCGTGACTGCCATGTCGGGGCTCCACCCCATGAGCCGGCGAATCCTCGCTAGGGCTTCGCCAGCTTCGCCAGGTTGCGATCCAACTCTGCCCAGCGGGCGTACAAACGTTCCACTTCCGCCTGTGCCGCCACCCACGCCGCGTGGCGCGCCTGCAGTTCGGTCGCATCGGACAGCACGACGGGATCGTTCATCGCGGCCTCGGATGTGGCGACCTGCGCTTCCGCTTTTAGAATATCCCCTTCAATCGTGCTAGATTCCTTCTGCTCACGGTAACTCAATTTTTTCGGTCGTCGCGCCCGGTCGGGTTGCGTCTCCGGATCTGCATTCTTGCCATCCGGTAGAGTACTAGAAGAACCGCTACGTTCCTGTGCCATCTCCCATTGGGCATAATCGGCGAACCAGTCCACGCGGCCCGTACCATCCAGGGCGAGCAGTATGGTTGATACGCGGTCCAACAGCCATCGGTCGTGAGTGACGAGTACCAGCGCGCCGGAAAATTCAAGCAAGCTATCTTCCAGCACCTCCAGGGTCGGGATATCCAAGTCATTGGTCGGCTCGTCGAGGATGAGCAGGTCTGCGGGCTGTAGCATGAGCCGGGCGATGAGAAGCCTAGCCTGTTCGCCGCCGGACAGCCGCGACACCGGGAGATCGAGCTGCTCGGGACGGAAGAGAAAGCGTTTTGCCCATGAGGCCAGATGGATCGAACGATCTTGATAGACGACCGCATCGCCTGCAGGGGCCAAAGCGCGTCGCAAGCTGATGGCTTGGTCCAGGGACTCGCGATGTTGTTCAAAGGAGACGATGCGCAATGCCTCAGCCCGCGTGATCGTTCCAGAGTCGGGCTCCAGCGTACCGGCAAGTAACCGCAGTAGCGTGGTCTTGCCGCTGCCGTTGGGGCCCAGGAGGCCCAGTCGCTGTCCTGGGCCGAGGAGCAGGTCGAGATTCGTCACCACGGGTATATCGTTGAAACTCTTGGTGACCTTCTGTGCAACCACGAGTTGTTTGGACTTTCGGCCCGAGGCGGAGAAGTCGATGCCGATGGTCGACTGTGTTGCACGAGCTTCGGCCTGGTTCAATTCGTCGATGAGCTTTCCTGCTGATTGAATCCGACCTTTGGCTTTGGTTGTGCGGGCTTTAGGGCCGCGGCGGAGCCATTCGACTTCACGTCGGACGCGATTGGCCAACGAAGCCTGATAGTCGGCCTGCGCTTGGAGCGCGGCATCGCGCTGTTCGAGAAAATCGCTGTAGCAGCCGTGGGCTTCAAACCGGCCTTCCGGGTAGCAGCGATTGAGCTCCACCATGCGGGACGTGACCGATTCGAGAAACCGGCGATCGTGGCTGATGACCAGAAAGGCTTTGGTGCGGTTCTTCAGCAGTTGCTCCAGCCAGAGGATACCTTCCAAGTCCAAATGGTTCGTCGGCTCATCCATGAGCAACACATCGGGCTCGAGCAGCAAGGCCTGGGTGATGGCCAATCGCTTACGCCAGCCTCCTGAAAGTGTGGAGACCGCTTGCTCGGCGTCGGGAAAGGCGCCGATGCTGAGGGCCCTCGCGATCCGGCCACCCTGCTCGTGAGGATCGTGGCCGTCTTCTGACAGCGTGTCTTGGAGCACCTGTTCAATCGTATGGTGCGCGGGAAATGTGGGTTCCTGCGGAACATAGCCGACGCGTGTGTGGCGACGCAGGGTGCGCGTGCCTTCATCTGGAGATTCGAGCCCCATGAGGATCTTAAGCAATGTCGATTTGCCGGATCCGTTCGGCCCGATCAATCCCACGTGATCGCCGTCGGAAAGTGCCAAGGACAGGTCTGAGAACAGCGCTCTGACCCCATAGCTTTTGCTGATCGATTCGCAACTCAACAGAATGTTCGGGGCCATAACCTAGATACCTCACGTGAGAGAAGGAAAGAGTGCAGTATACGGTGTAAGGGCGGCTGGGGGCTAGCGCCTTCGGCAGGCTTGTTGATCTGCGAGGTCACCGATAGTGTGAGTGGTGGGGTCTGTCGAGCACTAGCGGGAGGCGAAGGTCAGTGCGCGGTCTTAGCGCGGCCAGTGCGTAAGCGGTCCTGAAAGCAGGTCGGACAGAGATGGTAACCGCCTTGGGTCGAGCTGTGAAAAGATTCCATGTTGGTCGTTCCGCAATCAAAGCAGCGAACTTGGCTGACGAGGGTGCGAGGTAACGGCGGGGCAGTATCGATGCGCTGCAGTTGATCATGGAGCCGACGAGCGGACTGGTGGATGCGAAAGAGTAGCGGTTGTACGTCAATGGCCGCGCCCGGAATAACGGCTTCCAGCTGTGAGAGGCATTCGCGGAATGAAGCGCCTTCGGACTCTCGGTTTTCACAGCTTGATCGCGTCACCATCTTGGGCCTCCGTTATGGATAAATGGTTGCCGGCGGCGTGAGTGGTGATTTTCATCCATGGCCCAGGAGATGTTCAAGGCTGCCGAAGGCTGGAGTGCCAGTACTTTGCGTGGGAAGGAGAGCGGAGTTGGTTACCGCAGAGCTTGAGCCTTTTCGATCTTAGCGTAGGCGTCTTTGAGAGTGACGGTTCGATTAAAGACGAGCTGGCCGGGAGAGGAATCGGGGTCCGCACAGAAGTACCCCACCCGTTCAAATTGGACTCTGGTGCCGGGGGCGATTGAGGCCAGGCTTGGCTCGACTTTGCAGGCCGGCAGGCGCTCCAGAGAATGGGGATTGAGGTGCTGGGTCCAGTCCTGATCGGGCGGAATTTTCCCGGGATCCGTGAGCATCAAACTTTCGTAGAGCCGTATCTCGGCATCGACGGCATGGAGGGCTGACACCCAATGGATGGTGGCTTTCACCTTCCGTTGTGCCTGTGGCCCACCGCTTCGGGTCTCCTGGTCATAGGTGCACCGCAGTTCCGTCACTTCCCCCGAGACCGGGTCTTTCACCAGGCCGACACATTTAATGATGTACGCGTAACGCAACCGCACCTCACGACCCAGGGTCAGGCGAAAAAACTGTTTCGGCGGATCCTCTTTGAAATCATCCTGGTCAATGTAGATGGTGCGTGAGAAGGGCACCTGACGTGTGCCGGCAGAGGGATCTTCGGGATTGTTGACAGCGTCAAGCTGTTCGACCTGACCCTCAGGGTAATTCTCGATAACCAGGCGCAAGGGGCGGAGCACGGCCATCACTCGAGGGGCGCGCTTGTTTAAGTCTTCCCGAACAAAATGTTCCAGGAGCTGCATCTCCACAACGGCATCTCGCTTCGCCACACCGATCGCGTCGCAGAACGCGCGCAGAGCCTCGGGAGTGAATCCGCGGCGCCGCAGACCCTTCAGCGTGGGGAGACGCGGATCGTCCCAGCCCATGACCAGCTTGCGCTCCACCAGGTCGAGCAATTTTCTCTTGCTCATGACCGTGAAGCTGACATTCAACCGGGCAAACTCGATTTGCTGCGGGCGTTGCGGAGTCTCGCACTGTTCGACCACCCAGTCATACAACGGCCGATGGTCTTCGAATTCCAACGTGCAAATTGAATGGGTGATGCCTTCGATAGCATCAGAGAGCGGATGCGCGAAATCATATGCCGGATAGATGCACCAGGTTGTGCCGGTGCGATAGTGCGCGACATGTCTGATGCGATACAGCACGGGATCACGGAGATTGATGTTCGGCGAGGCCATGTCGATCTTGGCGCGGAGCACATGTGTGCCGTCAGGGAATTCCCCCGCGCGCATCCGGCGAAAGAGGTCGAGGTTTTCTTCCAGGCCTCGCGTGCGAAACGGACTAGCCTGGCCCGGCTCAGTCAACGTGCCTCGATATCGGCGCATTTCGTCGGCAGAGAGGCTGTCCACATAGGCGCAGTTTTTCCTGATCAACGCCACCGCGTATGCATAGAGGCGCTCAAAGTAGTCGGAGGCGAAAAACATTTTGTCTTGCCAGTCGAATCCGAGCCATCGGACATCGTCCTGAATGGCTTGCACAAATTCAAGATCTTCAGTCGTCGGGTTGGTATCATCCATGCGGAGATGGCAGATTCCGCCTGGATTCTCGTTGGCGATACCGAAGTTCAGGCAAATCGATTTGGCATGACCGATATGGAGATAGCCGTTGGGTTCCGGGGGGAAGCGGGTGACGACCCGGCCGGCATGTTTACCGGCCGCGCGGTCGCTAGCCACGATCTCACGAATGAAATCGGTGCGCGCGAAAGATAATGGATCAGTGGACATGGTCGTGGTGTTCCGTGGGGAGCGAACGACGAAACGCGCATGGTTCTATCACAGAATAGCGGGGCGGGAGAAGAGGGGGCACAGATCGGGGCTGCCGTGTCGAGTCACATTTTGGTGGATCGGTTGAATAGTCTATCTTAGAATCAAAGTTTCTGACGCGTATTGAATGTGTGGCCGATTATTTGAAGGAGACTGGATTGTGACATGTCGATGGCAGAGGTGGATGCTCGTACTATGGCTTGGCATCTTTTGCGTCGGTGGAATCCAGGCGGAAGAGCTTGCCTCTTCGGATGTTTGTCGTACGCTGGCTTTTGATGCGAAGATGCCGTGCTATCAACGGCATCTTGAAAGTGTCCTCGAGACGGAGGGCACGGAGCAGGCTCTCACGGCGCTGGAACAGATCACCGCGCAAGACCCCGAGGCGATGCGTGAAGCGCATCCACTGGTCCACCATATTGGGCAACGGTCGTTCGCGCGGTATGGGACGGCTCCGCTCGCCCTGTCGCATTGCCGAGACGTGTTCTGGTCCGGTTGTTACCATGGTGTGTTACAGGGTTTCCTGAGCAGCCTATCCGAAGTCGAACCTCAGCATATTTTGCCTCTTTGCCCCACCAGCGAAACGGTGTCCGCCTATTCCTTTCAGCGGTACAACTGTTTGCATGGTCTCGGTCATGGTTTGACCATTCAATTCCGCTATGATCTGCTCAAAAGTCTGGCCTTTTGCGACGCATTGCAAGGGCCTTGGGATCGCGAGTCGTGTTATGGCGGTGTGTTTATGGAGAATATTGTCACGTTCCAGCAGGCCCGACGGGCCGCACCGTCCGGCGGGCACCATCACCACGAGGCGACGAGTTTTTTGAATCCACAAGACCTGTTGTATCCCTGTTCCGTCCTGAACGAAAAATATCTGCGCGCCTGTTATCTGATGCAGACCTCCGCGGTGTTGACGTTCCTGAATTATGATTTTGCTCAGGCCTTCTCCCAGTGTGCTCGCGTGGAAGGAGAGCATCAGACGACGTGTTACAGAAGCCTGGGTCGAGACATCAGCGGCTTTACGTTGCGCGACGCCGGCCGGGTCAATGAGCTCTGCCGACTCGGGCAGGGCGATCAAGTGCGGCAATGTTTCATCGGCGCGGTCAAGGATTTTATACTCACCGATGCCAGCCCAGATCCGGGCCTCGCGCTATGCCGAAGCCTGGAGGGACCCTTCAAGAAAGACTGCTATGCCACTATTGGCGAAATGGTAGTACCTCTCTTCGACGATAAAGGCAAACGGGCGCAAGCCTGCCGCAAAGGCGAAGACGAGTACGTCGACGCCTGTTTGGCAAGCGCCACCGCGTTCTGAACGAATCCTCTCGCGAAGGTACTGCTTCCCTTTGAGTCTGCCTATTCCGCATCGTTGAGTCCAATCAAATAGCCGCACCCCAAATCAGTTGTGGCGTGGATACGCTAGTTGTTGGCCGGCGCCGACAGCTGGATGACATTGAAATCTTTTTGTGCGATCACATGGCCGTCCGAGCGCAAGCGAAATCATAGCGGCCGGGGGCCGGAAACACGAGGGGGGGAATATTGGTGCCGAAATCGGAAATCTGTAAGCGGTCGCCAATGACGATGTGGGAAGTGCGGCGCAGCAAATGAGTTGATGGCTTCTCACGTACACGAGGTCGATATCGAATTTGTAGGTTCCCACAGCGTCGGTCATGCAAAAGTACAAGCCCAATTGTGGGTGCTGAAAAGGAAACGACAAAGCTGGATGTGAGTGAAGATGCCTAAAAAAGATTTTTCGTCAGGCTGTCTTCAATGACGCAGTCGCAGACCAAGAAGGCGTGCACAGTGGTCGTGCAGATGTGGTTCATGCCAACCGACTCTCCTCAGCCGAGCACCGCAGTCCCGCCGCGCGCTTCGAATACCTCACCGAAGAGCGTGTGGGTAGAGCCGACCCGGCAGAAATGAGAAGTGATTTCGATGAGTTGGCCGCGATGCGAGTAGAACTTCCCTGTGGCCACCTGAATTTTCTCCCCCGGTGCCAGAGCGGCTTCAAGTACCGTGTCACCGGTTTCCTGCTCCGTCACCTTTAACCAAGGCAGATTAGGGAACAGGGTCGGCGGGGATTCACTCGTGCTGAGGATGAAGCGGGCGCCGTCGTTGAATGCCCAGCGATTGCGACGGAGGTGCGCTACATGATTGCCGCTGCCGTCGTACAAATCGATAGTGAGCAGGATGCGATCGTGATCGGGACTGAGCTCGAGGACAAGCTGTTCTTTGCCTTGCACGCGGAGGACACCGTTCGTGTTGCGGAAAATGTTGCTGCCGAGGCGGATTTCGAGGCTGTGCTTGATGTGATCCGATTCGGTATGGTGGGGAAGACTTGATGTCTCCGGTTTTCTTAGTTCCATGCGTGCCGAACTAGGGCGACCTGACGATCCGTTGAAAGAGGTATTCGAGCACTCTGTTTCGCCCGAATAAGTGGTGAGAAAGGTAGGCTGTTACAGAGGCGCTGTCAAGTCTGTTGTGGGATGTGGAGCTAGGGAGAGGCAGGGCCTTCACGGTCATCGTCATCGGTCGCTGACACACACACCGTGACCTCCTGCTCTTGCTGGCTTTGCACAGGGATGGAGACAGTTTGAGATACTGATCCCCCTCCGCTCTTCTGTGAAGCAGGAATAACCTTGGCGATCACGGGCCCGTCACCGGTATTGTAGTAAATCGTCGTGTGGGAGAGGTTCTTCAGGGGTTTTCCGTCGGTGCCAGTTGTAGGCTCAGTGTAGGAAATGGTGACAGAGGAGTGGGAAGGCTTGACGCGCACCTTACTGGTGGTGCCGCATTTGGTCCAGGCGCTTGAATAGGGGGGCGCAATGGTTCCTTCCAGAAAGCTGGCTCCGCATCCCGCTAGCGCAAGAAATGCTGAAACCATTCCTGAGGTCAGTAGGATTCGAGTGCCAGTCGCACATTGAGACAAAGAGGACATAAAACTACTCTAGTCTACTTAACAGGTCGGCGCAAGCGGCATGTCCGGCAAACTCAACGTAGCCTGAGGCACCTCGTCCATATTCCACTTGCCGTTTGAAAAGAGAAAACTCGCTATGGTACAGTTCCCTCCTTGCCGACGTTCGGTTGGAATGTCTTATCGGTCCCATCGTCTAGCTTGGCCTAGGACGGAGCCCTCTCAAGGCTCAGACACGGGTTCAAATCCCGTTGGGACCACCAACTTTTCCCCTGATCTTCCGATGGGTTAACCGATTTTCTCGCCTTTGCGATTTCTAGCGCATCTGTCCTGTAGGGCAAGTTATAGCACAAATTGAGGCAAGAGTACGCAGTTTATAGTAGGGAAACATCCGCCCACAGTTTCAAGTTCCAGCCGTGCCCGCCGTGGGAGTAATTGCTCGTCATCATTGACCTGTCACAACCAGGGCTATTGTGCGATACCGACGTCAGGCACCACTGGGGAGGGCCCTGGAATATCTCTCCCTAAGGAAGCGTCTTTGACCGTAATCGCTGACCAGCGGCGCGTATCGCGATGGGCACTGGATTGGGGCAGACAACCTCAGCGAAGAACTATGGCTTTCCCTAGTAAGAAGTATTCCTCTCGCCAGATAAAAAGAAACCTAATCAGAGCCTTCGCTTTGTAGATTGAAATGCGTTGAGAAGGTCTATCTCTCGAATGGCCAAAAGTATTTTCTGTGGCCGGCTGGCAATTCTATCTTCACACAAACAGGGTAATGCTCAGGCGCAGTTACTTACATATGCGGGGCGTCGATGCCCAATTAGACTAGGTCTCACCGTTTAATCAACCCTTACAAAGGAGACAGTAATGCGATTCGCGAGGATGATGCTCATGGGTTTAGGAATAATGCTTTCGGCCTCATTGGCGGTGGCCGATGAGCAGAAGCCGGACATGAAAGTAATGATGGAAAAGTTTGAGAAGGCAGGGGCCCCAGGCGAACAGCACAAGCAGATGGCAAGCTTGGAAGGCAAGTGGGATACGAAGACCAAATCGTGGGTTGAGCCGAATAAGCCTCCGATGGAAACCACGGGAAGTTGTGAGTACAAGATGGTCATGGACGGACGCTTCTTGAAGCAGAAGTGCACGGGCGAGATGATGGGGAAGCAGTTTGAAGGCATGGGCATCACGGGCTACGACAACACTTCCAAGAAATATACGAGCACTTGGATGGATAACATGGCCACCACGCTGCATGTGATGGAAGGCACAGCGGGGGATGCGAAGATCATCACTCAACAAGGCGAGTACATGTGTCCGCTGCGAGGCCATATGAAACTGCGCTCGGTCCTGAAGATCCTCGATGAGAAATCCCATGTTTTTGAAATGTACGGCACCGACGAGAAAGGCGGCCAGGAAGAGCAGATGATGGAAATCACCTACACGAGAAAGTCCTAGAAATTATTCTGTGGGATTTCGATCCGGATCCGAGACGCGGGGACAGGAGTTTCTTGAAAAAGCCTGATACCTTTTAGCGTTCACCTCACGAGAAGGGTGGCCGTAAGGCCACCCTCTGGGCTCTTCACTCCTCGCTACGACTTCGTGCCGAGAAAATTAACAACTAAGCACTCTTGGCAGGGCACATTGACGCTACAGTGAATGCCCTGTATTAAGCCCTCGATCTCCTACTCCACCTCACCTTTGGCGGCTTCTTCTTCAGCCCACCTGCAAGTGATATTAACCGACAATTTCAGATCAAGGTGAGACAGAGATATGAGAAGTCAGCACTCCATATTCATGCGCCTTGCGATTCAACTGGCACGAAGTCAAGCGGGCAGGCCAAACGGACGACCATTCGGGGCCGTGATTGTATCTGGCGGAAGAATCATCGCTCGCGGATTTAACCGCACGATGCTCGACAAGGACCCGACGGCCCATGCTGAAATCGTTGCCATACGGAGAGCGTGTCGGAAAGCGGCCACAACTGAACTCGGGCAGTGTGTCATCTATGCGTCCTGTCAACCCTGTCCCATGTGTCTGAGTGCCATTTACTGGTCGGGCATCCGTACGATCTATTTCGGCTGCTCGTCGGCGAGAGCGGAACAGGTTGGATTTGGCGATCAAGCCCTGTACGAAGAGGTATGTGCAATGGGGCAAGGAGGGCACATGACGCACCATCAGGTGCTGCCGGGTGAGGCGTTTCAGGCGATGCGAGAATGGAAGCGACAAGGCGGCGTGGTCTAGTCTGAGAGAGCATGGTAGTAAGTCTAGGGGTTCTCCACTTGGTGCTTCTCGCACGCCCGCTCCTCCTCTTTTTGCTGTTGTAGGCGTTTCTCATGACCCCGCTTGTCATCTCGTTTCTTTTGATGACGGTGCTCACCGGCACGCTTGTCGTCACTTACTTGCTGTTGGCGCTTCTCGAATGCTCGCTCGTCATCTCTTCGCTGTTCTTGGCGCTTCTCGAATGCTCGCGCGTCATCCCTTCACGGGATTAATGCGTGACGGGACCGTGGGGCTGCGGGCGGTGCATGAGGCCGGGGGGCTGACGATGGTGCAAAATCCAGCCGAGGCGGAGTATCCCGACATGCCCAGGAACGCGATGAGCGATCTCCCCGTGACGTTTTGTCTGGACCTGGCCGAGATCGGTCCCGCGCTGGACCTGTTGGTGCGCCGCACGGCGGGACTGGAAACGGGGTTGGCAGCCTCTGTTCGGATGCTCAAGGACCGAGTCGGGTTGCTCACACGCCTCATCAGTCAATCCCAGCGAAACGATCAGACGTTGGGATACCTGACCACCGAGATGCACGGGCTGGAACGGGACCTGACGGATGTTCGGGCAATCCTCAATCAGGCCGTGGTGCCAGAATCAGCTGGCGGCAGCGAACAAATAGAGTGAGAGGACGGAGCGAAGCTGGCAGAGAGTATTGATCCGCTTGACGGCTTGCGCTGAGGGCGGCTAGACTCAATTTTGGTTCACCATCAGGTGGCGACGGTGCAGACACACGCACCGCCGACCGATTGTAGGCGAGGCGGTCACACCTTGGATACCGTCGCTAGTCCGATCCCACACCGCGTGCTCCTCTTGGAGAATCATCCCCTCTTGCGGGAGTCCCTTCCGGCTCTCCTGCACGAACAGATGCCGGGCCTCGCCATGGAGCAGTGCTCGTCAGTCTATGGAGCGATCGAACTACTCCCCGTCGCACGTACGACCTGGTGATCTTCAATGTTCGGATGGCGGGACTTAGCCACTTCTTCCTACAGCACAAACACCTGAGTCTTCATCCCCTGACCCCCCTCATCGCGTGACGGCAGGCGTCGGAGACCACGAACTCGCCCGAAAGGCCTGGGAGTACGGCGCATGTGACATCATTACGGCGCCGCTCGTCCCCCATGACGCCCTGTCCAGTGTAAAGGTCGCGTATCAGATGCGCGACCTCCGAAGGACCAGGGATCAACTCCGCACGGAGTTGGAGATCCTCCGCGACAGGTTGCCTCAAGCACGCCACCTGCCTCCGGCGACCTCCCGTCGCAAGACGGTGACCCCTGAGGAACAGTATGTCAGCCGGACAGCCACACTCCACGCCTGCGAGCGCACCATCGAGGCCATCGAAAGAAGTCTCGTGTTGCTGCGGGTTGGGGTGGGAGACCATGAGTATCCTGTAGCGCAAGGCGTAGAGAAACGCTTGAGCCTGTTGGCCAAACCGGCGCTCATCCAATAGCACCGCCTCCTAGTGGAGTGACCCCGACCCTCAGCCCAGCAGACCCATCTCGTGAACTTCTGATGGGGCGAAATCGCTCAGCAACAGAGATTGGCCGCCTGTAAATAAATATATGCGCTGAATCAATGGCTTGGCCCGGAAGGTCCCGCGCTGCCGTTGACTCCGCGCCACCTGCCCTCTATGGTACGCCATGACGTTGTGAACCACGCCGACTGTCCCATCGCTCGCGCCGCTCCTCGTTTTTCCGTGCGCGTCTGATTCTCCGGTCTTCGCTGCTTCTACGCCACTTTCCCGTCTTCAAACACAGACCGAGCCTGCGTGCAGGTCGGCCTCACACGAGAGTGCTGGTTTTTACCAGGCACCTAAAGAGGAGTACGCGATGACCCAAGATCAATTTCAACAGTTTTGGTTGCAGCTCAAGGGTCCATTGAAAGCCAAGTGGGACAAGATCACCGACAGTGACCTAGACGCGATTCAGGGGGACTTCGCCACGTTCAACGACATTCTTCAGCAGCGGTATGGTGAAGTGGACAAACATGAAGTGAGAATCTGGGCGGATCGTCGTCATGCCGTGTGGAGCGGAAACTATATCGGCTACAAGGACCCGCAACCGGCTTCTTGAAGGTAGGGGCATTCTCGCACCGGCGAGAGAATTGAAAAGGGAGTAGCACTATGCCGAAAATCGTCATCAATAAGAGTTATGACCGGTTCTGCCTGAGCCATAAGGCGTTTCTCCGTCTGCGCGAATTGGGGCAGCCGGATGCCCTGAAGGAAACCGATCATGGGATCTATTGGCCTGAGGCGGCGAGTGCTCACGAGCCGAGCCTCAATCAATGCGGGGAGATCATCCCTCGGGATGATCACAGGCTCGTGCATGTCGTCGAAGAGTTGGGCGCAGAGGCCAATGGGCATTGTGCAGAGCTGAAGGTGGTGACGATTCCAGATGACGTGCAATGGGTTATCGAGAAAAAAGATGGCAGCGAACTGGTGAGCGAACAACACCGTACTTGGAGCTGACCGTACTGCGCGTAAGTACACTGTGTCCTTTCGGGGCTGGCACGCTGGTGAGCCTCAGCCTCCTCTGCTCCTTAGCTTATGCGTCCGTGGGGCCTCAGGGATACCGATCCGGCTGCCGTCCTCCCACTTCACACTCATAGGGAACAACCATGCATTCGGAGATTTCGCCAGCGAACCAAATCCTGGAAGTTGTCACCAGCGTACCTGACTGTCGAATTGAGATGTTGGCCTCCTTGCTTCCAGCACTGACGTCAGCTCAGCTGCTTGGTGAGGTGATGCGCCTCAGCCAAACAGGTCACGTCCGTGTGGTCCTGAATGGACGGGGCATCGTGACGATCAGGAGTGTGGACGAGCCTGTTCGGCACTGGCGAACTAAAAAGAAGGAGGAGACTCCAAATGACACAGGCACAACTCGATTATCCGCCGCTGACGTTCGCTGAACTCAGTGACCTCCTCAGCCGGCATGTAGAAAACGCCGCTCTCGCGAAGGTCATCAAAGATGCCATGCAACGGCGACTCGCGGAGACCGGACCGGCGGACCTCGTCATAAGCTGAATCGCAGGCTTGCAGCCGAGAGGCGCCCGATTGGCCAGGAATGTGAGTCCGCCGAAAGGGACGCCATGATCCAACGCCTGCTGGTCGATGAGGAGAGACAAGAACACGAAGGGATGGCACATGGTCGTACATGACGAAAAATATGAACGTGGGTTCCGAGTCCTCACCACAGAGATGTTTTCCTTGTGGCTCAAGCTGCATGTCCTGTCTACTATTGTCGAGGCGCACCTTCCCCCGGAAGAAAAGGGGCTGGTGGATAAGGCGTCTGCCAATTACCTGCGCTCCCACGGTGATCAGGCCCTCGTCAGCTTTTTTGACCATTTACGACAGATGGCGAATCGTGAGCCATCGGATCACACGGCACGCCATGAGCCCTTGGACGCGCTGTGGAGTGAGTTTGAAACCATGCGTGTCCAGCACAGCCAAGACGTGGCCGAGCGGGAATGGCGCCGTCTGTGGGGGCCCTGTAGGTACCCCACTCTGACGCTCCCAATAGTGCCGTCCCGCGATGGATACGGACTTGGTTCTTTAGTTGCCGCAGAGCATCACCTCGTACTACGTACAGCTACCAAGGTGTGCAGGTTCAGCGAGACACTGCGCGCCACGGCTCTTAGCGGGCAGTACAGCAGTTAGTACTGTAACGTGATGGTCATATCCAGGCTTTGTCCGTTGTAGGAAAAGCTGACGGCCTCAAACGATGGCGCCCCCACTGTGCCTTTGGCGTCGTTGGAATCCGTACCCCTCTTTCGGCAGGCCCATCCAGTCGGTGGCGCGTTTTCCATCGCGGTTTTCGTCATGAATGACAGCAAACGCATACGTTCCTGGCGGTAGCTCTTCAAAGGTACAGGTGGCTTTGGCGCCCCGAACTCTCACCATCATGAGATTGGCGGCAAACCTCATGAACTCCGTGGGGAACCCCTCGGGTGCTTCAAACAGCGCACATGCCACCGCGCCGGTGCTATTCCGAATGCCCAGCATCTCGACATGTATGCCAGGCTGTACGGCCTGGGCGGAGGCTACTGCACCGGCCATGATTGCCATGAGTGAAAGCCCGGCTACGCTCCCTTTGCAGGGGCCGAGGCGCCGAGAGAGTGACATCGTCATCGGGTCTCACTCAGCACTATCAGTTGTCTTGTCCTGTATCACCGATCGTATGATCCTTTGTTGCTGACCGCCCGCCGCCTTCCGCACCGGGCTTGCGGACGCCTATCTCACAGCCCGCTTCGTGCGTGTCACTCGACTGCGTGCTGTTGTTGGTCGCCTGATCCACTTGGTTCTTCACTCTTCTAGTATACTCGCGCAGAGATGACCGAAACTGCGACCCTGCTCGAGGCGCGAACAAGAGCCCGACCCCGGCACCGACCGTGGCCCCGGCCATCAATGCGAACAGGGTCCGCGAAACATTTTCGTTGGGCATGAGACGTTCTCCTTCTTCCGGGTAGTAGCGTGTGTATCGCGCCGGCTCGGCACCGTATCCTTCACGATATGGGCGGGCGCGCAACTCCCTCATTAAATGCCTAGTTCTCCGCCTGCGCAGCTATGTCAAACCCCTGTCCCCGCAAAAAGATACTTCCTCCTCACAGAGAAAGCCCGGGAGTTTGCAACTCTACCGCTCCTCCTACTGAAACTTGAGCCCCGAAAGGTTGGTGGCTAGAAGGTCTCAGGGGATTCCCCCAGTAGCAGCCCAGTACGGGTGAGTAGGATGATGGGCTGAAATGCTATTTGAACTGGCTGAGCCCAGGCTCACCGCATAACGAAAGTTAAGGAACGCATGCCACATTCCGTCTTGATAAGGACGCTGTTCAGTACCGGCCTGTTGCTGGCGCAAGCGTGTAGCCTGGCCCGGTGGCGTCTGACCACTTCTCGCCAGGTTCGGCACCGTCGGACATGTCCGACGAGAGAAGAGAGAAGGCTGTTCTGGCCGGCGAATGGGAATATGAAGAAGGAGGACTAGTGGTGCCGCTGAGGTTGGATCGTTTTGGAAACGGCACCTACGACTATAGGGAGGGGCGCTTTCGCACCGATCTGCTCTCCGATCATCGCTGGACCGGAGCGTGGAGTCAGCGCGTAAATGCTCGAGAAGGGGGATTTGAAATTACTCTGTCACCTGACTATTCTGAAGGCGAGGGGCGATGGTGGTATACACGCATGGAGGGGGAACCTGCACCACAAAAACCAGGTGGCAGGTTTCGTGTGCTAAAGGTGCAATCTACCGCAGACAGTCAGAGCCTCCCGCAGGATCATTCTCGTTACTGATGATCGCTTGGGAACCGCAACAGGTACAAGTTACCTTAGCCGGTTCTCTATGTCGAGCTAGGGGTTCACGCTGTTCTCGAAAGAAATGCCGCTTATTATGGAGCGCTTATTATGGAGATTGACCGTGGCGATCGATGGGCCCGAGTCTTTAATCTATTTCAGCGCGCGAGTTTGAACGATGTCCACCATCAGAGTGCCCCCTCTCATACCCCTCGAACCGACCACGACGCAGGTGCCGACGATCGGCGTTTTAGTCGTGGATGACAACCGTGCTCAGACAAACTTTACGGGCGATGCTGGACGCGCAACCGGCATTGAAAGTTGTCGGCGAAGCGGAGGATGGGATAGAGGCGATCCATTTCGCTCAACAGATTCGTCCCGATGTTATTTTGATGGATGCGTACATGCCACGGATGGACGGAATCGAGTCGACTCGTCACATCCAGGCGCTCGTGCCAGAGACGTGCATCATTGGGATGTCTTCAGACAGCCGTGCTTGGGTCGAGGAGGCCTTCCTATCGGCCGGCGCGCGCGCCTTTCTCCCCAAGGAACTCGTTCCGGAGAAGCTATTGGATATGATTCACCGGGAGTGCTCCCGTTAGGTTGCCATCGCTAGCATCCAGTTAGGATCGGACATATCGCCCCGTTGTCATGAAAACACCGGAATCCATCAACGGATGAGCGACACGGTGGCGCCGTTGCCCAGGGGGGTTGCCTCTTGCGCTTCGATCGTCCACTAGTACACAGTAGCGGGTGCAGATCCTCCACTAAGCGAAGGAGGTACGCTTGCGCCGGGAACGGTAAGCAGCCCCTGCCGACACGGTCGGTATTATCCCAGGAACCCTATGTCTCCACGTGATGGGCACGCACTCAAAGACAAGAAAGAAGCGATCTTAACGCTGTGGGAAGAGCGGTGCCTGAAAGAAGTAAAATCAGCCCGTGCCACGGGGCCACGGGCCCTCCGTGATTCCCTCCCCGAGTTCCTCGATCGTTTGGACGAGGCCCTGGCGGCAGATCATAAAATGGACGCACCGCCTGTCGCGATTCTCGAACAAGAAGCGATCCGTGTCGGCAAAATGCATGGCGTCGACCGTGCCTGCAACACCAAGTACACTCTCGGGGAAGTGGTCGACGAGTACCATATTTTACGACAGGTCATCTTTCACGTGCTGGAAAGAGATGGTCCTTTAGTGGAATCTGCCCGGGACATCCTGCTCGATTCGATCGAAGAGGCCGTCAAAAATGCGGTTGTGGAATTTACACAGGCGCATTCGGCCATTCAGGAGAAGTTCATCCACACCCTCACGCACGACCTGAAGACGCCCATCAGTGTGGCAAAAATGAATGCGATGCTTGCCGTCAGAGGCGCGGGGGTTCCCGACTCTACCAAAGAGTTCGTCAAGAGAAACGTCGTCAGTCTCAACCGTCTCGACTCCATGATTGAGGATCTCCTCGACGCCAGCCGGCTCCGGGCAGGTGAATGTCTGACACTTCTGTATCAGCAGTGTGACTTGGATACCGTCCTTCGGGGCGTCGTGGAGGAAATGACCGTCGTGCATGGCTCCCGGTTCACGTTGGACAGTCCTACTGCGGTGGAAGGTCGGTGGGGTCGGGAGTCGTTAAGACGAGCGGTGGAAAACCTCATTGATAATGCAGTGAAGTATGGGGCAAAGCAGACACCCATCACCGTGTCACTCCACACACGGGGCAGCCTAGCTGAAGTCGGCGTCCATAATGAAGGATCATTTATTCCAGAAGACGAGATTCCGCGATTGTTTGAAAAGTTCCGACGGACGCTTCATCCGCAACACGGTCAGCAGCAGGGATGGGGTCTTGGCCTGACCCTGGTGAAAGCCATTGTGGACGATCACAAGGGGCACATCCGGGTGGAAAGCGCACGAGACGCCGGCACGAGTTTCATCCTTAAACTTCCGATTTTCGCCAGCACCTCGCAGGGAGCGTAGTCCGTCCCTCCTCCTCGCCGTCCCGAGCTGGACTCCGAAGGTTCATGCCCACCAAATCCAATCGACGACGATCCGAAACGTATCCTTGATTCTCCGCGCCTCGCCAGAGTGTTGTCTCAGTTGATCGTGCGCATCGGTGTCGACGGGTACGTGGGGTGCCAACAGCTTGACGACCGTCGTGTCCTGGAAGGCCGCGTCGCTTGAGAATTGGCTTGCCACCGGATCAACCGACAGTGGATTCCAGGGACACTTATCGCGGCTGACGATGTCCCCACCGTCAATAATTACCGAATTGATGAAGTTTGGTTCCATGGAATCCCCGTGCCTCGTGCTTTCGCCTAGTGGGCGGCTGCCGTACCGGCATGTGGCTGACAACTCCCTGGGCTCATGTAGAGCAGATAATTGCCCATCCCGTGGTGAATGTTGGAGTTGTGGAGGGGATGATGGTGAACCATGACCATTTCATACTCGTCCTGTGTCGTGACCTGAAAACCTCTGCCGTTCCGGTACACCTGGTACGGAGGGAAATCACGAAAGGTGCCGTCGGCATCGACTGAGGGCACGGTTCTCAGGAGAGTCTGATTGTGGGTCTTATCTTCGAGCGCGACCATGAGCAGTTCGTCATGGCCGTGGGGATAGGCGAATTTCACGCAACCATCCATCTTGAACTTGAGCGGGGCCGACAGTACCGACACCCCGAGCTTGATCTCGATCCCCTCGTCGGTTTGATCCGATCCCCGTTGCCCGAACTTGCTGTAGCAGACGATGTTGACCCCCACCTGATACACTTTCATTTCTTGTATGTTGGCGCCTTTGGGAGCCACGTACATGGTGAACCGAGCCATAACGTCCTTCGTCGGCGGTGCTTTATGGTAAAAGGCGACGACGGACATGAGGTTTTGCCCCTTGCCTAATTTCACGCCATATCCCTCAGGAAACCGGGCTTCGGTCATTTCCAAGCCCGCACCCGCAAAAAACAACGGTTCGCCATCACAGGACACGCTGGGCTCGTCGTTGTTCAACATCAGAATGTGATGCAGATAATTCTTCGGGAGTGGCTGTCCGTCTCGCGTGAACACCTCGGACTTGTACCCGATCATGTAGGTGTCCTCCGGCAACTGAAACACCTTCTTGGGCATGCTGGACGCCAGGTCCCCATCGTGGCTCGTGGGCAGATCGACCGGGCCGAACGTCAGGGTGACCATCTGATCGTCGGTTGTAATTGTGGTGTCGCCCGTGCTGGGCATCGTCGGAATGGCGTGATGATCGTGACCACCGTCGGCATAGACCGGGCTGGTGAGCCAAAGAAGTACAAGAATGGTCAGTCGCGCACAGATCATAGGCTCTCCTTTTTTCCTTGTTCTGCTGTCCGTGAAGCGGTGGCGCAGCGCCGGATGGTCTCCTCACGCGCGACTCCCTGAGATGACTCACCCAAATTCGTTACCTATACCCATGGTGCGCTTCATCCCCACATCGGCCATAGCGCTAGGATAGCCGGTTTTCCGGCGATGACTACTAGGGGGAAGCCTTGGGGCAACTTGGAAATGTACCTTTGCCATCCTCATCAGGAGGCGCAAGGATAAGAGTCACTCCTCTCGGGACTAACGTGTAGAACCTGCATCTGAGATTGACTCTTAGGAGTGGACGACCATGTGCGTTGGTGAGACGGACGCTGCGAGGGTGCTTAAAGGTCATTGAGCTTGTTCAAGACGTCCCCCACGTGTCGTGCAAACGGCCTGCAAAGCGCTGCTCCAGCCCCTAAGCGAGGTGGAGACGACATTTGAAGGCGGGAGAGGATTTCTGAGGTTGATGAAGGCTGGGGCTTTCGCTAGTCTCTCTTCAAGCATTCCTCGACTATGCTGTTTTTGATGTTTTACTGATTCCTCTGTTTGAAGGGCCACCATGTTGATCCGATCCCAAAACCGCGCACTCGAAATGATCGTCAGTGGGGCGCCGCTGCGTGCGGTGTTGGACCATTTGGCGCGGACCGTAGAACGTCGGTCCTTCCACCAGGCCGTTGCGTCCATTTTACTGCTCCATGACGACGGCACGCTTCACAACGGGACGTCGCCAAGCCTGCCCGAGGCATACCTTCACGCCATCGATGGGTTACAAGCCGCCGTCCATGTCGGTACCTGCTGCTCGGCGGCGGCGACCGGTGAAGTCGTCGTGACCACGGACATTGATCGGGACCCCGCGTGGTCGGGTTTGAAGCACCTCCCCTTGGAACTGGGATTCAAGGCGGCTTGGAGTCAGCCGCTCTTCGGGAGTCGTGGGGAGGTGCTGGGAACCTTCGGAACGTATTTTCGGGAGTGCCGAGGGCCGAGCATGCGGGAGCGGCAAACCATAGGAATGCTCGCACGGACGGCGGCCCTCGCCATTGAATGTGCCCGAGCCGCCGAGGCCCTGCGCGCAACCCAGCATCGACTAGAGAATTTGTCGGGTCGGCTCGAACACCTCGTGGCTGAACGACCGAGGCCTTAGTGCAGTCGCAAACACGACTGCGCCAACTCGCCACCGACCTGAATTTAGCCGACCAGCGAGAACGCACACGGCTGGCCATGGAACTTCACGATCACCTTCAGCAGTTACTCGTGTTGGGAAAACTCAAGCTCGACCAGGGCAAAGAGTTGGTGACCACCATTCCGCCCTTGACGGCCCTCCTGCAACAAATGGATGACGTGTTAACGGAGTCGCTGGCCTACACGCGGTGCCTGGTGGCGGACCTGAGCCCGTCGGTGCTGCGCGAACATGGGTTTGTCGCAGGGCTCCGATGGCTCGCTGAATGGATGCAGCGTCACAACCTCACCGTGTCGATGGAATCGGAATCAGACACCGTCCCCCTGCCCCAAGACCAGGCCCTGCTTCTCTTTGAGTCGGTTCGTGAATTGTTGATTAACACCGCTAAGCATGCTCGGAGTGCACACGCGTGGCTTACCGTCACGTCTGCACAGGGCTTTCTGTGTGTCACCGTCCGTGATGAAGGTGCGGGGTTTGAGGGGGTCGATGCCACGGAGCCATCGGTCGAGGGGGCGTCCAAATTTGGATTATTTAGCATTCGAGAGCGCATGAAGGCCCTCGGAGGCTCCCTCGATATTGACACGGCCCCGGGACGAGGGACGACGAGTGTGCTCAGGTTCCCCTACAGTCATGGCCTCCCCGAGCCCCACGCGCGGCCGCGAGCTCGGCACGAACCGACGTGCAGTGCCGAGCGCCTTCCACCGGGAGGCCCCATCGGGGTGAACCTCGTCGATGACCACGGCATGATTCGGGAGGGTCTCCGGGCGGTCCTGGCGAACTATGCGGACATTGCGCTGCTGGGCGAAGCTGCCGATGGCGAAGCCGGGCTGGCCCTCTTCCAGCAGTGCAGCCGGCCATTGTCATCATGGACATCAATATGCCCCGACTGAACGGGATCCAGGCCACCGCACGCATCAAAGAACAGTTTCCCCATATTGTGGTCATTGGACTCTCGGTCAATGCCGACTCGGAAAACCAAGACGCCATGAAAAAAGCCGGCGCCGCGTGCTTGCTGACGAAAGAAGCCGCCGTGAACGAACTCTATCAGGCGATCCATGCGGAACTGAACCTGGACGCTGTGCCCTCGCGACCGTAATGCGATGTTTGCAGGGTCAACGCTCCGGTGTGCCTGTTTGCTAGAATGGCCGAGGTGGCCTCACTTTTGGAAAGGTTTCCTCTATGTCTGATGTGCACGTGCGATGTCTCCAAGATCGGAAAGAGCAAATATTGAAGTCGTGGGAGGACCGATGCCTGAAGTAGGTCGCGTCCGCGGCATCAGCCGGCACGCTCGCGCTCCGAAACTCACTGCCGCTGTTTCTTGATCATCTCTGCGAGGCGCTCCTGACGCACCGCAAGATGGATGTCGCCGCCGTGGCGTCCCACGTACGCGAATCCTTACGCATCGGGAAACTGCACGGGGCGGACCGCGCGAGCAATCGGAGTTATCAGTTGCGGGAGGTGATCTTCGAGTATCACATTCTGAGGGAGGTGCTCTTTGAGGTGCTCGAAACCGAGGGGCTGTTGCCGAAGCTCGAACGGGATATTGTCCTCGATTCCATTGAGCAAGCCGTGAATGATGCGGTCGTCGAGTTCACCGAGGTGCACGCGGACATTCAGCAGAAGTTCTTTGACACGCTGACCCATGATCTGCGGACGCCGGTCGCGGTGGCGAGAATGAATGCCCAGGTCACCTTGAAACGGGGCGATCTCGCGGGGCCTGCGATTGCCGCGCAGAAGAATATCCTGATCAGTTTGAACCGCCTCACCTCGATGATTGAAAATCTGCTGGACGGGAGCAGGATTCGCGCGGGCGAACGACTCTGCCTCCAATTCACCAATTGCGACCTCGACGTGGTTCTTCGCGAAGCCGTCGATGAGATGCGGATGGTCTACGGCCCGCAAGTCGTCTCCGTCTCGGAGGGGGCACTGAAGGGGAACTGGGGGGCCGATGGCTTACGGCGCGCGGTGGAGAATCTTGTGACCAATGCCGCGAAGTTGGCGCGGCCGGAACGCCGATTACGGTCAGTTGGGAATCTGGGATGAAGGCCATCGAAATAACCGTGCAGAATGAAGGGCCGGTCATTCCCGAAGAAGAAATTCCGACCCTGTTTCAAAAATTCCGACGTGGCACCTCGAACGACACCAGCACGCCACCAGGATGGGGCCTGGGGCTCACCTTGGTGAAGGGCGTGGTAGATGCCCATCACGGCAAAATTCGTGTGACAAGTACGGAACGGATGGGCACGCGGTTCACGCTTGAGATTCCCTGTGCGCCCCCACCTGGTTTGGTTGATTTGTAACATCTAGCGGATTTTCCGTCAGGAGCAGCATGTGCTCAAAACGCCTAAATATGGCACCTACTTTCCCATCAAGGAGGTAGCGGTAGGAGCCACCGTACTGCTAAGCAGGGATACTGGGCGGCTGTGAGGGTGATTAGTACCACAAGTCAGGTAGTCTGCGGGGTCGGTACGGATGTGCACGCGCAGAAGTCTTGAACACTTTTTGGGGCTGTAAACTAACTCTCACGCCCACACGGACGAGAGGGGGCGCTTGGTGTCCGGGCAGGTCCAACCGCGACAGTCCGTGACTAGGCTACACAAGGCGCTCTCCCCGGAGAGGGGGAGAAAAAAGGCAGAGACACCACAACCACCTACACATCAATCATGGAGCACGACATTCAAGAGCGAACTGTGCACGCGCAGGGTTCCGTTATACTCGACGAAACCTAACTTCCTGAACTTGTTCATAAAGTAGTTCACGCGCGGCCGTGTGGTCCCAATCATCTCCGCCAGCATCTCTTGATTCACATGGGGGATCGTTGGCTGGGGTTTGCTTTTCTTCCCAAAGTTGGCAAGTAAAAGGAGCACCCGTGCGAGTCGTTTCTCACTGGAATTAAACAAGTGATCTACCAAATCTTCTTCGATCCGCATGCTGTGCGAGAGAACATATCTCAGAAATAACTCAGAAAAGCTCGGTTCACGCTGCAAGACTTGGATCATTGTCTCCTGAGTGATGCGTAAAACCGCCGCATGTTCAATGACCGTGGCGCTCATAGTCCGCAATGGCTGCCCGGACAAGCATTGCTCGCCGAAGAAGTTTTCCTTCTTCAGGACCGCCACCACGGCTTCCTTGCCTTGGGGCGACAAGACAGACAGTTTGACCGTGCCTTCTTGAAGATAGTAGACGGCATCGGCTCGGTCTCCTTGCGAAAACACTTTCTGCTTTGGGAGATGGGTGATGAGCTTCTTGCCGGGTCCGGGGTTGGTCAGAAATGCTTGAGTATTGAACGGCTTCGGTACTCTTCGTGCCATGGCGTGACCCATGAGTAACTAGGGGGATGTTATCACGGACCGGGAAAAATGAGTAGCCCGGACAATAGGACGTTCAGGGAGGTCGTATCGGAGTGCGAATCTGGCGTTAGGCGACATCTTTACTTGACCCTGATCTGCCTGTGAGCCAGGCGGTCAGTCCGGGCAGTGGTGACGCGCTTCTCTAAGGCCCGAGTCCGCGGAAAGTTGGCGTCATGGGAGGGCAATGTTTCTTCCGTCCTTCTGCCGATTTCCCGTTCAATAAGTTCGGCCGCAGCTTGCCCTTCAGAGAGACCAGAGTGCAGGGCTACTCGCTGCCAGGCTGTCAGCAACTCAAGCAAAGCGCCTTCGATGACTTCCGTCAGAATCTCATCATGGTCACGCTGGCTCACCAGGCAGGGTAATTCCGCGTAGCAGAGTTGTACCACGCGCGTCCGAAGTCGTTCGTTATACTCTTCTCGGGCCCTTTGGGCACGCTCTGTGATAGTCATATTGCTTTTCCCTTGTCACATGATTCAGCGCCACCAAATGCACTTCCAGCCGAGACCAGGTCATCACGCCATGTCCTAAAACGTATCGATGGAGCCCACATCATCGTAACCCGTGCCCTACGTGGCAGAGAGGTTAAGCCACCGTCATTCCTCAGTACTACTAATGACCCATTGAGAATGTTGTGATGGCCGTCGCCGGTTCGTTGGTTGCCACGCTATCCAGTTTTTGGTTCATGGTACGTCTCCATTCTTATGGCTTCCGGCGAAATCTTCACTGGCACCAATCTGCCTGTGAGCAAGGCAATCAGTTGGGGCAGTTGGTGGGTCTTTCCTTTGGATAGGAAGGCGGATGATCCGGCCGTCTTCATGGCTGTCTGGGTGTCTGCGTCGTCGCAGGAGGAAAGGCCGATTACGTATAGATCAGGTAACATTCGCTTCAAGCGTCGAGTCGCCTCGACCCCTCCAAGACGTGGCATGTGGACCTCAATAATCACGACCTGGGGGGTGAGCGATAGCGCCAACTCAAGGGCGGCGTTTCCATCGCTCGCTTCCCCGACGACCGCGAAGTCGCGATACCTCTCCAAAATTGTTTTCAGCGTGATGCGGAATAACGCAGAATCGTCCACGAGCAGGATAGAAAGCGGGAGTGGGCGCTGGACAGTCCCCATATACATGAGTAACCCCGTCTGTCTTTCTCCATTGCATCTTGAGCGCTTTCCCCATGGTTGTCTGTTCAAAACAAGACAGGTCATCTGACAGGTTGGCTAGACTAGCAATCCAGCGATATACAGTGTGGTGGGTTCTCCTCTTTTTGCATCACCAAGAGGAGGATTTAAGGCATCAGGGCGCCACGAACCAAGAGTTACAATCACCGTATGAGGTACTTCAAGAGAGGGCGATTTAGGACTTGCGCTGTCCTCGCAGAGGCGTGAGGCTGCTCTACGCTGCGGACATGAGAAAAGGAGGCACCGATCACTTAAGCCATTGTCAATGGCAGTCCCTTGGTTTCGTCCAGCACTGACCATCTCCTCGCCGGACGTTCTGATATTGATCAAACGGCGGACATGCTTGAGCAGGCGTTGCACCAGGTGCTGAATGGCGGCTCCACCGGTCTGTGGGCAACCGGCGATATGAGTGGGCTTGTAGCCCACACAGGATTGTTGCCAACTGCTCGAGTATACGTGGAGCGGGAGGCACTAACCTCACAGGCATTCAGTAGTTCGGTATGGGCTGAGACGAGCAGCAGCCTCTATCAATCCCAGGGGACACCCATTGATCCATCCCCTCGGTCACACTCGAGTGTCATCTCACGGCCTCCTCCCGCATCATTGGTACGTTTGTAACGGCCAGGATGCGATTGCTCAAGGCCTGGGCCCATCTCAGGACGCATAGGCTGTTCAAATGTGAAGGCTTCTTGACGCCTATTCCGCTCGTGATAGTGTTGATCGAGTAACGCAAACCGCCACTGCGGACGGACGGGCGTCAGGGCGGAATTTCCCCGCTTCGTATCCCTCTTCCCCACAGCCGGGCTCATACAGTCGACATCGGCCACGCCGATGCCTTGTTGGTCCATCTCCATTGAGGAACCACACGATGCACTCACCGCGTCATCAGTCTCGGATCGCCATTGAGCGCACCGGCTTGCTTACCCGTCATGGACAGACGCGTGAATGCTGCGTTTCGGATTTTACCGAAGAGGGATTCCGGCTTCAGACAGACGTCGTAGCCGTCAAGGTGGGCGAGGTCGTCCACCTGACGTGCGCATTGGACGCCCATGAAGACATCCAATGCCGGGTGGCCGTGACGCATCTTCACCGGTCGGCCTTTGGGGCACAGATCGTCAAGATGTCGCCGGAACACCGGGTGAGACTCTCGCGTTTCATTGAGGACGTGATCACCGTCAATATCAACGGTACGGTGGTAGTGTCCCACGAGTCCGAACACACCAAACCTCGGATCGGGGCTCATCCTGGCCAACTAGTCCCGCTCCTCTGCCTCTTCGGAGTGATCGTGCTCGTGAGTGCCATTACGCCGGCGATCAAATACACGCTCCAGCATAGCGCTATTGATTTTATGGAGCTGGCGGCCAGCCGGGTCGCTATAGGATTCCTGTTTCTGGCAGGAATCACAATATGGTTTGATTTCCAGGGGCTTCGATCTCTTACCCCACGCGAGCTAGGAAAACTCACCCTCTTGGGGCTGCTGGGAGTCGGCGCCTATCCGATCGGAGCCTGGGGGCTGGTGTATACGAGCGTTACGCACTTTGCGATCATTTATAGCCTATTGCCCACGTTTACGACGCTTATCAGCATTGCACGCAGAAAGGACCACGCCAGTGTCTCCACGGTGAGTGGTCTTTTCGTGTCGTGGGCCGGCTGCCTGCTGGCCGTGCTGGCCGGTCCATCGGCGCCTGGATTGGGGTGGGGAGTCGGAGATGTACTCATCTTGCTGTTTACCCTGATGATGTCCTGCTATCTCGTCTTGAGCCCGAACACCATTAAGCGAGTGGGGGTGTGGACCGCGAATACGACGATGTTCGGCACGGTGTCGGTGGTCATCCTGTCGGGGGAGGCCGCCCGAGGCACGACACCGCTTACTGACCTCTCTGCCGTGGTGTTCGGATTGCTGTTCTTCATCGGTACGGCCACGGCCGGCGTCTTCTTGTTGCGCTCTCGGGCGCTGCAATCGCTCTCGCCTGGGGTCGTCGGTGCGTACCACAATCTCATTCCGATTTGCACAATTGGCTTGGCCTATCTGTGGCTGAGCGAGGCCGTGACCGTCTACACCTGGCTAGGCGCCCTCGCAGTCGTTGGGGGGACTGAATTGATCAGACGTGCCCCCTGCTTCGGCCGTCAACGACGCCACCGGCATGTCCTTGATCCGGCATCCTCCGAGGCACAGGGCGAGATGATCATCGCGCGAGACCCGGCAGGCCTCCCTGATCTTCCTGCGAAGGTCGCGTAATGCAGCCCATCAGGGTTCCAGCCGCGGATCGGCCTACGAGACAAAAGGTTACTTCGTGTGGAACGCGGATGTACCTTGTGACAGGCATTTACAAGAAGTCTTGGCTTGTACTTGTCCTGTTCTTTACGGGTGAGCCGTGCTCGCCTGGCGAAGGATTTCCTCAGCCTGTTTGATGCAACGATCCTTCTCCTCGCACTCCTGCTGTATCTGTTGGGCAGTCTTTTTGAGACGAGTAATAATCTTGCCTAACAGCGGGTCGTAGACGCGTTCCTCTTCGGTAGACATACTTTTAACCTCCTTTGGGAGATCATCCGACTGCCCGGCCATGGCGCTTCTCAGTGCTCCTGCTCGTGTTCACCCCGGCAATAAAGTTTTATGAATCACCATCTGTCCCGAAGACAAGATCACGATGAGGATTGGGAGCATATTCAGGTTGGCCGCTTCTTTGTGTATAAATTTATGTCTATGCTCTACATAAGCAACGAGCGTACCACCCAGCCCGCCATGGTGACGTCGTGTTTTGAGGCCGTGAGCTATGAATATCAGAGATTTCGGCGTCACGGCAGACGGAGGACTGTATATTATTGGAGAATCAGTATCGAAACCGATACAGGACTGCTGCAAGCCAGTGAGACGGATCACAGGAAGAGCACATGTCGGTGAACGCTCAGCCTCGAACCGGGAGTGCGTCACCATATGCAAGGCAGGGAAATAGGATTACACTGTCCCCATCATGGACAACGGTTTGCATCAAATAAGAGGGATCACTGCATGTGGGTACGTTTTGGTAGATGGATAGAATTGGGTGTTCACTTTGGAAGGCAGAACCGAAGCATAGAAGTATTGGACGGGTATACTGTCCACGCCTCTCTCCGGTTTGGACAGCGTGAGTGGAACTATGGCCCTCATCGTCCGATAGGACCTATGAAAACACCCCTCGGTGTCCCCCCGGCTGCTCGCATTGACCTGTATCCTGATCCTGAACCACTCCGCTGGGGTGTTCGCAAGGTCGTGAGTCCCGCCGATTCATTTGAAGACTGCCGCTCGCGCCGCACCTCCCCGCTTGTTTGAGACCCCCGTTGCCAAAGCGATGTACCTGCCATAGCGCGAATCCCAGGCATCGACCAGTCGCCGATGTCCAAAGAAAGATCGTCGTGAATCAGTCGGATGAGACCTGTAAACCCGTCATTGAGTCGGCTGAGAACAGCTCTCACGGTTAGTCCACAAAATCGGGAACGTTGGTTGCGACCTGTGGAATCGTGCCTTGGTCGTATAACGCTGCGTGCACGCCTCCCACTGGCAAGGCATCAGCAGGCCTGAGTGAGAGTAGTTGGTGCTCAGGCATTTCGTCCGCTGGATACCGCGCAGGGAACACATCCTGACTCAGCGTGCGACCCTGTTGTTGTTCAGCCCACGGAGAATCATCTATACGAAGTTGGACTAATGTTTTCGTTGCGCCAAGTACACGCGATTTTTGCAAGCCTGGCAGCGATAGGGATACCGTCCAAATGTCTTCGCCAAGAAATCCTTCAACCCTGTCCGTCGAGAACGATACAGCGTGCGGGCACAATTGGGGCACTCTAATAAGGATGTTGGTCGCTTCGATGTGCTGGTTGTTAGCGGCATATTTCACCGGAGCCCTGTGATCAGCCGGCCCTGCCACCCTTCAAAGTGTCATCGAAGGCGATTCCTGTCATTACTGCAAGGCCACCACTGGCGGGACCATTCTCAAATGTGGGGCCAGACGTTCGGCCACGATGGCATGTCCACGCTCATTCCAATGGCCATCGTCGGCGAGGACGTCCTCTCCGGCTGCGAGCGCTTCGCGGATGGCATCAGAGACCTCTGCCCAGTAGTGGATATTGTAATGCTGGGCAATGCGTGCAAAGGCACTGTTGTACGGTTCTTCCTTTTCACAACTGAACGCGTGGATCGGGATTGTCCCTACTCGTGCCCGAACTTGTCCCATCAGTTCATCGGTCGTCTGGACGGATCGGGCAAACCCTGGATGCGCGAAGCCCTCGCGTTCGATCGTCCGTTCTACGGTTTCTCGTATCGCGCGTGCTCGTAGGCGATCGAGGCGACTTACCAGGAAGTACAAAAACCGGCTATGACGACTGATCCATTCTCGCGTCTGCACACCGGACGGTTTGGGAGACCGGAGGGCGATCTGCCCGTGCTCCCAGTACGGCCGAATCCAGCCGTTATTATTGATGGTACTTGCCACTTCTAATGCATGATCGTTATTGATGAAATCATTGGTACAGAATTGCCAGAGAAGCACGCTAGGCTGGAGGGCATCGAACACCTCATCTAGAATTAAATATTCCTGCAAGGTGCCGTAGCCGCCCGCCCCATAGGCAAAGACTTCCATGCCGAGGTCGCGTTTCAGCAGGGCATGGTAGGTGTGGTCATCGGAGACAGCGGTGGCCTGCGTAAAGGAGTCTCCAATGACAAGAAGCTTAGGTCTGCGGGAGCCCACATTCCCGTACTGTCGGAAGCCATGCCAGCCTTGCGATCGGTGCACGGCATAGACCACGCCCTTCGACGTCTGCTCGGCGAGGTCTTGCGCATACCAGTCTGTGGCCCGCCAGCCCAGATGCGGGTCGAGGACGATAGGACCGATCCGTCCAGACGGTGCTTCTGCGAATGGGATGCCGTCCCGCATTAAATGCACGACACGAATGGCGATTTCCCCTATCGCCAGGCACGCAACAAGGAGCATTAGGACACCGACGCTTGAAACAACAAGGAGGAGCCTTCGATGCGTCATCACTCAGAGCACCGTGCGCAAGCGTGGGTACAAATGGTCATATGCCTCTGTGAGAGCAAGTTGGGAAGATAAGAAGAGAAAGGCATGGCTCGTGTCGCCCGTTCTTTTTACTCTTTGGTGGCCATGAGGGCGCAGTCAGAACGATTAATGTTTCATCCCAAATAGCTCGAGAATCAGGATGACCAACACAGTTGTCAAAAAAACCGCCATTACTAAGGCCACCTTCTTAAATTGGCTGTTTTTCAACTCCAGCCTGCTGAAGTCTCTCTGGTAGGAGGGGCCGTGTATCGTCTTCATGTCGTGGGCTCCCTTGAAGTACACGACCTCTTTTCTGGCGGGTATCCGAAGATGGCCTTCAATGCCGTGCCACCCGTGCCGGCTTCGTCTCGGTTCGGCGAGCATGACAGAAGGGAAAAGAAAGAGAATCGGGGAAATCCTGGGAAACGTCCCAATAACACCTGAGGACTAAAGAGGGGGCTGCCGGTCCAGATGACTAATTGGGCTGAACGAGACCGGTGCGGATGGCCAGGCGGACAAGACCAGGAACGTCGTGGATCTCGAGGCGTTCCATCAACTGCGCCCGATGGGTTTCAATTGTTTTTACGCTTAGATCAAGGCGCTGCGCGATCTGTTTTGTCGAGCATCCTTCGGCAATCAGTTGAAGAATTTCACGTTGCCGCCCTGTCAGGCGTGCCAGGGGACCGGTCCGGGCCTCGCCTTTTCGGCAATAGGCATCGACGGTAAATTTCGCCATGCTCGGCGTGAGATAGGTTCCCCCCCGCCAGACAGTTTGGATGGCGAGTTCCAGTTCGAGTCGATCCGCATCTTTCAGCAGATATCCGGATGCTCCCGCGCGAAGCGCTTCTTTGAGGTATTCCTCATTCGTATACATGGACAGCATCAGCACCTTGGTCCGTTCACATTCCTGCCGGATGCGGCGGGTGGCTTCAAGTCCATTCATCCCGGGCATGGCAATATCCATCAGCACCACATCGGGATCGAGCTCCTTCGACAACTTTACTGCGGTGAGACCATCGCTCACTTCCCCGATGACTACCACCCCATGGATTTTCTCCAGCAATACTCTAAAGCCTGCGCGTACCAACGTATGATCTTCGACGAGTAGTACCCTTGCGTCATTCATGTGTTGCCGCCGTCGGTTCATGATCTAAAGGAAAGGTGGCGTGAATTTCAGTGCCACCGCCAGGAGCCGAATGAATGGTGATACGTCCTCCGGCCAGACGCACTCGCTCTTCCATACCAGAGAGACCTACACTCGTCCCCGCACGAGCCCCTGTGCGGATCAGTTCCGGCTCAAACCCGATTCCATTGTCGCAGATGAACAGATCGAGTCGCCCGTGACCGACCTCGAGACGAACCTCCACAGCAGTGGCTTTCGCATGGCGGACCACATTCGTCAGAGCCTCTTGAGTGAGCCGGAAGCAGGAAATCTCCACTTCTGGAGAGGGTCGCGCCACCACTTCATCGGCCATGAACTCAAGGGTCCATCCGGCACGTTCTGCCTGCCTACCGACGTACCATCGGAGAGCGGGGAGAAGCCCCAGCTCATCAAGCATGGAAGGTCTTAAATCCAACGCCAGATTTCGGATGTGCCGAAGCACTTGGTCGAGGATCAGCAGACTGTCGGAAACCTGTTTGCCGACCACGGCAGCCGTCAGATTGTCTCCAAGTTCACGAAGATTAAGCTTTATGGCGGTCAGCGCCTGTCCGATCTCATCGTGTAAATCCCGGGCAATTGCGCGGCGCTCCAACTCTTGAATTTCCATCAGCCGTTGGGAGAGGATCTGTAATCTTCTGTTCGCGTCGCATAATTCGCTCGTGCGATCCCTCACCCGAAGCTCCAATTCTTCATGCGCGGCTTTGAGCGCTTCTTGTGCGAGCTTTTGCTGTGTAATGTCCGTATTCAGCTCGAGGCTGCCGCTCGGCACACCATTGGAGTTTTTGAGCAATGTCCATCGACTGGAAACCGTGATTTTGCTTCCATCCCGTGTGGTATGCAGGAGCTCCCCAGACCAGTAGCCATTGGTCAAAAACGTCTTTCTGATTTCCGAGAGTGGCTGCGGAAAAATTGTTTTTAAGAAGTCGTGAATATACGCGCCATCCGCTTCCTTATCCGTCCAGCCATAGAGGCGCACCGCTCCGGCGTTCCAGTACGTAATGGTATCGTATTCCAAATCACGAATGAGAATGGCGTCACTGGCGAGATCGAGTAGTTCCGCCTGATGCTGGAGCGCCTTGCTCGTCGCGATCCTCCGGCCGATCTCTTGGAGCATCAAGACATACCCCAAGGTTTGACCCGAGGGATCGGGGAAGGCAATGACAGTGAGGTGAATCAGGAGCTTCCGGCCGGTGCGGTGAACATAGATCCACTCGCCTTCCGTCGTATGCCCCGGCGCGGCGTTTCTCACGATGACCCGAAATTCATCCGCTCCGGCGGCCCGTAGTTCTGATGCAAGGGCCGACCGCTGTTTCAACTCTGTCGGATCATGGAATGCGACGAGTGAAAGCATGCCAATGACTTCCGCCGGACGAAATCCCAGCAGGGCTTCTGACGCCGGGTTGAAGCTCGTGATGATTCCAGAAGGAGTGGTCGAAACAATAGGAATTGTCTGCCACAGAGAAGAATCCTCGTTGCCCATCTCGTCCTTCATTCCACACCGCGGCTGAAGAGAGGTAACCACTTGGTGTTCAGGCCGAGCTGACTTCTACTGCGCTGCTTAGCTAGGCGCCAGGGGGTTCTCGGAAAAATAGGAAATATTCGATGTGGATCATGAAGCCCCTAAAAACCCACACAGCGGATTTCCCCGCCAGCTGTGCTGGGCCTGATTTTTAATATAGCAGACATAGAAATGGAGTTGAAGATCCATCCTCACAAGACCGTGTCGCGTGAGATCGACGCTTACCGCATTGTATTCACGACGCCGAGACGATCTTTTTCGGAAGCATTCAAGCGCTCAATCGGCAAGTTAAGCGATTCGATGTCGCCGCCTGTCTGAGCCCATGGGTATGGCGACACGGTTACCAGCGTAACTTTGCTCTCGATATCTACATGCAGCTCAATTTCGGGTTGGTGGTGTGCCGAGCGTTTGCGCTGGAGTGTGGGACCGTCAACGCGACACGTCCATCTGTTGCTACGAAATACTTCAGCTGTCTCAATCGAGAAATCTGCCCCAAAGTCGTGGGCTCGATTTGTGATAAATATTTAAAAATCGCCCATATTGGTTCGAACTCAATATAATTCATAGAATGCTCTCAATCGCATGGCCAGAGCCTGAGGATCGCCCTCCCTCCCATTACGTTCTCAAAGGTTAGTTCGTTAAATTTTCAACGCGCTTCTTGAGTATTAAAAAAGCCTGATCGAAAGCCGCAATAATCTCGGTGTCCGATCCGGTCACTTTTGCGGGATCAGGCGTACTCCAGTGCATCTTCGTGGCCGTCCCGAGGAACAACGGACAGCTTTCGCCCGCCGCCTGATCACACACTGTAATTACTAAATCGAAGGGTTGGTCGGTAAACTCATTCCACGCTTTGCTGCGCGGCTGACCTGGATCGATCCCATGCCGCTTGAGGGTTTCGATAGATTTAGGATTCACATACCCCGTTGGATGGCTCCCCGCGCTCCATGCTTGGTAGCGTCCACGGCGAAGATCGTTGATCAACGCTTCCGCCATGACCGACCGACAGGAGTTGCCCGTACAGAGGACTAATACCTTAATGACCTCGGCCTCCATTAGTCACAACACCCTGCTGTTTTTTCAGATGGTTCACAACAATCAGGCGTTCCCATCGTGTCTGGGGTGCAGCAAGCGCCTTCATCGGAGCCGTCTCGTCCAGAGAAGAGTTGAACATCTTCCATTGTCCGATAAGCCTCCCATGCGATGCCTGACGGATCTTGAATCCAGGACTTTTCCGATCTTGCATAACAGCAAATCGTTTCGCCCTCATCGGTCAATGGGATATCCTTCGCCTTGAGGCGTTCCTGCACCTCCGCTAGCTCTGTGTCTGCGTCAACCTGGATGCCGAGGTGGTCAACGCCTTTTTTCGCCCGAGTCGAGATGGCAAAGTTGACGCGGGGGTCGTCCAACAACCATTTGGCATAATCTGGTTTCGTTTTGATGGGCGCGGCACCAAACAATGCCGTATAGAAGCGGATGGATTCATCAAGGTCTTCGACCCCAATATGAAGATGCATGCGTTTCATGATGGTTCTCCTTTCGTGGCTAACAAGGCTTCCAATCCCGCAAACGATTGCCCGCGATCCGATCTACTCACAACTGATAGAACAAGCGAGTCTGAGAGTTCCCTCCAATAAAATTAGTAATCCCACGAACAGGGCCATGTAGAGCAACCAATCTCGGAATATGTGGAAGAGGGGAACCGGCTTGCTTACTCCAGGCCATATCGGGCTCGATAATTTTTCAAAAACATACACACCAATCAGGATGATCAAGGACATGATGCCAACCAGGCTCAACCATTCCATGTATGCCCCCACTGTGCGTAGTTCTGGGATGAGAAGCCCGGGCCGGCGGATCAAAGCCTCGGTGGGCAACAAGGTTCCCTCCCTTGTGACCATGTAATTCGGTTGCAACCTGGGCCAGGCCAACACCACACACATATTTCCCCTTACTGCCACCCCTCATGCTGTGACCTCTTCCAAAGGGAACCAATGCCGTGTTCGATTACACACATGACACACGGACAGCATGACGGGCACCTCAACTAACACCCCGACGACGGTAGCCAACGCGGCACCTGATTCGGGACCAAACAACGCAATAGCCGTTGCCACAGCGAGTTCAAAGAAGTTACTCGCGCCAATCAGGGCTCCTGGTGCGGCCACGGCATAGGGCACCTTCAACCACTTCATCAGCCCATAGGCGAGAGAGGCATTAAAATAGACTTGCAGAAGAACCGGGATCGCGATGAGCAATACGTGGAGGGGCTTGTCCAGAATATTGTCTGCTTGAAAGGCAAAAATCAGGACTAAGGTCACGAGTAGCGCGACAATGGTGATGGGAGCAAACCGTGGAAGGAGGGTCTCTTCAAACCAGGTCTTCCCTCGCTGCCCGATGAACCACTGTCGGATTAGCACTCCCAAAACCAACGGGATCACAATAAAGCCTACGACCGAATAGACGAGCACTGCGAACGGTACAATGAGTGAGGACGCGCCACTGACCAGGAAGCCGACAATCGGAGCAAACAGCACCAGCATGATCAGATCGTTCACGGAAACTTGGACCAAGGTATAGGCCGGATCACCATCCGTGAGATAGCTCCAGACAAAGACCATCGCGGTACAAGGGGCGGCAGCAAGGATGATCGATCCAGCGATGTACTGATCCGCTTCGGCGGGAGTCATCCAGGCTGCGAACATGAATCGAAAAAAGACCCAGGCCAAGAGGGCCATTGAGAACGGTTTGACCACCCAATTAATAAAGAGTGTGACCAATAACCCCTGAGGCCGCTGGCCGACCTTCGCCACGGCACGAAAATCAACTTTCATCATCATGGGGGTGATCATCAACCAGATCAGGACGGCCATGGGAAAATTCACATGACTGTCCTGGCCGAACTCCATATCTCGCAACGCCTGAATAATCCCGGGTGCTGATTTCCCTAGCATGACCCCCGCGACCATACAGAGCCCCACCCAGACGGTGAGATACCGTTCGAAGAGATTTAGATTTTTGTCTGTCGGAAGCGTCTGCTGCTCGATGGTTCCAACGGTTTCCATAGGTTATACCGTAAAATCAATAAATATTGATGAATGAAGGCAAAAAAAGTCAGGGGCAATAACCTTTCTTCGCGGACCGGCCTGAGGGGCGGTTAAGGGAGTTCACCGCCTCCTGCAGTTCTTCAAGTGCGTCTGGATTGAGTGAATAATACACCCATCGTCCTTCAGGTCGATCAAGGATTAGTCCCGCCTCTTTCAGCACTCTGAGGTGAAACGAAAGCCGTGACTGGCCTGTCTTAAAGGCGTCTGTCAGATCGCACACACATTGCTCGCCTTCTTTCAAGTGTTCCAGGATCAATAATCGGGTTTCATCTGACAGGGCCTGGAACACTTTGGCAATACCTGCGATTGGTTTGGTCATCCTTATTCTCATGAGTTACCATATATCAACTATAATTGATAAATCAAGGAGGAGCAGTCAGGCGATATTTCTAAAATTTTTTGGACTGTCCCTAGATTGAGCCATGACGAATTAGCGCACAGGGCGTCAGGAGGGGATGGCAGGTGGGGACAAATGGATCCCGATCGTCATAAAAACGCGCCGAATACATCTCGCTGCGAAAGGAGTCGCGCTAGGGTTCGTGACCTGACTCCGACCCACTAATGATAACCCGCCACAAACGCTCCCGGAACCATGGATAACCCCTTTATCTGTGTGACAGCCCCTGTCGCACAGGTGGGACGACTGTGTGATGCTTCATGGGTTTTGCCGGATCCGAAGGCGTCGCTCGTCGCCGCTGCGGAACTTGTGTTTGGTCAATGACGTGCTGCTCCGGGAAAGGTCATGAACGGATGGAAACGGAACGATCGCTTGGCTTCAGATTTGGTGAGGCATCTGTCGGGTGATGCACGCAATGCGTTAGCTGTTTGAGTTCCGGTTGTTCTCTCAAGGCTATCTTCCTTGACGTAAAGCCTCAGGAAGGCATTCGCTCACGAGGCTGAAGCTTGCTCTCGTCCTGTCGTCAGGCGCTCGGACACGCTGACCATCTCTACTCCGCTTCATACTCATCAAAATTTCATGCGTTCTTCAGCCAATTTTCATGTTGCCGCCGTACCATTGCCCTGACGAAACGAGGCGCCGGTTTATCCGTCCCCAATGCCTGGAAGGGTCTGCCGAACCAGCAGCTGATGCCTAGGCAGCTTCAGCCACATCCGTCATTGTTTGGCCGGGTTAGCGATCAATCGGCCGCGATGCGCCTCATTGGTCGCAGTTGCGAGCGATATCGCAACCCGAGGTGGTGAGGTGCCTGAGCTAGAAGGGATTCGGGTGCACGACGAACAAGAAAGGAGCGTATGTAATGCGCATTGCTCATGTCAGTCCGTTGATTGAGGAGGTGTCGGTTGAAAGTGAAGGCCTGAACGCGCGAGGCGTGGCATTTCTCACGGGTTGCCTGATTCGGTTCGGGCATGATGTGACCGTGTTCGCGAGCGGAGGGAGTAAGGTGTCCGGCACGTTAGTACCTGTGTCTCCGAAGGCGCTTCGACACTATCCATCGCCCAAGCGTCACCTTGCGGAGGGGCTGACGTCCCTCGCACTCGAGAAAGTCTTCTCCACTGACGCTCGCTTCGATCTCGTCCATGTGCATGCCGGGTTTACAGTATTTCCCTTGATGCGTCGTAGTCCGCTCCCAATTATGGCCACAGTGTATGATTCATTGGACGCGCCTGAGGTCGTCAAGGTCTATCGGGAGTTCAAGGAACTGGCTCTGGTGGCAACATCCGCAGATCAGATTCGGCGATGTCCCGACCTCAACTGGCAGAGTCTCATTCCCTGGAATGTTCCGTCGCAGCGGCGAGGACCATTTGAAGACGAGCTCGACTCTCTCGTTGAGACGGCGCTGGCCTACACAGCGGTGTACGATCGCGTTGTCAGTGCAGGGGCTACGCGTCAGCGACCAGTTCAGCCGATCTATTCCTTGCAAGGCCTGGTGAGTCGATTGTGACATAGGCCGGTCTCACCTCTTTGATCTAGGGAGCCATGGCCTGTTGATCGAGCAATGTACCGCGATGGCCTGGACCTTCGTCTTCTGTATGACGACCCGTCCAGTGCCGGGGCTCACTTTGTCCTTGTACCGGACCACGCTCCTTCTTGAATTCTGGTTGTCGAGGATGACAGAAATCTACCCCACCTTCTCCGCATAGGGATCACAGAGGAAGGGTACCTAGTGAATGCCGCAGTCGAAGGTGGGCGGGAGCTCCTCACCTGACAATAATCAGCGGGTGACGGGTGAATTGATCGGCAGTCCTACTTCCCAGGCCTCTGATCCTTATCAATGATGCATGTAGTTTTCTGCGCGCGCGATTACGCCGACAGAGGAGATGCTCATCGCCTGACTTCCGTGCCAGGGCTCTGTCCAGCTCTACATTGCGATCATGTCGGCTATGCTGTTCATCACGTGAACGGGTCAAATGACCTCTGAGCGTAATGTCCCGGCACTGCTGGGAGCCTTGGTCACTGCGAATGTTGGGATGGCATTCCACCACTCTCATTGAACCTGAGTAATTTTGAGGAGACTGCCCAGGGTTGAGATACGTCGCATTCGAGCTATTCGGAGATGGCACACGGTCGACAGGCCGTGATCAGTATCAGGCCGGTTTCGTCCATTAGCGGACTGTATAGTCCGGATCGTCAATGTGCTCTTTCAAAGGAGGGTCGTGATGAGAAATATACCAGTCCTCAGCAGTGTGGCATGCGCAAGTCTGTTCCTTGCAACGGGAGCCGTAGCGGAGATTTTGGGTGTCCAACCCGGGACCTCCAGCAATCCGAAGGACAATGTGCCCAAGGAGATTCAACGAGCGACTCCGGGAGGAGGAACCTTCGGTCCCGGTGGCAGTGGTCCGGGCACACGCAGTGACGACCTGGTGGGCATGAAAAAGGAGAAGCCTGAGCCCGTCACTTTGGATGACATGGAAAAAAATGTCGAGAGGACGCAGGGCGGGGGATCGGCGCTCGCCGCAGAAGAGTTGAAGGAAAAAAGTATGTACGGCGCGAAGAAAGACAGGACGAGTGAGCAGGGGGGAGCTGTCTCCGGCGGCAGCCCAGGGGGAAATGGACCCAAGAAAGACCCGCAAGCATTTCGTGAGCTGAATTCAGATCAGAATGTACAAGGGCAGCAGTTGGTCAATGAACAGCCTGTAGATAAACAGCAACCGGCCAATCGGCCTGCGAGTGAGCGGGGTGCAACGCAGCCCTAAACCTCATGCCGTGCCCTTTGGGGGCCCAACCTGAAAGGTTGTGCCTCACGCGGACGAACTGAGTGCTCGTGCGTATCTCAATGAGCCGCGACCTACTGATCTAGGAATGGCTTCCCACATCGCTTATTTCGAGGCCATGTCGCAGTGTCTCAAGACGCCGACGCTTTTACGCTCATCATGAAGTCCAACGGCCATGTGACGGATGGGGATGGCTTGAACCCCGCGTTCGAATCTACCTTAATCGGCATGGCTGTTGGAATTGGTCTTAACGGCTCAATGGAGGCTGCCTACATGACCAACGATGAAAAGGCCACGCACATCCGTCAATGGATTGATCCGGAGGAGCGGGTGACAGTGCAGTTCCTTGATGTAAGGGATCTCAACGCTCAAGTTACGGACTGCAACAATGCATCTGTGACGCTCTCGATCGAGACGCACGTGTCTCATATGAATCAGCATGTTTCATTCCCGCTCAGCCAGGTTGAGGTGTCGGAAGACCTGTCGCACTACACCCGGGATCCGGGCCGTCCCTTGCAACGGCGCCGATTGCTGTTGCTCATCGGTGAGAACCGACCGCCCATCATTTACTAGGGGAGGACGGAGGCGCAGATCGCGCGGAGCGCAGAATGTGCATTTGCGAAGAATTGTTTTTGTCGTCCGATCCCGCGACATCGACCGTGAACGCCGCCGCCTGGAGAAGACCCCAAACTTAGAAAGCAAGGAGGTATACGCATGTCTATCAATCCGTTGAAGAAGCTGGGCGAGTTCGGCCAGTCATTCTGGCTAGACTACATCCGGCGCGATCTGATCGTCAGTGGCGAGCTAAGGCGCTTAATCGAGGAGGATGGCCTTCGAGGTATGACCTCGAATCCCTCTATCTTTGAAAAAGCAATTGTGGGTGGCCAGGAATATGATGCAGATATCCGCAGACTAACTCTTGATGAAAAGACAGTCGCGGAGATCTATGAGGCTCTTACTCAGCGGGACGTGCAAAGCGCCGCTGATGAGTTCCGGTCTTTGTACGACAAGACGGACGGCAAGGACGGCTATGTCAGTTTAGAGGTCAATCCACACCTGGCACACGACACGCAGGGCACGATTGAGGAAGCTCGGCGGCTCTGGGCCGCGCTGGACCGACCCAACGTGTTCATCAAGGTCCCGGCCACGTTGGAAGGTGTTCCCGCGATCCGGCAACTCATCAGCGAAGGTGTCAGCGTGAATGTGACGTTGTTGTTCGGCTTGCCTCGGTATCGGCAGGTCGCACACGCGTATATCGCAGGCATCGAAGCGCGTATTGCCCAAGGTCGGCCGGTCAACCATGTCGCCTCCGTGGCCAGCTTCTTTGTGAGCCGCATCGACGTGCTGGTGGATGCGTTGCTGGACAAACTTGTCGCGCACGGCGACGAGAAGGCCGCGCTCGCGAAGAAGGTGCGCGGACAGGTGGCCGTAGCCAGTGCGAAGGCGGCCTATCAGATCTATAAGGAGATCTTTGGCAGCGAACGGTTCCGGCGATTGGTCAAAAAAAATGTGTCAGTTCAGCGGTTGCTGTGGGCGAGTACTGGCACGAAGAACCCGGACTACAGCGACGTCAAATACATCGAAGCCCTCATCGGACCAGATACCGTCAACACGATCCCGGTCGAGACCCTCAACGCCTATCGCGACCATGGCACTCCGGAAGTCCGCATTGAACAGGATGTGGAGCAGGCTTATTTTGTCTTGGAGAGCTTGCCGACACTCGGCATCAGCCTCGCACAGGTCACCCAGCAACTCGAAGACCAAGGCGTAGAGACGTTCAACAAACCGTTCGACCAGTTGATGGACACGTTGGCGAAGGATCGTCTCAAAGTGCAGCGACGAGCTGTCAACGTCTAGTGCCGGCGGCGTCGACTACGCCGACTGGCTTCTCTGCGTCATGCAAAAGCAGGTTGGCGGGGATGATGCATGCAACAGGGGAGAAAACTGAGATGGACAAGGCCAAAGGCGGCGCGACGCACTCCGACGCGCTGGTGCTGTTCGGTGTGACGGGCGATCTCGCCTACAAGAAGATCTTTCCGGCGCTCTGCGCGATGGCGAAGCGGGGCGCCATCAAAGTCCCCGTCATCGGCGTCGCTGCTTCGAAGTGGACTCCCGCGCAGTTGCGAAGGCGCCTGAAGGACAGTATCCAGCGATCAGGCGGAGTCGGAAACAAGCAGGCCCTTCGCCGGCTTCTGTCCTTACTGAAATATGTGAGTGGAGACTATCACGACGAATGCACGTTCACGGCGATCAAAAAGGCGCTGGGTCCTGCTCGGCGTCAGGCGCACTACCTCGCAATCCCGCCCTCGCTTTTTGCGACGGTGATTAAAAGCCTCGGGGCCACAGGCTTGTCCGACCATGCGCGCGTCATCGTCGAAAAGCCGTTCGGACGTGACCTGGCTTCCGCGCGCGCGTTGAACCGCATTGCCCAGTCAGTGTTCCCGGAAAAGTCGATCTTTCGCATCGATCACTTTCTGGGCAAAGAGGCGATTATGAACATTCTCTATTTTCGCTTCGCCAATTCGTTTTTGGAACCAATGTGGAACCGCAACTGCGTAGCCAGCGTCCAGATCACGCTGGCCGAGAAATTTGGCGTGGAGGCCGCGGCACGTTTTACGAAACTGCCGGCTGCCTGCGCGACGTCATCGAGAACCATCTTTTCCAGATCGTCGCCTTGCTGGCAATGGAACCGCCGGCCTATCGGGGGTATGGAGCCGTGCACAGCGAGAAAAGTAAGGTCTTCCAAGCTATGCGTCCGCTGAAGCCGGCTGATCTGGTGCGCGGCCAGTATGACGGGTATCGAAAAGAGTCGGGCGTGGCGACGCGCTCCGATGTCGAGACGTTTTGTGCGCTGAAGCTGTTCATCGATTCGTGGCGCTGGCAGGGGGTGCCGTGGTACCTCCGCTCCGGCAAGTGTCTGCCCGAAACGGCAGCTGAGGTTCTGGTGGTGCTGAAGCCGCCGCCGCAGAGGCTATTCGGCAACTCAGCTCCGGCGACCGGCCGGACCAATTATCTGCGGTTTCGGATCTCTCCCAACTCTGCCGTCGCCCTCGCGGCCCGCGTGAAGCGCGTAGGGAAGGAGTTTACCGCCGACCAACGAGAGCTCTCCTTTGTTGAGCATCAACCGGGAGAGGAAGCGCCCTATGAACGGCTCTTGGGAGACACCATGGCGGGAAGCGGAGCGCTCTTCACGCGTGAGGACGCGGTTGAGGCCGCCTGGGCAGTGGTCGATCCGGTCCTGAAGGCCCACCGTCGGGTCCGCCCCTATAAGCCCGGTAGTGGGGGGCGGAAAGAGGCGGATGCGTCTATTCGAGCAGACGGCGGATGGCACAATCCAGTCCTGGGCATGCCGGGGTCCCAAAAGTCACCTGGTTGAAAGGGCGGCCGATGCTGTGGGCGATTGCCGTGGACGTCGACCAGGTCTGATGGTGCGTCATCAGAAGCGAGTACGCGGCGGCAAGGAAGGGGCGTAACAAGGGGAATCCTGACTGATGCATTCGATGGTTGGCCATTGCTGCCGCGAGAGCGCGACGGCTGTGCGAGGACTATGAGATCATCATGTTCGATCGCGGCCCCGAGAGAGGCTCCCCTGCATTGGTTGGATTGGTGACCTTGTATGATCCGCCTCAACCGGACGCCAAGCAACTCATCGCCACACTCCACGATCTTGGTGTTCCGGTGAAGATGCTCACCAGCGATGCGCTGGCGGTCGCGAGTGAAGTCGCGCAGGGGGTTGGGTTGTCCAACATCCGGCGCGTGACGGACCTGAAGGCTGCGAGTGTTCAGGCCGGTAAAGAGGCGGTCGACTTATTGGCGGGTGCCGAGGGTATTGCCGAAGTCTATCCGGAGGACAAGTACATCGTGGTGCAGCATCTGCAGGCCGCGGGGCACATGACCGGCATGATAGGTGACGGCGTCAACGACGCGTCCGCATAGCGTCAGCTGAAGTGGGCATCGCCGTCAGCACCTCGACCGATTTGGCCAAGGGCATCCCGAGTGCCCTCCTGACCGAACCCGGGTGGACGAACATCGTCGCGTTGGTCGAGCAAGGACGGGCGATCAACCAGCGCATTCTGACGTGGATCATCAACAAGATCAGCCGAACAATTCTGAGGGCGGCCTTCGTGGTGACCGGCAAGTTCGTGTTTCTGCCTTGCGATGCTCCTGCTGGTCTTCATGACAGATTTCGCGAAAGTCTTCCTCGCCACCGACCAGGTTCGATGGTCCAAGAAACCGGAGACCTGGAACATCAAAGACCTCATCATCATGTCCGCTCGCGAGAGCCGCTAGTCCTGGGCGACGGTACTTAGCAAGACCTTCCAGTTAGCTTTGTGGCGGAAGCGCTCACGGGCACTATCCTGGGTATTCCTGGAATCATGCCCTGCCTCTGCGTGCAGACGTTCGCTATGTTCGCCTGTGCGAAGTCGCAATGGTCAAACGGCTCGTCCCAGGCCGTGGCCAAGAAATCAGTCGATGTAATCCCGTAGATCGCCAAGCGTGTCTATAAACTGTATGATCAGCTGGGCCGCCAGAACGGTCGAGCAGTTGCGGACTGGAAGAGGCGGAGCGGGAGATTCGAAAAAAAGAACCCCGTCCATAAACAGGCGCATACATCGTGGCTAACATGGCCGAAAGAATTAAGATGACTGTCAATTCCTGAATTTCCGCAAACTACTTTGGCGCACGACCCTGAAGCAGCGGTTCAAGGGCAATTTGATCGAGCTCACCTCGTACATCGACAAATACGGCGAGGAGCTGCCGAGGCTTGTGACTGGAAGTGGAGTCGAGACGGAATATCGCAGGACAAATCGCTGGCGAGAAGCGACACCTCTGTCCGACGAGACTGACGGTGCATCAGCGAGAGCAATTATGAAGAACAAGACCAGCCCTTCGAACATCGGAGCGGTTGTCTCGGTCCGCGGCAGTGTGGTGGACATCCGGTTCGAGGACCATTTACCGCCCATCTATTCGTTGTTGCGCGCGGGGCAGGAGGGGCGAGTCGCCATCGAGGTCTTAGCCCAACTCGACGCGCGGCTCGTGCGCGGGATTGCGCTGACGCCCACGCAAGGTCTCGCGCGAGGCATGGTCGTGGAGGATACCGGCGGCCCGCTGATGGCACCGGTCGGGAAGGGGATTCTCTCCCGCATGTTCGACGTGTTCGGCAATGCCATCGACCGTGAACCGGCACCGTCAGATATACAACGCCGTAGCGTCCATCGAGCCCCGCCGTCGTTAGCCCGGCGTTCCACGAAATCCGAGGTTTTTGAGACTGGCATCAAGGTGATTGATGTCCTGATGCCGTTAGAGCGGGGAGGCAAGGCCGGTCTGTTTGGCGGGGCGGGCGTGGGAAAGACCGTCTTGCTCACTGAGATGATTCATAACATGATCGGGCACCACCAGGGGGTCAGCATTTTTTGCGGGATCGGTGAACGTTGTCGTGAAGGAGAAGAGCTGTACCGCGACATGAAGGAGGCCGGCGTATTGCCCAACATGGTCATGGTGTTCGGCCAAATGAACGAACCCCCGGGTGCCCGTTTTCGGGTGGGCCATGCGGCGCTCACGATGGCTGAGTATTTTCGCGATGACGAGCATCGGGACGTGCTGTTGTTGATCGATAATATCTTCCGTTTCATTCAGGCCGGTTCGGAAGTATCCGGCTTGCTGGGGCAAATGCCGTCGCGGCTTGGCTACCAGCCAACGATGGGCACCGAGCTCTCGGAGTTGGAGGAACGGATCGCGAACACCGATACCGGGGCCATTACCTCGATCCAAGCGGTGTATGTCCCGGCGGATGATTTCACCGATCCGGCGGCGGTGCATACATTCTCGCATCTCTCCACGTCTCTCGTGCTTTCGCGGAAGCGGGCGAGCGAAGGCCTGTATCCTGCCATCGACCCCCTACAATCCAGTTCCAAGATGGCTACGCCGGGAATCGTCGGCGAACGGCATTACGGCGTGGCGCAGGAAATCCGTCGGACCCTCGCGCAATACGCGGAACTCAAGGACATCATTGCCATGCTCGGCATGGAACAGCTGTCGCCTGAGGACCGCAATGTGGTCGCCCGCGCTCGCCGGTTGGAGCGTTTTCTCACCCAGCCGTTTTTCACCACAGAACAGTTCTCAGGCCTCAAAGGAAAGCTCGTCAGCCTCCAGGACGCGCTGGACGGCTGCGAGCGAATCCTGCGCGATGAATTCAAAGACTATCCGGAACGCGCGCTCTATATGATCGGGGCGATTGATGAAGCGAAGAGGTCTGCGACATCTGTCCAGATAGAAGTCCCACCCGAGCCGGCCCCCACAGCTCGAGCCAAGAACGACCCGGAGCCTGGGGGCGAGTCCACGAGCAAGGCCCTGCGGCATCCCAAGCCGGGGGCGAAACCTTAGCGGGGGGGGCGAGCATGCCAACGACACTCATGCATCTAAAGGTGCTGCTGCCCTTCCAAACCTTCGCCGAGAAAACCGACGTGTTGCGCATTGTGGCCGAGACGCGCGAGGGCTCGTTTGGACTCTTGCCACACCGACTCGACTGCGTCGCGGCGCTCGCGCCCGGGATTCTGATCTACGAAACCGAAGCCGAGGGCGAGATGTATGTGGCCGTGGATGAAGGAGTGCTGGTCAAGACCGGCCGGGACGTACTCGTTTCCGTGCGGCGGGCGATGGGCGGAACGGACCTTGGCCAATTGCGCGAGTCAGTGGAGCAGGAGTTTCTGACCCTCGACGAGCGGGAGCAAAGCGTGCGCTCGGTCATGGCCAAATTGGAAACCGGATTTCTGCGTCGCTTCGCGACTTTTCGACATGACTGACGAGCCACCCAGGAACACCTCGAAACACGGGTCGACTTTGGCCCGGCAAGTCGGCGCGAAAGCGGCGCGCAAACTCAAGGCCCAACGTCACACTTCTCGGACCATCTGGTTTGGCCTGGGTATGATGGGGCTGATCGGCTGGTCGGTGGTCGTTCCGACGCTGCTCGGCGCGGCACTCGGTATCTGGCTGGACAAACACTATCCCAGACCGCATTCCTGGACGCTCACGCTGCTTTTCATCGGTCTGATCATCGGCTGTGTGAATGCGTGGCATTGGGTCGCCAAGGAAGACAAGGAAATACGCGCGGAACAGGAGAATCACGATGATTGAAATCTTGAGTCTGGTGCCGGCGCTGGTGGCAGGCATGGTGCTTGGACTGATGTTCTTCGGTGGCCTGTGGTGGACGGTTCGCATCGGCGTCTCGTCCCAACGACCGGCGTGGTGGTTTTTGGGCAGCCTGCTGCTGCGGATGAGCATTGCGATGAGTGGGTTGTATGTGGTTTCCGGCGGACATTGGGACCGGCTGCTGATATGCCTCTGCGGATTTGCCATTGCGCGTCTGATCGTCACGCGACTCACTCGACTGCCGGAAAAGCCAGTCCCTCTGAGACAGGAGGCCGGGGATGCGTCTTAGCCCAGACGAGATGATTTTCTGGCAACAGGGATTTCTCAAGCTCAACGGCACCATTGTGTTCACGTGGGGGCTGATGCTCATGTTGGCCGTCGGTTCACGACTCATCACGCGCAGATTGTCCACGGGGCTGACACGTTCCCGCTGGCAGAATGTCTTGGAAATCATCGTCACCACGATCAAGAAGCAAACCGAAGACGTGGGCCTGCATCATCCGGAGAAATATCTCGGCTTTCTAGGTACACTCTTTTTGTTCGTGGCCACGGCCAGTCTCTGCACCGTCATCCCCGGCTATGAGCCGCCGACTGGTTCTCTCTCGACCACGGCGGCACTCGCGCTCTGCGTGTTTGTGGCGGTGCCGGTCTTCGGCATTGAGGAACAGGGGATGACCAACTACCTCAAGTCCTATGTGGAGCCGACGGTCATCATGCTGCCGTTCAACATCATCAGCGAACTTTCGCGCACGTTGGCATTGGCCGTTCGCCTGTTCGGCAACATGATGAGCGGGGCGATGATTATCGGTATCCTGCTCACCATCACCCCTTTCGTCTTTCCAATCGTCATGACTACACTCGGTCTGCTCACCGGCATGGTGCAGGCCTACATTTTCAGCATTCTGGCAGCAGTGTACATCGCTGCCGCCACGCGAATCCGCAAGCCAACGCCTGATCCCGACGAAAACCTTAACGCATGAAGTGCGAGACCAAAAGGAGATCCTATGGATAGCATGACTATTATCGCGGTGGCATCCATCGCCATTGCCGGCATCACCACCGGTTTCGGCACGATGGGGCCTGCGCTGGCGGAAGGGAGGGCGGTCGCGACGGCGCTGAGTTCGCTCGCGCAGCAGCCTGACGCCTCCGCCACCATTACCCGCACCCTGTTTGTCGGTCTGGCGATGATCGAGTCGACAGCCATTTACTGTTTCGTGGTCTCGATGATTCTGATCTTCGCGAACCCATTCTGGAATCATGTCATCGCCCAAGCCGCGGGAAAGTAATCCATGATCATCGATTGGTTCACCGTCGGGGCGCAGGCGCTCAACTTTCTCATCCTGGTATGGCTGATGAAGCGCTTTCTGTACAAGCCGATCCTTCACGCCATCGATGAGCGGGAGAGGCGGATCGCCGTGGCACTGGCGGACGCGAATGCAAAAAAGACCGCAGCCCAAAAGGAGCGCGACGAGTTCCAGCACAAGAATGAGGAGCTCGGCCAGCAGCGCGCCGAACTGTTGAACAAAGCGGCGGATGAGGCAAGAGCCGAACGTCAGCGGCTCCTCGACGAGGCGCGGAAGGAGTCGGACACGGAGCGTACCAGGTGGCAAGAGGCGTTGAGAACCGAACACCTGAGCTTGAGAGCCGAACTCACCCGTCGGACACGGGAGGAAGTCTTTGCCATCACGCGAAAGACGTTGGCGGACCTTGCCACGACGAGCCTGGAGGAACGCCTGAGCGAGGTGTTCATTCGACGCTTGCGGGAGATGGATGGGCAGGCGAAAGAAGGACTCGCCGATGCCCTTAAGACATCGTCTGGCCCCGCGCTCCTGCGCAGCACGTTTGACCTGCCTGCGGAGCAACGCGCGGCGATACACAAAGCGCTCAACGAAATCTTCTCGACTGAAACCCGCGTTCAGTTCGAGACCGCGCCGGACCTGGTCAGTGGGATCGAACTCACCACCAATGGACACAAGATGGGGTGGAGCATCGCGGATTATTTGGCGGCACTGGAAAGAAGCGTCGACAATCTTCTCAAAGAGAAGAACAAACTTGATGCCAAAGTCGAGCCTAAACCCGAGGTTCACGCCGAACCGAAGCGTGAAACGAAGAGCCAATGATTAGGGAACCTGACAGCCTCCAGAACGTGTTCGACCGCGCGTTTGCTGGAATAAGCCATGTGCGAGAAGCCTTCGCACCGCAACTGACGCTACGGGAGAGGGGGACGATCACTAGCCTGGCCACCGGCATCGCCAAGGTGTCGGGTCTCCCCGGGGTGGGGTTTGAGGAGGTGCTGAAGTTTCCCGGTGACATGTATGGCATCGCATTCAACGTCGATGAAGACGAAATCGGCGTCGTGCTCCTTGGCGACTACTGGCAGTTGCATGCGGGTGATGAGGTCGAGCGCAGGGGACATGTCATGGATGTCCCGGTGTCCGACGGGTTGATCGGGCGAGTCATCAACCCATTGGGACGGCCCCTCGATGGCCATGGGCCGGTGGTCTCCAGTGAGCGCCGGGCCATCGAACGTCCGGCACCGCCCATCATGAATCGTGCACCCGTCGCGGTGCCGTTGCAAACCGGCATCAAAGTCATCGACGCCCTCATTCCCATTGGACGCGGCCAGCGCGAGTTGATTCTGGGTGATCGGCAGACGGGCAAGACCGCCATTGCCCTCGACACGATTCTCAACCAGCGCGGCCAGAATGTGCTGTGCGTGTATTGCGCCATTGGACAGCGCGCCTCGGGCGTCGCCAAGGTCGTGGCCGCCCTCCGCGAACAGGGCGCGATGGACTACAGCGTCGTCGTCGTGACTGAAGGCAATGACCCGCCGGGTCTGGCATACATCGCGCCATACGCCGCGACCAGCATTGCGGAGTATTTCATGGACCAGGGGCGCGATGTGCTGATTGTCTATGACGACCTCACGCATCACGCCCGCGCCTATCGTGAGCTGTCCTTGCTATTGCGCCGCCCGCCAGGCCGCGAAGCATTTCCCGGCGACATCTTTTACATCCACTCGCGGCTGCTGGAGCGCGCCACGCATTTACGGCCGGAGCTCGGCAGCGGATCGTTGACTGCGCTGCCCATCATCGAAACCGAAGCGCAAAACATTTCCGCCTACATTCCGACCAACCTGATTTCCATCACGGATGGCCAGATCTATCTCTCGCCCTCCCTGTTCGAATTGGGAGTGTTGCCCGCGGTCGATGTCGGCAAATCCGTTTCCCGCGTGGGGGGCAAAGCACAACGGGCGGCCTACCGCGCCGTGGCGGGAGACCTCAAGCTGGCCTATGCGCAGTTTGAGGAACTGGAAACCTTTGCCCGGTTCGGTGCCCGGCTGGATGACGACACCCGCAAGATCATCGAACATGGGCGGCGAATCCGCGCCTGTCTCAAGCAACCGGAATTCACCCCGGTGTCCGTGCCCGCCCAAATTATCTTGCTGCTGGCGTTGACCGAAAAACTTTTCGATGCCGTACCGCTTGACCAGATGACGAACGCCGAGCACGCGGTGCAGGAGGCGGCGGCTCACATCCCCGCGGAGGTGTGCGCCCGATTCGAAACCGCCGCGAAATTGAATGACGAGGATCGCACCATGGTAGTCGAACTCGCTCGCACATCGCTCGCGCGTGTCCAACCCAAGCTGGCACGCAAGGAATGGTCATGAGGGGGCTCAACAAATCGGTGTCGGGCCTGACTGCCGCTGAAGCGGCCCGACGTCTGGTCGCCGAGGGCCCGAACCTCCTGCCCAGCGGTCGGCCGAAGTCGATGTACGCCATGGTGCTCGACGTGTTGACCGAACCCATGTTCCTCATGCTGTTGGGGGCGGGCGGTATCTACCTCGCGCTGGGCGATCGCGCCGAGGCGTTGTTCCTGCTCGGCTTCGTAGGTGTTGTCATCGGCATCACCCTGGCCCAGGAGCGCAAGACGCAGCGCGCGCTCGAGTCGCTGCGCGATCTGTCCGCTCCGCGCGCGTTGGTGATTCGTGACGGTCAGGAGATGCGCATTTCGAGTGGGGCAGTGGCGCGCGGGGATATGGTGGTGCTACACGAAGGCGATCGCATTCCGGCAGACGCCCTGCTGCTGGAGGGGCAGCTTGCCGTGGACGAATCCCTGCTCACCGGCGAGGCGGTGCCGGTAGCGAAGTCGCCCGACGTGGCGGATGCCGTATTCGGTCAGCCCGGCGGCGACGGTACACCGTTTTTGTTCGCCAGCACGGTAGTGACCAAGGGGGTGGGGCTCGCAGAAGTGCGCGCCATCGGCGCTATGACCGCCGTGGGCCGCATCGGGCAGGCCCTGGCGGCAACGAAGGAAGCGCCTTCCGGTCTGCGACAGTCTTCGCGCAAGCTGATCCGTAATCTGACGGTGGCGGGGCTGTTGCTTGCGAGCGCGCAAATACTACTCGGCTGGCTGTGGGACGGTCGTACGTTCTTCGAGAGCCTGCTGTCCGGCATCGCGCTCGCCATGGCCATTCTGCCCGAGGAGATTCCGGTTATCCTCACCGTGTTTCTGGCGCTGGGTGCCTGGCGCATTGCGAAGCAAAAGGTGCTCACCCGCCGCGTGTCGGCGGTTGAAGCGCTGGGCGCCATCACCGTGCTGGCGGTGGACAAGACCGGGACGTTGACGCGAAACCGCATGGAGGTGGCGGAGTTGGCCACCGCAGGCGAGGTGTTCCGCAACACAGGCGCAAGCAGCCTGCCGGAGGCGTTTCACGAACTCACCGAATTTGCCATGCTGGCCACGCCCGCCGACCCCTTCGACCCGATGGAAAAGGCCATTCAAAATATCGGCCATCGCTGGCTCACCGGCACCGAGCACGTGCACGACGGGCGCACCCCGGTGTTCCAGTACGACCTCTCTCCCGACATCCTGGCGATGACGCAGGTGTTCTCCAGCGCGGAACCGTCACACCATCTGCTGGCCACCAAAGGCGCTCCTGAAGCGGTGGCGGATCTGTGCCACCTGCCGCAAGCGGGGCGCGACGAAATCCAGCGCCAAGTGACCACCATGGCCGAGCGCGGTCTGCGCGTATTGGGAGTGGCTAAGGGTGACTGGCAGGGCAGTGATTGGCCGCACAACCAGCACGACTTTACCTTCACCTTTCTCGGTCTAGTGGGTTTCAATGATCCGCCTCGCCCGGAAGTGCCGGCGGCCATCGCCGAATGTCGGAAAGCGGGGGTGCGCATCATCATGATGACCGGTGACCACCCCGCCACTGCCCGTGCCATCGCTCGCCAGGTGGGCTTGAGCGAGCGGCCGGACATCATCACCGGGTCAGACATCGCGGCACTGAACGATGCGGCGCTACGTGAGAAATTGCGGCATGTGGATTTGTGCGCGCGCCTACAGCCGGAACAGAAGCTGCGGCTGGTGCAGGTGCTGAGAGCTGACGGCGAAGTGGTAGGAATGACCGGGGACGGCGTCAATGACGCTCCCGCGCTCAAAGCGGCTGACGTCGGTATTGCCATGGGCGAGCGTGGTACCGATGTGGCCCGGGAATCCGCCGCGTTGGTGTTACTGGACGACAGCTTCGCCAGCATCGTCGCCGCCATCCGCCAGGGTCGTCGTATTTATGACAACATCAGCAAGGCCACGCGCTTCATCTTCGCCGTACACATGCCCATCATCGGGCTGGTCCTGGTGCCTGCTCTGCTTCGCTGGCCGGTGCTGTTGCTGCCGGTGCACATCGTGCTGCTGGAACTGCTCATTGACCCAGCCTGTTCCATCGTGTTCGAGGCGGAACCGGAATCCGCCGACATCATGACCCGCCCGCCGCGGCTACTGTCGGCCTCGCCGTTCGCCACCGCCAATCTGATTTATGCGGTCATCCAGGGTACCGGCATGGCGGCGCTCCTTCTGCTGGGGCACGGGGTTCTCGTCGGGCAGGGCTCCAGTCAAATGCAAAGCCGTGTTGCGGTGTTCATCGGTCTGGTGCTCGGAATATTCCTGCTGATTCTGTCCAACCGCGACCTGTCCCGGTCCGCCATTGTGGGCCTTGCCGCGAACAACCCCTGGATCAAGCGCATGTTCGCGGCCGTGGCACTGCTGCTCGTTGCGGTGATAGCCGTGCCATTTCTGCGTGGGGTCATGGGTTTTGCGCCGGCCGGCGCACTCGAACTCGTTGCCGGTCTCGCCTTGCTGGCCGGTGTCGGCCTGTGGTTGGAGACGCTGCGACGACTGGGCGGAATATTTCTTTCTGACAAAGAAACAATGCAATTTGAGCATCGATAAAAAGACGCGTCCCACGACCAGGATCACGTCGATGTTGAAACCGCCGCAAAATTAAATGACCAGGATCGTAGAAGGAATATCGAAATCGCTCGCACGGTTCCAATCCAACACTGCGTTCAAGCCGGCATTTAAGGAGATGTGATGAGCGACAGCATGGTCAGCCTGCGCCGCAAGATTAACAGTGCCGGCGATCTTCAGTCCGTCGTCCGCACGATGAAAGCCTTGGCTGCTTCGAGTCTCGGACAATATGAGAAGTCAGTGCAGGCACTGGCCGACTACTATCGGGCTGTTGAGCTGGGGTTAGGCGCGTGCTTTCGGGAAAGCGACCCAGTGGCCTTGATGGTGGAAGGGAGAGGACAAGGGGAGGCGGGTGCGATCGGCGCCATCGTGTTCGGTTCCGATCAAGGGCTGGTGGGCCAGTTTAATGACGTGGTGGCGGATTATGCGATTAAGACACTCGCGGCTCTGCCCGGCACACCCCAAGTCTGGGCCGTCGGTGAGCGTGTTCATGCGCGCCTGGCAGACGCGGGCCTGCCGTTGTTGGGACTCTTCGCCCTGCCGAATTCCGTCAAGGCTATCGCCACGCTCGTCGGGCAAATTCAAATTGAAAGTGAAGCGCATCGGGCCAAAGGTGAGTATGCGCGGGTCTATGTGTTCCACAACCGGCCGCAGGCCGGGGCGCTCTATGAGCCGGTCAGCCAGCGCTTGTTGCCGCTCGACGCGCAGTGGCAACAAGGTCTGGCCGCAGTCCGCTGGCCGACCGGGAACCTCCCCGAGGTCATGTGCGGCGGCACCGCGACTGTGCGTGCACTCATCCGCGAATATCTTTTCATCTCGCTCTTCCGGGCGTGCGCCGAGTCTCTGGCCAGCGAAAACGCAAGCCGCCTGGCAGCAATGCAACGCGCCGAGAAAAACATCGACGAACTGCTGGAGGCCCTCAATAGACGCTTCCACCAGTTGCGTCAAAGTGGCATCGACGAGGAGCTGTTCGACGTTATTTCCGGCTTCGAGGCGATGGCCAAAGGGCGAATCAGCTCGGATGGCAGCGTGAGTGAGCCGCGCATCGCCTGATGAAAGAAGACCGAAGATGAACATTTGGCCCTAAGGTTTTTGAGCGGAGGAGGGGCCAGGCCCATGGGTGCAGGCTGTGTTGGGCGACAGCGTGTGGAAGGGGGCATGAATGGAATGGGGGATGGAATGGATTGCGCGATACGGCTATCTGGCCATTTTTGTCCTATTAATGCTCGGGATTATTGGCCTCCCAGTGCCGGACGAAACCATTCTCTTGTTTGCCGGCTACCTGAGTTTCATGGGAGATCTGAGGCTTGAATCGACGCTCGCCATTGCCTTTCTCGGCAGTGCCTGTGGGATTAGTGTGAGTTATGCAATCGGACGAATCGTGGGCCCTCGTGCTGTTGTCAAATTCGCCCCCTTGCTCCACATTCAACCAGCTCATCTGGCCCAGACGTATCAGTGGATGGAGCGATGGGGAAAGTATGTGCTGCTCATTGCCTATTTTATCCCGGGAGTCCGCCATGTAGCGGCGCTCATAGCTGGCGCCTCTCAGCTTCCTTCCTCGGTGTTTGCTCGGTTCGCCTATTCCGGCGCGCTCGTGTGGTCGGGGACATTTATTGGACTCGGTTATGTCACCGGAGAAGAATGGCGATACCTGTCTCCTCTGCTCCATCGTAGCCTGCTTGTAGGGGCGGGCTTTGTCATCGTCGCATTCGCTATTGTCATCATTCTCCTGCGACGCCGTGGGCAGTCCGTAGAATGAGAGGACACTCGGCGGTAGGCTCCTGAAGCAGAGCGCATGAGGCGCCTCGGCAATAGGGATACCCGGAGGGACCACGCAGCGCGATGAGCCGGATTGAATTGGACTGGTACACGTGACAGACATTCGGGTCGCCCGCGCTGGCCTCCGTTCATCGTGGGAGCGGAAACATCATTCTGGTCTTTCTTCCCCGCCGGTGGTTCTGCTACAACTCTCACATGCTGGAACTCATTGGTCTCGGCGCGATTGCCGGTTTGATCCCGGTCTATCTCGGCATTCTTCTGGCCCTGTGGCTCGGCAAGGTGCTGCCGCGGACCTGGGAGGGTGGACTCATCGGAGTGGCGACCGGTGTGTTGGTCTATCTGTTTTTTGATCTGATGCACGAGGCGGTCGAACAGACAGGCGCCCGCGATGGACTTTCATGGATCATCTTTTTGGGCAGCCTCGGGATCAGTTTTGTCGGGTTGGTCGCATTTGAATCCAGCCAAGTGTTCGGTGGTCGCTCGGGCAACCGGGTTCTGTCCTTGCCGTATATGATCGCGCTCGGAATGGGGTTGCATAATCTCGGAGAAGGACTCGCGATTGGCGCGAGTTACGCGAGTGGGGAGTGGGCGCTCAGTATGTTGCTGGTGACCGGGTTTGGACTGCACAACGGCACCGAAGGATTCGGCATCGTGGGTGCAGCGGGAAAAACGCCGATATCGTGGCGCGATGTGTTTCTGCTCGGGCTGATCGCGGGCGCGCCGACTTCTGTCGGGACCCTTCTCAGCGGGCAGGGAGTGTCCCCGTACTTCTCCATTTGCTTTTACACGCTGGCAGCGGGTTCGCTGCTGTATGTCATTCTTTCTCTCACCGTGATGGCGTATACGGCGACGCGTCGCTTGCAGGTGGCAATGGGCATGTTTGTCGGGATCAGTCTCATGTTTGTCACCGCGATGGTGCTTACTCTGGTCAGTGGGATTCGAAGCTGACGGACTGCTTTCATCTGACGTTTCTTTTCACCACGCCTCGTCCGGGGAAAGCATTCTTCGTGCCGATGAAGGGTGCAGCTGGTTGTTCGAGTGTGGAGCTTCACATGCGCCCGAAGGCACTCAGTAATACCGTGCGCTTGAATTGACCCCGCGACAGTCGGTTGTGTATAAAATGAGCTCTCTGGTCTGGAATTGATTTTTTCGGGAGGCGTTCATCATGGCAGGACGGGAGTTTCACGACGGTGCCACGGATGGTTTGGAGGCCCTCGAGCCTCTCGATCCCGAGAAGATCCATTCTTTTTCGGAACTGCTTGAAGCGATGCGCAAGACGGCTTTCGGCGGGCGTCGGCTTGGCGAGGCCTATGAAACGCTCGCCACCATGATCGAGGATCCTGATTGCAAAGTCGTGCTGACGCTCTCGGGCGCGATGACCATTGCGAAGATGGGCAAGATCATCAGCACGATGATCGATCGTGGCATGGTCCACGCGATCGTTTCGACCGGCGCGCTGGTCGCGCATGGCCTGACCGAATCGGTGGGGAAGCTGCACTACCGTCACGACCCGTCCCGCAGCGATGAAGAGCTCTTCCAAAAAGGGTACAATCGTGTGTATGACACGCTCGAAATGGAATCGAATCTCAACTATGTCGAGCACGTCGTGTCACTGACCTTAAAGCGCATTCACTCAGACCAACCGTTGTCGTCCGCCCTCTTGACCCGGGAACTGGGTAAGACCCTGACGGACGAGTTCGAAGGCCCCGGTATTCTCAAGAGCGCCTATCTGAAAAACGTGCCGGTCTACATCCCAGCATTCACGGATTCCGAGATGGGCCTCGATGTGGGCACATGGGCGATGGGCAAACACATCGACCGGGCTCGCAGTCAAACCAAGGAGGGCGGGGACCTCGCAGTATTGCGCGCCCTGCACCAGACTTGCCCGGTCTTTAATCCCTATCTCGACCTGAATCACTATGCGGAAGAAATACTGGGCTCCAAGCGGCTCGGCATTTTTACCATTGGCGGCGGAGTGCCTCGCAACTGGGCTCAACAAGTCGCGCCCTACATTGAGATCAGCAACGCGCGCTTGGGGCTCAACGTGCAGCCGCCACGCTTTCACTATGGAGTCAGGATCTGTCCCGAACCAGATTACTGGGGAGGGTTGAGCGGGTGCACCTATCAAGAAGGCATCTCCTGGGGCAAGTTCGTGCCGCCGGCCGAAGGGGGGCGTTTCGCTGAAGTGCTCAGCGATGCCACGCTCGTGTGGCCTCTGCTCATGGTGGGACTGTTGGAACGAAGCCGTGCCAAGAGCGTCTCCGAATGACCGCCCGGAGGGCGCGGTTCGTCAGTGTCGGCGCGTTATTCCTCTTGGTTCTGCTCGTGGCCGGCGCCGCGGAGCCTGGGAATGTGCCGGCTGTTGATAATCGGATGCGAGGCAAGGTGGATGCTCCTGTCACGATGATCGAATATTCCGACTTCACGTGCGGCTATTGCCTCAAGTTTTTCAAAGAAACCTGGCCGAAGATTCAAGCAAGCTATGTCGATACCGGCAAAGTGCGGTTCCTCTACAAGGACTATCCTCGCGCCGATCAAGGGCCTGGTCTGACGGCCGCCCTGGCGGCTCGTTGTGCCGGAGACCAGGGGACGTACTGGCCGATGCATGATCGCTTGTTTTCCGCCGACGGGCGGTTGGACGCCGACAGCTATACGCAACATGCCAAAGCGATCGGTCTCGATCAGGCAAAGTTTCGGCAATGCCTGCGCGATGCCCCGCACGTACAGTCCATCTTTCGAGATCGGGACGAGGCCAACTCCTGGGGATTTCGCGGCACGCCCGGGTTCGTCCTGATGCGCACCACGCAGGAACCGACGACCAAAGATCCGGCTATTGCGATTCCAGGCGCATTTCCGTTCGAGGCCTTTGCGGAGGAAATCGAAAAGCTGCTCTCGGCGCCGGGGGGAAAGCCAAAATAAGCGGGTCTCGCGGAGAACATCTTCAGTGTGCCAGCAGTGTGACTCGGACCATCGTTTACCTGTAAAAGAGGAAACCGCACTATGGGGTTGAAACAAGCCTTTTGGTCGATACCTGCCAAGGCAGGGGAGCCCGATCTGTGGGTCTGCATGTCCTGTTTGAATGAGGCGTTTTGCCGGAAAGTCCCCATGCCTGATTGTCCCACCTGCCATGGGGTTTCGACGTATGAAGCGTTTAGTTTGGCGGCGGTTCAGGATTGGGGAACTGAAGAGTTGATCTCCAAGGCGGTGGAGGCTCAACGTGCTGAAGAGGCGCTTCGCGCCGCTGCCTCGGCCCCGCCGCCCATGGAATCCGTACAATAGCGATTCTCCTTCCGCTGGAGTTGGTCCGTTGGAAGATGGACGTCCATTTCTGATCGGCGGCCAGTGGTCTCGTACCACGGCAGCCGCTTCCGTACGAAATCCCTACACAGGCGAGCTGATCGCCCATGTCTGTCAGGCCGGTCCGTCGGAGGCGGAGAAGGCCGTGCAATCCTCCGTCGACGGGGCTGCGGCCATGCGCAGGTTGTCGAGTTATGCGCGAGCCACCATCCTTCAGAAAACCGCCCAGGCGCTTCAGGCGAGGGAAGAGGAATTCGCGCGGACAATGACCGCCGAGGCCGGCAAACCCCTGATCGACGCGCGCCGGGAGGTGGGTCGGGCCATTCAGACTTGTTCGATTGCGGCAGAGGAAGCGAAACGGATCGGCGGTGAAGTGGTGCCGCTTGACTGGTCGCCCGGCATGGAGTCGCACTGGGGGATGACGCGGCGATTTCCGATCGGACCGATCCTGGGCATCACGCCGTTTAATTTCCCGCTTAACCTGGTCGTCCATAAGGTGGCGCCGGCATTGGCGGCAGGCAACTCCATCCTCATCAAGCCGGCTCCGCAAACTCCCCTGACCGCTTTCCTGCTAGGAGAACTGCTCATGGAGGCCGGAGCTCCGCCGGGCTCGGTGAATGTGGTGCCCTGCGATAATACCGTGGCCGAGCAGCTGGTCGTGGATCCGCGATTCAAACTGCTCAGTTTCACCGGCAGTGCTCCCGTTGGCTGGATGCTGAAGGCCAAATGTGGAAAGAAGAAAGTTGTGCTGGAGTTGGGCGGCAATGCGGCGGTGATCGTCGAGCCGGACGCCGACTTGGATTATGTCGCTCAGCGTTGTGTCACCGGAGGGTTCAGCTATGCCGGTCAGACCTGTATTTCGGTGCAGCGGATCTTCGTGCAGGAGTCGGTTGCGGCGGCGTTTACCGATCATCTCGTGGATCGGGTGCAGCGATTGGCTGCGGGAGATCCAAGCGACGAACGGACGGTGGTCGGTCCGTTGATTGATGTGGGAGCAGCTCAACGGGTTGAAACGTGGATCGGGGAGGCGGTAGCGCAAGGGGCGCGTGTCCTGGCGGGGGGAAGCCGGACGGGATCGATCGTGCAGCCGACCGTTCTGTCCCAGGTGACCGGCACGATGAAGGTCTCCTGCCAGGAAGTATTCGGTCCGCTGGTCACGGTGACTCCCTACCGCGAGTTCGAGGCGGTGTTGCAAGCTGTCAATGAGTCCGACTACGGTTTGCAAACCGGGATCTTCACTCAGCACATCGGGCGAATTTTTCAGGCTTTCGAACGACTCGAGGTCGGCGCAGTCCTGGCCAATGAAATCCCGACGTTTCGCGCGGATCACATGCCCTATGGTGGTGTGAAGGATTCAGGGATGGGGCGTGAGGGGGTTCGCTATGCCATCGAGGACATGACCGAGCCCAAGCTGCTGGTCCTCAATCTCCGTCGGCCCGAATGACGGGGACGAGGGGAAAAAAACCGCGCGGCCATATTGCGGATGCCCCGCAAACTTGATACAACTTCCGCGCGTATTGCCCCGCGATGAAGCGCGCTGGGCAAGGTCTGTCACAATCATTCGAACACTCATGTTGGAGTGATTTCGACGAGGGATGGAGAGGAAACGTACATGGTACCAACACACATGTTTTTGACGAGGGGCGTCGGGGTGCACAAGGAAAAGTTGGCCGCGTTCGAGCAGGCCTTGCGTAGCGCCGGCGTGGCATATTGCAACCTCGTCAGCGTGTCCTCGATTCTTCCCCCCAATTGCAAAATCCTTCCCAGGAAGCGGGGCGAGAAACTTCTGAATCCCGGGGAAATCACGTTCTGCGTCATGGCGAGGTCGGAGACCAATGAGCGTAATCGCCTCATCTCCGCATCGATCGGCTTGGCCATTCCCACCGACCGCGATACCTACGGGTATCTGTCTGAGCATCATGCCTACGGAGAAACCGACGAGGAGTCTGGCGAGTACACCGAAGACTTGGCGGCTCAGATGCTCGCCACCACGCAAGGGATTGAATTCGATCCTGACGTGGCCTGGAAAGAGCGCGAGCAGGTGTTCAAGATGGGTGGGAAGATCGTGCGCACGCTGAACATCACGCAGTCTGCGGTCGGCCGGCCTCATCGCTGGACCTGCGTCATTGCGCTGGCGGTGTTTATTCCCATCGAGAACATTCCCAAGAGTCTCCGGAACGAGGCCTAAAGGGCAGGCGGTTATGGCGCTCCCGGCTGGATGGCTTGGGCAACAGGACAACTTTCTCGGGATCGACGAGCCCTGGTGCCACCCCGATCAAGCCGGGGTCTATGTACTGCCGGCTCCCTACGAGCATACGTCGAGTTATGTCCTCGGCTCTGATCGCGGCCCCTCCGCCATCATCGAAGCATCCCAGCAAGTTGAGTTGTACGATGAAACGTTGCGATACGAACCCTATCGTGAGTGGGGTGGTGTGGCGACCGCTGCGACATTGGACCTGGATGGTCGAGTCGATGGACAGGCCGTACAGTCTATTCAAGACTTCGTGCAACCGCATGTCGGGTTGGGAAAGTTTCTGGTTACTCTCACGGGTGAGCATACCGGCGCGCTGGGCGCGATTCGCGCGCATGCTACAACCTACCCCACGATGTGTGTTCTCCAAATCGACGCCCATGGCGATCTGCGCCACGCCTACCAAGGCAATCCGTACAGCCATGCCAGTGTGATGGCGCGTGTGGTTCAGGACGGTCTGGCGTTGGTACAGGTCGGTGTTCGTTCGATCAGCCCGGAAGAAATTGAGCTGATCGAAAAGACGCCGCGGATCAAGACGTTTTTTGCCGCCTCGATTTTGGATCCGTCCGGCCCCTATGAGGGGCGCGCCGCTCGATGGATTCCCGATGTCCTCGCCGCCTGCACGGGGCCGGTCTATCTGACATTTGATTGTGACGGTCTTGATGCGTCGCTCGTCCCGGCATTGGGAACGCCTGAACCGGGCGGATTGGGCTGGTACGATACCCTCGCGCTCGTGACCGCCTTGGCGAACGGTCCTGGTATTGTGGGCATGGACATCAGCGAGATTGCGCCTATCGAAGGGTTCGTCGCTCCCCAGTTCAGCATTGCTCGGCTGATCTATCGCATCCTCGGACGGATTCGTGCCGGTCGACGCGTCCATTAACCCTCATCATTCATGAACGCTGTTGAGGCGACAAGCCTGCATCCAGGCTGACGGTCTTGCCAGTCAGTCAGGCAATACATTATTCAAGGATGCCGAAATGCTCTCGGCTGCGAAGGTTCGTCTCGGGACGCGTCCTCGCGGCTTCTTCACGAACCGTCGCAAATAGTGTGGGCTGAGAGGATGCGAATAAAGTCTCACACTGAGATTTCGATCTCTGGATATGCTTCCACTATCGGTGTGGCAGCCTACGCTTCACGATGAATGGCGCGCCTGTCCGCCCTCTTGATCAGCATGCGCATCAATAAATTTTTTACGGAACAAGGTCTCTGTTCAAGAAGAGAAGCAGATCGGCTGGTTGCCGACGGGCGGGTCACGATCAACGGCCGGGTGGCGAAGCTCGGGGATCAAGTCTCGACCGAGGATCTCGTCGCGCGAGATGGCGCTGTCCTCCAACGCGGCAATCGTCCGGTCTACATCAAATATCACAAGCCCGTCGGAGTGACGACGACTACGGAATTGCACGTGCGGCGGAATATCATCGCTGAAATCGGCCATGCCGCCAGAATTTTTCCGATTGGGCGACTCGACAAGGATTCATCAGGCCTCATTCTTCTGACGAACGACGGCGATATCGTCAATGACATCTTGCGCGTCGAACATGGGCATGAACGGGAGTATCGTGTGGAAGTGGAGCGGGAGTTCGACGAGGTGTTTCTGGGACGCATGTCGCGCGGTGTGGTGATTTCGGGTGTCACCACTAGACCCTGTACGGTGGCACGCCTCAGCCCCAGGCGCTTTCGCATCATCCTTACGGAAGGTCGGAACCGCCAAATCAGACGCATGTGTCAGATGCTCGGCTATCGGGTGGTTTCGTTGCATCGTGTGCGCATCATGCACATCACTCTTGAAGGATTGCATGCGGGCCAGTGGACGGACCTCTCGCCTGACGAGCGAGACGGGCTCTTCCGGGCGCTCGGTAGGCTGGATGAGCCATCAGATAGGAACGACGGGCCAGGGGGTTGATCAGTCGGCGCGCAGCGCAGGATTCGGTTCATCGTGTGGCACGCGCAATGATGAGCCAATCCCGTCGGCTTCGGCAGGTCTTAAGGATCGACCCGGTGGCAGGCGCGAGGTGCGAGTCAAAAACAGATTCAGGAGCGCGATGAAGAAACTGCCGCCGACGATCCAATAGCTCGTATCGCGGATTGTTTTCGTACCCGCATCACGCATGTCTTTGGCCACTTCTGAGACCGTCTCCAGCAGTCGGTCTAGGGCAAGACTGACCTGCATCACTTTCGGACCCCCATTGTCGGCGGCATGAATCTCAGCTTTTCGCCGTAGTTCCATGGCTTCCGCGGCCGTCCCGGCGAGCCATTCCTGAGCGAGCAGATCTGTTGTCTTGCTCGCCACAGAGAAATACTGATCCAGGCTGTCACGGACCGCCTGAATATCCTTCTCTTCGCTTCTGCCGCTTCTGGACACCCGCAGACCGGCGGCGGCATACCGATCAACAGCATGTTGAATCCGCGCCCGTTGTGTCGGCAAAGACTCGGTAATCCGTTCGAATGTTTTTTGGTTCTCTGCTTCCAACGACCGGATAATCGTATTGCGATAGCGCATGACGTCGGCCGAAATGTGAGCGAGGTCGGCGGCGCCCAATGTGTATTCGGTATACATAATGCGCAGATCCTGGTCGATCCGGCTGAGCGCCTGACCACTGATCCATCCCAGACCGGCGATCAGGAGGCTGATGAGTAATTGATTGGTGGTGGGAACGGACAACTTCAGGCGTGAGATCAGTGACACAAGGGCCCTTTCGTCGGGACGAAGACTCGTGCGGGGCACGCCCTTTTACGGATGCCAGTCTACCAGATCAGGCCGGAAGAAAGAAGTCGCGAGTCGTTATGAGCCGGGAACCCGGCATCAGCCGAGTATGACGCGTCGTTCAACCAACTGCGCGATCTCGGGATCGTTGGAGACGAACACCAGCGACCAGGCTTCTTCTTTTGAGCACAGGCGACGGAGCAAGGTCAGCCGAAGGCCCGGCTCGATATTGTGAAGGCTGCCATTAAAGACCAGCAATTGCGGTCGGGTGACGATCATCCTCGCGAGGAGGATGCGTAGGATTTGACTGCGGGTGAAGTTGGCCCCGTTCCCTTCGACCGGCGCTTCTAAGCCTTGGGGAAGCGCGTCGACCTCTTCTTCCAGTTCCACGAATCGGAGCGCCCAGTTCAAATCGTCAAATTGGATCGAAGGCCGCTGCAACGTGATGTTTTCTTCCAACGTGCCATCGAATAAGGTGGGATGGGAATCCAGCATCAAGCCCCGGCATTGGTTGACATAATTCAGCGAGACGTCACGCAAGTCGACATCGTTGTACCTGATCACGCCGCCGGTGGGATGGTAGAGCCCGGCTAAAATGAGTGCCAGTGCTGTTTTGCTCATGCTGTTCTCAGATATGACGCTGATTTTTTCGCCGGGCATGATTTCCAGATTGAAATGCTCGAAGATTCTCGCTCCGTCCGGCGCGTCATACATGACGTCCCTACAAGTGAGACGCACGCCGTGCAGCGATGGATCGGGAAGAGACGCGGCGAGAGGACTCGAAACCTCCTCCTTCGGGAGCGCGAAGAGTTGCGACAATTCATCGAGTGACGTAAGGACATAGAGGGCGGCATACATGCGGCGAGCCACGGTGTCGAGATTGAGCAACAGGGTTCCGACAATCACTTCCGCGGCGACGAATTGCCCGAGTGTGATGTCGCCGACCGACAGCAACCAACCACCCAGTCCGATCATGCCGCTGTGCGCGAAGGCTTGAAAGATGACCGCACTCTTGTACTGCGCGCCGCTTAGAATGTCGGATCGGGTCTTCCGGGCCATGACATAGTCCTGCACGAGGGCATCGGTTTTTTTGAGCAGCAGCGGCAAGCTGTCGGTGGATTTGAAATGGAGCCGGTTGATGCCGATGTCTTGCAGCCAGTGAAAGGTCTTGTAGTGCAACCGGGAGACACGCTGTGTGATGCGAAGTCCCCCGCGACCGAAGAAGGTGAGGAGAAAGACAAAGCTCGCGAAGAGCAAGGTGTTGTAGCCGAGAAAATAGGGATGGTACATGACCAAGATCGTCATGCCGATCATGCCCGAAACCGACACATTGACGATGTCTACGAGCATGGCGACTAGGGCACGCGGGAGTAGTTCTGCCTCAATGAAGGTATTGGTGTGTTGAGGGAGAAAAACGTTCTCACGGAATTGCGGCAGGGCTTCGGTAAAGGCAACAGCGAGCCGTGTATAGAGTCGCTGGACTAAGATCTCGACGGCGCGTGCCTGAAGAACACGGAAGGCCCCCATAAAGAGCAGTGCTCCGAGCATGATCGCAGCCAGCGTCATAATCATGATTGGTTGGATGGCAAAAGCGAAGGTGTTGACCAGCTCCTGCACGGTCAGCGGAACGATGAGCGCAAATAGTCCGATGACTACGGCGTAGGAAACCACGATGGCGAGAATGCGATGTTCGAGCCCTAAGATAAAATTCAGGCGTGCAAGGATCGTCCAGGCAGAAGGGGTGGAAAGGATTGGGTCAGTTGTCTGGTGATTCACCCGAGTGCTCGTGTCGGCTTCCTGAGGAGCGCAGTCTGAGCAATTGCGTGATGTCTGTCAAGATCGCGGCTCGCCCGGCTTTTGACTTCGATGGGAAAAGAGATCTGATCGGACTGGAAGCAGGGAGTCAGAGTTGAGATCAGAACGACATAAGGCCAGGCTTAGCGGGAGACCGAAGATGCCGGACGTGTTCTGCTAGTTCAGCATGATGCGTCGGTCGACATGTGCGGTCAGATTGGGATCATTGGAAACAAAGATCACAGACCACGGTTCCTCCTTGCTGCAGAGGCGCCTGAGAATCGTTTCACGCATCGCCGGGGGAATATTGTGAAGAATGCCCTCGAAAATGAGGAGTTGCGGCCGTCCCAGAATAGCCCGCGCGACTAGAATGCGCACGATGTGGGTCGGCGCGAAAATCTTGCCGGTGTTCCGGATGTGAGTTTTAAGGCCGTGGGGCAGCGCATCGACCTCCTCTTCAAGCTCGGTAAAACGGAGCGCCCAGCGTACGTCGCTGTAGGGGATGTAGTCCCGCCCCAGCACGATGTTTTCTTCCAGGGTTCCTTCGAAGAGCGACAGCTGTGAATCCAGAATGAACCCTCTGAACCGATTGACGGAATCGAGGTTGAGATGTCGAAGGTCGACACCGTTATACCGGATGACACCAGAGGTAGGAGAGTCTAAGCCGCCCAGTACCCGGGCCAGCACGGTTTTGGCCTTTGTGGTCTCTGCAAAAATACCGACTTTTTCTCCGGGTGTGACCTCCAGATTGAAATGCTCGAATACGGCCGGCCCGCCGGGGATGGCGAACGTCAAATCCTTACAGGTGACTCGAATGCCGTGGACCGTGGGGTCGGGAAGCGGAATGGAAAGGGTCGCGGTATCCTGGTCTTTGGGTAGCGAGAACAAAAAATTCAGTTCAGTCAATGCAGTCAGGAAATAGTAGATATGTCCCATCCGCTTCACCACGCCGTCGAAGCTCGATAAAATCCCGCTGAGCACCACTTCAGCGGCGACAAATTGTCCGAGTGTCAATTGTCCGATCCCAAGCAGCCAGCCGGCGGTCGCGATCATCCCGCTGTGCGCAATGGCTTGCCATCCCAAGGATCCCAGATACTGTCGGATCAGCACTCCGAACCGTGTTCTGCGCACGCTCATGTACGTATCCAACAGCTGATCTGTCTTGTTGATCAGGAGCGTCTGGCTGTCGGTCGATTTGAAGTGCAGCAGGTTGTAAGCAATTTCTTGAAACCAGTGCAACGTGTCGTATTTGGCATGGGAGAGATCCATGTCGGCCTTGAGGCCGCCATGACTCATCAGGAAAAAGACCACGTTGAAGCCTACGAGCAAGATGGCGTTATACAGCAGGAAATAGGGGTGGTAGAACACCAGAATGGTCATGCCCACTGCGCCGCCCACAATAACGTTGATCAGGTCGACCAGCAGCACCGACACCGCCCGTTGCATCAGGATGGTTTCGATGAAGATGTTCGCGTAACGGGGCTTGAACCCCTGGTAGCGCAAATGGGGGAGTTGTTGGGCCATGGCAATGGCGACACGGGCAAAAATGCGGCGTTCGAGCACCTCCACGGCGTAATATTGCAACGCCCGGAAGGCTCCGACGAATAAGAGGGCTGCCACCATGACCACTGCGAGGGTGACGATGGTGATGGGTTGGAGTGCAAACGCAAAGGTGTTGACGAGTTCCTGGACGGTGAGGGGAACAATGAGCGCAAACAGGCCGATGGCGATCGAGTAGGAAAAAATGAGCCCGAGGATCCGCCGTTCCATGCGGAACAGGAGCCCGAGATGGCCGACCACCGTTTGAAACAGATTGACCTGTTGATCGGAATGGTCTTCGGCCATTGGCGCTATCCCTGCCGGGACTTGGCGAGAGGAGTCTCAAGTCGTTGATGGAAGCCCCCTGCAAGGGCTTCCATGTTACGTTAAACCCTATCAGAGCGGTCTGCAAAATGCCACTATTTGGAGAAGCTTGCGCCAATCCGGTAGTTGACCGGTACGGAAGACGGCTGACTTCGAGCCCAAGTGCCGGTCGCCCATTGATAGAGGGCCAGGGCTTTCTGGTAGTCTGCTTTCGCACGAAACAGCTGCATCTCCGAATCGACGGAATTCCGTTCGCGCAGGTTCACAAATAGCACGCTCGTGGCACCCAGGCTGAAACGAAATCGCTCACCCTCCTCAAGAGTCCTGGCCATGCGGAGGGATTCCGAGGCGGCGGCGACCCGCTCCTTTGCCCGTTCGATCGCCGAGAGCGCATTGTCGACATCCACGACGACTTGCTGCTCTCGGTACTTCTGAACCAGGACCAGCCGATCGGCCTGTGCTTGGGCCTCCAGCACTTCACCCCGGCCCCTCCGCTGAAGAAGCGGCACGCGCAATTCGACTCCAAATCGGTAGCCGAGCCCGAGGACGAATTTTTCTGGGGATCGCGCCGGTGCCGCCTCCAAGTCGAGACTGGGCAGGAGATTGTTCTTGGCCAATTCCAAATCGATATTGTTCACCTTGGCTTCGATATCGACTTCACGAATTTCCGGGCGATCGGTTTTGGCTTGCAGCTTGTCCGCTTTGACGATCTCCGCCGTTGGGACAGCAGTCGGGGGAGGAAAATCCGGTGCCCGGTCGAATTGCGGCGCGGTCGGCGTCTGGTTTTCCCAGAGGAACATCGACATTTTATACTGCTCTTGCTCCACGGCTCGTTGGGCCGCAATGGCGACTTCGCGCCGTCGCTGGACTTCCTGGTTGGCTTCAACCACGTCGAGCGGCGCGACCGCTCCGGCTTTGGCTCTGCCCTCCACTTGCCTCAGCCGTTCCTCCGCGACCCCGACCGCTCGTCGTTGCACATCCACGAATTTGGTCGTAGACACCCAATCCCAGAACTGGGTCGCGGCGGCCAGAAATAAATCCTGTCTGGTTTGCGAGATCTTCACCTCGGCACGAGGATCAGCCAGCTCGGAGCGTTGGAGTTCGGCGTTCTCAGGATTGACCATGAGCCCTCTGAGCAGAGGCAGAAACCCGCCGAGGAGGACCTGTTGACTTCCGTTTCCAAAGGAGAGGTCGGGAATCTTCGCGTCACCGATCGCTTGGCGGAATCCCGCGCTGCCTCGAAAGCCGAAAGGGGTGCGGGCTTCGATCAAAGTATCGTTGAATCCCCCGCTTTGCGTGTGGGTCGTGCCCTTATCGATAAATCGCTCGATCTCGGTGTCATTGACCAGGATAGGCTCGAAGGCGCCAAGGGCTTTGAGCATTTTCCCACGGGCGGAAACCTTTTCCGTGCCGGCTCCTTTCAGCAGCGGATGCGACCGATCAATCCATGCAAGGACTTCATTCAATGAAAGTGGAATCGGCAAAAGAGGTCTGGATTTGACGGTGTCGTCTGCTGCCACGCTACCACCCGGCAGCCAGCAGAGTGCACAGGTTGCGATCATCAACACCCACGCGGTTTTTTTCATGAGGCGCACTCCTTTCAGAGTCCAGTCGAGCGTAGAAATCGAAGGCTGGGGCGCTCTGGCTTAAGTGCCGGACAAGGGGAAATGCGTTATTTGGCCCCGCGTCCGGCTTTCGGCAAGAGTGTATCGATCAAACTCGGGGGCCGTTCCTGGTAATCCGGTGGAAAGAGGTTGAATCGGCGCCACAGCTCATACCAGAGCGGGACACGGTTGAGGATGACCCACCCCATGGTTTTGGTGCCTTGGCGTACATGTTCTTGTGGAGGCCATGGGCGTTCTTCCAAGTCAGGGACAACCCAAAAGCGGAAGTTGCCTTTCCCATCGTCCACCTGGTCGACGACTTTAATGACACCGTTGTAGGTACCGGCCATCATTTCCGGCCATGCCGGCAATGGGATGGCTGGAATTCCATAGAAGAGAATCTTGACCTTCCGTCCGACATTGAGTAACGGTGCATCAATTCCGTCGGCGACCATTTCGATGGCCTTGTCCATGCTGGTCGGGGAAATTTTGACCAGCTTATCCCCCGGCCGCACGGTTTCCCCCGCGCCGGCCTGGGCCATCTTCACAACGGTTCCATCGATCGGTGACAGAATGCGGCCGGCCACACGGCGTTGGTTGGCGTTCGAGAGTCGCAAGGAGACGTCGGCCACTTGATCCGAGGCTCGCGCCGCTTCTCCAATCGATGCGTCCCGCGCGGCTTCCGCTTCGAGGAGGCGTTGAAGGACTTCAGCGCTGATCTGAGCCTGTCCGAAGCTCGACGCTTTCATCGACTGTTCGGCAGCCTTCAAATTGGCTTGCGCGGCGCCCAGGTCCGCCTTTGAAGCGATGGCCTGTTGAATGCTGACTTCCAACTCACGCTGCGAGACGAGCCCTTGATCGACAAGTTGTTTGTGCCGATCGACATTCAGCTCGGCCGTCGCAACCGAAATTTTTGCGACCTCGACTTTTTGATAGGCCTCTCGAATCTTACTGTCCGCTTCCTGCACGCGAGCGCCTGCCGACGGGACTGCGGCCTTCACGAGGTTCTGCATTTCTTTAATACGCTTATCCAGCTGGTCGGCGCGACTCAGCGCGGCCTTACGGGTGTCTTCCAGCGCCTTCTTGCGCTGTTCGAGCAATCCAAGCAGGTCCGGCGCCATGAAATTCGGGTCGTAGTCGTCGAGTTCGAGAATCACGTCGCCGGCTTTCACCCGCACGCCTTCGAAAATGTGCCACTTCTTGATACGGCCGGTGATTTGCGCTTCGATGTCTTGCGGTCGGTCGAACGGTGTATAGGCGGAAAGCTGGCCGGTGACCGTGATGGTTTGGGTCCAGGGAACGAAGGCGACGATCAGCATGAAGAGCCCGACCAAGAGAATGGCCAGCCTGGAAGAAAAACGGAGTCGCTCGGGAATTTGAACGGCTTCCCAGGAGCGCAATTTCGTCGATGTCGCGAGGTCATCGACAGCCATTTCGTCCAGTCCGGTGCGCTGGGTCACGAGAGAGCGAAGCCTAGTCTTGAGCCCCTCACGGATGCGCTGCACGTCTCCCCCTCCGAGCACAGCCGACTCTACGAAAGTGATGTTTATCATAGAGGATTATTGAGGACTTGGTCAATTCAATGATGGCTTTCTCCGGTGGAGCGCTTGACCCTTCTGCAAGAGAACGGCTAAGGTTTGCCCCGTTCCAAATGTTTTTTAGAAAGGTAGGGCCGCGTATGGCCAACAACAATACAGCGGTCCGGCCCTTGGTGGGTGTGCTAGGTGGGAGCACGTCGGATTTCCCCATCCTCGAGAAGGCCGTCGCCATGCTGAATCAGCTAGGGATTCCCAACGAATTGCTGGTGGTCTCCGCCCATCGAACTCCAGATCGCCTCTTTGCATATGCGGAACAGGCATCGGAGCGAGGTATTCAGGTCATTATCGGCGGAGCGGGAGGCGCGGCTCATCTGCCCGGAATGTTGGCCGCGAAGACCTCCCTGCCCGTGATCGGGGTTCCAATTCCTACTGAAAACCTCCGTGGATTGGACTCATTACTGTCGATCGTGCAAATGCCTCGAGGCATTCCGGTTGCGACCGTCGCCATCGGCGGCGCAGAAAATGCCGCCCTCCTTGCCGCGCAGATCCTTGGATTGCGGTCGGCGAAGATTCGACAGCGCGTGGAGCAGTTCCGTGCCTCCCAAACGCAGTCGGTGCTGGATTCACAAGATGACGCCCGTTTGTCTCCGGCCTTTGTGACGACACGAAATCCGAAGCCGAGCCGTCGATCGTGAGCCTGCCGGTCATCGAGTCCGGAGCGACCCTGGGTGTCCTCGGAGGAGGGCAACTGGGCGCCATGTTCGCCGCCGCAGCCCGGCGCATGGGATATGAGATTGCGGTGTGGGATCCCGATGCCGACGCGCCTGCCCATCGACTGGCGGATTACTCGCTGCTGGAGCCATTCTCAGACGTGGCGGCCCGCCACGATTTCCTGCAGCGTGTTCGCGCCGTCACATATGAGTGGGAGAATGTGCCGAGCGAGCTCTGTGAACAGTTGGAGCGCTCGGTCCCGCTTCGACCGTCGAGTCACGTCTTGCGCGTGATCCAAGATCGGATCGAGCAAAAAACATTTCTGCAGAGTCATGGGCTGACGGTGCCGGCATTTTATGGCATCTCGTTACCGGAGGAGCTCAGCCGACAAACTGCCCTCCACTACCCCCTGATCTGCAAGACCTCCACTGCAGGGTATGACGGGAAAGGCCAATGGAAAATTGATCGCGCGGAGGATTGCGCCGCGGTGCAGCTGGACCTCATTCGCGCAATGAGGCCGGGTTTGCGCTGGATTCTTGAAGAATACCTTTCTTTCGGACGCGAGGTGTCCATTCTGGTCGTTCGAGGCGCCGACGGAGCGATGCGAACCTATCCAGTCGTCGAAAACATTCATGAGGACGGGATACTGCGCCAATCGACAGTGCCGGCGGATGTGCCGACAACTATCGCAGAACAGGCTGCGGCGATGGCTCGACGGGCGGTGAAGGCATTGGATGGAGTGGGAGTCTTCTGCGTCGAACTATTTGTGATGAGAGATGGCCGGCTGCTGATCAATGAGGTGGCGCCCCGGCCTCATAATTCTGGCCACTATTCATTGGATGCCTGTACGGTATCTCAATTCGAACAGCAGGTGCGGGCTTTGTGTGGTCAGCCCCTAGGGGAAGTGCGGTTGCTCAGTGCCGCCGTCATGCTCAACCTAATCGGCGATGACGTAGCACTCGTCACCACATCACCGGCCGCGCAAGATCTGCTGCGCGAGCCTGGCGCAGTACTCCACCTGTATGGCAAGCGAGTCACCCGATCAAAACGAAAAATGGGTCATATCACATTTCTTGCCTCGACCGGCGCTGAGGCCCTCGCGAAAGCAACCGCCTTCCGATCGCGCTACCCCCTGCTGCATCCGTAAGGGAATAGCCCCCATACCATATTTGCTCTTTGCCGCTCGCGGTCTTCTCCATTCGCGTCTCTTGGCGGAGTCGTATGTGGGAGCCGTTCATTTTTGTGAGGGGCTGTGAGCGTTGTGGTGCCTCGCGGGACCGCAGTTTGTAGGCACGCGTGATAATGCGATGACTTGGCGCACACTGGAGAAGGTACAAAAATTGCTGACTTCAGGCCTGGTCTCTCCATCAGTCATAAGGCAGGAGCGGTGGTGCACATTTCGCCTTCATCTTCAGATCTCGACCAAACCGGGCGGCACTCAAGCAGGCGAGGGGTGGGCCGGTTCCTAAATCATCCTCGATCGCGCACCATATTTCTGCAGAGTCTCGTCGTCGGGATTCTATGTTACGAACTCGTGGTCAGTGACGAGACCATATTCGGGCATGTTGTGAGCCGAATGGTGGCGGTCGGCCTGCTCTTGATCAGTTGCGGGATCATGCTTTTGCCACGCCAACTTCTCGATCGCAAGTGGTTTCCAGGCGCGCTCATTAGCATCAACACGGTGTTGGTCACAGGGACGATTTATCTTTCGGGGAACGCCAGCTCTGAATTGTATGTGACCTATTTCCTCCTCGTATTGATTGCCTCCTCCGTTCCTTCACTCAAACAGTTGCTCGGCCTCTCGCTGGTGATCTGCGCCGGCTATGGTGTGTTGGTGTACGAACATGCCATGCAGGCGGGAACCTTGTCCGTCGGGCATCTACTGGGTATCCCGGTATTGCTGATCATGGCGGTGTTTTATGGGTTGACGCTGGAGACTGTCGCCACGGAACGCCGCCGCAATCGTTCTTTAGAAGAAAATGTGCAGGGATTGAAACAGTCTGAACAGGCGCTCGAGGAGCGCCGGACCCAACTCGAAACTAAAGTCCAAGGGTTGAAACAAGGGCTTTCGCGCGCGAATCAGGAAATCCGTCAGGGCATGGTGGAGCGAACGGGACTTGAGCGTCAATTGCGAGAAGCCCAGAAATTCGAGGCTGTCGGGCGCTTGGCTTCAAGGATTGCGCATGAATTCAACCAAGTGCTGGCTGTTATCGGGAAGGAAACCGGCGTGATCCTGTCCAAGCTGAAGCCGAACGATCCTCTGCAGCTTGCGGTAGACGAGATTTTCCGCAGCGGAGAACGGGCGGCGACGCTGACGGCGCAACTCCTGGCGTTGCGGGTGCATGAGACGACGATTCGCGATACCCTGTCACTCGGTCCGTCCATTGAAGCGATGCGAGAAACGCTTCGCAGCTTGCTTCCCCCTCAGATCGACTTACAGGTGGAGAGCGAGGCGACGCCGGCATTGGTGGAGATCGGTCACGATCGTTTGGAGCAGGTGCTGATGCATCTGGTTGCAAATGCGCGGGACGCGATGCCCGAAGGGGGTCGTGTGCATATTGCGGTTCACGTAGTCACCGGCGAGGCACTACCGTTAGAGCAACAGGAAAAGAATCCTCGAAAGCACATGGCGAGGATGGCGGTAAGCGATAGCGGTCGCGGGATGAACGTGGATGTCCAATCACAAATGTTTGAGCCGTTTTTCTCGACGAAGGAGACCCATACAGGCCTGGGGCTGACGCTGGTCTATGGGATCGTCAGGCAATTCGGCGGGATGGTTGAGGTGCAGAGTCAGCCAGGGGTAGGCACGAGGGTGCGCGTCTATTTCCCGCAGGTCGACCGAATTGGCGCAGTGCGAGACACGACGGTGGTGAGCGAGGCATTGTCGAAAGGGGCTGAGACGGTATTGCTTGTGGAAGAGGACGAAGTTGCCAGGAAGCTCGCGCTCTCGACGCTGCGCCGTCATCGCTATCATGTCTTGGAGGCGGGGTCTGCTGTGGAAGCATTGTTGGTGGCGCAGCAGCATGCAGGGCCCATTCATCTCACCGTGAGCCATCTCTCGATGCCCGAGATCAGCGGACGGGACTTGGCCAAGCGACTCGTACTCCGGCACCCGAAGATGAAGGCCTTGTTCGTGTCAGGATTCTCGGACGAGACGATTGCGAGTCATCGGGTCAATAAGAAGTACTTCCTGCAGCAACCCTATCGACAGCACGACTTGGCGGGCAAGATCCGGGAATTGTTGGATGTGTGAGAGGCCTGTAAGACGTTAGGAGTGCCAAGATGAGGTGCGCGCAGGCGCGAAATACCTCACGTCTGGTCGTTTGAAAAATCCGATCAGGATCATCCCCGCGACAAACCCTCCGATGTGCGCGAAGAAGGCCACTCCTCCTCCTTGCGATCCGAGACTCGCTCCGCCGCTCAAGATCTGCATGACGAACCAAAAGCCCAGCACGATGCCGGCCGGCACATAGGTCGTCCCGATTAATGGAGCGAACAGTAAGACACGGGCATGGGGAAACAGCAGCAAATAGGCGCCAAGCACACCCGAAATCGCACCGCTCGCGCCGACCATCGGGACTGTGGATATGGGATCGGTAAGGGCATGACTGAAGGCGGCGATGGCGCCACACAGCAGATAGAACATGACAAACTTCACTGATCCCATCACGTCTTCGATGTTGTTCCCGAAGATCCAGAGATACAACATGTTGCCGATGAGATGCATCCAGCTACCGTGCAGAAACATGCTTGTCAGCACCGTAGCCACGGCGGGGATCGCCATGACTTCAGGCGGGAGAGCCGCTTGTCCGAACAGCACAGCCGGAATGGCTCCATATTGGTAGACGAAGATTTCTCCGCGGCTCAAGAGGAGAGAGCTTTGATACAAAAAAACCATGCAGCAGGCAATGATGAAGGTGATGGTCACCACCGGCGTACTGTCGATCGGGTTATCGTCATTGAGGGGTAACATGGCTGCACCTATCGTCGAAAGCCGTTACGGCGCTGGTCGAGGGAGCCTAGGATTCGATGGGAGCGCTCCGTCGGCTTGCAGCGGAATGGAGAATCCCGCGGCATGGGTATGGCCTCCTCCGCCGAAGGAGGCGGCAATCGAACCCACGTCGGCGCCATCCTCGCGTGAGCGCATGCTGTAGTATCGTCGTCCATTGCGGTCGTGCCAGATGAGGCAAAACGGGTGGTCGTTGGAAAGTCGTTCGCCGATCTGGCTGGTGAGCAGCGGGCTGTGAACGGCGGGGATTATGAGACCCTCAAACTGCACCATCGTCGCGTGTGAAGCCAGTTTCGCGACGAGTTCGTTCTCATAGCGGAGAATCGCGCGGCCTTCCCATTCCAATTCCTGCTGCTGAAAACTGCTCCAGAGCGCAAAGTCGAATGGGTACGATGCCAGGGCGGCACTGATTTCACGGCTGTTCGGTAGCGCCCAATGCCACAAATCTTTGTCCTGAATATAGCGCAACAACCAGGGCGCCGGCTCATCGTGAGCCCATTCCCATCCCAGCACAGCGCCTGATTTTGTGAGGTCAAAATATGCGTAAGGCAGGTCGGCCAGCGTCTGTTCCGCGGTGATGTGATGATCCAGGACGACAAGACTGGCTGCGCTCTGAGCAATGTTTTCGAGTATAGGCCGTGCGTAACTGAAGTCCACGATGACAATATGTTCTCCGGCCAAGTCAGGAGGTGGGGCCACCCCGTGTTTCACGGCGTAATAGCGAGCATTCGGGTAGCGCCGCCAAATGGCCCAGGCAGCACCGAAACCATCCGCACATTCCGCGTGAAAGAGGACGAGCGTGGGGGCGGTAGCAGAGAGACTTCGCATGGAGGCAGCGCTCATAAGCATCCAACCTTAGCATGTCCCTCCCTGGAGACTAAAGGAGTATCTCTGCGCAGACAAGATACCGGCGGCGAAGATCAGGCATGCTGGAAGTCGGGTTACGGCGTTGCAGGCAGTCGGTTGAGATGATTGATGAGTTGTCGGAGGCGACCGGCATTACGTCGGTTAAATGAGAAGATCAATCGCGCGAGATCTTTCAGCCCCGGTTCATCTATTTCTTCGGGGAGCGACGGCCGTTGCTCGTAGGTCCCCTCGGTCAGCATGTCGCCGAATTGTTCCTGGACCTCGGCGACTTGCGCGTCCGACAGCGGGGTTTTCAGCCTGATGGCGAGTTGACGCCCCACAAATCTGAGTGAGTGGTAGCGTTGGTAAAATAAACGGATTTCCGTGACGGCATCTTCCACATTGTCCACGATGGTAAACAGAGAGAGATCTTCAGCGTTGATCAAACGCCGCTTCAGTAATTGCTCGGTGATAAACGAATGCCAGTGGTTCCAATAGTCGCACCCAGGAGCCTGGAGGCACACGATCGGTTTTGGGTCGCTCTTGCCGGTTTGCACTAGGGTGAGAATCTCAAACCCTTCATCGTGAGTGCCGAATCCACCGGGGAACAGCGCAATGGCGTGTGATTCTTTTTGAAACATGAGCTTGCGAGTGAAGAAGTACTTGAAGGTCACGAGCTTGGGGTCATCGGCGATAACGGCGTTGGCGCCCTGCTCGAAGGGCAGCATGATATTGACTCCGAAACTATGCTCCCGTCCGGCGCCCTCCTGCGAGGCTCGCATGATGCCGTCCGCTCCGCCGGTAATGGTCATATAGCCTTCCTCAACCATCCGGCGGGCGAATTGAAATGCCAATTGGTAGTTGGGATCGTCAGCGGGCGTGCGGGCAGATCCAAACACACTGATTTTGAGACGATGTCGATACCCCTGAAACACTCTGAAGGCATGACGAAGTTCTTTTAAAGCACGATTGACGATCTTCAGATCCAGCACGTCCAGCTGAGAATCCGACAATCGGATCACGCCGGTAAGGATTTCTTTCATCAGCGCCGCCTGGATGTCGTCATCCGGACGGTCGAGCAACGTGCCGAGTTGCGTGAGAATTTCGTCTTTGGTCAGAGTCGGTTTTGAACGAGCGGCAGGGCTTTTCATCAGCGGTTCCCCAACACGGTGTACTCGGACGCATATCGTCTGAGAAGGAAATCATAACAAGCTGTCGTCGGCTAAGCAAAGATCCATCGGAGGAATCTTAGGAGAGTTCCGAGGTTCGTGGCAGATTTTGGAGCACCCAGGCGCGAATTTTCGATTCGTCTGACGAGGACAGGGGCGCGAATTGGATATCGACGCCGGGATTGCTTCCGATTAATTCACCGTCTTCGGAAAGATCCGGCTCATAACTACTGTTGAGGATGGTGCCGCGCACGGAGAAGCTCAAGTCGACTCCAGGAAGGATAAAGGACAGGACGACGGTCGTACCGGGGAGGAGCAGCGAACGACTTTCGATGAGAGCCCCGACGTGACTGAGCTGTCGAATTGTGGCGGTGTGCTTGGCCCCTTCGCCCTCACCATTTGTCACACGTAGCGTAGCTGGGAGGCAGGTCTCGCATCGCTTCGGGGCCAGCGCAAGGTCTCTCGCAGTCAAAATGCCCACGGGCTGCCCTTCTTTCGTCACGATGAGGAGGGAGGCTCCTGTGGAGGCCATCACGCTCGTCGCGTCGTCCAGGATCTGATCGCATTCTATCGAATGGACGGGTTTCGACATAATGGACCGAACTTCCACATCGTGCGCTTCCAGCCCCTGAGCCACCACTTTTTTGACAATGTCGCCGGAGGTCATGATGCCGAAGCTGGTGTCGCTGTCCTTGACGAGGAGACAGGGGATCTGCTCCCGATCGAGGAGCAGGGCAGCTTCGCTCACGGACACATCCCCGGGAACTTGTACGACGCCGGGTGTCATCATGTGAGCTACCATAGGGGTTGAGTAATGAGACGGTTTGTCGCGGAGCATAGAGCCGGTCTTTGTCATGATTAAGCCTGTTTCTCGCCACGAGAGGGGCTGACGTTTTGACCCGGCGACCACCACGTCGAAAGGAAGTATACCAGATCGACGTGGTGGTTCAGCTTCCCCATCTTCCCTTGTCAACCAAGAGGTTAGGCGCTTAAACTGCACAAGAAGTATAGTGACTATGGTTGCTTCAAAATAAGCCAAACGCGACTTGATGGAAAGCGAATTCATACAACGCGCGAATCAGATCATTCCGCATGGATTAGGACTGTCGGTGGATGTGTATTCTCCGGACGTGATGCTCCTTGCTCACAGGCTTTATGCGGAGGGGCTCCAACCAGGATACTTGGAGATCTTTAAAGCCACGACCTCCGCCCTGCAATGCGTGCGACGACGACTCCCCACGCTCAAGCTGACCTACCACGGCGAAGGACTCTGGGTCACGCAGCCGGATTTTCTCCAAAGCGGCTCAGGGCGACAAGGTCTGACGGAAGCCTGTGCGCACATCGCCGCCCTGGGGAGTGCTTGGCTGAATCACGAATGTGCTACCAAACACATGGCAGGATACTCGTTTGGAACCTACTTGCCGCCGTTGTATACGGCCCTGTCGGCCAGCATGACGGCTGAGAATCTGGCGCATGTGCAGGGACACCTCGACAAGCAGGCGCGACGATCTGCGAACGTTCGCACACTAGTATTGCTGGAAATGCCGCCGCTGACGTATTTCGCCTGCGGCGTTCTCGGTATCCCCGCGTTTTTTCAAGCCGTGACCAAGCAGGTGGCTTGCGGCCTGGTGCTGGATATGGGGCACTTGTGGACCGTCTATCGCTATACGGAAGCGTGGCGAAGGCAAACGCTGGAAGCCTTTGTCGCCGAATTTTTGGATGCGTTCCCGATGGAGCGGGTGGTTGAGATTCATGTGGCCGGACTGGCAGCTTTCACCGGGTGCCATATTCACAAGGTTCATGCGGATGGATCCGCGCTGCCGCACTGGATTGACAGCCATGGGGCTCCTATTCCAGAAGTCTTGTTCGATTTGTTAACGCAGGTGTTATCCCATCCGCGGCTGACGTCACTGAAAGGCGTAGCCCTGGAAGTCGATAACAAGTCCATTGAAGAGATTGTTGTCGAATTTCGCCGCTTTGTTGAGCAGTTTCAATCGAAAGTGCGTTGTTTGGAAGAGACCCCTACCCAGGGCTTACCACAGCGGGAGACGTGTGAATATGGGCCAGGTCAAGCTAGAAAGACTGTCGTGACATCGGATGAACGGGCGGTGCTATATCGGCAGTATCAAGCCTATGTTGAACTCGTCACAACCCCTGAACATATGCCGATGATCGCAGAACTTTCATTGCTGGGCGGATCGTTCGGGGACCTTGATCGATATCGGGACGGCTATCTTCCCCATGAGCTCCTGCATTGGGGTGGCGAATTGACGGACATGTTTCCGAGGACCTGTGCGCTGCTGCTCGCCGCGAATATTTCGCTCGTCCAGTTCATCCACTTCTGGTTCGACAAGCCAAGACTGGAACAGGATGACTTTGACTTTTTCCTTCTAAAGATCGATCGATTTGTGGAGTTTGCGGTAGCGCGCTGTCCCGACGCTTGCGCGATTGTGACGGAGGAAGCCGAAGAATTGCGGGCAGCCTATCGCGTGGCGAACGAGCCGGTCGGGGCGGACGAGGTGCCCGCATGAGCTTTTGGACGATGCTCCCCCAGCCTATTTTGGGGTTGGCGCCGATGGATGGAGTCACCGATGCCACCTTTCGGCGAGTAGTAGCTTCTCAGGGTCGTCCGGACATTACCTTTACCGAGTTCACGAATGTCAGTGAGATCTGTCGTGGTCCGGACCATCTGCTGTCATCATTGATCTATAGCGAGGCTGAACGCCCGATTGTGGCGCAGTTGTATGGCAAAGATCCGGATCAGTTTTATCGTGCGGCGCAGGTGGTCTGTGAACTTGGATTCGACGGGCTTGATATCAATATGGGCTGCCCTTCAAAGAATGTGGCGGCCTCTGGGTCAGGGGCGGCATTGATTAAAACGCCGGATCTAGCCCATGAAATTGTGAGGGCCGCGAGGCAAGGCTTGGCCGATTGGGCTACCGGTCAGGTAATTGAGACGCAGGGATTTAAGCCGGCTCGCATTGAGTTCATTCACACGCTGAACCGCAGTCGCACGGGTACGCCGACAGTTCCGCGCCGGCTGCTGCCACTCTCTATCAAAACGCGGCTGGGATTTGACTGTGTCGTGGTCGAACGCTGGGTGGACCATTTGCTGGAGGCTGCGCCGGCTGCGATTACCTTACATGGGCGAACACTCCAGCAGATGTACCGAGGAGCCGCTGATTGGTCGGCCATCGCCGAAGCCGCCAAGCTGGCCCGCGGCACCGATACGTTGATTCTCGGGAATGGGGATGTCAACTCATTGGTGGCGGCGATCCGCCGTATTGCCGAAACCCACGTGCACGGGGTCTTGGTCGGGCGAGGAACGTTAGGCGCGCCGTGGTTTTTTCGCCGGAAGGAATTGGCCCGGCGGGTGTTCAGGGAGCAAGCCGACCTGTCACTGTTTGAGACCACGGCCTGGGAGCCGAAGATCTCACTCAACCAGCGGATGCACGTAATGTTGGATCATGCGCGGCAGTATGAAGCCATTGCCGGGTTAGAAGGATTCCGGTCCATTCGCAAACATCTCGGCTGGTACTGCACAGGGTTCCCGCATGCTGCGGCGATGCGCGGCAGGATGTTCCAGGTGACACATCCTCGAGAGGTCGAGTGCGTGGTGGCAGAATGTTGCAGCCATCTCATGAGGGACGACATCAATCCTGCCGAAACAATTGCCGTCGAGTCTCAGCCATCTCAACCCTGTGCGTCCTAATCCCAGCACACGACTTGTCCTGGCTTCCACTTCACCGAGGCGGAAGGAATTGCTCACATTCCTCGGATTGCCCTTCGAGGTCATGGTCCCGCCGTTCGTCGAGCAGGTGAAACCGCATCTTCCTGCCGGTCGGCAGGTGGCGGAGTTTGCGAGGGGAAAGGCCCTATCGTCCGCGCCCCAGTATCCCGATGCGCTCATTCTCGGCAGCGACACTTTAATCAGCTTGGACTCAGAGGTGTTGGGAAAACCACGTGATCTGATCGATGCCGGCGCGATGCTCAGGCGAATGTCTGGACGGACGCATACGATTTTCACTGCGGTCGCGCTTGTGGAGCACACTCGTGGGTTCTGCGATGTGCAGGTCGCGACGGTGGGGGTTTTTATGAAGACCTTGGATGAGAATGCTCTGGCCGCCTACCTGCAAACCGAAGAGAGCCTCGGCAAGGCAGGTGCCTACTCCATTCAAGGGGCCGGTGGGACGCTCATCGATAGGATCGAAGGTGACTACACCGCCGCGGTGGGACTTCCGGTACGTATGGTCGCAGACATGTTGCGGCTGCGTGGCGTGCCGTGCCCAGTGGATGTGGATCGACTCTATGCCCTCAAGCCCTATCCGAACTGGGCTCGATTTAATCCCTAGCGTGAGAGGGAGCGTGATATTGAAATTTTCTTCCCCGTCCTTTTGCAGTTCGCCAACCTACGCCATTTTTTTTGAAGATGTCTCGTCAAGCTGGTAGCAGTTTTCGGGTCGAAACGGATAGAAGATCCAACCCAGCCCATCTAATATTTGCGCATACATGTGTTGCCCGACATGGAGCAGAGTCAAATACTCACGTGGTTGATGGTTGAAGGGAAGTCCAGAATCGATTCTGCCCCCAACCGGGGAGGGGATGGAGGGGCGGGCCTGTCGAACAAGGTTCAGCTCACCGAGCATGACTCTTCAGTCGTGCCGTGTCCGAGGCTATCACAATGATCAGCAATCGACTTGGAGTACAGCTCTACGACGTGGCACTCATCTTTGGTCAAAGGCTCTCCGAGAGAAGCAGGTGATAAAAGGGTTTCAGCCGCACGGATGTATTCAGCGACCTGTTTCCGAAAAACCTTCATCGGGGACCTCCAAAATAAAGCAGCTAGGCAGAACCCCAGCTTACTGACATCCTAGTCGGCTGTCTAGATGTGCGCGAGGTGTAGGAACGGTCTGGAGACCGCGACCCGCTCTTGGGTGGGATCAACCGAGGGCTTCAACGCATCCCAGAGGAGCCGCATTTGCCCTGGAGCAAAGTCTTTGCGGCGCATCTTTGCGTCGCGTTGCGCGTGCCACGTCCCCAATAGAGTATTCGCGAAGCGAGGCCCTCCGGGTAGCAGTTTTATACTCAAAACGGGTAGCAGTCACGAAGGCCTGCACCAGCCAAACCACACCACGGCCAGATCGAAATCCGGAGTCTAGAGCGACTTCCACACCTGTGAGCCCGCGATTCGCAGCTTACGGATCAGACCTGTCCGCGTCGTACCAACATGTGCCTGTCCCTCTTGCCGTAGCATTCCCCATCCCTTTACAATGCGGCCCATTGTTCAGAGACGCGTCAGGGAGGTACTCATGCGCACTCATAGTGAAATGGCAGCTCGGCGCCAGGGCGCCCGCAGCATGGTCGGGCTGCTCTTGGGGTCGATCGTGTTGGGAATCAGCGGGATGGCGTGGGCCATCGACACCAAGTTGACCCCCGATGAGGCCAAGAAGGCCTTGGAAGCCGGGCGGACGCCGATGGAAAAGGCCAATTCGCCTGAAGATGTAAAGAAAGTGTTGCAACAGGCCTCGATGGTCACGCGCGTGGGCGCGGACCCGGAAAAGGATCAATGTGGCGCGAGTGCCATCCTGCGCACGAAGCGTTATCGGCTCGAAGCGTTCGGTCGGCAGGAGGCGGCCGAATCGAAAAAGCAGAAGAAGGAAGTGCGCATGCCCGAGGAGTTTATCCAGAAGGTCATGGACATGCCGAACATGGAAATCGAAGTGCAACTCTGCGGAGATGATGAGTACTTTGCCGAAAAGGCCGACATCGTGTTTCAGCAGAAGGGGAAGAATATTCGTCCGGTGGACATCAGTCCGGCCGACCGAGGCAGGAAAAATGAGGTCGCAGGTCCTGCCTACCGTTCGCGTTTTACCGCCCGATTCGGTTACGACACGTTCGATCCCAACGTCAAGACCACTGTGATCGTGACATTGCAAGATGGGCAACTCCAGCAGTTCGAGGCCGATTTTTCCAAGGTGAAATAGCTTCTCGCAGGTGCGGGCGGCGGGCTCGTACCTGTGCTCCTTCCTCCGTCGCCATTCAGTCCCACTCGCTTCGAGTCGTTGCTTCTGCCGTACAAGCCAACTGAGGTGTGAGCGATCAGCTCAGCCGACAGGCTTCGCCACGATAAATGCTACACAAAAATGATTGGGTGAGCCGGTCGCGGTATGGGAAGTGACAGGCAGCCTCTGGCGGCGGGTGTTCAAGGCCTCAGGAGCAGACATACGCTCCCGCTGTCCTGCCTTCATCACTGGCCTGCGAAATGCTCTCGTCGGCTGACCGCTACGTCTGTGACGAACATGGCGCCGGAATGTTTATTGAAAAGCGGGCCCAGCCCGGACAGGATCGGATCGACCTTGTCGTTTGGCACGACGGTAAACACAATGACCTGACTGCTCGTGTCGTTGAACAGCAGATGCCCTTCGTGGAATCCGTGGTGGCCTTTCCCGGATACGCTGTTGATGATCGTATAGCCGGACGCGCCGACTCGGTTGAGCAGGTCGGTGACATGGTTCACATGGTCGCCCTGAACCACGATCTTAATCTCCTTCATGAGATGCAGTGTCAAACTGATCATCGTCTGCTCCTCCTCCTCTCCATCCGTTCACACTGTCATAGCGCTCAAATGTGTGGTCCTCCGGATTGAGTGCCACGACTGTAATCCACCGCTGGGTGACCAGCTGCTCGAGATGTGGGTGCTGGTCGATGATCGACTGGATGCGCACTCTGGGGGCTTCGATCACGGCCAAGAGGCGCATGGGTTCATGGTAAGGCATCTGACCCTTGAGAACGGTTTGGGCCGGCAATCCGAGGCGCATGTCGCTTGCTCCGCCGGTCATGACGCCGATTCGACCGACCACATTGTGATAGGCTTTGCTGCCGCTTCCATAGACCTCGTTGTCGACGGTCGAGAAGTAGTGCTCCATGTTGATCCACTGCGCGACCACCAGCGGCGCGGTCATGATGCTTTCGAGCAATCTTCCCGAGCCATCTTGCCGATAGTCGTAGGAGTGAAGAAACGCGCGTCCCTGGAGATTCACGGACTGGGTCAAGTCGCGTCGTCCGATTACCATGAGACTGTTCCGCGAGAGTCCCCATTCGGGGCGGACCTCCGCCCAATGCTCGCTCCGCCTGCCGGCCAGTTGGCGGGCGCGGTGGGCCTGAGTTGATTCGACAAGCATTTCCAGCCTGATGCCGCGCTCAAGGGCCGTCTGTGCTCCGGCCTCTTCCAGATCCGTGATAAGCCGCTGGAGATCTTTCCGATGTGTCGGGGGGACGTCCTCCAGATCGACGATGCGGACTTGATCGGCGGTCGTGTCATGCTCGGCCGCGAAGAAATGGGTGTCGCTAGGGATCTTGATGCCGCGCCCACGTAAGATTTCTCGAACGCCGGGGCTGTTGCCCATTGTGGCGATAGCCCTGGCATTGGGCAGTCCGTGGTTTCCGCCGCAGGCCCCGCAATCGAGCGCCGATTCGTAGGGATTGTTTTGAGAGGTGCTGCCATGCGCGCAGAACAAAACGACGCGCGCGAAATTTGAGGTGAGGCCCATGAGTCTCAGGGCTGCCTCGACAAAATACGCCTGCTCCGTGACCGAGAACCCGGTGTGTGTGAGACGGTCCAGCCGATCAGAAATGCCTTGTAGACTGATTCGATAACGCTCACGCAATTCCCGATAGAAGGCTTCTTCCGCTTCCTGACCAAGCCCCAGCACCCGCGCGACCTCGCCGTTGAGTCCCTCCGCATGACCGAGGGCTTTTTTTCGAATGGTATCCAACAGGGCCGGAGAGAGGGCTGTGCCCCGGAGTCCGAACCGTTCACGAAGGATCTCTCGAATGTGGGCATGCTGCTCCGTGGTGATCATGTCATCCGCCGCATCGCGCGAGATTTTTTCTACCGTCAAGGTGGTGGCAATCGAAGGAAGGAGCGCCTCCTTTATCCAACGAATGCTGTTGTGATACCAGCGAGGGAACAACGTTTTTCCAAAGAGCGGCAATCCGAAAAACCAACCGAGCGCCTCCACCATCACATAAGGCGTGATCACGTTCTCCTTCAGATCGTGCAGTAATTGGTGCCCGGCCTCTCCCAGCAGCGCCGCCGTTTTGTGTCGCTCGGCCAAGTTCCCATGATAACTTCGAGGCACTTCTCGAATCTGGTTTTTCGGTTTCAGAAGCACGGGGCATTGGGAGACCGTCACGTGCGTGCTGAAAGGCTGATAGTCCAGAGGAACGCCGAAAAATCCGGCCAGCCCCAACGTCTCGTACCCTCCGCGGTGCTCAAGGTGGCGGCGAAAGACTTCCGAACGCACATCGATACAGAATACGACTTGAGCGAGCGGCCGCGAGAGGCTATCGCCTTGCGGTGGGGGGGTGGCATCATATCGAGCGGCGGCGATGCCGAGATCATGCAACAGATGCCGCCGATGATTCGCCTCAAACGCATCCAGCCAGCGGGCTCCGTGCTCTGAAGGAGGAAATCCGGTGAGCCAATCGAGGATCGTCGTCAGGTCGGACGGGGAACTTGATTCAATCGCGGAGAGGGGCACTGCCAGCGCGCGAGTCAGTCGTACCAAGAAGGTCGCCGATTTCATGGGACCCTGCTGGTCATCCTCTTTCGCGTGGAGTGCGAACTGTGTGCGGCCCAATTCTTCCCAGGCTGCCGGTTCGAATCGTCGGTCGGAGTATGCGAGTTTCCGGGTCAGGTCGGCATAGGTCGGCGAAAGGCGCCCTGCTATCCATTCACGCCGTAGCCAGTACGCATGAGGTGATTCATCCATGAATGTTCGAATCTCATCGTAGGTTCCCCCGAACCCGAGGTGGCTTCGGCATGCATGCTCCACAAGTTCCCGTTCGTAAAACAGACGCACTGCCAAATATTTCACGAGGTCGATGGGAAATTGTTGTTGCCAGGGATACTTGTCCTGGTTCGAACGCCATTTGATGTAGCCCGTCCAGCCTGGCAAGGCCGCCAAGTGAAGCGACAAGTACTCTTCCCATACCGGTTTTGGCAGTGTGAGTGTGCCCAGACTGTCCAGCACGGCGTCCTCTGTCCTATCCGGCAGCGCGCGAATTCGTTGACCGGCTTCTTTGATGCCCAGGCATCGAAGGACTCCGTCATATTGGGCCAGAGACTTCCAGGCACGAAAGAACTTCTTATCTCGGTGAGGCATGGCCCAACCGGCCTCTCCCTCATCTAAAAAGACGCTACACCACTTGACCAATTCTTGATTGATCGTTTCTACAATTGTGGTGCCCAGAGTCTGATCGCACCACGTACTGAGGGACTCGCGACGGGGTAAGGCGTTGGGATCCCATTGGGGAGGAGGCGGTGACGAGTCGGCCGGTCGCGCAGGAAAGATCGTCGCAAGATGAAGGGCGACGGCTTCGATGAGTTCTGCGTCTGCCTCCGCCTTCCCGTGAGCACCATTGCCGCGAGGCAACGGCTCGGTGACCCCTTGGCTCATGGAGGCGATCAGCACATCGAGGTGGGTCGTACGGCGCTCTCCAAACATGACTTCTTTGCCGGTCGCGAGGGGGGCAAGGGCTTCGCGCAGGTCCCTGCTGAGGATGCGCCCCTGCTGCAAGTATCCGCGAAAGATCTCATTATGGAGATATCCCCGTCCGCCGAACAGGTGCGCGCCGCGCTTCACCGCCTCATCGAACGGCAACGCTTCCAAACCATGGAGTGGATTGTGATGGATAAAGGTGCGCATCGGCCAATATTGCGCGATGGCTTCTCCCGCCAATTGCACGTAGGACCGTAACTCCATTCGCTGCGCATCGGTAAATGGCTGTAGACGGGGCGTGGTCATTGAGCCAGTCCTTCAGACGACCGTTTCTCGCGTCCACCGCCCGGCTTGCGGCCGAGGGTGGCTCCAGCTGCGCGGAGCAAGGCTTCCACATACAGCCCATTGAGCAGGGCGACGTAGAGGCGGTCGCGGAGTTCGTCGAGGCGGTGAGGAAGCAGCAATCGCATCCCGTGGGCCTTTCCGTAAAGGAGTACCCAAACGGCCACAATCAGGAATGTAGAAAGGGCGACGAAAGCGTCGAAGAGGCGCTGATTCCAAGCGGCCGCCTCGAAGTAGGCCGCCGTTTGGCCTTGGGCCGGGTACAGGAAATGAGTAAAGGCCTCTCCAGCCCACAGATAGGTCAACCCGATGAAGGACAAGGTGGCGACCATCGTGAAAGACACCTTCCATGATCCGACGGCGTTGAGCCGATAGAGACTGAACGTCGCTTGAGCGGACGTGACCCAGGCAAAGAAGAGAAAAATCAGGGTGCCTTGCGTTTCGAAGAGCGGAATGTTCACCACTCCATGCGCCATGAGCACGATGATCAGCGGAAGGATGAGCGTAATGGCAAGGCCCGTGAGCCATGGCAAGAAGGCAAATGCTCTGGTATCCCGTGTGCTGTGCGAATCGGGGAGCTTGAATTCGGTTCGTGCCTTATGGATGTTCGACCCGGAATTCAAAAATAATGTTGCCTTGAATAGGCCATGCGCACAGAGGTGGAACACAGCCAAGGCGAACGCCCCGAGGCCGCATTCCATGATCATGTATCCCATCTGACCCATGGTGGAATAAACGAGCGTCCGTTTGATGCTGGGCTGAGTCAACATGGTCGCCGCTCCGATGAGGGCAGTCAGTGCGCCGACGATAAAGAGCACGTAAAGCGTGGTGGGGGCCATTCCAAACAGGGGCGCCAACCGGTTTATGAGAAATCCTCCGGCATTCACAATGCCCGCATGCAGCATGGCTGAAACCGGAGTCGGAGCTTCAATGGTGCCGGCCAGCCACACATGAAAGGGAAACTGCGCGGATTTGGTCATGACGGTCACCACCAGCAGAAGCGTGATGAGCGTCACGGACCGTATCTCAAACCATGTTCCCTCCCAGATCGTCGTGGCGCCGGCGGCGCCGTTCGCCAGATCAAAAAGTTCCGACAAGTCGAATGTGTGGAAGGTCGCATAGGCCAAAATGATCGCGCAGACAAAAGCGGCATCGCCGATGCCGTGCACCCGCAGGGTCGTGCGTCCCGCTAGTCGGGCTGCTGCGTTTCCGACATGGAAGGTAAGCAGGCTCCTGAGTAGCCAGGTGACGGCATGCCAGGACAGGAAGAGCCAGAGCAAATGCCCGCTGGTGACGAGGCACAACAACACGAAGGTCAAAAGGCTGAGTAGGCCGAAGAACCTGACGTAGCCTGGATCGTCGCGCATGTATCGCTGGGAATAGACGTGGATGACGAGACTCACGCCGGTGATCAGCACCATCATGACCGCGGCGAGGCGATCCACCAGCACAATAGGAATGAGAGATGCCGGCGGCCCCGACAGTCGAAAGGCAGTGGGGTCGCCACTGAGTTGATAAAGCGAGAAGAGGGCCGCGCAAGTGGAAAGGGCCAATGCCCCAATGCCGATCATGGCACTTCGCTCGTTCTCGCGTTCTCCGAGTAGGGCGATTGCAACGCTGGCGAAAAGTGGAGCACCGATGGCGAACAATATCGTGAGTAATTGTAAGAAGTGGCTCATTTGGATGCCGCGTCCGGTGACGAAAAAACGCGCGTCAGCACGGTGGGGGATGAGGAGCGGCTCCTGTCCGGTGCTTGCCCAGGACCAAGCGAGGATATCCAGCTATGACAGAGGGAGCAGTTCACAATTTCACCGGAACAAGCCCAATTAAGATGGTCCTACGCGGCACACTCCTATGCGGATAGGCATAGGGAGAGTCGAATTATAGCTTTGAGTTCGCTCGTTTTTCTAGACGAAATCCCGACATCTCTCCGTCAACACCTCACCTCGAAGACTGAGTCAGTTCCGGCGCGACACAACGTGCTCCTGAGATTGGCCCTTCAGTCTGGGGACGCACCCAATGTGTATCCTGCTCCGTGAGACTCTCCGACTCCTTCTCTTCTCCCGAGAATGACGGTTCAGCCTGCGTCTCCAAAGTTCATCTCGCGTTGCAATAATGTCTTGCTTCGCGAAACTTCTTGAATGCCAAGACGGTGTCATCATGGGTCGGACGATCAGGGTTGTGTCGACCTGTCCCGCCATGCATAATGGCCGACATGGACAAAGCTGATCTGCTTTCTCTCTATCATCAGATGTTGCTGATCCGCCGATTCGAAGAAAAGTCGGCGGAGATGTATGCCCTCGCGAAAATCGCGGGGTTCCTGCATTTGTACATCGGCGAAGAGGCCATCGCGGTCGGAGCCATCGCCGCCCTTCAGCCGGACGATTATGTGATCACTTCCTATCGCGACCATGGACAATGCCTGGCCAGAGGTGCCGATCCGAACAAGGTGATGGCCGAGCTGTTCGGCAAGGCGACGGGCCTGTGCAAGGGCAAAGGCGGTTCCATGCATCTGGTGGATCTTGCCAATCGGTTCATGGGCGGCTATGCGATCGTCGGCGGCCATATTCCGCTGGGAGCGGGCTTGGCCTTCGCGACCAAGTACCAGAAACTCGATCTTGTGACGCTCTGTTTTTTCGGCGAAGGGGCCGTGCCGAGCGGCCAGGCGCATGAAGCGTTCAACTTGGCGGCCTTGTGGAAACTGCCCGTGATCTTTATTTGCGAAAACAACCGCTATGGCATGGGCACGCCGGTGGAGCGGGCCGTCGCACTGTACGAGAATGTGGCCGAGGCGGCGCGCTCCTATGGCATCAAGGCCGAGCGCGTGGACGGCATGGATGTGCTGGCCGTCCGTTCGTTGATGCGCACCGTGGTGGAGCAGGTACGCGCGGGCCAGGGACCCTATTTCATCGAGGCGATGACCTACCGCTTCATGGGGCATTCGATGTCCGACCCGTCGCATGGTCATTACAGGACCAAAGAAGAAGTGGAAGAGCATCGCCAACGAGATCCGCTCCTGCTGTTGAAACAGACCATCCTGAACAATAAGCTCGCGGTCGAAACCGATTTCAAACAACTCGAGCAGGACGTGAGCAAGGTCGTGGCGGCGGCCGTCAAATTTGCGGATGAGAGTCCGTTTCCGGATCTATCGACATTGCATACCGATGTGATGGCGGAGGAGTAACTCATCCATGCTGTTGTCCTATCGAGACGCCCTCAATCAGGCCATGCGGGAAGAGATGCGCCGGGACGAGCGAATCTTTCTGATCGGCGAAGAAGTCGGTTACTACCAGGGGGCCTTCAAGGTCAGCAAGGGGTTTGTCGAGGAGTTCGGGCCTCAGCGGGTGGTCGATACGCCGATCACGGAAGCCGGCTTCACGGGCCTGGCCATCGGCGCCGCCATGGCCGGATTGCAGCCGATCGTCGAACTCATGACCATGAACTTCAGCATTATCGCCCTCGATCAGATCGTCAACAACGCCGCCAAAATCAGATACATGTCGGGGGGGCAACTATCCGTTCCGATCGTGATTCGCGGCCCCGGCAGCGCGGCCCATCAGTTGGGCGCACAACATTCGCAAAGTTTGGAAGCCTGGTTCTGCCACGTGCCGGGGTTGAAGGTCGTGATGCCGGCTACCCCGCACGATGCGAAAGGTCTGCTGAAGAGCGCGATCCGCGACAAGAACCCGGTCATCTTTATTGAAGCCCAATTACTCTATGGGACCAAGGGCGAGGTGCAGGAGGGTGAGTATACCATCCCTCTCGGGGTGGCCGATCTGAAGCGCGAAGGGCGCGATGTCACGATCGTGGCCTATTCCAAGATGTTGCTCCTGGCATTAGAGGCGGCCGAACAGCTGCGCCACGAAGATATTGATGTGGAGGTCATTGATCCCCGGACACTCAAACCCTTGGATCTTCCGGCCATCGTGAATTCGGTCAAGAAGACCGGGCATCTTGTGATTGTCGAAGAAGGTTGGCGATTCTGCGGATTGGGCGCGCAGATTGCCGAGAGCGTCTATTCGGCGGCGTTTGATTATCTGGATGGGCCCATCGTCCGCGTGACCGGCGAAGATGTGCCGATGCCCTACAGCCGTCCGCTGGAAGATGCCGCCATTCCGGATGTGTCGCGCGTCGTCGCCGCTGTCCGGTCGGTTTGCGGCGTGCGTGATTGAGAAGATGAGCATCAGGGACCATAGTGGTAGTCGCTTGTGGTCGGCATCGGTGAGGAGGACCCATGGCTAGTCGCGTCGTCATGCCCAAGCTGACGGATACGATGGAAGAGGGCGTCTTGCTGGCCTGGAAAAAGCATGAAGGCGATCCGGTCCATGCAGGCGAAGTCATCGCGGAGATCGAAACCGACAAAGCTGTCATGGATCTGGAGGCGTTCGCTCCCGGCGTCTTGCGCAAGATTCTCGTGCAGGACGGCACCACCGTCCAGTCGGGGACATTGATCGCGGTGATTGCGGAGGCCGATGAAGATATCTCCGTCGCGTTGGCCGAAGGCGTCACGGCGGCTCCATCCGTTGGAACGGGGGGCAAACCGGCCCCCACGTCGAAGCCGGATGCCTCGTCTCCGACGTCAGCCCCCGTGGTAGGAGCGCGTCTGTTCGCCTCGCCGCGGGCGAAAGCTTTGGCCGCCGAGCGGGGGGTCGACCTTTCTGCTCTGACCGGTACCGGACCCGGCGGACGGATTGTTGAAGATGATGTCACGAAGGCAGCCGCACCTACTGCGCAGGCGCTGCCTGCCGGAACCGATCAGCCGCTCAGTCAGATGCGGAAAGCCATCGCTCGATCGACCGTTCAAAGCAAAGCTCCGGTCCCACATTTCTATCTGACGGTCGACATCGATATGGAGCAGGCTGAGAAATTGCGCGATCAATTCAAACAGAACCGGCAAACTCATCCGTCCATTACTGACGTGCTGATCAAGGCCTCGGCGTCGGCGCTCATGCGCCATCCTGAGATCAATGTTTCCTATGTCGGAGATGCCATCAGACAGTATGCTCAGATCGATATCGGCCTGGCCGTGGGCATGGAAGATGGGTTGATCACACCCGTCGTTCGTAACTGCGGCGCGAAGACCTTAGCCGACATTTCGACGGAAACCAAAGCTCTCATTGAGCGCGCTCGCCAGAAGCGATTGCAGCCGCAGGAATACACGGGGGCCACGTTTTCCATCTCCAACCTCGGAATGTTCGATGTGGACAATTTTCTCGCTGTGCTGATGCCGCCGCAAGCCGCATCCATTGCCGTCGGCTCCATCCGAGACGTGCCGGTCGTGGCGAAGGGAACGGTGACGGTCGGGCGGAGGATGAAGGTGACGATGTCCTGCGATCATCGAGCCCTCGATGGACTGATGGGGGCGCAGTTTCTGAAAGAGTTCAAGCGAGTCCTGGAGCATCCGCAAGAACTTGCCGCTTCGACGGAGAAGCCGTGACGTTCATCCCGGTAGCAGGCCTACGGAAAGCCGGTGAGACATCGTCCGCTGTTTTCCACGCACCTTCATTAGACGAAGGTGCGCCGCGTCGACTGCCGCCCTGGTTCAAGGTTCGCCTGCAGACAGGGCCCGACTACCAGGAGATTCGCCGGACTATGGACCGGCTCAAGCTCCACACCATCTGTGAAGAGGCTCGCTGTCCGAATGTCTGGGAATGTTGGAATGCGCGCACGGCGACGTTCCTGATTCTGGGCGACATCTGCACCCGGCGCTGTCACTACTGTTCCGTCGCGACAGGCCGCCCCCATGCCGTGGATCGCGACGAGCCGTTGCGGGTGGCGGAGGCCATCCAGGCGCTCAATTTGAGGCATGCCGTGATCACGTCGGTGAACCGTGATGAGTTGCGAGACGGCGGCGCGTCAATCTTTTCAGACACGATCGGCCACATCAGGCGTCTGATTCCGAGCTGCACGATCGAGGTTCTCATTCCGGACTTTGCGGGAGACGAGGCGGCGCTCGCGTTGGTCGCTGCCGCAAAGCCTGACATTCTCAATCACAACATCGAAACGGTGCGACGATTGTTCCCCTCGATTAGGGCGCAGGGAAAGTATCAGCGGTCGATCGATTTACTCGCACGGGCCAAGCAGATGGGCATGACCACGAAGTCGGGCTTGATCGTCGGCATGGGCGAGACGGCGGATGAGGCGCTCGACGTCATGCGGGACCTGCGCTCGGTCGAATGCGACATCATGACCATCGGCCAGTACCTTCAACCAACGAAGGAGCATCTTCCCGTGGCGCGATTTTACCACCCCGATGAATTTGCAGCTCTGAAAGAGGAAGGCCTCGCCCTCGGCTTCCGCCATGTCGAATCTGGGCCGCTAGTCCGAAGTTCCTACCACGCAGAGCAGCAAGTTCGCGTAGGCTGACAACCTCTCGTAGTTCTCGCAAACATCCCTCAACTCCCCATTGCGCGCCGCCGCTTGTTGTCTGTCGCCTGACTAGGCTTCTGCGAGACTATTTCTCAGCGGCTGTAGGTCTCCAGGTAGGGGTGGAGGAATCATGGGAAGTAAGTAACGCAGGAGGTGTCGGGTATGTTCCTCCCTTCCTGCTGCTGTCAGATGATAGTGCGTGTCCGAGAACAGTGGCTGCGGATACTGAAATTCAGCCGGCGCCCCGAGCACGGGGATTCCCAGACGCCTCAGGTGAGCCATAATGGCTTTTACCTGTGCGAGGTGTTCAGGAGCATTGAAGTCGATCACGCCGTTCTCAATCGGAGGCCAGGTAACCAGCAGCTTGATGTCTCGTTCGCGGCAAAACGCTGCGAGCGCTTCAAGGGTCTCCCACGTTGGGGTGTTTTCGACTGTCCCTGATAGCAATGAGTAGTTGGGGTTTTTGTATTCTCCATTACTAAGAATGGCGTTGCCACGACGATCTATATTCAACGGTGAGTACATGTATTTGGGAGCATAATCCGGGGTGTCCCATGCATCCTGGAGCCTCTTGAGAATCTCCTCTCGGGTTTTCAGTCGTCGCTTCTCCACCTGCTGCAGCCATGGGGACAGAGCCTGAGTGAGCGTCCCCAACAGCAATCGCCGAGGTGGCACTGCGAGCACAAATCGAGCCTTCTCTATAAGCGGCAATTTCCAAAAATATTCGGGAGCCCAGGCCATCACGTCACTTGTGAACCACGCGTTGTAGGTCGTTGTGGCCACATAGTATTCAAATTCCAGGGGCAGGACCAAGGTGTCTCCCTGGTGAAGAAACGGCTGCACCTCGTCCATGAGGGGACCCAAGGGCATGAGCGCGTCGAATCCAAGGTTCGCCGCCGGGCGATTCACGGCGGCTTCGACCAGCCTCGTGTCAATTCCGTAGTGCGCGCTCGATCCGGCAACAAATACTACTTTTTGCCGTCCTTGCAATTGTTCCAGCATCCCTAGTTTTCCAATGAGCGACTCGCGCGCCCAATATTCTGCCGGCACTAATGCTCCGAGTTGGTACACAAAGAGCAGCAGGTATCCGATACTTAAAAGAGCCGCCGTTGACATGAAAATGAATGCATATCTGGCTGGAGATGGTCGCATCGCGGCTAGAATTGAGAGTAGACGAACAACGGAGTCGAGTCGGACATGGAAAATGCGAGAGCAAGAAAGATCAGAAGCCCCATTGCCACAGCAGAGCCCCCATAGTGGCCCGGGGATGCCTGACGACTCGGTTCAGCCGCCCACTGACTTGTTTTTGGGAACCAGAAGACCACCACAGCCGCCAGGGCGATCCAGGACAGCTGAAGAAAAGGACCTGACAGCACGATGTCCTCAAATCGCAGGGTCCACTGGTGATACGTAACGGTCAGATGGAATTCGTGCAGAATATTTGCTAGGGCTTGATGGGAATCAGCCGGAGCCTGAAATGTCCGCAGGGCCGTGAACCACCCTTCGGCCCAAAGCCCGTGGAGGCCTGTCAGCGAAGCGGTCAGGTTGAGAGCAGACGAAACGCTCTCGGCTCGAAACCACACCCATGAGTAGGTCACGGCGAGGAAGGTCAACACCCATCCAACCCATTCCGGGCAGGACATTTGAAACTTTTTCCAGACGTGGTTGAGGCACAAATACGCTCCATGCAGGCCCCCCCAGATCACGAATGTCAGCCCCGCTCCGTGCCAGATCCCACAGAGCGCCATCGTGACGAACACGTTGACCAGCTGTCTCCCAAACCCCAGACGATTGCCGCCGAGAGGAATGTACAGATAATCACGCAAAAACCGTGAGAGGGTCATGTGCCAGCGTTTCCAGAAGTCGATCATGCTGGTGGCTGTGTACGGCGCGTCGAAATTTTCAGGCAATCGAATTCCGAAGAGCAGCGCGACGCCGATGGCCATGTCCGTATACCCCGAAAAATCAAAGTAGAGTTGAAACGTGTAGGCGAGCAGCCCTCCCCATGCTTCGACAAAACCCATCGGCTGTCCGGCTGGTACCGCTCCGAACAACGAATTTGAATAGGACGCAAGGCTATCGGCAAGAACGACTTTCTTGCAGAGCCCAATCGTAAACACCGTCAGCCCTTCCACGACGTTACGGCTCAACACAGCCGGCCCCATGACCCTCTTTAGTTCCCCGACGACTTCAGCGTATCGGAGGATCGGTCCCGCAACTTGCTTGGGGAAAAATGAGCAGAACAGGATGTAGTTGCCAAACGTACTTTGATGGACGTTGATCTGTCCTCGATACACATCTACGAGGTAGGCGATTTGCTGAAAGGTCAGAAAGGAGATGCCGAGGGGCATGAACATTGGGTAGGTAGATTGATAAGACGGCCCCAGAAGATCGTTCGCACTCTCAATCAAAGAGGAAAAATACTTGAAGTACGCAAGGACGGCAAGATTGGCGGTCACAGCCAGCATCAGACGGATCTTGCGGTGAGAGGCCGACCGGGTGGTTCCCGGCGCCAGAGCAAAGCCGAAGGCATAGTTGACGAGGACCGAGCAGAGAATGAGTCCAACGCTGCCCAATGAGTGGATGGCGGCAAATATCACCGAGGCGCCGATCAGCACCAGGAGGCTTGCTCGCCACAAGCCGCGCCAGCGCGCCATCCAGTAGAAGAAGAGCGTGATCGGAAGGAACCCGAGAAAGAATTGGGCCGAATAGAGCCACATAGTCAAACCTGTTCATCGACGGCTACCCACGGCTGCGTGCTATGCGATGAGAGAAGGGTGGATGTACAAATGTCTAAATAGTCGCCGGAAGGGCGGAATGTTCGATACTAGGTTAAACCCTGGTCGAGAGTACCAACCGTGGCTTTCGACGCGTACTCATAGTGCAACGCTTTTATAGGATTATGCGCGGGGCTTTGTTCTCCGGGTAGAGGCGGAAGGAGATATCTATCATCACGGAGAACAGGAAGGCAACGGGAGATCGCTTGCGAGGAGATGCCGCGGTCCGCCGTGGCATTGACGCGTCCGGTGATGGGACCGGACTCGACGGGAACGGTCTTATAGAGACTGTTGGATGGGCCTTGGGACCGCCAATTGCCAATGGGGGATGGCCAACCTACAAGCAGCCAGTGCTCGCGATCACGGCCCAAGTCCTCTGCTCGGGCGGAATAGTTTCATAGGCCCTGCAGCGGACTGGTCCGCGGTCTTGACCTTGCAAACATGAAGAGATGTCAGAGTCGGTAGCTATTGAACTGTGTCGAAACTCCAAGGAGTCGGTATCCATGTATCACCTCCTAGATGGACCATGAAGCCGTAAGTGAAGGGCGCTCCTCTTCAGCTGCCTGAGTCGAGAGGGGTAGAGAAGAACCGAGGTTTCAGGTTCTTTGTGCGTGGCCCTGCCGCAGCGGTTGGGGCATTTCGAGACAGCAATGGGGAAAGGGCGCCGCATGCCGCCTCTTGACCGTCTACGAACAACCCGATTAGTCTGTGCCCGCATCAGCTTGCACGGGCTGATCGAATGATTGATTCACTCAAGGAACTTTATGACTGAGGATTGGGGCGCGATACTAGTGGTCGACGATGACGCAGACATGCGCAGTCTGCTCTGTGATGTGCTGCAGGGCCGAGGGCATCAATGTACGGGAGTCGGCAGCGGTCAAGGGGCGCTGAAGCACTTGGGGGAAGAAGATTATGCGGTGGTGCTCACCGATCTCCGCATGAAAGGCATGCTGGGAACTGAGCTGTTGGCTGAAATCAAGCACAGGCATCCGGATATCGGGGTCATTCTCATGACGGCTTTTGGATCGGTGGAAACTGCGGTCGAGGCCATGCGGTATGGCGCCAGCGACTATCTCACCAAGCCGGTAAAGACTGAGGAACTGGTGCGTGTGGTCGAGCGGGCGGTTCGTGAGGCGGCCCTCCGTCGCGAGGTGAGTCGCCTTCGACAGGAGGTGCGCAAGGAATACAGTTTTCATCACATTCTCGGGAAGAGTAAGGCGATGCAGGTGGTGTTCGATCTGATCCGGCGGGTGGCGGATAGCCCAACCAACGTGTTGATTACCGGTGAGAGTGGGACAGGAAAAGAATTGGTTGCCAAGGCTATTCATTACAATAGTGACCGGCGCGATGCCCCCTTTGTGCCTGTCAACTGTGCCGCTATTCCTGAACAACTGCTGGAAAGCGAGCTCTTCGGACATATGCGAGGCTCCTTCACGGATGCCAAGGTGGATAAGCGCGGGCTCTTCGAGGAAGCGCAAAAGGGCACATTGTTCCTGGATGAGATCAGCGAACTCCCGCTCATGCTGCAGGCGAAACTGCTGCGCGCTATTCAGGAACGAGAAATCCGGCGAGTGGGCGCGACCAAATCTATCTCCGTGGACGTTCGGATCATCGCGGCGACGAACCTGAATCTTGCAGACGAGGTGAAGAATAAGCGGTTCCGTGAAGATTTTTACTACCGCCTCAATGTCATCGAGCTGCAGCTGCCTCCGTTGCGGGAACGCCGGGAAGATATTCCGATTCTCGTAGATGCTTTTTTAAAGAAATGCGCCGACTCTCGTGGCAAACAGGTCAAAGGGGTGAGTGAAGGGGCGCTGGCGATGCTGGTTGATTATGCCTGGCCGGGCAATGTGCGGGAGTTGGAAAATGTGGTCGAGCGGGCTGTCACGCTGAGCCATGGCGACATGATCGGGGCGGACGATTTACCCATTCAGGTGCAGGGATCCCGTGGGGATCGGCGTATTTTGGATGAAGCGACTGAGCGCATCCTGCCGCTGCATGAGGTGGAGAAGGAGTACATCGTCAGGATTCTCGAAAAGACGGGCGGCAATAAGTATCAGGCCGCGCATGTCCTGGGCATCGATCGGAAAACCCTCTACCGGAAGCTGGCCGAAATTGAAGGCAAAGCACACTCGGACGAGTAGTGCTGTTGTGTCGCCATCGCGCTGGGAGGTATTGGATTGCAGCTTCCGATCAACAAACCTTTCCTCGCTGAATACGGTCTCACCGTCGTCCTGATCGTCGGAATCTTCGTGTTGGATTTCTTGACGCCGGACAGCGTCGACGTGTGGGTGTTGTATGCCATTCCCCTGACTCTCACATTGAATTCCTCTCGGCCACGCGCTCCGCTGTATGCCGCCGGCTTGGTCACCCTCCTGCTCGGCATCGGTATCCTTGCGTCCACTCCAGGCGCGTCATCCTTGTCTGCCATGATCAACCGCCTGTTGGGCGTTGGGACCATGTGGGCCTTCGCACTCGTGTTGATGAGTCGCCAGGTGGCTCGAGCACGGGCCGAGGAGAGTCGCAGGCAGATGACGCAGGCGCTCAGCGACGCCCAAGCGCAGCAAACCCAAGCCGAGTCGGCAAAGGCTGCCGCCGTAGAAGCGCGAGCCTACGCCGAAGCGGCGGTGTTGGGCGCAGTCGCGGGGCGACGCCGAGCGGAAGAACAAAGGGGCGAGGACAAGTCGCGGATGGAAGGGATCCTCCAGTCCGCCATGGACGCCATCATCAGTATCGACGAACATCAGCACATCGTGCTGTTCAATCAGGCTGCGGAACGCATGTTCGAATGGAGCGTCGAGGAGATGATGGGGCAACCCCTCGATCGTCTCATTCCCGAGCGATTCCACAGCATGCATCACGAGCATATCAGGCGGTTCGGTCAGTCAGGTGTCAGCAACCGTAGAATGGGCGCCCTGGGAAAAATTACGGGGGTTCGGGCAGGCGGAGAAGAGTTTTCGATTGAAGCCTCCATTTCTCAGGTGGGCGTGGAGGGCAGCCGGTACTTCACCGTAATCCTGCGTGACATTACGGAACGAGAGCGGCTGGAGAAGGAATTGGCTGAGCGGGAAGGGCTCCTCAGAACCATCATCGAGACCGAACCGGAGTGTGTGAAAGTGATGAATCTCGACGGGGCCGTTCAGACCATGAATGCGGCCGGCTTGGCGATGATCGAGGCCGAGGGCAGCCGGGAAATTGTCGGAAAGGACCTGTGTCAGCTGGTGCTCCCGCAGTTCCGCGGCGCCTTCCTCGAGCTGATTGCCCAGGCAGGCCACGGAAAACAGGGTCTGCTGGAGTTCGAAATCCTGGGACTTAAAGGCGCTCATCGCTGGCTGGAAACGCATGCCGTACCCTTGCGAGGCGCAGATGGAATCATCACCGCGGTGCTCGGCGTGACGCGAGACATCACGGCACGGAAACAGGCGGAGGCGTCCTTGCGAACCGTGCAGGGGCTCTTCGAAGACATCGTGGAATCCTCCAAAGATGCGATCGGATATGCCTCGCTGGACGGTACGTTTGTATTGGCGAATCAAGCCTTTGCCAAGTTGACGGGGTATTCGCAGGATGCACTGCTTCGTATGCACCATGGAGAGCTGACTCCGGTCGAATACCGCGCACCGCAAGCGGCGGCGATCGCACGGGTCATTGAGACGGGTGAACCGGCCGAGTTTGAAAAAGAACTCATTCGGATGGATGGCTCTCGAGTTCCAGTTGCCCTGACGGTGTCCATGGTCAAGGGAGATGACGGAAAACCCACCGGCGTGGCCGCGATCATCCGGGATATCACGGAACGAAGACAGGCCGAAGCGGCAATGCGGCAAAGTGAGGAGCGCTATCGTCGGCTGGTGCAGGTTTCGCCCGATGGCATTTTCGTCATGCGCGGCGATCGCGTCATGTTCAGTAACGGCGAGGGGCTACGGTTGCTCGGCGCGGCTCACGAGAGCCAGGTCTTGGGACGTTCGCTGCCTGATTTCATCCGGCCGGACGACCGCGCGTCGGTTCAACAGCGCATCGGTCGGATCGCGGAAGGACAGGAGCAGATTCCTCTGTTTGAGCAAACCTTTGTCAAGCTCGATGGCGTCACCGTCGATGTGGAAGTCACCGCAGCCCGCTATCGCGATCAAGAGGGCGACGCGATTCTCGTGGTGGCGCGGGACGTCACCGAGCGGAAGCGTTTGCAGGAACAACTGCGGCGTACCGAACGGGTGGCGGAGTTGGCAACCGTCGCGTCCGGAATGGCGCATGAAATCGGCACGCCCATGAACGTTATTTTGGGCCGGGCCGAGTATCTCATGGAGCGGACGAAAGAAGAGCCGGTCAGAAGAGGTCTTCAAACTATCGTCAGTCAAGTGGAGCGGATCACGAGAGTGATGAATCAGCTGTTGGCCTTCGCCCGTCGACGTCCGGTAGAACACCGCGCAATGAATCTCCGGCAGGCGATTGAAGATAACCTGGAAATCTTTCAAGAGCGGTTGGCTCATAACGGCATTACCGTCGACACGTCATTTGTCGAGGGCTGTCCACTCGTGCATGCCGATGCCGATCAGATGAGCCAAGTTCTCATCAATCTGGTGATGAATGCCATTCATGCGATGCCAGACGGGGGGACTCTCAGGCTGGCGGTGGTTTCCGACCAGGAGATGGTCACGCTCATCGCGTCGGACAACGGTCATGGGATGCCGCGGGAGGTACTCGCAAAGATCTTCGATCCCTTCTTTACGACCAAGGAGTTCGGCAAGGGAACCGGCTTAGGGCTCACGGTGGTGAAGGGCATCATTGAAGAGCACAACGGCACGATTCATGTCGAAAGCGAACCGGGGAAAGGCACGATGCTCACTATTCGGCTGCCGATCCATGCGCCTTCACCGGCCAATCCTCACTAGTCCAATCGCGTATCCTGTTCCGCGATCACCCGGCTGTATGCTGGTCATTTACTGCTGTAGCGGTTCGGGACAGGGATTTTTCTAACCTGGGGTCTTTCTCGCCAGAGGGTCATTCAAAGCCTTCGATTTTCTTGATCCCCAATCTCGTTTTCCAAATAAATACAGAGGGTTGATCGGCGCCCACACGAGTGTGAATGGCACATGCCTTGCGTGGTAGGGGAGTCAACCAGGGGATATGTTTCGTGGAGGAGCCAGCGTGATTGCAGAGAAGAGGGACCCGGCCGTGTTGTTGGTCGTAGAAGACGACAAAGACATGCGGAGTTTACTCTGTGACGAGTTGTGGGGCGAGGGGTATCAATTGCGGGAAGCCAGCAACGGCGAAGAAGGGTTGGCTGCGGTTATGCGTGCGGCGCCTGACCTCATCGTCACTGATTTAAAGATGCCGGCCGGTGGCTTTGAATATGTGCACCGACTGAGGATCTCCGCGCCAACCTGTCCGATTATCGTGATGACGGCGTTCGGCGATGCGCAGACCAAAAACGAAGCAATGAAGAGTGGGGCGACCGCGTATTTCGACAAACCGGTTCGCCTCTCGGAACTGAAGGCGACGGTGAAGCAGTTGCTGAAGCGGCCCGGAGCACCGGGCGCCTCGCTCATGCGCTGAATGCCCGTGTGGTCCGGGTGAGTCAGGGCCAGTCCCCTGCTGGAGAGGGTTGTTTTCAGTCAATGCGCAGAGTACAAATAGGGGCGTCGTAGGAATGCCCTCTTGAGTCCCATAGATATCAGGAGTGATGAGATGGCCGGATCTCACTCACCGCTACCGCCAATATACCCCTTCACTGACCCCATTCTAGCGGCTCGTCTGGAGGCTCTGAAGCAGCTGGCCAACGGGTTGACTGACCGTGTCGCCGTCATGGATCGAGCCCAGAATGTGGTCTACGCCAATGATTCCGCTTGGGAAGGCGCGAATGGGCAACCTGCGGCATCGAAGCCCGCGAAGTGTTATGAAGCCTTTCTCAACATGACCGACCCCTGCGGGACGTGCCCTGCGACGACCGTCTTTGAGACGCAGGAGGTGAGGACAGTCTCCTGTGCCACTTCGGGGGATGGTACTGCCTGCGGAATGCACCAGGCGTTCCCCCTCTTGTCAGCTTCGGGTGACGTCGGGTCGGTTCTGGTCCTGTTTCATAAACCATCTGAGAAGCCGGGCATTGCCGAGACATCGCCGCCGAAGAAGCGTGGCCACTTGCGCCCAGAGCGAACCGACTCTCGATTAGGGGATCTCATCGGTGCGAGCCCGGTCATGCATCAGCTATTCGAGATGATTCGGTTGGTGGCCGACAGTCCGGCGACCGTGCTGATTCAAGGAGAGAGCGGGACAGGAAAGGAACTGGTCGCCCGAACGATTCATCAGACCAGCTATCGCCGTGAGAAACCGTTTGTCGTGGTGGATTGCGGAGCGCTGCCTGAAACCTTGCTGGAAAGCGAATTGTTCGGCCATGTCAAAGGGGCCTTTACCGGCGCCTCGATGGCGAAGCCCGGACTCTTCGAAGAAGCGGACGGGGGCACCGTTTTCCTGGATGAGATCGCCGATACCTCTCCGGCGTTTCAGGCCAAGCTTTTGCGGGTGCTGCAAGAAGGGGAGATTAAACGGGTCGGCGGCACGCAGCCCATCAAGATTGATGTCCGCGTCATTTCCGCCACCAACAAGGATTTGACCGACCTCGTGAAGACGAAAGCCTTTCGCCAGGACCTCTACTACCGCTTGGCCGTCCTGCCGATTTCATTGCCCCCCCTGCGTGAACGAAGAGGGGATATTCCTTTGTTGGCCTCACAGTTTATCGCCGCTGCCTGTGAGCGACACTGCCAAAACCTTCGACAGGTGAGTGATGAGGCGATGCTGGCGTTGACCGCCGCACCTTGGCCCGGAAACGTGCGCCAGCTTCAGCATTACATCGAGCGAGCGGTCGTGACGGCCCCCCATGCGGAACTCACCTGTACGGACCTCGTGGTGTCGGAATCCGCCACCGAGGGTGTCGACCTTCGGACGGTGGCGCGTGGCGCCACTCGGCAGGCTGAGCAGGCTCGTATCGTCGAGGCGCTCCAGCAGGTGTCAGGGAATCGGGTGAAGGCGGCCCGTCTGCTCAAGATCAGCCGCGCCACTCTGTATAACAAGCTGCGCGACTTCGGTATACAGTAATCCCGAATCAAACCGCTCTCTTCCAACTCTCCTCATCCTCAGTTTCGCTGCCGTCCTCAGAATCACTAGGTTGTTCCTTTTATTCGCTGTCCCTTCTTGCCGCAGACATGCGTGCGTACTGTCTACCCGATTGGACAGCGTAAGTACGTGTCCTTAAACGACATAGTTTGAGCGCGTTGGATCGCTGTCTACTTGCGTGGAATTCCGCAGCCTCTCCTTCCCCTCTCTGACTTTTCATTGATGCTCTCAATCAGTTGACAACATGAATGAATGCTCCGATTGCTGGCTTCCATAAGCTGGGCACACCTATTGCCATTCAGGAAGGCGCTGGTGAAGGTGCGGGTGATTAGGACCGGCCTCCGAATGACCTGCTCCCTCGTCCCTTGAGGACACCCTTCACCAGCCCTTTTTCCTTTTGGAGCGTTTCGTGGAAGGGGACAGGAGAGGCCGGAGCAGCCGGGGTCAAGCCTAGGGGGCCGGTTACACGACCACGCTTTTTAACCACTCCCGCGAAAGGGCGCGGGGATTTTATGAAGGAGGGAGGCCGAACTATGAGGTCTTCAGGACAGGTGTCACAACGCCAGCGTCTGCGTCGTGATGCGATGCGTAGCCTGCAGGCGGCGATGCTGTCGGGCAGCTTGCTCGCAGCGCCGTGGGTGTTTGCGGCGGGACCAGGCGATCAGTCGCATGATGGGCATGCCGCGCCTGTTGCGATGCCAGGGTGGACCCAAACCTTGAAGGGACAGACGGTGCTGGAAAACGCCATCGAGGGCCGCGCGGGAAACGCGGAAAAGATGGAGATGCAGCACCATCGTTTGATGGAAAAGCTGGAACGGCAGGCGCAGAAGGATGCGCAGGCGCAACAGACATCCGGCGCATTTAATGAAATGTCCATGATGCACCAGTACATGGGGCAGGATGGAAGCAGCTTCCTTTTGGCGAGCGATGCGTCAAAGGGCGAGCCGGTCATGAGTTCGGGTGGGAAATGCCCTGCCAATGCGCCGGTCAAGCAGTATGACGTGTCGATGATCAATATCGAAATCACGTTGAATCGCTGGCTCGACTTCTATCCGGGGTACATGTATGTGCTGACGCCGGATCTCAGCAAGGTGCGGGCCGAAGAAGAAAAGAACAAGACGGCCCGTGACAAAGACGGGTTCGATCCCGGCGCCGTGACGACCGGGTTGCAGGGTGACATGATTCAGCCGCTGGTCATGCGTGCCAACCAGGGTGATTGTGTGAAGATGACCCTTCGCAACCAGATGGAGGGCGAGGATGGCAGCTTGTTCATCCAGGCCTCCAGCATGATCGTGAGTGCGACCGGCAAGCCGGCGACCACCACGAACCCCGAGTCCATCGTGGCGCCGGGTAAAGAGCAGGAGTTCGAATGGTACATCCATCCGCACATGCAGGAGGGGGTGCGCCAGTTCCATTCGTACAGCCATGACCGCGAGTTGACCGTGCTGGGTCTGTTCGGCGCCTTTATCGTGGAGCCGAGGGGATCGAAGTACGTCGGTTCGTTAGGGACTGGTCCCGACAAAGATGTCACGAGTGGGTGGCAGGTGAATATCGATAATGGGTCCGGACCGGACTTCCGCGAATTCGTGTTGTTCTATCACGAAATAGGCGATGAAGCCTTCCGTCCGCTGAACAAGAAGGGCGACTTCTTGCCGCAGCGCGATCCGTTGACCGATGCCTATCGTCCGGGTGGCCGTGCGATCAACTATCGCAGCGAGCCGTTCGGGATCGATCAGATGCATCTGCAGCACGAGTATTTCGGCTTCGAAGACGAATCGATGGCCTATAGCGCCTATACGTTCGGCGATACGCCGACCACGATTGCCCGCGGGTATTTGGGCGATCCGGTCAAGTGGCGATTGGTCCATGGCGGATCGGAAGTGTTTCACTCCCACCATCCGCACAGCGGCACCATTCGTTGGCAACGAAGCCCAGGCACGGAGACGAATAACCTCTGGGCCATGGGTCAAGATGGGCCGGTCAAGTATCCGGTCGTGCGGACCAAGTCCGATCGCGTCGACGTCGAAGTGATCGGTCCGTCGGAAGCGCTTGACCTGGAACCTGAATGTGGCGGCGGTGGCTGCCAACATTTGGCGGGTGAGTTTCTATATCACTGCCACGTGGCGCACCACTACGTCGCGGGCATGTGGGGATACGGCCGCTTCTACAACACGTTGCAAGTCGGCGCGGCTCACACCGACACCATGCCGGACTTGGCGGAATTGCCGGACCGGAAGGGCCGGATGAAGCTGGGTGTCTCGTCCGATAAGTTGATCGGCACTACGGTCGACTGGTTCGGCAAGACGTTCAAGATCGTCGACAAGGGACAGAAGACCAACTGGAAATCTGATCCGGTGATCGTGAGCATCAAGGACTGGGTCGAGATGTTTGTGCCGGCACAGGGCCAGCCCGGTCACACAAACGATGAGAAGGGCCAGATCCTGTCCTACGATTCGACCGTGTGGGACTGGAAGTGGGACGGCAACATTGCTCGTGGCGAGCGGGAAAGCACCGCGCAGAATCCAAAGTATACTTGGGCGGCGAAGTGGGATGACAGCACCAGACCGGCCATTCTGTTTGACCCGACGACGGGCAAAATGGCCTGGCCGCTGTTCAAGCCGCACTTCGGCAAACGTGTGCCCTTCTCAGCCAATCACAGCGGCGCCCCATGGTTAGAGCCGATTCACCAGGATGCAAATGGTGAGCGGACCTCCGAGCCGGCGTTGCCGGGCGAACAGGGTCGATGGAGTCTCTGCCCTGACAATGCCAACCGGAAGCATTACAACATTCACTTTGTCCGCATGCCGATTACCCTGGCCAAGAAGCAGGGCAAAGAGCCGGCCATGGTGGACAAGGACGGTCTGATCTATGTGCTTCACGAAGAAGAACAATTGACCAGAGCCAATGACGATTTGAAGCTTCCCGCCGTCATCCGCGCCAACGTGTATGACTGCGTCGATGTGTTGCTGACCAGTGAATGGGACGACGACGATTACACGAATTTCCAGTCGTCCAAGATCAACATCCATCCCCACTTCTTCCAGTTTGATACTGGGAATTCGGATGGAGTGATCTCCGGGTTCGAGTATGAAATGTCGGTCCGGCCGTTCACCATGTGGGGAAAGAAAACCAAGCATGGATTGCCGGCGCCGATGGTCGGAAAGCTGAAAGAGGGCGTGAAGGCAGGAACCTCAGCCATGAAGATTGTGATGGCTCCGGGCGCCTCGCCGTTCCATGTCAATACTGAAGTGATGGTCGGCATGGATTGTTTGGAGAAGGGGCACGACGCGACGGCCTCACTGCCGCGCGATAAGAGCTGCCAGGAAGTCGCCCGCATTAAGGAGATCAAGGGCGATCTGGTCACGTTCTTCAAGCCACTGAAGCAGAATCACCCGGCAAGCGACCTCGTATCGCCGGAGTTCGTGCGGTACCGGTGGTGGGTCGACGTGGATATGGGGACAGTATTCTGGCATGACCACGCGTTCGGCGCGACGACCTGGCCCCATGGCGGGTTCGGCGTGACGATCGTGGAGCCGTTCGGATCCACCTATCATGATCCGAAGAACGGCAAGCTCGTGTATAGCGGGCCGATCGCGGACATTCACAGCAATGAGCCGATCGGCGCCGGCGTCAGCGGCAGCTTCCGTGAGTTGATGGTCTCCATCCACGACACGGTGCCGCACACCGTCAATGTCATCGAGGCCGGCAATCCTCCGGGGCAGCCGATCGAAGTGGCGTTGGAAGCGGGGAAGACGGTGTCGTTCCAGATGCCTGAAAAGATCCTGAACGCGCCGAACAAGTACCTCAACGGCGGGACGCATACGACCGGCAGCGGTTTCAATTTCCGCGCGGCCCCGTTTGCACAACGCTTGTCGAACAATCCGGATACGTCGAAGCTGTTCAGCAGCGCGATCCACGGTGATCCGGGCACGCCGCTCTTGCGCGCGTACACGGGCGACACCATGGTGTTCCGTCTGCTGCATCAGTTGATGAACGAATCACACGTCTGGACGATCTCCGGTCATACCTTCCTCACGGAACGGTATGCGGGCGATGCCAATCGGAAGAACTCGATTCACGTCGGGATCGCCGAACGGTATGACCTCGTCTCCAAGGCGGGTGGATTCCAAGGCATGCCGGGCGACTACATCCACTTCAACGGTCGAACATCACACTTCGCCGAAGGAGGATGGGGCATCGTTCGCGTGCTGGATAAGGAAGTGGCGGATCTGAAGCCGTTGCCCAAGGGAACCAATCCCATGGGGATTCCTGCAACTCCCAATTCGGTCTGTCCGTCCGATGCTCCGGTAAAGAGCTTTAACGTGGTGGCGTTGGATCGCCCGATGAAGCTCAATCCGAAGGCGCCGGATGTGATCGAGGTGGATTTCGAGCGGAAGATCGAAATGACCATGCCGGAAGGCAAGATCTTCGCGCTGGAAGAAGAAGCCGCGACGGTAGCGAGCAACGTGATGCCGAATCCGCTCACGCTGCGCGCCAACTTGGGCGACTGTCTCAAGGTCCAGCTGAAGAACAAGATGAAGGCGAGCCGCGCATCGTTCTTTGCGCCGGGTCTGGCCTTCGATCCGAAAGACAGCCAGGGCTTGAACGTCGGCAACAATCCCGGCGACCAGACCGTGGCGCCAGGCGAGAGCCGCACCTACACCTACTACGCGCATCCTTCCAATAAGGAAACGACGTCGCTGGTGTGGGATGGCGGCAACATCGTCGTCAATCCGCGCAACGGATTGTACGGCGCCATCGTCGTCGGGCCGAGAGGATCGCAGTATCGTGATCCTGTCACCGGTGCCGATGTGTCGCAGAAGAACGCATGGCGGGCCGACGTCATTGTCGACGCCAGCCTGCCGGATAACGTCGGCAAGCGGAACTACCGTGACGTGGCCCTCTTCTTCCAAGACGAGGACAACATCATCGGCACCGCGTTCATGCCGTATGTGCAGAACGTGGCTGGTCTGACGTCGGTCAACTACCGCGCGGAACCGTACAAGTTCCGTGAGGAAGAAGGCTGTTCGTTGGGCAAGATCTTCCAGCCGTGCAAAGTGGACAAGCCCGAGGATCCCGTGACGCCGTTGATCGAGGCGCATGCGGGGGATGCGATCCGTATCCACGTCATCGGCGCGAACAGCGAGCAGAACGGAATGTTCGGGGTCGAAGGGCACGAATGGCCGATCGAACCCTACATGCCGGGCGCCGACATGATCAGCGTGGTGGAGTATGCCGGGTCTGAGATCCTCGATGTCTTCATCCGAGGCGGTGCGGGCGGACCGTATCGTCAAGTGGGAGACTTCGTGTGGTCGAATGCGCGGCTGCCCTACACGCAGTCGGGACAGTGGGGCTACCTGCGTGTGTTGCCGGTCGGCGACTCGCGGATTCAGCCTCTCAGCGCAAACGGATCGGGCGCACGTCAAGCCGACGTGCAGCCTGAACCGCAGGCGATCCCAACTGCCATGAAGTAACCGGGCGAGTCATGGCGTAACCGCGGATGGGGGAGCTGCCTGTATGACGCAGCTCCCCCATTTGTCTTTGAGCGGTATCTCGTGAAGCGTCGTTCGTGAAGCGCACGATAGTTGGTTAATCGACAGTCTGAGCATGAGCCACGAAGAAGCTGTTCCTATTTGCGAGATACGCTTCACGAGAGACGAGAACGAAGGAGGCCGGAGGAATGACGATTAGAAACATCATCGTGATGGGGCTGATGGCTGCTTGTTTGGGCAGTCCGGCCTTGGCGTATGAAGAAATCGCGGTGTCAGAGGGTGGGACCCTCATGGGTACCGTGAAGCTAGAGGGAAAGGTTCCAAAGCCGAAAGGCTACAACCTTGTGACGTTGCCGGATCAATATTATTGCGGGCGCATCTCTGATGGACAAGGCTGGCGCATTCTGCAACCCTTCCAGGTCGGACCGGCAGACGAGTTTCGCGACGTGGTGGTCTATCTGGAGGGGATCGACAAAGGCAAACCTTTCGCCGACGGCAGCGTGCCGCACATCGAAGCGAAAGACTGCCTCTTCGTCCCGTTCACGACTGTTGTGCGGAGCGATCAAACGGTGACGGTGGTCAACATGGACCCCGTCATGCACGACATTCAGGCCTATGAAACCTCGCAATTGGGTCCGCGCGTGTTGTTCAACGTGCCGCTGCCGATGAATCCGCAGCACCCGCGCAACCTGAAGGATCGCAGCGATGCCGGGATGTACCACAAGCACATGGCCGGCCCGCCGATGAAGCAATTGGTCAATCTCAGCAAGGGCCGCCGGGTCTTCGTCATGCAATGCGGCTTTCACGCCTACATGGAGAGCTGGGGCTTGGCTGTCGCCAATCCGTACTTCGACAAGACGGACGAACAGGGCCGGTTCACCATGACCAATGTCCCTCCGGGCACCTATAAGCTGGTCGTCTGGCATCCCTATATTCGTAGCGCCATAGAGCAAACCGTCACCATCCAACCGAAGGGAAGCGTGGAGGCACATATCGTGGTCCCGGCCCCGACCGGGCGGCTCTATGCCAACGAAGTGATGGATCATCCGTACGTGCGTTACAACGTGTCCGAAGAAACGCAGCGAGAAATCGATCCGATGATTCAAAAGCAACAGCACTGACTGAGCCGGTGATGAGGTCGGACATCGATCCGTGGGATCGACGGGACCGGCAATGAGGCATGAACACATTGAGTACGGTTTCAATCCCGGCGTGGGTAGCGGGCCTCGCGATGGGGCTGATCCTGGGCGTCGTGGCGCCGGGGTATGCAGACCATGATCTTCCGAAGCCACCGCCCCTGTGGTTTCCGCTGGACGAGGCGGAACGGCTCGCGTTGACGGAAGTACCCGGGGGCATGATACCGATTTCGGAAGGCACGTTTCTCATGGGAAGCGATCCTCGGATGGATCGAGCGGCCGGGCCCCAGGAGCAGCCGCAACGCGAAGTCTATGTCGATGCGTTCAGCATCGACCGGTTCGAGGTCAGCAATGTCGAATTATCTGCGGTATGTATTGGCGACGAGGGCGGCTTGGCCGCGGTATTGGCGGGGGCAACCGTTTGCGGACAAGATGGCGAAACACCCCGTGATCGGCGTGTCCTGGCGGGAGGCCGACGCCTATTGCCGATGGCGAGGGGCTCGTCTGCCGACTGAAGCGGAGTGGGAAAAGGCGGCGCGCGGTCAGGATGGCCGGATGTTTCCCTGGGGGAACGAACCAGCTGGGTGGATCAAAAGTAATATCGCCCACCCGGGATCCAAGCGCGGAGCGAAGTATCCCCCGCTGGCCAACGTGGATCGGTACGATCAGGGCGTGAGCCCGTACGGAGTGTATCAGCTGGCAGGCAATGTGAGTGAATGGGTTTCGGATTGGTTCGATCCGGAATATTACCGGCGCGAAGACAATCGCAATCCGCAGGGGCCCGCGTCGGGGCAGGACAAAGTGTTTCGCGGAGGCTCGTGGAATGAAGATCCAGAAGTCGCCCGTTCAGCGGGGCGCAATTCAGGGGGATTGGATCATTGGAGTTACCTGATCGGATTTCGCTGCGCAGAATCGGGCGAGAGCGGTCGTCAGCTTTCGGCTGTCGATCCGAAACTTCTGCGGCAGGTGGGTCGCTGAGTGTTGACGGCAGGACAACGAGGAGGCCAAAGATGGAAAAGCAACGAACGGACATTCCAGGGAAACGGAAGCGGGTCGCACAAGCGCTCCTGATTGGAGCGGCGCTATTCGCGCTGATTCCGATCGCGCGGGCTCTGGATACGCAGGACATTGTCGTCGAATGGACGGACGCCGGAAAACAGCTCGCGCAAGAGCGCGTGGCCAAGTGGAAGACCAAGGACGAGATGGTGTTGATTCCGGCGGGCGCGTTTGTGATGGGGAGCGATAAGAAAAAGGATCGACTGGCCTATCGGAGCGAAATCCCGCAGCGGTCGGTGTATCTGGACCCCTATCTGATCGGTAAGTATGAAGTCACAACGCTGGAATATCTCAAGTTTGTGCTGGCCACCGATCGGTTGCCTCAACTGGATTGGCGGTACGACGGCGGCAATTTCCAGGAGACGATGGCGCATCATCCCATCATGCACGTCAGTTGGTACGATGCCGATGCCTATTGCAAGTGGGCGGGCAAACGCCTGCCGACCGAAGCCGAGTGGGAGAAGGCGGCGCGTGGAGTTGATGGGCGGCTGTTTCCGTGGGGCAGCGAATATGCCGGTCCGACCAGAGCGAATTTCGGCAGAACCGGATTGTCCGGGCCGGTGCGGGATCGTCCCGAGCGTCTGTTGCTCTATCCGCCGATCATTTCCGTCGACAAGTACGAGAATGCCGTGAGTCCATATGGCCTCTATCAAACCATCGGGAACGTGGCCGAGTGGGTCTCCGATTGGTACGACCAGGGTTATTACAAGAAGTCTCCGGATCGGAACCCGCAAGGGCCGGAGACCGGCACGCAGAAGGCGTTCCGAGGCGGCGGATGGATGGATAGCACCACCACCATGCGGGCGGCGATGCGCAACGGCACCGATCCAGAGACCAAGATCAATTGGATGGGATTTCGTTGTGCGCAAGACGCGAAGGAGGGAACCGCCAGCCCCGTGTCCTATGTGGGGGCGAGCGGAAAATAGTAGTCCGACGCACAAGTATGGGCCGTTCGAAGAGAGCGATCGGAAAATCTGTCCTTGCGTCTCTTCCCACAGGTCGTCATCTTCTCTCGATTTGATACAGGAGAAAGGATGCGCTGATGTTCGCGCTGATCTGGATTCACCTCTTAGCGGCAGTCGTCTGGATCGGGGGGATGGTGTTTCTGTCGGTTGTGCTGGTGCCGGTATTAAGGCGGGACGGACTGTTTGCGAACTACGCCCTGCTCTTTCGCACCGTCGCCTATCGGTACAGGAGTCTGGTGTGGAGCGCGATGGGGTTGCTCGTCGGGACTGGTCTCCTCCTGGCCTCGTATCGGTTGATCCCCCTGTTGGAGCCAAGACAGTGGCCAGCCGTTTTTGCCGCCAAAATGAGTCTGGTCGCGCTCTTGTTCAGCATGACCCTGATTCACGACCTCGTAATCGGACCTTATACCCGGCGGATTCTCGCCATGGCCGACGGCGAGAGGACGGCCCGCCAGAAGACCCTGACCAAATATTCGTCGCTCGTGCCGCGGCTGTCACTGCTGATTGCGCTCTTCGTGTTATTGCTCGCCGTGGTCCTCGCACGCACCTAGCGGAGGGTGCACGGGGGCCGCAAGCCTGGAGTTCGGCAAGTCAGCACGTTGGGAGAAGGCAGGGGGTCAGGAATTCATGATGGAAAATGGAGATGGCAGGGTGCCTGCCGGTCGAACAACGTTCCCGGGAGGTGAACCGAGTATCGTACTCCCGCATTTATCTGGCTGCGGGAGCCGTAGAGGAGCGCGAGAGAGTTTGGAGGAGGCGTTCAGCTTGTGCTTGACTTGATAAGGCCATTTTCATAAGCAGACCGCACAAGGCAAAGACGATGGCGGTCAGTAAGAAAAAGACTGCGGTAAAGGAACCTGTGGTAATCGCCCAGGCTTCCGAGTCCGCCCGGTGGCGCTCCAATAGGCGTGTTTCTTCAGCGCGCATCTGTCCCACAACATCCTGAATCGCGTCCATCGTTCCACTCTGCCGATTGCTAGCCACGACTGATTTGGCATAGGGCAGACCTTTGATGCGGCGGGTGATGATGGCATCGTCCATCTGCTCCGATCGCTGTTCGATCTGGTTCACAAGATAGGCCACACGGTTCTGTTGGACGGCATCACGCCTAGTAAGGCTCCCAATACGCTGAAGGTGATCGTCAATGCTGTCCATCGCGTCGCGATAGGGGGGAAGATAGTCATCAGATCCAGTAATGAGGTAGGCGCGCTGATTGGTTTCGGCGCCCGTGACGGTGCTGATCATGCGCTCCAATTCGAGCAAAACATGTTGGCTTTGCGAGACCCAATTGGCAGAGGTTTTGAAGTGCAGCAGGCTTAGAAAGCCAGCGGCGACAATCGACTCCACGGCAATAAATCCAATGATGAGGCTGACAACCAAGCCTTTACCTGACCAAACACCGGTGATCGACATGATACCTCCAGGCAATATAGTCACTCTACCACTACTGACCGAAGGGGAGTAATGTCAACCTGACAATTTCCCTAGTGAGAAGGGAAATGGTCGATAGGCCTAGGCGAATTCGCGCACAAAGCGTCGTAATCGGGAAGGCCGAGCGGGCCTCATCGTGTTACGCAAAACGGGCCGGTTCACCCCTAGCATGAATCCAATTGGTCTTTTCTTGCTCTTAACAAGTGAGAATCAAGTTTGCGTTTGAGCATGCCAGTGGGGGAAGTCAGTGATGTGGGGAGGCATCAAGTATAAAAAGGGTTGAGGGACACCATCACGCTCCCGGAAGGTGAGCCATGGCAGGAGTGGTTATGGTGGGCGCGTCGATCCGAGCCTGCCAGCCGCCCCATGAGGTCAGGAATCGCCGACGAAGAAGCACAGGGCGGCGGTGATTCCGAATGTAGCCTTCTCTTATTTCGCGCTTTCCAATCCATGGATGATGGTCGGTTGAGAATCAGCATAATGAGTCCCCCATGATCGACGAAGCGTTGCGTTCCGTTCTGTCAGGGGTGCCGATCGGGTTGCAGCTCGGGGCGACAGGAACGGGTGGCGCGATTCTGGGGGTGCCGCTCATGGTGTATATCGCCGGCATCCCCTTGCAGGAGGCGGCGGCGATGTCGCTGATGATCGTGGCCGCATCCGCGCTATTGGGCGCATGGGAGTATGGCCGACAGGGGCTCGTGAAGATCAAAGCCGCCTCGGCGTTCAGTTGGACCGGCATGATCGGGTCCTGGGGGGGAGCCTTCGGGCATCGGCTATTCCGGGACGAAGTGTTGCTGGTGCTCTTTGGAATCTTGCTCTTAGTCGCCAGGACCCTGATCACCCGGCAGCGTACACTGCTGCTGGATGCCGAGCGGGAAGAGAGTTGCGCGAGCCGGTTTCCGCGGACGTGCTGGCTGAAGGTGGGCGGAATGGGGTTGGTGGTGGGCGCCATGAACGGGTTGTTCGGGGTGGGTGGGGGATTCCTGGTAGTCCCGGCGCTGATCCTGATATTGGGCTTTCCGACGCGGACGGCTATTGGGACCTCGTTGAGTATTATCGGGCTGATCTCCATCGGCGGAATCGTGGGGCATCTTCAGTTTGGACGCGTCGACTGGGCGCTCATGGGATTCGTGCTTCTGGGCAGTGTGTCCGGCATGGTGCTGGGTGTGAGGATCGGGGCCTGGTGGTCGCCGACGGTTGCGAATCGAATGACCGCGTCAATCACGATTACGATTGCGGTAACCCTCATTGTGATCAATATGGCCAAGTTGCTTGGGGTGCAAGGCTGAGCGGTTTTCACCGCCTGGCTTGGTGATGCATCTGTAAGCGCGATGATGCGGAGCGGATCATGACGAGAGCTCTATTTCCAAGCGCTGGCACGGAGTGGGGCATGCGTTGCGGTCCGTGCAGTTCTTCGTCCCACCATGCGCGATGAGCTCGCGCGAGCGCCTTTGCTGGTGCTGGCGCTTCGCGCGTCCCTGTGGGTTGCTGCGGCTACTGCTTTGTACGGACCGGGCACGCCGGCGCAAGCGGAATGGGCGGCGATTGCCGAACAGAAGACCAGTTACACCACCGACGCTTTTCAGTTTTCTTCCGCTCGCCGACTTCGATTCAGTGAGGATCCGTCGCAGCCGACGGTGGTGTCGATCGATAAACCGCAGGATGTGATTTGGGAACCGGCGGTCGAACTCATCCAGGCAACGAACACCTCGCTGGGAAGCAATGAGCTATCGGTCAAGGCGCAGGGCGCAATTTATACGAACAACCCCATCTTTAACCATGGCGATTATCGTATCCAGGATCGATTAGCGCTTACGGCGGACACCTCGCTGCTCTTACGATATCGCTATGTCCCCAACCTGTTCTTGGGACCCAATTTCGAGCGTCGTACCGGGACCCGGTCGATTCAAGAGGAGCGGGTCAGCTCCCACACCTGGAGAGCTGAAGTTGAACGGCGTGTGAGTGAGGCCATCACTGCGGCCTTGATCGGTCGATATGGTCTCCGTCTCTACAATGAGTCGTTTGCCGAGCGGGATACGACGTTCTGGACGGTCGGTCCTCGCGTCGACTATCGCGCGACGGACTGGATGATGGTGACGCTCTCCTACCTCTACGAGCGTGGTTTGGCAGACGGTCGGCAGGAGACGCAGTTCATGGACGATGTGTCGTACTACCTGCATATGCTGTCGGTCGGCACGGAGCTGCATCTGCATTCGCGATTCGATCTGGAGCTCACCTATATTCATCGCCGGAAAACGTTTACAAGCGGTATCGCCGGGGACACGCATCTGAATCGTTTCGACTCCACGCACCAAGGAATAGCGGAGGTTCGGTATCGTCTGTCGCCTGTGGCAATCATAACCTTGGCATACCAGTACGGAAAGCGCACGTCGACGACTGTCCTCCGAGACTTCAGCGACTCGATCGTCTCCATCGGGGCGGAGTACCGGTTCTGACCCGAAGGCGGGAAGCATGGCATAGGGTGGTCGGAGGTTTTCAGGCGGATACCTGCCGGCCGTGGAATTCTTGCCTCGCGTCTCACACCTGTCTGAGGCGGAGGCCTGTCGGGGGTCATCAATAGTCTGCGCGCGATCCCGCCGCAGTGCGGCGCAAGACGGGTGCGGGCCGGGCGACCGGCATGAGCGTGATGCGCGAAAATATGGAATTGGAACATGCGGGTAGGGGATGGCCGGTGGCGCAAAACAATCAAGAGAGTAAGTGATTGAATTTGGCCTGGACATTCTGTATTGATTTGCTCGCGTCGCCCGTCCTGCGAAAAGGCAATGATCGAAACATGCTGCTCATGAAATCGGGGCTGACCTGTGGCGCAGTAATCATCGTCGATCGATGCGGGCATGCCAGATATGGACGTGGGCTCGCCACAAACGGATATCACATCAATGCCCTATGAATGGAGGTCGTTCCGTCAGTACTTGCGCGACAATCCCGTTGCGCGTCGGTATGGCGAAATGGCGCTGCTGGCGATGGTGGGAGCGTGGGGCTATTTTGCGAATCTGCATCTCTCTCTTTTGGAAGGCAGCGAAGGGCTATATGCCGGCATTGCCGGAGAAATGGGGCGGAGGCGCGAATTTTTCGACCTGACCTACCAGGGTGTGCCGTACGTCAATAAGCCCCCGCTGTTCTTTTGGCTGCTCCATGCTTCGACGTCAATCTGGGGTGACCACGAAATTGCTTTGCGTTTGCCCGGTTCGCTGGCCGCGGTGGGCACCATCATCATCACCTACATGCTTGGGGCAAGGTTGGTGTCGTCGACGGCGGGATTCTGGGCTGCGCTCGTCGTGGCGACCACCCACGTGTTTATCTGGTACGGGCGTCGTGTCCTGTTCGATTCAACCCTGACCTTTTTCGTGACGCTCGCTCTGTTTGCATGGATTCAGGTTCAACTACTGGGCCGAAGCTCACGATGGTATGTGCTCGCCTTCGTCAGCATGGCTCTAGGCGCCATGCTGAAAGAAATGCATGGGTTTTTCTTGCCTCTGCTCGTCATGGCGGTCTATGCCGCCATTCAGCGCGATGCGCGGATGCTGAAGGATCGATACTTCTGGGCCGGCCTGGCTGTAGCTGTTGCCATGATGGCGGGATACGCGCAGATGTTAGGTCCTGCGTATCAGCACCATTTCAACCTCGGTAAAGCGATTCAGTCTGTCTGGAATACCGGATTCGTAGGCGGTTCCGGACCCGCCACCGACGGGCATCCCCTGTATTGGTATCTGGGCATGATGTGGGCTGATTTTTTCCCTTGGTGCGCGCTCGTGCCGTCTGCTCTCCTGCTGTTGTGGAGGCAGCGACCTTTTCGATCCCATCCGACAGAGTTGTTGCTACTCGTCTGGGTTCTGAGCCTCTTCACGGCATTCAGTCTGGCCACGCTCAAACGCGAACCTTACCTTACGACGATTGTGCCCGGGTTAGGTTTAGTGATCGGATATTTCTATGACCGAGCCTTTTCCCGAGCCGACGGGGCCGAACCGATGCCTCGACTATTGAGAGTCTTGCTCGTCATCTTGGCCGTCGTCTTCGCTGCCGGGATGTTCCTGGGCGCGGCGCCGCTCCGACGCCGGTGGCTGGTGTCGTCTACGGTGGTGTCTCCCGAGTTCATTCTGACGATCGTGTGCCTGTCGGTGCTGCTCTTGCACGCCGCGATTCGTTCTCGTCTGCGTCTCTCGCTCGGTATCGTCGGCGCGCTTGCCGTCGGCTATGTCGTGTTGATCGTCAGCTATGTGTTCCCTTCGATTGACCAAGCCGCGTCACCGCGGAAGGCCACGGAGGAAATCAAGGCTCTGGCTTTGGATGCACCACCGGCCCTGTTCATGTATATCCCTGGTTGGCCGAAGAACGAGGATGCCGTGTATTACCTCAAGCGGGATACGGTGATACCGGATTTACCGACTGAGGATGCGGTTATCCAGGCGGCGCGTACGCAGGGGACTATCAGAATGATTACGGAAGAGCAGCATGCGGTAGTTCTCGAGGGGCGATCGGATCTCGTGACGGAGCGGATTCGAGAGTTTCGACAGCCGGGCCGTAAGCATCTGCTCCTATTGTCTGTGCGCAGTCACCTGTGAGCAGGACCCATCAAGCCGTCGAGGATTCGGCAGGCCGAGTTCTATCCATAGGTCACACTTGCGATGCGGAATGCCCTCCTCACGGTGCCTGCCGCGGCAATATCAGTTGGACACGAGTTCTCCCTCTGATGCTGCGAAGGTGATCCGCATTATCTACATGACAGAGCATCACAATAGGCATGCGGTTGAATCGCCGGGGTCACCGAAGTACCACCGATTCTCGTGAAAAGACGTGCCTGACTATGGTGTGGGAACAGACGTGGATATGTCCTACAATCAGCATCGACCGCCCTGCGTGCTGTCCGACGCCTCGGAACAGTCAGCGTCGATCAGCGGCCTGTCAGGTGCGCTCCCAACGATCGTCGTTCTCGTGCGGCAGCAGTAGTGAGGAAATGACGGCGCCAACCGGACTGAGCCAAAGACCGGCAGAGAAGGGAGGCAGAGATCGTGATTCCATTCATCTTCTGTGTGTCGTTGGGATGGTTGATGTTCTCACCCTTGGCCTTTGCCGATGAGGCGTCTCCTCGGTCGCCCTTCAGTGATCGTGCTGTCTTGCAAGCCGGTCAAGTTGTTCAGGGCGACTACTTCGCCTTTGGTCCGCATGTAGAAATATCCGGCATCGTCAATGGCGATCTCTATGCCGCCGGCGGGGATGTCCTGATAGACGGCATCGTGAACGGCGATGTCATCGTAGCGGGGGCCAAAGTGACGATGTCCGGCACGGTGGCCCAAGATGCCAGAATCGCGGGAGGGCAGGTCACCGTCACTGGAACCATCGGCAGGAACGTCACGATCGGAGGCGGGGACATCCATCTGACGAAGACCGCGAAGGTCCAGGAGAACCTCCTAGCCGGCGGCGGCAATGTGGAACTCGCAGGGAAAATCGGCCGAGACGCGAGAGTCGGCGCGCGCAATGCAACGTTATCCGGCGAGGTCGAACGCGATCTCGCGGTGGCGTCCGGCTCAGTGCATCTCATGTCCAAAGCCGTCGTCTGGGGCAAGCTACGCTACTGGAGTGAGGCGGCTCCCGTGATCGATGAGGAGGCGACTGTCCATGGGGCGATTCTACGTCGTCCGCTGCCGGAGGGGTGGTCGCTTGAAAACGCCCGCCGCGGCATCGTCGGAATGCAAGTCATGGCCGCGGTCATCAGTTTCCTCTCCACGTTACTTCTCGGATTGGTGCTGCTGCGTGTGTACCCTCTGTTTACCCTCCGCGTGACGTCGACGATGCGGGAACGTCCAGGACCTTCGCTGGGTTGGGGCACAGTGGCGTTAGTCGCCACTCCTGTCGTCGCCGTCAGTTTCCTCGTGACGCTGTTCGCGCTGCCCATCGGTGTCATCCTGCTCGCGCTGTATCTGGCGATGGTGTACCTGGCGCGAATCTATGCCATCACCTGTCTGGGTCAGTTGCTATTACGCAGACCACCGGACTCGCCGTCTTTAACGGGCCCGTTCGTGGCAGGGCTGGTCCTCTATTCGATCCTCTCCGTTATCCCGATCCTCGGCGGACTTGTCACCGTACTGACAATTCTCTTTGGTCTGGGTGCGCTGCTGATAGGAAAACGGGAGTTGGTCGTCGCCTTACGAGAACAGGGACAGGTATAGGGTCGGAGACGCAGGTCGCACATGGGCGCCTGTCAGGCGACGGTCTTTGCGATCAACAGGGCCCTCATCAGCCGGCGGCGCACGGGGCCCGACCTCCACAATGCGTATCGCCTGGCCGCACGGTCCGGCAAAGGAGCGTAATGGTATGGCTCAGGATCGAGGCGCCATGCAGTCCGATTACAGTCACCTCCTGACGCTCTGGACGTCGGGTGTCCGAGATTATCACAGCATGTTGTCGGACTACCTCACGGCAAACTCCATCTTTGTCGCCGTGATCGGAGTGCTCGTCTCGCGAGAATCCGTGGCCCTTCCTTTTACCGTCGTCATCGTGCTGCTGAGCACGATCGGGATTCTCATGAGCGTGCAGATGGCGATTGTGTTGGGACGATTGTCCGCCCAAAATGGCTTCTGGGAGTGGCAACTGCGAGGGATCGAAGGCATGCCGGAGTGGCCGGAACGAAAGCCGGTGAGCGCGCTGTACCGCATACGAGAGCATCGGGAAACGATCGTGGACGAGACCAATGAGCCACGCAGTTTCGAGCCCTCCTGGGCCTTCCGGCAGCATCGGCAGTGGTGGGCCCATCGAGCGATCAGTTTCCCCTGGTTCTTCGGCACCGTCTACGCCCTATTTCTGTTGTGGGGCTTGACGCAAGCCCTGCGGTCGAGTGCGTCGGCGATGAGGTAAAGTCTGAGACAGGGCCGAAGTACGGTGCCATCTGTAAGGTCTCGCCGCAGCCGGCGTGGTCCGGCGCATTCGTCAGGCGCCGCAGGCGGAGTTCTTTCAGTGACTGGTCGGAGCGTTCGGGCAACCTGTTCTCACCCTCCAATAAAGGTTTGATGAAGCCTGGATGAAGAATCGTTCATCCCGCCAGAAAGTAGGTCCGTACTTGTTATGATCGCGCCGTCTGATCACCCGGCAGTGAGCGGAAGCGAGCGCGGCATGTCACCTGATATTGAAGCGAGGAGCCCATGCGTATTCTGATCGTCGAAGACGATGCTGATCTGGCGCAATTTCTCAGCAAGGGACTGCAGGAAGAACAGCATACGGTTGAAACGGCAAGCGACGGTGAGACGGGACTCATCCTGGCCACCGAGGAAAGTTATGATCTGCTGATCGTGGACGTCATGCTCCCCAAGCTGGATGGGTTGACGCTGTCCAAGCGTCTCCGAGCGAAGGGAATCCGGACGCCGATCTTGCTCCTGACCGCCCGCGATTCGGTTGACGACAAGGTTGCCGGGCTTGATTCCGGGGCGGACGACTACCTGACGAAACCCTTTGCGTTTACGGAATTGGTGGCGCGGGTCCGGGCTCTGCTCCGGCGAGGCGGGCCACATGTCGGCAGTCGCCTAAAGGCGAAGGATCTGGAGATGGATCCCGCGTCGCGCCGCGTGTGGCGGGCCGGGAAGGAAATCGTCCTGACCAGCAAGGAGTTCGCGCTGTTGGAATATCTGCTGAGGAACCGCGACATCGTCCTGACCAGGACAGCGATTCTGGAACGGGTGTGGGGTCTCAATTATGACCCCATGACCAATGTCGTGGATGTCTACATTCGTTCGTTGCGGGTCAAGATCGACCGGGACTTCTCTTCCCCCTTGATCGCCACGGTGCGCGGAGTGGGATACAAGCTGGAGACCGGTGAGTGAGCCGCTTCCGCACACAGTTCCGTCTCTACACGGTGGCGCTCATCGCCGCCCTGCTCGTCGTCTTCAATATGCTCGTCTATATCGGATTCCACAGTCTGCTGCAGCAGTACTTAGACCGCCGGTTGTTCGGAATCGCCGACACCCTGGCCGAGTTGATCGAACAACGGCCGGAGTTGTTGAAGCGGCCGGACCATGAACTCGTCGTCCCGCGAGGCGCGCAAGTGGCCGACGAACGGATGCAGGAACTGCGGGAGGTCTCTCATTCGGTTCATATTCTGTCGCTCGACGGGACGGTGGTTTGGGAAGGCAGTGCGGTGGTCCCGAGGCCGTCGGTGGATGGCGCGGTATTGGAACGGGGCAAAAACGGGGAGGTGGTGTATGAGACGATCGAGACCTCTTCCGGGGCGTCGGTTCGTCAAGTCTTCGTTCCGATACGGCAACAGGACGAGGTACGCTATCTGCTTCAGGCCGAAGAGTCATTGGAGTTTTTCAGGAGGACGCATCGAAGCCTCATGGGCCTGCTCATGCTGGGGTCCGTGGCGGTCCTGACGACATCGTGGTTCGGCAGCGGATGGCTGGCCCGTAAGGCCCTCACGCCCATCGAGGCGCTCAGTCGCACCGCTGAAAGCATCTCTGCATCCGACCTCCGCTCGCGGGTGAATCTGAATGCGCCGTTCGAGGAGTTCGAGCAGCTGGCCCAGGCGTTCAATGCCATGCTTGACCGCTTGCAGAGAGCATCCGAAAGCCAGCGACGATTCGTGGACTACGCCGCGCACGAAATGAAGACGCCGTTGACCATCATTCAAGGCAACCTGGAGGTGGCGTTACAACGTGCACGATCCGCCGAAGAATATCGGGACGTCCTCGTCTCCAACCTCTATCAGGTGCAACGCCTGATCGTATTGACGAGATCCCTCCTGACTCTGGCTCGCTTCGCCGGTGACCGGCCGCCCGTGGATCTCGTTCTGCTCGCACTCGAGCCGCTGCTGCGGGAGTTGATCGAGGACCTGACGCCGGTGGCGGAGGATCGTGGTATCCGGCTGGTGTTCGAGCAAGAGGCGGTGCCACCCGTACTTGGCGATGCCGAGCGCTTGAAACAGGTCTTCATCAATCTGTTGGATAATGCGTTGCGATATACGGATCCGGGCGGCGCCGTCACAGTCCAGTTGAGTGGTTTTCGGGGCGACGTGCGCGTGGCCGTTCGAGACACGGGGCAAGGGATCGCGCAGGAGCACCTTTCGCTGCTGTTCGAGCGTTTCTATAGGACTGACCCGGCGCGCGCCAGGGATTCGGGCGGCCACGGCCTCGGCCTTCCCATCGTGAAAGAAATCGCGGAGGCCCACCATGGCTCCATTTCCGTGCAGAGCGAAGTCGGAAAAGGCTCGGTCTTCACGCTGACGCTGCCCGCTCCGCAGGGTTGATCGTCCGACGGGACACTCTCTTCTCGACCACCCCTCGTGCACTCTTCCGTCAACCCATTGACGGATCCGGTCGCGCTCAATATGAACGCTTCTTCATGTCATGTTCATCGTCGATTCATCTTGGTTGAGTACAGTGGCATCACGACAAGAGTCAGCAGGACGATCTCGTTGGGATAGATTGAGAAAAGGTGAATGAAATGAAGGATCTAAAAGTTATGGCGCCGGTCACGTTATTGCTGGTGTTGGTTATTGCGGCCATGGGAGTGATGGTCTTCTGGGGTCTGTCCCTGCTGGATCTACCAGGCTAGGGAGCCGATCTCTTCACCGCGAAGAAGCCGGCAGAAACGGCGGGTGGCATGGGGGACGCCGTCTCTCGGGAGTGACGGCCGCATGGCCATCACCCACGGAAGGGGATCATCATGCGGGAGATAACGAAACCGGATGGCCGGCGTTGGTCGATCGTGTTAGCGGGAGGCGAAGGCGTCCGGATGCAACCGGCAATCAGGCGTTGGTTCGGCCGGACGACGCCGAAACAATATTGTCGGTTCATTGGGACGCGGTCGATGTTTCAGCATACCCTCGACCGCACCATGCAGTTCACGAATCCCACGCGCACGGTCGTCGTTGTCGGGCGGGGACATCAGAAGGCCTGGGGCCAAATCGGTGAACGGGATCCGGGAATGGTGTTGGTTCAACCGGGGGATGCCGATACCGCGCCGGGCATTTTTCTCCCGCTGACCTACATCCGGGCGCGAGATCTGAAGGGGACGGTCGTGATTTCTCCTTCCGATCATTTCATATTTCCCGAAGGGAGATTTCTCGGCGAAGTCGCCTACGCCATGCGGGCCGCGGAGAAGCTGGCGACAAGGCTATTGTTACTAGCGGCGCGTCCTACGGCCCCGGAAACGGACTATGGGTGGATTCAACCCGGCGATGATCTGACCCGGTTCGGCGCCCGCCCCGTCCGAGCCGTCAGAGCATTCCTGGAGAAACCGGAGCCGGCTTTGGCAGAGTTGGCCTATCGTTCGGGAGCCCTGTGGAATACGTTTATGATGGTCGGAAACGTGGAGACCATCTGGAATCTTGGACGTCGGGTGCTCCCAAGGATGATGGATCTCTTCGAACGGCTCGGAGATGCGATCGACACGCCCAGGGAACCGGAACTTCTGCGCACGATCTATGCGCAGATGCCCCGCCTTAATTTTTCACGGGATCTCCTGGCGCATGCGCCCGGCGATACGGCCGTGATGGAGATGAAGGGTGTCTGGTGGAGCGATTGGGGAAGCCCTGACCGGATCGTCGAGACGCTTACTCGTCTGAGCGCAGGTTCTACGCCGCCCGCTGAACACTTGAGAGCCGCGGCGACTGGAGAACGGTCGGGCTCGTTCTTGCTTCGCGATGAAGAAGATGAGGAACAAGTCGTATAACCCGAAGTTCTGATCGACGGCGAGCGAAACGTGTGGCTTCTCCACCCAGAAAGTGGTCTATTGCCTCACAACGAGGGGATCGCTGCCGCAAATGGCCACAGTGGGCCGGTGACATGATCCCGGTCCGGTCGCCGGGCAGGAGGTGCTGCGGGCTTTCCGCATTGTCACGCCGGAAGGGAAGGCTGGCATCTGTCTTGCTCAATTCATGCCCGTGAACCGTTCATCCTCGGCGAACTTAATAGGTCGCTTGCCGCGGCCGCCTTCCATTGATCGAGAAACTGGTTATCTGTATCGTTAGACTCGCGTCTATTAAGGAGCACTATGTTCACGCGGATTCTCTTTGCCACAGATTTTTCAGACGATGCCGCACGTGCGCAGGAGTATGCCATGTATCTGGCCACCGCCTGTGATGCCGCATTGGACGTGCTTCACGTCCTCGAAGCGCCCCCGTGGCTGAACACCGATGCGGGGACGATTGCCGTGGTGGCGCAGGCACGGCAAGACGCCGCACGCCGGTTGGAGCTGGTGGAGGACCATATGGTTCGTAGCGGCATTGCTTCGACAATACGGCAGGTGGTCGGAAAGCCGAATGAACATATCGGTCTCGCCGCCCGGGAAAAGGGGGTGGACCTGGTGGTTCTCGGAATGCAGGGACGAACCAATCTAGTGTATGGGCTGATCGGCAGTACGATAGAACGGGTGGTCAAAGACGGTCCCTGTCCGGTTCTCGCGGTGCCGGGGCTGCGTGGAGAAGCGAGTAAGCCGCTCACCGCCAGCCCGCTGTTGCCGATCCGGCACATACTGGCTCCGCTGGACTTTTCGAGTCCCTCGCTCAACTCTGTGGAATATGCTGTTCAAATGGCGCAGGGCCTCGGCGCCTCGTTGACCTTGATGCATGTGTTGGAACCGGTGAGTTACGACTTGGACTGCGGCCTCGGGTGGATCGAGGAGGAAGGACGAAAACGAGACCATTGGACCAGGCAGCTAGCGGAACTCAAGGATCTTGTGACCTCCATTGGTTTGACGGCCAATGTGGAAATTTCGGGAGGAATTCCCTCCGATGCGATCCTGGCCTCCGCGTTGCGGCACCGCGCCGATCTTGTCGTCATGGGGACACACGGCCGTCGGGGTTTGTCCAACGGGCGGTTTGGAAGCGTGGCGGATGCGGTGTTGCGCCGTGCGACCTGTCCGATCTTGACCGTCAAAACGCCGAAGTTCGCGCCGGGCCAACGTCGTATCACGCCGCAACTGATGGGCGTCACCGAAATTATTAAAGGAGTAGAGCCATGAACCCACGTGATATCTATATAACCGAATTCGATTTGAATCGCCTCAGGGATGTCCTCAAGGCGCGCATCAACTCCAAAGTACGTGACCGGGATCATCTCGATAGTTTAGAAAATGAGCTCGATCGCGCGCATGTCGTGGACCCATCTGCAATTCCTCATGATGTGGTCACGATGAACTCCCAAGTTCGGATCGTAGACGTAGACACGGGTATGGAGAACGTCTATACGCTGGTGTTTCCCTCTGAGGCCAGCATCCCCGAGAAGAAGATCTCGATTCTCGCGCCGATCGGCACCGCGCTGTTGGGTTCCCGGGCAGGCGGGACGGTGGATTGGCCTGTGCCCGCCGGGATGCGGACCGTGAAAATCAAGGAAGTGCTGTATCAGCCTGAGGCGTCAGGCGATTACCACCTGTAGGAGTCTGTCCGGGTAATGCCATCCTGCTGCGACGAATGATCTGCCGGCATCTGCGTCGTTCTCGGCTCGCAAAAATCCTCAACGTATTCAGGGAATACGCTTCCAGTTTTTTCGAGCCTGCGGCCTCGCATCCACCGGCAGCTCCTTCGCCTCGCTACGAAGGATTACTCGGACAGGCTCCTAGCAGCATGCTGAAAACGTCCGGCAGCTTCCTGTGGCTGCATGTGCGGGCCGTTGAATGTATCGTGCGCCAACAACGTTTTTCCGCAGCCCGGTAAGACAGGCTACGATGAAGGCATCTGAGTTACTCATCCGCTGTTTAGAAAATGAAGGCGTGAGGTACGTGTTCGGCGTGCCGGGTGAAGAAAACCTCGATGTGATGGATGCGCTGCTCGGTTCCTCCATCAGCCTCGTGGTGACGAGGCACGAGCAGGGCGCCGCCTTCATGGCCGATGTGCAGGGACGACTCACGGGTAAAGCCGGTGTCTGTCTCTCTACCCTAGGTCCTGGCGCCACGAATCTGCTCACCGGTGTGGCGGATGCGTATCTCGATCGCGCGCCCCTCGTGGCGCTGACAGCACAGGTGTCACTCGATCGCATGCACAAAGAGTCGCACCAATCCATCGACGTCCGGTCGATGTTTCGTTCCGTGACAAAATGGAGTGCCGAGATTTCCAGGCCGCACATCATTCCGGAAGCCGTGCGGAAGGCATTCAAGGTGGCGGAGACTGAAAAGCCCGGCGCCACGCACCTGGAGCTGCCGGAAGACGTAGCCGCTCAACATGTGACGGATACTGACCTGGTCGAACCCTTGCTGGTGCAACATCCCATACTCCCGGAACCGGCGCCGCTTCAAGTCGCCCGTGCGGTCGAATTCATCGAGAAGTCCACACGACCGGTGTTGCTGGCGGGAAATGGAATCGTACGCGGGGCGGGGACAGAAGCAGTGCGGCGGTTCGCGCGACGATTCGGCGTTCCAGTCATTCATACCTTCATGGCCAAGGGCGTGATGCCGGATTCCGACCCCTTGTCTCTCTACACCATCGGTTTGCAAATGCAGGACTATGCGGCGCAGGTGCTCGCCGAAAGCGACCTCGTGATCGCAGTGGGTTATGATCCGGTCGAATATGCTCCCTGTTTTTGGAATCCCGATCGCCATAAGCCGATCGTTCATGTCGACGTCGCGCCGGCAGAAGTGGATGCGCATTATGTTGTCGGGGTCGGGGTGGTCGGCGACATCGCGCTGTCGATCGACTTGATCGGACAATCTCTGCGTGCCTTCCCCCTGGAATGGGGTCGGCACTGTCGCCAGGTTATTCAGGATGGATTCGATAAAGAGCAGGCGGAGTCCCATAGCTGGCCCATGAGACCGCAGCACATCGTGAGTGAATTGCGCGCGGCGCTCAAGCCAAACGCTCTGGTGATATGTGACGTGGGCGCGCACAAGCTGTGGATGGCGAGAATGTTTCCTTGCGAGCAGCCGAACACCTGCATCATTTCGAATGGCTTTGCCGCCATGGGTATCGGGCTACCGGGTGCCGTCGCCGCACAGCTTCTCTATCCGGAACGTCAGGTGGTGGCCGTGACGGGTGACGCAGGCTTCATGATGAATTCTCAAGAACTTGAAACGGCGGTGCGCCTTGGCCTGCCGATCGTCATCCTCATCTGGCGGGACGATGGGTATGGCGTGATTCGCTGGAATCAACAGGTTCGTTTTCACCGGACCTCCGGCGTCGAATTCAACAATCCGGATTTCGTCGCCTATGCCAAAAGTTTCGGGGCGGCTGGATTTCGAGTGGAAGGGCCGTCCGAGTTAGGAGCGGTCATGAGGGCGGCGCTGGCATGCGGCCGACCGGCGGTCATCGATTGTCCCGTCGATTATTCCGAGAATCTGCGTTTGTCGGATCGACTGCGAGAACGGCACGACCAGTGAACGGGCGGGATCGCTGCCATTTCGCTGCAGGTCTCCATTCCATGCAAATCTTGACCAGGTACGGTCTCAAGGTGCGACGGGTCTGGATTTCGACCGTTTGACAAGGTTCACGCTCTCCCGGCTCTATACTGCTCAGAACGGCTTGTGAGGAAATTATGGGATTGTTAAGCTCACGTCCTAAACGAATGGAGCGCATGTTCATATGAGTTGGCGCATACTTGGGTTGGGAGCGCTGTTGCTCTGGGTTATGACGATGGGCCTGATGGTCGCGCTCTTTGTTCACGGGCATACCAGGCCAGGAACAGATGGGCGCACGGAGATTATTCTCTCGCCGGCGGAACGAGACCTGGTGTTGGCGGAGATGCGTCACCTGCTCAAGGCCGTGCATGGTGTCGTGACGGTGCTGAGTGACCCGGAACAAAATTTCAAGGCGGCTGAAGCGACGGCGCGCGCAGTTGGGATGCACATGGCAGCGGACTTCAATCCCGCGATCATGGTGAAATTGCCCCTTGCCTTTAAGCAAATGGGCATGTCCATTCATAAAGACATGGATCATTTGGCGGACGGCATCGCGCAGGGTGAATCCTCGGTACAGATTCTCAACCGCCTATCCAGCATGACGGCACGATGTACGACCTGTCATGATATGTATCGATTTGCGACGAAGTAGGCAGCAGCAGACGAGTTGAATCCTTTCACCACAGCGTGGCTCACAGGTAGTGAGGCTCGAACCATCCCCGGTAACAAGCTGCACCTGGCGAGATCAGATGGAGGGAGACGTCATGGCATGCAATGTAGGTGGAATTGAGCGGCCTATTCGTATCGTGCTCGGTGTTGTGTTGATCGGGATCGGCGCCTTCGCGGACCTTCCGCCGATTGGAATGGGGATCACGCTGGCTATCGGCGCGATCGCCCTACTTACTGGCACGATCGGGTTCTGTCCTGTCTGGAGTCTGTTCGGCATCAATACCTGTCCGATGGATACCGTGAAATGAGCGTAGCCGGTTGTGCAGGTTGAAAGCGAAGGGGAGCGACATGTGAGCCATCAAGAACAACCTGATCTCCAATCGGCCAAGGGGCTCTCCACTCCGGTCGGATCCCGGCGTACCTTTTTCCATTGGGTGACCGTTGCAGCAGCGGGTTTCATTGGAGTGGGACTTTCCATTCCCCTGCTCAGCTCGTTTATTGCGCCGGCCTTCATGCGTCGCAAGCGCGACTGGGTGGATGTCGGAGCCGTGGACGAGTTGCCTGTCGGCCATCCCACCCAATTGGACCATGTCACAACCATTCGCGACGGCTGGATGGAAACCAAATCGCAGAAGGCGGTGTGGGCGGTAAGGTACCCGGAGGGCGACGTGAAGGTCTTTTCACCGATCTGTACCCACTTGGGGTGCGGCTATCGATGGGATGACGGGACGAATAAGTTTCAGTGCCCCTGTCACGGTAGTTCGTTCGACATGAACGGACAAGTGCTGGCAGGTCCAGCCCCTCGTCCGCTCGATCAGCTTCCGATGAAGGTGGAGAATGGACGGCTCCTCGTCATGTATACGGAATTCAAGTCAGGGCAACCGCGAAGCGTGCAGTTATGAGTGATGAATTAGGATTTGTTAAATTGAAACCCATCATTGAGCAACTCATCATTCGGAATTCATAACTGGGAGCAGAATGGCTTCACGCATCTACACGTGGCTCGACAGCCGCCTGAACCTCAAGCCGGTCCAGCGGACATTGCTTGATGAGCCGATTCCCGGCGGGGCCAGCTGGATCTATGTGTTCGGCTCCGCGACACTCTTCCTGTTTCTGTTGCAAGCCTCCACAGGTATGTTCCTCGCGTTGTACTACGCCCCGACGCCCGACCACGCGTATGACAGCGTCCGATTCATTGAAACCGAGATCACCTTCGGCTGGTTCGTGCGGGGACTCCACCATTGGGGCGCGTCGGCGATGGTGGTGGCGATCGGCCTGCACATGCTCCAGACGTTTCTGTATGGCGCGTACAAATCACCGCGCGAGGTGATGTGGATGGTGGGTGTGGGGCTGTTTCTCATCGTCATGTCTTTCGCGTTTACCGGGTACCTGCTTCCCTGGGATCAAACCGCCTATTGGGCGACGCAGATCGGCATCAATATGGCTGGGACCGTTCCGATCGTCGGAGACCTGCTATCCCGAGTCTTGCGCGGCGGAGAGACGCTCGGCGCATTGACGCTGTCACGGTTTTTTGCGATCCATGTCCTGTTTCTTCCGGCCATCCTGATCAGTGGAATCGTCTTGCACCTGTTCATCTTGCGCCGGGTGGGACCGGCCGGACCCTGGACCGACGACCGGGCCTCGCTGGGCAGCGAAACCTTCGCTCCCAGGCAGGTGTATATGGACGCGGTCGTCATGGCGGGAGTCTTCCTGGTGGTCGCGATCCTGGCATTTGCCATCCCCCTTCCCTTGACGGACAAAGCCGATCCCTCGGATACCAGTTTCGTGCCGGTGCCCGAATGGTACTTTCTGTTCTATTACGAACTGCTCAAGCATGTGCATGGACCGCTTGAACCCCTCGCGACCTGGGTCTTGCCGCTCGGCGTCATCCTGATCATGTTGTTCTGGCCCTTTATCGATCGGAATCCGGTGCGGAATCCTACCGGGAGACCCATGGCCTTGGGCAGCGGCCTGGTCTTTCTCCTCGTCGTACTCGGACTGCTGGGCATCTCGATGAAAAATTTGTATGCGGTGCCGAGGACCGATCCGGCCGTCGCGCGAGGCAAGGCCTTGTATGCCGAATTCGGCTGCGCCGGGTGCCATCGCATCCATGGTGAAGGCGCAGCCGTGGCGCCGGACCTGTCGACCATCGGTGAGACAAGGCCCGACCGGGCGTGGCACATCAAACATTTCCGTGATCCTCAATCCGTGATGCCCGGATCGTTCATGCCGAAATTTCCTCTGACCGACGAACAGCTCAACGATTTGACGACGTACATGCTGAGCTTGAAACGAGCCACATAGGTTCGTTCGTAACCAGGGCAGTGGGGAACGAACAGAGAGTGCGCAAACCGCGACCATATCGTCAGGCACAGGCCCTATGAGCGAGAAGCTTCATCTCGTCTGCCCGCATTGTCGGAGCATTAATCGGGTCCAGGTCGTCCGCTTGGCGGATGGACCGAAGTGCGGCCAGTGTCACACGTCTCTCTTTACCGGGCATCCCATCAGCCTGACGGCGGCCGATTTCGACCTCCATGTGTCACGAGCTGAAATCCCATTAGTCGTTGATTTCTGGGCAGCCTGGTGTGGTCCTTGTCAGATGATGGCTCCGGCCTACGAGCAAGCCGCGAAGGCGCTGGAGCCGCAGGTACGCTTGGGTAAAGTGAACACGGAGGAGCAACAGGGCTTGGCCGCTCGATTCGGGATCGTCAGCATCCCGACGTTGATCCTCTTCCGCGGCGGACGCGAGGTGGCTCGCCAGCCCGGCGCGTTGAGCCAGCAGGATATCGTGCGCTGGGTCCGTACCCATATCTGATTCGCATACCAACCCACGAATGGGGCGTGGTGCTGCAGTTGTGAGAGGGGACTGTTGCGTTTATCCCCAGAGGCGCGTGATGGGCATCCTTCCTCATTGGGTCTCACCTCCATACGTTGACCCTCCTTCCCGTGATAGGTGGCATATAGATTGCGATCCCTTAGATATGCGTAAGAGAGGGCGCCGGCCTCGAATCGGAATACATACACATAGAGGAGGGGCGGGATGAAACTCAGCGTGGCTTACCAAGGGGGAACGCGCTACGACGTTCTTACTGACCGGCATCGGGTGGTCACAGATCAGCCGGTTGAAGACGGCGGGGCCGATGCGGGCATGAGTCCGGTGGAATTGTTTGTCGGTTCCGTGGCGAGCTGCGTGGGCTACTTCGTCGGCCAGTTCTGCGCGCGACATGACATCTCGCGCGAAGGACTGAGAGTGGAGGCAGAGTGGACGATGGCGGAAGAGCCGCATCGAGTCGGACAGGTGCAGTTGGCGATTCGTCTCCCGCACCGAGTCACGCCTGAGCTGAAAGAACGGTTATTGAAGGTGGCGCATGGCTGCACGGTGCATCAATCGATTGTTGTTCCTGCGCAAATCTCGATTGATTTGAATCCCCATAGTCATGGGGCGCCGGCGACTGATCTCACAGAAGGCAAATCATGACGGTCTCCCGACGAGCATGGTTGGGAGCGGTGCTGAAAGGAGTTGGCGCCGGTCTTGTTCTCGGTAGCAGGCCTTCGACCGTTGAGGGAGGGCAGAGCGCTGAGTCCGGCCAGGCATCCGGCCCCCTCACCGTTCGGGTTACGAGACCCTTGGATGCCGAAACGCCGGTGCGTGAATTTGTCTCGTGGTTGACGCCCAACGAACGATTGTTCGTGCGCAGTCACTTTGGGCCGCCCACGGCTGAAGCGGTGCACCCTGATTCCTGGCGGCTGACGGTGAAGGGGTTGGTCAAAGAGGCGTTGAGTGTGAGCCTCAAAGAATTACGACAATTCGAGCAGGTGACGCTCAGCGCGGTTCTACAGTGCAGCGGCAATGGTCGCGCGCACCATCGTCCTAAAGCGCCCGGGGTGCAATGGGAGCGTGGGGCGGTCGGCAATGCGCAATGGACCGGGGTGCGTCTACGGGACGTGTTGCAACGAGCCGGGGTAAAACTTCAGGGATTGCACGTGCAGCTGCAAGGGGCGGATCGCCCGGTGCTGGCCACGGTGCCGTTGTTCACGCGAAGTATCCCCATCGCCAAGGCGCTTCATCCTGACACGCTACTAGCCTATGAAATGAATGGTCGCGCATTGCCGTTGCTCCACGGCGCGCCGCTGCGAGTGATCACGCCTGGATGGATGGCGGAATCGTGCATGAAATGGCTGACCGAGATCACGGTGCGGGCTGATGAATCGCCTGGCTACTACATGCAACAGGCTTACCGGATTCCCGAAACGGCCATTCATCCGACGTCCGGACTGCCGGGGAGTGCGATGGCGCCCGTCGAGCGAATGCTCGTGAAATCGCTCATCGCCGCACCAGCTGAAGGCGATACGGTGAAGCCCGGTCCGGTGACGATCCGGGGAGTCGCATGGGCCGGCGAAGAGACGGTGGCCAAAGTGGAGGTGTCCTGCGACGATGGACGCACGTGGGAGACGGCCCGGCTGGTGGGAGAAGAGCAGCCTTACGCCTGGCGGCAATGGCAATTGGTGTGGAATGCCCGCACGCCGGGACCCACCGCCATTCTCTGCCGCGCCATGGATGCGCAAGGTGAGCAGCAACCGTCGACGAGCCCCTGGAACCCGGGCGGGTTTCTCTGGAATGGATGGGATCGCCTGACTGTGACGGTGGCGGCGTAAGGATGGCACAAGGTTCTTCCAGCGTCGTCCTCGTTTCGTTCAAGTCCTCAGCGTCCACAGACCATACGCCTCGGGCCAGCATTCGCTGCGGCCTTGCTGGGCGAACTGTTTCACCATTCTCTCTCGTGCTACTGGTTATTCTTGGTGGGGTCGTGCTCACCTCCGCGCAGGAAGAGGAGCATGTGACGGTCGAGCCTGCCTTGGCACGCAAAGCGGCCACCTTGATCCTTGCCCGTTGCGCCGTGTGCCATACCACCGACCTTATTGCTCAGCAACGATTGCCGCAAGACCGATGGACGGTCATCGTGGAAAAGATGGTGCGTTGGGGCGCCGAGCTCTCTCAGGAAGACGCCGCATTGGTCGTGCAGTATCTCGCCGCGCGGAATCATCCCGGCGCTCCCGATCACTTGCCGAGCATCGAGACCGAGTTGGCGATGATGGAACCCTCGCGGGGGCAGAGTGCCGCGTCTGACGGTCCCGGGGTCGCGGCCAGGGGCGCGAGGCTCTTTGCTCACAACTGCCAGGCTTGTCACGGTGAAGGCGCAGTCGGCGGGACGGGTCCCAAATTGGCAGGCACAACCATCCTCAAAAATGAGGGAGCGTTTTCGGAAACGGTAGCCCATGGCCGCGGCCTCATGCCGGCTTGGGGCACCGTGCTCAGTTATCAGGAGATCGCGGATATTCATGCCTGGCTGGTCTCGCGATAGGCCATGTCGTACGGTGTGGATCAAGGAAAGGGATGCCTCATGAGCGGAAGACGGACGGCGCTGGTCGGATTGGCGTTGGTGTTCGTGGTGGGGTTGTTGTCAGTTCCCCACCTTCTGTTGGGCAGCGACCAGAGTCGTGTCAAGGAGCTGATTCAGAACACGTGCGCCGGATGCCACCGTCTTGAAGGGAAGCCGGACTCGCGCTTCACCTTGCAGGCCCCAGATTTGATCTGGGCAGGGAGCAAGTATCAGCGCTCGTGGTTGCTCCGTTACCTGACGGGAAAAGAGGCGCCGCTTTATCCCAAAGGGTATCGATGGGATGTGTCTGAGGGACCGATGCGGCATCCGGTCATCAACGAGGAAGAAGCTCAGGGTATCGCAGAATATTTCGAGCAACACAACATGGATCCTCGGGTGAAAGTCGGCGCGTTCGATACCTCGAAGGTCAGTAAGTTCGACGCAGCGTTCGGCGGCTTGGCCTATAAGGCCCACGCCTGTCTCGGTTGTCATCTGGTCGAAGAGAACGGCAGGCTCATCGGCGGGCCGCAGAGCGCGTCGTTGGCCGCTGCGGGCCAACGGTACAATCCGGATTGGCTCTTCCGTTTCGGGCAGAACCCACAAGATTTCACAGTACACAATGGAGAGTTTCTCGCCGATGCCACGGAACCTCAATTGCGGGCTGTGATCGGGTATCTGGTAGTTCAAGGGGTGAAGGATTTTAAGTACTTTGAACCATGGACGACTCCGGAGTTCGGCATGGCGAGCGTCGATCGCGGGAAGGTGATCTACAAGGAATATTGCGCGCAGTGCCATGGGTTCACCGGCAAGGGCGACGGTCCGGCTGCGTCCGGGTTGGAGCCGAAACCGGCGATCCATGCGAACATCCCGTTCGAAAAGATGCCCACCGACTATCTCTACAATGTCATCAATCATGGTGGAGCGGCGATGGGAAAATCGCCCAGCATGCCCTATTGGGGATTGACCATCGGACAGCTGGGTGTGGCGGATGTCATGGCCTATTTGAAGGCCGCCTTCAAGGGCGGAGCGGTGGTGGCGCAGGCCGCGGTCAGCGGTGGAGGTCCGAGCGGCGTCTGCCCGCAGCCGAGAAAAACGGCGAAGGCGCCGGCCGACTTCCTGTCGAAAACCAATCCGTTCCCAAACTCCGACGCGACGATCCAGGCAGGGAAAACGCTTTTCTTGCAGACGGCTCAACCGGTGGCCTGTGCGATGTGTCACGGCGACAAGGGCAATGGGCAAGGGTTCATGGGCGCGGGCTTGATTCCGCCGCCCAGAAACTTCACCTGCGGCTCGATGATGAAGGACATCCCGGATGGGCAGCTGTTCTGGATCATCAAGAACGGTTCGCCCGGCACGGGTATGATGTCATTTGCCGGCCTGCCGGATGAACAGGTCTGGGAATTGATTCACTATGTTCGATCGCTGGGGCAGTAGGCGTCGGTTCCAAAGGAGGTGTGCCATGAATGTGAAACAAGCGTTAAGCGGGACAATGATCTTCGCAGGGACTGTGGTGCTCTTGTCGGGATGCGCAGGTCACCATACGGGAAAACTCGACGACAAGCTCAAGGCGAAAGCCACGATCAGCGGCCCCGGCATCACCGGAGAAGCGCATCTGTATCAAGAGTACGAAGGGCGAGTGCGTATCAAAATGACGGTGCAGGGAACCGCCGACAGTAAGCTGACTCCTGGCCTGCATGCGGTCCATATCCACGAAACCGGGGCCTGTGAGTCATTCACGGCGGCGAAGGGACATTATGACGGAAACGTCGATCCGCAGATCAACCCGGAAGCGAACGTCAGCCCCGGACTAGGAAACCATCCCTATCATCTCGGAGATTTGCCGAATCTCGTGGTGGACGAAAACCGCAAGGGAACCCTCTATACCATCACGAGTCGGGTAACCCTGGCCCCTGGTTTGTTCACGCTCTTCGATGCGGACGGCAGTGCGTTCATCGTCCACGGCGTTGAAGACAAGTATCTGCCTGAACCTCCGACGAAGGATGCGCCGGGCGGACCCAGGATCGCCTGCGGAGTCATTGAGAAGAGGTAATGCGGTTTCCGGCGACGAGATAGAAATAGGAACAAGGAGCCGAGGAGGTCAGAGTGGCGACGTTTATGATTTCAGGCAGTCGAGGCACGGATGACCCGACGATGGCGACGCTGCCGTTCATGGCGGCGAAGACGGCAAGGGAGCAGGGACACGATGTGGTGCTCTGGCTCTGGAATGAAGCGGTGACGCTGGGGCGCAAGGGCACGGCCGACCATCTGATCGGCGTGAACTTGGCCCCGCTCAAAGATCTGCTGGCCGCAGTTCAGGCGGCACAGATCCCCATCTGGGTCTGCGGCGCCTGCGCGGTGGCGCGACAGATCGGCGCAGGGGATCTTGTGGCCGGTGCGTCTATCAAGGGCATGCCGGACTACATCAAGGCGGTAGCGGAACGCGATCGGAACGTCGCCTTTTGACCGAGATGAATCGCGGCGCCGTTCACGAAACGCTTTATCTGAGCGGTCTACATGAGAAGACTGGAGGCGGTCTCTCTTGGTGTATCAGGAAGGAGCCATGGGAGAGAAGGTGCAGATCAGTCAGATTCGCATCGGCAGTCGAGTGAGCTCAGGGGCAATCCTCTCACTTTTCGCACTGAGCTGGTCGGTGGTCTTCGCGCAGGGGCATGACATGATGCAGCCGCGCGTCCCGTCCGATCAACTCGATGAGGCGCGTGCGCTCACCAGTCCATTGCCTGACTCGCCTGATACCATCGAAAAAGGCAAGGCGCTGTATCATGGCAAAGGGACCTGCTTCAACTGTCATGGACAGGAAGGGGCAGGCGATGGCTCTCTGGCCTCGCAGTTGAACCCGCCTCCCCGCAACTTTCGGCACCATGGATTCTGGCGTCATCGGACAGAGGGTGAGATCTTTTGGGTGATTAAGCATGGATCGCCCGGCACCAGCATGGTGGGATTTGCAGGCCAACTGACGGATGAAGACATTTGGGCCATCATCCACTATGAGCGGACGTTCAGCCTGCACCAGGGAAGAGGAATGCAAGGGAGGGGTGGTCGTGGTCCGATGGGCCACAGTGGATCGCCTGGCGGTATGGGACATGAGCGCATGGGACAGAGTGACCAAGAGGGAGCCGCAGGTTCGTCGCAGGAAGAGATGGCTAAGCCGCCGGTACCTCGTTAGCCCACCGATCGGCAGCCGAAGGGTCGGAGGGAGCAGTGCAATAGACGAGGAGGGTTACAGCGGAGTGAATGCCCCGGAATGCGCCCTCTGCTTCGAGACTCAATTCCGAGTTATGAACGGTTGGGAGAATCAGCCCTGTCATCGTTGACCTGAAAGAAATAGCCTGCCATTCGTCGGGGATTCCAAAATTCCAACACTTTGACGGGAAGATCAGTCGGACGCAGAATTCTCTTAATGTGCAGGTCTTTGTCCTCAGCGAGATCCACGACCACAATGTTGTCCATTGACACGTCCAATTCGTAAATCATGATGACCGGCCGGGTCATGGATGCGAAGTTCGTGCTGATGACCATGCCGGGCGACTCGTCCGACAGCAGCACAAAGGTGCCGGGCGGGTATACGCTCAAACTTTGGATCAGGCAGACAATCACATTTTCCGAAAAGGCCTTCCGGCGGTTCACATAGATATGCGAGAACGCTTCGGTCGGACAGAGGCGTTTCCTGGGATCCATGGTATTCGTCAGCCGGTCATATTCATCCGCCACCATGACGATCTTCGCTAAGAATGAGATGGAGTCGTCCTTGAGCCCACAGGGAGAGCCCGACCCATCGATGCGCTCGTGGTGCTGATAAACGACTTGAGCGCTGGCCGGCGGGAATGAACCCAGGTCTTCGACCAGTCGCTTGCCATATTCGGGATGGAGCTCAAAAAACGTTTTTTCTGCCCGGGTGAGGGGCATCCCCTTATTTCGTTTTGCCAATACCTGCGACGGTATCTTCCGCTGGCCGATGTCGTGAAGCAGAGCCCCGATTCCGAGACTGAGCATATCTTTGCGGCTGAGTTCAAACTTCTGCCCGATCATCATGGAGATCATGAAGACATTTAAGGAATGGAGGGCGGCAAAGTTGCTCGCTCCAAAGTCTTCGGTATTGTTCACGTTGAGCATCGCCATGGCGGTGCCCTCGCCGTGAAGCGCATCGATGACCTGGCCGATCAGGTCTATGGCTGTGGAGGCGCATCCTTCGCGGCCCGCGCTGACTTGATCGATGACCTCCTTCGTTTGACGCAAGGAAGCAGTATGATTCGCGCTCGCCTTCTTCAGTCCCTCCTGACAGCGAAGGTACGCCTGAATGCGTTCTTGTTTCTTAGCGATGATCGATTGCGCGTCCTCCGCCTCATGAGCGTGGGGTGGAGGAGCCGGCATGGATCGCGCCTGTTCTGCGGTATCGGCTTTGACAGGCAGGGGCTGTGTCAAAGAGTCGGGATCTGACCGACTGGCGTCCACATAGATGGACACGTCGCCCAGCGTCCGGATCACCGCGAGTTCCGCGGTCGTTTGCACCCTGAAATGATTGCGCGGAAACGGGTGGTTCAGCCAGTGGCAGTCGAGTTTCACATACATTCCCACCCGCAACTGTTCGACGTTGATCGGAACGAAGGGGGGCGGTGACGGGAGGGCCACGAGCGGTCGCTCCTTATACGAGGATATCAGGGTCGTAAGGGCATGGTATGACCCTACCCCAGGAAGAAGTCATTTCCTTCCACTCTGTATCGGAGTCAGCCCCTGTTTTCTTGAACCATCCAGTAGGTGGCGCGTGGGACCCTCATCCCTTCGATCATCTCATTCAGCATGGTCCGCAGATCTGCGGTTGGGTGGTGGCCTTTTAGCTGGATTAGCACTCCATTTTAGTAAGTTTTTTTTACGGCATTGGCGATACCGGAAAAGGGTTGCACCTCAGGCTTAGGCTACCCGCGGCGGCCTGACCGGAAAGCCAGAGTCCGGGCGATGCGGCATGGCGACTGCCAACCGCGTATAGTCGTGAGCCGAATAAAATGGGTAATCGGCTCATGAAACTGATCCATATGAGCCGAATATCTGATACAATCGGCTCATGGGCTATAACTGGCAGGAAAACGACTGGCCGGAGTTTCGGTACGACCTGACCAGGGTCGAGGATGCTTTGTTGGCTTTTGCCGAAAGAACGGGGCGTGCTGGCGGCCTTCTAAAGGGGTTGCCGGATGGTATGCAGGCAGAGGCCGTCATAGACATGATGGTTGCCGAGGCTATTAAGACCTCTGAAATCGAGGGGGAGTATCTCAGCCGCACGGACGTCATGTCCTCCATCCGGCGGAATCTTGGTATGGAGGGTGATACAAGGAAGGGCGGGGATAAGCGCGCGGAAGGAGCGGCGGCTCTGATGGTCGATGTGCGAAAGACGTTCGCCCAACCGCTTTCACAGGAAAGGTTATTTGAATGGCACCGGATGATCATGGCCGGGAGCAGGGCGATACAGGTCGGCAAGTGGCGGACACATACCGAGCCTATGCAGGTGATTTCCGGACCCATCGGCAAGGAGAGGGTGCATTACGAAGCACCGCCCTCATCCATAGTTCCAGGTGAGATGGCGCGTTTTATTGACTGGTTCAATGAAACCGGCCCGGGTGGCGAGAGGGAACTGAAAAAAGCAGTGGTGCGCTCAGCGGTCACGCATCTTTATTTTGAAACGATCCATCCTTTTGAAGACGGAAATGGACGAATCGGAAGGGCGCTTTCTGAAAAGGCGTTGTCCCAAGGCATCGGACGGCCGGTACTGCTCAGCCTGTCGCGCACGATCGAGGCGAACAAAAAATATTATTATGAGGCGCTTAAGCAGGGACAACAATCGAATGAGATTACGTCCTGGGTAAAGTGGTTTGTGAACACCGCGCTTGAAGCTCAGATCCAGGCGGAAGAGCAGATCGATTTTACGTTGAAAAAAACCAAGCTCTTTGACAGGTTCAAGGATCAGCTGAACGAACGTCAGACGCAAATATTACGACGGATGTTGGAGGAAGGCCCTAAAGGGTTTGCCGGCGGGATGGGAGCAAAAAAATACATGTCGATTACCGGAGCTTCCAAGGCCACGGCGACGAGAGATTTGCACGATCTCGCCGAAAAGGAAGTGCTGGTTCCTTGCGGGGGTGGACGAAGCACGCACTATAAGGTCAATTTATAGATTGAGCTGCCCGCATTTTCCCTATGTTGCTTCCGTCATTGCATTTTCCATGCGCTCATTACGGGGTGCTGGTCCGTCTGGATTTCTTTTGCTCGTCTTGTCTACGAACGAGTTCCTCCAGAAACCGCATGCGCGCCTCGTAGATTTTGCTCAAGTACGCGATCATTTCAAGGCTCATGCGCCGGTCGACGGCGATCTCGGCGTTCATGAACTCCCAGCTGGTATCCGCTAACTGATCCCTTGGCGAGCGGACAGCTTTAGGGCCGAAAAAGCTCAGATTGTGAGATCGTTGAAAATTCGCGGCCGTATTCTCAACGAAGAGGCGCAGGAGGGGAATATAGGTCCCGGCCATCTTTCCATCGTCGACAAGACTGCCAATTTCTTCATAGGTCTCGCGGCCATGGCTCGATCCTCATAAAACACCCCTTGGCTCGTGAATGTGTTACTCAGCCGAGTCATGCACACGTGGCACGTCATCTGCTTTTTGTGCTAATGAACCTTGTTGAGAGGGATACGGGCGAGAAACATTTGAATCGTAGGAAAGGGGAGGACATCATGGCGGACCAACAGGGCAGCTGTTCGGGAGTGGGGGTGTCGATTGCCTTTTTGAGTGGAGCGGTGCTCGGTGCAGCGGCGGCTATGCTCTATGCCCCCAAATCGGGAGCAGAGACTCGGACGGCGATTCGCGGGTATGCGCGCCGCGCGGAAGACGAGGTATTAGAAAAAGCCAAAGAGATCCGCGCGGACCTTTCCCACACCGTTGCGGAGGCGAAGCAGTATTTGAAGGCGACCGAGGCGACGATTGTCGCGGCTCTGGCGGCGGCGAAGGAAACGTTCAAGAAACAAAAGGGCGAGAATGCCTAACCCAGGCTGATGCCGACTCGGCCCCTGAGCTATCGCTTGCAAGGCCATGATGCGCCGGAGGGCGGCGTCATCTCTCAGCGAGTGTATTCCCGGAGAATGTCATAACCAAGGAGTACGGCATGTTCGAGGGAAAAATCAGTGTCACATTCGAGCAGGATCACGACCGGCTCGATGCCCTGTTCATCACCTTTCAGGAGCACAAGCGAAAGGATTTCGCCAAGGCCAAAGAGGCGTTCGTGGGCTTCAAGTTCGGTCTGCAACGCCACATCGTCTGGGAAGAAGACCTGTTGTTTCCCAAGTGGGAGGAGAACTCCGGCATGGCGGAAGGCGGTCCGACGCAGGTCATGCGAACCGAGCACCGGATGATCTGCGATTGCTTGGAGGCGATTCACCGCAAGGTTGTGGCGCAGGATCCGGAGAGCGATGACGACGAACAGCTGCTTTTAGATCTGTTGAAATCGCACAACATGAAGGAAGAACGGATTCTGTACCCGTCGATCGATCAGGTGATCAGCGAACAAGAACGGGCAGAGTTGTATCAGGCGATGAAAGAAATCCCTGAAGAACGATACCGGGCCTGTCGCGGGAACGGGCACGCATGAGACGCCTGGGCGCGGGTGTCGCTTTGTGCATCCTGGGAGCGATGATCTTCGCCGCAGTACCGCGATGGACCTATGCAGTACCGTACGGTGTCGTGACCGCGTCCGGTGCAGAAGGTGCTTCGGTTGCCTGGGTCACAGCCGACGCAGGTGGTATGGTACCAAATCCGCACAGCGATTTGATCTTTCGGGCGACGGGCGCTACGACCTGCCTGGATTGCCATCGAGCAAGCAAAGAGGGAGCATTGAGTCCGCAAGTGCAGGAGAATGCATTAGTCCAAGAATTGAAAGCCAAGGCCAAGGGTATTCATGGCCCCGGACGATTCGCGGACTGTTTGCGGTGCCATGCCGGAGGCAATAAGGGCGTGGAACGATACAAAAGATAAGCAGGGAGCGGGCGCGAGATGACTTCCGTACAGCAGCGCGTGCTTGTCGTGATCGCCCTGGGGGTCGCAGCGATAGTGGGCGCGTTGCTTGCCGAGGCCCTGCTCAGTCTTGATGCGGCCACGCCCTTTGGGCATACGAGATATGGTCATGCAGTCGGCTGGATTGGGCTGGCCGTCACCCTCTTGGTATGTGTGTATCCACGGCGCAAGCGAACCAGCCCGGCCCGCCGGTGGCCAAGGGGTTGGTTTCAGGTTCACATGGTGGCGGGAGTGCTGGGCCCCTTGCTGATATTTCTCCACTCCGGCGCTCACTATCACGCCCTGGTGCCGATACTCGCGATGCTGTCCATGGTGGTCGTGGTGCTGAGCGGGGTCTTCGGGCAGGTGGTGCATGCGTTCGGCCTGAGAGCGCTGAACGATGAACGCCGCCGACTGCAGCGCGAAGGCCTATCCGACAGCGATATCGACGCGCACTTGCATGGAATGGCTTCTGAAGAGGAAACGTTCCGCATGTGGCAGGCAATCCACGCGCCGATGACGCTCGTGTTTCTCGTGCTCACCCTGTTGCACGTGGCGGGTGCGTTGTTCTTCGCGGGATTTTCGTGACGGATGCGATACCATCCGCTGCCAAGAACTGCGGTGCCGGTGGTAGCCACTGTCACGCTTGTGCTCGTCGTCTGGATCGGCTGGGGATCGGTCAGAAGTCCCGTTTCGTTCTGGGCGCCGGGAGATTTGAGCCGCTACCATGTGGATCAGGCCGGGTGCACTCACTGCCACGAACCCTTCCGAGGTCCCAGTCCGGCCCGCTGTGTGAGTTGCCATTCGGAACGGTATTTCGAGAATCGGGCGACGCTCGCCGAGATGACCTGGCACCGTGACCTGGCGGCGAAACGAACGGCCTGCACGGCCTGCCACACGGAACATCGCGGGGCGCTTGCCCAAATTACCGGACGAGCGAAGGGCAATCCCCACGGTGAGTTTATCTTTCGCGCGACGGATACGGGTTCCTGTACCGCCTGTCATGAGTTCGGCACGCGCATGGCCACCACACCGAGTCTGAGGAGTGAGCCAAACGTGCGACGGCTGTATGAAAAGGGGCGTGGCGCGCATCAGCCTGGGCGCATGGTGGACTGTCTTACCTGTCATGGCGGGAGTTCGTCGTGAGGGGAGGAATGTCTATGGACGCATGACTGCGCTGCCTGCTAGCTCACCTTACCCGCCACCCTGATTCTCGCATCTACAATACGGCAGCCCTGGCCCGGCGGCATGGCCAGGATCGGGTTCAGATCCATCTCCACAATCTCCGGCACCTCCTCCACCAGCCGTGACAGCCTGAGCAAGATTTCTTGAATCGCATCGACATCGCCCGGTGGATGGCCGCGATACCCCTGCAGCAGACGATAGCCCTTGATGCCGCGAATCAGGTCGGCGGCGTCCAGTTCCGTCAGCGGCGTGATGCGAAAGCGCACATCTCCCAGAATTTCGACGTGAATGCCGCCGAGCCCGAACCCGATCAAGGGGCCGAAGGAGGGATCCTGAACCATGCCGGCCATCACTTCGATGCCGCCGGCCACCATCGGTTGGACCAGCACGCCTTCCATCGCATCGAGGCTTGCATCCTCAGCCAGCCGTGCCCCGATCTGTTCGAAGGCGTGACGAACCTCGGTCTTGCTGGTGAGGTTCAAATGCACGCCCCCGATCTCCGTTTTATGGACGAGCGTATGGGACGCCAGCTTGACGGCGACCGGAAATCCGATCTGCTCGGCCAGCTGGGCCGCCTCATCCGCGCCGGTCGCAACGCCGCCTGGCGGCAGCGGGATCGACATCGCGCTCAATAGGGCTCGAGTCTCGGCAGTCGTCAGCCAGCCCGCTCCGCGCGCGGTCAGGGCATCACGGCAAATGCGGGTCACGGTCGGGAGGTCCAGATCATCGAAGTCGGGCGTCATGCCGGCTGGGCGCTCGCGCCACTGCACATATCCGGTGATTTTTCCCAGGGTCCGCGCGGGAAGTTCCGGCAGCGCAAAGGTGGGAATGGTTTCGCTCGTGAAGCAAAATCTTCGCTCGCGATCCGTTTCCACCATCCACCCGATGTAGATCGGCTTCCTGATGGATGCCGTGGCTCGGGCGGCGAGGATGCCCTTCTTGATGCCTTCGGCGATCAAGTCCACATCCGCGGCCGTAATGGCGATGTAGAGAATGATGAGGGCATCGATATCGTCGGATTTCAAGAGCGCGGTAACGGCCTGAGTGTAGTGCTCGGAACCGGCGGAGGCGAGTAAGTCGACCGGGTTGCGCAATGCCGCAGCCGGCGGCAGGAACGAGGCCAGGTGGGTGATCGTCGCCTGCGAGAATTCAGGAACATCCAGCCCGCTCGCTTCACAGGCATCCGCACAGAGGATGGCGGGCCCGCCGGCGTTGGTCAGGATGCCGACTCGTTTGCCTGCCGGCAACGGTTGTTCGGACAGTCCCGCTGCCAGTGCGAACATGTCTTCCAGGGTGTCGGCGCGCAGGATGCCGGCCTGTTGAAACAGCGCCTCCACTGCCGCGTCATTGGAGGCCAACGCGGCCGTATGGGAACTGGCGGCGCGCTTGCCCGAAGCCGTTCGACCCGCTTTGAGGACCACGATCGGTTTGGTGCGGCTGACGCGCCGGGCGATCCGTCCAAAACGTCTCGGATTACCGAAGGACTCCACATAGATCAAGATGACCGTCGTTGCGGGATCGTTTTCCCAATACTGCAAAAGATCGTTCAGGGATATGTCCGCCTTGTTGCCGACACTGACGAATGTTGAAATGCCCAACTGAAGGCGTTCCGAAGCGGCAAGCAGCGCAATGCCCAAGGCTCCGCTCTGCGAAGACATGGCGATGGAGCCTGCGGGAGGAAAGGTGGAGGTAAAGGTGGCGTTGAGCCGTACCGTCGGATCCGTGTTCAGAATGCCGAAGCAGTTGGGGCCGAGCATGCGCATACCCTGTTGGCGGACTTTTTCCAGCGCTTGATCCTGTAGCCGGCGACCCTCTTCTCCAACCTCGGCGAATCCGGCGGTGATGACCACGAGGGCGCGGACGCCGGTTGCGGCGCAGTCATCGATGACCGACAAGACGGCTTCTTTGGGGACGACGATCACCGCGAGATCCACCGGCTCCGGTAGGGCGCGAAGGGACGGATAGGTGTTCATGCCTGCGATGGTAGAGGCAAAGGGATTGATGGCATAACAACGGCCTTGAAACTGATTGATCCGAAGCGCCTCGAGCAACCTATAGCCGATGCTCTGGGGATTGCGGGAAGCACCGATAACCGCCACGGATTCGGGATGGAACAGCGGATGAAGCGAGGCGGTGGTGGCGACCCGTTCCCGCCATTCGGATTGCCGCACGCTGCGATCGGTCGGAGCCAGCGACAGTTCTACTTCCATGTCGCCGCCTTCGAGACGCTCGTCCATGGTGAAACCGGAGGAAGCAAACACCTCGCGCATCGCCAGGTTGTCGGCGTGAGTGATGGCCCAAAGCTTGGTGAAACCGTGACGGATGGCCAAAAGCGCCAGCCGCTCCAGGAGTATGGTGCCCAGTCCATGTCCATGGAGCCGGTCATCGACGGCCATGGCGACTTCGGCCTGGTGTGGGTGTCTCGCATGGTAGGAACCGGAGGCGATCACGCGCAACGCGCCGTCCTGCCGCCGAAGGGCGATGACTGTCAGACTGCGCTGCGGATCTGTCGCATCACAGAGCGATCGAATGACGTCGGCAGGGGGCGCCGTCTCAGAAAAAAACCGGTGACGTGTGGAAGCCGGTGAGAGCCGATCGATGAAACCCTGTAATGCTTCGGCATCGCCCGGCTGAGCGAGACGCAGGGGCACGGTTGTGCCATCGCTCAATATGGCCCGGCCGAAGTCAGGATCATCGTCTTGCATGCCGACGATGTGGAGGGGGCGCATTCGTTGCATCAGTGTATCGCGCCCTCAGGCCTCGGGTTCATGATAGGTTATGCCCTCACTGCGATCACGACCGCGTCGCCGGCCTAACTCACGAAATCCGGAATGGCTACGGTCCGAATATAGGTCAGCACATCCAGCATCTGTTGGTCCGTGAGTGTTCCCCGATAGCCATGCATGGGGCTGAACAGAGCGCCGTTCGCGATCGTCACCAACAATTCCCAATCAGTTTTGGCCCGCGAGTTGACGGATTGCAAATTGGTGGGCCGCACGATCAGGTACTGCCCATCCGGTCCGGCGCCGTCCAGTTTCTCCCCGTGACAGTGCAGGCAGTGTTTTTCATACACTGCCTGACCGTTCCGCGGATCGCCTCGATGGGTCTGCCCGGCCGCCAATGAACTCCCCAGGACCACGAGCCAGATTGCAGACATGATGCTGAAAGTTTTCATGCCCGGACTCCTTATGGTTTCAGCGTAGAGCGTCTATCTTCTCCTGACTTACCGTACGACCAAAACCGGGCAGGGCACCCCATGCAAGAGCGCATGGGAGATGCTGCCCAGGAGAAACCGCTCGAGCGCTCCACGTCCGTGCGAGCCGATAATAAGCAGGTCAGCCGAACGGGCGCGCTCCGTCAACATGTCGACCGGATCTCCCATCATGACCTCCGTGCCCACGGTGTAATGATCATCCATGACCGCTGCGGCCAGGCCTTTCACCAGATCCTCGGCCGAGCGCCTGGCAACCTGCGTCCAGTCTTGGAGGGGAAAGAGGCTAAACGGATCGGTGGAGGGGATCGGACGCACCACGCTGACGATGGTGAGGTCCACCGGGTTCTTGAACGGATGGGCGAGCAGCCAGGCCTTGATACGGGCGCCGTCCTCATGCCCTTCGACGGCCACCACGACACGTTTTACGGGGCCGCTGTGATCCTTGACGATGAGGGTGGAGCAGCCGGCATGCAAGGCCACTCGATGGGAGACGCTGCCGAGGACGAGCTCTCCGACGCGCCCTCGTCCTCGGGCGCCGATCACGATCAGGTCCGCTTCCATCTCCCGAGCCTTGTCCAGAATCAGCGAGGCCGGTTGAGCAAACTCGCACACGCGGGTGATCGAGAGTCCCTCGGAGGGCAACATCGTGGTGGTGTGGTCGAGCAATTGTCGGCCCGCGTTCTCCATCGCCTTTCGGAAATCATCATACCCCTGCATGTTACTCAGTTCCGCGACCACCGGATATTGAAACATGCCCAAGTCGATGCCGTGCACCAGCATGACGTCTTGCAGTTCATACAGATAGGCGACTTCCCGAACTGCTGCGAACGCCTGTTCCGACCAGTCGAGTGCGATCAGGACACGCATAGAGTCCTTCTAAAACAGCGGATGTGGTGAGACTCCGGACGGCATGGGCCGTAGCTGGTCACCGACATGGCCTCGGATCCTCCACTGCCGTTGTGGCGAGCCTGTGGCCACCCTCGGTCTGGTTATGCATCAGTGAGATTTCCTTTCCGCGCCCGTTGGCCGTCTTGCGTAGAGTCCAGCGATGCCTGCTGCCTGGTCACGAACGCTTCCTCGGCCAAGTGGAGGGACTGCAGCACCTCTCGGTCTTCGACCTGCTCAAAATCCCGGTAGAAATTTCCGACGGCATAGAACGGTTCCGGCACCCGCAGGACAATCAATTGGTCGACCAGGCTCCGAGCTTCCCGCACGGTCGCGCGTGGCCCGACCGGCAAGGCCCCGATCACGCGATGTGGATTTCTCTGGCGAGCGGTCGCGACTGCGGCAAAGAATGTTGCGCCGGTTGCCAAGCCATCGTCCACAATCATCACCGTTCGATCCGTCAGATCGGGAAATGGGCGTCCTTCGCGGTATAGCGCGACACGCCTGGCCACTTCTTTCTCCTGTGCGCGAACGGCGGACGCAAGCTCTTGTTCAGAGAGGGTCAGGCTAAATAGCGCTTCACGGTTCCAATAGACCGCCCCGGTCTCGCCGACCGCGCCCAGCGCGTATTCCGGATTCCCTGGCGCGCCGATCTTGCGCGTGATCAACACGTTCAGCGGTAGGTGTAAGGCGAGACTGAGCTGGCAGGCGACGACGACGCCACCACGTGGAAGCCCGAAGACGATCGCGGCTGGATCGTCGCGGTACATCACGAGTTCGGCTGCGAGGAGTCCGCCGGCTTCTTCACGGTTTTTGAACATGCCCCTCCCTCGCCCGACTGGTCTCGCCCATCATTGGCCTCGCACATGCCTATAGCAGTCCGCTGGTCACTCCCACGCCGATCAGGAACAGCGCCACGATCACCACGAGGAACATCAGCCACCAGCGATGGCGAAACGGGATTTCCGGGCGCCAACGGATGTCCCACGGGATGTCCGAGTATCGAGGATGTCGGACCATGATGTGCCCCCTTGTCTCAGGACACGTCCACCTTGGATTGATTTCGTCTCCTGAGTCGTCATGCCCATTGTTCTGGTACTACTGCAGGCTGGATGCCAGGGTAAATCGACGCGCGCCTGTCAGGTGGGAGGCGCGGAAGTTCATTCACTTAGGCTGAAACGGTGACCCAAGTCTTTTCCGGCTGAACCCCGCTGGGGCGATACGGGACAACGTCAGCTGGCGGCAATGTTGCCAATTACCTCATTGATTTCAATCGCGGCATGATTAAGTTGATGAGTGAAGGGAGGTGGAGCCAGGATAAATCAGAATCTCCCGCTTCCATGCCGCGTCGCTGGTCGGAGGTTGCGCTTGTGCCGGTTTTCCGGATCAGGTCTGAAGGGACGCGTTTCCATCTCGGTGCCGGGAGGAGGCACGGCTCCACAAAGGAGCCAGATGAAGGGGAGGCGCGGGACATCCAGGCGTAGGTCACTCGCCGGGGTGTTCGGACTGGTTTCGCTCGGTCGGCAGGTCCAGTCTCCACAGGGAAGCGGGTTGCGTCTATTCTGTGGCAAAAACAATGGGAGCATACAACGCGACTGTGATGCATGGCCGTCGCAACCATCGGTGAGAGTTGGCAGGCGTAGGCATTGCATATGCTAATACCATGCTCCTTCTACGGCTCGAGGAGCGGGCGCCTCGTGGTGGCCGGATCATAGAGAAGCCTTCTAACGGTAACGAGGGTCGTGATCACTTCTAACCAGAGGGGGCGTTATGAAACGGACAGGGCGGAGATTTCGGAGGGTATTGATTCCACTCGTGCTGGGCGTGGTTTCGGTCGCCGGGGTGAGTGCTGGTGTACCGTCAACCGCGCAGGCGGAGGAGGGGAAGATCGATGTCACCATCACTGACAAGGGATACACCGTAGAAGGATTCACAACGCCTGGGGCCGTGACGAAGATTGTCCTTCACAACAAGGGGACGATGACGCATGGATTCAGCTCACGGATCCTGAAGGATACTCCGGTTAGCGTGGGAGGTGATGTGAAGGAGGTTGTATCCTATGGGGTCAAGTCGTTTCATGTGGATGCGGGGAAGACCGCGACCCTGACCTTCAGCAAGTCCTCCAAGCACGATCCTGCGACCGGTATCAGTGAGACCCAACAATATGGCTTCTGGTGTGACATCCACCCGCACATGAGGGGTGAATTCCTCATTCTTGAGACCAAGGGCGAAGTGGGCGGCGGCTGAATCCTTCATGTGGGCGGGAATAGTAGGAGGAGGGATCGTCTCGAAAGAGGCGGTCCCCCTTTTGGCTTCTGGCATTTTCGACCCGTCCGTGCCAGCGGCGCTGGCTGCGGCCACTTAGCCGTAAAGCGTGCCTGTTGTAGGACCGCGCGCGTCTTTTGCCTGCTGGCTGGGGTGTGGGTGTCAGGACGACTGGAGGTTCCTGTCAGCTAGCGCAGAAAGCCCTTGCGAAGGTTGATGAGGAACGCATCGGCCAGATCGGGGCGGGCTGACTGTGGGCAAGCGCTGAGCCGGCGAGTGGCTTGTTCGGTCCAATATTCTCCCAGGTCGATCACCTCGCCGACACGATACTCGCCGTCTTTGATCTTTCGCACCGCGTCACCGACCGGGGTTTCAGCGATCCTGATGCTGAAGGTCCCCCGTTCCAGCAATTCACACAGATTGAACAAGACCCGCACGTACGCCGCCGCGTACTTGGCCGGACGGCCATCTTTTTTCTCCAGCATTTTCTTGCGCTGGTTCTCGCAATAAGTCAAAAACGACTCATAGGCATTGCGGGCCGACCAGAGGGACGGGAACAGGTCCCGGAGTTCAGCTCCCCACGTATCCGTTTCCACGACCGGCGCCATGAATGTTTCCAGCACCAGCGGATGTCCCTGCTGGGCTAAGAACAGAAACTGCCCGATCTCCCAGGCCGTCTCGTCTTCTCCCTCTTTCATCATCCGCGCGCCTTGATACTTGAAGCCGACACGAAACATTGCTTTGGTGGGGATCACGAAGACGCTGCGAAAATCCTGGTCGCTCTCGTGACCGGCCAAGCCATGGGCATGTGACCCGACGAGAACTTTTAAGATACTGCGGTGGGACTCGGGCGAACGCGCCGGCTTCATAGTTGAGCGGCAATCAGGCGCATTTTGGCGAGGCAAGTGGTCGCGCTGCAGGCTTTCTGCATGACTTCGCCAAATCTCACCATTCCTCCGCGTGACCTTGTGCGTTGTTGTGTCGCGACCGATGTTCTGCGCGACGCTAAGGTAAGGTACCGCAGATGGAAGGTCAAGCAAGCAGTAGGGCGAGTGCGAGCGATAAATGGTCCGGCAGGTTTTATTGCGGAGGCCCGCTTATTATATCCCGTTCGGTATAGAGCCAATCAGCCAGCGCAGATCCCTCTTGAGAACCACGCTGAAGATGCAGCTCATAGGCTCGCTTCGAGATCGCGTCCTGCAGATCTTCCATGACCACCGCCTGCGGCGACACCGCGTGGGGTACGGACTGAGGAGCGGGGGGCGAGTTGAGCGCCGGCTTTCTGGAGGGCCTGTTCAGCGAGGACATGGATCTCTTCTCCTAAGGATGGGTCGTCTGACCCCGTACTGATCTCGTTGGCCGGACGTGTGAGGGGGATAAACGGATGATCGAGACAGGTCAAAGGAAATGCCGGTTGCCGGTCGATTCGCCGCAGCGTTTCAGCGATGCGTTCCGGTTTGTTCCAGTCGCTCCACAGAACCCCGGTCAATTCGAGAATCGCCAACCGATCAGGTACTTGCCTCAGGATATCGGAGAAATCAACGGCGGAAGCCTTCTTGTAGATGGTCTCCAACTCCAAGGATTCGTTCGGACAGCCGATGGCTTGCCCGAGCCGTTCAAAGTAGGGCATGAAGTGAGGCATAGTCTTCCAGCCGATTTCCCAGACTGTACTGGCCTTGGCCACAAAGGCTCGGGTGTTCCAGAGGGCGCCGGCCTGCAATAGGCTGTCGGCTTGAGCGGGGGTCGGTTTCTCGGTGAGGTCCTGTACCGTCCATACCACGTCGTCCGGCATGTCGGCCAGCCGAGGGCCCGGTTGAATCCAGCTGTAGTCCAATTGGAGGCGATCCGGGGCCACTCCCAGCAAAATCAGTTGATCGGGAAGGGAACGGCTGAGAGCAATGGCTTGTTGGACAAGTGTGAGGAAACGCGCTTCCGGATAGACGAAGTGGTCGGATGGAAGAATGACGACGGTGGCCTCCGGATCACGCTCTCGTACATAGGTGAGCGGAAGGAGGACGCTCGCGGCCGTTCTCTGATGCAATGATTGCAGAATAAGGGCTCCGATGGTCCTTCGGTCAAGTTGCCGAAAGGCTTCCTGGCGATGCTCGCGGGCGACCACGGCGACCAGTCGCTCCGCCGGAGTGATTCGCACGGCTCGATCCAGCGTGTGCTGGAACATGGATCGCGCTCCGACAAAGGCGCAATATTCCTTTGGAATCGGTCGACCCAGCCACCGGGACACAAAGGGATTGACGTTGGTGTCATCGCTCCCCGTGAGTATGATCGACCACACCTGACCTGACTGCTTGCTCGGTTTGCGCATTGCGATCTTCCTTTCGCCCGGACGACTAAGCATGCCGTAAAGCCGTCGATGTTCAGGCCATCCCGTACGTGGCTGAAAGACTTTGGAGCGAAATCCTGGTTACCTGCCAGCCTGTCGGAGGCGACAATGTCTTTTTCATAGATGGGTCAATGAGGACATCGTTTCTGTGAGTGATTCTTGCTCGAGCCCTACCGAATCGAAATTCTGGTCGGCTGTCTCGATCGGGTTTTGCGTGACTCGCCTCGCGGACCTGGTCGGGGGCAGCCACAGAATCAAATGGGAAGGCTCCGAACTACGACAGGCGATGGCTCCTTCTTGGATGAGGCGTTCAACGATCGCGATGATTTCAGCAGATGTGAATTGGGGTAGCAGCGCGCAGAGTTCTGGGGCCGTGCAGAGATAGACTCGGCGGAGCTCTTTCAGAATCGCGGATGCGAGAAACTCTTCAGAGGTCATGGTTGCCTTTTTGGTAAGGGCTCATCTTGTGCCCGGTGATCGTTCGGGTCCTCACGGTGTCGCATATTCTTGTATGCCAAGTGGCTGTTCGGTAATACTGGGAGGCGCCCTAGTTCAAGGGTCAGAATCCTCCTAGGATTAGAAGTCCTGGTGGCCCGCTTGTGGGGTTCGAACAAAAGGCCTACACTCCGTGGCGTAGTATCTCTTCATTAGCGTCAGGTGGCTTGATCACTGCTTTATCGAAATTTCCTGGAGATCCTGCTGTGGCGAACCAGTGGAAAAGTCTCTCAACTCCTCCTTTCTCGAGGGCCGTCACCAGGCGTACGCACGGCAAGAGACCTTCCGCCATCTCCACAGACCTCAGTGAACCAGCTCTGCCCGCTGCTGCTTTGACTTCTCACCGGCTTGGAACGATGTTTGTCGGAACAGGCGTTCCGGCCGGCGGAGTGACTACGCGTCACGGATGCAATGCAAAGCGAACCCGGAGCAGCCGGAATCCGAATATCTGAAACGAGGAGCGGATGCCAAAACGGCCGGTCTCGCCAAAAAAAACCAGGCCCCTGCATCCGCGGAATGAAACCGCGCCGGGCAGAACCCCACAGCCTAGGGAAGAGACGGCCGAATTGGAGGCGCGCCAGCTCGTACAGGAATTACAAGTGCATCAGATCGAGCTGGAGACGCAAAACGAGCAACTGCGTCGCGCGCATCTGGAGACTCAGGCGGCCCGCGATCGGTATGCGGAGCTGTATGATTTTTCGCCAGTCGGGCACCTCACGCTGGATTCTCGCGGCGTGATTACCCAAGCCAACCTTCAGGCCGCCATGATCTTGAATGAGGACCGGAAGAACCTGATCGGACAGAGGCTCGAGAGATTTATTGAGCCTGAAGATCAAGCAGGGCTGAATCAGCATAAGCGCGCGATCCTGCAGACCGGCCTTCGCCGATCCTGCGAGGTCCGCATTCGCAAGGAGAGTGCCCAGGTCTGCTGGGTCACCCTCGAAAGCCTCGCTTGCCTGAACGAAGCCGGCCATATTACCCATTGGCAGACCGCGATGCTGGACATCAGTAGCCAGAAACGTGGGAAGCAGAAGTCGCTTGCCCAGGAACGACAACTTGAGGCGATCATTGAATCCGCAATGGACGCGATCATTACCTTGGATGACCGGCATCGGATCATGCTGTTCAATCACGCCGCGGAATCCATCTTTGGTTGTCCTGCCGCTGAGGCCATTGGTCATTCACTCGACCGATTTATTCCCGAACGCTACCGGCAGGCACACGAGAATCACCTCACGGCTTTTACTCACAGGGATCCGCACTCAGGGATGAGGCGGCCGGTCGGAGAATTGTACGGTCGTCGGATAACCGGACAAGAATTCCCCATCGAAGCCTCCATCTCCCACGTCACGGTGAATGACCGCGTCATCATGACCGTCATGCTGAGGGACATCACCGAACGGAAAGCGGCAGAGGAGGCCTTGCAGGGCAGCGAAAGATTCACCCGCGCCATACTGGATTCCCTCTCGTCGCAGGTCTGCGTCTTGGCCAAGGACGGGGTCATCCTCCAAACCAATGCCGCATGGGAAGCGGCCGCCAGAAACGAAACCATTGGAGTCCACTTAACCGGCGATGTCGGGGATAATTATCTGGAGATTTGCCGGCAAGCGGTGAAGGAAGGCGAATCGACCGTTGAAGCCATGCTGCATGGCATTGAAGCTGTTTTGGCGGGAACCCAATCCAGCTTCTCGGCAGAGTACGCCCGTCCATCTTCAGGTGGAGAGAGCTGGTTTCTCTTGCGCGTCACACAACTGAAAGCCTCCAATTCGATCGTGTTATCACATCTCGATATTTCCGAGCGGATGAATATGGCCCGCGCGCTGGAAGACCATGTGGTGCTCCTGGCGAGACAGCAGATGGAATTGGAATCGTTGGCGGGAAAACTAATGGATGCTCAGGAACAGGAACGGAAACGGATCGCACGGGAGTTGCACGACGACTTCAATCAACGGTTGGCGGTGTTGTCCGTGGAACTGGAGACCATTGAGCAGGCCTTGAGCCCTTCCATTTCGCCGGCCGTTGCGCAACTTGCCGGCGTGCGCGCTCACGTCAGCGGGCTTTCTGACGATCTGCACGATCTCGCCTATCGGTTGCATCCGTCTTTACTGGAGCATGTGGGGTTAGAGGTGGCCATGCGGGACCATGTTGCGGAATTTACAGCGCGCACCGGTCTCAGCGTCCATTTTGCCGCTCATGATGTGCCGGACCGACTTGGATTGGAGGTCGCGACGAATTTGTTTCGGGTCATGCAGGAGGGCCTGCAGAATGCCTTCAAGCATGCCGATGCCAGTGAAGTTATCGTGAGACTGAGCGGTTCATCCAGAGGTGTCGGTCTTTCCATCCGCGACAATGGCAAAGGGTTCGACTCCTCGAGCAAGAGCGCGCAGATAAAAGGGCTGGGGTTGCTCAGTATGAAGGAACGTATGCGGGTGCTGCGAGGCAATCTCCGGGTCCATTCCGTTCCAGGCGATGGCACACAGGTCTGCGCGTGGGTTCAGCGTAGCAAGGAGGCACGATGAAACGACCCCGCGTGATCATGGCCGACGACCATTCGCTGATCTTGGCTGGCTTGCGAAAGCTTGTGGAAGCAGAGTGTGACGTCGTCGCCACGGTGGAGGACGGTCGGGCATTGATTGAGGCGGCCCAACGGCTGAATCCGGACTTGGTCCTCCTTGATATTTCAATGCCGCTGCTCAATGGACTGGATGCGGCCCGCCAACTGACCAAGGTGATGCCGGAGATCAAACTTATTTTTTTGACGATGCACTCGAGTGCCACCTATGCCACGCAGGCCTTCGAGGCCGGGGCTTCGGGATATTTGCTCAAACGTAGCGCGGCTTCGGAACTTCAGCAGGCGATCCACTCGGTGCTGGATGGCCAACATTATCTGACGCCTCTCATTACCAAGGATGTGCTCGGCACCGTACTCCGGCGGAAGAATGGTCAACGCGGCGACTCTGCTTCTACGGCATTGACATCACGGCAACGAGAGGTGCTGCAGTTGGTGGCCGAAGGTCGCGGCACGAAGGAAATCGCCACGATTCTCAATGTGACCGTCAAGACAGTCGAATTTCACAAAGCCGGAATTATGCGGCAGTTGGACCTCCATTCAACCGCCGAGCTCACGAAGTATGCGCTCGTAGAAGGGCTCATAGGGCTATAAGGCCCTAGTAGCATGCCTCCGTCCTTCTGACCGAAACCCTAGTTCCCCCGCTTCTGTAATCCCCGTAGTCTCTGCATCAGAACGGAGGCTTACGTACGGATCCGCGACCACGATTCGCCGACTGTCTCCGGCACTGCAAAAATTGGCAAGGGCCTGTCCTCTGGCGATGGCCTCCCTGCTAGAGGAGAGGCTAAGGCTGTGTCCCGATCCCACATCGAACCAACGGTTTCAATCCATCGATGACTCAAGCCGATCGGGTCGCATCGTTGTGACCAGGGATGCGTTGCCTGTCGGCGTCCTTCTGCCGTCACGACGAACACAGAGAAGGGGCGGGTCTAGGGACAAAGCCAGGCGATATCGTCTGTTGAGGTCTCAATGGTGATCACCTCTCAATCCCGTACGTCTCCGATCAGGGTGGGCGCTGTGGAGTGGAAGTCGCTTGGTGCGCTCTGGCATGCGAAGCGTGCTCCTCGGGGCGCCCCATATCGACTTAGTCGGAGAAGCCATCAAGTCGGCTGATGCGCAGGGCCTCATTGCCCAGTGTCATCCGGATGTCATTGTCATCTAAATGGAATCCGATCTCGACCTCATCGGGCTGTTTCGCCACATTCAGGCCAAGGGCCTCACTGTCAGGACGGTGCTGTTGCTTGATGTGGAGGATACCCTATCGACGTGGGACCTGTTGAAATTAGGCGTCGATGGTCTTGTCCTCAGCAATCAATCTCCGGCCGTACTACTCGCCACCATTGAGCAGCTCTGTCACTGACCACATCGGGAACAACGCCTTCCGTCTCTCGCGCAAGGCGACGAGGTGATTCACGGCTGACTTCCTTTCCGTGGCTCTGGTTCGCTGACTAGTAACGTTTGCAGTTGCTTCCACTGGTATCTCCTAGTAGCCGAATGGCGTCCGAATCCCTAGGATTCCGCCTAGGTCACTATGGACCACCTCGATCACGATGGACCTTCCCATATTGTGCTGAGCGATAATAATCGACGTCCTGCAGGCCTTCCACAGCGCTTGAGTAATCGTGGTGAGGTGGGTTCTGCTTTAGACGGGGTGTGGGAACTGACCGGTACCGGTATCGAACCACATCTTACACAGAGGTGAGACGCCCATGGATGGTTACCGGCAGGGGACCACTGTACTGACCCACGAAGAAAAAACCGCCATCTCACTACTCGAGCCTCTCATTGAGCGTCATCTGGACGTCATTCTCGAAACCTTTGCCTTGCAACTGGGCAGCGACCCTCATGTGGCCTCGGTACTCGAAGACGACCGTGCGCTTGATCGGTTGAAGCTATCGCAGCAGCGGTATCTGCTAGCGCTAGTGAGGGAAGAGGATATGATGCACGACGACAACGGGGCATCGTATCGTGATCCCTTCGGTCTTGGCGCGCAGTGGCATTTTCGCACCCTCACCCATTTTGTCACCGCCTTGCAGCCGCTGGCGCAGGACATTCTCGGGGAGCCGCCTCTTCAATACCAGACGGCATGGCACGCGTTATTGAAGGTGGTTTTCCATAACCTGGATAGGCTGATGAGCGCCTGTTTGACTCCGCGTGATCAATGGGTCGGAGCGGTGAAAGAAGAGGAATATGACGCGACGTGCGGGCGTGATGCTCTCCGCAATTCATATGAGCCGGAGTCGGACCAACGTCTCATGAACGAACTGAAACGGTTCGAAGCATCAGCGCTCTGGCGCGCGAACGTGGCGCATGAAATGGGCGGCCCACTGAATGCCATTTTGAACCATGCCGAAGCCCTCTTGGGAAATCGGGAGGCCGTGCAAACAGCTCTCCAGGGCATCGTGACGCACGTTGAACAAATGATACGACTCAGACAGGCGTTGTCTGTGGCTGACGAGGAGAGATGGCGCTACTAGACTTTGTCAGATCGCACGTTGCTTCAAGAAAGTATCCCGGCATTCGATCCCACGGGTGACGAGCGAACGCAACCATGAGTCGGAGAGACAAGGCCAGAGAAGGACCGGCTGCGCGTGATGACTCAGCTGACGTGACTTCTGGAGAATCGAAGAATCGTTATGGTCCCGGCCGGCTGGCTCATGTCTCGACATAAAAGGCATCCATCAGACCTTCCATTGTTCCGGGACAATTCATGAGCGAGGTGACGTTCGCATACGGGCCATGGCCGGTTTCCGTCGCGCTTATTTGTCATCATGATCTCACTCGATGTGGCGTGCAACAGGTTATCGAGGCTTCACCACACCTTCAACTGCTCGGATATGCGAGACACTCCCCGACGGCTGAAGCGTGGCTGGCGCACACCAAGCCTCAGGTTGTGTTGATTGATGCCGATTCCGTGTGTGATATGGCTGGGACGGTCCGTATGGTCAGGGAGGTTGTCAGAGATTCGAAAATTGTGGCGCTTTGTGGGTTGGAAGCAATGGCTCGGGTAGGCCATTGGGATGTCCTGTCGGTGGACGCCGTGATGCTGACAGTCCAGCCTGCCGCTGTATTGATCGCCACGATTAAAGAGTTATTCAAGTATAGGGTCGGTCACAGCAATAGTTCAGGCGACGATCGAACGGCGGATGCGACAAGGAGCGGAGGCAGGCCGAGGGGGTACTCTGGCGGGTTGCCCGAAGGCAGTTGGCCTCTCGCATTGACCGAGCGAGAGCGCGAAGTGATTACGCGACTTGCACAAGGGATCTCGAATAGGGAAATCGCCTCGTTGCTTCGCATTTCCCCTATCACGGTCCGTCACCACCTCACGAATATTTCTTCTAAATTGGGAGTCAGCGGTCGCCAGCAATTGATGATCCATGGCCACCGCGCCGGTTTCCTCGCATTAGAAGGGTCGGACTGAGTCGTCTTCACTGCACCTGATACCATCGTGATGGCGCCTAGCGGTGAGCTGGGCGCCACCTGTCCGACTGTGACGGAGAGCCGAATCCGTTTAGGCGGCTGAGCGGGGCGGGCCAACCATGATGAGATAATCAACCAGGTCTTCCATCGCGATGCAGGGAAGTTCGCATGACAATCGGTAAAACTCTTGCCCGCGGTCTCCCGCTGTAAAATCAATCGTGGCGGTCTTGCGAGTCTCTCCGTCAATCGCGGGCGAGGTAATCTCTGTCTGTTTGGCCGTCAGGGTGAGGTTGTGGGCGTTTCGATTGGCGTCCGCATATTCGAGGACAAGCCGGACGGGTGTCCCGCGCGGGATAGTCATTCGTCGATCCTGCATCCCAATGCCGGACACGATCAATCCTTGCGCCGTCACTTTCATGGTTACGGTCAGCCGCTCAGCAGCGAGAGCGTGCCGTCGATCCGACGCGAGGAGTACGCAGGTAAGCAGTAGGCCGACTATTGCTCGCTGGATCAGAGTTACACCACCTCGTAGTTGTTCCCGTTAAGTTATCCGATCACGTGGCTGGGAGCGATGACCGGCTGTGTGCTTCAGAATGGCCAGACATCCCTGTCCGCAGGCGCCGTGATTGAATGCCTGACCGCTGCAGGCTTCCACCGCAAGACTCTGGTGAGCCTTATCCCATCTCATCGAGAGCTGCGCGATTTCTCCAGATGCGGGACAGGGGGCGTCGGCTGAAATAGAGGGAGGCTTTTGGGCCTGCATCCCAAACACACTCACGGCCAGCATGGAAAAAAACGTGGCGACAACCTCGACTCCTACGATGTCCATGAAATAGACTCCTTGTTCCTACCTAAGTGTGGCTTTTGAGACCCGGTGTCGGTGCTGTTCGGAGGTCTCTTGCCCAACCGTGCTTGTGCGATCAGAGTGCCCGATCGAAACGACGATTTCTCACGATGCGTGCTCGTAAATGGTTGATGCGATGCGCAGTGCGGAAGTGCACGAAAGCAGGGCTGTCAAAAAAAGGCGCAGGGTAATCAAAAATGTATCGGTTGACCCGCATATCTTTTCGCGTTGGCAAACTGGGGCTAGTCCAGAAAAGAATGCGTGGCGGGATATCAGGTTGGTGGCAGGGCAGTCAGTAAGCGCGTTCTCCGGCACGGGCGCGTGGCGCCGCAACAGTGAGAAATAGGCTAGCAAATCCTTGATGTCCTGGTCGGTCAGCGTGTGATCCGGAAACATTCCACTGCCAAGGTGGCCGTCACGAATAATTTTGAATCGGGCCTTGTCTTCTGTGAGATGGAGGTCGTCGCGTGAGCGGAGATTCGCGGGTGGAGGATTGAGTCGGTCAATCATACCTTTCGTATCCGGAGCCGGACTGGGCCGCCTGTTCACGAACCCATCGACGCCGGGGCAGTAGCGGCAGACCCCCTTTGCCGTTGAAAACGTCTCGTCCCGTCTCGGCGTCCCCTTGCAACGTGCTCTTCTTGTCGGCAGGGCCAGCCCAACTTCCGTCGGGGAGTGAGAGCAGAAGCGCCGCCAGGCTGATGGTTTGGAACGGGGTGCGCATGGGCAGGCTTCGCAACTCAACATAGCGAGGGGAATTGCGCCGGCCAGCCATAAGACCATGCGCACGTACCAGGCGGGCGGCTCTGGACTACCTGGAAAGCATGCTCGGTCGGTGCTCAAGAGTCCCGCATAGGTTTTGGCGGATCGATTCGGTTGGTCGGCCGTCGGGTCGATGGCAAAATCGGAGTATTCAAGCCGGAGCCAAGCTTGATGTAAAATTTTTGCGTTGCATCCGTCAGGCGTTTTAGGTCATGAAAGAGCGCAGGTTCAAGAATTGGAAAGGAGGAGATTGTGAATCAACCCAGTTGGAAGAATTTTCGTCAGGCCATAATCTGCCTAATGGTCATTGTAGGTCCGGCGATCGTCAGGCCTCCAACGGCGCACGCAGTTCCTCTCCCTGGTTTTACAGGGTACTCGGATATGGGTGCTGCCATCGTAAATTATGCTGTTCTGTCACCGTTCGACTCGTTTTACAGCCTGTTGTCCGCATCCTATGTTCCGGCGTCGGGCAACCAGTCCTTTGATTCGAGCAAATATACCTATCTCTATCAGGTCGCCGCGCCTATGACCTCGACGGTAACGTGGGGTAGTCTTGAACCGGAACGGACGCATGTTCAAGCTGTTTCCGCCTCCTCCGTCGGCGCATTCGCTTCCGGAACTCTTCGCCTTGACTTCCTCAACGGCGGGTCGATCGTGAATGCTACAGGCAACAATCTTCAGGGAGCGAGTAGTCTTGGATTCGCGGCGCGTTCAGTTTCAGGCCCTGAGCGGATCGATGTCCTGTCTAACCCTGCATTTTCCGGAAGCCGGTCTCACCCGTATTGGACACTGCAAGGTATCGGGCCTGGCTTCACCGGCCCATTGGTAGGCTATCAATCAAACATCGGCCCGAGCTTTACAGATGGCCTGCTCTCGGGAATTATCTTTAAGGATCCTGTCGGCGACAGCCTCTTCCTGAGTGGGAATGTATCCGTTCCCAACGCTGTCAGCGCCAGTGCCCCCGAGCCGAGCACTGCGTTACTTATTGGGTCGGGGGTGTTCGGGATGGTCGCTTGGCGACGGAGGCGAAGTCAGGCAGCGTGGGGAGAATAGTGAGTGGCCGTGACCGCAGGTCGTGGGCCACGTTCGAGGCTGGGTCTCTGGAGCCTTAGCCCTGAATCGGAAGGCATCGGCAGGTCAGCAGTGCACTGCTATGCGTGTTTGTCGGGACTCCATTTGGATTATTTTATAATTATGGCAGAGCGCCTACTGAATTTTCAGAAGTCCATGAGACGGGACTGCGTTGACCTCAATCGAAGCACTGCATGGCCTAATAACACCAAAACTCAGCAACAACGGTCAGGTTGTGTCGAAGGCAGCAGTCACGCGTTACGTAGTGGGCCTGAAGAGGCTCCTGCCCTAGGTCACATCCTATCTCAGCATGTATCATCTCAGGGTAGAGTGGTGCAGGCTTGACGCGCTCCGAGACCGAAGAATAGTGTAGTTAGGATCGGTCCTAGAGCTTAAAGCGAAGGGTGGCCACATCAGTCGATTCCCCTGGATGGCGGTTCAGGGAGCGACTATTGATGAAAAATGGAGGAGGTGACTTCATGTTCCGCTTTGACAGACAACTGATGGGTATCCCAATCATCTGTTTGGCATTGGCAGGACTGATTACGGTAGCCACACCTCCGACTGTGCGAGCAGTGCCCCTTCCGGGGTTTACCGGTTACGCCGATCTTTCAGGATTCGCGATTGTGAATTATAACGGTCTCTCTCCATTTGACTCGTTCGCCGGTGTGTTATCGGGAGCCTATGTTCCGGCACAGGGCAATTCCGGATTCGATGCGAGCAAGTACACCTACCTGTACCAAGTCGCCAATCCCTTGTCTTCTTCTGTTAGCACAACGTGGGGGGCTCTCGAACCGGAAGGGAGGCATTCGCAGACGGTGTCCGCCACTACCGTCGGATCTTTCGCGTCGGAAAATTTTCGGTTGGATTTTCTCAGTGGCGGGTCCGTGGTGAATGCGAAGGGGAACAATCTCCAAGGCGCCGATACTCTTGGGATAGCCGCGCGTACGGTGTCGGGCACAAATAGCGTCGGCTCAAATCCTCCATTCTCCGGTAACCTGTCTCATCCTTACTGGGCGTTTAACGTCTCACCTGGCTCCACCAGTCCGTTACTCGGCTATCAATCTAGTATCGGTCCGACCTTTACGGCCTCTGGCCTGCTCACGGGTTTCACCAATGCAGGCTTCGCGCCGCTAAGTACCTTCCCTTCGCTCCCCAATGCGTTCAGTTCCAGCACGGTGCGCCTGAGCCCGCGACCTTACTGCTGATCGGATCGGGGCTGCTTGGGATTGTAACCTGGGCCAGGAAACAGCGGCCGCAACAGTCTGCCGGTTGATCTTACCCGGTTGGATGACGGCGGACACGATCATCTTTTCTGCCCAGGCTGTGGAGTGAGGCCTGCGGGAAAGGCGTGAATTGATGGCTTGGGTGGCAAGAAGGCGGATAGCGTTCTGCTGCATTCTGCCGATTGCCGTGGTGGTCCTGGCCTGTTCCGAAGCGCCCACAAATAGAGCGGCCAAGCACGAGAGTCGAGGCGACGGCTACGTTCAGCAGGAAAAGTTTCGCGAGGCGGTGATCGAATTTAAGACGGCGGCCCAAGCGACTCCGGATAATCCTGCCCTTCAATGGAAGCTTGCCAAAGCGGCGTTACAGACTGGTGATGGGGCCACTGCCTATCTTGCTCTCACGCGTGTAAGGCAGCTCGATCCATCTCATTTTGATGCGAAATGGTCGCTCGGCGATCTCTATCTGGCTGCCGGACAAACGGAGGAGGCCGGCAAGATGGCGGAGGAACTGGTGACGGCCAATCCCCGGCACCCCGGTGGTCACCTTGTCCGTGCCGGCGTCGCTCTTGGCGCAGGCAGGGTCGCCGAGGCCATTGGGCTGCTGAAGCATGCGGCCGAACTCGATCCAACGATGGTCCGCCCGCTTCTCGCCGTCGGGCATATCTACTTTGCTCAACAAGATCAGAAACATGCGAGGGAGTGGTACGAGCGGGCCCTCAAGACTGATCCGAATTCCATAGAGGTGCGCGTCGCGCTCGGGCATTTCCTGTTTGCAGCGGGAATGCCTGAAGAAGGGCGGGCGCAGTTTCAAAGGGCGGTCGAACTGAGCCCGGATCAGGAGCGTATCCGCCTCGCGCTTGCCGAGCACTATGTCGCGCTGGGTCGGCAGAGGGAGGCTGAGGGCGAGCTCGCGGTTCTCATCGCCGGAACGAATTCTTCCAAGGCGCGGAAAGCCGTTGCCGAGTTAAAGTTGATGGCTGGTCAGGCGGCAGAGGTCAAACCCCTCGTGGCCGCCATCCTTGAGGCCGATGAGCATGACCCCGTAGGGCTCTATCTCAAGGGACGGATCGCCCTTGCGGAAAGTAATCTGCTCGAAGCGGCGAGTCTGTTCGAAGAAGCCATTAGACGGGCGCCGACCATGACCGGGGCCCATCTCCATCTGGGGTTGGTCCGTTTGGCGCAGGGCCGTGTTGGGCCAGCGCAAGACGCACTCCGGGAGGCGACGAGGCTGGATTCCGCTAATCAGCCTGCACACCTCGCGTTGGCACGGTTGTTTCTCGCTCAAGACAAGCCGGCTGAAGGGGAACGGGAGGCCTGGCGGGCCTTGCAGTTGAACCCCTCCAGCCTTGAAGCCGCAGTCGTCTACGGCGACGCCTTGATCCTTGGAAGGAACTGGGCCAAGGCCGAGGATGCCTATCGCGCTATCATCCGGCAGCTTCCTGATAATCCGCTCGGCTATGTGAGGATGGCCGCTCTTCGGAAGATGCAGGGGCAGCCGGCTGAGGTCGCGAAACTGTTCTCGCAGGCTCTCGCTCGTGCGCCGGATGATCTGGTTATTCTCTATGACTACCTGGTGGCGCTCGTGGAATCGAAGCAGGCCCAACAGGCGGATCGCGTGATCGGCGAGTATCTGAACAAAGGCCCGCGCGATCCGAATCTGTGGAGACTTGCGGGCCGACTGTATGTCGCGCAACACAGGACGGAACAAGCGGAGAAGGCGTTCCGTAAAGCCCTTGCCCTCGCGCCGAATCTTGCACGGGCGCATTATGAGCTTGGGCAGTTGTATGTGTTGGAGAACAAGCTGTCTGCGGCACAATCTTCGTTCCAGACCGCTCTCGACAAGGAAGAGACACACTCCGGGGTCCATACGGCGTTGGGCACACTGTTGGCCGGGCAGGGAAAGTCGGAGGCCGCTGACGCGCATTACCGCCGGGCGTTTCAGTTGAACCCGAAGAATGTCGTCGCGGCCAATAATCTTGCGGCCAGCCTCAGCGAACGACGGGAACTGGACGATGCGCTGGGGTACGCGACAGACGCCTTGAACTTGGCTCCCTCGAATCCCGCGATCAAAGACACCGTCGGATGGATCTATTACAAGCAGGGTCGGTTCGACAAGGCCTACCCCTTTCTGGCAGAAGCTTCCGCGGCGCTCCCTCAGCATCCGGTGGTCCGCTATCACTATGCAGTGGCGCTTGCCCGGATAGGAAAGCAGGAGGAAGCGCTGTCCGAGCTGAAGGCCGCGCTCTCGCTCCCAGGTCCTTTTCCCGATGCGGATCGTGCGGCGCGGATGTTGGCGGCGAATAAGATCGAAGAATAGCGCGTGTATCGTTCGAGACGGATCGTCATAGAGGCTCGCGCGTGGATAACTCCCTGACCACCCCTTCGGACCCGGTAACAGGCTCGAGCGCATGGCGCTTGTTTCTCGGCGCGATGAGGCGTCGGGCTCGCAATTATGCTGTTCTGATGCAAGCTGTCGGACTCGGCCTGCTGTTCTTCCTCCTCGGTGCGCCCGTTATGGGCGACCTCGTAAGTTTGTGGTGGAACCGGTACGGCTTTTCGCATGGATTTCTCGTCCCTCTGATCAGTCTCTATCTCGCTTGGCTTCAGTGGCCTACGCTGCGGGTTAGACCACTTACGCCTGCACTTTGGGCGGGATCACTATGGCTCGTAACAGCGACAGTGTTGTTGCTGGCAAGCGAAGTCGCAGGCATTATCACTAGCGGAAGCCTGGCCTTGATACTAGTCCTTGCAGGGCTCGTCCTCCTCCTCTGCGGGTTTGCCTACCTGAGGGCGTTGGCTTTTCCGCTGGGCTATCTTCTTTTTATGACGCCTGTGCTCGACGTCCTGACCCAGCCTTTGGAGTGGCCGTTTCAACTCCTCAGCGCGAACATGTCCGTGGCGATGTTGCAAGCGCTCGGCATCCCTGTACTTTTGGAGAACCGGCTGTACATCATCCTGCCCACGGTCACGCTGGAAGTGGCGCGGGAATGTAGTGGGGCCGGATTGCTGATTGCTGTTCTGGCCATCGGGCTACCGCTGGCCAGTCTCGCGCTGCGGACTTGGTGGAGTCGGATCACCTTGGTGTTGTCGTCGGTCATGATTGCGATCGTGGCCAATTGGGTTCGCCTGACCGTCATGGGAGTTTACGCTCAATCGGGAGGGACGAGCCTTCACGGGCCGTACCACATTCTGCAGGGATTGTTTGTCGATTGGGTCGCGTTCGGGTTTTTGTTCGTAGGGACCTGGCTATTGAACAGATTGGAGCGAACGGTTCCGGTGCCGGTCGTGCCTCACGACCCGACAGCATCTCACCCCATCATCCTGTCCCATCGAGCATGGAACCGCGCGTGGAGCGTCGCATGCGTAATCCTTGCCACAGCGACGCTGATTCTGTACTCGGTCGATCGAGGACTGGGAGTGCTTAAACGTGAACTGGCGACGTTCCCTGCCGTCATCGGCGATTGGATTGTCGACCACAGTCCCAGTGAGACCTCACCTATCGGCTTACAGGAGGTTGACGAGTCACTGGTGCGGACCTATCGAAGGGCCGACGGTCAGCGCATGCACCTGTACGTCGCCTACACGAAAACGCAGCGCCAAGGGAAAGAGCTTGTGGGTTTGCAGACGGCTCCGCTCCATGACCAAGCCACCGTCACGGCTTTGTCGATCGGGGAAAGGTCGGTACGGACGAATCGCACCGTCTTTGACGAGGGTCGACCTCCCCTGCCGGCTTTGTTTTGGTATCACATCAACGGGGCGAGCTATGCGGACCGTGCTGAAGCCAAAATGGCGACGATACAACAAGCCTTGTTGCACGGACGCACTGACGGGGCGCTCGTGCTGGTGTTTGCAGAGCCCCGATCAGGTGGAAGCGAAGAGGCCTGGAGAGCGGAAGAAGATTTTGCGGGCGTCTTGTTTCCACTTTTGCAGGAGTATTTGCCGTGACGAAGCGAACTCCACTCGCCAGTCGTGTCGTGACGTCGCTGGAAGAATTCAAAGGGTTGGCCGAGCCCTGGGAGCAGCTGCTGAGCACTGTGCCAGGGCACGGCATGTTTCTGACATGGGAGTGGTTGTACTGCTGGGCGAAACATTTTCTGCAGGACAATCGGCTCAGAATCCTTTTGATGCTCAATGGCCAGGGACGTCTCGTCGGCATCGTACCGCTCTACCTCCGTGCGACAAGGGCACAAGGGCTCATCTCTTACCGTGAATTGCGTTTCCTGGGCAGCGAAACCGTCTGTTCGTCATATCTCGATGTCATTGCGGACGAGACGCACAAACGTGGGGTGCTTCAGACGCTGTACCATTACTTGTTTGAGGAGGCACGGAGGGAATGGGATATTCTCACGTTTGCTGACCTGCCTGCTGAGTCCTCCACTTTTGACCTGTGGAACGAATTGTGTGACGAGACGGGTAAAGTGGGGGAGGTACTCGGCACGACCTGTTGCCCAGTGATTCAGCTGCCGAAAAAGATCGAGACCTATCGAGCGGGCCTCGGACGGAGTAGGCGGTATACGTTGCAACGAAAAATGAAGCGTCTCCAAAGGGCCGGACGGGTGGAATTCTCCAGCGTCATCAGTGTTCCCGATGTTGACAAGGCCCTGGAATCGCTGATCACCTTGCATCAACGCAGATGGAGCACTGCCTTGACGGGAGGCGTGTTTGCAAATGCGCGCTCCGAGCGATTTCACAAAGAGATGGTCCAGGTTCTGTGCGATCGGGGCCGGGTCAATATCGATCTGTTACGTCTGGATGGACAACCGATCGCGGCGATCTATGGGTTTGTGTATGATGGTGTCTATTACTTCTATCTGCCCGGATTCGATCCGATGGCCGTTCCGAAGGCCAGCCCGGGCTCGCTGCTGTTGCACCACCGCATTGAGCAGGCAATCCATGACGGGGCGCGGATGGTCGATCTCTTACAAGGCGCGCAACCGTACAAACTTGAGTGGTCCTCCAGCCGTCGAAGGCTGCTGACGGTGCGCTATTACAATCGGCATGCTCGCGCGGCAGCGCTCAAGCTGTTAGAAGGCGCCACACAGTTAATCAAGCTGCTGCTCAGGTAGTTGAAGAGTCGTTCGGAACGAGGTGTCCTCGTGAAGGGGGCTTGTGAAACTGGTTGTCACGGTTGACGTAGAAGAAGATCAATGGGGAATCTTAGCGCCGCGCGAGGCGACGGTTCACAATGTACGGCGCTTGCGCACTCTGCAAAACGTGTTCGACGAATTTGCCGTTACCCCGACCTATCTTCTCACCTATCCGGTTGTGACTGATCCGCATGCGGCCGGAATCTTGCGTGAAATTGTCGATGCCGGTCGATGTGAGATTGGAACCCATTGCCACCCTTGGAATACTCCGCCCTATGAGGAATGTCTGAATAGGTACAACAGCATGCTCTGCAACCTACCGACGACCCTGCAGTTCGAAAAGTTGCACTGTTTGCACGAAGCTATTCAGCATACGTTCGACATACGTCCCATCGCGTTCCGGTGCGGACGTTGGGGAATCGATGCGGAAGTAGCGCGGCACCTCGTGCGGCTCAGGTATCGTATCGATACGTCCGTCACACCGTACACGTCGTGGACCCACAAGTGCGGCCCGGATTTTTCTTATGTCTCCCCGCAGCCTTATCTGGTTATGCAGGAGTCTTCCGCTGACCATCACCGGAAAAACGCTCTTGCAGAGATACCGGTCACCATTGGCTATCTCCATGGCGAGTTTCAAGCCTGCGAAAAAATAGCGCAAAGACTTGGAAAGGGCTCCTTGCGCCGGCTCAAGCTCGGCGGTCTTCTCTCAAAATTCCACGTGCTTCGAAAGGTGTGGCTGTCTCCGGAAATGGAAACTCCCGCTCGCATGATTCAACTCGTGCGGCGAATGAGGATGCAAGGCTATGAGGTTCTGAATCTCGTATTCCATTCATCTGCTCTCATGGCAGGGTGCGGCCCATTTATTCGCACCGTAGCCGACGAGCATCTCTTTTTGCATAAGCTGAAGATGCTGCTCAAACTCGCAAAAAATGAGGGCGTCGTGTTTATCAGTCTTTCGGAGGCTGCGAGGTTACCCACGATTTACTCGGCTGGATTCAAGGGAATAGGATCTTCGCCAAGTGTTGCCGCTGTGTGTGATGGTGGTTCCGCCCGGCCCTGACATGCTCTCTTTCTACTCATAGCCGCGGACAAGTAAGCGACCCTGGAACGGGTTGCGCGTCGCGGCCAGTTGGAGCGGCGGTTGCAGGAGAGACTGCCATCCAGTAAAGTATTATGGTCGGCCTTCTGACGTTCTAGCCAGAGGGCTCCTTTCTTTGCCACCATCCACAAGGAGAACTGACGGTGGGTCGCAACAAGATTGCTTCGATCGGTTTGCTGTTGTGGTACGTGGTGGTGTCGGTCTGGATGGCTCAAGCTCCTGTCGATCCTCAATTTTGGTTGATCGCGAGTATTCTTCCGGCCGTCTTCGTGGTCCTGTTGGTCGTCACGCATCGATTCCTTCCATTGTCCCACGTCTCGTATGCGCTGATTACCGCTTTCCTGACGCTACACACCATCGGCGTTCATTATACGTACGCTGAAGTGCCGATGGGCTTGTGGATGGACCAGGCGCTGCATCTCGGACGCAATCACTTCGACCGGATCGTACATTTCAGTTTCGGCTTCTTATTGGCGTATCCCATGGAAGAGCTGTTTCGGATCAGCGCGCGTGTCGAGGGCTGGGTACTGTATTACCTCCCCGTTATGACTGTGCTGGGGTTGAGTGGACTGTGGGAAATTATCGAATCGTGGGTCGCGCGCGCCGTCCATCCTGAACTGGGCATTGCCTATTTGGGTTCGCAAGGAGATATGTGGGACGCTCAAAAAGATATGGCCGCCGCCTTGTATGGCGCGTTAATCTGTATGACGCTGCTCCTGGTGGTGCGCGCGCTGCGAGGCGCCGACTCGATGCTGGAATCCGAAGCCGCCCTTTCTGAATAGTCTGTAGCTTATGGTTGCAGGAGAAAGAGCTCAGAACAACGGAGGCGGGGACGACCTCCGGATCTTAAGGAGGCTGCTGGTCTCGTATGTGGTGTTCTGGGTATGGCTTGCCATTGACCCAGTAGACCGCCGAGATTGGTTCCTCGAGAATCTCCTGACGGTCGCGTTCGTGACCGTCCTGGTTGTCACTCATCGACGGTTCGCGTTCTCTTTGACCTCCTATTGCCTCATCGGCCTCTTCCTGATCTTCCACACGATCGGCGCCCACTACACCTATGCGGAAGTGCCTGTAGGGCATTGGCTGAAAGAGACCCTGGACTTGAGTCGCAATCCCTTCGATCGAATTGCGCATTTCGCCTACGGACTGTTGTTGGTGTATCCGTTTCGCGAACTGCTCGTACGGCTCGCCGGTGTGAAGGGTCTGTGGTCATACTATTTGCCGGCCAGCGGCATCCTGGCTCAAAGCGGATTTTTTGAAGTGATCGAAGCAATCGTCGCCATGATCGTCAGCCCTGAATTAGGAAGTATGTATCTCGGTACTCAGGGGGATGAGTGGGATGCGCAGAAAGACATGGCGGCTGCCTTCGTCGGATCTCTTCTCACCCTGGCCTGCACCTTTGCCCTATTCAGACGCAAGCCGATCAATGGACTCCCCGCATGATGCATTGCGCAGGCTCCGTTCTGTGTTTCGATTTGGGTGAATACTGGATGTCGGGAGAGAGCTGCAAACTCCCGGTTGTGATCTCTCATACCGCGGTCCTTCGTAGTTAGCTTTTTTGTTCGAGCGCTCGCAGGAAATCGAACCTCGCCCGCCCCTCGTAAGATCACTTCTCAATCTGACACTGGCCCGCTGTCGGAGTAATAATTGATCAGGGTGGCACCTGTTGTTGGCCAGACGTTCTCGACGATCCTTGAGATCTGCCTGGATGTCTACTGACTGGCAAGAGGCGGCGAAAGCTGACGAGTTTTTGGCAGGGCCTGGTCCGAAAACATTCCGTCACGGATTTGGGCGAGGGCCTGTCCCAACGCGCGATTGAGACGGTCGCCGGGACGCACGTCACTCGTGGGGGTGTAGTCTTCGTTAAATTTAGAATGGCCTATGTACGATCCCACAACTTCACCATTGGGCTTGAGCAATGTCATCACGAGACGGATCTCTCCGCTGGTGGTATACGTATTCACGCGGAACAAATTGGCCAGCTTATCGGAATAATAGGGCACGAGCGTCCAGAGCTTTCGACGATCGTGCTCGAAGAACCGTTCGATGCGGCCAGTCAAAATGAGGTCGGGGTCCTGGTCATAGGTGGTGACCTTGCGGAACACGCGATGCGCCGATAGCTCTGCAATCACTTGCTCCGTGAGGACCTGAGTGAGCTTGGAAGGTGTTTGGTTGACATAGTCATCCGCGACTACGCCGTAACTCGTGTGCCCGGAGAGCAGGTCGTCGGATGCAACAAAGGGGTGCACTTCCACGACCGCGTCAATAGAGCGATTGAATTCTGTGGGAGGAAGAATGAGATGCGGCTCATAGGTGGTGGAGCAGCCTCCAACACCACAATGAGAAATAAGCCTGTAACACCTTGTGCATGTGCTCACTCACAGTCACCCGTATATTGGGATATTAAGTCAGCATGGCCCCTGTTCTGTAACTAGGCGAATCCCCGGTAAAGAGGCAGCTATCATCGCAACGACGGTATGACGGCGGCAAAAGTGATCTATTGACAAGAGGACCCGCCCGACATAGCCTCTTGTCGAATTTTTCCTCCTATTTGGAAAGGACTCTGGATGGCTTCTCGTTCACGAACTCCTGAGGGGATTTTGCAGTTGGGCCTGGGATTTTGGGGATCGAAAACTTTGCTCAGCGCCGTCGAACTCGGCCTGTTTACAGAGCTCGCCAGAAAATCGCTTGATGCCGTCGCTTTGACCAAACGGCTAGGGCTTCACCCGCGAAGCGCGCGGGATTGTCTTCGACGCATTGGTTGCCCCTGGCATGCTCACACGAGTGGGCACACGGTATGCCAACATGCGACGCTTGCCGGTGCGCGCGTCGTCGGCACCGCAGAGGCCGAAGCGATCTGGCGCGCAGGCACGGGTGTTTTCATCGACGTGCTGCCGCGCGCGCCGAAGCCGCCAAACCTTCCCGCCGGCACGCTCTGGCGCGACAAGCCGCGGCTCAATATTCCCGGCAGCATCTGGTTGCCGGATACGGGTTACGGCAAACTCGCCGAGGCCACCGAGGCCTATCTGCAGCGTGGGCTCGAGCGGGCTTCCGGCGGCAACAAGGCCGCGCTGCTCGTGATCTACTGTCAGGAAAATTGCTGGATGTCCTGGAACGCCGCGAAACGCGTCCTGTCCTACGGCTATCCCAATGTGGCCTGGTACCCGGACGGGACCGAAGGTTGGGAGCGCGCCAATTTGCCGGTCGCGGAATCGCAGCCGGAGTCCGAACAGATGAGGAAGGGGGCAGATAACGGGCCTGGACGAAAAATTGCGAAAACAACCCCATGCCGAAGGATCGCATGGCTCTGAATTCGCTACTCAATTTCCTGCTGGATCATGCGGCCGAGCGCGAACAGCCGCTGGTCGATCGCGGTGGGCACCTCGCAGACGAACTTGACCACGCGCTGCCGGTCCTCAAAGATCCGAGTTTGCCAGATCATCTGATTGCCGAGTTCGTCGATCTTTGGCTGATCCGGCGGGGACGTCCCTTGCAGGGCCTGCAATGCGAATACATCGGCCCGGATCTTGTCCGCGGCCTCGCGCTGTTTGCGGGTGATCCGTTCCAATCCGTTCAGGACCGACGACCGCTGCGCGTTGAGGCTGTCGAACAGGCCGGCGAACAGCAGCTTGCCTGCCGTGGCTTTGTCGGCCGCGGGCCCCGCGAGGAATTCCGTGATCAACTGCTGGGCGTCTTCCAGCGTCGTCCGTCGTGCGGCCAGCTTCGGCACCAGCGCGCTGACCTTGGCGTCGTCCTTCCATTTGTCCTTGATGTCGTCGAGCGGTGGACCGGCCCACACCGCGGCCAGCGAGATTTCCGGCACCTTGGCCTGGACGCAGGGCCAGTCCGGATAGCGCGGATCGGCGGCAAAGCTGCATGCGGTCGATGCGGCGACGACGAGCAACGCG